>BEIF01000001.1:167500-1557145 GCA_002898215.1 bacterium HR29 | reverse complement strand
CAGCCGGTGGCCTGCGAGGAGGGGCAGCGGTTCGCCATCCGCGAGGGGGGCCGCACCGTGGGCGCCGGCGTCGTCACCAAGATCCTGAAATAGCGCAGCGCCTCACCCGCGGGAGGGAGAGAGATGGCACGCCAGCAGATTCGCATCAAGCTGAAAGCCTACGATCACCGGCTCCTCGACCAATCGGCCCGGCAGATCGTCGAGGCGGCCGAACGCACGGGCGCCGCGGTCGCTGGCCCCGTCCCTCTGCCCACCACCATCGAGCGGTTCTGCGTCATCCGCAGCCCGCACGTCTACAAGGATTCGCGCGAACACTTCGAGATCCGCACCCATAAGCGGCTCATCGACATCATCGACCCGACATCGAAGACCGTCGACACGCTCATGCGCCTCCAGCTGCCGAGCGGCGTCGACATCGAAATCAAGCTGTAGCCATGAGTATCGAAGGACTGCTTGGCCGGAAGCTCGGAATGCTCTCCATCTTCGATGGCGAAGGCCGCATGCGTGGCGTCACCGCCATCGAGGTGGGGCCCTGCTACGTCACGCAGATTAAGACGCCCGACACCGACGGTTACACGGCCATCCAAGTCGGGTTCGGCGAGGCGAAGCGCCTCAACCGCCCGGAGGCCGGCCATCTGCGCGCTGCTGGCGGCCTCAAGCTCCGCCACCTCGCCGAATTCCGCGGCGACCCCTCGGCCTTCAAGCTGGGCGACCGCATCGGCGTGGAGATCTTCCAGGTGGGCGAGCGGGTGGACGTCACCGGCATCTCCAAGGGGCGGGGCTTCCAGGGCGGTGTGAAGCGCCACGGGTTCAGCGGCGGCCCGAAGACGCACGGGCAGTCCGACCGTCACCGCGCGCCGGGCTCCATCGGCTCCGGCACGACCCCCGGCCGGGTGCTGAAAGGCACCCGCATGGCGGGACACATGGGCGCGGTTCGCAGCACCGTCCGCAACCTCGAAGTCGTCGCCCGCAACGACGAGCGGGGCGTCATCTTCGTGGCCGGCTCCGTCCCCGGTCCCAAGGGCGGCCTGGTGCGCATCCGCCACGCGAGGAAGGTGTCGAAATGAAGCTGCCAGTGGTCGACGCCCAGGGGAACGTGGTCCGCGAGATCGAGGCGGCTGACGAGGTGTTCGGCATCGAGCCGAACCGGTGGGTCCTCCACCAGGCGTACGTGGCCCAGATGGCGAACCGTCGGGCCGGCGGGGGTCATACCCTCCGGCGCGGCGAAGTGCGTGGCTCCACCCGGAAGATTCGTCGGCAGAAGGGCCTCGGGCGCTCCCGTCAGGGCTCCATCCGGGCACCGCATCATGTCGGCGGGGGCATCGCTCACGGGCCGAAGCCGCGCGACTTCTCCCAGCGGCTTCCGAAGCAGATGCGACGCCTCGCCATCCGTTCCGCTCTCAGCGCGCATGCCGCGGCGGGGGAAATCCTCGTCGTCGAAGCCCTCGTTCCCCCCGAACCGAAGACGAAGCTGGTGGCGGAGCTCCTCGAAGGGCTGGGCATCTCGCGCACCGCGCTCCTCGTGACCGGTGAACACGAGCCGGTGCTTCACCAGGCGGCGCGGAACATCCCCTTCGTGAAGGCGATGCCCGCCGCCTATCTCAACGTCGTCGATCTGGTGAACGCCCACCGCGTGCTGATGACCGAAGACGCCGTCCGGAAGGCCGAAGCGCTCTGGGGCGGCGCGAACCTGAAGCCGCGGCGGGGGAACCGTACGGCGGAGGTGGCCTGATGGCGGATATCCATCCGTACTCCGTCCTTCGGCGCCCCATCATCACCGAGAAGAGCACGGCCCTGGCCGCGCAGAACAAGTACGTCTTCGAGGTCGACCCCAGGGCCAACAAGGCGCAGATCAAGGAAGCGGTCGAAATCGCCTTCGGCGTCCGCGTGAAAGCTGTGAACACCATGAACGTCCGCGGCAAGGCCCGGCGCTTCGGACGCCGCGTTACCCGCCAGCCCGATTGGAAGAAGGCCATCGTCACCCTCCAGCCGGGCGACAAGATCGAGCTCTTCGAGGGGGTGTAGCCGATGCCGATCAAGACGTACAAGCCCACTTCACCCGGTCGTCGGAACGCCAGCGGCTACACCTTCGAAGAGATCACCAAGGAGCGGCCCGAGCGTTCGCTGGTGGTCTCCCTCGGCCGCAAGCATGCGGGCCGGAACAACCAAGGTCGCATCACCGTGCGCCACCGGGGCGGCGGGCACAAGCGGCTGTACCGCATCATCGATTGGAAGCGGGATAAGTTCGGCGTTCCTGCGAAAGTCGCGGCAATCGAATATGACCCCAACCGGACGGCGCGCATCGCCCTCCTTCACTACGCCGACGGCGAGAAGCGGTACATCCTTTGGCCGCTTGGGCTGCAGGTTGGCGATACGGTGATGAGCGGCCCCGATGCCGAGGTGAAGGTGGGGAACGCGCTGCCCTTGGCCAACATCCCCACTGGCACGACCATCCACAACATCGAGCTCTACCCGGGGAAGGGCGGGCAACTGGTCCGCAGCGCCGGCGCCGCCGCCCAGCTGATGGCGAAGGAGGGCGATTACGCGCTCGTTCGTCTGCCGAGCGGAGAGGTGCGCCGGGTGCACATCCGCTGCATGGCTACGGTCGGTCAGGTGGGGAACGTCGAGCACTCGCTCGTGAAGCTGGGGAAGGCAGGCCGGAAGCGCCACCTGGGGCGCCGGCCCGAGGTGCGCGGTTCGGCGATGACCCCGCGCGACCATCCCCACGGGGGCGGCGAAGGGAAGGCTCCCATCGGCATGCCCGGCCCGAAGACGCCCTGGGGGAAGCCCACCCTCGGCTATCGGACGCGCAACAACAAACGCACCGATAAGTTCATCGTGCGGCGCAGGAGGTAAGCGGGGCGATGTCGCGCTCGACGAAGAAGGGGCCGTTCGTCCACCCGAAGCTGTGGAAGAAGGTGCTGGCCGTCCGCGCCAGCGGACAGCGCACCGTTATCAAGACGTGGTCGCGAGCCTCCATGATCGTGCCGGAAATGGTCGGTCTCACCATTGCCGTCCACGACGGCCGGCGGCACGTGCCCGTGTTCATCACCGAGCAGATGGTCGGCCATCGTCTGGGGGAGTTCGCCCCGACGCGGACGTTCCGCGGTCACGTCTCCAAGAGTGACCGACAGAGCAAGGTGAGGCGTTAGCCATGGAAGTTCGCGCTGTCGCCCGCAACGTTCCCGTTTCGCCGCGGAAGGTGCGCCTCATCCTCGAGCGCCTCCCGGGCCTCAGCGTCGACCAGGCGCTCGCCCTGCTGCGCTACGCGCCGTCGCCGCACGCGCGCACCGTCTCGAAGGTCGTCCTTTCGGCGGCCGCCAACGCCGAGAACAACTTCAACCTCGATGTCGACGAGCTCGTCATCAAGCGTGCCGTGGCCGACGACGGCCGCCGTCTCAGGCGGTACAAGGCGCGCTCCCGTGGGCGTGTGAGCCCCATCATCAAGCGCTCAAGCCACATCACGATCGTTCTCGACCGGCGGGAGGGGTAGCCAGTGGGTCAGAAAGTCCATCCACACGGCCTGCGCCTCGGCATCCTCTACGACTGGGACTCGAAGTGGTTCGCCGACCGCGACTACACCCAGAAGCTCCACGAGGACCTGCGCATCCGGCGTTTCATCCTTGAGCAGCTGCCGGATGCCGGCATCAGCCGCGTGGAGATCGACCGGAACGCCAACCTGGTGACCGTCACCATCCACACGGCCAAGCCGGGGATCGTCATCGGCCGCGGGGGCGGGCGTGTGGAGGAGCTGCGCACAGCCCTGGAGCAGATGACCGGCGGGCGGGTGCGCGTCAACATCAACGAGATCCGCGTCCCCGAGCTGGATGCCTACCTCGTGGCCCGCTCCGTTGCCGACCAGATCGAGCGGCGCGTTGCCTTCCGGCGGGCTATCAAGCAGGCCGTTCAGCGCACGATGCAGCGGGGCGCCAAGGGCGTTCGTATCACCATCGCCGGCCGGCTCGGCGGCGCGGAGATGTCCCGTCGCGAAACGGAAGCTGCCGGCCGGGTGCCCCGCAACACCCTTCGCGCCGACATCGATTACGGCTTTGCCGAAGCCCTCACGACCTACGGCATCATCGGCGTGAAGGTGTGGATCTATAAGGGCGATGTCCTGCCGGCCGAACGCGAGTACGAGGTGCCCGAAGAGGAGGAGGCTGCCGCGGCCGAACCTACGCCGGCTGCCCAGCCCGGCGGGCCCGTTCATGTCGCCATCTCCGTCGAAGAACAAGAAGCCGTAGCCCGCCAGTCGGGCGGCGGCGAGGAGTGAGAACGCGATGCTGCAGCCGAGGCGTGTGAAGCATCGGAAGCACCACCGCGGCCGCCTCACCGGCGAGGCCACGGCCGGTAACACCATCGTTTTCGGCGAGTACGCCCTGCAAGCCGAAGGGGCCGCCTGGGTCGATGCCCGCCAAATCGAGGCCGCCCGGCGCACCATGACCAACTACATGAAGCGCGGTGGTAAAATCTGGATTCGGATCTTCCCCGACAAGGTCGCGACGGCGAAGCCGGCCGAAACGCGCATGGGCTCGGGGAAGGGCGCGCCCGACCGCTGGGTGGCCGTCGTCAAGCCGAACCGGATTCTCTTCGAAGTGGCTGGCGTCGCCGAGCCCATCGCCCGCGAGGCGCTCCGCCGCGCCGCCCACAAGCTGCCGGTCCCGACGCGCATCGTCGCGCGCGACGAGCTCACCATCTGAGGAGGTCCGAGATGGCACGCCAAGAGCTCGCCGAAATCCGCCAATGGGATGACCAGCGCCTCGCCCGGGAGATCAACGAGGCGTACCGGGCGCTCTTCACCCTCCGATTCCAGCATGCTACCCGCCAGCTGGAGAACTACCGTGCGCTCCGGGAAGCGCGAAAGCGCATCGCCCGGCTCCTGACCGTGAAGCGCGAGCGCGAGCTCGCCCGCCTGCGAGGTGAGGGTTGACCATGGGACAGCGACGCGTCCTCCAGGGCGTGGTGGTGAGCGACAAGATGCAGAAGACGGTGGTCGTCGCCGTGGAGCGGCGGACCATGCACCCGCTCTACCGCAAGACCATCACGCGAACGAAGCGGTACAAAGCACACGACGAACACAACGAGTGCCGCATCGGCGACATCGTGCGTATCGAAGAGACGCGCCCCCTCTCCCGGGAGAAGCGGTGGCGCGTCATCGAAATCGTCCAGCGCGGCGAGGTGCCCGAGATCGAAGCCGACCTCATCGGCCGCGAGCTCGAAGAGGACGTCCAGGCCGCGCCCAGCCGTGTTGCCGGTGCCGCGGAGGGTGAGACGCCGTGATCCAGCAGGAGTCCCGCCTCAAGGTTGCCGACAACTCCGGAGCGCGCGAGCTGCTTTGCATCCGCGTGCTCGGTGGTAGCAAGCGGCGCTACGGCCGCCCGGGCGACGTGATTGTGGCCAGCGTCAAGTCGGCCCAGCCCCATGCCAACATCAAGAAGGGCGACGTCGTGCGGGCGGTGATCGTCCGCGTGGCGAAGGAGTACCGCCGGCCCGACGGCTCCTACATCAAGTTCGATGACAACGCCGCCGTGCTCCTCGCCAACGATCTCCAGAACCCCCGTGGGACGCGCATCTTCGGCCCCGTGGCCCGCGAGCTGCGCGACAAGAACTTCATGAAGATCGTCTCCCTGGCGCCGGAGGTGCTCTGATGCCGGCAAAGATTAAGCGCGGCGATCGCGTGGTCGTCATCGCCGGGAAGGACCGCGGCAAGCGGGGGATCGTGCGCAAGGTGGATCGGAAGCACGAGCGCGTCATCGTGGAGGGCGTCAACATCGTGAAGCGCCATCAGCGCGCCCGGGCCGTGGGCCAGCAGTCCCAGATCATCGAGCGCGAGGCGCCCATCCACATCAGCAACGTGATGCTCATCGACCCGAACACGGACCAGCCCACGCGCGTCACCTTCCGCCGCCGCGAAGACGGCAGCTGGGTGCGCGTCGCGAAGCGCAGCGGGAGGGATATCGACTGATGCCGCCCCGCCTGAAGGACCGCTACCTCAACGAAGTTGTGCCGCAGCTCCGGCAGGAGTTCGGCTACAAGAACATCATGCAGGTGCCGCGCCTCGAGAAGATCGTCGTCAACGTCGGATTGGGCGAGGCGCTCTCGAACGCTGCTGCTCTCGACCACACCGTCGAGCAGGTGGCTGCCATCACCGGCCAGAAGCCGATCGTGACCCGCGCCAAGCGCTCGATCGCGAACTTCCGCCTCCGCGCCGGGAACCCCATTGGCGTCGCCTGTACGATCCGCGGCGCCCGCATGTGGGAGTTCCTCGACCGGCTGATCACCGCGGCCCTGCCGCGCATTCGCGACTTCCACGGTCTGAACCCGAACGCCTTCGACGGGCGGGGGAACTACTCCATCGGCATCCGGGAACAGCTCATCTTTCCGGAAATCGATTACGACAAGATCGACAAGGTGCGCGGGCTTCAGGTCACCATCGTGACGACGGCGAAGACCGACGAAGAAGGACGGCGGCTCCTCGAACTTTTGGGGATGCCGTTCCGGCGGAACTAGGAGGGACGAGATGGCGTCCAAGGGTATCATCAATCGTGACAAGCGGCGCCGCGAGCTGTACGAGAAGTACCGCGCTCGTCGTGAGGCGCTGAAGGCCGAATTGAAGAAGGCCTGGGGCGACCCCGAACGGGTGGCCGCTATCTATGCCGAATTGCGGAAGCTACCCCTCAACAGTAGCCCGACGCGGCTGAAGAATCGCGACATCATCGACGGCCGCCCCCGGGCGTACATCCGTAAGTTCGGCCTCTCCCGCATCACCTTCCGGGAGTATGCCCACCGCGGCTTGCTGCCCGGCGTCACGAAGTCGAGCTGGTAGCCCGTGGAAGCCAGGAGTTCCGCCATGAGCGTGAATGACCCGATCGCCGACATGCTCACCCGCATCCGGAACGCCGTGGCCGCCCGCCACGACTCCGTCAGCATGCCGGCGTCGAAGATGAAGGTGGCCATCGCCAAGGTCCTCAAGGAGGAGGGCTTCATCAAGGACTACACCGTCATTCAGCAGGAGGGCCGACCTCAGGCCGAGCTCCGCATCGAGCTCAACTACCTCGGCCGGAAGCAGCCTGCCATCAACGGGCTCCAGCGAGTCAGCAAGCCCGGACTCCGGGTTTACGTGCAGAAGCGCCAGATCCCTCGCGTATACGGAGGGCTCGGCATCGCCATCCTCTCCACGCCCAAGGGCGTGATGACCGGCCAGCAGGCGCGCCGCGAATCCGTCGGCGGCGAGCTGCTGTGCTACGTCTGGTAAGGGGTTCAGGCCATGTCCCGCATCGGACGCAAGCCCGTTCCCATCCCCCCCGGGGTCGAGGTGACCATCGGGGAGGGGAACCGCGTCGTCGTGAAGGGGCCGAAGGGGCAGCTCGAGCGCGTCTTCCCGAAGCCGATCCGCTTCACCAAGGACGACGGACGAGTCATCGTCACCCGGCCGGACGATGAGCGCCAGAACCGGGCGCTCCATGGCCTCTGCCGCACGCTCCTCGACAACATGGTCGTGGGCGTCAGCCAGGGCTTCACGAAGACGCTGGAAATTCAGGGCGTGGGCTACCGCGCCCAGCTCCAGGGCAGCAACCTTCAGCTCTCTCTGGGGTTTTCCCATCCGGTCATCGTCGAGCCGCCTGCGGGCATCAGCTTCGAAGTCGATGGCCCACGCATTCACGTGAAGGGGATCGACAAGGAGCTCGTCGGGCAGGTGGCTGCCAACATCCGCCGGCTGCGCCCGCCCGAGCCGTACAAGGGGAAGGGCATCCGGTACCTGGGCGAACGCGTCCGCCGAAAGGCCGGCAAGTCTGGAAAGGTGGGTCGCTGATGAGCCACGCCACCCGCTTGGAGGCGCGGAAGCGGCGGCACCTGCGTGTGCGCAAGAAGGTGAAGGGCACTCCCCAGCGCCCTCGCCTCAACGTCTTCCGCAGCCATGCTCACATCTACGCTCAAGTCATCGACGACACCATCGGTCACACGCTGGCAGCGGCCAGCGATCTGGATGAGGAGGTGGCCGCGGAGGCAGCGGGGAAGCGGAAAACGGAGCGGGCCGCACTCGTCGGCCGGCTCATCGCCAAGCGCGCGCTGGCCAAGGGTATCGAGACGGTGGTGTTCGACCGGGGCGGCTACAAGTATCACGGCCGCGTGAAGGCCCTTGCCGAAGGCGCCCGCGAAGGAGGGTTGAAGTTCTGATGAGTCAGTTCGACCAGGCGCCCCAGGAAGAGCTCGCCGAAAAGACCATCTACATCAACCGCGTCGCCAAAGTCGTGCGCGGCGGCCGGCGGTTCAGCTTCAGCGCGCTCGTCGTCGTAGGGGACGGGCGGGGCGGCGTCGGCATCGGCCTGGGCAAGGCGAACGAGGTCCCCGAGGCCATCCGCAAGGCCACCGCACTCGCCCGCCGGACGATGATCCGCATCCCGATGCATGGGACCACCATCCCGCACGAAGTCGTGACCCACTTCGGTGCCTCGAAGGTGCTCATGAAGCCAGCGGCCCCCGGCACCGGCGTCATCGCCGGCGGTCCGATGCGGGCGATCTTCGAGCTCGCCGGCGTGAAGGACGTGCTGGCCAAATCCCTGGGAAGCCGCAACCCCATCAACGTGGCCCAGGCCACGATGAAGGCGCTCGGCATGCTTCAGGAGACCATCGGCGCCCGCGAGCGGCGTCTCGCGGCTGCCCGCGGCGAGGTGTCGACGCGATGAGCAGGCTCCGTATTCGCTGGCGGAAGAGCGCCATCGGCTACAGTCGGGACCAGAAGGAAACGATCCGCAAGCTCGGCCTCCGCCACCTCCACGACGTCGTCGAGCACGAGGACACCCCCTCGATTCGGGGCATGGTGGCGAAGGTCGCCCACCTCGTCGAGGTGGAGGAGGTGACAGCATGAGCATCCGCGCGCACCACCTTCGTCCTCCGCGCGGGGCGACCCACGCCCGCAAGCGCGTCGGCCGCGGGAACTCGAGCGGCCACGGCACGTACTCCGGGCGCGGCATCAAGGGGCAACGCTCCCGCAGCGGCCGCGACCTCCGCCCCACGTTCGAGGGCGGGCAGTTCCCACTCACGCGGAAGCTGGCCAGGTTGCGCGGCTTCAAGAACCCCTTCAAGGTGGTCTACCAGCCCGTCAACGTGGCGGTCCTCGAAGAACGCTTCGAGGCGGGGGCCGTGATCACGCCCGCCACGCTCCGCGCCCACGGGGTCATCAAGCAGCTCCGTGACCCCGTGAAGCTGCTCGGCGACGGCGAGGTCACCAAGCCCTTCACCGTCGAGGTTCACGCTGCCAGTGCCGCGGCGAAGGAGAAGATCGAGCGGGCCGGGGGCACGGTTCGCATCGTCGGCGCGGCCGCGAGCGAGGAGCAGGCCTGATGGCGACGATGACTGCCGCCGGCTCCCGTCCGCGCCTCCTCCAGGCGATGGTCGACGCCTGGCGGCAGCCCGATGTTCGACAGAAGCTCCTCTTCACCCTCGCGATGCTCATCGTCTTCCGGTTCGTGGCCCACGTCCCCATCCCCAACGTGGACCGCGACGCCCTTCGTCAAGCTTTCGAAGGGAACAGCATCCTCGACTTCCTGAGCATCTTCTCCGGCGGGGCGCTCCAGAACCTGAGCGTCGCCGCGCTGGGCGTCTACCCCTACATCACCGCGTCGATCATCCTGCAGATCCTGACGCCGATTGTTCCCAACCTCCGCAGCCTCCTCGACGAAGGCGAACAAGGCAGGCGGCGCATCCAGCTCTACACCCACTGGCTCGCCGTTCCCATCGCGCTGATCCAGGGCTACGGCCAGATCGTGTTCATCAACCAATCGGCGCCGGTGGTGGCCAACTTCGGCTTCCAGAACGACGTGCTGGGGACGCTGGCGACGCTCTTCACGCTCGCGGCCGGCACGATGTTCCTCGTCTGGCTTGGCGAGCTCATCACCGAGCACGGCATCGGCAACGGCGT
This sequence comes from bacterium HR29, assembly GCA_002898215.1. Lineage (GTDB taxonomy): Bacteria > Chloroflexota > Dehalococcoidia > Tepidiformales > Tepidiformaceae > HRBIN29. Next base: position 1,547,226 of record BEIF01000001.1, on the reverse strand, counting down.
TTCGCTGATCATTTTCGGCGGCATCGTCGCGGTGCTGCCGGGGCTGCTGCCCAACATCTCCACCCAGTCGATCATCGGCGTGCTGCTGGTGGTGGCGTTCGCCCTCGGGCTCACCTACATCATCGTCTTCTTCCAGGAGGCGCAGCGGCGTGTGCCCGTTCAGTACGCGCGCTCCGCCTTCCGCGGCGGCCGCATGTACCGACAGCAGGGGGCGAGCTACATCCCGCTCCGCGTCAACATGGCGGGGATGATCCCCCTCATCTTCGCCTTCTCCGTCATGATTCTCCCCGCGGCTATCGCAAGCTACTTCACGGGTTCGGGTGGCTGGGTCGGCACCGTCGCCCGCTGGTTCGTCGACCAGTTCCAGGGCGGCCGGGGTCAGAGCGGGAGCGGCCTCTACTGGGCGGTCCTCTTCGTCTTGGTCATCATCTTCACGTTCTTCTACACGATGGTGCAGTACCAGCAGCAGCAGATCGCGAAGACGCTGCAGCGGCAGGGGGCGTTCATCCCCGGCATCCGTCCGGGTCCGCCCACCGAGGCGTACCTCATGCGCGTCGTCACGCGCATTACCTGGGCGGGGGCACTCTTCCTCGGCTTCGTCGCTGTGGCGCCGTTCTTCGTCGGGCTCGTCACCGGTGTCCGCGCCCTCACCATCTCCAGCACGGGGTTCCTCATCGTCGTCGCTGTCGTCCTCGACACCATGAAGCAGCTCGAGGCGCAGCTCCTGATGCGCAACTACGAGGGGTTCATCCGCTAGCCGTGTACATCGTTCTGCTCGGACCACCAGGCGCAGGCAAGGGAACGCAGGCCCAGCGGCTGGCTGCCGCCACTGGGCTCGTCCACATCTCCACCGGCGACATGTTCCGGGAGCACGTCCGCAACGGCACCGAGCTCGGGAAGGTCGCCAAGAGCTACATGGACCGCGGCGAGCTCGTCCCCGACGAAGTGACCATCGCCATGCTGCTCGAACGCCTCGAACAGCCCGATGCCGCCAAAGGCGCGATGTTCGACGGTTACCCGCGGAACGTGACGCAGGCCAGGGCGCTCGACGAGGCGTTGGCCAAGCGGGGCGCGAAGATCGACCGCGCGCTCCTCATCGAGGTGTCGGACGAGGAGCTGGTGGCCCGGCTCGGCGGCCGTTGGATGTGCCGCCGGTGTGGGGCCGTCTACCATGAGCGGAACGATCCGCCGAAAACGCCCGGCATCTGCGACCGCTGCGGCGGCGAGCTGTACCAGCGGGACGACGACAAGCCCGACGTTGTGCGCGCGCGCCTCGAGAAGCAGAAGCCGCCGGCTGACCTCATCGAGTACTACCGCGAGCGGGGCGTGCTCCGCACGGTCAACGGCGAGCAGCCCCTCGACGCGGTGACCCAGGCTCTACTGGAGGCGATCGGCCCGTGGCCATCCGCCTGAAGTCGCCCGAGGAGATCGCGATCATGCGTGAAGCGGGGCGGATCGTCGGGCAGACGCTCGAGAAGCTCCGCGCCATGGTGCGGCCGGGCGTGAACTGCCTGGAATTCGAGCGCGTCGTCGCCGAGGAGTTCCGCCGTGCGGGGGCGAAGGAGACGTTCCGGGGATATTCGCCCGGGCCGCAGTACCCGCCCTACCCCTCGAACATCTGCGTTTCTGTGAATGACGAGCTCGTCCACGGAATCCCGAAGGATCGTATCCTGAAGGAAGGCGACATCGTCTCGCTCGACCTGGGCGCCACCTACAAGGGGTACGTCGGCGACGCGGCCATCACCGTGCCGGTGGGCCACGTCGACGATACCGCGAAGCGGCTCATCGAAGTCACGGAGCGGGCCCTGTGGGCGGGGATCGAGGCGGCGGGGCGCGCCAAGTACCTCGCCGACATCTGCGCCGCCATCGAAGACGCCATCCGCCCCAGCGGCTTCGGCATCGTCCGCGGCTACGGTGGCCATGGCGTCGGGCGGGAGATGCACGAGGAGCCGCACGTTCCGAACCATCGCATCCGTTTCAAGGGGCCGCCGATTCGGCCTGGGCTCGTCATCGCCATCGAACCCATGGTCACGGCCGGCAGCCCGGAAACGTATACCGACGACGACGGTTGGACGGTAAAGACGCGAGATGGTAGCCTGTGCTGTCATTTCGAACATACGATCGCCATCGTCGAGGGTGGGAAGCCGCTCGTGCTGACCTTGCCCTAGACTGGCTGTTTGCACACTCGCGACGAGGAGCCATGCCGAAGAAGGACGCGATCGAAGTCGAGGGAGTCGTCACCGAGGCCCTGCCGAACGGCATGTTCAAGGTCGAGCTGGCGAACGGGCACGAGGTGCTAGCTCACATCAGCGGGAAGATTCGTATGAACTTCATTCGCATCCTTCCGGGCGACCGGGTCCTCGTCGAGCTCTCGCCCTACGACCTGAGCCGAGGGCGGATAACGTACCGGTTCAAGTAACCGAAAAAGCGAGGCGACCGATGAAGGTACGAGCATCCGTGAAGCCGCGCTGCGACAAGTGCAAGGTCATCCGCCGTCACGGGCGGGTGATGGTGATTTGCGAGAACCCGAAGCACAAGCAACGGCAGGGGTAGGTCATGGCACGCATCGCCGGCGTCGACATCCCGAACCACATGCAGGTGGAGTACGGGCTCCGTCTCATCTACGGCATTGGCCCGACGCGGGCCAAGGAGGTGTGCGCCGCAACGGGCGTGCCCCCGGCCAAGAAGGTGGGTGAGCTCAGCGATGACGAGCTCGTCCGCATCCGCGAGTTCATCGACAAGAACTACGTGGTCGAAGGCGACCTGCGCCGCGAGGTGCGCCAGAACATCCAGCGGCTCATCGAGATCAACTGCTACCGCGGCCAGCGTCACCGCCGGAACCTGCCCGTTCGTGGTCAGCGCACCCGCACGAACGCCCGCCAGCGCCGCGGGCCGCGGAAGACCGTCGCCGGCAAGCGCCGCGCCGGGAAGAAGTAACCAGGAGGTTTGCCAGGGATGGCCGAAAAGCGTGCGCAACGCAGCGGCGACAAGCGCCGGCCCCGCCGGCGGGAACGGAAATCCGTTCCCAAGGGCCGAGCCTACGTTCTGGCCACTTTCAACAACACCATCGTCACGCTCACCGACCCCAACGGGAACGTGATCGCCTCGGCGAGCGCCGGCTCCTCCGGCTTCAAGGGCTCCCGCAAGAGCACGCCCTTCGCTGCCCAGATGGCTGGGGAGAACGCCGCCCGGAAGGGCATGGAGCACGGCCTGCAGAGCGTCGAGGTGTACGTCAAGGGTGCGGGCGCCGGCCGCGAAGCCGCGATCCGCGCCTTGCAGGCTGCCGGGCTCGCCATTACGGCGATTCGCGACGTCACGCCCATTCCCCACAACGGCTGCCGCCCGCCCAAGCGGCGGCGCGTCTAGGAGGCTTCCCCATGGCACGGTACACCGGCCCTGTCTGCCGCCTTTGCCGCCGACACGGCGAGAAGCTCTTCCTCAAGGGCGCCCGCTGTTTCACACCCAAGTGCAGCTTCGAGCGGCGTCCCTACCCGCCGGGGCAGCGCACTGCCCGCCGACGGAAGATCAGCGACCGGGGCCTGCAGCTGCGGGAGAAGCAGCGCGCCCGTGTCACCTACGGCGTCCTCGAGAAGCAGTTCCAGCGCTACTACCAGGAAGCTGTCCGCCGCCCGGGCGTCTCGGGTGAGAACCTCGTCCGACTGCTGGAAAGCCGGCTCGACAACATCGTCTACCGGCTCGGCTTCGCCGATTCCCGAGCCCAGGCGCGTCAGCTCGTCCGCCACGGCCACATCGCCGTCAACGGTCGGAAACTCGACATCCCCTCCGCCCAAATCAAGGAGGGCGACACCATCTCCTTCACTCCCCGCGGCCAGCGCAGTGCCTACTACCAGGTCGTGAAGGAGACCATCAAATCGAAGCAGGTGCCCTCCTGGCTCCAACTCGACACGGCCACGCTCACGGGCAAGGTCATCGCCCCGCCCGAGGTCGTGCCCGGCCAGACCCATCTCTTCAACGAGAACGTGATCATCGAGTACTACTCGCGTTAGTGCCCCACCCCGAAGCGAGGCGAAACCATGGTGGACACCACTGACCTTCTCGGCGACTCCCTCACGCAGGTGACGCCCGAACTCCGGGTGGAGGAGGAGGGAGACCGGTACGCCCGCGTCGTCGTCGAACCGCTCGAGGCGGGCTACGGGATCACGCTCGGCAACTCCCTCCGGCGGGTCCTCCTGGCCTCTCTCCCCGGAGCGGCCATCACCTCCGTGCGCATCGACCAGGTCCAGCACGAATTCTCCGTCATCCCGGGGATGGTGGAGGACGCTACCGAGTTCCTCCTCAACGTGAAGGAGATCCGCATCCGCGCCCTCAGCGACCGCCCGGGGACGCTCACCCTCGATGCCCAAGGGCCCGGCGAGGTTCGCGCGGGCGACATCCAGTGCCCTGCCGATTTCGAAATCGTCAACCCCGAGCTGCACCTCGCCACACTGGACAGCCCCACTGCCCGGCTGAACGTCGAGTTCCACGTCCAGCTCGGAAAAGGGTACGTTCCCGCTACCAGCGCGGAAGGTCTGCCCATCGGCGTCATCCCGGTCGACGCCATCTTCTCGCCCATTCGCAAGGCGAACTTCAAGGTCGAGCGCACGCGCGTCGGCCAGTCGACCAACTTCGATCGCCTCGTGCTCGAAGTTTGGACGGATGGAACCATCGATCCGGTGGAGGCCATCGCCCAGGCCGCGGAGATCCTCATCGAACAGTTCTCGCTCTTCGCCAACATCGGTCGGCCGTACGCCGGCTTCGGGACTCGGCCCGCGGGCGCCAGCGCCGTCCTCTCGCCCGACCGGTACAACACGCCGATCGAGGAACTCAACCTGTCCGTGCGGGCATACAACTGCCTGAAGCGCAGCGGGCTCATGACCGTCGGGCAGGTGCTGGAGAAGAGCGAAGAGGAGCTTCTCTCCCTCCGCAACTTCGGCCGCAAGTCGTACGACGAGCTGCGGGAGCGGCTTGCCGAGCTCGGCTTCATCGACCCGAACCAGCCGGGGCTCCACCCCATCGCCGAGCGGCCCGGCCAGCGGCGCCGGCCGGCGACGGTTCGCACCAGTTCCGTCATCCTCGACGAGGAAGACGAGGAGAGCCTGAGCGTTCTCGGCAAGGCGCTGAAGGAAGCCCTGAAAGAAGCCGGCGACGAGGAGCTGCTCGGCGCCGACGACGAGGAGTAGCGTCATGCGTCATCGCGTCGCGGGTCGCCATCTCGGCCGCGATACGGCCCACCGCCTCGCGCTCTACCGCAACCTCGTGACCGAGTTGTTGCGGCACGAGCGCATCACCACCACGGAGGCGAAGGCGAAGGAGATCCGCCCCCTCGCCGAGAAGATGATCACCCTCGGCAAGCGAGGAGATCTCCACGCCCGGCGCCAGGCGCTCGCCTTCATCTACGACCCGAAGGTGGTGCGGAAGCTGTTCTCCGACATCGCGCCCCGCATGAAGGACCGGAACGGCGGGTACCTCCGCATCACGAAGCTCGAACGACGGCTCGGCGACGGCGCACCCATGGCTGCCATCGAGCTGGTGGACCTCGCCCCGCCGGCGGAGCGGCCTCATCGCCGCCCCGCACGGCCGCAGTCGGCCTCGACGCGGCGGGCCGCGGCGCAGGCGGCGTCACCGGCGCCTGCGGCCCAGCAGCCGACACCAGCGGAGGGCCCTGCGGACGACACCAACAGTGCGGCCTCCGAATCCGACGCTCCCGCGGCGCCGGAGACCGCGCCGGAGGAGACGAAGGAGTGAAGGAGTGGCCCTGCGGCGGTTCGCGGCTACCGTCAGCTACGACGGCGCTGCGTTTGCCGGCTCCCAACTCCAGCCGAACGCACGCACCGTTCAGGGCGTTCTCGAAGAGGCGGCGCAGCGGCTCTTCGGCGTCCCGACGCGGGTCCGGCTGGCGGGCCGCACCGATGCCGGCGTCCACGCTCGGGGGCAGGTCGCAGCCTGGGATGCCGATACCCGGCTCGACCCCGAGACCATCGGGCGCGCGCTCAACGCTCTCCTGCCCGAAGACGTCGCCGTTCGCTGCGTTCGCGAAACGGATCCCCGGTTCGACCCGCGGCGGTGGGCGCGCCGCCGCTCGTACCGCTACACCCTCCTCACTTCGCCCGAACGCCAGCCGCTTCTCCGCCGGGTCGCCTGGCACGTCGGACCAGGGCTGGAGGTGGCCGCGATGCAGAGCGCTGCCGAGGCCCTCGTGGGCCGGCGCGACTTTGCGGCATGCTCCGGTCCGCTACCGGCGGGCCGTTCGAGCGTTCGCACCGTCTACCGTGCAGCGTGGCGCAGCGAAGGCTGCTGCCTGCTGTTCGAAATCGAGGCCGATGCCTTCCTGCCACAGATGGTCCGCCGCATCGTCGGAGCCCTCGTTCAGGTAGGCCGCGGCCGCCTTACTGCCGAGCAGTTCAGCGAGCTGCTCCGCCAGGCAACGCCCTGCTCCATGGGACCGGCAGCACCGCCCCATGGACTCTGCCTGTGGAGCGTCTCGTATGATGAGGGGTACGAGCAATGAACACGATCCGCCTGAAGGCGAACGAAATCTGGAAGGACTGGCACGTCGTCGATGCGGCCGACCGGCCGCTCGGGCGCGTGGCCAGCGAGGTGGCGCGCCTCCTGCGGGGGAAGCATAAGCCGACCTTCGAGCCCCACCTCGACGCCGGCGACTTCGTGGTCGTCATCAACGCTGCCAAGATCCGCCTCTCCGGCAAGAAGCGCGAGGAGAAGGTGTACTACCGGCACTCCGGCTACCCCGGTGGCCTGAAGTGGCGCTCCTTCGAAGAGGAGCTCGCCAAGCACCCCGAACGGGTGATCAAGCGAGCTGTTTGGGGCATGCTGCCGAAGACGTCCCTCGGGGAGCGTCTGCTGAAGCACCTGAAGGTGTATCCCGGTCCGGAACACCCGCATCAGGCGCAACTCATCGGCGCCGAACGGGAGCGCCAGCGCCGCCAGGCGGAATTGCTGGCGCGTGTTCGCGAGGACATGGCGAAGAAGCCTCCGCGCCTCCGGCCGCTGCGCGGGCTGGCAGTGGTCGCCGCTGCGACCGAAGCGCCCGCTCGCGAGGAGGAGGCGGCTCCTGCAGTCGAGGCCGCCCCCGAAGGGGCCGCCGTCGCCGAGATACCTGAGGCGGCTCCCCCGGCCGAGGGCGCGCCCCGCCGCCGGACTCGACGGACGACCGCTGGAGCCGAGCCGCAGGCGGAGGCGTCCTTCGAGGCGCCTGAGCCGGCCGACGAGGCTTCGCCCCGACGCCGGACGCGCGCCCGGCGCACGGGCGGCCAGTCCCCCAGCGAGAGCGAGGAGTAGCCAATGGCTGAGCACTACTACTACGGCACCGGCCGCCGAAAGACCGCCGTCGCGCGGGTGCGGCTCTACCCCGGGAACGGAGCCGTGATCGTGAACGGGAAGCCCATGGAGGAAGTGTTCCCCCGGGAGGTTCACCGAGCCGAAATCCTCGCGCCTCTGGTTCGCGTCGGCAAAGAGCGGGAGTTCAGCGTTGTGGCGAAGTGCGAAGGTGGCGGCCTTTCGGGCTGGGCGGGGGCCATCAAGATGGGCATCGCCCGGGCGCTCGTGGCTTCGGACCCCTCCATCAAACCTCTCCTCAAACGGCCGACGAACCTCCTCACCCGCGACCCGCGCATGAAGGAGCGGAAGAAGGCCGGGCTCAAGCGCGCCCGCAAGGCTCCGCAGTTCACCAAGCGGTAACAGCCCGCTCCGGGGCACGACCGAGGGGGCGACCCGGGTCGCCCCCTCTTCATTGCCGCTCGCCGGCATGCCGACGCCGGCATATTGCAGTCCTTCGCCGGCCGCGTAGTATTCCCTTCGAGACCCTACCGGGCGGAAGGAGTGTGTCCGTGGCCGAAGCTACCGCTGCGACCCAATCGCAGCTCGCCGAGCGTGCGTTCAACGGCAAGCTGCTCAACGTCAACCTCTCCACCGGCGAGATCACCGTCGAACACCCTGACGAGTCGCTCTATCGCCGATACCTCGGCGGGTACGGGCTCGGTGCCCGTTACATGTGGGATCGGGTTCCCCGCGGGGCTGACCCGCTCGGCCCCGAGAACATGCTCGGCATGTTCGCGGGCCTGCTCACCGGCACGCCCCTCTTCGGGCAGCGGTGGCAGGTGGTCTGCAAGAGCCCGCTCACCGGCGGTTGGGGGGACGCGAACTGTGGCGGCGACTTCGGTGGCGTGCTGAAGCTCGCCGGGTGGGACGGGATCATGTTCTTCGGGAAGGCCGAGAAGCCCGTCTACCTCCTCATCGAGAACGACAAGGTCGAACTCCGCGACGCCTCCGACCTCTGGGGGCGGATGGCCATCGATACCGAAATGGAGCTGAAGGCGCGCCACGGGAAGCGCGCGAGCGTCGCCACCATCGGGCCTGCCGGCGAACGGCTCTCCCTCATCAGCGGCATCTGCAACGACCATGGCCGGCTCGCCGCCCGTTCGGGTGTGGGCGCCGTCATGGGCTCCAAGAACCTGAAGGCCGTCGTTGTGGTCGCCGACCGGAAGATCATCGCCCAAACGCCCGAGGTGCTGAAAATGCTTCGGGCGAACCTCGACGACTTCGTCAAGCCGCTCCGCGATTTCTTCCACAACTTCGGAACGACGGGGATTACGGCTGCGAGCGCGCTCAACGGCGACTCGCCCGTCAAGAACTGGGGCGGCGTCGGCATCCTCGACCTCGGCCCTGAGAACGCCAAGAAGATCGACGGCGCTACTGCCATCAACCCGAAGATGGAGAAGTCGTACGGCTGCTGGCACTGCCCCATGGCGTGCGGCGCCGAATCCGTCGAATCTTCGAACCCCAAGTACCCGTACCCGCGCCACACCCATCGCCCCGAGTACGAGGCCATGGCGGCCTTCGGGACGATGAACCTGATGACCGAACCCGATGCGCTCATCTACCTCAACCACCTCTGCAACCAGTACGGCTTCGACGTGATCAGCGCCGGCGCGACCGTCTCGATGGCGATCGAGTGCTACGAGCGGGGCATCATCACCAAGGAGGACACCGACGGCCTCGAGCTTCGCTGGGGCGACCCGGACTGCATCGTCGAGCTCGTGAAGCTCATGGGTGAACGGAAGGGCATCGGCGCAGTCTTCGCCGATGGGGTGGCGAAGGCTGCCGAGCGCCTCGGCCCCGAAGCGGCGAAGTACGCCATCCACATCGGCGGCCAGGAAGTGCCGATGCACGACCCGAAGCTGCAGCCGGAGTACTACACCACCTACAAGCTCGACCCGACTCCGGCCCGCCACACCCAGTACGAGGGGAACCGGCGACTCGGCCGCATCCCGCCCGCCCCTGCGGACAAGACGCAGTACCACGGCCGCGGCGAGCACCACAAGGCGGCGAGCGAGTACATGCACGTGGTCAACGCGGGCGGCATGTGCCAGTTCATCATGATGGCTGCCAACACCGCGAACATCCCCTCGTGGTTCAACGCCGTGACCGGCTGGGACATGACCATGGACGAGGTCATGCAGATCGGAGAGCGAATCGCCAACCTGCGCATGGCCTACGAGATCCGCGAAGGCGGAAATCCGCGCAAGCGCGCGGTGCCGCCACGCGTCACCGGTGAGAGCGACGAGGGCACACGCGCAGGCCCGCTCCAGGGCATCAAGCTCGATACCGAAACGCTCGAGGTGGAATACCTGAAGGCGTGCGACTGGGACGTGGAGACCTGCAAGCCCTCCAAGGCCAAGCTGGAGTCGCTCGGCCTCGCCGACGTCGCTGCTGTTCTCCACGGCTAGACCAGCGGACTCACCGTCGGGAACGACGAGGGCCGGGCGTGGAGCCCGGCCCTCCTACGGTCGGCGCCCCTCGGCATCCAGCCGAACGGTGTCGGGACGCTTACTCCCGCATGCGTCCTGGCGCGGTACGATGCAAGCGACCGACTCGTCGGTCGGTTTTCCGAACGATGACCCAACGGGCCCAGCAAGTACGCGCTCACGATCGCCGCGGCCGCATCCTCGATGCGGCCCTGAGGGTTTTCGCCGCACGGGGTTACCACGCCGCCAGCGTGGACGAGATCGCCGCCGAAGCTGCCACCTCCAAAGGCGGCGTCTACTTCCACTTCCCCGGCAAACAGGCGCTCTTCCTCGCACTCCTCGATTGGGCTCACCACGAGCTCCGTCGTCGCGTGGACGAGGCGGTCGCGGGACCTGCCGCACCGCTCGAGAAGGCCGACGCAGCCCTCCGCGCGGTCATGAACGCCTTCTCCGGCCACCGGCGCCTCGCCCGAATCTTCATGATCGACGCGCTCGGCGGCGGCAAGGAGTTCCACAGCCGGGTCCTCGCCATCCAGGAGGAATTCATCGCCCTCGTGCGTGCTCTCCTCGAAGAGGCACGCTCGGCGGGGGACGTCGCTCCCGATGTCGACCCCGCCATCGCCGCCCGGGCGTGGTTCGGTGCGGTGAACAGCGTGGTGCTGGGCTGGCTCACCGCCAAGTCGCCCGCCTCGCTCGAGCAGGCCTACCGAGTTCTGCGTCCTCTCATCTACCGCAGCCTTGGGGCCGGAGAGCCCACGGAGGTCCAGCGGTGACGTTCGTGCGCCCTGTTGCCGAACCGGCACCCAGATTGCTCGCCGAGGCGCGGACGCGTGCCGCTGCCCTCGCCTCCGCCGCCGAGGGGAAGGCGTTCGCCGTTGCTGCTCTCCCCATCCGGCGTCCGGCAGATACGCTGGAGGCCTTCCGGGAGGTGCGGGAAGGCGTGCGGCTCGCGTTCCTCCAGCCTGAGCGTGGATTCTCCATCGTCGGCATCGGCATCGCCGCGGCGTGGCCCTTGAACGGCCCGGACCCCTTGAGCGAGGCGGCCGGCCTCCTGCGGAGCATGCCACCCGCGGCTGTCGCCGGGGACGCGCCCCCGCGAGAACTGCCGATCGTCTTCGCTGGGGTCGCCTTCTGCCCCGGTGACCGCGCACCGCACTGGGGTCCCTTCGGAAACGGGCTGCTCGTCGTGCCGAGGGTGCTTCTCCTCGTCGAACCTGCCGGCGCCTGGCGGGTCGAGACCGAGCTTGTGGGCACCGAAGGACGGGCAATTCCCGCCCGTCTTCCCCAGCCCCCGGCGGCCGGGCCGTTCACCGATCGCGCCGCAACCCAGGCGGAGTGGACGGCAGCTGTCCTCCGGGCCCTGGACCGCATCGCCCGCGGAGAGGCGACGAAGGTCGTTGTGGCGCGCGAGGCGTACCTGCCTGAACACCGGTCCGCGGACGAGGCGCTCGCCGTTCTGGTGGACCGCTTCCCCACCTGCACGGTGTTCGCCGTCGACCTCGGCGGCCCGTGCTTCCTGGGTGCCACCCCGGAGCGGCTCGCTTCGGTATCGCAGGGGACCTTCGAGCTGATGGCGCTCGCCGGGACCGCCCCGCGAGGCGCCGACTCCGCGGAGGACGACGCCATCGCCGCCCGTTTGGCCGCCGACCGGAAGGAACGGGAAGAGCACGCGGTCGTCGTCAGGGCGCTTCGCGAGGACGTCGCTCCCCTTGTGTCCGAACTGGAGGTCGCCCCGGAGCCGGAAGTGGTGCGGCTGCCGAACCTGCAACACCTGCGCACGCTGCTGCGCGGCCGGCTACGGGACGGCTGCTCGCTCTTCGACCTCGCCGCCCGCCTCCACCCGACGCCGGCGGTGGGCGGCATGCCGCGGGAAGCCGCCGCGCGCATCATCGCCGAGGTCGAGACGTTCGACCGCGGTTGGTATGCCGGCCCCCTTGGGTGGGCGGACGCCCGTGGCGACGGCGAGCTGGTGGTGGCGCTGCGCTCCGCGCTGCTCACCCCCGGCCAGCCCGCCCGCCTCTTCGCCGGCTGCGGCATCGTGGCCCGCTCCGACCCGGAGCGCGAGTTCTCCGAATCCGAACTCAAGCTCCGCGCGATTCGCAGCGCCCTCGTGCGAGAGGAGGGGTCGTGAGCGAAACGCTCTTCCGGTACGCGGGCAGCTTCCTCGATGCCCTCGTTCGGTCGGGGCTGCGCGACCTCGTGCTCTGCCCCGGTTCTCGGTCGACCCCCCTCGCCCTGCTTGCGCATCGGCACCGGGGCGTTCGCACCTGGATGCACCTCGACGAACGCTCCGCCGCCTTTTTCGCCCTCGGGTTGGCGAAGGCCTCCGGCAAGCCGGCGGCCGTCCTCGTCACCTCGGGAACGGCCGCTGCCAACCTCTTCCCCGCGGTCGTCGAGGCGCGCTACGGGCAGGTGCCGCTGCTCCTGCTCACGGCCGACCGACCGCCGGAGGCCCACGATGTCGGCGCGCTCCAGACCATCGACCAGCAGCACCTGTTCGGCCGCCACGCCAAATGGTTCCAGTCACTGCTCCTGCCCGAAGAGGGCGAGGAAGCGCTCAGGCACGCAGCGGTGACCGCCGCACGCGCTGTCGCCGCCGCCCTCGCCGACCCTCCCGGCCCTGTCCACCTCAACCTTCCGTTCCGGGAGCCGCTCATCCCTGGTCCGGAGGCCTGGTCGCCCGAGGGATTGGCACGCGGCGTCCCCGAACTCTCGGCCGCGCCCCGACGTCTCCCCGCGGCCGAAGTCGAACGCCTCGCCGAGCGGCTCCGCCGCGCCCGGCGCGGGCTCATGGTGGCCGGCCCGTTCGACCGCCCCGGGTTCGCAGAAGCCGCGGCCGAGCTCGCTGCCGTCCTCGGCTGGCCCCTCGTGGCCGACGCGTTCTCGGGGACTCGGGCGGCCGGGCTTCCCGCGCCCACCCGGGTCACGGCATACGACCTCTGGATTCGCGACCCCGCCATCGCCGCCGGGCTCGAACCCGACGTTCTCCTCCGCTTCGGCGCTCTACCGGTCTCGAAGCCGCTCTGGCAGTGGCTCGGGCGCTGGCGAACGGTCCCCCACATCGCGGTTGCACCCGGGGGCATCTGGCCCGACCCCACCCTCGCTGCCGGCGAAATCCTCGACGCGGACCCGGTGCTCCTCTGCCGCGACCTGAGGGAGGCGCTCCACGGCCTGGCAGGTGAGGGCGACCCGTCCTGGCTCGAGCGATGGCTCGACCTCGACTCCACCGCTCGCGCGGCGGCACAGGACCGCTTGGCTGCCGAATCCGCTGTCCACGAGCCGGGCGCGGCGAGCGAAGCCGTGGCCGCCTTGCCCCCGGCAGGCGCACTGCTCGCCGGCAACAGCATGCCCATCCGCGACGTGGACACCTTCGCTTGGGAAACGCCACCCGGCTCGCGCCTCTTCGCGAACCGTGGCGCTAGCGGCATCGACGGCGTCGTTTCCACAGCCTGCGGGATCGCCGCCGCGCACGGCGGACCTACCGTCTGCCTCATCGGCGACCTCTCGTTCTTCCACGACAGTAACGGGTTGCTCGCGGTGCGGCGGTTTGGGCTGGCCCCGGTGTTCGTCGTCATCGACAACGACGGCGGGGGCATCTTCTCCTTCCTGCCCCAGGCGGAGCACGGCGAGGCCTTCGAGGAGGTCTTCGGGACCCCGCACGGCCTCGACCTTCGCCTTCTGGCGCGGCTGCACGGGCTCGAAATCATCCCTGCCGAGCGCCCGGGCGACGTTCGGCGGGCCGTGAGCGGCGCGATCGCCCGCGGTGTTCCAGCGATGGTCCATGTGCGCACCGACCGCCGGGCGAACGTTGCGCTCCATCGCGATGTCGCCGCGGCCGTCGCGCGTGCGGTCGGCGCCACCGTGGTGGGAGAGCGCAGACAATGACCCCGGTGACCATCCGCGGAGCCACCTACGAGGTGGAAGTGCGCGGCCAGGGCCCGACCGTGCTCCTCTTGCACGGGTTCACGGGCACGCTCGAAGCCTGGGAGCCAGTGCTTCCCGCCTTCGATGGCTTCAGGACGGTTCGCCTCGACTTTCTCGGCCACGGGGTTTCGGATGCCCCCGATGACCCTCGCCGGTATGCGATGGCCGAGACCGTGGCCGACCTCACCGCGTTGCTCGACGCCCTCGGCATCGAGAGGGCGGCGGTCGTGGGGTACTCGATGGGCGGCCGCGTGGCCCTGCGGCTCGCGGTTGTGGCACCCCAGCGCTGTTGGGCGCTCGTACTGGAGAGTGCCTCACCGGGCATCCCCGACCCGGACGAGCGTCGGAGGCGAATCGAATCGGACGAAGAGCTTGCCCGGAAGCTGGAGCGAGAGGGCATCGAGGCCTTCGTAGCCTATTGGGAGTCGCTTCCCCTCTGGGCGAGTCAAGCGTCGCTACCGGATTCGGTGCGGGGGGAGCTCCGGCGGCGGCGTCTGGCCCAACGACCCCTCGGCCTGGCGAACAGCTTGCGCGGCCTCGGGGCCGGCCGCGACGAGCCCCTGTTGGGGCAGCTCGGTCCGCGCCTCGCCGGGATACCGGTGCTCATCCTCACCGGCGCGCTCGATGCGAAGTACGTTTCCCTCGCGCAAGCCATGGCCGGCGAGCTGCCTGGCGCCCGCTGGGTCAACGTCCCGGGCGTTGGCCATGCCGTTCACCTCGAAGCGCCGGAGGCGTACATCCGTGCCGTGCGCTCCTTCCTCTGTGACCATGCGCCTACGACCCTCGCTGCGGAGCAAGAGCGATGACCGAACCGCAAACGTGGCAGCACATCCGGAAGGCCGCCGAATGGCGGAAAGTGCGAGACTTTCGCGATATCACCTACTACAAGGCCGACGGAGTCGCCCGCATCGCTTTCAACCGCCCGGAGGTGCGGAACGCGTTCCGACCGGAGACCATCGACGAGATGATCGAAGCGGTGCGCGACGCGTGGCTCGACACCTCCATCGGCACCGTGCTCATTACGGGCGAAGGTCCCTCCCCCAAGGATGGGGTCTGGGCCTTCTGCGCCGGCGGCGATCAGCGCGTCCGCGGGCACGGCGGCTACGAGGGCGGGTACGTGCTCCCTCGGCTCCACGTGCTGGAGCTCCAGCGGATGATCCGCTTCATGCCGAAGCCCGTCGTGGCGGTGGTTCCAGGGTGGGCCGTCGGCGGTGGCCACAGCCTCCACGTGGTGTGCGACCTCACCATCGCTAGCCGCGAACACGCCCGATTCCAGCAGGCGGACGCTCGGGCAGCGAGCTTCGACGGCGGCTACGGCTCCGCCTACCTCGCCCGTCACGTCGGCCAGAAGCGAGCCCGTGAGATCTTCTTCCTGGAGCGCGTCTACACCGCCGAGGAAGCCTTCGCCATGGGTATGGTGAACGCCGTCGTCCCTCACCAACAGCTCGAGGTCACCGCCTTCGAGTGGGCGCAGACCATGAACCGGAAGAGCCCCACCTCGATCCGAATGCTCAAGTACGCGTTCAACCTGGCTGACGATGGTTTCGTCGGCCAGCAGCTCTTCGCCGGCGAGGCGACCCGCCTCGCCTACATGACCGACGAAGCGAAGGAGGGCCGCGACGCCTTCCTCGAAAAGCGTCCTCCGCGCTATGACCAGTTCCCTCGCTGGCCTTGAAGCAGCCGCGGATATCGGCGGCCCGGCCATCGTCCGCGCGGTGGCCTGGCGGGTCCGGCTTCGGCTGAAGACCCCGGTCCTCACCGCTGGGCGGGCGCTCCGTGGCCGCGATGTCGCGGTGGTGATGCTCCGTGACGCCGAGGGCTGTGCGGGCTGGGGCGAGGCCGGTCCGCTGGCCGGGTTTGCGCGCCCGAGACGTCTCTCCCTTTCCGTTGCGCTCGGAGAGTGCTTCTCGCTGGCCGTCGGGCGGACCCCTGCTGCCCTCGCCGCCGCCGTCCGAGCCCGACCGCCTCGCGATGCCGTCACGGCGGCGGTCGCGTTCGCCGTCGAAGCGGCTGCCCTCGACCTCCTGGCACGACGGGCGGGCCTGACGCTACGCAGCCTCCTCTCACGCGATGCGGCGAGTGCCGTGCCGGTCAACACACTGCTTGTGGGGAACACCCCGGGTGAAGTCGAAGAATCGGCACGCCACGCGCGCCGGGAGGGTTTCTCGGCCGCGAAGTTGAAGGTGGGCGGACGCCCTCTGCGCGACGACATCGCCCGCGTTCGGGCCGCCCGCGACGCGCTCGGCAGCGGCGTTGCCCTCCGGTTGGACGCGAACGGAGCCTGGAGCGAGGAGGAGGCGGCGCGGGCGCTCGAGGCCTTCGCCCCCTTCGACATCGAATACGTGGAGCAGCCGCTCCCGCCTGGAGACCCCGCGGCTCTTGCCCGCCTGCGCCGCCGATGCCCGGTTCCCGTCGCCGCCGACGAAGACGTGGTCTCGCTCGAAGCGGTGGAGGCGCTGCTTCGAGCGGAGGCGACAGATGTCGTCACCGTTAAGCCGGCGGTCGTCGGTGGGCTCACGGCTGCCCTCGTGGCAGCGGAGGCAGCCGCAGCCCATGGCGTCGTGCCGGTGGTCACCTCCTCCCTCGACGGCGGGCTCGCGGTCGCTGCCGCCGCGCAGCTGGCGGCGTCGCTCCCCGGGCGTTCGGTGGCGCACGGGCTCGCGACCGTGCGCCTGCTCGTTCGCGATACGGCCGAGCCGTCCTTGGCTATTGCGGACGGGATGCTCGACCTCTCGGATACCCCGGGCATTGGCACCTCGCCGGCTCCCTGGGTGCTCGCCCGGCGGCCCCTCCTGGAGGTGCGAGGGTGAGTCTGGTGCCCGATTGGCTGGCGCACCGGGCGGCGGCAACTCCAGCCCGTGCTGCGGTGCGGCTCGGCGAACGGCGCTGGACGTTCGCCGAGCTCGACCGCGCCGTCTCGGCGCTCGCCGCCTGGCTGCAGTCGGAGGGGGTGCGACAGGGCTCGTCGGTTGGCCTGTTGGCCTGGAACTCGCTCGCGGCGGCCGTGGCGATCCACGCCGTACCGCGCGCCGGCGGCGTGCTCGTGCCGCTCAACGCACGGCTTACGGCCGACGACCTCGCCTGGCAGCTCCGCGATTCCGGCGCTTCGCTCCTTCTCTTCGATGACGCCAACGCCGCCCTCGGCGAGGCGGCAGCGCGGACGGCCGGCGTCCTCGCCCGTCGCCTGCCGGACCTCGATGCGCTCCACGAGGCGGCGTTCCCTCCGCCCCGATTCCGCCTCGATGCGCCCCACTCGATCGTGTACACGTCCGGTACCACTGGCCGTCCGAAAGGCGTGGTCCTCACCTTCGCCAACCATCTCTGGAGCGCGGTCGGTTCGGCTTTCAATCTCGGCCTCATTGGGGACGATGTTTGGCTTGCCTGCCTTCCCTTCTTCCACGTCGGTGGTCTCTCGATTCTCCTTCGGGGGGTGCTGTACGGCATCGAGGTCTCGATCCATGAAGGCTTCGACGCCGGGCGCGTCAACCGCGACATCGACGAAGGGGGCGCCACCATCGTCTCCGTCGTCGCGACCATGCTCCGGCGCCTGCTGGATGCGCGGTGTGATGCTCCGTACCCCCCGTCGCTCCGCTGCATCCTGGTCGGAGGCGGTCCTGTTCCGCGTGACCTGCTCGAACGGTGCGCTCGCATGGGAGCGCCGGTCGTGCAGACGTACGGGCTCACCGAAGCCGCGTCCCAGGTTTGCACCCTGCCTCCCGAGGACGCGCTCCGCAAGCTCGGGTCTGCCGGGAAGCCCATCTTCCCGACGGAGGTTCGCGTCGTGGACGAGGCGGGGGAGCCATGTGCGCCCGGCGAGCCGGGCGAGATCTGGGTACGCGGCCCAACGGTCATGGCGGGATACCATCGGCAGCCCGAGGCGACCGCGGAGAAGCTACGGGGGGAGTGGCTGGCAACCGGGGATGTCGGGTACCTGGACGACGAAGGGTACCTCTACGTGCTCGACCGCAGGGAAGACCTCATCGTCACGGGTGGCGAGAACGTCGCCCCGGCTGAAATCGAGCGGGTCCTCTGCGAGCATCCGGCCGTCGCAGGGGCAGCGGCTGTCGGCCTCCCCGACCCGGAATGGGGCCAGCGTGTGGCGGCCGCGGTCGAGCTCCGTCCTGGAGCCGAGGTCTCGCCCCAGGAGCTCCTCGAGCTCTGCCGGCACCGGCTTGCGGGGTACAAGCTACCCCGGGAGATCCGCATCGTGGCAGAGCTCCCGAAGACGGCGTCCGGGAAGGTGGTTCGTCGCCTCGTGCGCGAGCAGTGGCTCTCGGCGCCGTAGACGAAAGGAGAGGAAAAGGCGGCCTTCTTCCCTCCACCCGGGCCCTCGCCCGCGGGCCGAACGGCCGGTGGCGTCACGGCTCCCGTGCGCGACCCTCGAATCGCGCGGAGAGGATGCCGAGAAGGTGCTTCGATTCCCGACCATTCGCCAAGAAGACCCGGAGCCCCTTCGAGCGCCAGGCGTAGGAGGTGTGCCATGATGGCGGTTTGGTTCCTGATTCTTCTCCTCGCGGTGCTCGCAGGCGCTTCAGCTGTCGCGTTGGGCGTGCGCGCAGCGGCGCCCGGCCCGGGAACCGCCAACGGCCCGCGGTGGGGTCTTCTCGTTCTCCCTGCTGCGAGCGTCGGCGTGCTCCTCGCCTTGGCCGTCGCCGTCTGGTTCGGGTTCATGGCGTGGCACATGGTTACTGGCGGCGGCTTCGCCTGGATGCCCCATATGCGGGGGTTCGGTGTGCAGGCGCCATCCACCCCGGTCACGAGCGATGCATCTGCTGTCACTGTTCGGATGACGGGGAACGCCTTCGTCCCATCCGACCTCTCCATTCGGGCGGGAACGACGGTGACCTGGGTCAACGATGACCCTGTCCCGCACTCCGCGACCGCCCGGGACGGAAGCTGGGACACGGGGCTCTTCGGCCGAGGCGAATCCCGCAGCCTCACCTTCTCGCGGCCAGGGGAGTGGGCGTACTACTGCCTCATCCACCCGTGGATGACGGCGGTGATCCGCGTGGCGGGGTAGCCAGGCCCTCCGTCCCACCCTGGTGCTCGGCGTTGCGGCCGACGGTCGCTTCCGACCTCGCATCGGCCTCTCGGCTTGAGGGATGACGGAATCCCCCATTGGGGCCGTTCGGACTCTCCTGGCGGGGCCGTTCGACCGTGGAAAGCGCGGAGGACTCCTACCACACTCGTGACATCAATCACGAGCGGCCCGTGGGGCTGCTCGCGAGAAACAAGGAGGAGCCGTGAACTTCTGGAAGTTCGTCACCCCACTCCTGGCCCTCGCCGTGCTGGGCGGCGCGGCGATGGCAGCCTGCGGCGGTTCGGGCGGCGGCGAGTCCACGCCTGCGCCCATCGCCACCAAGCCGGCAGGGAGCTCCGGCGGGAGCGCCGGCGGCTCGGAAGGTGCCGAGAAGGTTATCGAGGTCGTGATGAAGGACAACTTCTTCGAGCCGAAAGAGCTTACGGTCCCCGTGAATACCACCGTCAAGTTTGTCGCGAAGAATCAGGGCACTGCCGTTCACAACATGCACATCCTCAGCGCTGCGAAGGAAGGTAAGGACTTCAAGAGCGACCTCCTCGTCAATCCCGGCCAGACGAGCGAATTCGAGGCGAAGTTCACGAAGACCGGTAAGTACGACTTCCAGTGCGATTATCACCTCCCCGACATGGCTGGAGTCATCACTGTCACGGATTGATCACGGCGTCAGCCGTGTAAAGGAGGGAATAGCATGGCAGTCACCCGTCGAGAACTTCTGACCGGAGGTGCCGCAGGCGCCGCAGGTCTCATCGTCGGGGGAGTCATCGGTCGTGCCGTTGGGGGCGGCGATGGCGGTGGCGGGGCTGGGCTCTCCGGCGATGTTCAGCAGGTCGCCGATGCCCGTGGCCTGACCGCAGAAGAGGTCCGCAAGGCCGTCAAGTCGTTCGTTCCGCCGGGGAAGCCCGACCTCGACGAGTTCCTCCTCTTCTCGTCGGGGGGGCACGGCGGCC
The DNA here is from genome assembly GCA_002898215.1 of bacterium HR29. Lineage (GTDB taxonomy): Bacteria > Chloroflexota > Dehalococcoidia > Tepidiformales > Tepidiformaceae > HRBIN29. The sequence continues at coordinate 1,527,553 of BEIF01000001.1, read as the reverse complement.
AGATCCTCGTGATCGGCGTGCCCTCGATGCGCCTGTACAAGGTCATCGGGATGTTCACGCCCGAGCCATGGCAGGGCTTCGGGTACGGTGCTGACTGGGGCGAGGCAGTGCTCGACGAGGGGACGACGGAGGCGGGGACGCCGTACTCCCGGGCCCGCGGGAAGCTCACCTGGGCCGATACCCATCACCCCGCGCTCAGCGAAACGAACGGCGAGTACGACGGGCGCTGGGTCTACATCAACGACCGCGCCAACGGCCGCCTCGCCATGGCCGACCTCCGCGACTTCAAGGTCAAGCAGATCGTCGACGTCCCCAACCTCCAGTCGTCTCACGGCGGGGCGTTCGTCACTCCCAACACGGAGTACGTGCACATCTCCTCGATGACGCCCACGCTGGTGAAGACGGAGAACATCGATAAGGCGCTCGACAACTTCAAGGACGCGTTCCGCGGGTATTCGAGCTTCCTCGCCGTCGACCAGAAGACGGGGCGCGTCGACCTTTCCCGGAGCTTCCAAGTCGAGCTTCCGCCGTATACCCAGGACCTGGCCGATGCTGGCAAGCTCGTGAGCTACGGGTGGGCGTTCATCAACTCCTACAACGCCGAGATGGCAACCGGCGGCAACCTCGAAGGGAAGGAACCGCTCGAGGTCGGCGCATCGCAGAGGGACTTCGACTACCTCCACGTCATCAATTGGAAGAAGGCGGAGGAGCTCGTCGCGGCGGGCCGATACACCACCAAGAACGGCATGAAGGTCATCCCCTTGGAGGTGGCGGCTAAGGAGGGCGTGCTTTACCTCGTCCCAGAGCCGCGCAGCCCCCACGGCGTCGATGTCGCGCCGAACGGGGAGTACATCTGCGTCAGCGGCAAGCTCGACCCGCACGCCACCGTCTACTCCTTCACCAAGCTGAAGGAGGCCATCGAGAAGCAGGACTTCGAGGACAAGGACGTCTACGGCGTGCCGATCGTCCGCTACGATGCTGTGGTGGCTGCCCGCGTCGAGCTCGGCGCCGGCCCGCTGCACACGCAGTTCGACGACAAGGGGTACGCCTACACGAGCCTCTTCCTCGAGAGCGCCGTAGCGAAGTGGTCCCTCGGCGAGCCGTACTTCAGCGGCGACCAGGCTTTTAAGCTCGTCGAGAAGCTCCCCATCCACTACAACATCGGCCACCTGGTGGTGATGGAGGGCGATACGGTCAAGCCGGCGGGCAAGTACCTCGTCGCTCTCAACAAGTGGTCCATCGACCGCTTCCCCGTGGTCGGCACGCTCAAGCCCCAGAACTTCCAGCTCGTCGACCTCACCGGCGAGAAGATGGAGATCATCGCCGATATGCCCATCACCGCGGCCGAGCCCCACTACGTCCAGGGCATTCGCATCGACCGCATCAAGGCGTGGGAGGTGTATCCGCCCGGCACGAACCCGCTCACCATGGAGCCCGACCCGAACGCGGTGAAGGAAGGCGAAGAGCGCATCGAGCGGAAGGGGAACACCGTCGAAGTTTGGGCCACGGTGAAGCGGAGCAACTTCAAGCCCGACATCATCCGGGCGAAGAAGGGCGACAAGGTCGTCATCCACCTGACGAACGTCGAGACAACGCCGGACGCTACGCACGGGTTCGCCATCCCTCGCTACAACATCAACGTAAGCCTCGACCCCGGAGAGGCCACGACGGTGGAGTTCGTTGCCGACACCCAGGGCGCTTTCGCCTACTACTGCACCGAGTTCTGCTCCGCACTCCACCTCGAGATGCAGGGCTGGCTGCTGGTTTCGTAATCCTCCCTCCTCAAGGCTGCCAGCGGCCTTAAGGCCGCTGGCAGCCCCCCGGCGCGAAGGAGCCACGCCATGATCTCCCGCCGCAGGTTCGTCATCGCTCTCGCTTCGCTCGGTGCCGCCGCCGCGGCGGGAGCTGCTGGCTACCTCCTGCTCCCGGGGGGCGGCGAGGACGGCTCCGGCCCGCCGAACATCCGCTTCGGCGGCGATACGTGCGCCTACTGCGGGATGGTCATCGCCGACCGTCGCTTCGCAGCAGCCTGGCGCGGCCCGAATGGTCCGCAGCGATTCGATGACATCGGTTGCCTCGTGCAGCTGCTACGCCGACAGCCCGACCGCGCGGCAATCCGAGCCTGGGTGTCGGACTACCGCACGGAAACCCTCGTGCCGGCCGAATCCGCCGGCTACGTGGCGAATGCCGATGTGAATACGCCGATGGCCTACCGGCTCGTGGCCGCCGCGACGGTCGACGACGCAAAAGCCCTCGCCCGCGAGCTCGGGGGTGAGGTGATCGACTGGCCTGCCCTGGTGGAACGTTGGACCCCGGAGGAGATGTCATGACGACGACGCGCGACGTGACGCTTCCAGCCCGTGCTGCCGACGCCCCGCGTCAGGGGATTCTCGCCCGGTACTCCGTCCCGGACGCCTACTGGACGGTGTCGGCCCTCGTCGCAGCCGTGCTGCTCGGACTCTCGATGCTCCTTCCGCTGTGGAAGCTCAAGCTGGTGGCCCCCCAATACCCGAACGGCCTCTACCTCACGGCTTACGGGTACCGAATGGAAGGGGACATCGAGGAGATCAACCGCCTCAATCACTACATCGGCATGAAGCCGATCGAGCCCGACTCTGTCTGGGAGCTGAAGCTGTTCCTCGTGGCGATGCCGGTGCTCATCGCACTCACCGCCGCTGCAGCCTTCCTCGCGCGTCGTCGCCTCCATCGCACTCTGATACGGGCGCTCCTATGGACGCCGCCGCTCTTCTTCCTCGCCGACCTGCAGTATTGGCTGTATGAGTTTGGCCACGACCTCGACCCGAAGGCCGCTCTTCGCATGGAGCCCTTCACGCCGAAGGTCATCGGTCCGACCCGGGTTATGAATTTCGGCGCCGACACGATGGTCGACTGGGGTTTCTGGGCCATGGTCGGGGCGGCAGTCGTCATCACCTTCGGCCCCGCGCTCGCGCGCTGGTTCGTGGCTAGTTGGAAGAACACGGGCCCTTCGGCAACGGCGGCGCTGCTGCTCGTCGTGGGGGCTTGGGCGGCCTTGCCCACTCGCGGGGAGACCGCTGCGGACTTCCCGGGCAGCATCGCGGAGGCCATCGCCCGCGCTGCCCCCGGCGACACCCTGATCGTGCCGCCAGGCACCTACCACGAACAGATCACCATCGACAAGCCGATCACGCTCGTTGGCGAAGGGAGACCGGTCATCGACGGCGGGGGACGCGGCGACGTGATCGTCATCGCCGCGGAGGGAGTCACCCTCCGCGGTTTCGTTATCAGGGGGAGTGCGCGAGACGTTGCCCGGGAGCCGGCGGGGATTCGGGTCACCGCGCCGCGGGCCACCATCGAGGGCAACGAGCTCCGCGACGTGCTGTACGGGATCTCCCTCCTCAACAGCGGCGGCCACGTGGTGCGGAACAACCGCATCACCTCGATCCCGGACCTCCCGCCGGAGCGGCGCGGCCACGCCATCTACCTCTTCAACGCGAGCGATTGTTTGGTCGAGAACAACGTCATCCGCTACGGAAAGGACGGTCTCTTCCTCGGCTTCTCCGATCACAACCTGCTACGGGGCAACGACGTCTCCGACGTCCGCTACGGGATTCACTACATGTATGCGGACCACAACGAATTCCACCGTAACCGCTTCACGAGGAACATCGCTGGGGCGGCTATCATGTTCTCCCGAGGCATTGTCCTTCGGGAGAACGTGCTCGCGTACAACCGCTCCGGAGCGTCCGGCTACGGCATCCTCCTCAAGGACGTCGACGATGTGACCATCGAGGGCAACTTCATCCATCACAACCGACTTGCCCTCACGGCCGACGGGGCGCCCCGGAGCCCACAGGGGTACGTGAGCGTCCGCGGGAACTTCATCGGCTACAACCAGGTTGCGCTCGAGCTGTTCACGACGGCGGACATCACCTTCACAGGGAATACGTTCTTGGGAAACCTGGAGGAGGTCCGCAGCCTCGGGGGGGACATCGCACGGCGCAACCGGTGGGCTCTCGATGGCCGCGGCAACTACTGGGACAGCTACCGTGGTTTCGACGCCGACGGGGATGGCATCGGCGACCTCCCCTTCACGTACAAGGACGCCTTTGCCGACCTTCGCGGCGAGAATGCAGCGGTGCAAGCGTACGCTTTCACACCGGCGCACACGGCAATCCAGCTCGCCTCCCGTTGGTTCCCGGCGCTCGAGCCCGAAGTGCGCCTTGTCGACCCGGCTCCGCTGATGGAACCCCCTGTCACCCTCAGCACGGCGTCGTCCCGTCATCTGCCAGCATTGGGGGCTGCCGTCGGCCTGGCGGCAGCGGGTACGCTCCCGGTCGCCTTCGCTCGCCGCATCCCCGTCGCGAGGAGGTGGTGAGGGTGTTGCAGGCCCGCGCTGTCGCCAAATCTTACGGGAGGGTTCGCGCTCTCGACGGGGTCTCGTTCGAGCTTGCGCCTGGGCGGGTGCTCGCGGTAGTCGGCGCGAACGGTGCCGGGAAATCGACGCTCATCAAGTCGGTCGTGGCGCTCATCCGTTTCGAAGGGCAGATCCTGGTCGACGGCATCGACGTGGCGCGGAACCCGAAGGAAGCTCGTCGGCGCATCGGCTACCTCTCGCAGGAGGCCGCTCTCCATCCGGACCTCACCGTGGCCGAAACGGCGGCCTTCTACGCTGCGCTTCGTGGCCTTTCGCCGGAGCGGGCGCGCGAATGCGTCGAGCTGGTGGGGCTCGGCTCCGTGCCCGAGCGGCGTGTCGCCGCCCTTTCGGGAGGAATGCGGCGGAGGCTCGCGCTCGCCGTAGCCCTCCTCGCCGATCCTCCGCTCCTCGTCCTCGACGAGCCTGCGTCGGGGCTCGACGTCGCGGCACGGGTCGAGCTGCGCCGCCTCATCGCCGACCAGCGCGCCGCGGGGAAGTCCGTGCTCCTCTCCACGCACTGGCTCGAAGATGTCCCGCACATCGCTGACGATGTCCTGGTTCTCGACCGGGGACGCGCTGTCTTCCTCGGTCCTGCTCGCGAGTTCCTGGAGGCGCCCGCCGTCGAAAGCCGCCTCTACCTACGCATCAACGGCCGCTCCCAGGAGGCGCTCGAACTCCTCCGGCGCACCATGCCGCAGCGTTCCGTTCAGCGCCTCGGCGATTGGGTGGTCGTGCCCGTCCGGGCTCCCGAGAAGGCGGCCATCCTCCATTCGCTCGTCGATGAAGGAATTCCCGTCTCCGACGTGCGCGTCGAGGAGGCTCCAGCCGACGACGCGCTGCGGCGCCTCACGGAGGTCGACCCGTGAGCTCCTTCCTCACGCTCGTGCGCAAGGAGATCCGCGACGCCGCCCAGAGTCGCTGGCTCGTCGGCTTCGCGCTCTCGTTCGGGCTTCTCGTGTTGCTGTTCGCTCGCGTCCAATCCGGTGGCGATGTCTTCGCTGAGGGCTTCAACCGCACGACCGCCGGCTTGCTAAACCTGGCGCTCCTCGCCGTACCGCTTCTCGCGCTCCTCCTGGGTGCGGCCGCCGTGGCGACTGAGCGGGAGCAGGGCACGCTGGCCACCCTCCTCTCCCAGCCGATTGGCGCCGGGGAGCTCCTGCTCGCGAAGTATGCCGGGCTCACGCTCGCCCTCTGGGCGGCGGTGGCGCTCGGGTTCGGACTGGGAGGCCTGCTTCTCGCCCTCGTCGCCCCGCTCGGGGCACTGGACCGGTATCTCGTCTTCGTCGGGCTCGCCGCAGGACTGGCCAGCGCCTCCGCCAGCATCGGAGTGCTCCTTTCCGTCCTCCTCCGCACTCGGCTGCGGGCCATGGCTGCGGCCGTGCTGGTGTGGCTCGTGCTCACGCTCTTCTACGAGCTGGCTGCGATCGCCGTCGCGCTCACCATCTCCGCCTCGGGCCGGACGCTCCTCCTGGCGTCCCTGCTCGACCCCGTCGAGGCGGCTCGAATCCTGGGCATCCTCGCCGTCGAGCCGAACCTCGAGGTGCTCGGCCCGCTCGGCGCCTACCTGGCGACGGAACTCGGCACGGGCGTCACCGCGGGCCTCCTCGCGTCCGCTCTCGTCGCCTGGGTCGCCGCTCCGTTAGTCGTCGCCGTCGCCGTGTTCCGCCGCCAGGACGTGTAGGCGGCTTTCGGCGAGTGCCAAGGCCCGACGGTCCCGACAACTTTGGCCGAATGGCCATAGGTACACCGCGCGAAGCGCCCTACCCTCCTTGTTGAGACTCGTTCCAACTTCGGTGCTGCGGCACCCGCTGCGGGGGCGCGGGGTTCCGATGCCCCCATATTGTGACGGAGGAGGTCTGTGGCCCGGCACATCGTCAACATCGTGGTCATCTGGGTCGTCCTCACGGTCCTCGGGGCACTCGTCCTCACGCTCGACTACCTTCCGGTCATCGGTGCCGAGTATTCGGAGGAGTTCGACGGCATCTTCCGGCTCCTCGCCTTCATGGGCCTGCCGGTTCTCACCTTCGTCTTCGCCTGGGTGGGGTACTCGTTCTTCGCCTTCCGGCAGCGCACCGGCGAGAGCGAAGGCCCGGCATGGTGGGGTCGGAACTGGGTGCCGATTGCCTGGCTCGCCGTCACCGCCAGCCTCGCCATCACCGTGATGATCTACCCGGGCCTTACCGGGTTGGCGAAGCTTCAGGCCGATCCTCGCGGCTACGGCTGGGGCGAGACCGGTGCCGACTTGGTCGTGAAGGTCACCGGGTTCCGTTGGTCGTGGGCGTTCGAATATCCGGAGCAGGGCATCACGGTGAACGCCGTCCAGGGGCGCGAACTCGTCCTACCCGTGGACGCGACCGTCCGCTTCGAAGTGAACTCCACCGACGTAGTGCACTCGTTCTGGATTCCCGCCTTCCGGATGAAGATCGACGCCATTCCCGGCCGCACCACCTACATGGTGGTGAAGCCCGTGGCCACCGGCAGCTATGCCGAGGATCAAGCCTTCCGCGCGCAATGCGCGGAGCTCTGCGGGCTCGACCACTCGAAGATGGTTCTCCCCGTCCGGGTCGTCGAACGGGAGGAGTTCGAGGCCTGGGTCCAGCAGATGAAAGCTCAGTAGCGAGGGGGACTACGCGACGATGTACGCACTCATCTCCATCGCCAGCGGGGTCGCATCCGGGCTCATCGGGTTCTACGTCGGGGTAGGCCTGACCGCTCTCGTGCGCGTTGCCTTCGGCCACAGCCCATGGGACGCGCAAATTTCGATCACGGTCGGTTACATCTTCGGACTGGTCGGATGGCTGATGGGCATCGGAATGTGGGGTGCATGGGGCCGGGAATGGTTCGGACTCCCCACCTACGCCCGCAAAGCACCAGGCTGGCAGCGGTACTTCGTCTTCAATAGCGACCACAAGGTCATCGGCATCCAATACCTGGTCACCTTCGTGGTCGTGTTCCTCCTCGCCGGCCTGCTGGCGATGGTGATGCGGGCTGAGCTGGCCCAGGCGGGCAACCAGTTCCTGAGCAACGACCAGTACAACGCGGTCATGGGCCTCCACGGCATCCTGATGATCGCGGTGGCGGTGGCGGCGGTCATCGGCGGCATCGGCAACTACGCCGTCCCGCTGATGATCGGCGCACAGGACATGGCCTTCCCGCGGCTCAACGCCCTCACCTATTGGCTCAACCCGCCAGTCGCACTGCTATTGCTGCTGACGCCCGCGCTGGGAGGCCTCGAAACCGGCTGGACGGCCTATCCGCCCCTCTCGGTGCTCACCGAAAACGCGCAGCTGCTCTTCAACCTCGCCATCATCACCTTCGGTCTCACCTCGATTCTCGGCGGCCTCAACTTCATCGCCACGATCATCTTCCTCCGGGCGCCGGGCATGACCTGGGGACGGCTGCCGATCTTCGTTTGGTCCATGTTCGTCGCTTCTTGGCTCGCGCTCCTCTTCACGCAGGGGTTCGCTGCGGCCCTCCTCATGGTGCTGCTCGACCGTGCGTTCGGCATGAGCTTCTTCAACGCCGAGGCGGGCGGCGACCCGCTACTCTACCAGCACGTGTTCTGGTTCTACTCGCACCCGGCCGTCTACATCATGGTCGTGCCGGGTTTCGGGCTTGCCCTCGAACTCATCACGCACTTCTCCCGGAAGCCGCTGTTCGCCTACAAGTACGCTGTCGGGGGCCTGCTGGGCATCCTGGGGCTGAGTGGCCTCGTTTGGGCGCACCACATGTTCACCTCGGGCATGCCGAACTACCTGCACGGGCCCTTCCTCGCCCTGACCGAAGCCATCTCCATTCCCACCGGGCTCATCTTCCTTTCGGCGCTGGGGACGCTCTTCATGGGGAGGCTGTGGCTGAAGACGCCGATGCTCTTCGCCATGGCGGTGATCTTCAACTTCGCTTTGGGTGGCGTCACCGGCATCTTCCTCGCCGACGTGCCAACCGACATCCATCTCCATGATACGTACTTCGTCGTGGCTCACTTCCACTACACCATCGTCGGCGGTGAAATCTTTGCCCTCTTCGGTGCGATCTACTACTACTTCCCGAAGATGACCGGCCGCATGTACAACGAAACCCTGGGGAAGCTCCACTTCTGGTGGATGTTCCTTGGATTCAACGTCACGTTCTTCCTGATGCACTGGCCGGGAATTTTGGGCATGAACCGGCGGATCGCCGACTACCCCTCCTCGCTCGAGGGAGTGAACCTCATCATCAGCATCGCTGCCTTCGCTCTCGGCGCCAGCTTCCTCGTGTTCGTCTACAACATGGTCGTCTCGTGGGTGCGTGGCCCCGTGGCCGAGGCGAATCCGTGGCGGGCGCGGACGCTCGAGTGGCAGACTTCGTCGCCGCCGCCGATCGAGAACTTCCCCGCACCCCCGGTCGTCCGCGGCCACCCGTACGAGTACGGCGTGCCCGGTGCGGTCCATGCCATCGTGCCGACGCCCATGCCTGGCGGTGCTCCCGCCGGAGGCGCGAAGTGAGCGTTCCCGCTTCCTACACCCCTAGGAGGTTCGCGACGCGATGAGCATCTTCAAAGTCGGTTGGTTTGTGGCCGTGGCCCTGGCCGTCCTCACGGTGGTGGAGTACATCTTCGCCGCCGAGATGGCTGACGCGACGGCTCGCTTCCTCGGCCTCACCCTCTCGGCCGGCACGAAGGCGGGGCTCATCATGTGGTTCTTCATGCACCTGCCGCGCGTCTGGCGTGGTGAGGAGGTTCACTGATGGCCGCGACGGCAACCTCACTCCCGATCGCCGAGCACGCCCACCCCGACCCCGTCCACCTGAAGCGTGTGGGGCTCTGGCTGTTCTTCTTCTCCGAATCCATCCTCTTCGGGCTCTTCCTTTCCGCGCGCTTCTTCCTCGAAGGCATCGAGGCGGAGCACCTCGACCAGGCGCTCGGACTCGGCATCACCATCGTTCTCCTCCTCTCGAGCGTCACGGCCTACACGGCGGAAACGGCCATCGAACACGACCGGCGAGGGATCGCCATCTGGGGCCTCATCGGGACCATCCTTCTCGGGCTGGTGTTCGCCGCCGGGGTGGGGGTGGAATGGTCGACGGCGGAGTTCTCCCGGCACGAGGCGTTCGGAACGGTGTTCTTCTCGATGACGGGCCTCCACGCCTCGCACGTCGTGAGCGGCATCGTCCTCCTCGTGCTCGCCCTCATCCAGCTCCTCCGGGGCCGCTTCAACAGCAAGGACCACTGGCCCATTTCGGGCGTGGTGATGTACTGGCACTTCGTCGATGTGGTCTGGGTCTTCTACTACCCTGCCCTCTACCTCGTCCAGGGGGTCTGAAGCGGGGGCGGTGCGGCGCTGGGCGGCTGCGGCGGCGGCCAGCCCGGTGACGCTCGCGGTCGTGCTGGTGCTGGCCCTCTCCTGGGGGCTCAGCCTGGCGTGGTGGGCGATCTTCGAGCCGATCAGCGCGGAGGCTCGCACGACGAACCTCGTCATCCCCGCTGGGACCGCCGAGGCGGTCGCCAGGGGCGAGCCCCCACCCTTCATCCCCAACTCGCTCACCATCGGCCGAAACGGCCGTGTGCGCGTCATCAACCAGGACGTCGTTCCCCACCGCATCGGGGCCTGGACGGTTCCCCCGGGCGGGTCGGCGATCATCGAGCCGGCCGACACGGAGGAGGGGGTGGCCTGCACGATTACCCCTTCAGGGACCATGCCCGTGTTCCTCGATCGCCGGCCGCCCATCACCTCCACGTTCCTGCCGGCCGCGCTGCTGGGCCTGCCGAGCGCCGTCATCGTGGGGCTCATCGTCTTCGTCCTCCGGCGAATCGACGCCGGTGCCGAGGGCAGCGATACCGGGGAATGAGGGCCGTTCGGCGAGCGAAAGAAGGGCCGAATGGCCGTCCCCCTCACGGCAGACGGCGGACCATCATGGGCGCGGTGGTGGGCAGGTGGCGCTGTCGCGATTGCCCCCGCAGACGCTCCGGCCCCGAGGCTCCAGGGCCGCAGACGACCCCCCTGAGTTGAGCTGCCTGCCCACCATTTCTCCTTCCCCCTTCCCCATCGACGTACCATGGAGGGTGCGGCGTCGGCCGCGCTTGAATCCGTGATGCGAGGTGACCGATGAGTGACCCAGCCTATGGCCTCACCCTTCGTCTCCCGGGTGTCTCCTACGACGAGGCACGGCGCCGCATCGTCGATGCGCTGGCTGCCGAGGGGTTCGGCATTCTGACCGAGATCGACGTCGCCGCCACGCTGAAGAAGAAGCTCGGAATCGACTTCCGCAGCTACACGATCCTGGGCGCTTGCAACCCGCCCCTCGCCCATCGGGCACTCGAGGCGGAGCCACTCATCGGGCTCCTCCTTCCCTGCAACGTCGTTGTCGCCGAGGAGGAGGGCGGGAGCGTCGTCGCCGTCCTCAGCCCGAAGGCCATCTTCCAGCTCGTGTCGAACCCTCAGGTCGCGAACCTGGCCGAAGAGGTCGAAGCGAAGCTTCGGCGTGCGCTCGAGTCGCTGGCTCCTGCCGGCTCCCTGGGTGCGCCATGAGCCAGCCGCCAGCGGCACGGCCGGTCCGGGAATCGCTCCTCGCCGCCGCGCGCGACCTCGCCGACGCCGCCGCGGGCCGAAAGGAGGCGCACGAGGCCGTCAGAGGCGCGGCGCTCGCCATCGAATTCCATCTCGATACGCTCGCCCGTGGGCTTTCCCGCGGTCAGATAGAGCCCCGTCTCCGCTCGCGCGCCGAGGCCATCGAGGCCCAGCTCCAGCGTGCCCTCGAAAAACTATGGTCCGTCGATGCGGCCCTCCGCCAGGGACCGGTGGAGTCCGCCCGGCTGGCCGAGCTGGCGACCACCGTCCGCACGCTCGGGGAGTCCGAGATCGACCTGGTTCTCGAGGAGTTCCGCGCCCTCGGCTCCCTCGACTGAGCTCCCGGCCACACGCCCCGGAACGCTAGGCAAGCCGTCCGCCCCGCCGTCGAGCCTCGGCTCGAAGCCTTCCGCGCCGCGTTCAGGTCTCGACTCGTTCGACCGGGCGCTCAGCCGCACGCACCGCCGGTGTCCTGCATTTCCGCATTCGTCACCTGGCGAGAGGCGACGGAGCCGTAACATTTCGCCCCCTCCGGACGCTATACAGGTGAACGCTCCCGAACCGAGGAGGTGGTGAGGTGGCCTTCGGAGTGATTTCCGCCCCGGCAGCCCGCGTCCGGATACCGGGAGGGACGAGGGAGCTGGAGCTGCTCCGCGCAGGGGACGCCGAGGCGTGGTCGCGTCTCTTCGAAGCAACGCACGAAGCCGTCTATCGGGCGGCGCTCGTCCAGCTCCGGGACCCGCACCTCGCCGAGGACGTCATGGGGCAAGTCTACCTGGAGGCCTTCGCGGGCATCCGGCGGTACCGGGACCGCGGGAAGCCGATCGTCGCCTGGCTCTTGGCCATCGCACGGCAGCGGGCGCTGGATGCCTTGCGGAGGCGCCAGCGAGAGCTGCGGGAGTTCCCGGCTGAGCCTCACGCGCCTTCGTCGTCCCTCGGTGGCGAACGTCTCGACCGGCTCTTCGAGGCGCTCGCCGCCCTGACCCCGGAGCAGCGAGAGGTGCTCCACCTCCGCTTCGTCGAAGACCTCTCCCTGGAACAGACCGCAGCGGTCACGGGGCGTTCCGTTGGTGCCGTCAAGGCGCTCCAGCATCGCGCCATCGTTCGACTGCGCGCCGCGCTTGCCGACGCTGAACGGAGGTAGATGACCATGACCCGCATCTTTGCGCGTCCCGATCGCGAAGTCGACGAGGCGGAGCTCGAGGCCTTCGCCGCCAGGCTCTTCGCTTCGCTCCGTTCCGAAGCTCCTCCCCAGTCCGCCGTCGAGCGGGCTCGCGCTACGCTGGAGAAACGGCTTCGCGCGCAACCGGAGCCGGCGGCCGTCGGCTGGGGCGGACTCCGTCGGGCACTCGTCGGCGGCATCGCCCTGCTCCCGCTCGCCGCTGCAGGGACGGTTGCGGCGATGTCGGGCGGCGGCGTAGGCCCCATCGATGTGCCGCGCATCCCCGCCTTCTCCGGAGCAAGCGGGCACTCGCAGGAGGCGCTGGAAGTGGGATTCCAGCAACAGGAGGAGGGCGGCGAAACCCCCGAAGCGACGGAGACGCCGTCCGAAACGCCGAGCACTACCCCAACGCCAGGTCCCCGTGGCCCCCTTGGGCCGGCGGAGGGCTCGAACGGGCATGGCGCATCCATCTGCGTGCAAGCGAACGCACACGCCCAGAGCGTGCTCCGGGCCCTCCTCGAATCCGGCCGGCTCGGTGCCGAAGGTCAAGCGGGAGTCAGCCATGCCCTCGAGGCGCTGGAGAACTGCGGGAATGGTGACGAAGGCGGCGCGCCCGAGCCGCCGGGCCCACCCAGCGACGTTCCGCGCGGTGGCCCTCCGGAGGGGCTTCCGCCGGGGCCGCCGGATGGGGTCCCGCCTGGACCGCCTCCGCACGCGAACGGGAACGGCCGCGGCGCCGCACCGACGCCGGAAAGCGCGGGATCGGCCTCTGCCGAAGCAGGCGTGCGGGTCGGGAGATCGGGCGAGAGCCCAAGCGGCGGCCACGGTCTTGACCTCGCCGGCGAGATAACCGGGTCCTTCGGGGCAGTCGGGAGCGGGCTCGATGTCGCCGCTGGAGCACGCGGCGGCGCTCGCAAGGGTCGGTAATCTCAGCGGCCTGCTCGCTTGGCGGCGAGGGCGGCAATCGCCTCGAGGACGACGCGGTGGGCTACCTCCGCGGTGATCCCAGCGGGGTCGTACGGGGGCGAGACCTCGACGACGTCCATGCCGACGATCGGCACCCGACTGACGATGGTGCGGACGGCCCACAGGAGTTCTCGGGAGCTGAGGCCGCCCGGTTCGGGCGTCCCGGTCCCCGGCGCAAAGGCGGGGTCCAGCACGTCGATATCCACCGAGAGGTAGATGAACTCCGGGCCGTCGAGCGCCTCCTCGATCGCGTCCTCGATCACGGCCTCGAAGCCACGCTCTTCGATTTCGTAGAGGAAGTGGCTGCGCATCCCCTGTTCGGTCATCCAGGCGATGACGTCGGGGCCGGGCCAGTATCCCCGCAGTCCCACCTGGACGAAGTTCCGGCCGGCGATGTGGCCCCCTTCGATGAGCCGTCGCATGGGCGTGCCGTGGCTGAGCAACACTCCCCAGGAATCGTTGGCGGTGTCGGCGTGCGCATCGAAGTGCACGATGCCAACCCGCCTCTGGTAATGGTCGGCCACCACTCCCGCCGCCGGGTAGGTGATGGAGTGGTCGCCGCCGAGCACGATGGGAACGCATCGCGGCGCTGCGGCCAGGAGCTCGCGCAGCTTCGCGCGGATCGCCTCGTGGCTCCGCTGGATGTCCCCCGGGATACAGCGGGCATCGCCCGCGTCGATGCCCCGAAGCACCGAGAACGGCTCGATGCGGAAACCGAGGTGGTGGAGTCCCGTTTGCTGCAGGTAGCTCGCAGCGCGAATAGCTCGGGGGCCGAAGCGAGCCCCGGGACGGTGGGTCACGGCAACGTCGAAGGGCGCACCGACGATGGCGACGTCCGGCTGGAGCTCCGCGATGCGGTCAGGGTCCTCCACCCACGGCAAATGCAGGAAGGTGGAGATGCCTGCGTAGGCCGGGTGCGGCCGTTGCTCCGTCATGCCGTCAGGCTACCGGATCGGGTCCATCAAGGGGGCGAGATCGTCACCGCGCTTCGGGCGATGAACCAGTACGCGTCTCCCGCTCGCAAGAGCGCGAGCGTGTTCGCCCAGGGAGGGAGTTCGGGAGCGTAGCGCAGCCACTGCTGCCGGGCAGCATCCCAACCATACACCGCGGCAATCGCCGGGAGGTACGGTGCGAGCGCCTCTGCCGGCGGAGCGTCCGGGCCGGGCCAAGCGGCGAGGTTGAGCCCTGGTTGGAGCGGAATCGGCGGCGGGACGGGCGTGGGCGTCGGGGTGGGCGTCGGAGTCGCGCTGGGCGTCGGGGTCGGCGTGGGCGTCGGAGTCGGCGTAGGCGTCGGAGTCGGAGTCGGCGTGGGCGTCGGAGTTGGTGTGGGCGTCGGAGTCGCGCTGGGTGTCGGGGTCGGAGTCGCGCTGGGCGTCGGGGTCGGCGTGCCGCTGCTCCAGCCGTAGATGGCGGCAGCGCCCGCGATGTCGTCGGACGTCGGTGTCCGTTTCACTTGGCCCTGGCTATAGGTCGCGTACATCACCGCTGACGGGTACTCCGAGTGGCCCAGCCCCAGGGCGTGGCCCAATTCGTGGGCCGCGACGCTCTGTAGGTCAACCGAGACCGGGCTCCCCGTCGTCCACGGCCAGTCGGGGTCGAACTCCATGTCGAACTCCACGGCCGTGTAGGGGTTCGTGTGCGGGTCGTACCACGTGCAGGTAACGGCCAGGACGCTGCCCGCTTGCGGTCCCCAGCCGACGGTGTTCGTGCCGTCGGGGGCGTTGTGACAGGCACCCGTTCCGCTTCCAGAGGTGCCCAGGTAGGAGAAGGAGAAGTTCACACCGATGCTGTTCCAGGCTGTCGCCCCGCCGGTTATCGCGGCTTCGTCGGCCGAAAGCCCAGCGGGCTTTCCGGTAGCGTTGTATCGCCAGGAGGCCGTGCCGTCCGGCCATCTCCAGCCCGCGGCTACCCACTGCGCGTGGACGTCTCCATCTGCCAGCGGCACGGCGCCCGGAAAGCGAGCGAGGATCTCGCTTCTGGCTGCTGCTGCCTCGGCATCGGGGTCACCGTCTTCGCCGCCCGCCACGAAGAGCTGGATGCTGACGATGTACCAGGCGTCTCCTCGCGGGACGGCGAACTCGAGGTGAACATCGTGGAAGGTTGGGGTCGGGCCGGCCCCGGCAGGAGCGGCAGCCGAGCCGAAGAGCGCTGCCGCGAGCATCACCAGGCCGGCAGCAGCTGACCACGAACCGAGCCGCTTCCCCCTCATCCGCTGCACCGCCGAAAGAGCCCCGCCCCGTTACGGTATCCTGCCACAAGCATCGGCTGCCCGTCGGTGCTTCCGCACCCGACCGCGTGCCGGAGAGGCGGCATCGCCGTTGCGGTTCGGTAGCATCTCGGAGGAGGCGAGCATGCGAATCGGCTGTCCGAAGGAACGGAAGCCCGGCGAGACCCGCGTTGCCCTTACCCCAGCGAGCGTTGGCGCCCTCATCGCCGACGGCCACGCGGTGGTGATGGAGAGAGGGGCCGGGCAGGCCAGCGGGTACCCCGATGCGGCGTACGCCGCCGTTGGCGCCGAGCTTGCCGACGCCAGCCGGGTGTGGGAGGCGGACCTCGTGGTGAAGGTGAAGGAGCCCCTGCCCGAGGAGTTCCCCCTCATCTCATCGCGCACCCTCCTCTTCGGCTTCCTCCACTTGGCGGCGAACCGGCCACTCGCGGAGCGGCTGACCGCGTCTGGCGCGACAGCGTTCGCCTTCGAGCTCGTGCGCGCACCGGACGGGAGCCTGCCGCTCCTCGCGCCGATGTCGCAGATCGCCGGCCGGCTCGCCGCCGAGGTCGGCGTTCACCTCTTGAAACAGCCCGGGCCGGGCCGAGGCATCCTCGTCGGCGGAGTCGCAGGCGTCCCTCCGGGCCGGTGTGTCATCGTCGGTTCGGGCACGGTGGCGACCGCTGCCGCTCGTGCCCTGTTAGGGCTCGATGCGGCGGTGACCATGCTCTCGGTGGACCTCGGCCGCCTCCGCGCCCTCTACGAGCAGTACGACGGCCGTCTGGCCACCCGTTACGCGAGCCCTACCGCACTTGCGGAGTCGTTCTCCGGAGCCGACCTCGCCGTCCTCGCGCCGCACGTACCAGGCGCCGCAGCGCCGAAGGTCGTCACCCGTGCGATGGTTCGCTCCATGGGGCCGGGAGCAGTGCTCGTGGACGTGGCCATCGACCAAGGCGGAGCGAGCGAGACGAGCCGGCCCACGACGCTCGCCGAGCCGACCTACGTCGAGGAGGGAGTCGTCCACTACTGCGTGCCGAACATGCCCGCCGCTGTGCCGCGGACGAGCACCCTTGCCCTCGCTGAGGCCGCTCTGCCGGCCATCCGGCGGCTCGCCCGGCTGGGGCCCGAAGCAGCGGCGAATGACGTCGAACTGGGTCCGGCGCTTGTCGTCCGGAGAGGGCGCATCGTTCACCCCTCGGTCGCCGAAGCGTTGGGGGTGACAGCTCCGTGAGGGGCTAGGGCGGTACCGGCACCGACCCCGAAACCCCCTCCTGGAAGAATGACTCCACGGCCCGCTCGTCATAACCGAGGGAGCGCAGCACCTCCGCCGTATGCTCGCCCAGAAGCGGCGCGGGACGACCCGGGTGGAATCGCTTACCGTCGCGCCGCAACGGGAGGAGCGGGTAGAGGTGGAACCCCACGACCGCTCGCTCTTCGCCCGACCAGAACCCGCGGCTCGCGAACGGCTCTTCGGCGAGCGTGTCCGCCTCGTCGTACACCGGGGCAGCGGGGACGCCCGCAGCGGCGAGCGTGGCGGCAGCCTCGTGTCGGTCCCGAACCTTGCACCAGGCCGCAACTTCGGCCGGGGTCGGAGTCTCTGCGGTACCGAGGACGGAGGCGAGTCGGGCGGCCTCAAAATGGTTGCGCGCCTCGACGGCCAACCACCGGTCTTCGCCGCGGCAGGGGAAGACGCCGGCGAGTACGGATCCCGGGCGGGCGTTTCCTCGCCGGGGCGGAACTCGGCCGCTGAGCTGGTACTCGAGGAGGACCGGCGTGACGAGGGGCAGCATCGCCTCGAGCTGGGCGACCTCGATACACCGACCACGACCGTCGCGCTGCCGGGCTGCAAGGGCGGCGAGGAGGCCAACGGTGGCGGTGAGGCCGCCGACTGGGTCGCCGTAGGCGTTGCTCATCATCCGGGGTGGGCCGCCCGGGTAGCCGGTGGCGGCTGCCAGTCCGGAGAGGCTTTCGATGGTGTTCCCGAAAGCGAAGTAGCGTGCCCACGGCCCCGTGCTGCCGAATCCCGAGTGGCGAAGCACCACGAGCCCCGGGTTCTCCGCCAGGAGCCGCTCCGGCGAGAGCCCGAGTCGCTCGAGGGTCCCTGGCCGGAAGTTCTCGACCAGGACATCGGCCCCGCGCAGGAGGCGAAGGAGCGCCTCCCGGCCCACCGGCGTCGCCAGGTCGAGGGCGATGCCCCGCTTCCCCCGGTTCACGCCGTTGAAGACGTGACTGCGTTCGTGGAGCTGAAGCTCGGGGTCGGCGCCGGGGGTGCCGCCGCGCCACCAGTCGTACCGCCGGTGCGATTCCACCTTGATGACGTCGGCCCCGAAACACGCGAGGATGTGTCCAGCCAGGGGGCCTGCCCACCCCATGGAGAGGTCGACGACGCGGAGCGCGCCCTGGCGCCACGGACCTTCGCGCCCATCGTGCGCCGCCGCGACCGCCGGGGACACGAACGTCTCGCGGATCGGCAGAACGGGCACGCGCACGCTCCTGCCATCCGGAAGCCGGAGGTCGCGCCACGCCCTCCGCACTTCGAGATGAGGCAGCGACAGCACTTCTGCCGCATCCGGGGTCGGAGCTGCAGGGATGCCCAACGCCTGAAGCCGTTCGAACAGCTCCCAACGGCCATGCGCCTGCAGCCACGGCAGTAGGTAGGCGTCCAACTCGGCGAGGTGTTCCGCCCGGTCGCCGTGCGTCAGGAAGCGGGGGTCGCGGACCAGCTCCGGGTGTCCCATCGCCTCGGCCAGGAGCACCCATTGTCGGTGCAGGGTGGCATGGATCCCCACGAATCCGTCGCGGCAGGGCAGCGTGACAATCGTCGGCTGGGTCGGCGCGTACCGTGCGCCGGTGCGCGGACGTACCCGGCCGAAGTACTGGAAGGCCACGGCATCGTAGATGGTCGTAGCGAGGACCGCCTCGGCTGCGCTGACGTCGGTGATGCCTGGCCTCGCTCCTCCGGGAAGGGCGAACGCTGCGGCCGCCTCGACCGCGGCGAACAACCCGGCGAGGTACGAGGCTTGCGGCCCCGGCGGACCGAGAGGCTCCCGGTCGGGGTCCCCGGTGGCGGACATCCATCCACCCGCAGCGTGGAGCACCAGGTCCGAGGCTGGCCGTTCCGCCCACGGGCCGTCGCATCCCCATGGGGTGATCCACACCACGCGTGCTGCGCGGGAGATTCGTTCGAGCGCAGCGCGGTTCGCCGAGGTGAACGGCGCATCGGTAACGATGACGGGGGCCTCGAGGTCACCGAAGGGGTCGGAGCCCGAGGCGGGTTCTGCCCCGTCGATGAAGGCAGCGCAATCGAGGTCTGCGTTGTTCGCGAAGGTGCGGTGGCGCACGTCCGCCCCGAGGCCGGCGAGCATCCAGGCGGCGAGCGAAGCCCCGGGCCCGAACGAGACGACCCCAATCGGCGCCGAACGCAGCAGCTCCATGCTCGGCATCATAGCCGCGGGAGCTGGTCCCTGCGATTGCGCGCGGCGAGAGCGGAGGGCACGATACGCGCGAGTCAGCCACCGGGAGAGCGCTCCATGACTGCGGTGGTGCAAACCGTATTGGGCCCTGTCGAAGCTTCCCGCCTCGGCGTCGTCCTCTCGCACGAGCATGTCCTCGTCTCCTTCGGCGACCACTTCCACTACCCCTGGCTCTTCGATTGGGAGCGGACGAAGGCCCGCGTCGTCGAGGAGCTCCAGGAAGCGAAGGCCGGGGGCGTGGATACCCTCATCGACCTCACGACACCGGACCTGGGGCGCGACGTGGCGTTCGTGCGGGAGGCCGCCCGAGCGTCGGGCGTGAACGTTGTCGTGGCCACAGGCATCTGGCGCGACATCCCACGCTCCTTCTGGACGCGCGACCCTGACGAAATCGCCGACATCTTCGTCAGGGAGATCGAGGTCGGGATCGGGGATACCGGCGTCAAAGCGGGGGTCATCAAGGTCGCGAACGACGCCGGTGGCGTCACACCCGAAGGGGAGCGCGTGCTCCGGGCTGCGGCCCGCGCCCTGAAGCGGACGGGGTGCCCCATCAGCACCCATCAGTGGGCTCCGGAACGGGTGGGCGCCCGCCAGGTGGAGATCTTCCGAGAGGAGGGCGCGCCGATGGATCGCATCTGCATCGGCCACAGCGCCGATACCACCGATGTCGATTACCTGGAGTCGCTCTTGCGGGCGGGGGTGTTTCTCTCGATGGACCGTTACCCGGGCGCGCCCGGGCGCCCCGACTGGCGGCAGCGGAACGCCACGCTCAAGGCGCTGATCGAACGGGGCTGGGCGGACCGCCTCATGGTGGGCCACGACTACGCGCCCCAGCCCGTTCGTGCCGGCGCCGCCGATGTCCCCCGGGAGCGGCCCACGCGGTACCTCTTCCTCCGCACGGTAGCCCTCCCCGCCCTGGCAGCCGACGGCGTCGACCCGGATATCATCGAGCGCATCCAGCGGGAGGTGCCGCGACGCTTCCTCACGGGAGCCTCATGAGCGGGCTCACGGCGGTGGACACAAAGCGTCCGGGAGCGGATAGGATAGTGGCACCTCGCCGTGCCGGAGTGAGGCGGTGACCGACCAGAGCCGGTTGGGCCTGCGGGGACGGCGGGCCGCGCTGCAGCGACCCGGGCCTCCCCCCATCCGTGTGCTTCTGGTCGACGACCACGCCGTCATTCGCCAGGCCCTCCGACGCCTCCTCGAGTCGTTCGAGGGGGTGGAGGTC
This sequence comes from bacterium HR29, assembly GCA_002898215.1. GTDB lineage: Bacteria > Chloroflexota > Dehalococcoidia > Tepidiformales > Tepidiformaceae > HRBIN29. Next base: position 1,507,577 of record BEIF01000001.1, on the reverse strand, counting down.
GTGGCCGACGTGGAGAACGGGCGCGAGGCCGTCCTCGCGGCGCAGCGCACGAACCCGGACGTGGTGCTCATGGATGTCGTGATGCCCGCGCTCAACGGCGTCGAGGCGACCCGCCAGCTTCGGAAGGCCGTGCCAACCGCACGGGTGATCATGCTGAGCGGTTTCGTCGACGAGGAGCAGCTCGTCGATGCCATCCGCGCCGGCGCTTCGGGGTATCTAGTCAAGCGCTCCGATGTCGACGAGGTCCTGCTGGCGATCCGCACGGTGGCGCGGGGCAACACCTACTTCTCGGCTGCGCTTGCTGAGCAGTTCGACGTGCCTGCGCTCCTCTACCGGGCGAAGGGCGGCGACGAGTCGGTCAGCGGACTGGACCTCCTCACCCCGCGGGAGCGGGAGGTGCTGCAGCTCATCGCCGAGGGGTACACCAACCAGCGCATCGCCGAGGAGCTTTCGGTCAGCATCAAGACGGTGGAGGCGCACAAAGCCCACATCTCACAGAAGCTGAAGACGAAGAGTCGCACCGACCTCATCCGGTACGCCATCCAGAAGGGCATCTTGCGCTTGGAGGACCCTTCCCGCGCCGACCTCCCTCCCAAGCAGGACACCGCCTAGGTCCCGGCGGCGCGGATGGGCGCTCCGGTAGCCGAGCGGCCGCGGTTCTCCCTCCGCAGTCTCGTTATCCCCGTCTACTTGCCAACGCTCCTCTTCGCCTTCGGCGAGGGGATGACGCTCCCGGTGCTGCCGCTGTACGCGCAGGCTCTCGGGGCGTCCCTTGCGCTCGTGGGTGCGACCGTCACCGTCCGCGGCGTCGGGGCGCTTGCCTCCGATATTCCCGCCGGCGTGATGGTGAACCGATTCGGCGGCCGGGCCACCATGCTCGTGAGCGCGGGCCTGGCGGCGAGCTCGGCCCTGGCAATCGCCTTTGCCGCCCATACCTGGCAGCTCGTCGCCCTGATGTTCGTCTTCGGCGCGGGCTGGTCGATGTGGCTCGTCTCGCGCCTAGCCTTCGTCGCCGAAACGGTCCCCTTGGAGTACCGAGGCCGGGCGCTCTCCCTCGTCGGCGGCGTCAATCGGGTCGGCGTGTTCGTCGGCCCCATCGCCGGGGGCTTCCTGGCCGAGCGCTTCGGCTTCGAAGCGGCCTTCGTCGGCCAGGCGGGGGCGGCGGCGGTGGCCGGGGCTGCCGTCCTTCTGCGGCGGGAGGCGTCGGCCCAGCCGGTGAGGAGCGGCGCTCGGGTGCACGCTCGGCTCGCGCGCACGCTGGCCGATTTCCGCTACCAGTTCCTCACCGCCGGCACGGTGGCTCTCATCCTCACCTTCGTGCGCGAAGCTCGCCAGCTTCTTCTCCCCCTGTGGGGCGACCACGTTGGTTTGGGCGTCGGGGCCATCGGCCTCGTCATGGGGCTCTCCTCGGCCATCGACATGACGTTGTTCGTACCGGTCGGCTACGTGATGGACCGTTGGGGCCGGAAGTGGACCGTGGTGCCGTCGCTCCTCCTGTTGGGTGCGAGCCTCGCGCTGCTTCCCTTGGCCGACGGCTTCTCCGCTCTCCTGCTGGTGGGCTTACTCTCCGGAATCGGCAACGGTCTGGGCAGCGGCGCGGTCATGACCCTCGGGTCCGATCTCGCGCCGCGCGCCGGCAGCGGCGAGTTCTTGGGCCTGTGGCGCTTCCTCACCGACCTCGGGCGCGTGGCGGGGCCGACCATCGTCGGTGGCACCGCCCAGGGGCTCGCACTGGGGAGCGCCGCCCTCCTCTCCGGCGGGTTTGCCTTCGTGGGCGCGCTCGTGATGCTGCTCTTCGTGACCGAGACGCTGCAACGCCGCGGTTCCGTCACCGACCCCGAGCTGAGGTGAGCTGGCGAGCCGCCTCCACCGCCTCGGCAAGCCACGCTTCCAGCTCCCGTTCGTATCGGAGTCGGTCAGCGTTCCAGGAGCGCACGTGTCCGGCGCCGTCGACGCGGACGTAGCGGACGCGAGGACCGAGGCGTTCGGCCGCCGCGTCGCTCGTCGCCACTGGGACGAGGGGGTCGGCGGTGCCGTGCGCGAGGAAGATGGGGCCCGGCCATCGCTCGACGTCGTCCAAATACCGGTACCGTTGCCAGTCGACGCGGAGCACCCTTGCCGCCACGGGCAGCATCGCCCGGTGGACCGCTGTGGGGAGGGTATGGTTGCGCGCGCGGTGCTCCACCGCGGCCCGCAGATCGAGTAGTGGCGCGTCGAGCCCCATCGCCGCAACGCTGGCGGAGAGGGCCGAGTTCCGGAGGAAGCCCGCCGCGATGGCCCCGCCCATGCTGAAGCCGAACAGGATAACGCTGCGCGCGCCCCGGTCACGAGCGAATCGGACGGCCGCCTCGAGGTCGCGCCACTCGGACGCTCCGAAGGCATACCGGCGGTCGGGGCTGGCAGGGGCGTCGATGTCGTTCCTGTAGCCGATAGCGAGGAGTGGCACCCCCGCCCCGTGGATGACCGGCAGCATGCGGAGGACCTCCCTCGGGCTTGCGCCCTTCCCGTGGACGGCGATGACCCACGGCGCCTCCGGGCTGCTCCCCGGGACGAGCCAAGCGGGGCATGGTCCGAGGTCGGTCGGATACCGGACCTCCTCGTAGCCGATGCCGTGTGCGACCTCCGGGTCGCCGGGGAAGACGAAGGAGTCGAACCGGCAGGCCATGCCGCGCGCCGGACGGCGCCCCCACACCCTGGCGATGCGGTACCACTCGCCTTCGCGGCTGTCGAGCATCGCCTGCCCGCCCGGGTATTCGAGGCCGATGATTGGCGGCTCGAGCGGCGCGCGGCGGCGGATGCGCACCCGGTCGCCGGCGACCTCCGCGACATGCGCGTCGAGGACGGCGGGGCGATGGCTCACCCGGAACGCCTGTCGGTCGAACTGCCAGATGTAGTAGGCAGCTCCGGCAGCGGCTGCGGCTCCCGCTGCGGCCGGCCAGAACCCCCACCGACGCACGATCACGGCCCGATCCTGCCCCGGGCCGGGCTTCCGCGCACGCTCCCCGTAATCGGGGTTCGTCCCGATACGGCCCAGACACCCGCCTGCCGAACGACATATCGAACCCCCTGGAAACGGATTGCCGTGGACACGACCGTGATCGTGGTCGAACGCCTGCCGGACGGCTCGTGGCGTGTCGCCGGAGGCCGATTGGCCGTTCCCGCTCGGGCGGAGACGATCGCTGCTGCGCTCGACTTGGCGGCGGCGCTCGCCGGCGGGAAACCCGCGCGCATCGTCGTCCGCGACGACGGCGACCGGGCGCCCCGTGCGGACCCGTCCACGGGTACGATACGGATATGAAGGTCTCCTTCGGCGCCGACGACGCTACCCCCGTGACCGAGGCGATCCTCGCCGAGCTTCGGCGGCGGGGGGTTGAAGCAGTGGTCCACGGCAAGCCCGGCGGGGAAGCGCTGCCCTGGGCGTGGGTCGCGGAAGCGGTCGCCCGCGACGTGGCCGCAGGCCGGGCCGACTGCGGCATCCTCTGCTGCTACACGGGAACTGGTGTCTCCATCGCTGCCAACAAGGTTCCCGGCGTCCGCGCGGCCCTGTGTGCTGACCCCGAGATCGTGCGCGGTGCTCGCAGGTGGAACGACGCGAACGTTCTCTGCCTCTCGCTCCTGCGGACGCGCCCCGAGGATGTCCCCGCGATCCTCGATGCGTGGTTCGCCCCGGTGGAAGTCGACCCCGAGGAGCGGCCGAGCATCGACCATCTGGCCGATCTCGAGTCGCGGGCAGGCAACGTAGCCGTGTCGTGAAGGCGCCCGCGCTGGTTGCTCGCCGGGGAGCCGCCTGCCGATAATGGGAGGGCAAGCCCGCGACCGCCCGCCAGGAGGTTCCGCCGTTGGCCTACTCCATCATCGAGACCTGCATCGGTTGCACTGCCTGCACCAAGCGGTGCCCCACCAACGCTATCTCCGGCGAGCGGAACCAGCTCCACGTCATCGATCCCACCCTCTGCATCGACTGCGGCGCCTGTGGTGTCGTCTGTCCCCCCGAGGCCATCCTCGATAGCGACGGTGACGTCTGCAAGTCGCTGAAGAAGAACGAATGGCCGAGGGCGGTGGTCATCGAGGAGAAGTGCATCGGCTCCGGGTGCGAACTGTGCATCAACATCTGCCCCTTCGATGCGCTCAGCCTCCAACACACCGATCGCATCGACGATTTCTTCGGCGTCAGCACGGTCGACGAGAAGAAGTGCACCGGTTGCCGCCTCTGCGAAGACGTCTGCGGGTGGGATGCTATCCACATCTTCCCGTTGCGCCACGAGATGAAGAAGGACCCCTCCCTTCTCAGCGAGGAGGAGCTTCGCTTGGTGGAGCAGGCGCGGAAGGCGTTCTACGAGCGCGTCCACTGATGGGCGCGGGCTGCTACGCCTCCAGGCAGCGCTCGATCTCTCGGGCCAGGGCGAGGTCGAACTCCGTGACTCCGCCCGCGTCATGGGTCGATAGGGCGATTTCGACCCGGTTGTAGATGATCCGCAGGTCCGGGTGGTGGTTCATCCGCTCGGCGACCAGCGCCACCTTCGTGACGAATCCCATCGCCGCCACGTGGTCCCGGAAACGAAACTCCCTCCGCAGCTCGACTGATGTGCCCTCCCAGCCCTGGAGCGAAGCCAGTCCCTGCTGCACTTCCTCGTCGCTCAACCGTCGCCGTTCCATCGCTGCCCCCGTAGACGCAACTGGCCTTCAGGGAGGGTTCAGCCTCGGGCAACTGCCGGCACGAGGCTCCCTGCCCTTACGGCTCACCACGATACCATGGCCGGTATGTCGGACGCCCGAGGCTCGCGGCCGTTGACCCGCCGGCGGTTCCTCCGGCTGGCCGCCGGCCTTGGGGCGCTCGGCGCGGCCGGTTCGATGACGGCCTGCCGTCGGGAGGGACGGCAACAGCCACCGGCGACGCTGCCGCCCACTCCCGTCCCGACTGCCACCCTGACCGAAGTCGTTCCCGAGGGGCAGGCCGCGAGCACGCTCGTCTACGTCGGAATCGTCCAGAGCGACGGCGAATTCGACCCTCACAGGACGCAGAGCGGTCCCCTCATCGCTGTCCAATCGCTGGTCTACAGCCGTCTCCTGGCCTACGAGAGCCAGGCCGATGGCGTCATCGTGCCCGATCTCGCCTTGGCGCTCCCCGAACAGCCCGACCAGCAGACGTACATCTTCCGCCTCAACCCGAATGCCCGCTGGCACCAACTCCCTCCCCTGGAGGGGCGACGGGTCACCGCCGACGACGTGCGGTACTCCATCGAACGCCAGCGGGGCGATGAATCCTTCCAGCGCCACCACTACTGGACGATGATCGATCGCATCGAGGCGCCCTCGCCGGACGTCGTGGTGGTGCACACCTCCGCGCCGTTTTCCCCCCTCGTCGAGCGTTTCGCCGCGCCCAGCAGTTTCATCGTGGCCCCGGAAGCGGCCGAGCGGGGGTTTTCGGCCGAACTGCAGATCGGGAGCGGGCCGTTCCAGTGGGTGGAGTGGGCGGAGCAGGATTTCGCGAGCGTCGTGCGCAACCCCGCATGGCACGGAGGCCCCGAGCGTCCGCACCTCGCGGGCGTGACGATCCGCCACCCCATCGATGGCCGACTCATCGAGGCTGATTTCCGCACTCGGCGCCTCGACGTCGCCTTCGTGGGCCGTAAGGAGGCGGACCGCCTTCGCGCGGCCCTTCCCGCCCTCGTCGAGGCCCAGGTCGGCCAAGCCTACTTCTTCGGGATGCGGTTCTTCACGCCGGTCACGCCCTACAACGACCCCCGTGTCCGTCAGGCCTTCGCCATCGCCGTCGACCGGCGGGCCATGATCGAAGCCTTCTTTGCGGGCTCCGGGGATGTGAACGGCTGGGTGAGCTGGCCGGTGCGCCGCTGGGCCCTGTCTCCCGACGAGCTCAGCGCTCGCCCCGGGTATCGCCTCGGCTCTGGCGGCCGCATGCAGGACATTTCCGACGCCAAGGCGCTGCTCGATGCCTACCGGTCCGAGAAAGGGTCGTTCCCGTCCGAGGTCGGCCTCGTCGTCGCGGAAGACGCCGAGCGCGTGCTCGGCTTGGGCAGCCGAATCGAACAGGACATCGAATCCGTCCTTAGGGTGCAGGTGACGGTGTATCCCGTTCCCACGGCGGAGCTTGTGAAGCGGATGTTCGAAGGCCAGGCGCCGTGGACGGCGGGCCCGGACGTCGGCTGGGTCGAGCTCGACGACTGGCTGTACCCCTTCTTCCATTCCCAGGGTTCCAACAACACCTTCGCGCTCCGCGACTCCCAGCTCGATGCCCTCATCGAGCGTCAGCGCACGGAGTTCGACACGGCCCAGCGGCGCGCCACGGGGTTCGAGGCCCAGCGTCGGGTCCTCGACCTCGCCGTGGCGGTGAACTTCGTCAGCGAGCGGGTGGTTGCCCTCTCGTGGCCCTACGTGCGGGACTTTCCGCTCGATATTCTCCCCGGATACGAACACCGGCTGGCGGCGTGCTGGATCGACCGCGAGGACCCGACGTTCATCCCCCGTTAGGTTGCCCTCAGCTCGCCCTCGGCAGCTGCAGCCGATAGCCTGTGCCCCTCACCGTTCGGAGCGCGAGGCGGACGCCGGCTTCCTCGAGCTTCCGCCGGATGTTGGAGATGTGCCGGCGAAGGATCTGGACGTTCCTGCCATCCGGCCTCGCCTGCCAGCCGCGCTCGACCAGCTCGCCGAAGGGTATCGTCCTGCCAGGTTCCTGCATCAACACGGCGAGGATTTCCGTCTCTCGCCGGGTAAGGATGATCTCCCGGTCGTCCACGCGGAGGCGCCCCCGTAGGGGGTCGAGCTCGGCTGTTCCGGCGACGATCGCTTCTGCATCGCCGATGCCCTCGCGGGCCATCGCCTCGATGAGGCGAATCACCTCAGGAGAGCGGAAGCGGGCTCGGACGATGCGGTCGATCTCCGGGCGGAAGCTGCCTGGAACGACGAGCCCGGGCTCCTCCGGCGGCAACACGTACAGTACCGGCACGATGCGCCACCGGCGGATCTGGTGCAGGCGATGAACCAGCTCGCCCTGCCGCTCACCCGGCATCTCGGCGAGCACCAGGAGGTCGAAGCGCTGCCCGGCGGTGCGGCACAGAGCCAGGTCGAGGTCGCTCCACACCTCGACCGCGAGCCCCGGGTGCACCGCCATCCGGCCCTGCATGCTCGGGGGCGTATCGGCCACGATCGCGAGGACAGTTGGCACCGGCGAACCCTTTCGCGGAGACCTCTACGGATAACCTACCTGCCGAGCTCCCCGTTCGAATCGGGGAGCTCCCGCTCTGGGGACGGCCATCAGACGGATCCTTGCGTCGGGGAACCCTGCGGGGCGCGGCTACAGTCCCCGCTCTAGGATCTCCCTGGCGATGGCTCGCGGGTCGGGACGGTAGCTGCCGTTTGCGATCGCGGCCTTCAACACCGCTACCTTGACAGCGCGTGTCTCGGGGGCAGCGCGCACGGCCTCCAGCGCGCCGGCGAGCTCGCGGGCACGCTCGCTGACACCGTTCCGGTCGGCAGCCGGTGCGGCAGGCTTCCGCGCAGCTCGGGCGGCGTTCCGCCGCTCCTCGATGCGGACGACATTCGAAGCGCCGGGAGTTTCACGCACTTCGGACATCATGGTTCGCGTTCCTCGTCATCCTAGGCATCCGGCGGCCGCCTTGCAACGGCCCTTCGAAACGGCTCACGATTCGAGCTCCCCTCGCACGACGAGCCTTGCGCGCAGGTCCTTCGTGCAGGTGATGAGCGTGATGGTGGGCGTCGGCTGCGAGCGCAGCACCCAAATCTCGTTCGGTTTCACGACCAGCATCTCCGTCACGCGGTAGCGGTAAACGGCCGCCCCCGCGTGCACCTCGACGACATCGCCTGGCTGCACCCGGTCGAGCTCGGCGAATACGGCGACGTTCCGAGGGTCGGCCACGGAGACGTGCCCGGCGAAGACGACGTTCCCCGGCTGGCCCGGTAGCGCGGAGGTGATGAGGTGTCCGGCTGCGCGCCACGAAGTCTCCCACTGCGGCTCCCCGCCGAGGCGGACGATGCCGACTTCCTCGACCTGCGTATCGATGCCCACGCTCGGGATCACGAGACGGGTCGGAAGCCGGCCATCCGTGAAGCGGGGGCGCACCGCCGGGAGGTCCTCCGGGCCCGCCTCCTCGCCCGGGTCGACCGCGGCGACCGTCAGAGGGATCCCGCCGGTGCGGTGTTCGACGGCTGGAAAGAGGGCCGCCGACACATCCCAGGCGAGAAATCCGGCCGCCGCTGCAACGAGACCCCAGAAGGCGAACGTCGAGGCAAGGGAGCGAGCACGGTGCACGGGTTCGGTACCTGAGCGCGTTCTCGAATGAGGGTTTCGCCGGAAGTGTCGGCCCATCTGCGTAGCTGTTTGAGCGTCACTTCGGTTACGCGACGGTCCGAGACTGTCACCGTCGCCCGCGGAGCCCGCGGCAGGAGACGGGCGCGACGGCCGAGGGAACGGCAGGGCTCGCCGCACGGCGCCGCATCAGGCTTCCCGTTCGCCACCGACCGCCGGAGCTGACGCGCCGTACTCGGTGGCGCGCCGGCTGGCTTTCAGCCGCTCCAGCTCCGTTCCGACCTGGCGGGTGGCTGCGCCGAGCGCCTCGCTGAGGCACCGCACCCGCTCCGCCAGGGCGCGAATGGCGGCCGCTTCTTCCGTGCCCGTCAAGCTATCCATGGGCAGCGACGCCGCCGCTTCGCAAGCCGATAGAGCTCGGGTCACCCATCGCTCGGCAGCATCCTCGCCGCTCTCCAAGGCAGCGATCGCCTGGTCGGTCAATGTCAAGGCTGATGCCAGCGTTTGCCGAGGCGTCATGCTGCGTGGCTTCTTTCCACCTGCCCCGCGCGGTAGGCGGCGGCCGCTTGCTTCCACGCCTCGGCGATGCGCCCGATATGCTTCTCCGCCTCGGCCAGCTTGTCGAGCTCACCCAACGTCGCCTCGGTGAGCCGCCGCAAGCAGTAGGCGTAGATGGCGGAGAGGTTCTTCGCCAGCTCGCCTCCCCGCTCGTAGTCGAGCGTCGCGAGCAACTCACCCACGATGAGCGATGCACGTTCGAGCTCGTCGAGGAACTCCTTTCGTCTTCCCTCCTCGTAACGCAGCCGTGCTCGCCGCATCGCCTTAAGGGCCCCGTCGAAGAGCATGGTTGTCAGCGTCACCGGGTCCGCCGTGGCGATGGTGGTGGTGCGGTAGGCGGCATAGGTCGAGGGTGTCGCGCTCATTCGGTCATGTCCTCCCCAGCATCGAGACGTTCTTTCGCGCTACCTTCGTGGGCGCGTGTTCGCCTGAAGCTGATTCGCCATCTGCGTCAGGGCGTCGAAGATACGCTGCGAGCGGGCGAGCGCCTGGTCCATGGCGATGAACTTCTGACGCAGCCGTTCGATCTCCCGGTCGATGCGCTCCTGGACAGCCTCCTTCCGCCGCGCGATGTCGTCGGCGATCCGGCGGTAGGCGTCTTCCCGTGCCTGAAGGGTCCCTCCAGCCCGCGCCTGGCCCTCCAGGAACGCCTTCAATTGCTGGATGGGGCTTGCCGCTGTGGGCTGGACGAGGATGGTGTGTTCGCCGCTCTGGAGCGGGTCGCTCACCGTGACCGTGAGGCCGGGGATGAGCGTAGCCGTCGAACCGCCGGGGGCCACGGTGGCTCGTGTCTCCGTAGGGGCCGACCCGTCGGCTGGGTAGAACGTCGCGATGAGCGTACCGGCGCCGTCGTCGATGATGTGATACCGGCCCGCTTTCGAACCGCTGTAACTGCCCGAAATCCCCGTGATCGACCCCGTCCCTCCTGGCAGGAGGGTCGCCTGCAGGTTCCAGGTGCTGAACAGCGATTGCACGCCCGCAGCGTCCTGCTCGATGGCTGCGCGGAGCTTCGCCTCGTCGAGCTGGAGCGTGTTCGTCGTGCCCAGCTCCGAGCCGGCCGCGCCGAAGGACAGTCCAATCGCGGCGAGGTTCGGGAATGGGCCCTCGAGGTTGAGCCCTGGGCCCGTCACCATCGCCCGTAGCGAGGACTTCAGCTGCCTGAGGGTCCAGTCGCCGCTCAGCAATCCCCGCTCGTCCGTCTTCTCGCCCGACTTCGTTGCCTGGTCGATAGCCGAGACGGCCGCATTGAAGGCGTCGACGAACGCCTTCACGCTGGCCACGACCGCGTCCGGGTGTTGCACGATACGCACCGTGGCCGGCGAGCCAGGTTCGGTCACCGCCTGGAACGTTAGCGAGATGCCCGGCAGAACGTCCGCGGTGTTCGAGGCCGAGTACTGTACCGGTCCCCCGTTGATTCGGTACTCGGCGTTTTCGCCCAGCGTTTGGGTGCCGCTCAGGAGCCCCAGCTTCGCCAGGAGGTCGCCGCTGCCGTTGTCCGCCAGGGTGATGGGCATCGAGCCGGTCGAGCGCTGCTCCAGCACCACTCGGTCGGTCAGGGCGTCGTAGCGGGCTGTCACGCCCGCATTGCTCCGGTTGATGCGGTCGAGGATCGCGTTCAGCGAGTCGATGGAGGCGTCGTAGGTGATGGTGACGCCGTTGATGGTGAACGATTGCGGGCCGGATGCCGGTGCTCCGGCCAGCAGCGCAGCCTGCGCCAGCGGTTTCGACGGGTCGAGGCGGCCAATGCTGCCGGTGCTTTCCCGCGTCGTCGTCCCCGGAGAAGCGAGCAGCTTCACTGCGTTCAGGAAGTTGGAGCTGTCGGTCGCGTTCCCGAGGACGATGTCCCCCGCGCTCGATGTGAGCCGGACGATGTTCGGCCGGCCTTCGGCGTCGTTCACGAGCGCGGCCGTGATGCCCACCCCGGCGGCGTTGATCTGGTCGATCGTCTCCTGGAGGGACTGCATCACCGCCACACCGCGCGTGCTGGTGCGCACCGTGGTGCCCGACGACCCCAGCAGGTTCGTGGCGGAGAGGAAATTCGAGGTGTCCCCCTCGGCGCCGAGCGTGATGGCACCCTGGGTCGATGTGAGCCGGATGCTGTTCAACTTTCCGTTCGCTCCCGCCACCACCTGCGCGGTCACGCCGATTCCCGCCCCGTTGATGGCCGCGAGCACGTCGTCGAGGGACTGCGTCGTCGGGTCGACGGTGATGGTGGCCGACCCGCCCGACTCGGTTGCGATCGTGAAGGTGCCGGCGGTGACGGCGACGGCGAAGTTCGAGCTCGCGAGCGGGGTTGTCGTCACGACGTCCGTCGAATCGATGGTGAGGGTGGCGCTTCCGCCGCCGCTCGTGCCGATCGTGAACGTGCCGTAGGTGGGCGTGAGACCGAAGTTCGCTTGGTCCATCGGTGCGGTGGAATTTACGCCGGCGCTGACCGCCGCTCCCGTGACTTTCGTCGACGTCGCCAGCTTGAGGACGTCGACCGTGAACGACCCGGTCGAGGCGGAGGGTGCCACGGTGACCGAAAGCGCCGTGCTCTCGGTTTGGGCCATCTTCACCAGGGCCGAGAACGGCCTCGCTAGGGCCTCGGCCCGTGAGAGGAGGTTGGCCAACTTCGTGCGGATATCGGCCAGCGCCTTCTGTCGTGAGAGGGCAGCGGTGCGATTCGCCTCCAGGCGCTCCGCCTGCAGCATCTTCGCCTCGCGGATCCGCTCCAGGAGCGCTTCCGTGTCGAAGGTGGCGTAGATGGAGCCCATGCGAATGGGTTCGGTCATCCTTCAGCCCCTCCGCTCGACCAGCACACCGGGGCGCTCGATGCGGGCGGCCAGCTCCTCGGGCGAGAGGCTGGCGAGCACGTCCCCGCTCGCGCGATCGCGGATGACCACCCCCACGAATCGAGGTCCGTCGAACTCGAGAACGGCCTCGAATCGCTCGGGGTCCGCCTCGGGCAGCAGCTCGTGGAGCGTCGCGACGGCGTCTTGCCGGGGGCGCTGCGGCCGAGGCCACGACCTCGGTTCGCGGCGTCCTTCGCGCGAGGCCGGGTGCATCTGGATGGCCACACGTTCGATCGGGCCCAGGGTAAGGTCGGCCATCGCTCCACTTCCCTCGGGTGGTCTCCCTAGTTGTCGGCTTCTTGCGCCCGATTCTTGAGCACGAGAGCGGGGCGGAGCCCGCGAAGGGCTCCGCCCCGCCGGTCGGCGATGGGCGGCCTACCGCTGGAGGAGCGCCAGGGCCGCCTGCGGCGCCTGGTTCGCCTGCGCCAGGACGGAGATGCCCGCCTGCTGGAGGATCTGCTGGCTGACGAGCTGGCTGGAGAGCTCGGCGATGTCGGCGTCGCGGATGCGGCTCTCGGCGGCGCTCAGGTTCTCGACCGCCACGCCCAGGCTGCGGATGACGCTCTCGAGGCGGTTCTGCGCCGCGCCGAACTCACCGCGCTGGCGGTTGACGTCTTCGATGGCGCCGTCGATTTCGGTGATGAGCGTCTCCGCCTTGGCGATGGTGGAGACGTTCTGGTCGTCGGTGATGAGCGCGTTCAGGCTCGTCGACGCCCCGAGCTGGGTGGTCTGCATGTTGCCGAAGCTGATGGAGAGGTTGTCGCCCTGGTTGGCGCCGACCTGGAGCTGGGCAGAGCCGGAGCCGGTGACGGTGAACTGGTTGTTGGCGGTGGCGGTGATGTCGGTGACGAGGCCGGCGGCGGATTTGCCGTTATCGGAGACGAGTTTGATGGAGACGCCGAGGTTGGCGAAGTTGAGGGTTGTGGAGGAGTTCGGGGCGATGGCGTTGACGGTGATGGTTTGGGAGACGCCGAGGGTGTCGTGGGTGAGGGTGAGGGAGGTGCCGGAGCCGGTGAGGGTGTAGCTGCCGGCGCGGGCGCCCTGGACGTTGATTTCGGTGACGGTGGCATCGCCGCCGGTGGTGTTGAGCTGGATGCCGACCAGGAGTTCGGAGGAGGCGCTGAGGGTGCCGGCGAGGGTGCCAGTGAGGAGGTTTTGGCCGTTGAACTTGGTGGCGGTGGCGATGCGGTCGATTTCGTTTTTGAGCTGGAGGATTTCCTGGCCGATGGAGGTGCGTTCGGCGCCGTTTTCGGCGTAGGTGCCGTTGGCGGCTTGGACGGCGAGTTCGCGCATGCGCTGGAGGATGGCGTGGACTTCGTCGAGTGCGCCTTCAGCGGTTTGGAGCATGGAGATGCCGTCCTGGGCGTTGCGGACGGCCTGTTGGTTGCCGCGGATTTGGGCGCGCATCTTTTCGGAGATGCCGAGACCTGCGGCGTCGTCTGCGGCGCGGTTGATGCGGTAGCCGGAGGAGAGTTTTTCCATCACCTTGCCCATGCGGAGGCCGGTGAGGGAGAGGTTGCGCTGCGCGTTGATGGCAGCCACGTTGGTCGCAATCTGCAGTCCCATCTTCGAGTGGTGTCCTCCCTTCGTCTGGTGTGACTGCATCGCCGCCGAGGCACGCCCCGGGGGCGGTGGACACCCTGGGTATCGTCGCCTGTGGGGGTGGACCTGAGCGTTGCCCTGAAAAATCGGGGGAGTGACTTAGGGGAGAGCACGGGGCGGCCCCCGAGGTACTGCCCCGGGGGCCGCGGAGGGAGGACACGCGGCGAGGTGAGCTACTTCAGGAGTGCCAGGGCCGCCTGCGGCATCTGGTTCGCCTGCGCCAGGACGGAGATGCCCGCCTGCTGGAGGATCTGCTGGCTGACGAGCTGGCTGGAGAGCTCGGCGATGTCGGCGTCGCGGATGCGGCTCTCGGCGGCGCTCAGGTTCTCGACCGCCACGCCCAGGCTGCGGATGACGCTCTCGAGGCGGTTCTGCGCCGCGCCGAACTCACCGCGCTGGCGGTTGACGTCTTCGATGGCGCCGTCGATTTCGGTGATGAGCGTCTCCGCCTTGGCGATGGTGGAGACGTTCTGGTCGTCGGTGATGAGCGCGTTCAGGCTCGTCGACGCCCCGAGCTGGGTGGTCTGCATGTTGCCGAAGCTGATGGAGAGGTTGTCGCCCTGGTTGGCGCCGACCTGGAGCTGGGCAGAGCCGGAGCCGGTGACGGTGAACTGGTTGTTGGCGGTGGCGGTGATGTCGGTGACGAGGCCGGCGGCGGATTTGCCGTTATCGGAGACGAGTTTGATGGAGACGCCGAGGTTGGCGAAGTTGAGGGTTGTGGAGGAGTTCGGGGCGATGGCGTTGACGGTGATGGTTTGGGAGACGCCGAGGGTGTCGTGGGTGAGGGTGAGGGAGGTGCCGGAGCCGGTGAGGGTGTAGCTGCCGGCGCGGGCGCCCTGGACGTTGATTTCGGTGACGGTGGCATCGCCGCCGGTGGTGTTGAGCTGGATGCCGACCAGGAGTTCGGAGGAGGCGCTGAGGGTGCCGGCGAGGGTGCCAGTGAGGAGGTTTTGGCCGTTGAACTTGGTGGCGGTGGCGATGCGGTCGATTTCGTTTTTGAGCTGGAGGATTTCCTGGCCGATGGAGGTGCGTTCGGCGCCGTTTTCGGCGTAGGTGCCGTTGGCGGCTTGGACGGCGAGTTCGCGCATGCGCTGGAGGATGGCGTGGACTTCGTCGAGTGCGCCTTCAGCGGTTTGGAGCATGGAGATGCCGTCCTGGGCGTTGCGGACGGCCTGTTGGTTGCCGCGGATTTGGGCGCGCATCTTTTCGGAGATGCCGAGACCTGCGGCGTCGTCTGCGGCGCGGTTGATGCGGTAGCCGGAGGAGAGTTTTTCCATCACCTTGCCCATGCGGAGGCCGGTGAGGGAGAGGTTGCGCTGCGCGTTGATGGCAGCCACGTTGGTCGCAATCTGCAGTCCCATCTTCTCCTTCCCCTGTCGTCGGGAATCTTCGGTTTCGCCCCACCCAGGGAGCGATTCGCCATGGTTATCGGAACCCCGCGCGTCCCCTAAGGGTCTGCCCGGCGAAACCTAGGGGAACGGACGGTGAACGCCCCACCCACTTCCGCACGGGAGCGGGGCCCCTGTGCGCGGCGTGCCGGCATCCGGCTCGCAGGTCCTACCGGAGGTGGTCCAGGAGCGTCAGGCTCGCGGCGCGGCCGATGGCCCCCAGCGCCGCTTGCAGCGCCACCTCTTCGCTGCTCAGCCTCACGATCGCCTGCGCCAGGTCGACGTCCTCGACCTCGCTCCGCAATTGCTGCAGGTTCAGGTCGGTGGTCTCCGATTGCTGGAGCGCTGCCTCGAACCTGTTGATGCGCGCACCCAGTTCGGCCCGCGCCGAAAGGACGCGGTCGAGGGACGCGTCGATCGCCGATAGGTACGGCTCGATGGCCGACGCCGGCGCGCCGCTGCTGAGGGCGTCGCGGAGGGCGATGAGGTCGTCGAAGGTCGACCCGAACACCTGCGAACCCACCAGGTTCACCGGGGCCTGTGCCTCGCGCGAGATCTGGCGGATGCGGAGCCCCGTGTCGCCCTGGTAGGTGATGGCGGTTGGCGGGTCGCCGGTGACGGCGTAGGCGGGCGTATCGGTGGCCGTCCCCGAGAAGATGTAGGCGTCTCCGAATTCGGTGTTGGCGATCTGGACCAGATGCCGGATGAGCTGGTCGACCTCGCGCGCGATGGTCTCCCGGTCGACGGGCGAAAGCGTGTCGCTCGCGGCCTGCACCGTCAGTTCCCGGATGCGCTGCAGCGTCTCCGTCGCTCCCGCTAGCGCAGCTTCGGTGACGTTCATGAAGGCGATGCCGCTTTCGATGTTGCGGCGCATCTGGGCTTCGTACGCGATGCCACGCCGATAGTGCAGCGCGACGGCCGCCGCCGTGGGGTCGTCGCTCGCCCGCTCGATCTTCCGGCCGTTCGCCAGCTGGCGCTGGGTCTCGTCGAGTTTCGTGGCGATCTCGTTCAGGTAGCGCTGGTGGTTCGTCAGCCGCATCGACTCCGTGACGCGCATGGCCCGCTACCTCCCGGTGATACCGGTCCGGTTGATGAGCACGTCGAGCATCTCGTCGATGGCCGTGATCACCCGCGCCGCAGCCTCGTACGCGCGCTGGGAAGCGGCGAGGTTCGTCACCTCTTCGTCGATGTTCACCCCCGAGACCGACTGGCGCATGGCCTCGAGGTGGCTCACGAGCCGCTCGGACGACTGGGCGAGCCCTTCCGCTCGGGCGGTGTCCGCGCCGAGCACGGTCACCAAGCTCGCGTAGAAGTCGTCGAAGCTTACGTTTCCCAAGCTGGCGACCGCGCTGCGTTGCAGATTGGCAATCTGGAGGGCGATCGCAGCGTCGCCGGCTGCGCCCGACGCCGAGGCCGCAACCTTCCGAGGGTCGGCCAGGAGCGTGCCGTTCACGGCGATGTCGCGTGCACCGGTACCCGTGAAGAAGTCAAGCCCCGTGGAGCCGTCGAGCCCGTACCCCGTCTGGTGAAGGGCGTTGACCTCGGTGCGCAGCGCGCTCGCGAGCGTGTCGAGCTTCGCAATCAGGTCGGGGAGGGCCTGGTCGCGGGCATCGAGCAGCCCGCGCAACCTCCCGGAGGCCGTCGCGAGGTCCTCGCCGTCGGCGGCGAACACGAGCTTGGCCATCCCCGGGTTGCCGGCATCGGGGACTGCCTGCACACGTCGGAACTCGGTTCCCACCACGAGCTCGTGGTTGCCGAGGTACACCACGACGGTCGAGTCGCCCTGCTCGGCGTAGCTGATCTGCGCGATCTCCGCCAGCTCGTCGAGGAGCAGGTCGCGCCGGTCTCGAAGGTCGTTCGCGCTGTCCCCGTTGAGCTCGACCTGCTTGATCTGCAGGTTCAGGCGGGCGATCTCCTCAGCCTTCGCGTTGATGTCCTGGGCCGCGAGCGTCACCTGCTGGTTCAGGTCCTTCCGCAGCGCGTCGAGGTCGTCCCACGCGCGGCGGATGCGCGAGGCGAGCGTTTCGGCGCTGTGGACAAGGGCGGTGCGTGCCGCCTTGCTCTCCGGCTCGTTCACGACGTCGTGCCACGCGTTCCAGAAGGACGCCAGCGCGGAGCTGAGGCCGAGGTCGCTCGGGTCATCGAAGGCGAGCTCGGCCGTCCCCAGCGCGTTCGCCAGCGCGGCGTACTGCGCCCGGCTTCCGATCGTTTGCCGCACCTGGAAATCGAGGAAGAGGTCGCGCACCCGGCGCACCTCGCTCGCATCGACGCCGTACCCGGGCCGGCCGAGGAAGGCGTCTCGCGTCCAGTGGTCGCTCCCGTCGATACCGACGGGCCGCAGGAGGACCCGCTGCCGGGAGAAGCCGGGCGAATGGGCGTTGGCGATGTTGTGAGCGGCCACATCCACCGCCAACTGGTGCGCTCGGAGGGCCTTGACCGCCGTATCGAGGCCGATGGAGAGCGCCATGACTTCCTCCTACGCCCTGCGGGAGATGACGCGCCGGCCCGGCCTCATCTCGGGCTCTCCTGTCGGTCCATAGGTCGCGGGGGTCATGGCGGCCAGCAGGTTTCGCCACTGCTGGCGCAGCTTCAGCGCTGCGAGGACCAGGAATGCGTTCCGCTCCTGCCGTTCGCGCAGCTCCCGCACGAGTCCCTCGACGCGTCGGTACGCCTCCTGCATGCCCTGGGTATCGGCTGCCGCTGACGAAACATCCAGGGGCCCATGCCCGTGGAGCCATGGCTCGAGGGTCGACGCCGCTACTTCCATGGCGCGGGTGGCTCGTTCGATTGCCTCGAAGTCGGAACGCAACAGCGCCGTCTCCAGCTCCCGCGATGCGGCGTTCAGCCGTTCCAATGCGGTGGCGAGCGCCTCCGGGTCGGGTTGTCCGGTGGTCATCCGGCGAGTTCTCCGAGCCCGTCGGCGAGGAGCCGCCGGGCGATGCTTTCCGCGTCGATGTCGTACCTCCCCTCGGCAATGGCCGCCTTGAGAGCGGCCACCCGTTCGCTGCGCACTTCCGGTGCGGCCCGAACCGACTCCATGGCGGCGGCGAGGAGCCGGCCCCGCAGCGAAAGGACGGCGCGGTCCGCCCCGTCCGCGCGGCTCGGCGCCGCGCGGCCCTCGCCCGTGACCCCGGACGTTTCGCTCACGCTCCTGCCACCGAGGGTTCGTTCCAGCCCACCTGGCTGCAGCCCGTCGATTCGGCTCACGGCTGCCCTCCTATCCGGTCAGCTTCGTCGCAATGGCGAGCATGTCGTCGCCGACGCGAAACGCCCGCGCACTTGCGCTGTATGCCCGCTGGGCGATGAGCAGCGTCGTCAGCTCCTCAGCAAGGTCGACATTGGAAGCCTCGACCATGCCGGGAGCGATGGCTGCGAATCCCGCTTCTCCGGGTGCGCCCAGCATCGGCTCGCCGCTGTTCGCGCTTGGTGCAAAGAGCCCCTCGCCCAGGGACACAAGCCCCTGCGGGTTGGGGAAGCGCGCGAGGACGATCCGCCCGACCTCAATCGGCGTCCCGTCCGCCCCTGTTGCCGTGATGACGCCTCGGCTATCGATGTGGGGGCCGGTTGCCCCTTCCGGCAAGACGACCGGCGGGTCGAGGAGGTACCCCTGCGCCGTGACGATATTCCCCGCCCCGTCGGCTTGCAACAGCCCCGCCCGCGCATACGCCGTGGAGCCGTCGGGCAGGCGCACCGTGAGGAAGGCGTCGTCGAGAATGGCGAAGGCCAGGGCGTGGTCGGCGGCGCGCAGTGGCCCCGGGGCGAAGATCCGGTCGAGGGTGGTGAGCGCCACCCCGAGCTTCGCCTGCGCGGCTTCCCCCGTTAGCGGCTGCCCTTGGGCCAACGGGCGGACGCGCTTGAAGCCCTCGGTGTTCGCGTTGGCCACGTTGTGAGCGATCGAGTCGATGGCGATTTGCTGATGGAGCATCCCGCTGGCCGCGGCGGCGAGAATCGTCGTCATCCCTTACCCTCCGAACCGTCCCAGCTCGCCGGCCGCGCGCTCCAGCGTGGCATCGATCGTCGCCAACACCGTCTGGCTCGCCTGGTATGCGCGGTGGACGGCCAACAGCGTCGTCAACTCCTCCGTGAGCTGGGCGTTGGATAGCTCCAGGTACCCTTGGTGCACGCCTCTGCCGACCGGCGTTCCGAGGCCCTCGGCGGTGAAGTACGCCGGCCCTGCGCGTCGGAGTTCCCCCGGTGCGAAGTCGACGACCATCAGCTGGCCGATGACCATGTCACCGGCCCGGACCGTCCCATCCTCGGCCACGGTGACACGCTCCGTGGGCAGGACGATCGGCTGGCCGTCGCTCCCCAGAACGTAGTAGCCGGCACTCGTCACCAGGGTTCCGCTCGCATCGCGGCCGAAGCGGCCATCCCGGGTGTAGAAGCGTTCCCCTGCTGGCGATTGGACGACGAAGAAGCCCTCTTCGAGCGCGAAGTCGAGCTCCTCGCCCGTCTGCTTCCACGGCCCGGCGGAGAAGTCGGTCTGGAATTCGGCGAGGAAGCGTCCCGTCCCCACCTGGCCGATGACCTGCTGAATCCGTGCGGGAAGGGGCGCAGGCACCGGTTCCTGCTGGACCACGAGGACGCTCGGGAATGCTTGGGCTGCGGCGACCTCCCGCTTGAAGCCGACGGTCGTCGCGTTAGCGATGTTATCGCTGAGGATCTCCTGGTAGCGCCAGGCCGCTTCCATCGATGTGTAGGCGGAATAGAGCCCTTTGATCATGCTCCACCTCGCAATCGGCGGCGCACGGCGGCAGCGGCGACCACGGCCGTGCCGAGCACCACACCGGCGGTCATGATGATTCGACCCCACGGAAGGCCGGCCGGCGCCTCGCCCGTATCGGGGAGGGTTCCCGGCCGGACGTCGCCGGGGAAGCGGCCGTCGGTCGAATCGGCGATGACCGTGAACCGGCCCGCTATCGACCGCGCAGCGGGTAGTTGACCTGGTTGGTCGCCGGGTCCGCGGGCCGCCACGACGAAAAGGTCGTAATCGTACCGTGTGAGGCCCTGGAGCTTCGTGTCGAGCGTGCCGATGCCGTCGGCGCCGACAGGGATCGTACCCACCAAGTATGCGCTCCCGTCCGGAGCCACCATCCACCCTTCGTAGGTATACCCTTCGGCCGGCGGCAGCCGCTTCACGTCGACGCGCGCGTAGGCCTCGGCGAAGCTGAATTCGAGGACGCCCTCCGCATCGCGCGGGCCCCAGTTCGAAACGCCCTCCAAGTACGTCAGCTTCACGAGCTGGGGGACGCCGTTCGCGACCCCCCGGAGCGGGGAAGCCAACGTTGCCAGCAGTGTCACCGCTACGGCCGCCGCGGCGAGGACGCCTCTCATGATGTCACCCCTCGGCTGCGGAGAAGGAGGCGGATCTCCTCCTCGCTCCGGTTCAGCTGCCGCGCCAGAGAGGCGATGTCGGTCCTCCCGTCGCGCAGCCGAGCCGCAAGCGCAGCGAGCTCGGTGCGGCTCCTGACCACCGGCTGCGCCTGGGAGTACGCCCGCGTTGCTGCCCGAGCGGTCGGATGTTCCGGAATCGGTCGGTTCAGGCCGCGGTTCGCTCTCGCCAGCGCCTTGCGAAGCTCCTGGAGCCGCAGGTAGAGGTACCCGAGCCCGCCGAGGCAGACGAGCTGTGACAGGGCAAGCAGTGCGACGGCGTCGGTCATGGCTACCCCTCCTGTTCCCGCGCCAGCCACGCTCGCAATCGACTGAGCGCCCGGGCGTGGAGCTGGCACACCCGCGACTCCGAAATCTCGAGGATTTCGGCGATCTCCCGCATCGTCATCTCGTCCTTGTAGTACAGGCTGAGGATGAGGGCTTCCCGTTCGGGCAGGGAGCGGATCGCCCTCGCCAGCGCCTCCAGGAGCTGCCGCCGCTCGATGGCAAGGGTGAAATCCTCTTGATTCGGGTCCGCCGGGAGGTCGGTCATGCCGGTGTCGCTCTGTTCGTCCCGGTCGAGCAACCCGTCGAGCGAGACGGTGACCCAGCTCGTATCGATGAGCATCTGCTGGTACTGCTCGAGCGTGATCCCTAGCGCCTGGGCCACCTCTTCGTCCGTCGGCTCCCTCCCCAGCTCGAGCATGAGCTGGGAGGTCGCCTGGTCGAGCCGCTTCGCCTTCTGGCGGACCGACCGCGGCAGGCGGTCGAGGGAGCGGAGCGCGTCGATGATGGCGCCCCGGATGCGCGCGATCGCGTACGTCTCGAACTTGACGCCTTTCGAACCGTCGTACCGGTCGAGTGCCTCGATGAGGCCGATGGTCCCGTAGCTGAGGATGTCCTCGTAGTCGAGAATCGACGGCAGGCCGATGGCCAACCGGCCCACCACGTACTTCACCAGGGGCGCATACTGCCGGATGGCAGCCTCGCGGTCGCTCATGGACAAGCGAGCAGCGGCAGCGCGGGCGTCGCTCATTCGGCCTCACCTCGGGTTCTCGGAGAATCCTGCCGCCGCTCCTCCTTGTTCGGACGCGGCCCTTGGCTCGAAAGGAGCGCGTCGCCGGCGAAGGCGATAGCGGCGAACACCACGAACACGAGGGCGCTACGGAGCACGACATAATCGAGCGTCCCGCCCGCTTGCAGTCCGAGCCAGGCGCTGAGAGCCGCGAGCCCCGCGGCGCCGTAAATCCCCCAACGGGCGAGCGTGAGCGGCGGAAGCGGCCTCACAGCTGCCCCCTCCGGCGCATTTCGAGCTGACGGCGGATGATGTACTTCGCGATGCGGTCACGGTTGGCGAGGCTGATTTCGGTGAACTGGCAATGGATGCGCCGGTTCCGTCGGTCGCGCGTGGGCTCCTCGATGCCCACCACCCGCATCCGCGCCAACACCTGCCCGACGTGGGGTAGCTCCAGGTCGATGCCGAGCCGTTCCCCGACGTGGACCGAGGGGTCGCGCGTGCTCAGGCAGCACCCTCCCTCGCTCAGGTCGACTACCATGCAGTCGATTACCGCTGGGCGCTCGCTGGTTAGGGATTCCGGTCCTCCGTCCATCACGAGACGGTAGACGCTGCGCGGGTGGAGCGCCGTGGGCAGGCGGAAGAACTGCCGACGGTCGCAACTCTCCACTTCCGCTGGGGTGCCGAGGTACTCCAGGGAGCCGTCCTCGCTCCTCCCCACCACCTTGGTGACGAAGCGCCACTGGCGCCCTCGGTGCATATAGGTGGCCCACAGCGCCGCTCCCCGCGGCAGCGGACGCTCCCGGAGCTTCACGATGGGGACCGCGACCCCGATGCGCTCGGCCGTGACTTCTTCCACCAACGTGACGCACTCCTCAATCGATTCCCCGGCGAGGTATGCGATGCGGATCGTCATCCCGGGGACGATGCCGAGCTTTCTGAGGCGATCCTCACGCGGTGGCGGCAAGGCGGCCATCGGTTCTCTCCCTGCTCCCGTTCCGCCGAATCCCCGATGCCAAGGTCGCGGGGTCCGCCTCCGTCACCCCGCTCGCGATGTCCCGACCCGAGGATAGGAAGGCGATCCCGGCCCCGGCTGCGAGCGCCAGGGAAAGGGCCGGTGTCAGGTCGGTGGCGACGTCCGCGAACGTGATCACGGTTCCCGCTAGCGGCAGGGAGGCGTGGGGCGCGACGAGCGCTTCCAACGCCTCGGCCTGCCAGTGGGCGGGAATCGCGAGGTAGCGGTAGAGGGGAGCGTCCACGGGTCCCTCGGGCCACCCGCTCGCTGGAGTATCCACGAAGAAGCAGGTGCCCGGCCGCGCCCGGCTCATGGCCTTCGCCAGCGTACGCCCGTCGCGGCAATCGATGACAGCGATTCCGAGGGCATCGCCGTATGCCCGGAGCTGCGCGAGCGCCCCTGCCCGTTCTCGGTCGGCCGACGCGAGCACGGCCGGGCGTCCGGCGTCGATGCAATCCAGGGCTAGCCGTACGAGCGCCGTGGTTCGGCCCGAACCGGGCCCGCCGACGATGGTCAGGACCGCCGTCTCGTGCTCGACGGGGAAGCGCGCCTCGAGGGAGGCCAGCGCGCGGGCGACGGCCTCTTCGGCGTCGCACGCTCCCTCGGCGAGGCGGCGAACGGTCTCGATGGCGGCTTCGCTCAACCCGGCTGCGCGGAGTTGCGCAGCCAGTGGCGGCTCGGGGTCGACCGCCCGCAGCTCGAGAGGGAAGGGCAGCGGCGTTCCCTCGCCCGACCCCGGCTCGTCTCTCGGCGGCTCTGCCTCGACGGGTTGCTCCTCGCCCGCAAGTGCTGCCGATTCCCGGGCGATGATGTCTTCGAGCTCGCCGACGGTGAGCCCGGGGTCGATGGCCGTCACCCGCTGGATGATCGAGTCCGTGACAGCGGCCGCGAGCTCGAGGTCGGCGTCTCCGGGGCCGGGGGCTGCGACGACTTCGATGAGGGGTGGCCCGCCCTCCCGCAGCAGCGTCCGCGTTCGCACGATTACGGCGTCCGGCCCGAGCTCCCGCTCCACGCGGGCGAAGAGCCTCGTCAAGTCACTCCCGATGAATCGCTTGGCTTCCAAGGTTCACCTCCACGCTCCCGATGGCCTCCACCGTCGCGTTCGGCGCCACTTCGGCGTACGAGATGACGGCGACATTGGGCAGGCGTCGCTGCAGCAAGCGCCGCAGGGCGATGCGGATTCGCGACGAGCAGAGGATCACCGGCTCGTATCCCATCGCGGCAGCTCGCTCCACCTGCGCGGCCACCGCTCCGATGAGCTGCTGCGCCTCCCACGGCGGGAGTGCGAGCGTATTCCCGTACTCCGTGTGCTGCACGGCGTTCGCCAGGGCCTCCTCGGTGGGGCCGGCGATGGTGATGACCCGCAGGACGAGGTTCTCGTCCGCGTATTGCCGGGTGATCTGCCGGGCGAGCGCCGCCCGGCAGTACTCCGTAAGCAGGTCGGGGTCACGGGTGGTTCGACCGTGCGTCGCCAAGGCCTCGCAGATCGTCACGAGGTCGCGGATCGACACGCGCTCGGCGAGCAGGTTCTGGAGCACCTCCTGGACCTCGCCGACGGTGAGGGTGTTGGGGACGAGGTCATCGACGAGGGCGGGGTACTCCTTGCGGAGGTTCTCCAGCAGGTTCTGCGTGTCCTGACGGCTCAGCAGGTCCGGTGCGAAACGCTTGGCGAGCTCCGTCAGATGCGTCGCCAGAACCGATTCCGCATCGACGACCGTGAAGCCGAGAAGCTCGGCCCGCTCCTTCTGAGCGGGGGCAATCCACTTCGCCGGCAGCCCGAACGCCGGCTCCACCGTTTCGAAGCCCGGCACGTCGCCCTCGGCAGTGCCGGGGTCCATCGCCAAATAATGCCCTGGCATGAGGTTCGCTCGGGCGATTTCGACGCCGCGGAGCTTCACGACGTACTGGTTGGGCGGGAGCTGCAGGTTGTCGCGGACGCGCACCGTGGGGAGCACGAAGCCCATTTCGAGCGCCAGCTGCTGGCGGATCGCCCCGATGCGGCGCAGGAGCCCGCCGCCCGCCTGCTCGTCGACGATGGGGATGAGCCCGTAGCCTACTTCGATCTCCAGGGGCTCGATGGTCATCATCTGGATGACCTGTTGGGGCCCCACCGGCTCCGCCCTCGGCGGCTCGCTCAGCGGCGCCATCGCTGCGCGCGCCTCTGCCTCCTGCTGGCGCCGAACGACCCAGCCGCCTGCGACGGCCAAGCCGGCGACGGTCAGGAAGGGGAGCGTGGGAAGCCCGGGGAGCACCCCGAAGAAGGCCAGCATCGCTCCCGCGATGAAGAGCGGCCTGGCATGCTGGGTGAGCTGTCGGCCGATTTGCGCTCCGAGGTGGGTATCGCCGGAAGCGCGTGTGACGACGATGCCTGCCGCCGTGCTGAGGAGGAGCGCCGGGAGCTGCGAGACGAGGCCGTCGCCCACCGTGAGCCTCGCGTACCGCTGGAGCGCTTCGGAGAGCCCCATTCCCTGCTGCAGCACACCGATGCCCAGCCCCCCGACGATGTTCACCAGGATGATCACCACGGCGGCGATGGCGTCGCCCTTGACGAACTTGCTGGCGCCGTCCATGGCCCCGTAGAAGTCGGCCTCTTCCGCCACGGCCTGGCGCCGCCGGCGTGCTTCAGCCTCGTCGATGAGCCCCGCGTTCAGGTCGGCATCGATGGCCATCTGCTTGCCTGGCATGGCATCGAGCGTGAAGCGCGCTGCCACCTCGGCCACGCGCCCGGCGCCGTTCGTGATCACGACGAACTGGATGACAACGAGGATCACGAACACCACCAGGCCGACGACGAGGTTCCCGCCGACGACGAAGCCGCCGAACGCGTCGACCACATGGCCCGCGTCGGCGTGGAGCAGGATGAGCCTCGACGTCGAGACGTTGAGTGCCAGCCGGTAGAGCGTCGTGATGAGCAGGAGTGACGGGAAGACCGAAAACCGCAGGGGGTCTTCGGTGTACATCGCCACCAGCAGGATGAGCACCGAGGCCGCCAGGTTGATGGTCAGCAACAAGTCGACGAGCGCCGTCGGGAGGGGGATGACCATCATCCCGATGACCAGCACGACTCCCACGGCGAGGAGGACGTCCGTCTGACCGAGGGCTCGCATCCACGGCGTTGGGCTCGCGGGTCGCACGCTCGCCGTCATCGCGCAGCCTCCCCTGCCGGTCGCCACCGGTTCGCGGCCCGCTCGCGCACGGCGTAGACCCACGCCAGAACTTCAGCCACCGCCCGGTAGAGGGACACGGGGATCGGCTTTCCGACCGGCACCGCTTTGAAGAGCGCACGGGCCAGCGCGGGCTCTTCGACCACCGGCACGCCTGCCTTGCGTGCGACTTCCTTGATCCGCTGGGCCAGCAGCCGCTCGCCCTTCGCGACGACCACGGGCGCCTGCATCGAAATGGGGTCGTACTTCAGCGCGACGGCGTAGTGGACGGGGTTCGTCACGACCACGTCGGCCTTCGGGACCGCGGCGATCATGCGGTTCAGCAGTTGATGCCGCCGCCGACGGAAGGCGGCCTTGATCTCCGGATTCCCCTCCGTTTCCTTCAGCTCCTCCCGGATGTCCTGCTTCGACATGCGGAGCGCTCGCCGGTGCATCCACCACTGCCAGGCGTAGTCGGCCACCGTGAGCACGAACAGCGCCAGCGTTGCCCGAATCAGCACGTCGAAAATGAGCTCCGCTACCCGCGCGGCGGCCGCGCCCACCGGCAGCGCTCCCAGGGCGATGACGTCGTCGGCCCGTGACCGAAGTGTGAGGGCCACCACGCCGGCGACGATGGCGAGCTTCAGGACCGATTTTCCGAGGTTGACCAGGGCGTCGAGCGAGAGGAGACGGCGGGTGCCTTTGACCGGGTCGATGGCTGAGAGGCGGGGCCGGAGCTTCGCGCCCGTGACGAGGAAGCCGCTCTGGACCACGTGACCGGTCACGCCGCCCACCAACAGGAGGCCCAGCAGCGGCGCGAGGATGCGCATCGTTTCCAGACCCGCGGCCCGCCCCATCCCAGCGGCCGAATCGAGCGTGAGGGCCGCTGGCTCGCGGGCGAACCACTCCCTCATGACCGCCCCCAGCTCGCCGGCCATCGTTCCGCCGAGGAAGCGCAGGGCGAGGGCGGCGATGAGCAGCACGCCCACCGAGGCGACCTCCTGGCTCTTCGCCACGTCGCCCCGCCGGCGGGCATCGCGCAGCCGCCTGGGCGTTGGTGCCTCGGTGCGCTCTCCGGCCATGTCACTGCACCCCCAGTAACCGCAGGCTGGCGCCGGCCAGCGGCCCTTCGATGACCCCCCGCATCAGGTACGTCGTAACGGGCATCGCCGCTCCGAGAACGAGCAGGCCCACACCGACCTTCACCGGCAGCCCTACCAGTAGGACCTGCATCTGGGGCACCGTTCGGGCGGCGATTCCCAGTCCGACGTCGACGAGGAGGAGGGCAGCCACGACCGGCATCGCGATGCGCACGGCAGTGACCACTAACCCCGCCCCGAAGCTCGCGGCCGCGGCCGCGCTCAGACCGAAAGGGTCGAACGTGCCGGGGGGAACGGCGCGAACGGTCTCGGCGAGCGTCGCGACCACCACCAGATGGCCCGAAACTGCGAAGAAGATGAGGACTGCCAGCACGGAGTAGAACTGGTCGAGCGCGGCAGAGTCGTTCCCCGTCACCGGGTCGAGCACCCCGCCGATGCTGAAGCCGACCTGCACGCCCGCGAGCCGAGAACCCATGTGGAGGGCGACGAATACTAAGTTCATCGCCAACCCCAGCAGCAGGCCGAAGAGCGTCTCGCGGAGCACGCCTTCGACCACACTGCCGAGGGAGACGGGCGCCACCAAGCCCTCTGCCTGCGCTGAGGGGAGCATCGCGACCGCCAATGCGGCGGCCAGGCCGATTTTCGCCAACGGCGGAATCGCTCGGTGGCTGAGGACGGGAGCCGTGACCGCCAGCCCGCCTGTCCGGATGAACAGCAGCGCCAGCGCCCAACCCGTCTCCGGTGTGAAGGTGAGCCCCGGCACGTGCTACCTCCCGTACATGGACAAGTTGCCGAAGAGCGTCGCGGTGAACGACACGATCGTTTCCAGCATCCACGGTCCGAAGATGATTAGGGCGATGAAGACGCCGACGATCTTCGGAACGAACGAGAGGGTCATCTCGTTGATTTGCGTCACAGCCTGGAAGATGCTGATGACGATGCCGATCAGCATCGTGATTCCCAGGAGCGGCGCCCCCACGAGGAACGTGATCCAGAGCGTCTCCTTTGCTAAGGCAAGCACGACGGATTCGTTCATATTCGAGCACTCCTAGAAGAAGCTCCCCACAACGGAGCCAACGATGAGCGACCAGCCGTCGACGAGCACGAACAACAGGAGCTTGAACGGCAACGAGATCACTACGGGCGGGAGCATCATCATGCCCATGCTTAGTAGCGCCGATGAAACGACTAAATCGATGACCAGGAAGGGCACGAACATCACGAAGCCCATCTGAAAGGCTGTCTTCAGCTCGGAAAGGGTGAAGGCTGGGATGAGGACGTACGTCGGGATGTCGTCGGCGTTCTCCGGCTTCGGCTGGCCCGCCACCTTCATGAGCATCGCCAGGTCCGACTCCCGCGTTTGCTTCAGCATGAATGCCCGGAGGGGAGCCTCGGCTCGCCGCAGGGCCTCCTCCTGCCCGATGGTGCCCGCCAGGTACGGCTGCAGGGCATCGTCGTTCACCTCGCGGAAGACGGGCGCCATGACGAAGGCCGTCAGGAAGAGCGCCAGGCCGATGAGCACCTGGTTCGGCGGGAGCTGCGGGACCCCGATGGCGCTCCGCACCAGGGAGAGCACGACGATGATGCGCGTGAAGGAGGTCACCATCACGAGGATGGCCGGTGCGAGCGAGAGGACGGTGAGCAGGAGCAGAATCTGGATAGCCGTCCCCACGAGCTGCGGATCGTCGGCGGGAACGGGCTGAGCGGGAGCTGCATTCGGGTCCGTCGCGCACGCCGATGCCGCGAGCGGCAGCAGCGTCGCGAGCACCGCGAGCCGCCACTGCCGTCTCATCATGCCCGCACCTCCAGGGCACCATCGTCTCGGGAGCTCCGGGCGCCAAGTGCGACACGGAGCGCACGGGCAAATGCAGGCACGGCCTCGGACACGCCCCCGTTCGTGAGGGCGGCCGTCGCGGGCGCGCGGTCGAGCTCGGCGATGAGGTTGATCTGCTGGGGCGTGGCCGCGATGAGAAACACCCGCTCGCCGGCCTCGAGGAGGTGCAGGGTGCGGCCGCTGCCCAAGGCCAACGTGTCGGTAATGCGCAGCGACCCTGTCTGGCTCGCCGGCGACGAAAGCCGGCGCCCCCACCACCGGAGGCCGACAACCGCGCCGCCGAGCACGGCAGCGACGAGCCCGAGGCGCCAGGCGAGCGAAAGAGCATCGCCCAGACCGAACGAGAACCCCCCGGATGACGCCTCGCCTGGCTCGGAGGGCGCACCGGCGGCTGTGATGGTGGGCGGCGTGACAGCCAGCGGCGCCTCCTCGGAGCCGCTCGGCACGATGGTCGTCACGGCGACGAGCAGGAGCAGCAACAGAACGGTGGCGCCCGCGATCCACGCCAGCCGGCGACGATGCCGCTCCTCCATCAGCTCGCCTCCTCCAGAGCCCGCTCGCCGCCCTTCTTCACGACCTCGACGATGCGGACGCCGAAGTTCTCATCGACGACCACCACCTCGCCTCGGGCGATGAGTCGGTCGTTGACGAGGATGTCGACGGGCTCACCAGCGATGCGCTCCAGCTCGATGATCGAACCCGGGCCAAGCCCGAGGACCTCTGCCACCGTCATGGAGGTGCGCCCGAGTTCCACGGTCACCTCCAGCTGGAGGTCGGCGATGAGGTCGAGGGGCTGGCGCTGCTGCGTCGCCGGAGGCGGTGCCAAGGGGGCGAACTGCGCCTTCTGGGCCACGGCGCTGGAGATCGGCGTCGGCTCCTTCGGCGGAGGCGAGGGCTGCCTCGACTCCTCGATCAGCTCGGCCTCGTCGATCTCCTGCTGGCTCACGGAGAACGCTGCTGCCGCCCCCGACGCGTCGCTCGCTGCCCTGACGGTTCCCCAGCCGTTGGCCACGATGTCCAGCGCTGTGCCCGGAATGAACAGGTAGGCTGTGAGCGGCCGCTGGCGGGCAAGGGTGAGCGTGAGCCAGAGCCCGGGGTCTTCGACTTCCGAGAGGAGCGCCGCCCCCGTGTTCGCCACGACGTCGTCCAGCGCGGCGACCAGACCGGCCGGAGTGGGGCCCAGCACCTTCGCGTTCAGCGCCTGGAGCACCTGGCCGAGGATCGTCGAGGCGACGACGATGGTCTGCTGTTCCTGGTCGTCGGGGTCGTCGGCCTCTGAACCCAGGGCGCGGGCCGCGCCGTCGGTTTCGAGGAAGAGGTAGCAGCCGGCTGCTTGCTCCGAGGACGTCGAGATTTCGAGCTGAACCACGAGGTGACGCGCTGGTAGCCGTCCCGCCGCCTCCTCGGGCATGAGGAGGAGGCCGTCGGCCGACTCGAGGCGCACCGGTTCGCCGAAGACCGTATGGAGGGTCGAAGCCGCGACATCCCAAAGGGCGCGCCCCGCCTGCGCCAGCGTTTCGGCCTGCGTTTCCGAGAGGAGCTGCGCGACAACGTGTTTGGGGCTGCCCATCGCCCGCCTCCTTGCCTACTGAGTCACGAACGTGTCGAAGTAGACCCGCTCCACCTTGTGGTCGTGGAGCACGTGGTTCAGGGCTTCCTTCAGCTCCTCCTTGAGCGCCTCGCGCCCCTCGCTCGTGGAGACCTCGTCGATGGTCTTGGCCCCGATGACCGAGGTGACCACGTCCCAGATGCGATGGAGTTCCGGTTCCAGCTCCTTCGCGAACTCCTCGTTCTTCTTCGCCAGCGCCTCTCCCTTCAGTCCAAGCCAGGCGTGCGTGGGGTCCTCGAACTCGAGGGCGATGATGGTCTTGACGTAATGCGGGGCAGTGGGCGGAGCCTTCAGATTCAGCACCCGCTCTTCGAGCCGCACCGTCGGCCGCGGCGCAGCGGCGAGCTGCTCCTCCGTATACACAGGGGGCGTCTTCGCATCGAGGTAGTTCGGCTTCACGTAGAACCAGAAGCCGCCGGCGAGGAGAACTCCGGCCACTGCCAGAACCTTGACGTTCAGCTTCATCGATGGCCCTCCTGCATCGGCGTCGGGGTCGGCGTGGGGCGCCCTGTCAGGGTCTGCCGGAGGTCTTCCTCGCTTGGGTAGAGGATGACGATGTCGGCCCGGCGGTTGAGCGCTCGGCCTTCCGGCGTCGAGTTGTCGGCGATGGGCCGCGTGTCCGCGAATCCGGCGATGGAGACACGCTCCGGCGGGATCCCTTCTCGCTCGATGAGGTAGCGCGCGACCGCGGTTGCCCGGGCTGCCGACAGCTCCCAGTTGGTGGGGTATTCGGGATTGTTCACGGGCACGTTGTCGGTGTGGCCCTCGATGCGGAGCTGGTTGGGCAGCTCGCGAAGCACCGCTGCCACGGCGGAAAGGACCTGCTGCGAACCGGGCCGCAGTTCGGCGCTCCCGGAATCGAAGAGGAGGTTGTCGGCGAGGCTCACCGTGATCGACTCCTCGTCGCTGCGGATCTGGATGCCGGAAACCGCCCCGAGACGCCGTGCCGCCTCACCGAGCTGGTCGGTGAGCTTCACCAGGTCACGGGACCGCAGCTCGGCCAGCGTTGGAACGACACCTCCCGCCCCGCCTTCGAAGATGGGCGAGGCTCCGAAGCTGCCTCTGAGCACGTTCGGGCTGAACGCCTCCTCGATGGACTCGCGGACGCGCTCGAGCTTGGTCACGTCGGGGTTGCTCATCGCGTACAGGACCACGAAGGCCGCCAGCAGGAGGGTGATCATGTCCGCGTAGCTGACGATCCATCGCTCGTGGTTCTCCTTCTTCGCCTCCTCCTGAGCTTTCCGGCTCATGCTGCCTCCCGGGCTGCTGCCGCTGGCTCGTGCTCCTGCGACGACTTCCGCTGCACCGGGCTGAGGAAGCCTTCGAGCTTCTCGCGGACGATGCGCGGGTTGTCGCCGGCCTGGATCGACATGAGGCCTTCGATGATGAGGTTGAGTATTTCCTGCTCGTGCTTGCTCACTACTTCCAGCTTCTTCGCGAGCGGAAGGTAGAGGACGTTCGCCGTGAAAACGCCGTAGAACGTGGCCACGAATGCGGTGGCAATACCAGGGCCGATGTGGTCTGGTTCATCAAGATGCTGCATCACCGACATCAGGCCCATCACCGCACCGAGAACGCCGATAGTTGGTGCGATGCCTCCCATGAACTCTAGCGCGTGGTAATGGCCATGGTGCCGGTGCTTCATCGCCTCGGCTTCAATCTCCATAATCTGGCGCAACAGCTCGGGGTCGGTCCCGTCGATCATGAGCTGCGTACCTTTGCGCAAAAACGGGTCGTGAATCTTCTCGATCTCGCTTTCCAGCGCCAGCAACCCCTCGCGCCGTGCCCGGTCGGCCATGCTTACCAGTAGGTCGACGATCGCCGCTGGGTCGTGGTCCTTCGGCCCGAAGAAGGCCTTCATGATGGCCTTGGGAAGCCCGAGCATGATCGAGAGCGGTTGGGAGACCATCGTCGCCCCGAGGGTGCCGAGGACGACGATCATGAAGCCCGGGATGTTGATGAGCTTCATCGGGTTGCCGCCCTCGACGATGTTTCCGCCGATGATGCCGACGACGGCGATGCCGAGCCCCAAGACGGTGGCCAGGTCCATCTAGCTCGCCCTCCGGACGACGAACCCCGTGCTTTTCCGGCGGAATTCCGCGATCCGCTCGACGATGACCTCGGGCGGCTCGGAGCAGATGTAGCGGTGGCCGTTCGTGAGCGTGATGTGGGTATCGTGGTTCGCCTCGATGACCTCGATGAGGTCGGAGTTGAGGTAGAACCGCGTCCCGTCGATGCGCGTCAGCTCCACCATGGCGCTCCCTCGCGGGCGTGCTGCCACCACCCTAGGCCCCACCGTCCCCGCCGGTTATCGGGGGATTCCCCGCTGCCGTGCCAGCGTTCCCCGACGAGTCCATCCAGTGCTCCCGAACCTTCGCAGCGGATCCACCGAGCGGCTCCCGATTCATGCCGTGCCGAAACGAGAGCCGGCCGGGGAATCCCCCGGCCGGCTCGGGCCATCGGTCCGCGGGTGTGGCCTTATCCGGCCATGGCTTCCAGGTCGAGCATCCGCTGGCCTTCGTCGGCACTCTCCAGCCGCACGATGCCCTTCCGAATGGCGTAGCGGATGAGGTCGGCCCGGTTCCGGGCGTGCAGCTTCGCCATGATGTGCGCCTTGTGAGCCTCGACCGTCTTCACGCTGATGTACAGCTCGCGGGCGATCCCCTGGTTGGTGTAGCCCTCGGCGATGAGCTGCAGCACTTCCCGCTCCCGGGGGGTCAGCGGGTCGGTGCTGCTCTTCGGCTCGGCGCGCTTCGCCTGGTAGAGCACCTCCGTGAGGTCGAAGCCTTCGCTCAGCGCGCTCGAGAAGTAGCTGTTGCCGCGGTGCACGGTCTGAATGGCGAGCACGAGCTCCGACACGTCCGAACGCTTGATGAGGTATCCCGACGCGCCCGCCCGAATCGCCTCCAGGAGCTGGTCTTCGTCCACGAAGCCGCTCAGCATCACCACCCGCGTGGAGGGGGAAACCTTGCGGATTTGGCGGGTGGCTTCGAGCCCGTTGAGGCCGGGCATCACCACGTCCATCAGGACCACGTCCGGGCGCAACCGCTCCGCCACCTGCACCGCCTCGCGGCCGTTCTCGACATCGGCGACGACTTCCAGCTCGGGCTGGGCTTCCAGCAGCATGCGGAGCGCTTGGCGGATGACCGCGTGGTCATCGACGAGGAGGATGCGGATGCGGCGCGAGGTCCGTGGGTTCGTGCCAGGCGCGCTCAGCGGTGTGCTGGCAGTCTGACGGGTAGTGCTCAGCGTTCCCATGCGATTCGACTCCTCTCCTCGGTCCGTCGGGGCCGGCGAGCCCGGCGCCTCGGGGTTTCGCAACGAGCAAGTGGGAGTCTATCCCTGGGGGAAGGCGATCGAATCCTGGGAAACCCTGATTCCACCGCCGGATCATCCCGGGGCGACCCTCCGGCTCCGCCATGATTTCGCGCCGGACATCCCCCACGCCGGGAAAAGCCGGAGCCCGACCCTAGGGTCGGGCTCCGCTGAACGTAGGGACGCGCCTGCGGCCGCTTACAGGCGCAGCTTTCCGTGGGAGGGCTGGCGGCGCCGCTGCCGCTGCGGCAGGGCCGCCTCCTCCGCCGCGATATCGATGGGGGGCCGCGTCAGCACTTCGTGAACGTAGCCGCACATGATGCAGCTACCGTACGTCCCGTGCCAATCCCGCTCGATGATCATCGAGCCACGGCACTTCGGGCACTGCTTCGGCGGCGCCTCCTGGAGTGCAGGCATACTGAGTTCCTCCTTCCGCATCGCGATGTGGTGCGTTATCGAGGACAGCAAAAAAGCCCTCGCGGCGAGCCACCCGCTCGCAGGGCCTTCCGACTGCTTACGGGGTTAGCTGACGGGTTCGGGTGGAAGGGCACCCTATCGGCGTCCTGGCCGAATTCACCCCACGCGGTGGGTCCCCCGCTGCGCCCGAGGGCGCATTCAGCAGTATTCGGTTGTCTCGTTGCCGAGCGCGCGCAGGCTTCCGCCTGCCAGCGCGAACCCTACCAGCCCCGGATGGGGCATGTCAACCCCCGATAAGGAATTTCTTCACAAATTTACGCGCAGTCGATGCCTTACGCGCCCCCGCGCCCACCCACCAAGCGGAAGCGCATCCCGCCCAACAGGAGGGTCGAGCCCTCTACCGGGAGGCCCCGCTCGCGGGCACGGGCGAGCGCCGTCCCGGCGTCGGCCGCCTCCAGGTCGATCCCCCCTAGCCCCTCTGGTCGGCCGTCCGGTGGCAAAACGAACCGCAGGTCCGCGTTCTGAAGGCGAATGGTCGGTTCACCCCCCGGCCCGCGGTCGAGCGGGAGGCCCAGGATCGCCGCCCAGCGTTCCGCAAGGGGTTCCGGCGTGGGCGATTGAATCTCCGCGGCGGTGATCGCCCGAACGATCTCGGTCCGGACGTGGGGCTGCCAGTGGTCGCCGGCAGGCGGCCAGGGACCGGACGGGTCCTCCCCGCCCTGGGCCCAATCGACCTCGAGGAAGGACCCTCCCGTGTCCTTCGGGTGGAGTTGCAGCAGGGAGTACGCCGCTCCGTCACGCTCCCATACCGACCGGATGCCCAGCTGTCGCACCCGCGCCTTGAACGAGGCGTGGTCATCGGTCTGACAGATGACCATGTATCCGGTGTCGCCGCCGCGCCGGGCCATGTACCGGCCCCCAGCCGTGTCCTCCCGAATGGGTGTCAGAACCTCCAGGAACTGGCTGCCGATGGGCAGGATCCGATTCTCCAATCCGAACACCTCGACGCCTGGGTCGATGTGCGCCACCTCCAGGCCGAAGACGGATTGCAGGTCTTCGACCACGCGGTTCAGGTCGGCCACCACCATCGCGATCTGCCGCAAGCGAATCCACATCGAACGGTGCCCTCCATGTGGTGTCGGGTGCATCGTGAGGGGGCAGGTACGGCGTCGCAAGCGGGGACCACCCTCAACGTGGAAGGGGCCCCGAAACGTTCGGGGCCCCTCGGAGGTGTGGCACCGCTCGCTCAGCCGATGAACAGCGGACCGAACACCACCGCCACGATGGACATCAGCTTCAAGAGGATGTTCATGGACGGGCCGGCGGTGTCCTTGAACGGGTCGCCGACCGTGTCGCCGACGACCGCGGCCTTGTGGGCGTCGGACCCCTTGCCGCCGAAATGCCCCGCTTCGATGAATTTCTTCGCGTTATCCCAGGCGCCGCCCGCGTTCGCCATCATCAGCGCCAGGACCGAACCGGAGGCGATGGACCCGATGAGGAGCCCGCCGAGTGCCTGGGCGTCGATGGCTGCCCCGACGACGATGGGGACCACGACGGCGAGGATGCCCGGGAGGACCATCTCACGGATGGCGCCGTCGGTGGAGATCTTCACTGCCCGCGCGTAGTCCGGCCGTGCCGTGCCCTCCATGATCCCCGGAATCTCCCGGAACTGGCGGCGAACCTCCTGGACCATGGCCATGGCCGCTCTGCCCACCGCGCCCATCGCCAAGGCCGCGAACACGAACGGCATCAGCCCGCCGATGAGGATGCCGATGATGACGTCGTGCCGGAGGACGTCGATCGCGTCGAGGTCGGCGACGGTGGCGTACGTCACCATGAGGGCGAGCGCGGTGAGCACCGCCGAGCCGATGGCGAAGCCCTTGCCGGTGGCGGCCGTCGTGTTCCCCAGGCTGTCGAGCGCGTCCGTCCGCTGGCGAACTTCGGGCGGCAGATGGGCCTGTTCGGCGATGCCGCCGGCATTGTCGGCCACCGGGCCGTAGGCGTCCGTCGCCAGCGTGATCCCGAGCGGGGCGAGCATTCCGACCGCCGACAGGGCAATGCCGTAGAGGCCGGCGAGTTCGTACGTCGACCAGATGGCGGCGACGATGACCAACAGCGGCACCGCTGTCGAGAGCATCCCGAGGCTCAGTCCGCCGATGATGACCGTCGCCGCGCCCGTCTCCGCCTGCTTCGCCAGCGATTGCGTCGGCCGGAACTCGTAGGCCGTGAAGTACTCCGTCGCCGTGCCGATGACCTGGCCGGCTACCAAACCGATCACCATCGACCAGAAGAGGCTCCAGGGCAGGTCGAGAACGGCAATCGCAACCGCCGTTCCGACAACCACGAGCCCGCTCGCCGAGAAGATCCCGGTCCGAAGCGCCCAGAGCAGCCGCCCCATGGTCGCGTCTTCGCTCGTCCGCACCAGGAACGTTCCGATGATGGAGGCGAAGATGCCGATGCCCATGATGAGCAGCGGCAGGACGAAGGGGTCGGACTTCCAGTCGGTCAGCGCTCCTGCAGAGAAGGGCGCGTTCTCGCTGAACTTGGTGGCGCCGGAAACGGCCACCGTGGCCAGGGCCATCGTGGCGACGATGGAGCCGGTGTACGACTCGAAGAGGTCGGCGCCCATGCCCGCCACGTCGCCGACGTTGTCGCCGACGTTGTCGGCGATGGTCGCCGGATTTCGTGGGTCGTCCTCGGGAATCCCCGCCTCCACCTTTCCGACGAGGTCGGCTCCCACGTCGGCGGCTTTCGTATAGATGCCGCCCCCCACGCGGGCGAAGAGCGCGATGGAGGAAGCCCCGAAGGCGAAGCCGGTGAGCGGCTGGACGTCCCGAACCACCAGGTAGATGAGCGCCAGCAGCGCCAGACTGATGCCCGTGACGGTGATGCCCATCACCGAGCCCGACGAGAAGGCCACTCGCAGGGCGGGGTTCAGCCCCTCCCGCGCCCGTGCCGCCGTGCGCACGTTCGCCCGCACCGCGACGTACATGCCCACGTAACCGGCGGTCCCTGAGGCGATAGCTCCGAGCACGTAGGCGATGGCCGTCCGGGGCCAGTCGGTCAGCCTCCCGTGCTGCGGCCCGAAGCGGTCCAGCACGTCATAATCGATGAACACCGCCAGGACCACCGCCACGACGACGACGAACGCCGCGAGGAACTGATATTCGCGCATGAGGAAGGCACGCGCCCCCTCCTGGATCGCGGAGGCGATCTCCTGCATGCGCTCGGTGCCCGTGTCGTGGCGCAGCACTTGCCGTGCGACGGCCGCCGAGAACGCGAGCGCCAAGACGCCCGCCGCCAGGGCAATCCAGAGCAACACCATGGCCTGCCAACCCCTCTCCGTGGTGTGGTGCGGGGAACGCTGGTGCCTGCATGCGGCCGGAAGCAAAAGTCCGGCCCGTGAAGGCAGCCGCGAGTCTACCAGCGTGCAAACTTACGGGAAATTCTCGCCAACCCGCTGCTACCATGCCGCTGTGCGAACACCCGTCGTTCTCTCGTTCAGCGGCGGAAAGGACAGCACCCTCGCCCTGGACCGCCTCATCGCCGACCCGCGGTACGAGGTCGTCGCGCTCCTCACCACCGTCAACGCCCGCTACCAGCGCGCAAGCCTTCAGGGCATTCGGCGCGAGCTGCTGGAGGCCCAAGCGGACGCCCTCGGCTTTCCCCTGCGCGTCGTCGAGCTCCCCGACCCATGCCCGAACGAGGCCTACGAAGCGGCGATGATGGCCG
Organism: bacterium HR29; assembly: GCA_002898215.1. GTDB lineage: Bacteria > Chloroflexota > Dehalococcoidia > Tepidiformales > Tepidiformaceae > HRBIN29. Next base: position 1,470,361 of record BEIF01000001.1, on the reverse strand, counting down.
CCCTCGAAGCCTTCGCCCGGGAGGGCGTCCGCACCTTCGCCTTCGGCGACATCTTCCTCGCAGACGTCCGCCGGTATCGCGAAGAACGCCTCCTCCGCGCCGATTGGGAGGCCGTCTTCCCGCTGTGGGGCGAATCGAGCACCGTCCTCGCCCGCGAGGTCATCGAACGCGGCTTCCGTGCCGTGGTCACCTGCGTCGACACGCACCAGCTCGCGCCCGAATTCGCCGGCCGAACGTACGACGCCGCCTTCCTCGCCGACCTTCCGCCCGGGGTCGATCCCTGCGGGGAGCGAGGGGAATTCCACACGTGTGTCATCGGCGGCCCCATCTTTCCCCGCCCGCTGGACGTCCTCCTCGGTGAGCATGTGCTCCGGGAGGAGCGCTTCCTCTTCTGCGACCTCCTGCTCGCCGGGCCGGTCGAGAGGAGGGCCTTCGGGACGAGCGCCGCGTAGCCGGATTCGGTGCATACTGGACGCGTGCCTGAGGTCGTCGAACTCCTGGGCGACGGGATCGCTGCCGAGCTGCGGGAGGCGGTCCGCGCGCTCAACGAGACGCTCGGTTCTCCCGTCACCTTCAGGGCGGTGGACTGGAGCCTCGAGGCGAGGGAAACCCGTCCTTCCGTCATCGATGAGGCGCTGGAAGCCATCCGGGCTCTCGGTGCGGCGATGAAGTACCCCACGGTGACGAAGACGGTCTCCCCCAACCAGCTTCTCCGGGAGCGGCTCGACCTCTCGGTCATCCATCGGCCCTGCCGCTCCTACCCCGGCGTCTCCCGGAACTATACGGGCGTCATCGACCTCCACGTCGTACGGGTAGCGACGGGCGGAACGTACGAAGACGCGGGTCGGCGCATCGGGCACCACTCGGCGGTGGCAATCCGCGTCATCGAACGGGCACCGGTAGAGCACGCCGCGCACTTCGCTTTCCGACTGGCCGAGCGCCACCGCCGGCGCGTCGTCTCGACGAGCAAGTGGACGATCCAAGTCGCCACCGATGGCCTGTTCGAAGAGGTGGTGGCTGAAGTCGCCCGCGAGTACCGGAACGTGGAGCACCGGGCGGAGCTCTTCGATGCGCTCCTCGCCAAGCTCATCATTGCCCCCGAACGGTACGACGTCATCGTTACGCCGAACGAGTACGGCGATTTCCTCAGCGACATGGTGTACGGCCTCGTCGGCTCCGTCGGGCTAGGCGCGAGCGCGTCGTACGCGCTTTCGCCCAGCCACCAGCCTCTCATCGGCATCTTCGACCCCGCCGGCGGCACCGCTCCCGACATCGCTGGAAAGGGGATCGCCAACCCGGCCGGGGCCTTCGAGGCCTACGCCTACCTCCTGCAGTTCTGCGGGTTCGACGACCTCGGCCGCCGCGTGGTGGAGTCCATCCGCGATGCGATCGCTGCCGGCGAGCGCACCCCTGACCTTGGCGGCGACCTCGATACGCGCGGGTTCACCGAAGCGCTTGTCCGGCGGCTCGCCGCGCAGTCGTCGGGCGGAGGCCGCTAGTCGGCCGTGCTCGGCGGAAGCTCGGCACGGAGCGCTTCCGCTACCCTCCTCTGGACGATCGCCATCGTCAGGTCGCCCCGGGTGCGTTCCAGGATTCCCCGTGCCGTGTCGAGGGTCCGCCGCAGGTTCCCCGTGAGGGCGTCCGGCACGTCGATGGAAGCGAGGGCGGCGTAGATGTCGTCCATGGCGGCCAAGAGCTCCTCGCAGCCGCGGTAGGAGCCTTCGCGCAGACGGTCGAGGATCATCCTCCTCGCCTCGCCGATCGCCTCGCCGAGGCCGTTGAGGTACGCCGCGTACTCCACGTTCGCCCCCTCGGGAGTCGGGAGGGGACCTCCGGTCGCCAGCGCGTAGACGGCTTCGGCCTCGGCGAGCTCCTTCTGAGCGTCGTGGAGAAACCCCGCGTGGTACACGTCGGGATGGGGTGCGAGTGCGGCCATCGCCTCGGCGTTGAGCCGGCGAGCCTCGGCCAGGCGTTCCCGGGCCGCCTCGAAGTCCCTCCGATGGATGGCGCGGATCGCGGTCGCGCTGGCGCGGATGATCGCCCGTGCCGCCCCGAGGGCCAGCTCGCGCGCGGCGTGCTTTTCGGTGAAGTTCGCCACGATGCGTGGGATGACGTCGTCGAGCGGCGAGGTATCGGGCCGGGGCGCGCTCACCTCAGAGGTCCTTGACCGGCTCGGGGAACTCCCCCTCGCGCGCCGCATCGATGAGCTCCCGGGCGCCTTCGGGCAGGTCCATGCCGTACTCCTCGAACTTCTTCTCCACCCAGCGGCCGATCTGCCGTGGGTCGCGGTAGGCGTCGGGGCCCAGGTCTCCCTCAGCCGGGTCCCCGTACCGCTCGAGGATGTCCTGCTGCGTGTACCGGCGCCCGAACCGCGACATCATGCGCGCCGTGTTCGCGCTCCCGCAATGCTCGCACGGTGGGCGCACTTCCGTGTCGATCTTCCGCGTGAAGTAGTTCGTGATCTTGCCGCAGTCGCTGCACCGGAACTCGTAGATGGGCATGGCGGATGCTCGCGCGACGGTATCGCCGCGATCCTACCACGCTGCGGGGTCTTCATCGGGGATCTCGAGCGCCGTGAAGTGCTCCACGCGCTCGACCCTCCCCCTTGCGGAGAGCTCCACCGCCACGAGCTCCACGCGCATCCGCTCGAGCGGCACGCCTCGCGCCTCGGCGTAGGCTGCAGCGCAACGCCACAGCCGCTGCAGCTTCCGCCGCCCGACCGATTCCGCTGCCGCCCCTTCGGCGTCCCGCCGTGCTCGCACCTCCACAGCAACGACCTCATCGCCGTCGCGCATGACGAGGTCGATTTCACCCGGGCTGAGGCGGACATTCGCCTCGATGAACCGGTACCCCCGGGCCTCCAGGAAGTGCCGAGCGACCCGTTCGGCGAAGGCACCGAGTCGCTGGCGGCCGGTTACCACGGCAGCGCCAACTGGCTTACGGGGGCGAAGCGCCGCCGATGTTCGGCGCTGGGCCCCCGGCGCGCCAGGAGCGCCTTGTGTTCGGGAGTCACGTAACCCTTGTGCCGGCAGAATGCGTAGCCGGGCACGCGCTCGCAGAGCTCCACCATATGGGCATCGCGCGCCACCTTCGCGAGGATCGAGGCTGCCGCGACCGATACGCAGAGGGCGTCTGCATCGACGAGCGCCACGTTCCCCGGCACCGGAAGGGTCAGGGCATCGGAGATCACGGCATCGGGCGAGAGGCCCAGCGCCTCCAGGGCGCGCAGGGCTGCCCGGCGCCGCGCCTCCGTCAGCCCCAGGTCGTCCACCTCCCTTGCCGATGCCCAGCCCACCGCCCACGGCACCGTCGACCGGATCTCCGCAGCGAGGCGCTCGCGCATGCGCGGAAGGAGTACCTTCGAATCCCGCACCTCGGCGAACCATCGGAATCGAGCCTCGGCGGGCAGTGCGACGGCCGCTGCCGTGACCGGGCCGGCCATCGCTCCGACGCCCACTTCGTCGACGCCGGCGACCCAGCGGGCGCCGGCCGCCCAGGCGGCGCGTTCCCGGTCGAGCGTCGGCGCTGGGACCCCCTCCGCCACGGCCGGTATCGTACGCGCGGGAAGCCGCTCGGAACAATCACCGGTCCTCGGACGTCATCATTCGCGGAGGCGTCCGATGGCTCGAGCGGCACAGGCTGGCCCGTTGCGTTCAGCGTCTGCAGAGCTCGCGGCGTGGGCCGTGCTCGGAGGCGTGCTGCCGCCGCTTCTCGGAGCGGCACTGCCGCCGTCACCCTGGGCGGCAGCGTGGGCGGCGGGCGTCGCCGGGTTCGCGGCCGCCGCGTCGGCCTCGAACCGCGAAGACGACAGCGGGCTGCGCCGGACGATGGCCCTGGCGGCGGGCGCCTCCCTCGCGGCTCTTTTCCTTCTCGCCGGCGGGGCGCACCTCTGGCCGCCCGGCTCGGTCGCGAACCGCGCCGCCCTCTGCGCCATCGCGGCGGCCGCTGGACTGGCCATGCCGGCGCTGACCTTCGACTGCCAGCGGCTGGAGTGGTGGTACGTTCTCTCCGCGCTCGTCGCCCTCAGCGCTCTCTGCGCTGCTGCCTTCCGGGCGCTCCACCCGCTCTGGGAGGCCGTCCGTTAGCTTTGCGACTCGGAGCGTGTCTCCTCGGGGCTTTTGCTCTCCTCCTCGCTCCCGAGGTTGGCGATCGCCTGGCGGGCCTCCTCGATCTCGGCCTGCAGCTCGTCGATGGCGCGGATACTGGCGGCGATGTCGGGGTGGGTCGCCGACGCCGACTCGCCCGCCTTCAGTTGCGTGTACGCCGCCCGCCCGAGCTGCGCGTACTCGTTCTTCAGCTTCCCTTCCAGATTCCGAATCTCCAGCTCCAGCTTGGCCCGAGTGGCACCCTTCTGGGCCGTCTTGCTTAGCGTCCCGGCAAGCGACTTCGCCCGATCGAGCAGCGCCATGGGAGACCTCCTCTTCGCGCATACCGCGATCTGTCGTACGGCTCGTCTCCAGCATACCCCCTCGAGACAAGCCCTCTCCCGTACAATCGGCCCGAGATCCGGCGGGGGCGACGCGGATGATCACCAGTGGCGACGAGTTTCTCGTCCACCAAACGACGTGGCCGGTGGCCCGTCCGGCTACGAGCGACACCAACTTCTACGACCGATACTTCTTCAATGGGTACCCTCGCGACGGTTCCACCTATTTCGCCGCCGCCCTTGGCCTGTACCCGAACCTCGGGATCGTCGACGGGGCCTTCAGCGTCCTGCTCGACGGCCGTCAGCGGGTGGTGAGGGCCTCGACGGTGCTGAAGGACCGGCTGGCCGCGCGGGTCGGTCCCATCGCTGTCGAGGTGTTGGACCCGCTGCGCCGCCTCCGCCTCGTCGTCGGCGAGAACCGTTGGGGCCTCGCCGCCGACCTCGTCTTCGAGGGAAGGGCGGTGCCTTTCGAAGAGCCGCACTTCTTCCGCCAGAACCACGTCGGCGCGGTGGTGATGGACTACACGCGCTACACCCAGCACGGCACGTGGGAGGGGTGGTTCGTCGTGGACGGCCGCAGATTCGAGGTACGGCCTGAACGCTGGTGGGGCAGCCGGGACCACTCCTGGGGTATCAGGCCAGTGGGGAGGCGGGAGGCGCGAGGGGCTCCCTCTCCGGAACCACCGCAGTTCTTCTGGAATTGGGCGCCGCTCAATTTCGACGACCGCTGCACCCTCTCCACGGTGTCGGAGACGGCCGACGGCTCGCGATGGCACGAAAGTGGCGCCATCCTCTCCCCGCTCCCCGAGGCGGCCGTCGTTCACTGCGCCGTGGAGCATCGGATCTCGTTCAGGAAGGGGACGCGCCACCTGGAGAGGGCCACGATCGTCCTCACCCCTCCCGGCCGCGACCCCGAGACGATCGAGGTCGAGGCGATCGGTCAGTTCCTCATGCGCGGCCTCGGATACGGCGACCCGGAGTGGGGACATGGGATGTGGGTGGGCGTCGACGCCGTCGACGGCGTCGAGTTCGTCATCGCGGAGGAGCAGCCGCTGGCACATCCCCACGTGCAGACCATCGTTCGGGCCCACTGGGGCGGACGCGACGGCATCGGCGTCTTCGAAACATTGGTGGTCGGTCCGCACGCCCGCTACGGGTTCCGCGACCTCGCCGACCCGGCCTGAACCGGCATCAGGGATTCGTAGAGGTCGGCCATCCCCTCCAGCACGACGTCGGCCAGTTCGAGCACGTGCTCGATGGCTTCCACGGCCCGCTCCGCCGGCAGGCGCGCCTCGCTCGCGGTCTGCGAGGCCGTTTCCTCCAGCGAGCGCCGCAAACGGTTGAAGATCGAGACCGCCGTGCCGATTCCGACGCCTGCCTGGGCGAGCACGCGCCCGTACTCCCTCCCGATCGCTCGGGCATCCTCGGCGTACCGCTCGTGTCGGGCTCCGCTGGCGATGCAGCGGGCGAAGAGGTCCACGAGCTGGCGCCCCAGCAGCCGGAGACGCTCCCGCGACTCCTCGTCCAGAGATTGGAGGTGGGCCATGAGCGGCGTCCCTCGCGTCCGCGCCAGCCGGCGCCGAACCCGTGCCAGCGCCAGCGAACCGATCCGCTCCGCTCCGCTGCCGCCCCGTTGTCCGCCCTGTTCGATGATCGCCCGGATGTCCTCCGCCGCCACGCGCCGGTGGCCGCCCGCAGTCCGAAAGGAGCGGATCTCACCGCTGTCCGCCCAGCGCCGGATCGTCGATTCGCTCACGCCGAGAAGGCGGCTTGCCGCCCCGAGCGTGAGCCACGCAGGTGTCGATTCGCCCTCCGACATCTCCTATCCCTCACTAAACCTTTACAATCCTCCCACGGCCGTTCGTCCCCGTCAATCCGCGCACGCTACCGCCCCAGCGCGCCCTTCGCTATGCTCCCGCCGTGGCCCGGATTGTCGTCGTCGGTTCGGGGGCTGTCGGTCTCTTCTACGGTGCGCGGTTGCAACGCGCGGGCCACGAAGTCGTTTTCGTCGCCCGGCGCGATCGGGCCGCGCTCCGGGAGCGGGGGTTGCTCGTCGAGAGCCCGGAAGGCAGCTTCCGCCTCGAACAAGCCCGTGCGGTTGCCGACGCGTCCGAGGCAGGGCGAGCCGATTGGGTCATCTGTTCGCTGAAGGCGACGGCCTTGGATGTCGCGCCCGACCTCTGCGCTCCCGCCGTCGGCCCGGATACCCGCCTGGTGGTGTTGATGAACGGCTTCGGCGTGGAAGACCCGTTCGTCGCTCGCTTCGGCACCGAACGCGTGCTGGGAGCCATGGCCTTCGTCGGCGTGAACCGTGGCGAACCAGGGGTCGTGCACCACATCGCCTACGGACGTGTGACCGTGGGCCACGTCGCCGGCGACACTCTCGCGGCGCAGGAGTTCGCGGACCTCCTCCAAGGAGCCGGGCTCGAGGCTCTCGTCGCGCCGAGCCTCCGCTTCGCCCGTTGGGAGAAGCTCTGCTGGAACGTACCCTTCAACGGCCTGAGCGTGGCCGCCGGGGGCGTCGGGACGCGCACCGTCCTCGAGGACGATGCGCTCGCGGACGTCGCCGAGCGGGCGATGCGCGAGGTCGTTGCCGTGGCGAACGCAGACCTTGCCGCCCACGGCGAGCCGCACCGGCTCGACCCGCAGCTCGTGGTGGAACGGATGTTCGCCCAGACACGCGTCATCGCCGACTACAGAACCAACATGCTCATCGATTACCTGGAGGGGCGGCCCCTCGAGGTTGAGGCCATTCTCGGCGCGCCCCTGCGGCGAGCCCGGGAGCTCGGTGTCGACACGCCGACTATCGCCGCACTCTACGCCCTGGTGCGTCACGCCGACCGGCGGAATCTGGCGCGAGCGGCCACGTCGCCCTAGACTGCGCCGGAACGTTTCGAATTGCAACGCATGAGGAGGGCTTCGTGGACGTTCGCGAGATGCTCGTCGACGGCGTGCAGCAGCTCAACGATTGGATGCTGCAGGCCCTGGAGGGATTGACCCCGGAGCAGGTGAACTGGCTCCCACCGGGGAACACCACCAGCATCGGATTCTCGGCGTGGCATGTCTGGCGCACGACGGACAACATCGTCAACTTCGTCCTGCAGAACCGAAAGCCAACCATCTGGCTCGAGAAGGGGTACTGCGACCGGCTGGGCCTTCCGAAGGTAGAGCAGGGGACTGGGATGAGCATCGAGGACGCCCGCGCGCTCACCATCACCGACCCGGGCCTCCTCTGCGAGTACGGCCGGGAGGTCGGCGCCGCCGCGATCGAATACATCAAGAACGTTCCGCTCGAGGAACTCGACGAGGTACAGCTCATCCGCCCGTTGGGTGAGATGAGCCGGGGGAAGGTGCTCCGCCAGGTGGTGATGACGCACGGTTTCATGCACCTGGGGGAGATCAACCTCATCAAGGGCGCGCTAGGGATGAAGTTCGGCATCTAGCGCGTGCGGCGCTCCGCCGCTGCGCTGTCGCTCGCCGCGCGGTCAGCCGTCGCGCTCGCCCCGCTGCCGGCGGAGGAACTCCTCGATGTCGAGGAGGAGTTCCTTCGCCGGCGGCAGCGACGGCTCCTCGGTCGCGGCCTGGTCCGCATCCGCCTCCAACTGTCGCACGTAGGCCTGGATCTCGGGGTTCGCGGCGATGGCCGCGTTCACGTCGCGCACGAACCGATCGCCGGCCTTCTCCAGCTCCGTGAGGTCGAAGGTGAGGCCGAGTGGCTCCTGCAGCCGCTGGAGGAGCGCCACGGTCGCAGGCGGGTTTTGGGCCGTGGTGATGTAGTGCGGGACGTTCGCCCAGAGGCTCATGGCCGGAATACCAGCCCGCCGCACCGCGTCGGTCAGGACCCCGACGATGCCCGTGGGGCCCTCGTAGCGCGAGACGGTGAGACCGAGGCGTGCTGCCGTTTCGGGGTCGGGGGCCGTGCCCGTCACCCTCACCGGCCTCGTGTGAGGGACGTCGGCCAGCAGCGCTCCGAGCGAAACGAAGAGGGTGACCCCGAGACGCCTCAGGAGTTCGACGACGATCCCGCTGTAGGTTCGCCAGCGGAGGTCCGGCTCCACGCCGATACCGACCACGACGTCGTGAGGCCCGGTGGGGTTGCGAGCATAGAGGAAGTCGGTCTGCGGCCAGACGATCTCCCGTTCGCCGAAGGCGTTGAGGCGGACGGTCGGTCGGGTCGAACGGAAGTCGGTGAACGGCTCGGGGTCGATGGAGGCGAAGCGGCGGGCACCGAGCCGGCGGGCAAGGAAGCGGGCGGCGTTGGTGGCCGCGCTGGCCGCGTCGTTCCAGCCGGCGAAGGCGACGACGGCCACCGGGCTACGCAGTTCGGGCAGCGAATCGAGCCTGAGAGCGTCGGCCACGGCCCGAGCTTACCACGGGAATCGTGAGGCCCGTCGCGCCGTGCGTTGGGCCCGGTGGGATTCGAACCCACGACCAATGGATTAAAAGTCCACTGCTCTACCGCTGAGCTACGGGCCCGCCACCAGCGTACGCCTCCACGTCCCGCCTCGGCCAGCGGAAGCCCTAAGGGCCTCACGGGTGGGGGCGCGCTCGCTCGGTGGTGGTAACCCGCCCGCGCCACCGCGGTCGTGGCGGGCGCGGCACCACGCCGCCGCAGACCCGCAAGCCCGGTTCAAGGTGGTGGAGGACCTCGAACTTCCGTGGCCACGCACCCCTCGCTGCGCGCCCGGCCGTCGCCCATGGCCGCCCCTGTGCAGTCGGTCCTCTCCTCGGCGTTGCGGAGAGCGGGTGCTCACGCGATGGCGGTATCCGGGCGGAATCGCCGAGGCGTCCGTCAGTGCTTCGAGGGCCCCTGAGGGGCACCGACCGGCCTGCCGCGGGGTCCTTCGACGCCTGCCGTTGACACCCGCCCTGGCAGTGTTGATACTTAGTCTCAGTTGTCGGCGCGCGAAGCTGCTCCGGCAACTGGCCGTCAGGCACTCCACCCTCCTTCCGGCTGCCCCCGGAGCGTGTGCTCCGGGGGTTCGCCATTTCGAGCAGGTATCGAAAACAGTCGGCTTCGTCGTCGCATCGGGCCTCGTCGCGACCGTGGATGACGCGACGCGGGTCGAGGATGGCATCAGCGTCGGCTCCTGGCCGGCGAGGTCACGCAAGGAAGGAGATGAGGGCGTGAAAGCGTTCAAGGGTGGCTTCTTCGGTTGCTTCGGCGTCGCGGCGGCCATCCTCTTGGTGGTCGTGGTGGCGGCCGCCATCGCCTCGCTCGGCGACGACGAACCAGAGATCGTGTCCATGCCCACTGCTGTCGATACGGGCGCGAGCGTAGCAACGCGAACCGATGAGACCAGCAGCGCGAGTCCGACGACGCCGCCAGCGAGCGGGAGCTTGGGGTCGAGCCGCGAGAATCCGGCTCCGCGCGGGGCGGCGGTGCGGCTGCGCGATTGGATCGTCAGAGTGGAGGACGTGATCCCCGACGCCACGCAGATGGTGCTGGCCGAAAACATGTTCAACACGCCGCCGCCACCCGGTCGTCAGTACCTCATCGTCAGGCTAACGCTGCAGTATGAGGGCGAAGATGAGACGGCGATACCGGCGTTCGATCTCTCGTTCTCGCTCTTCGGCGACCGGCGAGTCGAATATACGACGTACGAGGAGTGGTGCGGAGTTATTCCTTCCGAGCTGGATACCTGGAAGGAGCTCATGAAAGGTGGGGAGATCACAGGGAACTTGTGCTGGTCCGTTCCGACAGACGAGGTCGAGAGCCTCGCGCTGCGCGTGAAAGACGGCCTCGTTTCGCCTGTGATTGGCTGGTTCTCGCTCCGGTAGTCCTGACCCCACCGGCGGAATGAGGGGGGCGGTCCGCCACCGCCCCCCGCCGTCACCGCTCCCGCGGCCGCCCGAACCCGAACATCACTTGGGCGATGCGCCGCATCTGGATCTCCTCCGAGCCCTCGGTAATCCGGTACCGCCGATGGTGACGGTAGATGTGCTCGAACGGCAGGTGCCGCGTGTAGCCGATCCCCCCGTGCACTTGGATGGCGCGGTCGGCCGCCTCGCAGGCGAGCCGGTTCGCGCGGTAGTTGCACATCGCCACCAGGTGGCTCACCTCCAGGTGATGCTTCCGGTCGAGCTCCCAGGCTGTCCGTCGGATGAGCTGTCGGAGCATCTCCGCCTCCGTCTGGAGCTCGACCAGCGGCCATTGGATCGCCTGGCGCCTCGCCAGCGGCTCGCCGAACGTCACCCGCTTCTTGGCGTACTCAACCGATTGGTCGATGCAGTACTGGGCCGCCCCCAGGCTCGACGCCGCCTGCCGGATGCGGTTCTCGTGCACGAAGACGTTGGCCAGGGCCAGGCCTTCCCCCTCTCGCCCCAGGATCGCGTCGTTCGGGACGCGGACGTCGGTGAAGGTGACCTCGGCGTGGTCCGTCGGCATGTTGAAGGTCCACCAGTGGAACTCGACCTTCACGCCCGGAGCGTCGGTGGGGACGATGAAGCAGGTGATACCCTGTGCCTTCCCTTCGTCGCCGCTGGTCCGCGCGAAGACGAGGTCGTGCGTCGCGTTATGCATGCCGCTGTTGAAGCGCTTCGTGCCGTTGATGACCCACTCGTCCCCGTCGCGTACGGCGCGCGTCTCCAGCCAGGTGGCGTCGGACCCGTGGTTCGGCTCCGTGAGTCCGAACGCCACCCGCTTCTTCCCCGTGATGATGTCCTCCAGAAACTCCCGCTTCTGCTGCTCGGTGCCGTAGTGGTAGAACATCCAGAACGTTGGGAAATTTCCCACCACCGATGACTCGTTCTGCAGGTCGTTGTGGAGGCCGAGCCCCTTCCGGGCAAGGTGTTCCCGAATGATGGCCATCCCCAGGTTGGTCCCATCACGTCCGCCGTACTCCTTCGGCAACGAGTACCGGTAGAACCCGGCCCGGTCGGCTCGGCGGCGCATCTCGGCGAGGAGCTCCTCCCACTCCTTCCGTGGCACGCCCCCGTTCTCCCAATCGGTGCGCGCCCATTCCCGGCGGTGGTCGAAGAAGCGGATGTTGTCGTCTTGCTGTTCCAGAGGCTTGATCTCCGCCTCGATGAACTCGTCGAGCTCCCGCAACAGCTGTTGGATGTCCTCTGGGATATCGAAGTCCATGCCCGCACTCCTTTGGGGGTTGCTACCCGCTGGTTTCTTCCTCGCCCAGCTCGTCGGGGCTGGCGATGCGCACTTTGTCGCGCACGGTCAGGTAAAGGTGGCGCTTCAGTTCCCCCTCCCGCTCGCCATCGAAGCTTCCCGCACGGATCGCCTCGCAGAGCTCGGCGTTCCGCTCACGAAGGCGGGCAACGCGGTCCCGATGGCGCAACGGGAGCGGCTCCGGACCGAGGAGGGAGTCGAGCCGCTCCCACTCCGCCAGGATGGCGTCCTCCTCCAGCTCGGCCTCCCGCTTGAGGATGGCGAGCGAATTGGCGGCGACCAGGAACTGGAACCGTTCCCAGCGGTCGCGTGCGTGCTGGGCGCGCTCCCGGAAGAACCCGGCCAGGGCATCGAGGAGCTCCGCAGCGGTCGGCCTATCCTGCACGGCGGGCCTCCTCGACCACTCCCGTCAGCCTGAGGATCTCCAACTCCGTTTCGGCGGTCCGGCGACCGATCGCAGCCAGCTCGTGGCTGACGGTGTGTCCGTCCAGGTGCGCACGCGCCTGCATGAAGGTGATGACCGCCCAACGGATGTTCTGGAGCACTTCCCAGGCGAGGAGCCGCGCCCGGTCCACCGTACGGCCGCTGGCCCGTTCGTACGCTGCTACCCAGGCGTCGCGGGAGGCGAGGCCGCCTGCCGGCAGGTCGGGGCGGCTGAATCGCCACACGCGCGTACAGAACCAGGCGATGTCCTCTTCCGGGGCCCCGAGGTGCGTCCCTTCCCAGTCGAGGATCGCCGTCAGCCCTTCCCCGTCGTACATGATGTTCCCGATGCGGAAGTCGCCGTGGACGACGCACGGCTCGGACTTCGGTGCCGGCATGGCAGCGAGCTGCCGGTCGAGCCACCGGAAGGCCCACTCGATTGCCGGGTGCGGGTCGAGCATCAGCTGCCGGTACTCCGCTTCTGTCTGGCGGCGGAGCGCGACCAGGGGGTCCTCGCCCGGCGCCGGCGCGCGCATGTTCGGGGCCTCGGCGATGGCCGCCAGCGGAATGGCGTGGATGCGTGCCAGGTTCTCCGCCAGCTGGGGAACGATCGCCTCGCGTGCGCGGGCGTATTCGGGCGAGGCGACGAGCTGGCGGGGGTTCGTGTCGCCGGGCATGCGGGTCATCACCAGGAAATCCTCGCCCGATTCGCACACGCCCCAGGCGATGGGACGGGGACAAGCGACGCCGTGCTCCCGCGCCGCGCGAAGCACCACGAACTCGCGCTGGGTCTTCTCGTGGTCCGCCCGGCCTGCCGGGCTCACCCGGACGACGAGGTCTTCGTCGCGGCCGCCGCAGCGAGCGGTCACCGCCCACGAGTCGTGCATCGCCCCGCCGGCCAGCAGCCTCGGCTCGCCACATTCCGCGTCGGCCCCGAGCGCGCGGCGGACGGCGATGGGCACCACCCGGCGAGTCTCTTCGGGCATGCCGCCTCCCTCCCGTTGCTGCGCGGGTATCCTAGCGATTCTTCGGCTCGAACGAAAGACCGTTCGGTGCCGGGCGAGGTGGGAGCGCCGCGAACGGGCGGGGGCTATACTCGAAAGGCGAGGGCGGTCGATGCGCAGTTGAACGCCCTGGAGCCGATACCGTGAACGAAAGGAGTGACGATGAAGGCACTGCAACGCCTTCTCCGGCCGGCGCGGGTGGTCCGTGCCCACTGCGATGGCCCCTGTGGGGTCTACGACCCTGCCGCGGCGCGGATCGCCGCTGAGGCGGTGCTCTCCATGGAGAAGAAGATCGCGGCCCTGCCTGCTGGTGACCCGGCGAGCGAGCATACCCGGGCACGCTTCATCCTCATCAAGGAGCAGCAGGCGGAGATCTGCAAGCGCGAGCTGGACATCCTCTGGCACGATTACTTCAAGCCCGAACACCTCGAGAAGTATCCGCAGCTCCACGACCTCTTCTGGAAAGCAGCGAAGCTCTGCTCGAAGAACAAGCACGAGAACGACCCGGCCAACGGCCAGGCGCTGCTCGACGCCATCAAGGAGATCCACGACATCTTCTGGGCGACCAAGGGGCGCAGTGACGTTCCCTTCTACCTCGCGAACCCGTAGATAGCTGGCCGCTCCGGCGGCTGGCGGGAGGTGCCATCCCATGCGACGATCACTCCTCGGTCTCGGCGGTCTGGGAATCGTCGCAGGGCTGGCCTGGTGGGCTCGCCGTTTCGAACGGTTCGAGGTCGCCGGGGAGAGCATGGTCCCCACGCTCCGCCCCGGCGACTTCGTCCTCGTCGACCGCTTCGCCTACCACGGCCGCGTTCCAAGACGGGGCGATATCGTCGTCGCTCGCGACCCCCGGGATGGGGAGCGCCTGCTCGTGAAGCGGGTCGCCCGCGTCGACCTCCACGGGATGGTCTGGCTCGAGGGAGACAATGGCGCCGCGAGCACCGACAGCCGAGCCTTCGGCCCCGTTCCGCTCGACCACCTCGAAGGGCGGGTGGTGTTCCGCTACTGGCCGCTCTTCCGGCGCAGCTCTTCGGCTAGCATTCCGAGCACGATGCCGTCGGTGGGGAACGCCAGCGTCGGCGGGTTGGCCGGGTCGAAGTAGCCGAGCGCCGAAAGCTCGCCGTCGCGGGGTGCCGGCGCGCCCCGAACGACCCGGCCCCGGAACCAGATCCCGACGCTCAACCGGTCGGGGTCGTGGAAGTTCGAGTGCACGGCGGCGACCTCGCCGACTTCGACCTCGAGCCCGGTCTCTTCGGCGAACTCGCGCGCGGCGGCGGCTCGCACCTCCTCGCCCCATTCGACATACCCACAGGGGATACACCAGCGGCCCGCGTAGCGCCCCCGAGCGCGCCGCCCCAGGAGCACCTTCCCGTCGGCATCCTGCACGATGACCGCCACACCGACGGCGGGGCCGCCGTAGACGGCCTGGCCACAGACCGTGCACACCGGCCTCTCGCGGCCGCCGGCCGCTCTCGGCGCCGTCGGCGCTCCGCAGCGCGGGCAGAACCGCACCTCGTCGGGGTTCACGGTCGGGCCGCTACTCCGTGATCCAGCGGTCGACGTCCCGCTCCCAGCTCACGAGCTCGTCCGGCCGGAAGAAGAGCGCGACCTCCCGTTCCCCGCTCTCCGGGCTGTCGCTCGCGTGGACCAAGTTCCGCCCCTTCTCGAGCCCGAAATCGGCGCGGATGCTTCCGGGCGCAGCCTCGATGGGGTTCGTGGCGCCGACGGTCGCGCGGACCGCCCGCACGGCCTCCGGTCCTTCGAAGACGGCCGCTACCACGGGTGCGCTGGTGATGTAGGAGATGAGACCGGGGAAGAACGGCTTCCCCTCATGCTCGGCGTAGTGACGCCGGGCGAGCGCCTCGTCGATGCGCAGCAGTTTCAGGCCCACGAGCCGGAGTCCGCGCTGCTCGATGCGGCGCAGAATCTCGCCCGCGAGCCCGCGCTGCATGGCGTCGGGCTTCACCAGCACCAGTGTCCGTTCCGTCTTCGTCAAGGCGGCTCCTCCTTGGGGAAAGTTTCGGGCGCGCGTTCGCGGCGCCAACGCGCCCGCGAGAGGGTGACGTGCGGTTCACGAAGATAGACGGCCTCGGCCGTTCCCGCGAGCCCATCCCGTACGAGTCGCGCAGCGGCCACGAGGCGCTCCGCCACCCCGACCTCCGCGCCGCCGAGCGCCCCGGCGCCTTCGCCGGCCAGGGGCAGCGAGGGAAGCTCCTCCCGCCTCGCGGGGTAGAGCGGGCCGACGGGTTCCACACCGTCGAAGAGCTGCACCGCCCACTCTCCCCGCCCGGCAGGATGGATGGCGGCGAACCGCCCCACCACGCCCGCCGCCGCCGCCGCTCGCAACGTCGGGACCCCCGAGAGCGGAACGCCCCAGCCGAGCGCCAAGCCGCCGGCGGTCGCGATTCCGACCCGGATGCCGGCGTAGCTTCCCGGCCCGGTGATGACCACGATGCCGTCGGCTCGGCTTCCTGCCTCGCGCACGAGCGCATCGACCAGGGGGATGAGGAGGCGGCTGTGGTTCGTTCCGCCGGCGGCGGTCCGCACCGAAGGCTTCCCTATCGCGGGCACGAGCGCGACGCCCAGCTCCTCCGACGCCGTGTCGATGACGAGCAGGGTGGTCATGGTGCGCCCGCGATGCCCGCAGCAAGCTCCCGGCCCCGCTCACCCCGCGGGACGAAGGTGAAGCGACGCTCCCGCTCCCGGTCGCCGTAGCGGAGCTCGACGATGAGGCCGTCGCCAGGGAGGATGTCGGCGCCCCGTTCGGGCCATTCGATGACGAGTACGCCGCGCTCTGCGTAATCCCATAGGCCCAGCTCGTCCAGCTCCTCCACATCCTCGATGCGGTAGAGGTCCACGTGGAAGAGCCGCTCCCGGCCCTGGTACTCGTTCATGATGAGGAACGATGGACTGTTCACCGGGACGGAGACGCCCAGGCCGCGTGCAATGCCCTGCGTGAAGCACGTCTTCCCGGTGCCGAGGTCGCCGCTCAACAACACCACGTCGCCCCTACGGAGGAAGCGCCCCAGCCGTTCGCCGAGGGCGCGAGTCTCCTCCTCGCTCCGCGTGAGGAACTCGCTCGTCCCGATGACCGAGTTCACGAAGTCAGCATAGCAAGGCGTCGCCTCCGTCCCAGCCGGGGCTGCTACCGTGAACGCAGATGCGAGTGCTCCTCCTCTCCGACATCCACGCCAACCTCCCCGCCCTCGAGGCGGTCCTCGCTGACGCGGAGGGGAGCGGGGTCGAAAGCGTGTGGGTCCTGGGCGACATCGTGGGGTACGGCGCGGACCCGAACGCCGTCGTCGAGCTCCTGCGGAAGGCGGGAGCGTCGGCCGTGCTGGGAAACCACGATGCCGCCGCACTCGGCCGTGTCGGCACCGAGTCGTTCAATCCGCTTGCAGCCGAAGCCGCTCGCTGGACGGCCTCGGTGCTCGGCCCCGAAAGCCGGGCGTGGCTGGAATCCCTCCCGGAGGTGCGCCGGGAGCACGGCGTCACGCTCTGCCACGGCACTCTCCGCGAACCCTTGTGGGAGTACCTCTTCACTGCCGAAGCGGCCCGGGCGCACTTCGCGCTCCAGACCACGGGCCTCTCGATCGTCGGTCACACGCACGTGCCGCTCCTCCTCGTCGAGCGTGGCGGCGAAATCGAGGCTCTCTGGCCGAAGGCGGGCGAGCGGTTGCGGCTGCCGTCGACGGGGCGGGCGTGTCTCAACCCTGGTTCCGTGGGCCAGCCACGTGACGGAGACCCACGGGCCGCCTACGCCCTCCTCGACCTCTCCGAGGGGTGGTTCGAGTTGCGGCGAGCGGCGTATCCCGTGAGCGAAGCGCAGCGACGGATTCGGGCGGCGGGACTCCCCGAGCCGCTGGCGCTGCGGCTCGCGCTCGGACGATGACGTTTCGGCGTGCCCCAACTATTCTGGGTGCGCACACCGTTCGCCGGGGCCGAGCGGCTGGACACTACCGGCGAGGCATTTCACAATCCCATACGGGCGAGTGCATCCTGGCCATCACGCACCACCGGCAACGCCGGATACTGAGGAAGGAATGGAGAGAAGAAGGATGAGCAAAGCCTACGTCGAAGGCGGAAAGCCACCGGTCTCCGCGATGCTGGGACAGCGGATTCGCCAGGCTCGGCGGGACGCGGGGATGAGCCAGGGCCAGCTGGCCCAGCTGCTGAACACCACGCAAAGCGCCATCAGCCTCTACGAGGCGGGCCAGCGGTCGGTCGGCATCGACATGCTGCTCAACGTCGCCCGCATCCTGAATCGCCCGCTCCACTACTTCCTCGGCGAAGACGGGGAGATGCTGTACGTCCGGGATAGCGAAATTGCCAGCCTCATCGAAGAGCTGGAGCGCCATCCCGAGGACCTCCCCGAGCTTCTCGCCTACTGGCAGTACCTTCGCTGGCGGCGAGCGCACCGGAACGGTCAATCCTGACCCCGGAGGACGGTGCTATGGTCCGCCGTCTCTGCGACGAGGCGGACGCGCGCCGGCTTCTCCAGCCCGGACCCGTGGTCATCATGACGGTGGCGTGGCGCGGCATGGCGAATGCCGCGCCAGTCGCTTGGACGGTGCCCCTCTCCGTCCAGCCTCCCCTCGTGGGGTGCGTCCTCCACCCCGACCGGCTCACCGGCCTCATGGCCCGGCACAGCGAGGAGTTCGCGCTCAACATCCCGGGTCCATCGCTCGCCAAGCAGGTCGCCTTCCTCGGCAGCATCACGGGCATCGAGACGAACAAGATCGAGGCAGCCCGTCTCACCGTCTTCCGGGCTCAGCGGGTCGATGCGCCTCTCATCGAGGGCTGCCTCGCCTGGATCGAATGCGGCCTCGAGTCCGTGACGCGCTTCGGCGACCACGACCTCTACGTGGGCCGGGTCCTCCGCGTCCAGGCGCTCGACGAGGCGTACGTGCAGACTTGGAGGCTTGAGAGCCTCGAGCACTCGCCCCTCGTGTACCTCGGTGGAAGCCGCTACGGTGTGCTCGGCAGCCCGATGGAGGTCACGTTCCGCACCGACGAACAGGGCGGTCTCGTCGTCGAAACTCCCGAGGAGCGGGAGCAACGCGAGGAGCGCGAGGCGCGACTGGCGGAGCTCCGGAAGCTCGAAGGCGAGGCCCTCGAAGAGCGGCTGCGATTGGAGCAGGTGCGCCCGCTCGGCCCACCAGTCGAGGAATGACGCCTGCCCCCTAGCCGATCCGCTCGACGAAGACGTCCATCACGCCGCCACAGATCTTGTCTTCGCCGCTCGTGGGCTCCGTCAGGTCGACGGTGACGATGCGCGGCTTACCGTCCTGAAGGACGTCCATCGCCGCTTGCCACACTTCCGCCTCGCCGCAGCCCCCACCGATCGTCCCGAAGAAGGAGCCGTCGGCGCGGACCACCATCTTCGCGCCGGTCTTCCGCGGCGTGGAGCCGCGCGTGCGAGCGACGGTGGCGAGCGCCAGCGGTTCACCGCGCTCGAGGGCCCGTGCGATCTCCCGGTAGATCTCCGCCTGCATGCCTCGATCGTGGCGGCTTCGACACGCCGTCGCAAGCTCCCCTGTTCCCCCAGCCGTCGGCCGTCGTGTAGAAAGGTGAGGACGGAACCGGTATGCGGGCCTCCGTGGGGGCGCCGGCGCTGCTCATCCTTGCCGTCGTCGCGGCCGTTTCCGGCGGAACAGCGGCCTGCAACGTCGTCCCCCAGTCACGCGCGGGCGACGGAAGCGCCGGGGTCTCCGGGTACACCGTCTCTCAGGTCCGCTGGGAGCCTGTCCCGGGCAATCCCGCTCTCTTCGCTTCCGTGCGCTTCCAACTCGATGGGCCGGCGGGCGACGTCGCCTGCTCGCCCGATGGCGGGCTTTCGTGGTTTCCGTGTTCGCCATCGGGTGGGGAATGGGTCTGCCCGCTGGGCGGCTTTCCGGTCGCACTGGCCGACTCGCTCCGCATCGTGGCTACCAATTGAGGCCGGCCCCGCCGGAGGGTCGGGGCGGCACCGACGCGCCGCGTTCGTCGGGGACGAAGAGCCCCGCCGTGAGGGTCAACCCTGAGGCCGTCGGCCGAACCCAAACGGCAGCCGCGCACGGGACTTGGGGGCTGTGGGGCGTTGGTCGGGTGACAACTCGGTGACCGATCACCTGCACCTCTTCCCTCGCGTGTTTCTCGGTCGTTGCTTTCGCATAGGAGCCCCGAACGGGGCCCGGCGAATCCCACGGCGGGGAGGGCTCCCGCCGGACGACACACGGAGGAGTGAGTATGGTCCGTTCCCGCACCCGGCGGCTGCTCGCAGTCGCCATCATCGCAGCGCTGGCCGTGGCGGCCTTCGGCTTCGCGGCCAGCAACACGGTCCCAGGCTCTCGCGCCGGCGACGGCTCCGGTACCGTGAGCGGCTACACCGTTTCGAACATCAATTACAACCTCGCCGCGGCGAACCCTGCCAACATCGACAGCGTCAGCTTCACGCTCGATGCTACGGCCGGGGATGTCTACGCCTCGGTTGATAACGGCTCGAGCTGGACCAGCTGCACGAACACGGGCGGAAACAACTGGTCGTGCGACTTTTCGCCGGATGTCCCGGTTCTGCCTGTGACGAGCCTCCGCGTCGTGGCGGCTGACTGACGCGCGGCTCCCGCCAACCCACCGTAGAGGCGGGCCGGTCACCGACCGGCCCGCCTTCGGTTGCGCCACGGTTGCCGCTTCGCCGTCCTGGCGCTGACCGCCGGCCGGAGGCGGGCCGCAGTGGACGGCGGCCGCCTCCGGCCCCGGAGCGCCAGTTCGGGGGAGCAACGGTGAAAGGTGCGGAACAGTGGCGGTCCACCCTGTTACGCGCCATCCACCGGCCGAACTTACCAGCGAGAAGCCGGAGCGCGGGGCCGCCGCCTCTGGGAGGAGTGCGCAGCGATGTGGGGAGGAGTGCTGCTTCGCACGTTCGCCGCCGCAGCCGCTATCGTCGGCGGACTGGCGGCCTGGGCCGTCTTCGCGCCGGCGCAGTTCGGCGGCGCCGTGGGGTACGTCGTCATCCGCGGGAACTCCATGGAGCCGACCTTTTCGGCCGGAGACCTGGTGGTGACGCGGGAGACCCCGGAATACCGCGTTGGCGACGTGGCCGCGTACCGCCACCCGGAGGTCGGGCTCGTCGTCCACCGCATCATCGGCCGCGAGGGGGAGCGGTTCGTCTTCCGCGGCGACAACAACGACTTCACCGACGGGTACCAGCCGGTGCAGGCGGAGTTAGCAGGCCGGCTCTGGTTCCATGTCCCCAGCGTCGGCCGCTGGTTGCTTGCGCTCCGGCAGCCCGTCCCCTTCGCCGCCCTCACCGCCCTGGCCGCGGCGGGCGCCTTGTGGCCGGCGGCGGCCGCGCCGCGCCGCCGCCGACGGCCGTCGGCGGCGCTCGCCGCGGCCATTCTCGATTCCGGAGGAAACCGATGACAGCCCTGTGGCAGAAGTGGCAGGATGCGCTGCTCGTGGGCGCGGTCCTTCTCCTGGGCGGATTCGCCCTCGCCGCCGCGGGATTCGCCCATCCCCCGACTCGCAACGCGACCGAGTTCACGCCCTACGAGCACGCAGCCTCCTTCGCCTATTCGGCGACGGCGCCGGAAGGCCTCGTCTACGACGGGAGCGAGCCGCGGCCGGGCGAGCCCGTCTTCCGCGCCCTCTCCGACTCGGTAACCGTTCGCGCCGGCTACGAGTTCCGCTCGGCGGCCAAGGCCGCGGTCGAGGGCGAAGCGGCCTTGGTCGCGATCGTGGGCAACGAGTACGGCTGGCGGCGCGAGATCCCCCTCGGGTCCCCCCAGCCGCTTGCCGGCGGGAAGGCCAGCCTCGAGCGCGTTCTCGTGCTCGCCGACGTGCAGCGCCTCATCGACGCGCTGGAAACGAGCACCGGAGTCCGGTCGCGAGAGTACTCCCTCACCTTCGAGGAGCGTGTCACGCTGCGGGGGACGCTCGCGGGCAAACCCTTCGAAGACACCTACACGGCTTCGATGAGGTTCGCGCTCGACCCCTTCCAGCTCGTGTTGCAGTGGCCGCAGGGCGACGCCGACCCGTTCCAGCCATCGGTGCAGCGGATGTTCGAGAGCGTGCGAACGGTGACGAACGGCTTCCGGGTCTTCGCCTGGGACGTTCCGGTGCCCCTCGCTCGCACCGTCGGTGGCGCGCTCGCCGGGCTCGGGCTGGTGGTGGTGGGCGCCGTGTCGGCTGCGGCGGCCCGGCGGCGGCGAGGCGACGCCTTCCCGCTCACCGCGCGCCACCGGGAGCGGCTCGTGGCCGTCCGCGAACTGCCCCTCGGTCCGGCCACGAGGGTCATCGACGTGTTCTCCTTCGACGACCTCGCGCGCATCGCCGACCAGCTCGGGACGGTTATCCTCTGTGCATCCGAGGGACGGGCCGCGTGGTATGCGGTGGCCGATGGCCTCGACCTCTACCGCTTCCAAGTCGCGCCGGCGGTGCGGCTCGAACGTGGACAGAAAGGGCGCGCGGCGTGAGGGTGCGGCTGGCTCGGGCCACGGGCTGGCTCGGGTTCGCCTTCGCGGGGTTCGTGGCCGTGGCAGGCAGCGCCGCGAATTCCACCGTCGCCGGTTCGCGGGCCTCGCTCTCCCAGTTCGCCGTTACCCCGAACGACCTGAAGCCGGCCCAGTGCGCCGGAATCATGGTGACGAACCTGATCGTGGGCTCCGGAACGGTCAACGGAAGCAACGCGAACGATCTCATCCTCGGCGGGCCAACCGCCGATTCCATCGCCGGTGGCGGCGGGTCGGACTGCATCGTGGGCGGCGGCGGGAACGACAACCTGAGGGGTGACGGCGGGGACGACGTCATTCTCGGTGGGCCCGGGGCCGACACGATCAACGGGGGCGCAGGTTACGACGTTTGCTACGGCGGCCCTGGCTTCGACTCCGTGACCTGCGAGTCTTGGCCGGACTTCTTCACGTTCTGAGCGGGGTTCAGCCGCGCCAGCGGGGGTAGCTCCCGAAGACCTTCAGCATCGCGCACTTCGGCCGGATCGCATCGAGGACATCCCGACAGGGCGGGTCGTCCTGGTGCCCCTCGAAGTCGATGAGGAAGACGTACTCGCCGAACACCGCCTTGGTGGGTCGGCTCTCCAGCTTCGTGCAGTTAATGGACCGCGCGGCGAACTCGTTCAGCACGCTGGCGAGGAGGCCGGGGCGGTCATCGGCGAAGGTGAAGGCGATCGAGGTGCGGTCGAAGCCCGTGGGCGGACGCCGCTCGGTCCCCAAGACCACGAAGCGGGTGACGTTGTTGCGGGCGTCCTGAATCGACCGGGCGAGCACTTCCGCGCCCGCCAGCTCAGCGGCGCGGACCGTCGCGATGGCTGCCGCATCGTGGTCGTGCTTGAGGGCGAGCTCGACGGCGTGAGCGGTGGAGAGTGCGGCCTCGAGCTGGGCGTTGGGGAAGCAGCGTTCGAGGAACTGCCGGCACTGCCCCAGCGCCTGGGGGTGGGAGTAGATGACCCGAATTCGATCCGCCCGGGTGCCCGGCTTCACCACGAGGTTGTGGACGATGGGCAGGAGGAGCTCGTCGATGATTTGCAGAGTCGTATCGTGGATCAGGATGTCGAGTGTCTCGGCGACGGAGCCGTTGAGGGAGTTTTCGATCGCGACCACGCCCACGTCGGCCATGCCCGACTCCACCGCCGCCGCCACCGCGGCGTGCGACGGGAACGGCAGGAGTTCGCTCTCCGGGGCGTAGCGGAGCGCCGCCTCCTCGCCGAATGTGCCCGGGGGACCGAGATACGCCACCCGCTTCGCGCCGCTCATGTGTCCAACCCATGTGCCGTGCCGACTACGGCCTCGCGCAGCATTTCGAGCGCCTCGCGGCGCGTCACCACCACCAGCGCGTCGCCGGCGTGGAGGCGGGTGTCACCGCTCGGGATGCGGGGAACGCCCCCGGGGTCGACGACGAGACAGATGAGCGACTCGGGCGGCAGGAGCACCTCCCGAACCGAACGGCCGACGACCGGCGACGTGTCGGGGAGGCGCAGCTCCACCAGCTCGAGGCCGCTCTGCAGCTGCAGGAGCGGGATAACGTCGGCGGTGGGAAGCTCCTGCTCGATCTGAGCGAGGATGGCCTGCGTGGCGGAGACGGTGGTCTCGATGCCGCGTCGCTTGAAGAGCTCTTCGTTCCGGGGGTTGTTCACCCGAGCGATGGTGCGGGGGACGTTCCGGAGGCGCGCGATCTCGCAGATGACGAGGTTGTCCTCGTCGTCGCCGGTCACGGCGGCAACCAAGTCGGCGCGGGAGATGCCGGCCGCGTCGAGGGTCGCGACTTCGCACGCGTCCCCGTGGAGGACATCGGCCGAAAGCGCCTCGGAGAGGAAGGCCGCCCGTTGCGCGTCGGACTCGATGACGAGGACCTCGTTGTTGGAGCGGAGGAGCTCCTCCGCTAGGTAGTACCCGACCTTTCCTCCGCCGGCGATGATGATGTACATCTACGAGCTCCGAGGGGGCCGCTCGGCGAGGAGCATCCCTACCAGGATGTCCGCGCCGACGCTTGTGGGGCTATACGTTTCGATGCCGAGCTCGCGGAAGAGTTCGGCCCGCTGGGGATCGTAGATGCGGCAAAGGACGCGGGGAACCCGGAAGACCTCCCGCGCGAGCTGGCTGGCGAAGTAGTTCCGGTTGTCGCCCTGGGTCACGGCGATGAACGCCTGTGCCTCTCGGATCCCGACCCGCTCGAGTGTCTCGGCGTCCATGCCGTTCCCGACGGCCCTCGTCCCTCTGAAGGTTGGCGGCAGCCTGCGGAAGGCTGCGCTGTTCACGTCGAGGATCGTGACCTCGTGCCCGTTCTGGTCGAGTGTGGCGGCAAGGCGGGCGCCGAGCCGTCCACACCCCATGATGACGACCTTCACCGCAGCCGCACCTCCCTCATGGTTCGCTCCGTGGTCCAGGGCGCCGCTCCTTCGGCAGCTCGCGCCGGATGAGCCACACCTGGCATGGTGCGTGACGGAACACGTAATCGACCGTCCGCCCCGTTTGGAACTCCCCGATGAGTCGCTTGTAGCCGACGGCCAGGACGATGGCATCGGCGCCGATCCGCTCCGCCTCTTCGACGATGGCGACGCCGGCATCGCGCGCCTGGAGGAGTTCGGTGGTGACGCGACATTCGAGCTGGCTGGCGAGGTCCGCTGCCCGCCGCAGCACCTGCTCCCCGTGCTGAGCCTCCGTCTCCATCTCGGCTGTGAGCGGCAGCGAACGGAGCACTTCGATGACGTGGACGACGTGGACCGAGGTCCCCCGCTGAGCCCTGGCGATCGCACACGCAACTGCAAGCGCTTCGAGGCTGGCCACCGATTCCACTACAGGGACCAGCAGCTTCCTTGGTAGCTGCACTACCGCGCCAACGGTTCCGCGTTCCGGCTGCAGGAACCCTCTACCGATCATCGCGCGCAAACCACAGCCGGACGACCCCGTTGAACACCAGCACGATGCCGATGGCGAAGCCGATGTTCCAACTCGTCGTCTGGGTGAGCATGAAGAGGATGAGGAGCACGCCGAGGACGAGGGAGGTCACGGCGAAGATGTAGTTTGCCGTCCGCATGCCGATGGCCTGAAGTTCGATCACTCGATGCTACGCTCCCCTCTGCGAACAGGAAACTACTCCGTCGCCCGTCCTGCAACGGAATCGCGGGCATCGCCGTGGGGAAGGAAAGAGGGCGGCAGTCGCCTCGCTGCCGCCCTCAATTGGCATCGGGAGAGGCTGCCTCAGCTCTGGGCGCCGTTCTTGTGCTCGCCTTCCACCACCGGCGTGATGCGGATAGTCCGGGTGCGGGCCTCGGGCTTCTTCGGCAAGCGGATGTGGAGCATGCCGTGCTCAAACTTCGCCTCGGCCCGCTCCACGTCCACCGTCGGCGGCAGGCGGAGCGAGCGCTGGAAGGCGCCGTACTGCAGCTCGCGGCGGATGACGTTCTGCTCTTCGTGCTCCGCCTCCTTGGCGAACTCGCCGCGGATGGTGAGCACGTCCTCATCGACCTCGATGTGCACGTCCTTCGGGTCGACGCCCGGCACAGCCGCCTTCACCAAGTAGGCGTCCTTCGTCTCGATGACATCGACCGGCAGGGTGGCAACCTCGAGGCCGTCCTCGCTCGGCCGCCAGAGCGGCATACGGGTGAAGTTCTCGAACATGCGGTCCATCATCTGCCGCAGCGTGCCGAGCTCGGCGAACGGATCCCAGCGCGTGAGGGTCGTGGCCATCTTCCCATCACCTCCTTCGGGTTTCCTTCCGCCACGAAGGATAGCGAGCCTTCACCGCGGCGTCAAGAGAGTTGATAATGACATTAGCTAAGTTGTTCACGGGGGCCATGGTTGAGCTCCCGCCTGAGCTCCTGGTATGGTGAGCGCGACATGGCCAAGGACTACTACGAGATCCTCGGCGTTCCTCGAACGGCGTCGGAGAAGGAGATCAAGGCGGCCTACCGCCGCCTTGCCCGTCGATACCATCCCGACGTCAACCCGGGTAACCCGGAGGCCGAAGAGCGCTTCAAGGAGATCAACGCCGCCTACGAGGTTCTATCCGACCCGGAGAAGCGAGCCAAGTACGACAAGTACGGCGACCAGTGGCAGTACGCCGACCAGATCGAGGAGATGCAGCGCCGTCAGCAGCAGGCCGGCGGAGCCCACTGGTTCCGGACGGGCGAGGCTCCCGGGTTCGAATTCGAGTTCGGCGACCTCGGCGGCTTCTCCGATTTTGGCTCCATCTTCGACACCCTCTTCCGGCGGGAGCGGGGCGGCCGGCGCACGGCCACCCCGCGCCGCGGTCAGGACATCGAAACCCCGGTGGAGGTCACCCTCGAGGAGGCCTTCCACGGCACCACCCGTACCATTCAGCTCGATACCACCGAGCCCTGCCGTGTCTGCGGTGGCCGCGGCGTCGAGCGCGATGCCTTCTGCACGGCCTGCGGTGGCACCGGCACCTCCCGTCGGACGAAGCGGCTCGAGGTGAAGATTCCGCCCGGCGTTCGGACCGGGTCGCGCGTCCGCGTCGCCGGCGAGGGCCAGGCTGGCATCGCCGGCGGATCGCCGGGAGACCTCTACCTCCTGGTCACCGTGTTGCCGCATTCGCTGTTCGAGCGCCGCGGCGATGACCTCTACACCGAAGTCGAAGTTCCCTACCTCGACGCCATCCTTGGCGGCGAAGTACCGGTGCGGACCATCGACGGCCGCGTGCTGCTGAAGATCCCGCCGTTGACGCAGAACGGCCAACAGTTCCGTCTCGCCGGAAAAGGGATGCCTGTCCTCGGCTCGCCCGGCCGGCGGGGCGACCTGTACGCCAAGGTGCGTGTGAAGCTTCCCGACCACCTGACGCCCGAGGAGCGCGAACTCCTCGAACGGCTGCGCGCCCGCGCCCGGAGCGGTGCCGCGGTCTGAGGGAAAGGAGGCCACTGCCGATGCCCCGTTCTCGGCGACGATACGAATTCGACGAAACAGTTCCCGACGACGAGCCCTGCTACGTCATCTCCATCGCGGCCCGACTCGTGGGCATGCACCAACAGACCCTTCGGTACTACGAGCGGGCCGGGCTCGTCACCCCGAAGCGCACGGCCGGCAACATCCGCATGTACTCCAATGCGGATATCCAACGCATCCGCGAGGCCCAGCGCCTGATCGACCAGCTCGGCGTGAACCTCGCCGGCGTCGACATCATCCTCCGCATGCGCGACCAGATGCGGGAGATGCAGCGGGAGATCGAACGGTTGCGAGCGGAACTCGAGCGGCTCCGCGCGCACCGGCTCCCCGTCCCCTTCGATGAAGTGGTGGACGCTCCCGAGGCCGCCGAGTCCGCCGGCTAGCTCGCCCGAGCGGCTACCAGGCGCGCGTAGGCCCGCAGCGCTCTCTCGGCGGTGGGGGCGGTTGCCACGCCTCCTTCGGCCAGCCTCCTGAGGTGCTCCTCGCCTCCGAAGAATCGTCCCCCGACCGCGTACAGGACCGGCTTTCCGCTCCGCTGCCTCGCGTCGATGAGCATCTCGGCGAAGGCTGCCGGGTCGCTCCGGTCGCCCCCGATGACGAGCGCCGCATCGACCGAGGAGTCCGCAAGGGCGATCCGGAGGGCTTCGCCGTACACCGCCGTCGCCCCCTGAAGGACCATCCCCACGTCCACCGGGTTTCGGACGCTCGTCCCGGCGGCTGCCACGACGCGCCTCAGCGCCTCCTGCGTCGACGGGGCGAGCTCGGCTAGCGCCAGCCCCGCCTCCTCGCAGGCGTCGCTCGCGCTCACCGCGGGCCCGCCGGGGCCCGTCACGATGGCGACCTGCCTCCCGCTGGCCGGTGCTCCACCGAGGGCTGCCGCAGCCACCACCGTGTCCGTGAGCTCTTCGATGTCCCGCACCAGCACCGCGCCCGCCTGCCGCGCCAACCCCTGCCAGATTCGGAACTCGCCCGCCAGCTGTCCGGTGTGGGAGCGCGCCGCCCGCGCCCCGGCGGCCGCCCGCCCCGCCTTCCAGAGGATGACCGGCTTGCACGCCGCCACCGTCCGGAGGACGCCGGCGAAGCGCCGCGCGTCGGGAACCCCCTCGAGGTAGGCGGCGATGACGCCAGTCTCCGGGTCCTCGGCGAACGCTTCCAGGAAATCGGCCGCCGTGAGGTCGAGCTGGTTGCCGATGCTCACGGCCTTCGAGAAGCCGAGCCCGCGCTCGGCAAGCGCTGTCACGATGAACTGCACCAGCGAGCCTGACTGGGAGATGAGCCCCACAGGCCCCGGCAACGCCGGCATGCCGCCGAACATCGCGATGCCTACCCGGGGGTTGTACGCCCCCATGCAGTTGGGACCGATGATGCGGACCCGGCCGGCGGAAGCCTGGATGAGCCGGCGTGCGCGCTCCTCCCCTTCGGATGTGCCAAGCTCGTTGAACCCCGCCGTAAACATGGCGACGCCGGGAACGCCGAGCTCGGCGCATTCGCGAACCACGGCGATCGCCGGCTCGGCCGGCAGCACGAGAATCGCCAGGTCGGGCCGTTTCGGCAGCGCCGAGACGGAGGGATACGACGGTACACCCATGATCTCCGTCGCGCCCGGGTTGACGACGTAGACCTCACCGCGGAAGCCCGGGTCGAGCAGTCCCTGGAGGAACACCGCCCCTTGCTTTCCCTGTCGCGACACGCCCACGACGGCCACCACGCGCGGTTCGAGCAGGGGACGCAGCCGGTCGTAGGCGCTCATCGGGCGAAGTATACCCACGGAGCGGGGGCGCTCCGTAGCCGGACGGTCCCGACCTGCCATAATCGCCCCGTGGAAGTTGCGACCCGGTTCGAGCGGTGGCTCCGGAGCGGGGGAGGCTGGCCCGAAGCCGAAGTGGTGAGCCTCCGCCCGGTCGAAGGTGGAGCTTCGAACCTTACCTTCCGGGTCGAGCTTGCGCGTGCTCCCCGCAGGGCCGTGGCTCTACGGCTTCAACGCCAGCGCGGCATCTTCGAACCGTACGACGTGCTCCGGGAGGCCCAAATAGTGGCGGCCCTTCGCGGCACGCCGATCCCCGTCCCCGAGGTGCTGTTCACCGTCGCCTCGGCCGAACCGCTCGGCGCACCCTTCGCCGTCCTCGAGTGGGTCGATGCCCCGCACATGGGCGTGGCAGGGGCGGAGGCCGACTTCGGCGCCTACGTGGAGATGGTCGTCCGCATCCACACGCTCGACTGGCGAGGCGCGGGTCTCTCCTTCCTCGCTGTCCATCCGACCGCGGAGGCCGCCGTCCGTGCCGCTCTGGAGGCGGTCCGGAGCCGTGCGGCATCGTGGGGTTGCGCTGCCGACCCGGAGATCGCGGCGGGCTTCGCGACGCTCGCCCGGCGCGTTCCCGAGGACGGCACGCTCGCCCTCTGCCAGGGCGACATCAATGTCTACAACTACCTCTTCCGTGCCGGGCGGGTTGTCGCGGTGGTCGATTGGGAGCAGGCCGCCATCTCCGATCCCCGCCTCGACGTCGGCCAGCTCCTGGCGCTCGCCCACCTGAAGGGCCAGCCGTGGATGGAGCCGCGGTCGACGCCCTTCGTGCGCCGCTACGAAGCGGTGCTCGGGCGAAGCCTTCGGGGGCTCGAGTGGTTCCGCGCCTTCTGGTTTTGGCAGCTCGCGGTGATCCATCGAGGCTGGGTGATGTTCACCGGCGGGGAGCCGTGGTATACCCGCCATCAGGTTGCCGAGGCTCTGGCACGCGCCCTCGAAGAGGTCGGCGCATGAGGCTGGCGAGCGCCCTCGAGGCGTTCCTGCACGAACGGCTGCCCGCGGCGGAAGCCGTCCGTGTTGTCGCCTTTCGCGCCCTGCCCCGTGGAGCCAGCAACGCCACCTGGGCCGTCGACCTCCACATCGAGTGCGCGGGCGCGGCCTGTGACCTCGCCTGTGTGCTGCGCCTGCAGCGCGAGTACGGTCTCCTTGCGCCCTACGACGTGCTCCGTGAGCACCGCGTACTGCGGGCGCTGGACCGCGCGGGGGTCCCCGTGCCCCGGCCGCTGTGGGCCGCTGCCCGCTGCGAAGGAATCGAGGCGCCGTTCTTCCTCATGCTTCGGGTCGAAGGGCGCTCGTTGCCGGCGTTCTGGTACCCCGCCGAGGGCTCCGAGCTCCGCGCCATTGCCGCCCAGCTCGCCGCCATTCACGCCCTTGACTGGGAGCGCGCGGGCCTCGCCTTCCTCGTGCCCGAGGCCGCCGGGCGCGACCCCCTGGCCTGCGACCTAGCCGGCTGGCGTATCCGGGCCGCGGCCCGCGGACTCGAAGGGCATCCGCTCCTCGTCGCTTTGGGCGAAACGCTCCGCCGGGAAAGGCCCTCCGACTTGCGCCTTGGGCTGCTCCACGGCGACCCGAACCCGGGCAACTTCATCCTCCGCGGGGAGGAGGTCGCCGCGGTGGTCGACTGGGAGCTCGCAGCCTTGGGCGACCCACGTTCCGACCTCGGGTTCTACGCCGCACTCCAGACCGTCTTCTTCGCCCCGCCGCCGGTTCCCGGCGTCACCCCGCTCTCGCGCGCCTACGAGGACGTCACCGGCGTGCGGCTCCCGGACCTCGCCTACTTCGAAGCCCTCGGGCTCTTCAAGCTCGCCATCGTCATGGCGGGAGTGGGAGGCTGGGGCGCGTTTTTCAGCGCCCGGGAGACGATCGAGCGCCGTCTCTGCGAGCTGCTCGGTCCGCGCTGGGCAGCGTGAACACGAAGGTGGTGCCGCGGCCTTCCTCGCTCGTGGCCCAGATATCGCCCCCGTGGGCCCGCACGATCTCCCGGCAGATGGCGAGCCCGAGGCCGTGCCCTTTGCCGTTGGTCGCGAACTGGCTCCGTGCCCGGTAGAAGCGCTCGAAGAGGTGGGGCACCTCGTCGGCCGGAATCCCCCAACCCGTGTCGCTCACCGAGACCTGCACGGCGTCGCTGCCCACATCTTTGGAGGCGATGCGGATGAGCCCGCCCCGCGGAGTGTGCCTGAAGGCGTTGTCGAGGAGGTTGTTCAGCACCTGTTCGATGCGGTCCACGTCGCCGCGCACCAGTCGCTCGTGCTGGGCATCGACGATGAGCTGGACTCCCAGCTCCTCGCTGCGCAAGGCGAACACTTCGGCAACGTGCGCGAACAGCTCCCGCAGGTCGACCGGTTCCTGCCGCATCGCAACCTGACCGCTCTCGATACGGGAGAGGTCCAACAGCTCCTCGACCAGGCGCAGCACGCGTTCGGACTCGTCGCGGATGATCCGCGCCGACCGGCGGACGCCCTGCTCGTCGTCGATGGTCCCGTCCAGGACCGCCTCGCTGAAGCCTCGGATCGACGTGAGGGGGGTCTTCAGCTCGTGCGAGATGTTGGCCAGGAACTCCCGCAGGGTCTGTTGGGAGCGTTGCACCTCCTCCGTCATTCGGTTGAAGTTCGCGGCCAGATCCCGCACCTCGGCGGGCCCGGTCGCCGGTACGCGCTGCTGGTAGTTCCCTCGGGCGACGTTGCGCGCTGCCCTGGCGATGTTCCGCAATGGCGCGGCGACGCTCTGGGCGAGGAGGAACCCGAGAACGAGCGCTGCCGCCACACCGATGAGACCGGAAAAGAGCAGCCGCGGCATCAGGTCTCCCAGGACGTCGCCGAGCCCCGCAGCCGGCTTCGCCACCACGAGGGCTACGCCCCCGGCCTCGGCGAACGCCGCGCGTGTCGGTTCGCTCAGGGGCACGGCGACGCAGAGGAGGGCTGGCCCCTCCGGCAGCCTGAGCGTGCAGCGGCGAAGGCTCGCCGCCGAAGGGGCAGGCTCGATGCGTCCCCCGTCCAGCGGGATGCCACTCGCCCACCCGCTGGGGAGGATTCGTCCCTCAGCGTCGACAACTGCCAGGGAGGTGTCCCCCGGGCTGACGGAGCCATCGCCGATGAGCGACCGCACGAAGAGGAGCAGCCTCGACCCTGGGGGGATGCCGTCGGCGGTGTCCGGCGCCTCGGCCAGGCTCCGTGCCTCCGCGGCGATCTGCTGCTCCAGCACCGGCGCCAAGTCACTCAGGTTGGCGTAGGTGATGGAGTCGCGGTATCCGCCCAGCAGGAGGAAGAGGCTGAGCGCCGCCAGCCCCAGCGTCACCGCGATGACCGCGAAGTACGTCAGGAAGAGGCGGAGCTGCAGGCTGCCCATGGCGCCCTCTCCGGGGCGGAGCTACTCCTCGCTCGGCACGAGTTTGTAGCCCACGCCCCGCAGCGTCTCGATCTGAACCTTCGCCCGTGCCAGCTTCTGCCTCAAGTGTTGGACGTGCACGTCTACGGTCCGGGTCTCACCGGGATAGTCGTACCCCCAAACGCTCTCCAACAGCTGCTCGCGCGTCAGAACGATCCCCTCGTTCTCCATGAACGCCGCGAGGAGGTCGAACTCCTTCGTTCGCAGCTGGATGGGTTCACCCTCCACGTACACCTCGCGCCGGGCTTTGTCGAGCGTGAGGTTGGCCACCTGCAACACCTGGCGGGCGGAGCGCGTTCGCCCGTCCGCCCGCCGCAGGATGGCTTTCACGCGGGCGACCATCTCCCTGGGATTGAACGGCTTGGTGAGGTAGTCGTCGGCACCTAGCTCCAGCCCCACGATCTTGTCGACGTCCTCGCTGCGCGCCGTGAGCATCAGGATCGGTACATCGGATACCTTGCGGATGCGACGGCAAACCTCGAATCCGTCGAGCCGGGGGAGCATGAGGTCGAGGATGACGAGCGCCGGGGGCGATGCTTCGAAGCGGGCGAGCGCGTCCTCCCCGTCGATGGCGGCTTCGACCTGGAAGCCCTCCTTCTCGAGGTAGAGGGCGGCGAGTTCGCGGATATTCGCCTCGTCGTCGACCACGAGAATCTTCTGTGCCATAGGCGCCATTCGCAGTATGCGCCGAGGGCTCCCCTCCCGCCAGCGGGGTCCTTCATGGCGGGAGGGGAGCCCTCGGCTCTGGAGGGGTGAATCGGCGGGCGGGGCCGTCATCCGACCGCTGCGCCTTCAGTTTCGGCGCTGGCCGGCCCGACTTCACCGACGAGGGGCAAATTGCGCGTAAAAACTCCCGCCATCCACGTCGGCCGGGGGAGATCGACGCTTGTTAACACGTTCTCCCTACCCTCGGGGCCGTGTCCGGCACACACACCACCCCGAGAAGTAGGGAGAACGTACTCGCTATGATACCCATCCGGAACCGCTCCATGCTGCGCCTCGTCCTTGCTGCCCTTCTCCCCGTTGCGCTCGTCGCCGTCGCGGCTTGTGGCGGTGACGACGAAGCCCCTACGACCGACAACCTCCGAGACCTGGCAGGCGAAATCATCGCCGACGGCTCCTCCACCGTGTACCCCGTGACGGCGGCGGCGGCGGAGGAGTTCCGCGCCAAGGCGCCGAACGTCCGCATCTCCGTCGGCATCTCTGGTACGGGCGGCGGCTTCAAGAAGTTCTGCGCCGGCGAAACCGACATCCAGAACGCCTCCCGCCCCATCGATCCGGCCGAGCGGGAGGTGTGCGCGAAGAACGGCATCGAGTTCATCGAGCTTCCGGTCGCGTACGACGGTCTGTCGGTCATCGTGCATCCCGACAACGACTGGGCCCAGTGCCTGACGGTTCAGGAGCTGAGGACGATCTGGTCCCCCGAATCCCAGGGGAAGGTGACGCGGTGGAATCAGGTCCGCCCCAGCTTCCCTGACCGCCCGCTCGTCCTGTTCGGGGCCGGCACCGATTCGGGTACCTTCGACTACTTCACGCAGGCGATTAATGGGAAAGAGAAGGCCAGCCGTGGCGACTACCAGGCGACCGAAGACGATAACGTCACCATCACGGGCGTCTCGGGCGATCGGAATGCCCTTGGCTACCTCGGCTACGCCTACGTCGTCGAGAACGCCGGCAAGGTGAAGGCGGTTGCCATCGACAACGGGGACGGCAACTGCGTGGAGCCTTCGGAGGAGAGCATCCGGAAGGGCACCTACCAGCCGCTCTCCCGCCCCATCTTCATCTACGTCCGGAAGGAGGCGGCCGAACGACCCGAGGTTCAGGCGTTCATCCGGTTCTACCTTTCGAAGGAGTTCACGGAGCTCATCCCTACGCCGGAGGTCGGCTACGTGCCCCTTCCCGACGAGATCTACGAGGCCGTGCTCCAGCGGTTCGAGCAGCGGGTGCTGGGTACCCTCTTCCCCAACGGACCGGAAGTGGGCGCTACGCTCGACCGCTACCTACAGGCGCGGTAGAGGAGGTTGCGAAAGGTGACGCTGGACGGCCGCACGAGCCCGTTCACCCCGGAGCAGCTCGGCTACAAGCGGTCGCGCCAGCTGAAGGAGGGCGCCGTCGCAGCGGTGATGTTCCTCGCCGCTGCGGTCGGCGCCATCACCACCGCGGGCATCATCCTTTCGCTCATCGGCGAAACCATCGCCTTCTTCCGTGACGTCTCCATCGTCGAGTTCGTGACGGAGACGGAGTGGACGCCGCTCTTCTCCGTGAAGAAGTTCGGCATCTGGCCCCTGGTGACCGCGACGTTCCTCACGTCCGTCATCGCCCTGTTGGTTGCGGTGCCGTTGGGGCTGCTCGCGGCGGTCTTTCTCAGCGAGTTCGCGCACCCTCGCCTGCGCGCCTTCCTCAAGCCGGCGCTCGAGGTTCTTGCGGGCATCCCCACCGTCGTCTACGGCTACTTCGCGCTGACCGTCGTCACACCCTTTTTGCGCCACTTCATCGACCTGAGCCTCTTCAACGGTCTGTCGGCGGGCATCGTGATGGGGATCATGATCCTGCCGACGGTCGCGTCGCTGAGCGAGGATGCGATGTCGGCCGTTCCGCAGTCGCTTCGGGAGGCCGGTTACGGGCTCGGCGCCAACCGGGCGGAGGTCGCCTTCCGCGTGGTGATGCCTGCTGCGCTCTCGGGCATCGCCGCGGCGGTTATCCTCGGGTTTTCGCGTGCGGTCGGCGAGACGATGATCGTTGCCATCGCTGCCGGACAGAACCCCCGGTTCACGCTCGACCCGACGGTTCCCATCATGACCATGACCACCTACATCGTGCAGGTGTCACTGGGCGACACGCCTTACGGCTCCCTCTCGTACCGCACGCTCTTCGCCGTCGGCTCCACGCTCTTCGCGCTCACCTTCGTCCTCAACATCGCGAGCTACGTGCTCGTCCGACGCTTCCGCCAGGAGTACGACTGAGATGGCTGCAGGCTTGGGCCGACTGGAGCGCACGCAGGCGTACCGTCCTCGCCTCGGGATCCGTCGCGCCTACAACGCCGTCGCCACCGGGATCGGCTTGGTTGCCATCGCAATCGGGCTGGCCATGCTCGCTTGGCTGCTCATCGAGACCGGGCTCAAGGCGGTGGGCTGGCTCGATTGGCAGTTCATCACCTCCTTCGACTCCCGATTCCCGGAGCGGGCCGGCGCCAAAGCGGCCATCTACGGCACCGCCTGGGTGATGGCCTTCACACTCCTCTTCTCCCTCCCCATCGGCGTGATGGCGGCCATCTACCTGGAGGAGTACGCCCCCGAGGGGTGGCTGAAGGGCTTCATCCAGATCAACATCGCCAACCTCGCCTCGGTGCCGTCGATCATTTACGGGCTCCTCGGCCTCCAGGTCTTCGTGCGCTGGATGGAGCTGGGGCGGAGTGTGCTGGCCGGGGCGCTCACGCTGGCGCTGCTCGTCCTGCCCATCATCGTGGTCGCCACGCAAGAGGCGCTCCGTTCCGTGCCCCCGAGCATCCGCGATGCCTCCTACGCTCTGGGTGCGACTCGCTGGCAGACGATTCGCCACCACTTGCTGCCCTACGCCCTGCCGGGCATCCTGACCGGCAACATCCTGGCGGCCTCCCGGGCCATCGGCGAGAGCGCCCCCCTCATCACCATCGGTGCCCTCACCTACGTGCCCTTCACGCCCCAAGGCCCGCTCGACCGCTTCACCGTCCTGCCGATCCAGATCTTCAACTGGACGTCGCGCGCCCAAGCGGATTTCCAGCATGTCGCGGCTGCAGGCATCGTGGTCCTGCTCGGCATCCTCCTGCTCATGAACAGCGGTGCGATCCTCATCCGCGAACTGATGCGTCGGCGGTACTGATGTGACCATCGCCCGGCGAGAGGAGGCGTGTTCCGTGACCGAACTCGGCATTCGTGCTCCCGCTCCTCACCCCGCTCCCGAGGCCGCGGAGCATCCCCAGCCTGCTGCCCGCTTCCGGCCGAAGGAGGAGATCGCTCTCGAAGCGGTCAACCTGAGCCTTTGGTATGGGAAGAAGCGCGCGCTCACGAACGTGAGCCTCGCCATCCCCAAGAACCGGGTGACCGCCCTCATCGGCCCATCCGGCTGCGGTAAATCGACCCTCCTCCGCTGCTTCAACCGCATGAACGACCTCATCCCTGGGGTGCGTATCGAGGGAACGGTGCGGTACCACGGCGTGGACATCTACGCCAAGAACGTGGACCCCGTCGAGGTGCGACGGCGCATCGGGATGGTGTTCCAGAAGCCGAATCCCTTCCCCAAATCGATCTACGAGAACGTGGCCTTCGGTGCCCGCGTCAATGGCTACCGCGGAAACCTCGACGAACTGGTGGA
Source organism: bacterium HR29 (assembly GCA_002898215.1). GTDB lineage: Bacteria > Chloroflexota > Dehalococcoidia > Tepidiformales > Tepidiformaceae > HRBIN29. The sequence continues at coordinate 1,434,456 of BEIF01000001.1, read as the reverse complement.
GCGCTGCCTCCGCCGTGCCGCCCTCTGGGACGAGGTCAAGGACGACCTCAAGAAGTCGGGGCTCGCCCTCTCCGGTGGTCAACAGCAGCGCCTCTGCATCGCCCGGGCGCTCGCCAACGACCCCGACGTCATCCTGATGGACGAGCCGTGCTCGGCGCTCGACCCCATCGCAACCCTCAAGATCGAAGACCTCATGCGGGAGCTCGCCGAGCAGTACACGATCGTCATCGTGACGCATAATATGCAGCAAGCTGCGAGGGTCTCGGATTATACGGCGTTCCTTCTCACCGACGAGCGGACTCCCGGCCAGCTCATCGAATACGCGCCGACGCAGGAGCTGTTCACCCACCCGAAGGACCGCCGGACTGAGGACTACATCCGCGGCCGCTTCGGCTGACCGTAAGGGAAAGGGACACCGGTGACACGCGCACTCTTCGACAGGGAACTCCGCGAGCTGCACGACGCGGTTCTCTTCCTCGGCTCCATGGCCGAAAAGGCGATCGTCGAGGCGATGGAGGCCCTCCGCGACGGCGACCTCGAGTGGTCCCGCCGCATCATCGAGGAGGACAAGCTGATAAATGCCAAACGGTTCGAAATCGAGGAGCGCTGCATCTTCGTGATCGCCACCCAGCAACCCATGGCGACCGACATCCGCGACCTGGTCAGCGTCCTCTACATCGTCACCGACCTCGAGCGCATCGCCGACCACGCGGAGGGCGTGGCGAAGATCAACCTCATGATGGGCCCGGAGCCGCCCCCACGCCGCCTCGGCCTCCTGCCCGCCATGGCAGACCGCGCCGTCGCGATGCTCCGCGACACCCTCAAGGCGTACATCGAGCGTGACGTCGAGGCGGCCCGTCGCATCTGCGAAGCGGACGACGAAGTGGACCGGCTGCAGGACCGTGTCTACGAAGAGGCCTTCAAGGCGATGATCGCCGACCCATCGACCATCCAACGGAACACCTACCTCATCTGGGCCTCGCACAACTTCGAGCGCATCGCCGACCGCTGCACGAACATCTGCGAGCGCATCATCTACACGGTCACAGGACAGATGGAGGAGACGAACGTCTCGAAGTACTGACGGGAGGCAGGCACGCGTGCCGTGGCCCCTTGGGCGGCCGCCGGCTACGATGGAAGTGCTGCGCGGCGGGCGTAGCGTAGTGGTCAACGCGTCTGGTTGTGGCCCAGAAGATCGAGGGTTCGAATCCCTCCGCTCGCCCCAGTCGTTCTCTCCTCTCCGCTAGGCGAGCCGGTCCAGCAGGAGTGTCCCCAACCCGAGGAGCATCAGGAATCCGAGAATGTCGGTGAAGGTGGTGAGCCAGATGGCGCTGGCCACCGCCGGGTCGAAGCCGAGCTTCCGAATTCCCAGGGGGATGAGGGCGCCCGCCAGCCCCGCGACCATCACGTTCCCCAGCAGCGCCGCCCACACGACCAGCGCCATCCAGGGGTTGAACGAGAGCACGAAAGCGAGGATTGCCGTCACACCTCCGGCGACGACCCCGTGGACGAAGCCGAAGGCGAGCTCCTTTCGCACGATGGTGAAAACGTCGCTCAGCTTCACCTCTCCGATGGCCAGCCCGCGGACCACCAGCGTCACCGCCTGGGTGCCGGTGTTGCCAGCGTGCCCCGCGATGATGGGCATAAAGGCTGCCAGCAGCGCCGCCCTTCCGATGGTGTGTTCGAAGGGGGCGACCGTGAGAGCGGCGAGAAAGGCCGTCGCCAAGTTCACCAATAGCCAGGGCATCCGCCGCCGGATCGAACGCCCCACAGGGGCCAACACGCTCTCCTGCTCCGAGAGGCCGGCGAGGCGGTACATGTCCTCCGTCGCTTCCTCCTGGAGGACGTCGATCACGTCGTCGACGGTGATGACGCCGACGAGCTTCCCGTCCTCGTCGACGACCGGGAGGGCGAGGAGGTCGTACCGCTGGAGCGTGCGCGCAGCCTCCTCCTGGTCGACATCGGTGGTCAAGGCGTGGACGTCGCGCCGGGCGATCTCGGCGAGCTTCGTCCGCGGCGAGGCAACGATGAGGTCGCGGATGCTCACCGCCCCGACGAGCTTCCCCTGACTATCGACCACGTAGACGTAGTAGACCCGGTCGGCCGGCGGACGGAGGACGCGGAGGTAGTCGATGGCTTGCTGGACCGTGATGCCCTCGTTGAGGGCGATGAAGCCGCGGCTCATGATCCCGCCGACAGAGCTCTCCGAGTACCGGAGCAGCTCGGTCACCTCCTCCCGGTCGAGGCGCGCGAGTACCGAAATCTGGTCGTCCGGGTCGAGTCGCTGGATGACGTCGGCCGCGACGTCGTCGGCCACATCCGCCAACACCGTCGGCAGCCGGTCGATGCCCACGGCGCGGATGAGGGCGTCGATGTCCTCGTCCGTCTCGTAGTGCTCGAACAGCTGCCCGACGAGGTCGCTGGGGAGGTGTTCCAGAAGTGCCCGCCGCTCGTCTTCCTCTAGGTCGAGGACGAGCTCGGCAAGGTCAGCGGGGTGGAGTGAAGCGGTGAGCGCAACGGCCTTCTGCCACTCGCCAGCGGCGAGCAGCTTCCGCACATCCTCGACGAGGCCCAGGGCCGTGATCTCCTCGGCCACCGCTGGCTCCTGCGAGGGACTGGCGCTGGCAGATGACCGTCGTACGCATCTCCGCCGCTTTCAGCCTACTCGGTAGGACCGTTCGAACAAGTCACACGAGGCCCTTGCACGCCCGTCCGGAAGGGGCGAAGGTAGGTGGGCGCCTCCTGCACGGCGCAGACGAATTCCGGAGGACAAATGATGGCACGGAGAACCTTGCTGCTGTGGGCTGGTGCCGTCCTCGCCCTCCTCACGCTTGCGGCTTGCGGCGGCGATGACGGCGAGACCGGTAACGGCGGAGTTACGCAGCCCGGCGGCGATGGCACGCCCGCAGGGACCACGCCGGCCGGCCGGACTCCGACAAGCGAGAGGGGCGATGGGGCGAGCGCGGTCGAAGAGCTGCGGGCCCGCGTCTCCGAACAACGTGAGCGGACGCTCCGCATGCGCTATGCCTTGCGGGGGTCGTTCGAGGGGCAGGAGATCAAGGGGAGCTTCGAGCTGGCCCAGAAGCCGCCGAAGCTACTCTTCCGGATGGACCTCGAGGGAGCCCCGGATTCCGATATGCTCGGCGGCGCCTTCGCGGGGTTCACCGTCATCGACGACGGCACCGATACCTACCTCTGCTTCAAGGCGGACACTCAAGGGATGTGCCTGAAGGGCGAAAGCGATACGGCCAACGTGGACGTGAGCGAACTCCTCGCCCTCGGCGACGTGAGCGAGCTGGTTCTGCAAGACCCCGATGTGAAGGTCGAAGAGGCCGGCAGCCGGAAGGTCGGAGGGATCGACTCCGACTGCTATCGCGCCGTCTCTCAACAGTTCGAAGGTCTCTTCTGCCTCGGGAAGGAGCAGCCGGTCCTCACCTACGTCGAGGGCACCGTCGAAGGCGAGCAGTACACCCTCGAATTGGAGGAGTACGGCACCGACGTGCCCGACTCCCTGTTCGAGCCGCCATATCCCGTGAGCGACTTCGGTGGGTTCTTCTCCACACCTACGCCTGCGCGTGGGAACTGACGGAGGAACGGAAGGGGTCGGATATTCCGGGGGCGGGGCACGACGGGGTATCCTTCCGCCATGTCCCGCCCTCCCTCGCCTCCGAATCGAATCCGGCTGAGGGTTGAGCGCGAATCGGGGAGCTTCGACCTCCTGCGAATCTCCCTCGGGACGCCGGACGAAGAGACTGCCGGCCTCCTGGCGGAATTCCAACGCGCCCTGCCCTACGCCGGAGACGGCGGAGCGGTGATCATTCCCCAGCGCTTTGCGGGCACCGTGGTTCCCGCTCTTCGTAGGCTCGTCGACGGGGCTGCCATCGAGTACGAATCCCCGGATGTCCAGGAAGAGGTCGAACGCCGCATTCGCGAAGCGGAGGCGCACCGCTGTCCGCGAGGGCAGCCGCACACCGTCAGGGTCCAGGATGGGCAGATCCTCGTTTTCTGCCATTTCGAGGACCGCGACCAAGCGAAGCGCATACCCGGCTACCGGTGGGACCCGGAGCTACGGGCATGGGTCTATCCGGACACTCGCCTGCACGTGGCGATGGTCGCCTTCGCCTACATCAACGCCGGAGAAGGGCCGGCCGGCATGGCAGCGTGGCCGGCCCCCGCCGAGCAGCCCCCGGTCGGCGTGCGCGCCCCGTCTCCCGCGACGTGGTCCGAACTCGAGGCAGCGAGCCGGCAACTGCTCGAGGCGAGCCGCAGGACCGAGGAGCGCGCGACGGAGCTCGCTGAGGCCTACAGGAAAATCGGCGAGCGGCTGGAGCGGCTCGAGCGCCGCATCGCGGACGGGCTCGAACGGCTCGAGCACGGGCTGAGCGCACTCCGGGAGGTCGCGGCGATACCCGGGGCCCGCGATGTCGCGTCCGGCGCGCCTGCCGCTCCCGCCTCCCGCCGCCCGGAAGAGCTCCTCGACCTCTGCCGCACGGACCCGAGGAGTGCGCTCGAGGAAATCGCCCGGCAATTGGCCATCGAACCTTCCCCGACCTGGCGTGCTCTCGAGGCGTACGCGGCTGCGAACGCGGGCGACTGGGAACGCTCGCTTCGCTGGCTCGAAGCTACCAGCGGCGTTGCACTTCCGCGAAGCATCGCCAACGCGCGCCGCGAGACGGTGGCGAGAGCCGCATCGGCGCTCCTGGCCAACGCACTGGCCGCGGAGGCGGGGGACATCGAGTCGGCGGGCGCAGCCCTCGCAACCGCGCTCGAGGGTCCGGGTCTCGGGCCGGAACATCGGGCCGGGCTCGCCGACGCGGCCGCTTCCCGGCACTGGCACTGGATCGTCGCCGAGGCTCCGGACCTGGAGGCCCTCAAGCGCTTGGCGGAGGCTCTCTCCGTGGCCCCCGGGCCCGACGGCAGCTCGCTCGTTGGTCTGTTGACCATCGTCCGAAGCGGCGCACCGCCCCAGGTTCGGAGGGCAGCGCTGCTCGGCGCGGCGTGCTGGCTCGCCGGAGCAGCCGCTCTGGCCGAGGTACGCGACTGGTGGCCTGCCGCTCCTCCGGGCCAACGTGCCCATCTGGGAGAGGCAGCGGGCGCTCTGGTGCAACTGGTCGATTCCTTGCCGGCCGCCGACCGTCCGGCAGCGGGGGTCGCGGCGCTCGCGCTGGTGGCCGCGCTTGACCAGGAGCTGGCGGACATGAACCTCCGCCGGCGGCTCCTTCGTGCTGTCCCACATGACGACGAACGGCGCGCGCTCGCCGAGTTCCTCGCCGTCTTCCGCCCTGCGGTTCTCTCCCAGGGAGCGCCCGCTCCCGACCAGTACCCCGGTCTCGCGTCGGAGCTCATCCGCCGGGTCAAAGCCCGCACCGTGGGCGAGGAGTCGCTCGATGCCTATCTCCAGGAGATGGCGCTGGTGGGCTCCCAAGCGTGGGGGCGGGCGCTCTCGGAGCACGGCGTCCTCGGGGCACGAATCGAGGCCTTCGGGCTGCCGGAAGGCGACACCCTCGACGGTCTTCTCGAGCTGGCGAAGGCCGAGAGTGACGGGGCGGGTCTCAACCGCCTTGCCGCGCTGGTGGAAGACCGGAACGAGATCCCCAGCAGCCGTGAAGCTCGGGAGCGACTGTACCAGGCGGCCCTCGCCGAAGCGGCCGGCAATCGTGACAAGGGCCGCGAGGCCTTCCTCCGGCTGCTCCGACACGCGCAGGCGGCTTGGGAACCGGAGGCTGTCCGCGCATGGCTCGCGGAGTGGTGCAACAAGGGCCATCGGAGCATCCGCGTGCTCGCCTCGATCGAGTACGCCACGGCCATGCTCGACACCGTCGACACGCCGGACCAGGTCGCGACGGTGCTGGCACCACTGCAAGCCAACCTCCAGGGGCAGCCTCCGCCAGAGCTCGCCGGCGAAGTGCTCTTCCTCTGGCGTGAACTCCGCGAGCGCTTCGGAGACGGCCTCGCGCTTCCGGAGATCCCTCTTCCTGCGGTCGAACCACCCGCCGATGCCCCACCGCCTCGCCGCTTGCGTCTCCTCGTCGTAGGGGGACACCAGCGCGTCCGGCGGCATGCTCTGCCGCAGCTCGAAGCGCGTGGGCACGAGGTGCAGTGGCTCGGACCGGACGAGGCGAAAGACGGAAATCAGTTGCCCCAGGCCGCGGCTGGCGCCTGCGACCACGTCCTCGTCATCGTCCCCTACATCAGCCACGCCGCCACCGAACGGGCGCGGACGGCCGCGGGGGACCGGTGCGTGCTCGTCAACGCCAACGGGGTCACCGGGCTCCTGCGGGAGGTGGATCGGCTTGCCGCCCAGCCAGGCCCCTAAGAACCCTTCGCTGTCCGTTCGAGGGCATCGGCGAGGACCGCGACCAGCGCCTCGGGATCGGCGGCTTCGACCGCAATGACGCGAACGCCCTGTTCGCCCCATGCCTCGTCCATCCGCCGCACGACTTCGATGAGGCCCGCGCGTGCCGCGGCCATCGCCGCATCGCCGCTGTCGAGGGGTGGCAGGATCGCTGCGGCCACGCCGCGCCCTTCCCGCAGCATCAGCCGCCCGAATGCCTGGAGCGCGAGGAACGGCACGGTGAGGTTCGTTCGCAGCACGGCCGCCCACTCGTCCGCGGAGAGCTCTACCAGCGGCGCCTCCGACCGCTGGCCTGCGTTCACTACCAGGACGGCACACGTCCCGAAGCGGTCGAACACCTCCGAGGCGAAGGCGGTGATGCTGGCCGCGTGGGCCGCATCGATGCGCTCCACAACCTGCGGCCGACCGATGGCCCACGCTTCGTTGGCGATGGACGCAAGGGCGTACTCCTGTTCCGACGTCGGGTCGATGGTGGCAAGGGCGAGCGGACCGTGCCGTTCCGCCCACCATACCGCGACCGCTCGGTCCAGCGGCGTGCCTCGCCCCACCAGCGCCAGCGCTCCTCTCTCGCCGCTCACCGCAGGAACACCATGACGAGGGGCAGGATCATCGCCAGCAGCGCGAGCAGGGCAAGACCCAGGAGGATCGCCTGCCAGTCGCGCTGTCGGAGCTGACCGGAGTAGTACTGTTGCTCCCAGCTGCCGTCCATCAGGTCCAGGTCGCGCTCGTCGGGCCCCAGGTCGAAGTCACCGTCGTCGCGTCGTGCCATGGTCCGATGGTAGCGCACCCTCTGTGTGTGCGGCCGTCGTGCGGGAGCTCATTCCTCGGCAGTTACGGGATTGCGGAGCACGCCCACGCCGGGGATCTCCACCTCGACGACCTGTCCGGGGGCCACAGGCTGAGGCTCGCCGGGCGTCCCTGTGTAGATGATGTCCCCGGGGACGAGGGTCATCACCGCCGAGACGTAGACGACGATGGCTGGGATGTCGAGGATGAGCTCGCGCGTGTTTCCGCGCTGCACCTCCCGCCCGTCGATACGCGTGACCACCTCGATGTCGTCGTGGCGGAGCCCGGTCGCGATTGCCGGCCCGAACACGCCGAAGGTGTCGGCGCCCTTCGCCCGCCACCACTGCCCGTCGGCCCGTTGCCATTCCCGAGCCGACACGTCGTTACCGGCCGTGTAGCCGAAGATGCCCGCCAGCGCGTCCTCACGGTTCGCCCGCTTCAACCGGCGGCCGATGACGACCACGACCTCGCCTTCGGGGTCGACCCGCCCAGCGCCCGCGGGCAGGACGATCGGGTCCCCGGGACCGGCGATGCTCGACAGGGGCTTGAAGAAGAGTGTGGGCGGGTTCGGCGCCGGGCGTCCCCCGAGGTGGCTCGCGTAGTTCAGCCCCACGCAGACGATGGAGCGAGGCTGGCAGGGAGGCAACAGGGAGACCTCGGCAGTGTCGAGGACCTCGCCGGTGGGCACGGTCCGCTCCCAGAAGGGTTCTTCGATGACGCGGATACGGTCGCCTTCCAGGAGCCCGGCTCCAGTCGTCCCGTCAGGCCGGCGAAACCGAACGTACAGGGCCATAGACACGTCCTCTCCTTCTGGCTACGAGATCGCCGCGAGCGCCCGGGCATCGAGCTGCGCGCCGTCGAGGATGGCGCGCAGCACCGACGCCGGCGGCGTGCGCCAGCCGAGGGGGTCCCGGCGCTCGGCGCGCCGGAGGCGGTACGCCCGCGCGACGGCCGCCTTCCGGTATCCGCGCCCCTGCCGGGCTTCGGCGTCGGCCTCTTCGGCCAAGAGCGCCGCGCACGTCACCGCCGCCAAGCGGTCGCACCAGGCGGTGATTCGTGCCTCGGTTTCGTCGTCCCAGGCGTCGAGGAACCGCGCGAACCCCTCGCGAACGGACGCGAGCTCGCGGAGAACCGCCGCTGCGTCCTCGGATACGACCGGGTCGGTGGCGCGCGCCAGCCGCCCCTCCAAATCGGCCAAGAGCGCCTCGTGTGCCGCCTCCTTCCGCGCGGCCCGCGCGACGTCGAGCGCCACGACGTTCTCGGCCCCCTCCCAGATGCTCCCCAGGTAGGCATCGCGGAGCAGGCGGGCGTTCGGCCACTCCTCGATGTAGCCGTTCCCTCCCCGAAGGTTCATCGAAAGCCCCGCCGCGCTCCGCGCCTGCCGGCAGACGGCGTACTTGATGAGCGGTGTGAGGATGCGCACTACCCGCTGATGGCCTTCCGAGCCCCCGTCGGCCGCGTCGAGCGCTGCCGCAGCGTACAGGACGATGCTGATGGCCGATTCGGCGTCCAGGACAAGCTCGAGGAGCTGCTCCCGCACCAGCGGCAGGTCCGCCAGGGCCCGTCCGAACGCCGAACGTCCCTTCGTGTGCACCGCCGCCTCGAGGAGCGCCCGGCGCATCAGCGCAGCGGCACGCATCCCGTTCGAGAGCCGGGAGACGTTGATCATCTCGGCCATCTGGTGGAATCCGCGGTCGAGCTGCCCGACCACGTATCCGACGGCGCCGTGGAATTCGTACTCGCCGGTCGGCATCGAACGGCTGCCGAGCTTCTCCTTCAACCGGCGGATGACGTACCGGTTCCGGGAGCCGTCGGGGAGGAGCTTCGGCACCAGGAAGAGTCCGAGCCCCCTGGTGCCCCGTGGCGCACCCGGCGGGCGCGCGAGCACGAGATGCACGTCGGCGCCGGCGTTCGAGCAGAACCACTTTTCGCCCCAGATCTCCCAGTACCCATCGGCAGGGCGGGCCTCGCATTCGCTCGCCCCAACGTCGCTCCCGCCCGTGCGCTCGGTAATGAGCTGGGCGGACTGGAGCAGCGTCTCCATCGAGGTGCTGGTGAGCCCGGGCAGGTATCGCGCTCGGAGCTCATCGGGTCCGAAGAGGCGGAGCACCCGCGCTGCCGAATCGGTCATGGAGATGGGGCAGAAGAGCCCGAACTCCGCCTGCACGAACACGTACGAGAGGGCGTACTTCACCACGTGAGGCACCGTGCCCGGCCAACCGAGGACCCCCGGGCGGTGGGACATCGCCGCGAACCCGAAGCGGCAGAACCCCAGCTCCTGCATGCGCCGGTAGGCAGGGTGGTACACGATTTCGTCGACGCGGCGCCCTTCGCGGTCGTGCGTGACCAGCACGGGAGGGTTCCGGTCGGCGATGGTCGCAAGCTCGTCGAGCTCGGTTCCGGCTATCTCTCCCAGCTCCCGCAGGACGGGAAGCGCTCGCTCGGCCTCCCCGGGTCCGGCGCGAAGGGCGAGGACCGCAGAGAGGTTGGGGTCCGCCTCGAAGAAGTTCAGCCCTCGGGTGGAGGGCATCGCGGAGTTCGGAGGCACGTCCATCATGGCCGCAGTCTACGCGATGACGTCGCTTCGATTCCTTTCGCATTCCGCTAAACTACGCCCGCACCAAGTTACGGGGGGACGTCGTGAGCTACCTGTCCGGCAAAGTCGCATTCATCACGGGAGCGGGCTCGGGGATCGGGCGTGGCACGGCCGAGCGGCTGGCGCGCGAGGGGGCCGACGTCTGCGTCGTCGATATCGACCTTCCGGGAGCGGAGGAGACGGCCTCGCTCGTCCGCGAATTCGGGCGACGCGCCATCGCTGTGAAGGCGAACGTTGCCTCCAAGCCGCAGATTCAGGCTGCTGCCGACCGCTGCGTACAGGAGCTCGGCAGGCTGGACATCTGCGTCGCGAACGCGGGGATCGGGCGGATGGGCTCCATCCTCGACATGGAGCTCAAAGACTGGCAGGACCAGGTGGACATCAACCTCACGGGGGTCTTCCTTACGGTGCAGGCGGCTGCCCAGCGCATGGTCAGGTTGGGCCAGGGCGGACGGATCATCTGCATCTCGTCCCTGGCCGCACTCAACGTTGCCCCGGGGATGTGGGGGTATTCGGCCACGAAAGCGGGCGTGGCGATCATGGTCCGCGGCTGGGCTCAGGAGCTCGGGCGCTTCGGCATCACGGTGAACGCCATCGGCCCGGGTGTCATCGACACGCCCCTCGCCCATGGCCTTGCCGGCGACGAAGGCGGGCCAATCCGGCGCGCCCTCGAACAGCGGACGCCGGTGGGCCGCGTCGGCCGTCCCGCCGACATCGCGGGCCTCATCGCCTTCCTCTGCAGCCCGGATGCTGACTTCATGACCGGCTCGTACCTCCTGATGGACGGCGGCCTCCGCGATGCCCCGCCCCTGTCCGGCATCGAGCAGAACGAGGAGGTCATGCAGGAGCGCATGCGGCACATGGCTGCTGCCATGGAGCGCCGGGCCCGCCAACAACCGCTCATCGACGAACGGTGACGAACGACCTCTGCCGCCTGCCTGCACGCACCCTCGCCGCGCTGCTCGTACGCGGCGAGGTGTCGGCATCCGAAGTTCTGGAGGCGCACCTCGCCTGCGTCGAGCGGTGGAATCCGCTCGTGAACGCCATCGTGACCCTCGATGCCGAGGGTGCGCGGCGCCGCGCGCGGGAGCTCGACGACCGCTACCTTCGGGAGGGGCCCGTCGGTCCGCTGCACGGGCTCCCCGTCGCCCACAAAGACCTGGCGGAGACCGCAGGCATGCGGACGACCTACGGGTCGCCCCTTTTCGCCGAGTTCGTCCCGGACGAGGACGCTCCCGCCATCGCTCGCATCCGGGCGGCAGGGGCGGTCACGATCGGGAAAACGAACACCCCTGAATTCGGGGCCGGCTCCCAGACGTTCAACCGGCTCTTCGGCGTGACCCGGAACCCGTACGACCTCCGCAAGACGAGCGGTGGCAGCAGCGGTGGCGCGGCGGCCGCGCTCGCTTGCGGGATGGTCCCGATCGCCGACGGGTCCGACATGGGCGGGTCGCTGAGGAATCCGGCCTCGTTCTGCAACGTCGTCGGCCTCCGCCCGACACCTGGCCGGGTCCCGCAGGCCGCTGCCGCCACGCCGTGGCTACCCCTGGCCGTCACCGGACCCATGGCTAGGACGGTGGCCGATGTCGCTCTCCTCTTCGGCGTGATGCTGGGCGACGATCCCCGCGACCCGCTCGCCTTCGGCGGCGACCCGGCTCCGTTCTTGGACTTCGCGCCGCGGGCAATTCGCGGTCTCCGTATCGCATGGAGCCCCACTCTTGGCGGGCTGCCAGTGGAACGGCCCGTCCTCGATGTGCTCGAGTCCGCGGTCCGTACCTTCGAGACGCTGGGTTGCGCCGTGGAGGAGGCCGAGCCCGACCTGGAAGGCGCCGACCACGTCTTCGAAACGTTCCGCGGGCTTGCCATGGCCGCCGCCTACGGCCCCCTGGCCGACGAACACCCTCACCAGGTGAAGGAAACCGTCCGCTGGAACATCGAAGTGGGGCGGCGCCAGACGGGGGAGGAGGTGGCGGCCGCCTGGCGGACCTGGGGCACCCTCCTGCAGCGGGCGCGGCGCTTCTTCTCGCGGTGGGACCTGCTCGCTTGCCCGGCCACGCAGGTGCTCCCGTTCCCGGCCGAGCTCGAATTCCCTGCTCAGGTCGCAGGGGTCCCGATGACCAGCTACATCGAATGGATGCGCGCCTGCACGCGGATCACGGTGCTCGGTTGCCCTGCGCTCTCCGTGCCGGCGGGGTTTTCACCCGAAGGGCTGCCGGTCGGACTGCAGCTTGTCGCGCCTCCGAGGGCCGAGCTTCGCCTGCTCCAAGCGGCGGCGCTCTTCGAGGAGGCCACCGGGCTCTGGCGACGGCAACCCCCCGAGCCGCGTCCCCTCGAAGAAGCCGGGGGCCTATCCTGAATCCGTGACGCGCGACGAAATCGCGGCGCTCTTCGGCGAAGGGCCGCGCCTCCCGTGGGACCTCCGCCTTGCCCCTCGGCTCGAACCGCCCACGCCGTCGGCGGTCGTCACCTGGGAGCTGCGCGGGGGCGACACCATCCGGGCTGAAATCCGTAACGATGGCCTCCTGCCGATAGCGCTCCAGCGCCTCGAGCTCTCGTCGCCGCTCGACCTTCCCGCTGTAGGCGGTTGGTACTGGATTCAAGGTCGGTACATGCAGATGGACACCCTCATCCGGGCGTTCGCCACGCCCCCGGAGGAGGGGTTCGACGGCCGGTACCGGAAGACGGCGGAAGGAGGCGTGCGCTACGTCTCGCGGGAAATGGCTGTCCTCTCCGTGCCCGGGCAGCCCTCGCCGTGCCTCCTCGTCGGGAGCATCGAGCCCGTGCGGTTCTGCACCGACATCGCCGTCGACCTCGACCCGGAGGAGCGCCGGCTCCGCTCCCTTCACATCTCGATCCCCCTCGAGGGCACGACGCTGGCCCCGGGCGAGCGCCTCGTCCTCCCCGAACTCCTCGTCCTCGCCGGCCACGACGGCTGGGAACTGGCCGAGCGTTACGCCGACCGGGTCGCTGCTCGGCTTCGGGCGCGCCAACCGGGACGCGCGCCCACGGTCTGGTGCAGCTGGTACGAGCTGTACGGCGAGGTCAGCGAGGCGGCCGTGCTCGCGAACCTCGAGGTCGTCGTGCGCCGGCGTCTCCCCGTCGACGTCATCCAGGTCGACGACGGGTACCAATCGGCGACCGGCGACTGGCTGGTCCCGAACGGCAGGTTCCCTTCGGGGATGGCCGAAGTCGCCAGGCGCATCCGCGAGGCTGGCAAGGTTCCGGGCTTGTGGCTGGCTCCCCTCGTGGCGACGGAGGAGTCCACCCTCTTTCGCGAACGCTCCGAAATGCTGCTTCGTACCTCCAGCGGCGAGCTCTACCGTGTCGACACCTGGCTGGGGCGCTGCGGCGTGCTCGACGTCACCAACCCGGCCGGTGCCGAGTGGCTCGCCGCAGTCGTCCGCACCGCCGTGCACGAATGGGGCTACCAGTACCTGAAACTCGACGCTCTCGCCTTCGCCGCCGTTCCGGCCGACCGGGTTCGCTACCATGCTGCCGGGACCACCGCGCTCTCCCACCTCCGACGCGCCTTCGAAATTATCCGGAAGGCTGCAGGCGAGGAGGCATTCCTCCTGGGCTGCACCTCTCACTTCGGCCCGGCGATCGGCCTCGTCGACGGGATGCGCGTCGGACCCGATACGGCTGCCCGCTGGTCGAAGGACACCGAACCTTCGGTGAAGCGCGCACTCCAACTCTCGCTGCTGCGCGGCTGGATGCACCGACGTTGGTGGTGGAACGACCCGGACAGCCTCGTCGTCCGCGGGCACGGGAGCAGCCTGAGCCCCGCCGAACTCCGTGCGCAGGTCGCGGCGATCGCGCTCGTCGGGGGCCTCACATCCGCCGGCGACGACCTCTCCTGCCTGGAACGCGACCGGGAGGAGTTGGTGCGTTTTCTCATGCCGCCGACCGGCTCGCCAGCGAGGCCCGTCGACCTCTCCGACGCACCCGTACCACGAGTCTGGCGCGCCCGGGTCGGTGAAGGCCGCTCACTGGTCGGCGTGTTTCAGTGGGGTGACGAGCCGGCCTGGGTCGTGCCCGAAGAGATCCTCGCCCCGGGCGAAGTCGCCTACGACCCACTGCGGCGGGAGGTGGTGGGCAAGGGCGATGTCCTCCTGGAGCCCCATGACGCTGCCCTGTGGCAGGCGGCGGCACCGGGCGCGACGCCTCGCGTGGTCGGCGACACCGGCCACGTCGCCTTTGCCCGGCTTGCGCACGAGCAGGTGAGCGGTCGGCTGCGCGTGCGGAACGAGAGCGGCGGCAGCCGGACGGTGGCGATTGAATCGCGGGGCCGCCTGCTCGAGGTCGAGGTCCCTCCCCGGCGCCGGCTCTGGTTCGATTAACCCTCCGGCTCGATGGTCACCGTTCCGGCGGCGCCGTCGACGGTGACGAGCGCTCCCTCGGGGATGAGTTCGGTTGCCCCCTTCACCGCTACCACAGCGGGGATGCCGTATTCGCGCGCCACCGTGGCGGCGTGCGAGAGGACGCCGCCGGTCTCGACGACGACGGCGGCCGCGGGGATGAAGAGGGGCGTCCAGGCGGCGTCGGTGAACGGCGCGACCAGCACCTCGCCGGGCCGGAGCTCGGTCTCCTCCGCGGCCGCCGCGGACCGCACCACGCGCGCCCTTCCCCTCGCCACGCCCGGGCTCACGCCGTGGCCTTGGAGGACATTCGAGGTCGCCTCCGCTTTCACGATCTCCGTGACCTCCGGCGGTGGGACGAACACCTCCGGAGGGAGCACCCGGTGCATTCGCTCCCATTCGGCCCGGCGCGCGCGGACGGCGGCGCGGTAGTCGTCCTGTGGCCTGCCCAAGGCGATGTCCTGTACTTCCTCGAAGAGCAGAAACTCCATGTCCTCGGGTTTCTCGACCACGCCACGTTCGGCCAGGCGGCGCTCCAGCTCGAGGATGAGCGGTCGTGCGATGCGGATCGCCCTCACGAAGCAGGCCTTCGACCGCTCCCGTGTGCGGGCGAAGAACTGTGCCCGCGTCGCGAGCAGGCGGAACTGCGCCCGTCGCGTGCGCGGAAGCATCGCTGCCAGCTCCTCCTCGAGGCGCTTGCGGTTCGCGACGCCCTCCTCGGCCCGCCGGATGGGGTCCTGGTCCTCCGATGCGGCGGCGTCCGTTTTGATGACGCTGGCGACGAAGGTCTGGTCTTCGTCCCAGGTGGGCACGGTCGGGTCGGCCTCGTTCTGGCCCCGGAAGCCGTAGAGGTCGATGAAGCGGCGGAAGCGGGCCGCCAGCTCGCGCCACTCCTCGGTCGGCGGTTGGCGGAGCCGCTCGAGGATCTCGGCGGCCGACATCCGCGCCACGTCCTCACGCAGCCGGGGCGTGGCGGCGACATAGCGCCCGATGCGCCACAGCTCGAAGCCAGGCTGGGCGCTCTCCACGTCGCCCAGGCCCATCGTCAGCCCTGCCACCATCGCCTCCTGGAAGCGGTCGCCGAGCTCGGCGGCGAGGAGCCGGCCGGTCTCGCCGGCCATCTCGCCTGCTGCTCCGCTGATGGTGAGATGGGTGGTGAGGATGTGGGCGTGGAGTGCCCGCACGCGGCCGAAGAGCGACCAGAGCCGCCGTGAAGGCAACGAACGGAGGTCGAGCGATGCAACCTCCTGGCGAAGGGCAGCCACCCGCCGGTTGAGGGGATCGATGGACGCAGCCGAGCGCGGCCAGACGTAACGCATCATGAGGGCTCGTGTTCGGGCGGCCCGCTCTCTATCGGCCAGCGCGCCGGTGAAGAGGAACGAACGGTCGGAGCTGAAGTACTGCTCGAGTGCCGCGGAGCTCTCCCCCGTCTGGAACGTGGCAAGCACGAAGCTGAACCAGGCGAGGTTGAGCGCGCCGCGTCCGGCGAAGATGCCGAGCCAGTTCCCGGTGGGGGGTGGCTGCGCACGGAGGAGGTCGTCGCAGCGCCAGCGACGGACGGCTTCGCGGCTGGTGTCGAAATCCACCTGCTGGAAGAGTGAGGCGACGAAAGGCTTCGGCACCCCCGGCACGACTTCCTCGACGTTCCCCGTGGTCCAGAGGTTGATGTCCGGATGAGGCTCGCTGTCCCACGAGCACACTTTCGTGGCGGGCTCCTGCGCCATGGTGGAATCCCTCCCCACAGACGATGGGGGAATGATAGGGAGTCCTTCGCACCAAGGAAAAGGCTTCTTTCGATAGGGGTTATCGAGAGTGCGAAAGAAATGCCCCGCCCTGCTGAGGGGTCCAGGGCGGGGCTCGGGAACGCCCGGCCTCGGGTCCCATGCCGGGCGGAGCGGGCGACTCAAGCGGCGGCCTGACGTCGCTCCTCGAAGGTCAGGTAGTCCGTCTCGGGGAGCCAGTTGCGGAACGCCCGGGTGGCGCCGCAGATCTTGCACACGCCCAGGCTCGTTTCGCCGTTCGGCTCCTCGATCCGCCAATGGTGCACGTGGTCCGGCTTCGCCTCGACCCGCTCGATGGTGGCCGTTGCGGTCTCGTTCATGGCTGCGTCCTCCTCGTTCTCATTGACTGCCCGGGTGTCCAGGCATAGACTCTTTCATGAGTGAAGTGCCGGCGCTACGGATTTCGTAGCTTTGCCACGGGTAGTCTAGCACGCGGGACTATCAAGTCAATAGTCCCGGCGCTACATTTCGAAAATCTTTCCGCTCCGGAGGGAGGCTGCCCCGGATGACCCAGGCTGCCCAGCGTGAGGACCCCGCCCCCGGCGCCCGTTCGTACGACCAGCCCTGCCTCATCGCCCGTGCCCTCGACGTCCTCGGCGATCGCTGGACGCTCCTCATCCTCCGAGACCTGATGGCGGGGCTGAAGCGGTACTCGGACATCCTGGAAAACTCCCCGGGGCTCTCTCCCAACATCCTTTCCAATCGGCTGAAGCGTCTCGAAGCAGAAGGGTTGGTCGTCCGTCACTACTTTCGCGAACTCCCTCCCCGCGTCGAATACCATCTGACCCCCAAAGGATGGGCCGTTCGGCCCATCCTTCTTTCGCTCATCGAATGGGCTCGTACCCACATCGGCCCCTTCCCGCTCCACGAGGTCGGGCGCACCGTCTCGACCGATTTCGCCGTGCGGGTGCTGCCCACCTTTACCTTCCGGCCCGAGCGTGCCGCGGACCTGGAGGCGGCCATGGTGATCGAGATCTCCGATTGCGAGGGCTGCAATACCTGGACGTTCGAAATCCGCGATGGTCACCTCCGTCCCAGCCGCTTCGCCAACGGCCAGGCCGATGTCCGCTTGAAGACCGACACCACGGGGTTCTTCCGCTTCCTCCGCGGTGAGGCAGCCCCCGAGGATTGCGGAACACTCGAAGGCGACCCCGAGCTCGCCGCCAGAATCCAGTCCTGTTTCCTCGCTCATTGAGGCGTCCTCCCCCTCGGCACGCCGTGGAGGAAGTCTCTCCACGGGGCGACGGTTCGTCATCGGGGCAATCCCTGCATCCCCTGGAGAGATGTCCCGAATCTTCGCCGCTCCTCCCGTATACTTCGGCTAGCCTCCATCTCGGAGCCCGCCGTGGCGCCCCTCACCCCCGAGCGCCTCGTCTTCGAACTGCGCGCCGCCGGTGACCCCGTCATCTCGCCCGACGGCCGCTGGGTGGCCTTCGTCCTGGGCGAGGCTCGCCCGGGCCAGCGTCGCGGAACCTCCACTATCTGGCTGGTCGAGACGGCCACGGGAGAGCTCCGCCAGCTCACGCGCGCCGCGGCCCGCGATTCCCTTCCCCGCTTCTCTCCCGACGGTCACACCCTCGCCTTCGTCTCCGACCGGAGCGGCGACCCGGCCGTCTACCTCCTCCCGCTCGATGGCGGGGAGGCGCGCGAGCTGGTGCGGCGAAAGCGTCCGATCGTCGACCTCACGTGGTCTCCCGATGGCCGAACGTTGGCCCTCGTCAGCCCGTGGGCGCCGGATGACGACCCCTCACGCCCTGCCGACGCTCCCCCTCCGGTGCGGGTCACGCGCCGCATCGATTACAAGCAGGACAACCGCGGCTATCTGGGCGACCTGAGGCACCACGTCTTCATCGTCGATGCGGAGTCCGGCGAGGAGCGGCGCCTCACTTCGCTCCTGCAGGACCACAACTTCCCTCGCTGGTCGCCCGACGGCCAGGCCCTCGCCGTCCAGGTCACGAACCGGAACGGGATGTGCTCCCAGCTCGCTGTCGTCGAGGCCGAAGACGGAGCGTACACCCTCGTGGGCCCCGAGCTGGGGAACGTCGGGACGTGGGCTTGGTCCCTCGACGGCGGCCGCATCGTCTACACGGGAGATATTGAGCAGACGTGGCAGGCCGACGTGTGGGTGTGGGACCGGGCGACCGGCCAGGTCCGCCGCGTTACCCACGACCTCCCCGTTCTGCCGGATGCCGGTTTCCCGACGGTGCAGGCCCCCTCCATGCCCGTATGGCTCGATGGCCGCCGCGTGCTCTTCCACGCCATCCGCGCGGGCGCGAGCGGCCATTACGTCATCGACGTCGAGACGGGAGAGCTCACGACGGAACGGAGCTTCCAGGGGCTCGCTGCAGGCTTCTCGGCCGACGCATCAGCCCGCTGGGTGGTGCAATCGTTCACGTCGTTCGAACGCACGGGCGATCTGCTCCTCTGCGACCGCCAGACCGGCGAGCAGCGCTTCCTGACCGACCTGAACTCCGCCCTCCTGCGGGAGACGCCGCCGGCGCGCTGGGAGCGGTTCGTCGTGGAGCGGGCTGGCCTCCCCATCGAAGCGTGGCTCCTCTTCCCTCCCGACTTCGACCCCTCTTTGCGCTATCCCGTCGTGCTCGACGTCCACGGCGGGCCCAACGGCTACTACGGGTGGGCCTTCAATCCCTGGCAGCAGCTTTTGGCCACCAACGGCTTCCTCGTCCTCTACGCGAACCCCCGAGGCTCCTCGACATACGGTCGGGAGTTCACCCTGAAGGTGCTGCGCGACTGGGGCGGCGAGGATTACCTCGACCTGATGGCCGTGCTCGACCACGTCTTGCAACGGCCGTACGCCGACCCCGCCCGCACCGGGATCTGGGGGTACAGCTATGGCGGGTACATGACCGCTTGGGCCATCAGTCAGAGCGACCGCTTCGCCGCCGCGGTCTGCGGCGCCCCCTGTTTCGACCTGGAGTCGATGTACGGCACCAGCGACATCGCCCACCACTTCGGCGAAATCCAGTGGGGTGGTCCGCCCTGGGCGGTGCGGGACTGGTACGAGGCTCGTTCGCCGTCGACCTTCGCCCACCGTGCGAAGACGCCCACCCTCATCATCCACGGCGAGGCGGACGAGCGGTGCCCCATCGGCCAGGGCGAGCAGATGTACATCACGCTCCTCAAGGCCGGCTGTGAGGTCGAGTTCGCCCGCTACCCCGACGCGTCCCACCTCTTCCTCCGCGTCGGTTACCCCGACCACCGGTGCGACGCCTACCGCCGCCTGCTGGAGTGGTTCCAGCGCCACCTCGGCGGGCCCGAGCCGGGAGGGACGCAGCCGAAATGATCTTCGCGCTCGTGGGCGCCAACGAGGCTGCCATCCGCCGGCGACTCCGGGAGCTGCGTTCGATGGCGGATGGGGGCACGGGCATGCTCGATTCGAACCTGGCCCGCTTCGACGCCTCGGCGTCGCCGGCCGACATCCTCGCATCGGCCGCCACCGTCCCATTCCTCGCGCCCCACCGCCTGGTCATCGTCGAAGGCGTTCTCGACCGGTTCGAGCCCGGCAGCGGCGAGGGCCGGGGCGCCAAGGCGCTGGAACCGTGGGAGGGATTCTTCCGCTGGCTGGAATCCGACCGTCCGCCGACGAGCATCCTCGTGTTCGTCGGAAAGGGCGAGGGCCGCCGCAACCCCTTCCTCGAACGCCTCCGCTCCGTGCCGGGAGCCTTCGTCGAAGAGTATCCGGCGCTCAAAGGCGAGCAGTTGCTGCGCTTCATCCGCGAGGAGGCGGCGGCCCGCGGCGTCCGCTTCCTCTTCGGCCCCTCCCGCCGGCCGCTGCCGCCCGACGAGGAGTGGCGGCGCCCGAAGGAGACCGATCCCGCCCTCCTCCTGGCGGCGGTCACCCAGGGCGACTCGTTGGCTATCGTGGCTGAGCTCGAGAAACTGGCGCTCTACGCCATGGGCCGGGAGGTGACGGTCGACGACGTCGACCTCCTCTGCGGGAGCGGTCGAGCGTTCACCGTCTGGGAGTTCATCGATGCGGTGATGGATGGGGACCTCTCCGCCGCCGGGCGCACCCTTCGTGCCCTCCTGCGCAGCGGCGAAAGCGAACAGGGCATCTTCGCTCTCCTCGCCTCCGGCTACCGCACCCTGGTGACCGTCCTCGACCTTCTGGACGAGGGCGCCGACGAGGAAGCCATCGGGAAGGCCGTCAACCGCCCGTATCCCCGGCTGCGGCAGGCGGTCATCCGGCGGGCGAGGGAGCTCGGTCGTGAAGGGGTCGTGGCCTGCTATGAGGCCATCGTGGAAGCCGACCGGTCGCTCAAGCTCGGCGAGGTGGACCCCGACCTCGCCCTCGAACTGCTGGTCATCCGGCTGTGCTCGGTGCGCCGGCAGCGGGCGGGAGCAGCGGCTCAACGAGCTTGACCGCGCCGCTCGTATCGAGGCTCGCCAGGAACTCGGCGGGAGCAGCCCCCAGCACCGGCAGCTCCCCCGGCCACACCTCGGCCAACGGCAGGAGCACGAATGGTCGCTCCGTAATTCGGGGGTGTGGGATCTCCAGGTCGGGTTCGGAAACCCGTTCGTTCCCGTAGAACAGGATGTCGATGTCGATGACTCTCGGGCCCCAACGCGGCCCGGGCCGGCGTCCCAGTGCGCGTTCGATCTCCTTCGCGAGGACGAGCAGGTGGCGCGGGTCGAGGGCGCACCGCCCGCGCACGACCGCGTTCAGGAAGGTCGGCTGCCCCGGAGGGACGGGCTCGGTTTCCCACACCGAGGATGCGGCGGTGATCTCGATGCCGCGGCGCTGCAGCGCCTCCACCGCGGCGCGCAGGTTCGCGAGGCGGTCGCCGAGGTTGCTCCCGAGGGCGAGCACCACCTCGGCCGTCACTGCGCCCGCCACCGTCCGCGGACCACGGCGTCGGCCATGCGGGCCACCTTCACCACCTGCTCTACGTCGTGGACGCGCAGGATGTCGACCCCGCCGGCGATGGCGAGCGCGGCCACGGCGGCCGTGCCCTCCAAGCGCTGGTCCACGGGCGCATCGAGCACCAGCCCGATGGTCGATTTGCGCGAGGGCCCCAAAAGAAGCGGAAGGTCGAATCGCCACAGCTCCCGCAGCCGCCGGACCATCTCGAGGTTCTGCTCCGGGGTCCAACCGAACCCGAAGCCGGGGTCGAGGATGATCCGCGAGGGCGGGATACCGGCGTCCGCGGCGATGGCGAGACTGGCCTCGAACCCGCAGGCGATGTCGGCGATCAGCTCGTGGAACGGGCGTCCGCGCTGGTTGTGCATCGCCACGACGGGAACGCCTGCTTCCGCTGCTACTCGCGCCATCTCGGGGTCGAAGCGGAGGCCCCAGATGTCGTTGAGCATGTCGGCCCCGGCCTCCAGTGCGCGTCGAGCCGTCGTGGCGTGGTACGTGTCGACCGAGATGGGGAGGTTCGTCACCGCGCGAACCGCCACGAGGGATGGCATCAGTCGGTCGAGTTCCACCTCTGCGGCGAGGGGTTCGGCTCCAGGCCGGGAGGATTCGGCGCCGATGTCGATGATGTCGGCCCCTGCCGCTTCGAAGCGCCGGGCGAGCTCCGCGGCCTTGGCCGGGTCGCCGCCGGTGCCGTCGCCGCTGAAGGAATCCGGCGTCACGTTGATGATGGCCATGATGTACGTCCGCTCGCCCCACGCGAAGCGGCGGCCTCGGATGGTCAACTCCGGCGAGCGGTAGCGGCGCCGAAGGAGGAGGTCCGATGGGAGCGGGGATGCGGCGACGCCGCCGGGCTCAGTCGAGCAGTTCATATTCGTGCTCGAAGGCCTGGTCGCCCTCGATGGTGAACACCCGCACCACCGGATGCTCCCGGTCGGCCACCCCGACGACGAAATGGACGTACGGTGGGCCGAACAGTGGGGCCATCATGCGGATGTCCGTGGGGCTGGGGCGAGCCTCGCTGCCTGTGTGGGAGTGGTAGAAGCCGGCCAGCTCGTGGCCTGCGGCCTCCATCTCCGCCTCGATGCGCCGCTGCTCGCGAGCGTCGATGCTGAAGCGGAAGGGGCTCGCCTCGGCGTTCTTCGCCGGGTACACGGCCTCGATGATGCCGTCCCGCTTGCCGAGCATGCCGCAGCACTCGATCGGCGCTTCGCGGAGGGCGTGCTCCACCATCGCTTGCAGGTGGGCCCGCCGGAGCCGGGCGACCACAGCCATCGCTGCTCCTTTACAGAGGGGTCCGCAAGCCATTCTACGGAGCGAACCCCTGACAGCGGGGGACGGCTACGAGCAGGGCTCCGAGGCCAAATCCTTCACCTTCGGGTTGTTCACCTGCTGGACCATGATGATCCAGAGCCCAGCTGCCTGCGGAATGAGCTGGATGCCGCCGAGGTCGGTACGGTTGACGTACGGGGGGATGCCGAGGCTCGTGTTGAAGTAGTGCTGCCACGTCTGCGTCGCCGCGTCCCAGAGGTAGATCGCGCGCCAGGAACCGGATGGGAGGCAGGCGAGGTAATCCTGCGGCGGGAGGCTATCGTACAGCGGCCCGCCCAGGAGATTGAGCCCGGGGTAGAGCGTGGACCTGCTCCCGGCGGCGGCGATGCCAGCGGTGGCGCCGAGCACGGCGGCCAAAAGGAGGCTCGAGACGACGATCGCGGCAAGCTTCGGACGGAGCTTGGGCATCGGGTTCCTCCCTACGTTCGCGCACGAGCGTACCAGCGGCGTTCCGTACGCGCATGAAAGGGAAGGGGGTCGGCGCCCCTCTCGCCAACCACAAGGAGTAAAACGTCCGTAAAACCTTCGCGCGCGGCCTCAGGGACGAAGACGTTCGCTGCGCGGCGCGAGCGTCGCGTCACCCGCGGGGCCGATGACTGCGAAGGTGCACTCTTCGCCGTGGATTCGCTGCGCCATCGCGACCGCGTCCTCGACGCTATCCGCCGTGTCGAAACCGAGGTACCGCGGAACATCCGGGTCGACGGCCCCGGCGACGATGACCCGGCCGGCGTGGCGGAGTCGTTTGAGCGGCTGGGTGGCCAGGATCCCGTGCACGGGGTGGAAGGCGACCCCGAAGCGGTACCGTTCGATGTAGTCGGCCCGCTGGGCGAACGCCTCGGCGTACCTCCGGTCAATCTCGTAGGCGTCCCGGGTCTCCGAAAGCACCTTTCGCCAGACCTCGGGATAGGAAGGGTGGTGCTCCGTGTCCCACTCGTCGCGGACCGGTGCCGCCATGATGACCGTGCACCCCGGCTTGCCGAGTGCTTCGATGTATCCGCCCTGGTAGCCGAGCCCCGAGCTGATGAGGGTGAGAATCGGGTTTGGCCGGGCGAAGACGGCGTAGGGGCTGGCATCGGCAACTCCGTAGGCGACGACATCGACCTTCGCCGGCGCGGCTGCCCTCCGCGGCGGATTGCGCGTCGCCAGGAACGCCAGCGCCGCCGCCCGAGTGGCGGGGATGCTCCCGGCCCACACCCCGGCCACCGCCTCGGCGCCATCCATCACCGTCTCCACCTTGAAGATCCGGCGCTGAAGCCCCTCCGGCAGCTGGGCAGCCATCTCTTCGAAGACCGCGTGCATCCGGTTGTGGGCGATGGACATGGACATGCCGTCGGGGTGGTGCGTGCTCTTGATGGACCGCCAGGTGGAGAGCCCGACGACGACGGACTTCCAGCCTCCGCTGAAGCCGAGCACACAGCCGGCGTTGACGTAAACCAGGAGGTCTGCCTCCGCCGCCGCCCGGTTCAGGTCCACCCAGTGGCCGCCCGGCGTTCGGCCGTACGAGACGATGTTGTCCCAATCCTCCGCGTCGTGACACTCCAGGCGGTCGGCGAAGCGGTCGGCGAGCGCGCGCCCGATGACGTGCGCCAGCTCTTCGTGGGTGAACTTGCGATGGAGCGCGTTGGCGCAGATGAGCCGGACGTTACGCTCGTCGACGCCGGCCGCGGCGAGCTCCTCTAGGCAGGCCTCGATGATGAGTTCGCGGACGTCACCGCTCCCCCGCACCGTCGGGTCGTCGAAGGCGATGACGACGGATGCTCCAGGGCGGACCAGGTCGCGAAGGCGCGGCCGGTCGAGAGGCTGGAGGAGGGCGTTGCGCACGGCAGCGAGTCGCTCGTCCCGGGTTTGCCGCCGGATGCCCTCACCCGGCTGCCGCGCTCCGACGACGTATGTGCGCTCCGGAAGCCGCGCCCTGATGGTCTCTCGGCCGAACCAGAGCGTCGCCTCGACCATGGCTCTCCCTCCGCCGAAGGGTCGGGCAGATTCTACGCCTTCCCGAGGGCCGCGTGGCACGGACTCCGGCTACCAGTTCGGCGAGAGCCGCTCACGGATGCGGCGCCATACCTCGCCCGCCTTCGCATACCGCTCCATCAGGAATGGGTACACGTCGGGATGGCGGAGCAGCAGCTCCATGCACTGCTGTCCCAGATACCGGTCCAGCACCGTGGGGTGAATGTCCGGTTCGACGACGTCGACGGCCAGGCCCGGTTCGAAGCCGCCCGGGGCAGCCGGCAGACCGGGCGGTTGTTGGGCCACCAGTCCCTTCTCCGTGAGCGAACGGACCGCGTTCTCCAGCTCCTCCCGGAACTCCTTCGTCGCCCGCTCGCCGCCCGCATCCAGGAAGGCGCGAGGATGGCCCCTCGTGCGGAGGCTGTGGGTGACCGCGCAGACGTAGTCGACGCGGAAGCGGTCGTCGCCGGCGGCTCGGGAGGGTGGCAGCCCAAGGCTGAGCACCCCCAGTACGACCTGCTCGAGGGGCGTCAGGTCGTCGGGTTGGATGGCCATTCGGCACCGCCTCGTGGGCTCTGGGAGTGACACGCCTGTGCAGCGTCGCATATCGAAGCGAAGAACTCGCGGAGAAAGGCCAGCGCCTCGGGGTTGAGGCAGTAGCAGTACGGGTTCTCCACGCTCCCGACCACGATGCCGGCCTCTTTGAGGACCTTGAGGTGCTCGGAGATCGTCGACGGGGCGAGCGGCAAGACGTCCGAAAGGTCGCTGGTGACGCACTCCTGGCGCCGAACGAGCTCGAGCACGATCCGCAGTCGTGCCGGGCTCCCCAGCGCGCGGAGCATCGTGCCTGCGCGGGCCTCCTCGGCAGTGAAGCTCTCGACGGCCTTCATGCTGACCTCTTGACGATGCTCCCATCCTACCGTACCCTGGCCCCGGGTGGTTTCGGAAATTTCCGAACCACACCCGCTCCGGAGGCAGCGCCCATGGACACCGTCCCGAACGACCCTGCGGAGCTCCGTGCCGCCGTCGCGGCCCACTACGGAGCGCGCGCTGCGCGGTTCGCCCACGACGAACCCGTCCCGGTGGCCTCGGCCGACTCCTGCTGTGCGCCGACGGCCGCGCCTCGGAGGAACGCCGCCGATTGCTGCTCGCCCGAGGCGCCCCAGGAGGGGGTCATCGAACGCGTCGCCTCCCTTTACCAGGACGCGGACCTGAGCGGACTCCCCGCCGAGGTGCTCGCGGCGTCGTTCGGCTGTGGAAATCCCACCGCCATCGCCTCTCTACGCGCCGGGGAGGTCGTGCTCGACCTCGGCTCCGGCGCGGGCATCGATTGCTTCCTCGCCGCGAAGCGGGTGGGGCCCGAGGGTCGCGTGTACGGCGTCGACATGACGCCCGAGATGGTGGCCTTGGCCCGCAAGAACGCGCAGAGGCTTGGTGCTTCCAACGTCGAGTTCCGTCTCGGCGAGATCGAGCACCTGCCCTTCCCCGACGCCTCGGTGGATGTCGTCATCTCCAACTGCGTGATCAACCTGAGCCCGGACAAGGACCGAGTATTTCGCGAAGCCTTCCGGGTGCTGCGGCCGGGTGGGCGGCTGCAGGTGTCGGACATCGTCTGGCTGCGGGAGGCGCCGTCGGAGGTGCGCCGCGACCTCGAAGCCTGGGCTGGCTGCATCGCGGGGGCGCTTCTCGAGTCGGAGTACCGGGCCAAGCTCGCTGCAGCGGGCTTCGCCGGCATCCAGTCGACATGGACCGAATATCCGGGGAAGGACGGCCTCGCCTCGGCGAACTTCCTCGCCTACAAGCCCGGTTGAGGGTCCCTGTCGGGCTGGTCACCTAGACCGGGAGCCAGTAGAGGACGCCGTCCCGCATCACCTTTGCCACGCGGCCCATCTCGAACAAATATTCGAGGTGGGCCAGCGTCTCGCCCACGGCCGCTCGCTGCATGAAGGGCTCGAATTCATCGAGGCGTCCGGTCGTCCACTGCACCCGCGAAGCCACCTCCCAGGCCGTGGAACCGCCGCGGTCGATACAGCGGTACATCTCTTCCAGCCGGGCGAGATGGTGGTTGTGGATTTCCTCGATACGCCGTTTCAGCTCCCGAGTGTCGAACTCGTGTGCCGGCAGGACGTACTCGACGTCCAACTTCCGCACCACCTCGAGCGAGCGCATGTAATCACCGAGGGGGTTCCCCTGGTTCTGGGCGTGGATGGAGACGTTCGGCGTGATGGTGGGCAGGATGTGGTCGCCGGTGAAGAGCACCTTTCGGTTCGGCTCGTAGAGGCAGATGTGTCCCGGTGAGTGTCCGGGGGTCCAGATGATCTGGAACTCGAAATCGCCGGCCTTGATGACCTCTCCTCCGGTGACCGCTCGGTCCGGGGGAACGGGGGCCACGTGCCCCAACATCCCCAAGGAGCCTTGCGACATCGCCGGGGCCTTCAGTTCCGGCACTCCGTGTTGGCGCATGAACCGCGCCATCTCTTCCGTCAGGTGACGGGGGGCCATGTACCGCGCCTTGATGACCTCGGCATCTCGCTCGTGGAGGATAACCTCGCAGTCGGAGACCTGCTTCAGCCGCCCCGCCATCCCGTAGTGGTCGGGGTGCACGTGCGTGACCACCAGCTTGGTGACCTCTTCGGGTGCGCTCCCGTGCTCCCGCATACCCTCGGCGAGGGCGCGGTAGGCTTCCTCGGTGTTCCATCCGCAATCGACGAGGATCGTTTCGCCCCCGCCCTTGATCAGGTACGGCAGCACGTAAGGAAGCCCTTTGGTCACTCGCGGCCGCTCTTCCAGCTCGCGGCGGAGCTGCTTCGCTTCGGCGAGCGTGTACTGGGGAAAGGGGGTAATGAGCTGGTAGATGCCCTCGAGCACCTTCACGGGCGGCATCCTCCCTCGCGTGCTCGCCGCCCGAATCGGGTCGGCGGCGTTTCGCATCGTACGCGAACCATTTGCGGACCGTAAAACAGCGTCGCGCCCTCAGCCTCGCCTCACGAGTACGCTCAGAGCCCAGCTCACCACCGAAACGATGAGCGCTGCCCCCACGGCGGGCCAGAAGCCGTCGAGTTGCGCGTCAACCCCCTCCAGCCGGTCGGCGATTGCGACCGCCGCTGCCAGGAGGCCGGCGTTCAATACGACGAGGAAGAGCCCGAGCGTCATGACCGTCGCCGGGAGGGTGAGCAGCACCAGCACCGGCCGCACGAAGGCGTTCAGCAGCCCCAAGAGGAGCGATACGGCTAGCGTGGAAGGCCAGCCGCCCAGGGAGAAGCCGTCGACGAAGGAGTCGGCGGCCCACACTGCCGCCGCCGTGGTCGCCCAGCGCAGGAGGAATCCCGCCGGGCCATCGCCGGACGGTTCGTCTTCGCTGCGCAGCCTGATGAATACGACGGGCATCGCCCGCATTCTCCCACGCCTTCCGTTGTTCGTCACCGATTAGCGTTCGAGGTGACGAATCGCATCCCCATTCGGTAGAATTTGTTCAGCCATATTCGCATTTCACGAGCGTGCCGATGACCACCGAGCCTACTTCCCGGGAGCGCATCGTCGATATCGAAGCGGAGATGCGCTCCTCGTATCTCGACTATGCGATGAGCGTAATCGTCGCGCGCGCCCTCCCCGACGTGCGCGACGGATTGAAGCCGGTCCAGCGGCGAATCATCTGGGGCATGTTCGATGGCGGAGCCCGCGCCGGCTCCCCGTATCGGAAGTCGGCGGGCATCGTCGGCGACGTGATGGGGCGCTACCACCCGCACGGCGACGCCCCGGTCTACGAGGCACTCGTTCACCTCGCCCAGCCCTTTTCAATGCGTTATCCGCTGGTCGACGGGCAGGGGAACTTCGGCTCGATCGATGGCGATGCGCCGGCGGCCCAGCGGTACACGGAAGCCCGCCTCTCCCCCATCGCCGAAGAGCTCCTTGCCGATATCGACCAGAACACCGTCGACTTCCAGGACAACTACGATGGTCGGTTCCGCGAGCCGGTGGTCCTGCCGGCGCGCATTCCGAACCTGCTGCTCAACGGCGCCGACGGCATCGCCGTGGGCATGGCCACGAAGATCCCGCCACATAACCTCGGCGAGCTCTGCGACGCCATCGCCATGCTCATCGACAACCCCGAGGCGACGCTCGATGACCTCCTCACCGTCGTCAAGGGCCCGGACTTCCCCACCGCCGGTATCGCCCTTGTAGGAAAGGACCGCGAGCAGGTTCGCCTCGCCTACGGCGAAGGTCACGGGCGCATCACTATGCTCGCCCGCACCCGGATCGAGGACACCGGCAGAGGGCGGACGCAGCTCGTCATCACCGAACTTCCGTTCCAGGTGAAGAAGTCCCAGCTCATCGAGCGGATCGCCGAACTCGTCCGGGAGAAGAAGCTCGACGGCATTACCGACATCCGCGACGAGAGCGACCGCGAGGGCATCCGGGTGGTCATCGAACTGAAGAGGGAGAGCTCGGCCGAACAAGTCCGCAACTTCCTCTTCAAGCACACCGCCCTGCGCTCGACCTTCGCCGTCAACATGATGGTGATCGTCGATGGCGCTCCTCGTCGCATCGGCTTGAAGCGCGCCCTCGAGCTCTTCATCGACCACCGCCGCGAAGTCATCCGGCGCCGCTCCGAATTCCAGCTCCAGCAGGCACGGGAGCGGGAGCACATCCTGGCCGGCCTCCTGGGCGCCATCGAGATGCTCGACCTCGTCATCGCCACCATTCGCGGCGCTGACTCCGCGGCCCACGCCAGGGAGCTCCTCCAGGGGAAGGCGCCGCTTCCGGAGCGCGTCCTCGAGTTGGCGCGCGAGCGGCGCGTGCGGGTGCGGGAGGCCAACCCCTTCTCGTTCAGCGAGGCCCAGGCCAACGCCATCCTCGACATGCAGCTCCGTCGTCTGGCCGCCCTCGAGCGCCAGACCCTCGAGAAGGAGTACCGCGAAGTCATCGAACGGATCGCCTACCTCGAGGACCTCCTGGCCAATCCGAGGAAGATCGACTTCCTCATCAAGGAAGACGTGCTGGAGCTGAAGAAGAAGTACGGCGACCCGCGCCGCACGGAGATCGTGGAGGCCGAGCCCGAGGAGTTCCGTGAGGAGGACCTCGTCCCCGACGAGGAGTGCGTCATCACCCTCAGCCGAACCGGCAAGGTGAAGCGGATGGCCCTCGACCGGTTCCGGAGCCAGCGGCGGGGCGGTGTCGGGGTGCGAGGTACCACCATCCGCGAAGAGGACGCCGTCCTCCGGCTCACGGTCTGCCGCACGCACGACAACCTGCTCATCTTCACCGACCGGGGGAAGGTGTACCAGGTTCGCGCCTACGACGTCCCCGACCTCAGCCGCGACGCCCAGGGCGTCTCCATCCGGAACCTCGTCGATATCGACCCGAACGAATCCGTCACGACGATGCTCGCCGTGCGCGACTACTCGCGCGATTACCTCCTGCTCGTCACGCGCAACGGCCTCGTGAAGAAGACGCCCCTGCGCGAATTCGAGGAGGTTCGTCGCAACGGGAAGATCGCCTTCCGCCTCGACGGTCCCGAAGACGGGAACGGACGCGGCGCTCCGTCAGAAGACGCCCTCATCGCCGCCCGCCTTGCGACCAATGACACGCATGTCCTCCTCGTGTCGAGCAACGGGTATGCCATCCGCTTCCGCATCGACGACCTGCGCGAGGCCAGCCGCACGAGCGGTGGCGTGCGCGGCATGCGCCTCGCTCCCGGCGCGCACGTCGTGGGCGCCGAAACGATCGAGGACGGCGAGGACCTCCTCGTCGTCACCGCCCGGGGATTGGGAAAGCGGACGGCTGTCGAGGAGTACCCGGTCCAGGGCCGCGGCGGCCAGGGCGTGAAGACGCTCCGGCTGACGGACCGCACCGGGCCGATCGCCGCTTGCCGGCTGGTCCGTGAAGGTCAGGAGCTGCTCGTCATCTCCAGGGACGGCGTCGTGATCCGCACCGACGTCGCGAGCATCAGCCGCCAGGGCCGCGATACACAGGGCGTGCGCATCATGCAGGTGGGCGAAAACGACACCGTGGCCGCGATCGCCGTCATCAGCGTGGGCGAGGCCGCAGGGAACGGTCGCCGGAACGCCCGCGCTCGCGCGAACGGCCGGCGGGGGGCGTAGGGGCGCTCAGCTCGCCAGGCCCAACAGCTCCTCGAGCCCCACGACCAGGCGGTCGAGCTCCATCACGCGACGCACCGCCAGCAGCACTCCGGGCATGAACGAATCGCGCCCGGTCGAGTCGTGCCGGATCGTCAGGGTCTGGCCCGTGCCCCCGAAGATCACCTCCTGATGGGCCACGAGCCCCGGGAGGCGGACAGCGTGGATGGTGACACCGCCCAGCTCCGCTCCGCGGGAGCCCGGAAGCGGTTCGCGATCGGGCACATTGCGCACGAAGGGGCGGCCGCGGGCGGCCACCATCCCCTCCGCTGTCGCCTTCGCCGTGCCGCTGGGGGCATCGGCCTTCCCGTCGTGGTGGAGCTCGATGATCTCGGCGGAGTCGAAGAACTTCGCGGCCTGCCGCGCGAAGTGCATCATCAGGACGGCCCCGAGGGCGAAGTTCGGCGCCACCACGGCGCCGAGGCGACGTCGGGCGCAGTCGCGGCCCAGCCGCTCCAGGAACGCCTGGTCCAGGCCCGTCGTCCCGATGACGAGACGTACCCCCTTCTCGAGCGCCGCCTCGGCGAGCACCGGCGTCCAAGCGGCGTTCGTGAAGTCGATGACAACGTCCGGGTTCATCGCCGCGAGCCCGTCGGCCGCGGAGCGGTACACCGCCAGCCCCTCCAGCTCGGACGCGGTGGCGAGTCCGTCGAGAAAGCCGGTCAGCTCCATATCGGCTGAGGAGCGGACCGCCCGGGCCGACTCGCGGCCCATCCTCCCAGTGCCGGAAACGGCGACACGGATGCGTTCCACGGCGGCGATTCTAGCGCAGCTCGGGCGCGGCTTCCGCCGGCGGCTCGGCCTCCGCGGAAGTCGGCCCTGGGGTCGGTTCGGGGGCCGGGGGCCAGTAGTAGTCGAGCACGACGCGCCCCGCCGCGGCAGCCGGCAGCGCCAAGAGCACCCCCGCGATCCCGAGGAGCTCTGCTCCGACCAGCACCGCGAGGAGCACCACGAGCGGAGGGACGTTGAGGGTCCGGCTGTACACCTTCGGTACGAGGTATCGGTCCTCGAACTGCTGGTACGCAAGCAGCAGGCCGAGGACGACGGCAGCGAGGGTCGGCGACTCCTGGAAGGCGGCCAGCGTCGCCGGCACGATGGCGATGAACGCTCCGACGAGCGGGATCACGTCGGCGAAGGCTGCCAACAGCCCGAACGCGAGCGGATTGGGGACGCCGACCGCCGCCAGGACGATGGTCGTGTACGCGCCGATCACCGCCGAGGTGACGAGCTGCCCCCGGACGTAGCCGCCTACGACCCGGGAGAGCTCTTTCAGGAAGTGCTGTGCGTCCGGCTGCCGGCGTTCGGGGACGAAACGGAGCACGAACGCTCGCAGCCGGCGGGCGTCCATCAGGAGGTAGGCGGTGAGCACCAGCACCGTCACGGTGGAGAAGAGGGCGTAGGCCACCCGCTGCCCGTACGTGAGAGCGAGCCGCCCGCTCACCAGTTCGGTCCAGTCGATTTCGCGTGCCCGCCGTTCCAGCTCCCAGTCGGAGGTGTCGAACCCCAGGTCGGCTGCGAGCCGCTCGACGTCGACGGCGTACTCCGGCAGGTTCGTGCGGAGTTGCTGTACCTCCTCGTAGACGGCGGGAGCGATCGTGGCGAACATCCCCGCGACAGCCAGGAGGATGCCGAACAGGAGGAGCAGCACGGCTGCAGCCCGCGGCACACCCCGGCCCTCGAGCCAGCTCACGGCCGGGGCTAACGCCGTCATGAGGATGAGCGCTGCGAGGACGAGCAGGACGAGCCCCCAGAGCTGCCAGAGTGCCCAGAGCGACACCCCTACGGCCGCGGCGGCGAGTAGTCCCCTGCCGCTGATCTCGATTCGAACCACGCTCCCCTCGATCGTTCGGTGTGGCCGAAAGCCTACTCGCGAGCTGGTACACGCTCAACGCGCGGCGGCGTCGCGTACCATTGCTCCACAGCCCGGCGGCCGATATCCTGACGGTTCCCGAGACCGCTCCGGTTTCGTGCCCCACCATGCTTCCCTCGGAACGTGAAGAGGTGACGAACCCCCAATCGGCCGAAACCATGACCCCCGAAGAACGCGCGCGACGGCGCCGGCAGCTCACCGAGCAGGCGGTCAAGCTTGCCATCGAAAGCCGCTGGGAGGAGGCCGTGCGCCTCAATCAGGAGTACGTCCGGCTCTTCGAAAACGACCCCGAAGGGTACAACCGCCTCGGCAAGGCTCTCTCCGAACTCGGCCGCGTTGCCGAGGCCAAGGCGGCGTATGCTCGGGCGCTCGAGCTCGACCCGGCGAACATCATCGCCAAGAAGAACCTCGACCGCCTCGCTTCGCTCGAGGCCAGCCAGGCATCACCGACGCTGCAAACGCGGGTCTCCCGCGGGGCGTTCATCGAAGAGACGGGCAAGTCGGCCGTCGCCGTCCTGCACGCCGTCGACCGGAGCAAGGCCAATCTCCTGGACGCGGGCGACCCGGTGGAGCTCCGCGTGGCCGGGAACGCCGTCAACGCTTACCTCCCGACCGGCGAATACCTCGGGATGGTGGAGCCTCGCATCGGCCTTCGGCTCGCGCGGCTCAT
This sequence comes from bacterium HR29, assembly GCA_002898215.1. Classification (GTDB taxonomy): domain Bacteria; phylum Chloroflexota; class Dehalococcoidia; order Tepidiformales; family Tepidiformaceae; genus HRBIN29. The sequence continues at coordinate 1,401,742 of BEIF01000001.1, read as the reverse complement.
GCGCGGCGGAAACCGCTACTCCGCCAAGCTCGTGGCGGCCAGCGGCGACGTGCGCATCATGATCCGGGAGGAGTTCCAGCACCCCTCTCAGATCGGGAAGGTCAGCTTCCCCCACGCTCGGCCAACCGACATCCGCGCCTATACGCGCCCGGAGCTGGTGCGCGCCGACGAGGAGATCGAGCTCTTCGAAGAGGACGAGGAGGACATCCTCGAAGAGGAGGTCGAGGAGCGCTCCGACGACGAGGAGGCCGAGGAGAGCTGGAGCGACGAATCCGAAGCCGAGGACTCCGTCGTCGACGAGGCGGCGGGGCCTCTCTTCGACGACGAGGAGGAGTAGCCGGCTCAGATTACGCTGCGCGGGCACCCCAGAAGCTGGGCACCTGGGCCGGCTGGACCACGCGGGTACGAACGGCGGAGGTCGGGGGCAAAACCGGCCACCCGCACTTCCTTCACTGCGAGCGGCTCGCCAGTCGCTTCGTCGACGAACGCGATCCGTAAGGCGAAGGGTCCCGGGCCAAGGGGAAGCGCCTCGTCGCCGCTGGCGATGGCAATCTGAAAACAGAACACCCCGTTGTAGTCGCGCGTGGTGCCTCCAGACCACGAGTAGACCGGGGCGCCGCCGCTCAACAGCCACATCTCCATCCTGGCGCCCGGCCGCGCGATGATCTGGGTCACAACCTGGATTGAGGGAACGCCGTTCTCGAGTTCCGAGAACCGGGCGTTGCCTAGGTCGAATGACCATCCCGGGGCGTCGCTCGTGACCGGGAGGGGCGGAGGCACGGACCCCAAACGGACCTCTCCCTCGGCGGTGCCGAGGAGGGCTATCGCCGAGGGAGAGGTGACGTAGGAGGCGTCCGGCTTCTCACAGCCTCCGAAGAGAAGGGCCGCCCCGGCCACGGCCGCCAGGACAGCCCTCGTCAGGAACCTCGAACCTCGCCCCAGTCCCACGCGCTCAGCGTCGCAGCGATGCGACCGCTTCGTCCAGGCCTACTGGGAAGCGGCCGCGGCGGCGCCTCGCCGCCGCTTCTGTGCCGAGAGCATGCGGTTGAGCGCCATCATGTAGGCCCGGGCGCTGGCGACGATGATGTCCGTGTCGGAAGCCCGGCCGGAGTAGGTTTGGCCGTCCTCCTCGATGCGGATGGTCACCTCCCCCTGGGCGTCGATTCCTTCGGTCACGCTCTTCACGCTGAACTCGGTGAGCTTCGGCTGCAGCCCCGTAATGCGGTTCATCGCCCGGTAGACGGCGTCGACCGGCCCGGTTCCCGTCGCCGCGTCCACGCGGACGTTCCCCTCCGGGTCGATGAGCCGCAGGGTTGCGGTCGGGGTGGTGTGGTCGCCAGCGGAGACCTGCACGAGGTCGAGCTTCCACCCGCCGCCGTCTTCGCCGGCGAGCTGCTCGTTGACGATGGCCTCCAGGTCCCGGTCGTCGATCTCGATCTTCTTGTCGGCCAACGCCTTGAAGGCGGCGAAGGCGCGGTTCAGCTCCTCGTCGGTGAGCTCGTAGCCCAGCTGCTGGAGATGGTTCTTGAAGGCATGCCGGCCGGACAGCTTCCCCAGCACGAGCTGCGTGCCCTGCGGGATGCCGATTTCGGCCGGGTCCATGATCTCCCAGGTCTCCCGCAGCTTCAGGATGCCGTCCTGGTGGATGCCCGAGCCGTGGCGGAAGGCGTTCTTCCCGACGATCGCCTTGTTCCACTGCACCGGCATCCCCGAGAGGCGTTCCACCAGCTTGCTCGCCCGGTAGATCTCCCGGGTGTTGATGTCGGTGTAGAAGGGCAGGAAGTCCTTCCGCGTCTTGATGGCCATCACCACCTCTTCGAGCGAGGTGTTGCCCGCACGTTCGCCGATCCCGTTGACGGTGACTTCCACCTGGCGCGCTCCGTGCTGGATGGCCGTGAGTGAGTTCGCGGTCGCCAAGCCGAGGTCGTTCTGGCCGTGGAAGCTGACGCGTACCTTGTGGATGTTCGGCACGTTTTCGAAAAGCGCGTCGAAGAAGGCGCCGAGCTCCTCGGGGATGGCGTAGCCCACCGAGTCGGGGATGTTGATGGTCGTCGCCCCGGCGTCGATGCACCGCCGCACGATCTCGAAGATGAAGCGCGGGTCGGCGCGCGTCGCGTCCATCGGGCTGAACTCCACGTTGCTCGTGTAGCGCGCCGCGTAGCGCACCATCTCCTCGGCTTGGAGGAGCACTTCCTCCCGGTTCTTCCGCAGCTGGTGCGCCATCTGGATATCGCTGCTGTTGATGAAGACGTGGATGCGCGGCTCGGCCGCGTGGCGCACCGCCTCCCAGGCGGTATCGATATCCGCCGGAACGGCTCGCGCCAGCGCGCAGATCTGCGGCCCACGCACCTCCTTCGCAATGAGCGTGACCGCCTCGAGGTCACCCGGCGTGGAGCACGGGAACCCCGCTTCGATCACGTCGACGTTGAGCCGCTCGAGTTGGCGGGCGATCTCCAATTTCTCCGCCGGGGTGAAGGCGACCCCTGCCGATTGCTCACCATCCCGAAGCGTCGTGTCGAAGATGTAGATCTTTTCCATCGCGGCTCCTCCTCGGGAAACGCAGGTTGCTCGAATTCATGCCTGGCATCGGGGATGTTCGGCGCTGCTCTGCCACACCGAAAGAGCGGGCAACGCCATCACGAAGGGATGGGCACCGGCGTGGGAAGCAGCCGCTGCCCTACGCGCGAACGCCGAGCACGCGCCCCGGTGAGTCCGGGGCGGGGGCACCTTCCTTTCGTCGCGCGTCGCGGGATTGCACGTCCTCCAGTGTGGCGAAGGCGTTTCCGTTGCGCAACAGGGCCCTCCCCGACCCCTATCATGGTGGCGTCGTGTCCCTGGCGGAACGCTCCCGCGCAGCTTGGGCGGCGATTGCCGCGCGGTTCGGCGGCTACGGGTTCGTGGGTCCCGAAACGCCGGCCTTCCGCTGCCTCTCCTCGGCGTGCCCGGTGAACTGCTGCCGTCCTTTCACCGTGGCCCTGGATGCGGAAGACCTCGAACGCTTCCTGCGGCTCTCCGGCCTCCCGGTCGAATCCGTCGTCGAGTGCGAAGGGGGTGTCCCGGTCGTGCTCCCGCTGGCGGAGCCGTACGTGCTCGCCCGCGAGGGGGGTGCCTGTCGGTTCCTCGGCGCCGACGGCCGTTGCACGCAGTACGAAGCCCGCCCGACGGCCTGCCGCCTCTATCCGTACCAGGTCGTGTTCGTCGACGAGGGTACGGGCCGGCTCATCGCTCCGTCGCCGGAGCGCGTCCGCGAGGCCATGGCCGCACTCGAGGGGGTCGGTGGTGTTGGGACGGTCCCCGTCCTGCTCTTCCACCGCGCTTGCCCCGGATTCGTCGGCGAGCCGCTCGGCGAGGTTGCATGGCTTCGGCTCCTCCGCGACACGCTGAGCCTTCAGTTCCGCCGGATGTTCGCGGAGCAGCCCGCATGAGCCTCCGTGCCTGGAGCCTTTTGGGGGCAGTTGCGGGCGTGTGGGGGGCGTCGTTCCTCTTCATCCGGGTCCTTTTGAACCACGGCGTGGCTCCCGAGGGCGTCGCCTTCGCCCGCACGGCCCTGGGAGCCCTCGGTCTGATGCCCCTCGCGGCAGCGCGCTGCGCCGACCTGCCGCGCGGGTGGCGGGCGTGGGCGAAGCTTGGCCTGTTGGCGGGGCTCAACTTCGCCTTGCCCTGGTCGCTCATCGCCTACGCCCAGCAGTTCGTCACCAGTGGGATGGCGGCCATCGGCAACGCCTCGATGCCCCTCTGGACGGCGCTGCTCGCCGCTGCCGTTCTCCGAGTCGAGCGGCTCAACGGCCTGCGCGTCCTCGGGTTGGGCTTCGGCTTCGGGGGCGTCGTCCTCCTGATGGCCGACGACCTCTCCCACCTCGGCGGCGACCCCCTTCGGGGAGTGCCCATCATCCTCGTCGCTACGCTGATGTACGCTACTTCCGCCGTCGCCATCCGCCGTTGGTACGCCGACATCTCGCCCTTCGGGCTCACCTTCGGTCAAGTGGGACTCGCCTCGCTCCTTCTGGCTCCGTTGGCGTTCGGCACCGGCGCCTTCCGCACGGCGGATTGGGACGCCGGTTCCCTCGCGAGCCTCGGAGTGCTCGGTATCGTCGGCTCGGGGGTGGCCGTGTTCGGATACATGTCCCTCCTCCGCGAGGTCGGACCGGTCCGCGCTTCCGTGGTGACGTACCTCATCCCCCCGACGGGCGTCCTCCTCGGCTGGGCGGTCCTCGACGAACCCGTCGGCCCCCACGTCCTTCTGGCGCTGGTGTGCATCGCCTTGGGCGTTGCCCTCGTTCAGGGCGTGTTCGAACGCTGGCTGCGGCCTGCGACTCCGGCGGCAGGCTCCACGCCCGCAGAGCCCCTCTGTTAGGCTAGCCCGCATGATGCGCGCGCCTTCGCTCCCGGCCCTGCCCCGCGACGCCGCCTCGGCCGCCTCCTACGCTGTGGAGCTGCGCCGTGAGTTCCACCGTCATCCCGAGCTCTCCTGGCAGGAGACGCGCACCCAGGCCCGCATCCTCGACGAGCTCCGGCGGCTGGGACTCGAAGATGTGCGCCCCGTGGCGAAGACCGGGGCCACCGCGCTGGTCGTGGGGAAGCGCCGCGAGCCCTGCGTGCTCTGGCGTGCCGACATCGATGCCCTGCCGATCCCCGAGCGGTCCGACCTCCCCTACGCGTCCAGGAACGAGGGGGTGATGCACGCCTGCGGGCACGATGCCCACGCGGCGATCGCCCTCGGGATCGCTCGGGTGCTCGCGGCGCGGGCGAGCGACCTCCCCGGCAGCGTGCGGTTCGTCTTTCAGCCAGCCGAGGAGGCTTCGGGCGGCGCCGAGGCCTGCATCGCCGATGGCGTCCTGGAACAGCCCCGAGTGGGCCGCGTTCTCGGACTCCACATCAGCGCCGACATCCCCATCGGGATGGTGAACGTCGCCCCCGGGCCCTTCTTCGCGGCCCCGACAAGCCTCCGTATCTCCATCGAGGGCAGGGGCGGGCATGCCGCATCTCCCCATCAGGGCGTCGACGCTGTGCTGGTTGCCGCCCACGTCATCGTCGCCCTCCAGGCTGTAGTCAGCCGGATGACGAGCCCGCATGAGTCCGTCGTGCTGACCATCGGTAAGGTCGAGGCGGGGTACCGGGGGAACGTGCTCGCCGACCGCGCCAACCTCGCCGGGACCATCCGCACGTACAGCGACCGCGTGCTCGAGCGCACGGTGGAGCACGTCCGCCAGGTGGTGGTGGGAGTGTGCGCGGCCTTCGGGGCCTCGGGTTCGGTCGAACACCGGACGACCTGTCCGCCGTTGGTGAATGACCCCGAGGCGACCGAGTCGGTTCGCCGGGAGGCGTTGGCCTTCTTCGGCGAAGGGAGGCTGCTTGCCAGCCCCAGCATGGGCGCCGACGATATGGCGGTCTTCCTCCAGCACCGGCCCGGCTGCTACTTCTGGCTGGGCGCCCGGAACGAGGCGAAAGGCATAGCCGGACGCCACCACGACCCGGCCTTCGTCATCGACGAGGACGCCATCGGGCTCGGTATCGCCTTCGGTGTGCGCATCATCGAACGTGCTCTCCGCGAGCTTTCGGGCCGATAGACATTCCGCTCACTACCGCGGCAAGGTGAGAGCGTGGCGGCCGAGCAGCGCTTCTGCCCGATGTGCGACGAAGCCTTCATCGAGGGGGACGCGGTGCTCCGCTGCACGGGGTGCGGCGTCCTGTACCATCCCCGCTGTTGGGTTCGCCAGGACGGATGCACGACCCCGGGTGAACATCCACGGACACCGATCGCCCTCGCCTACTCCCTGGCGCCTGCCGCTCCTCGGCCGGCCGTAGCCGACACGCCGCGCGCCGAGGCGTCGAAGGGTGAACCGCCGAGCGCGTCGCAAGGCGCCGAGGAGGGCGCGGAGGCTGTCGTCGGTGCAACGCCGGCGCGACCGTCCCTGGAGCAGGGGCCTCCTTCGACAGCGGCACCGCGGCCCCAGCCGCTGACCATCCCGTATGCCACGCGCAATCGTTTCCGGCGCGGCAATCCTCCCAACCTGGCGGTGTACGAACGCCACCGCTGGGCGCGGTATTGGTATCTTCCGGCGTCCGCGGTCCTAGCGGCGCTCACCGCGCTCGCGGTCATTATCGTCGGCGAACGGCTGCTGGACGGCGGATCAGGTTCGCCGCCGGCCGCGACGGCGACAGCGGCTTCCCAAGGCGAAGCGAACACCCCCGTGCCCGACGCGACGGCCACCCCGCCGGGGGTGACGCCGACGGCGGCCACGCCCACCGGACGCTTCGTGGTCGGGCAGCGGTTGAGGGTCACCGGGACCGGCGAGTGCCTCAATCTGCGCGCGCTGCCGAGCCTCCAGGGCGACGTCGTGGCGTGCCTTCCTGACGGGACGGAGGTCGAAGTTCGCGGCGGCCCGCGGGAGGCCGACGGCTACGCGTGGTGGCAGCTTGCCACTCCCCAGGGGGACGGCTGGGCGGTGGAGGACTACCTCGCGCCCTTGCCCTGAGCCCGCTCCCCTCCCGAGCGGGACGCCTCGTGCCCGTCCCGGAGGAGCTGCCGCAGTCGGGCCATTTCGATGGCAGTTGCCGCCGCCTCCTCGCCCTTGTGCCCTGCCTTTCCGCCGGCGCGGGCCATCGCCTGCGCGGCGGTGTCGCAGGTCAAAACCCCGAAGGCGACCGGGATGCCGGTGTCGAGAGCGACGCGGGCGATGCCCTGCGCTGCCCCGCCCGCCACGTACTCGAAGTGCGCCGTCTCCCCGCGGATGACCGCCCCGAGGCACACCACGGCATCGAATGCTCCCGTTTCGGCCGCCCATTTGGCGGCGACGGGGAGTTCGAAGGCGCCAGGGACCCACGCCACCTCGATGTCGTCCTCGTACACGCCCGCCTCGCGCAGCTTCCGCACGGCCCCTTCGACCAGCTTCTCGGTCACGAAGGTGTTCCAGCGGCTGGCGAGGACGCACACGCGGAGCCCGCTCCCCTCCAAGCTGCCGTGAAGCTCGCGCACCATCTCAGCCCTCGCGGGTGATCAAGCCCGGGTCGGCGATCGGTTCCAGGCCGTCGAGGAGGTGGCCCATGCGCCGCCGTTTCGTCTCCAGGTACCGCATGTTGAAGGGGTTCGGCGTGGTCTGAATTGGCACCCGCTCCACCACTTCGAGACCGTACCCCTCGAGTCCGGCGCGCTTGGCCGGGTTGTTCGTCAACAAGCGCATCTTGCGGACGCCGAGGTCGACGAGGATCTGCATCCCGATGCCGTAGTCGCGCCGGTCTGGCGGAAAACCGAGGGCGAGGTTGGCATCGACGGTGTCGAGTCCCTGGTCCTGGAGGGCGTACGCTCGAAGCTTGTTGTGGAGGCCGATGCCTCGCCCCTCCTGGCGCATGTAGAGGAACACGCCGCCCTGCTCCGCGATCATGCGCAGGGCCCGTTCCTTCTGCTCGCCGCAGTCGCAGCGGAGGGACCCGAACACATCGCCGGTCACGCACTGGTCGTGGACGCGGACGAGCACCGGTTTCTCCGGGTCGATTTCCCCCTTCACGAGGGCCACGTGCTCGCTCGGGTCGTGCTGGGCCTTGTAGGCGATGATCTTCATCTCGCCGTAGGGGGTCGGGAGCCGCGCTTCGGCCACCCGTTGAACGAGCCGCTCGGTGCGCAGCCGGTACTTGATGAGGTCGTTGATGGTGACGATCTTCAGCCCGTGGCGGCGCGCGAAGCGCTTCAGGTCGGGCATGCGGGCCATTTCGCCGTCGGCCTTCATGATTTCGCACAGCACGGCCGCCGGATACAACCCGGCCAGCCGGCAGAGGTCGATGCTGGCCTCGGTCTGCCCGGCCCGCACGAGAACGCCCCCCTTCCGCGCCCGCAAGGGAAACATGTGGCCCGGGCGCACCAGGTCGTGCGGCTTCGTCTTGGGGTCGATGAGCACCTGCACCGTACGGGCGCGGTCGGCCGCGCTGATCCCCGTCGTCACCCCGGTCCGCGCCTCGACGGAGACGGTGAACGGCGTCCCGAAGTGGGAGCTGTTCTCGTCCACCATCATCGGAAGCTGCAGCTCTTCGACGCGCTCTTCGGTAAGCGAGATGCAGATGAGGCCGCGGCCGTACTTCGCCATGAAGTTGATGGCTTCCGGCGTGACGAACTGGGCGGCCATCACCAGGTCGCCCTCGTTCTCTCGCGACTCGTCGTCGGTGATGATGATGAACTTCCCGCGGCGCAGCTCTTCGATGGCCTCGGGAATGGTGGCGATGACGGAATCGCGCTCGCTCATCCGACCTGCTCCAGAGCGCCCAGACGGGAGTAGTCTTGCACGAACTGCTCGACGTACCGGGCGAGGATGTCCGTTTCCAGGTTCACCCGCTCGCCTGGTTTGCGCGATGCGAGCGTCGTGTGCTGCTGGGTGTACTGCACCAGAGAGACGGCAAAGGCCTCCTCGTCCTTGGCGATGATCGTGAGGCTGATCCCGTCGACCGCCACGGGCCCCTTCACCACCATGTACCGGAGGAGCTCCTTGGGGGCGCGGATGCGCACGATGAGTGCATCTCCCTCCGGAAGGAGCGAGTCGATGGTGCCTACCCCCTCCACCACTCCCCGGACGATGTGTCCGGAGAGCCGGTCGTTCGGTCGGAGGCTCCGCTCGAGGTTCACAGGGTCGCCGGGCCGGAGGTCGCCCAGGTTCGAGCGCCGGTACGTCTCCGGCATCAGGTTGGCGAAGAAGGTGTCTCCGGCGATTTCCGCGACGGTGAGGTCGACGCCGTTGACGGCGATGGAGTCACCGAGCCGGGCATCCTCCAGGATGCGCGGCGCTCGGATGCGCAGGAACCCCTGCCCCGCTTCGACGACCGTTCCGACTTCTTCGATGATTCCGGTGAACATCGGCCCCTCGCGGCAGTACGGGCGCTCGGGGCCAACGCCGGCCCACCCGCAGGGAGGCGGGCACTGCCGGGGTTCTCTCCCATCCGGACTGTCACCGTCGGCCCTGGAATTCCACCAGGTCGGCCCGAGGCGCTTCCGCCCCGGGTTCGCGGGCTTTCACCGCCGGTGAGGACTTCCACCTCGCCCCGAGAACCCTTCGCCGCTATCGTTCGCACCAGCCGAACGGCTTGTCAAGATCGCGCAGCCTTCCGCTCTCCTTCGGACGCCGAGCTCGCCAGCTCGACGAGCTTCGCGAGCACGTCGTAGGCGGCGTAGGCATCGGCGAGTGCGCCGTGTTCGCCCAGCCGCCCGATCCCGAGTCGATCGGCCACGTGGCCCAAGTTCCAGCTATCGACGGTGCCGTCCTTGAGCACGGCCTGGGCGACGGGCTGCACATCCAGGACGACGTCGGCGAACGGCCACTCGTAGCCGGTCCGTTCGAGTGCTTCGAAGAGGAAGGCGAGGTCCAGGCGGATGCCCCACCCTGCGAGCACCGCCCCCGCGCCGAACTCCACCAGCTCGGCGACCGCATCCTCGAGCGACACGGCGTCCCGCCAAGCTTTGGGCGAGTACCCCACGATGCGCAACGAGGCCTGGTTCGCCGTTCCGATGTGCTTCGGCCGAACCTTCGTGCCGAAGGACGCCTCTTCCGGCAAGCCCTCTTCGAGGGAGACGCGCACCGCCCCGATGTCGAGGATCTCATGCACCTGGGGGTCGGGCCCGCTCATCTCCAAGTCGAGGATGCACAGCTCCCTCCCTTCCAGGGCCTCGGGCGGGGCGGGGCGGTCCGCCTGGCGGGTGTTCGCATCGACCCAACGCAGCCCGGGCGCGAGGATGGCCGCCAGCCGCTGCTCCGTCACGGCTCTTCCCCCGTCAGATGTCGCGGAGCCCGCGGGTCGCGGCGATGGTCGCAAGCGTGACCGCCGCTGCGGTCGCGACCCACGTTCCCACTACCGTGGGGGCGCCCCACGTATCGACCATTCTACCCATCGCCAGGGCGGCGAACGGGCTCACTCCCCACGTCATGATCTGCAGGGACAAGACGTGGCCGCGGAACTCCGGAGCCGCCTTCAGCTGCATCAGCGAGGAATTGAGGGCCGCGTACACGCTGTGGAAGACCCCCGCGACGGCCAGGATCCCGAACGAGAGCCACAGGTTCCGCGAGAAGGTGAAGGCGACGACGCAGAGGCAGTAAACGAAGCATGCCCAGCCCATCGCCGGCCCGAGGCGGGCTCGATGCGCCGTCATCGCCACGAGCGTGCCGCCTAGGAGCGAGCCCACCCCCACCCCCGCGGCGAGGAGGCCGTATCCCCGCTCGTTCGAGCCGAGGACGTCGCGAGCGAACACCGGCAAGAAGGTCACGTACGGGTACACCAGCAAGCTGGGAACTAGCGCCAGGACCACGACCACTGCTACCGCGCGATCGCGGACGGTGTACCGCATCCCTGAGACGATGCTCCTCCAGAGCGGCCCCGGCGGAGGCTGGGTCGGAGGCTTCGGGCGCAGGGGCACCGAGAGGAGGGCTGCCAGCGCGAGCGCGGCCGCCTGGGCCTGGAACGCGCCTTCGGTCCCCAAAAGGCCGATGAGGATGCCTCCTGTCGCCGGGCCGATCACCCGCATCGCGTTGCCGGCGATGCCGTTGAGGGCCACGGCGTTGGTGAGGTCGTCGGGCCCTACCGTGTCGTGGATCAGCATCATCCTGATCGGTCCCGCGAGGGCATCGAGCACGCCGGCGATGGCCGCCAAGAGGTACACGAGCTCGAGCGTGATCAGCCCGCTCGCCGTGAACGTGGCGAGGAGGGCGGCGATGGTCGCTGCGCCTGCGGAATAGCCGATGAGCTGTTTTCGACGGTCCCAGCGTGCCGCGGCGTAGCCCCCGAGCGGTGCGATGAGTAGCTGCGACGCGCCCCGTACGAGCCCTACCAGGGCGAGGCTCGTGGCGCTCCCGTCCAGGTCGTGGAGGACGAGCCACCCCATGCCGATCGTCTGGATCCACGAGCCGACCTGGAGGGCGGTCGAGCTTCCCAACAGGAAGCGGAACTCTCGGTGACGCAGCGACGAGAGCGCCCGCCCCGGCGCGGTCAGTCCACTGCTGGGGGCGGGCTCAGCTTCACTGGCGATGGTCGGGGTGGACAATGGGGCTCCCCACACGCGCCGCCGAAGTGGCGCGACGCGCGTCGCGCCACGAGCTTACGACGGAGGACCGGTTCGGGCTATTCGCATCGCCCCTACTCCTCGAAGAGGAGGGTGGCGTTGGCCGTGGCGATGATCCAGTACGCTCCACCCCGCTCCAGCTCGCGCAGTGAGTTGGCCCAGGCGGGGAGCCCGCTTCCCCACCGCAGCCACTGCTGCCGGGCTGCATCCCAGCCGTACACCATCGCGATCTCCGGCATGGTCGCGAGCTGGCTCACGGGCACCTTGTCCTCCCCCGCCCAGGTCACAAGGTTCGGCCCGGGGCGTAGGGAGATCCGCGGCGGAGTATCGCGGCCTGGTGTCGGAGTTGGAGTCGGTGATGGCGTCGGGGTCGGCGATGGGTCTGCCGGGGGCATGCTACCGCCACCGAAGCCTCCCCCTGCGCCCGATCCCGACGGCGTCGGGGTAGGGGTAGGCGTCGGCGTCGGCGTCGGCGTGGGGGTTGGCGTCGGCGTGGGAGTCGCCGTCCGCGTGGGAGTCGGCGTCGGGCTGGGGGTTGGCGTGGGCGATGGCGAAGGGCTCGGCGAGGCCGAAGGAGACGCCGTCGGAGTGGGCGTTGGCGTGGGAGTCGGCGTGTTCGTCGGGGTCGGGGTGGGTGTCGGGTTCGAACCCCCGCCTTCGGCCACCGTGCCGAAGTTCGTGACCCAGTACCACCCCAGGGGTGACCCCGGCACGTACACTCGGGCGATGCCGATGGCCACGTAGTAGCTCGCGAGCATGTTCTGGTTGTGTCCGGGGGAATTCTTCCAGGCGTTGAACGCTTCGAGCGCGGTGTCCCACGACTGGCCGGCAGCCAGGTTCTCCCCCGCACCGGTCGGGTATCCGCAATCCTGCGCGCGCTGGTAGGGCATCCGGCCGAGGGAATCGGTGTGCGAGAAGTACCCGTTCGTCCCCAGGTCCCATGCCATCCAGTGGGCCATGCGGTTCAGCGTCGTCGAAACGCTCAACGTACCTCGCCCGTTTTCGCTGCGATACTGGTTGATGAGGGCGAGGAAGGCGAGCTCCTCCGAATCGAGCGAGTAGTCGCTCACGTCGCAGTTCACCAGCGCCCGGGCTGGGGTGCTCGGACCGGTAAGGCTTGCGAAGGCGAGGAGCGCGAAGGCTACCGCTCCGAACGCCAGGGCCGCTGTGCGCTGTCCCACCATCCTGCCGACCTCCACCCGATGCGGCGCGTGCGGTGCACGTCTTCGTGGTGAAAGTCGACGGCGGAGGGTGTCGGCCGCGTGGCCGGGCGGTGTCGGCGAGGAGCCGGTCCGGTGTCAGCCTGAGGACAGTCGGTGACCCGAGTCGAAAACCGCAAGGGCTACGCGCACTCTCTGGGCTGCTTGCCGTTCCCAGTCAGCCGCCCGCCGGAGCGCGGCGGCCGCGATCCTCCGGATTCCCGCGCTTGCGAGCGCCCCGGCTCCTCCCGCGGGGTAGGGGAAGAGCGTCACGAGCTGGGCGAGCTCCGCGGCTTCGCGTCGCAGCCCTTCCGCTGCAGCCTGCAGCGGCTCCGACGCCTCGGGCAACGCCTCCGCGAGCTCCGAGAAGTACGTGGCGCCGTCGCTCCGGGCCGCGAGGAGGGCGGCGAGACAGTGGGCGTTCCCGCTTCGGTCGATTGCCCGGCCCTCTTCGAAGGCGCGAGCCCACGCCTCGAGCGCTTCTGCCCCCGTCGGAAGCCCTGCCGGGCGGATGCGGCCTTCGAGGAGCGCGGCGGCATCGCGCAGGGAGTCGATGACCAGGTCCTCTGCCGCATCCTCGGCGGCAACGGCCTCGACTGGAGCAAGGAGGTCGATCCGTTCGCCGCCCCAGGGCCAATCAGCCCACGCTGCCGTCGGTCCTACTTCCGGGGAGAGGAGGTCGTCGACGGTGAACGTTTCCGAGGCTTGGTCGACCTCCCGGATGATGCCCCACTCCCGGAGCCGCAGAGCCCAGGCGATCACCGGCACGCCCCGTTCGGTGCGGGAAGCGATCCAGGCGATCGCCTCGTGCGGGTCGGCATCGTTCGGTGCGAACCGCTCGAAGCGTACGCCTGTGCGGGCGAGCCGTTCGCCGAGGCGCCAGGTATCGAAGGCGTGGAGACCGGCGGGGCTGGCCGCGCCCGCTTCGCTTTCCGCCAGTGCGAAGGCGAAGGCGCAGCCGGTCAGCCCCATCACCGCGTGCCGTGGCAGCGGCACTCCCAGGGCTGCTAGGACCCCCTCCACCGCGCCGGCGAGGGTGGTCCAGTTGGGCGCGAGCCGAGGTTCCGCGCGGCGCTCCACGGACCAAGTCTACGCGGCCCGGGCTCGCCTCCCGTCAGGGGTACAATGACGTCACACCCTTCGCCCGCGATGGAGGTTCATCGTGCCCACTTGGGAGCTCGTCGCCCTACCCAGCGGCCTCCGAGTGGTGGTTACACCGATGCCCGCCACCCAGGCCGTTTCCGTGAGCGTCTTCGTTGGGGTGGGGTCCCGGTCCGAACCTCGTGAGCTGAACGGGATCACGCATTTTCTCGAGCACATGGTCTTCAAGGGGACCGAACGGCGCCCCGATGCGCACGCCATCGCCGAGGCGATCGAGGGTTCGGGCGGCACCTTGAACGCCTACACGAACAAGGAGTTCACCTGCTACTGGAACATCGTCCCCTTCGACCATGTCGAGACCGCCCTCGATGTGGCTGCCGACATGGTGCTCCATTCCAAGCTCGATGCCGAGGAGATCGAGCGGGAGCGGACCGTCGTCCAGCAGGAGCTGAAGCGGAACCACGACAACCCCCAAGTGTGGGCCGGGAGGCTCGTGGGGATGGCGGTCTACGGCGACCAACCCTGCGGCTGGGACGTCGGCGGGACCATCGAGACCGTGCAGCGGATCGAGCGCCCCCACTTCCTCGAGCACATGGAGCGCTGGTACCGAGCTCCCAACGTGGTCGTCTCGGTCGCGGGGAACGTCGAGCCGGGGCGCGTGGTGGAGCTCGCCGACCGGCTCTTCTCCGACATCCGACGCGGTAGCGTCCCGCCCGTCCCGCCCTACGACCCCTCCGTTCGGGGGCCACGCGTCGCCGTCGACGTTCGCACGGTCGACCAGTGCTCCTTCTCCCTCGGCCTCCCCATCTTCGGACGAGCCGACCCCGACCGGTACGCGCTCCGTGTGCTGAACGACATCCTCGGTGCCGGGATGTCGTCCCGTCTCTTCCGCGAGGTGCGCGAGCGCCGCGGGCTCGCGTACGCCGTCCACTCGTCGTACGGTCTCCTCGCCGACACGGGCATTTTCACCATCTCCGCCGGCGTCGACCGGGCCAAACTCGCCGAAAGCATCCAGGTGTGCATCGGCGAGCTGGAGAAGCTGGTGGCAGCGCCCGTACCCGACGAGGAGCTGCGCAAGGCGAAGGAGCATGCCGTGGGCCGCTTTCGGCTCTCACTCGAGACGGCTCACGCCGTGGGGCAGCGCCACGGCGAGCTGCTGCTCACTCGCGGAGAGATCGAGGAGGTCGAGGACGTCGTCGCGGCGCTGGAGGCCGTCACCGCCGAAGACGTTCAGCGGGTGGCATCCCGCGTCTACCGGGCAGGTGCGATGCACTGTGCGGTGGTCGGGCCCGACCTCGACGAGGACGAGCTCGCGAACCTCTTAGCGGCCTGAGCGGGCATCCGAGGGTCGGGCCGCGTCGAGCCGCCAGTGGGCCCAGTGGGTGATGGCGACAGCCAGGGCGTCCGCCGCGTCCGCTGGGCGGGGTTCCTCCTCCAATCCGAGTTGGAGGCGGACCATACGCGCGACCTGGCCCTTGTCGCCTCGTCCGTAGCCCGCGATCGTCTGCTTCACGATTGCCGGCGCGTACTCGAACACCGGAATGCCGGCGTCGGCGACGCCGAGGAGCGCCGCGGCCCGGGCCTGGCCGAGGGCGAGGGCCGACCGTGGGTTCGGGCCGACGTAGCCGCTCTCGACGGCCGCGGCGTCGGCGTGCCAATCCCGCGCGGCGTCGCGGACGGCGGAGCGGATAACCTCGAGCCGCTCCGGCAAGGGCAGGGAGCTGCTCGGCCTGACGGCCGTGTGGTACACATGGCGGACGGTGTCCCGGTCACCCTCAATGACACCCAGCCCTGTGGCTCCGAGCCCGGGGTCGATACCCAGGATGCGCATGGGCTCACCCTACCCGAGGTTCAGCCGAGGGGGAACCGCCGCGCACTCGTTCAGGTTCCGGAATAACTGGCGATCGCTTCCTCGCTGAAGTCGGCGTTCGTGTACACGCGCTGGACGTCCTCCAGCTCTTCCAGCGCCTCGATGAGGCGCATCGCCTGGTGGGCCGTCTTCTCGTCGAGCTGGATGGTCGTCTTCGGGATCATGGCGAAGTCGGCGTGTTCGATTTCGTATCCCGCCTCCTCCAGGGTCCGGCGAACCCGCTCCAGGTCCGCGGGTGCCGTGCGAACCTCGAGAAAGTCGCCCATGGGCTCGACGTCGGCGGCACCCGCGTCGATCGCCGCGAGGGCTGCCTCGTCGGCGTCCCGTCCGCGGAGGGCGACCGTGAGCACGCCGGCCGGTTCGAACTGCCAGCTCACCGAGCCGGCTTCGCCCAGGCTTCCGCCTGCGCGCGTGAACTGGTGGCGCACCTCGGAGACGGTCCGGTTCCGGTTATCCGTCAGGGCCGCCACCAGGATGGCGGTGCCGCCCGGCCCGTACCCTTCGTAGAAGACCTCTTCGAGGTTCGCCTCGGGGGATGCGCCGGTGGCTTTGGCGATCGCCCGCTCGATGTTGTCGCTGGGCATGTTCGCCTGCTTGGCGCGTTGGATGGCGAGACGCAGCTTGAAGTTCGCCGCCGGGTCGGGGCCGCCCTGCTTCACAGCCACCATGATCTCCCGGGTGAGCCGCGTGAAGAGGGCACCCTTCTTGGCGTCGTTTGCGCCCTTCTGCCGCTTGATCTGCGCCCACTTGGAGTGACCCGCCATCCGAGCCTCCTTCGCGATTCCTCCGTGTTCCGAGTGTAGGGGCCGAGCCCCTTTCCCGCGTAGCGCCAGCTCGCCGTGACAGGCCAGCGGTGATCCGCTATGAATACCCCAGTCTCAGGGGGATTCGTTGCATGACGCCGGACGCGTACAGGGTCATTATATCCAAGCGAGATACTCGCCATTATCTGGACAAGCCCATCCCCGACGAGACGGTCCAGCGCATCCTCCAGGCGGGCCGGATGGCCGGAAGCTCCAAGAATTCGCAGCCGGTGCGCTACATCGTCGTGCGCGGCGCCCAGGGGAAGGCCGAGCTCGCAGGCTGCGGCCAGTATGCCCACCACCTCCCATCGGCCCCGCTGGTCGTGGCCCTCGTTCTCGTTCCGGGTGGCGGTGCGTTCGACGCCGGGAGGGCCGCCCAGAACATGATGCTCGCTGCCTGGGCGGAGGGCGTCACGAGCTGCCCGGTGGCCATGCACGACCAGGACCGCGCCCGCGCGGTGCTCGGCATTCCTCCCGACCACTCTGTGGCGATGGTGCTCGCCTTCGGCTACCCCGACCGGAGGTACCCCCTCCACGGGGGGCGTCAGCGTCTCCCGCTGCACGAGCTGGTGCACTGGGAGCGGTGGTGAGCACGGGTTACACGGAGCGGATCCCGGCGACGACGAACGCGACCCCCACGGCGACGGCGAGGGCGCCGATGGACTGGGCTGCCGCTCGCCAGAGGCCCTGGTGCCGCTCGCGGGCGGCGAGCGCGGCGGCGGCGGCCGCGGCCAGGACCGGCAGCGCGGCGCCCAGGGTCTTCGCCGGCCCCACTTCCGGGTGCCCGGCGAGGGCGACGGCAGTCATCAAGCCAGCCGGCGAGGCGAACAGCGGCAGCCCGAGCGGGTACACCCCCTGTTCCCAAGCCCGGTTGGGAACGGAGGAGAGCGGGGGGCTGCCGCGCCACGTCTCCCGCGTCCCCGTCACGGCGAGCACGGCCCCCGCGGCGATGCGGAACGTTTCGTGGCTCAGCTCGAGTCCCGCCAGGAGCCGTTCGGCGCCGTAGGCGGCGGCCGCTGTCATCCCCGCCCCGATCGCCCAGGCGATGGCCACGGCCTGGCCCCGCGAGGCCCTGGAGCCCGGCAGCTCGCTTGCGGCCGCCGCGATCGCCGCTGGGTTCACGGCTGCCGCCAGCACCACGGCGAGTTCCCAATAGGCGGTCATTCCTGTGGCTCGGCCTCGGTCAGGATTTCGAGGACTGCCAGGAGCGCAGAGAGCGCATGCTGCTGGTCGTCCATCCGGGTGACGCCGCTTCGAAACCACGCTCCCACGGCACGGGCATCGCCCTCCGCCTCTTCCGCGGCGGTCTGACGCGCCACGAGGAGTCCGGCGCCGCACAATGCGCGCTCCGAGATGGCAGGGCGAAGGTCGGCCAAGCGGGTCTCCACGGACGCTGCCCGCCAGAGCGCTCCCAACCCCTCGACCCATGTCCCCAAGCCGGCGCCGCGGGCCCCTTCCCCCCGGAAGAGGGTCGAAACGTCGTCTTCGCCGCGCTGGGCATCGAATCGCACCAGCATGCCGAATCGTTCCGCCAGCGAACGGAGGTACGCAACCTCCGACTCGGAAAGTGGCGCCAAGCGTGCCAATTCGGCGAAGCCGTAGGCAGCCCATTGGTCGGGCCACGGTGCGAATTCCAGCTCCTCCGCCTCGTCCCGTTCTTCGGCAAGGTAGCGGGCTACGCGGCGCGCTCCGTCGAGCCACTCCCTTTCGTGAGGAAACGTCCTGGCCAGCAGCGTCAGCGCCCAGAACGCTTCCCCTGTGTAGTAGCGGGATGTGAGGTCGGGTATGGGGCCCCCGAGCGCTGGCGACCAGTATGCGAGCATGCGGCCGTTGGGCTCCTGCATCGCAAGGAGAAAGCGGCCCAGCTCCGCCAACAGCGGGTCGTACCGGAGGTCGCCGGTCGCCTCGCGCCGAAACACGAGCGCTGCGACCAGCAACGCCGTCGAGCCGAGCTTTGCCGTGCCGTCGTCTTCGCGGATGGCCGCCCAGCCATCCCTTCGAAGGAGTCGGCCGAGCATGCGGTCGAGCCCCCGTTCGGCGGTGTCGAGATAGTCGGGTTTCCCCGCGGCCGCGAGCTGGTAGAGGGACATCGTGACACCGGCGTGGCGCACCTCGTTGTACTCCGGGGAAGCCGCGCGGGCGTCCCGGTCGTACTCGTACAGGAAGCGGCCATCGGCGGACTGATGCGCGCTGAGCCAGGTTGCTGCCGCCGAGATGCTCGCTTCCACGGCGGTGGGCGGCGGCGGCTCGCACAGCTCCGGGCCGGCGATGGTGAGCCGGAGCACGGCGAAGCCGAGCGCCCAAACGGCCAAGGTCACGGCGAGACCCCGGAG
This sequence comes from bacterium HR29, assembly GCA_002898215.1. GTDB lineage: Bacteria > Chloroflexota > Dehalococcoidia > Tepidiformales > Tepidiformaceae > HRBIN29. The sequence continues at coordinate 1,383,404 of BEIF01000001.1, read as the reverse complement.
CACGAAGGCAGCCTACCCCTCCGCCAGGAGGCTTTACTACCCTTTTTTGCCCTTGCCGTACCCTCAGTGACGCAATCTTGCACGTTCGCGGGAGCTGCCGTGCGACTCCGTATCGTCCTCGCTGTACTCGCTGGCCTGGCCGCCGTCGTGGCCGTCCTGGCGGGAGTCTGGTGGTTTCTCATCCGCTCGGAGGCCGATCCGGCGACCGAGCCCCTCGCATTCCGCGAGGCCACTCCGACTCCAACGCCCGCAGCCTCGACTGGCGACACGCCGTCCCCGACGGCAGGAGCGGGCGGCGCGACGGGCGACTTCACGCGGTACGTCATCGTGCCCGAACACCCAGACGTGGAAGGGCGCACCGAAGCCTGGTACCTCGCTGGGGAAACGCTCGCTCGCATCGGCGTTCCCTCCACGGCGAAGGGGACGACCTCCGAGGTGAGCGGCGAATTCTTCATCGGGAAAACGGGGCTCGACCCGAACAACGTCTCGAGGGTCGTCGTCAAGCTGGCCAACCTGCGGAGCGATGAGAGTCGCCGGGACACCCGCGTTCGCGAAGCGCTGGAGGTGACGCGCTATCCGGAGGCGAGCTTCACCATCGAGGCCATCGAGGGGTGGCCGGGCGAAATCCCAGAGGGGCAGGACGTGAAGGTCACCCTCGTGGGCACGATGGAGCTGCACGGCGTGAAGCGGACCCTCGAGTGGGAGACCGTCGCCCGCCGGCGGGGCAACGTGATCACCGCCCTGGCCACCACGAAGTTCCGGTACGAGGATTTCGACATCCCGGTATTGAACATCGCCGGCTTCGTATCCGTGGAGGAAGAGGTGACCGTCCAGATTCAGGTCATCGCCGTCGCCCAGTAGCTTCGGCCTCCTTCAACGAGGGAAGGCGAGCTTCAGCCCTGGGGTAGGCCAATTGTCGAACGCCACCAGCCGCCCGGTCGCGCTCAGCGTCACGTAGAGGGTGCGCAGGTCGGGACCGCCGAAGCAGCAGTTCGTCGTCAGCGGGTCGCCTGTCGGGGTGTGCTGCAACCGCTTCCCGTCGGGGGAGATGGTGGTGATCCCGCCGTGGACGATGGTAGCGACGAGGACGTTCCCCTCGGCGTCGACACACATGGAATCGAGGTACGCGAGGTTCAGCGGCGGGGCGCCCGGGACCTGAGCCAGCACGTACCGACGTGCGACTTCGCCCGGACCGGCGAGCTCGCACGCCCACACCCTGGCCGTCGGCGTCTCTGCCACGTACAGCACCTTGCCATCGGGGCTCAAGCCGATGCCGTTCGGCTGCTCCATCGGGAAGATGATTTCCCTGATGAACTTGCCGTCTGGCGACGCGTAGTACACCCCCGTCCGGTCCCGTTCGCGCGCCCGGGCCTTCCCCAGGTCGGTGAAGTAGAAGTTCCCCTCCGCGTCGAAGACAAGGTCGTTCGGTCCCTTCAGCGGGATACCGTTGCACTCTCGGTACAGCGTTTCGACCACGGAGCCGTCGGGGCTTATGCGCTGGATCGAACCGCCGGTGTAATCGGCAGGCTGGTCGCCGGGGAAGACGCCGAGCGACCCATCGGGGAGCGGCCTCGTGTACCATTCGAAGCCGCCGTTATTCGTGACATAAATCCACCCGTCGGGCCCGATGGCAGCGCCGTTCGGTCCGCCCCCGGTCACCGCGAAGACGCGTTTCTCCCCGTTCGGCGAGATGCGCGTCAGACGACCCGCTTTGATCTCGGTCACGAGGATATCTCCGTCCGGCAGGACAACGGGCCCCTCCGGGAACTCCAGACCGGTCGCGATAACACGGAACTCCATTGCCGCGCCCCCGAAAGCGTCTCGGCGGCGAACTGTAGCGAGAGGCGAAGTGTCTGGCAAGCGCTCAACCCTCCTGAACTGCGCGGTCGAGCGTTTCCAGTAGCCGCTCCTTCAGGGCGGCGAACCTCGGGTCAGCCACGATATCCAGCGGCCGAGGGCGGGCGAAGGGGACGCGCATCGTTTCGGCGATGCGGCCCGGTCGGGCGGTCATGATGTAGACCGTGTCGGCCAGCATTAGGGCCTCCTCCACGTCGTGGGTGACGAACAGCACGGTCCTCCGGTCACGGAGCCACACGTCCTGCAGCCAGGCGTGCATCGTCCGGCGGGTGATGGCGTCGAGCGCCCCGAACGGCTCGTCCAGGAGGATGGCATCGAAGGGGAGGAGGAAGGTCCGCAAGAGCGCCAGGCGCTGCCGCATCCCGCCGCTGAGCTGTGCCGGCCAAGCCCGCTCGAACCCCCTCAGGCCGAACTGCTCGAACAGCTCCAGGGCCCGCCGGCGCGCCTCGCCGCGGGGCATACCCGCAATCTCTGCCCCCAACGTTGCGTTCTCGAGCGCGCGCCGCCAGGGCAGGAGCAGGTCCCGCTGGGGCATGTACGCCGCGAGGCCGGGGCGTCCGATGGTGCTGCGGCCCCCGATCCGGGCCTCTCCTGCCGTCGGCACGATGAGCCCCGCGAGGATGCGGAGGATCGTCGTCTTGCCGCACCCGCTGGGGCCGACGATGCTGGCGAACTCGCCCGCCTCAACCGTCAGGGAGACCTCACGAAGAGCCTCGACGGGCGGGGTGCCCGCGAACGTATGGGAAATCCGGTGCAACTCAATCGCGGGCACCCTCTCACCTTACTTCGAGCGTCTCACTCCCGGGGCAGGAACTCGTTCGTATAGGCTTTGCTCACGTCGACAGCCTCGCTCGTCAGCTTCGCCTGCCGGAGGAATCGTTCGAAGTCGACCCAAACCTTCTCGTCCTGCAGGCCCCATGGTCGCCCCGGCTCCGTGTACTTTTTCGCCAGGAATTCGGCGCTCAGCTTCACGAGCTGGGGGTCGAGCTCGGGCACGGCCTTCAGCAGGATGTCGGCTGCCTCGGCGGGGTGGTCGATGGCGAACTGGTACCCCCTCGCCGTGGCTCGCATGAACGCCCGCACGACATCCGGCTGGTCCGCGATCATGCGCTCGTTCGTGATGATGAGCGGCGTGTACCAGTCGGGGATGCAATCCGTGTGGTCGATGAAGCGAATGAAGTTCATCTTCCGCTTCTCGATCTCGGTGAAGCGGATGCCTTCCCAGCCGTCGAAAATCCACACCACGTCGTAGTCACCGCGGTCCATACCCACGAGGTAGTCGACGTTCCCCACCTCGACGAACTTCACCTTAGAGGGGTCTCCACCGTCGCAGGCCACCAGCCGGCTGATGATCTCCCGCTCGAGGGCGCCGCCGAAGCCGCCGTACGTCTTCCCCTCCAGGTCGCGTGGGCGCACGATGTTCCGTTCGGCGAGCGAGGCAAGGCTCGAGGTGTTGTGCTGGATGATGGCGGCAATGGAGACGACGGGCACGCCCTGCTCCCGCGCGGGGATGACCATCTCCTGGAACGAGATGCCGAAGTCGGCCTGACCGGCGCCGACCACTTGGGTCACGCCCGCCTCGGCCGGCTCGACGATCTGCACGTCGAGCCCTTCCTCGGCGTACCAGCCCTTCTCCTTGGCCACGTAGATGCCCGTGTGGTTGGTGTTCGGGGTCCAGTCGAGCATCAGCGTCACCCGCCGAAGCTCCTTCCCCTCCTCGCCACCGCCGCCGCAGGCAGCCATGAAGGCCGCGGCGAGCAGCGTCAAGGCCAGTAGAGCGATCCTTCGCTTCATCCCTTCCCTCCTCGGGGCTCGAGATACATCCACGGCGTCATCAGCCGGGCGGCGAGGTGCACCAGCGCGAAGAGGGCGATGCTCGCCGTGGCGATGATGCCGATGGCCACGAACATCTGGTCGGTTCGGAAGGATGCGGCCGAGCGGCTGATGTACAGCCCCAGTCCCGATTGCGCTCCCATGTATTCGGCGATCACCGCGGCCGCTACCGAGTACGTCGCCGAAATCTTCAGCCCGGCGAAGAGCGCCGGGAGCGCCGAGGGGATGAGAACGTGGCGAAGCACGTCCCGGCGGGTGCCGCCCATGCTTCGCACGAGGCCGATGAGCTCCCGGTCCGCGCCGAGGAGGCCATCGGTCATGGAAACCGTCACAGGGAAGAACACCCAGAGGGCCACCAGCACGACCTTGGGCGTCTCGCCGAAGCCGAACCAAACGATGAGGATGGGGGCGAGGACGATCATGGGGATGGTCTGCGAGGTGACCAGGACGGGGTACAGAACGCGCCGGAGGAGCGGTACCCCGGCGAGCGCCACGGCGAGGCCCGCGCCGACGGCCGCACCGTAGGCGATGCCGAGCACGGCTTCGCGAAGGGTGGTGATGATGTGCTCGGGGAGGGTGGTGCGCGTTCGCAGGAAGGCGTCCCAGATGCGGCTCGGGGCGGGCAGGATGTACGGGGCGATATCGAGGAGGCGGACGGCGACTTCCCAACCCGCAACCAGAGCCGCGAGGAAGAGCGCTGCCGGCCCGTAATCGCTGGCGGCCGCGGCCGCCCGCGCAGTCGTCCGTTCAACCACGCTGCTCATCGCCGGCGCTCCTGCGGTATCGTCCGGTGAGCGCGTCGATGGTCGGGCCGCCCTCGCGCGTTTCCGCCACCTTCACGATCGTGACCACGCGTTCCGCTCCGGCGCGAAGGCAGGCCTCGTGCGCCGCCCGGACCGCCGCCCACACGGCGTCGGCCGGACCCTCGACGGTGGTCCCCAGCGCTCCCACTTCGGTGCGGAGCCCGGACCTCTCGATGGCGGCGATGGCAGCCTCGATGACGGCGTACGGCCGGGCTTCGTTGCCCGCAGGCGTCGGAAGGCATTGGATTTCAGCGATCATCGCGGCCCTCGTCCGCGCCAGCCGTGCTCGGGGGCCGCGAAAGAGAGGCGGCCACGGAATGTACGCACGTGGCCGCCTCTGGAAGGCTTGCTCCACGCCGCATTCCCTACGCTCGCATTACCGAGATCAGGTTCCGGGGTGGTCCTCGTCCGAGGATCTCAGCCGTTCCGGCCCCCCCAGCGGCTGCTGGCGCTCTTTGGTTGTCGCGGTCAACGCTACCCCTCTGCTTCTCCCTGGTCAACTGGCCGGCGGTTCCCCGCTACACTCGCCCCGTGGCTCTCCGTGTCACGCGCATCGCCCTCGCCGACAACAGCCTCTACGTGGTGGAGGGCTCGGAAGGTGCCATCCTCGTGGACGCTGGCCCGGACTACGCCGGAGCTTGGGAGGTCCTCGCCGGTGAGGTCTGCGGGGTTCGCGCCGTTGCCGTCAGCCACGGCCATGCCGACCACGCGGGGCTCGGCGCGCGGTGGGCCGCACAGGGAGTCCCGGTGTTCCTCCACCCGCTTGACCACCACCTCGTGGGCACCCTCGTGCCCAGGGGCGACGGCTGGCGTGTCCTCGTCGAGTTCGTCGAAACCTGCGGAGCGCCGCCTGAAGTCGTCGCAAGCGTCGTCGATGCTCTGGAGCGGCGCCGTGCGTTCGCGGAACGGTGGCAGCGTGCCGAGGGGTATCCGCCCGCCGGGCCTCGTGCCCGCCACCCGAGCGGCCTGCGCTACGATCCCTTCGTGCCCCGACCGTATCCCCTCGGACTTCCGAACGGCCTCGAGGTGCGGCATCTCCCGGGGCACACCCCTGGAACGGTGGTCATCGTCGAGCCAAGGGAGGGTTGGCTCTTTTCCGGCGACCAGTTGCTTAAGGGCTTCACGCCGACTCCGGGGATTCAGCTTGACCCGGCCTCGGGCGGCCCCGTCCGCTTCCGGAGCCTGCCGCGCTTCCTCGACGCTCTTCTCACCCTGCGTGATTCCGCGTTCACCCGCTGCTTCCCTGGCCACGGGGAGCCGTTCGCCGACGTCGAGGATGCCATCGATGCCGCCATTGGTGCGATCGAGGCCCGCACCGAGCGGGTGTTCGCCGACTTGCGCCAGGCCGGGCGTGCCACGCCGTACGAGCTCGCGGCTCGCGCCTACCCTCGAGCGTTGGAGCGCCGCTTCTGGCAGGTCCTACCTGCCATCCAGGGTCACCTCGACCTCCTCGAGGAGCGTGGGCTGGTCCGCCGCGAGGACCATACCTACGTTCCCTGCCCTTGAGCGGGCAGCCCGGTTTAGGCCGCCTGCGCCACGTTCCGTGCGCCCTTGACCACTAACCTCTCCGCGTCCAATGCCAGCCACAGGCGGCCGTCTTCACGGACGATGACTCGCCGAGCGTACCGGCTTCGCCTTCCAGGGATCGCCACCGACTGGAAGGCATGCGGCTCGACGCGCTCGATGTCCTCCGTGTCGCTGACCCAGAGCGCCGCGCTCTGGCCCGACGCAAGGCGCACCACCAGGTAGCTCCCGCCCGACCGCGGTGCCGGCTGTCCGAAGAGGCGGTGGAGGTCCACCACTGGCACGACGTGGCTGCGCACGAGGGCAAGCCCGGCGACCGACCGTGGAGCGCCTGCCGCGGGGGTCACGGCGAGCTCCCGCTCGACGCTCTCGACAGCGCCCGCGGGAAGGGCGCAGGGCACCGCGCCCACGCGGAAGAAGACCCAGACGGCATCGAACTCGCCCATCACCTTAGGGGTCGGCACCGCTGGGGGCGCTCCGCACCCCCTAGGGGCCACCCCGCTCGAGCTCGGCGAGGGCATCGTCGACGATGTCGGCGATGGCATCGGCCTCCTCCCGGTCGGTGACCAGTGGCGGGGCCAGGAAGAGCAGGCTGCCGGCGCGGGTCAACAGGCCCCGGCGCTGGAGCGCCGACTCGAGCCATCGGGACAGCTCCCGGCTCGGGAAGGGCTCGCCGCTATCGCGGTCGCGCACGATTTCGAGCGCCCATAGCAAGCCGATCCCGCGCACGTCGGCTACCACTCGCCGCCCGCGAGCGATTTCGCGCAGCCGCGCGCCCAGGTGAGCGCCCACGGAGGCGGCGCGTTCCGGCAGACGCTCGCGCTGCAGGATGCCGAGGTTCGCCCGCGCCACGGCGCAGGCCACGGGATGTCCGGCGAAGGTGAGCCCGCTCATGAACGCCCGCTCCGGCCCCCCTTCGAAAGCCGCTGCCACCCGTTCGTGGACCAGCACCGCGCCGATGGGCGCGTATCCCGAGCTGAGCTGCTTGGCCACCGTCATCAGGTCGGGCACGATGCCGAAGTGGTCGATCCCCCACCACCGTCCTGTTCGTCCGAACCCGTTGATGACCTCGTCAGCGATGAGCAGGACGCCGTAGGCATCGCACACCTCCCGAAGGGTGCGCCAGTACTCCGCGGGCGGGACGAAGTTCCCGTTGGCGATGGAGATGGGCTCGGCGATGACCGCGGCGACGGTTTCCGGGCGTTCCGCCTCGATGAACCCCGCGATGGCGCGAGCGCAGTAGACGTTACACGAGGGATACGTCTTCTCGTACGGGCAGTGGGCGCAGTTCACCCCCGGGACGCGGATCGCTCCTGGTACCAGTGGCTCGAAGGGTGGACGTACCGCGTAGCTCGCCCCGTTCACGCTCAGGGCGCCTGCCGTCTGCCCGTGGTACGACCCGATGCGCGAGATGATCTTGTACCGCTTCCCCTCGCCGCGGTTGTAGTGGTACTGCTTCGCGATTTTCAGCGCGAGCTCGACCGCCTCCGACCCGGAGTTGGCGAAGTGGACGCGGGCAATCCCCGGTGGTGCGAGCTTCACCAGCGCCTCGGCGAGTTCCAGAGCCGGTTCGGTCGCGTACGCGAACGTGTTCGCGTACGCGAGCCGGCTCGCCTGCTCGGCCGCCGCTTCGGCGAGCTCGGTGCGACCATGGCCAGCCGCTACCACCCACAGGCCGGAGAGGGCGTCGATGTACCTGCGGACTTCCCGGTCCCAGAGGTAGATCCCCTCACCGCGGTCGATGACGAGGGGAGGGTCGTCCCGCTCGAAGGCATCGAGGGGCTGATTCTGGAGCCAGAGCGCCGGGCGCCGGCGAAGCCGCGGTTGCGTCGCCATCCTCGTCCCTCGGCGGCATTCTGCGCTCCTCCGGGACCCGCCGCAACGCTGGCAGCGGCGGCAGCGCATAGAATGTCGGCGTGGCTCCCACGCCCGACGGCGATGCACTCGAGCGCAGGATCCAGGAGCGCGGTCGCCGCCTCCTCGCTGCTGTGGAGCCACAGCGGCTGCTGCACCTTACGCCGGCCTGGTGGCAAGAGCGCCTCTTCGAATGGGCGACGCGCGACCCGACCTTCCGTGTCAAGCTCCTTCGCTTCGTCGACGTCCTGCCTGCCTTGCGGAGCGCCCAGGCGGTCGCCGACCACGTGCGCCAGTACTTTCGCGAGGGCGCTCCCGGTCCCGTCGCGCTCGGCAGTCGTGTGGGTGGGCAGCGCCCGTTCCGCCCCGTCCTATCGAGGGTCGTGCGCCAAGGCGTCTTCGCCATGGCCGACCGCTTCATCGCCGGCCGCGATGCCCAGGACGCCCTGCCGAAGCTGCGCGCGCTTGCGGAGGCGGGGGTGGCGTCGACCCTGGACGTCCTCGGCGAAGCCACTCTCTCCGCCCGCGAAGCGGACGGGTACCGGGAGCGGTACCTCCACCTTCTGGACACCCTGGCGGCCGCGAGCACCGCGTGGAACGCGCCCGAGTTCGCTCGAACGCCGAACATCTCCGTCAAGCTTTCGGCGCTTACGCCGCACTTCGAACCAGCGGCCCCGGAGGCGGTCTCGCGGGACATCCAGCCGCGCCTCCTCCCCATTCTCCGACGGGCGCGAGAGCTCGGGGCGGGGATCTACGTCGATATGGAGCAGTACCGCTACCGCGACCTCGTGCATCGCGTCTTTGCCGATGCCCTCTTGGAGGAAGGGTTGGAAGGGTGGGATGGCGCCGGGATCGTGGTCCAGGCCTACCTCCGCGACGCGCTCGATGTTCTCGAGTGGCTCGAGGACCTCGCGCGACGCACGGGGCGTTCTTTCGCGGTGCGCCTGGTGAAGGGCGCCTACTGGGACGAGGAGCGGGTCGTAGCCCGTCAGCTCGGTCACCCCGTCCCGGTGTTCGAGGAGAAATCGGCCACCGATTGGCACTTCGAGCGCTGTACGGAGCGGTTGCTGCGGGCATGGCCGCATCTCCGCCCGGCGTTCGGCACCCACAACCCGCGCAGCATCGCCCAGGCGATGGTGCGCGCCGAGGAGGCCGGGCTCCCGCCCGAGGCGCTCGAATTCCAGACGCTGTACGGGATGGCCGAAGGGCTGCGGCGGGCGGTCTCAGCCCTGGGATACCGGACCCGCGTCTACGTCCCGGTGGGGGAGCTCATCCCCGGCATGGGCTACCTTGTGCGTCGCCTCCTCGAAAACACGGCCAACGAATCGTGGATTGTGCATAAGTTCGAATCGGCCGACCCGGAGGAGGTGTTGCGGCCGCCCGCTCCACCGGCACCGGCGTCGCTGCCCGTGCGCGCCGCCCCGTTCCGGAACCACCCCGCCGCCGAATGGCACCTCCCCGCTCACCGTGAGGCGATGCGACAGGCGCTTGCTCGGGAGTGGTCGAAATTCGGCAGGCGCATTGGACCGCTGGTAGGGGGGCGCGAGCTTCCCGGCCGGGAGCTGGCTGCGGCGGAACCACCTGCCCATCCAGGCACCCTGCTCGCCGAGGTCTCGTACGCCGGGCCCGACGAGGCCGACGAGGCGGCCGAGCGCGCCCGGCGGGCGTTTCCCGCCTGGCGCGACGCCGGGGCGCGACGCCGGGGCGAAATCCTCCGGCACGCCGCCGACCTCCTCGCGGCTCGCCGGTGGGAGTTCGCCGCGCTGATGGTCCACGAGTGCGCCAAGCCGTGGCGCGAAGCCGACGGTGACGTCGTCGAGGCGGTCGACTACCTGCGGTACTACGCCCTCCAGGCCGAGCGCCTCGAGCTCGGCGAACACCTCGATCTGGTGCCGGGTGAACGGAATCGCACGTTTCGGGAAGGGCGCGGCGTGGCCGCCATCATCGCTCCTTGGAACTTCCCCCTCGCGATCATGGCCGGGATGACAGCCGCCGCCCTCGCGGCCGGCTGCTGCGCCATCGTCAAGCCCGCCGAGGAATCACCGGTCGTGGCCCGGCGCTTCGTCGACCTGCTCCACGAGGCCGGCGTCCCGCCCGATGTCGTCCACTTCCTTCCGGGTCGGGGTGAGGTGGTGGGCGAAGCCCTTGTCCGTCACCCCCAAGTCGACGTCATCGCCTTCACGGGCAGCGCGGAGGTAGGGCTCCACATCCTCGCCGTCGCGGCGTCCTCGCCCGCCGCCCCTGCGGGTCCGAAGCGCGTCGTTGCCGAGATGGGCGGCAAGAATGCCGTCATCGTCGATGAGGATGCCGACATCGATGAGGCCGTTCTGGGAGTCGTCGCCTCGGCGTTCGGGTACGCGGGTCAGAAATGCAGCGCCTGCAGCCGCGTAATCGTCGTCGGCTCCGCCGCGGCCGAATTCCGGGAGCGCCTTGCAGGGGCCGTCGAAAGCCTCCCGGTGGGGCTGCCCGAGGACCCCTGGACCGTGGTGCCCCCACTCATCTCCGACCAAGCGAAGGAGAAAGTGGAGCAGTATCTACGCCTCGCCACGCGCGAGGGGCGGCTCCTCGCACGGGGCGATGCCCCGTCGGAGGGCCGGTACGTCGCCCCCCAAGTGTTCGAAGGGCTTCCGCCGACCTCGGCGGTGGCGCGGGAGGAGATCTTCGGTCCGGTGCTCACCCTCTTCACGGTGGACCGCTTCGACGAGGCCCTTGCACTGGCGAACGATGCCGAGTACGCGCTCACGGGCGGTGTTTTCTCGCGGAACCCCCGGAACATCGCTCTCGCCATGCGCGACTTCCGCGTCGGGAACCTGTACATCAACCGCAAGATCACGGGCGCCATGGTGGGGCGCCAGCCGTTCGGTGGGTTCCGCCGCTCAGGCCTGGGCGACAAGGCGGGCGGCCCGGACACCCTTATCCCCTTCACGGTGCCGAGGGTGGTTACGGAGAACACGCTCCGGCGCGGCTTCGCCGAGGATCTCCTCGCGCGCTGAGTGCGTCGCGCTCCGGGCTGCGGTCCGCGGGACTGTCGTATGCTGAGGTCGCGTGCCGGGGTGGCGGAATCGGCAGACGCGGCGGACTTAAAATCCGCGGCCGCGAGGCGTGTGGGTTCGACTCCCACCCCCGGCACGAAGGAGCGACGGGAACATTCCGGCGACGCCCGGCGTCATTCCATCCAGCGACACCTCGCTCGGGGGTGGAAATGCTCCGTGGTCCTCTGTTCGTCGTCCTCGCAGCGCTCCTCGTCGTCGCCGCGTTCGCCGCGGCCGCCTGCGGCGCCCGCGCCAACCGTGGCGATGATGGCTCCGGCCCGGTGAGCACCGCTCCTTCGCAACCCACCCTGCCGGCCGAGTCGGCACTCCATGCCGCCAGGCTCGACCTCGCCGGGCGCCTGCGGGTCGACCCGCTCGACGTCCACCTGCGCCGGCTGCAGCACGCAGGTTGGGACGGCTGCCTCGGCGTGAAGGAGGAAGGCGAAGCCTGCACGATGATCTTCATCGGTGGGTTCATCGCCTGGTTCGAGGCGGCCGGGAAGGAGTATCGCTACCACCTCGGTGGGGATCGCTTCGTCGCGGCCTCCTTCGCGACGGGAACGCTGGAGGACGGCTCCCCCGTTCCGCCCGACGTCCGGGCCGACTTGGGTGCCATCCTCGCCGATTACGCCGCGTGGGACCTCTCGCTCCGGACCGGGACGCCGAGGAGCGACGTGGTCACCACGTTCATCGCCCCGGTGACCTTCCCCGACCTCTGCCTCGGCTTCGTGCGGCCGGAGGCCGCCTGCGGCGAGATGCTCGCGCCCGGCTTCATCGTCGAACTCGAGGCGGGTGGCGAGCCGTACCGCTACCACGTCTCCGCGTACGGCTTCATCGCTACCGATTTCGAGCAAGGTCGCCGCACGGTGGAGCCGCCTTCCGACCACGTTGCCGTCCAGCGGGCGATGCGCGAGGACCTGGCAACCCGCCTCGGCACCGCCCCGGACCGGGTGAGCGTGTACTCCTTCCGCCTCGTGACCTGGCGTGACGGCTGCCTCGGTGTGCACCGGCCGGGCGAGGTCTGCACGCAGGCACTCGTGGATGGCTTCCTCGCCGAGCTGGCGGCACCCGGAGGTCGCCTGTTCCGCTACCACGGCGTGGGCGACCATTTCGTAGCGGCGAGCTTCGAGGAGGCGGCGGGGGCTTCGCTCCAGGAGCCCATATTTCCGGAGGAGTGAGCGCGCTCACCCATCGGTTACGCATATGCATCTCTCAACCGCCTTGACCCCAGTGGTAGGATGACGCTGGAGCGCGCAGCGGCGCGCGGGGGGTGCTATGGCAACGCGTGAACGCACCCGGAAGGCCCGCTCCCGCGAGCAGCGCCACGACTACCTGCTTTCGGAAGCGCAGCTCGAGGAGATGTACTACTACATGCTCCTTGCGCGGCGCCTCTCCGAGCGGATGCTCATCCTCAACCGTCAAGGCCGCGCCCCCTTCGTGATTGCTGGCGCCGGACAGGAGGCGGCTCAAGTCGGCGCTGCCATGGCGCTCGAACGGGGAACCGATTACCTCGCCCCCTACTACCGCGACCTGGCGATGAACCTCGTCTTCGGGATGACTGCCCGCGAAGCGATGCTGAACGTCCTCGGCAAGCGGGACGACCCGAATAGCTACGGCCGGCAGATGCCGGCGCACTGGTCGAGCCCTGCCCGCCGCATCGTCACGCAATCGTCGGTCGTGGCCACGCAGCTCGTGCACGCCGTGGGCATCGCGCTCGGGGCGCGGCTGAGGGGCGAGCAGTTGGTCGTCATGGCCTGCTGCGGCGAAGGGGCCACCAGCCGCGGCGATTTCCACGAAGCGTTGAACTTCGCCGCCATCCACCGTCTGCCGGTCATCTTCTTCGTCGAAAACAACGGCTACGCCATCTCCGAACGGACCGAGAAGGAGATGCCCGTCCCCCACGTTGCCGACCGCGCCCGCGCCTACGACATGCACGCTGCCATCGTCGACGGTATGGATTGCGTCGCCGTCTACCAGACGGTGAAGCCCGCGGTCGACCAGGCTCGTCGGGGTGGCGGGCCGTGGCTCATCGAGGCCAAGTGTTACCGGCTCTGGGCCCACTCGAGCGAAGACGACGACACTCGCTATCGGCCGCGCAAAGAGCTTGAAGAGTGGGCGAAGAAGGACCCCATCACCGTCTTTCGAGAGCGCGTCCTCGCTGACGGCATCTTCCCGCGCGAAGACCTGGAAGAGATCGAGGCCCACGTGGAGGAAGAGGTCCGCGACGCGGTCGAATGGGCCCTCGCCCAGCCCGACCCCGCCCCGGAGGATGCCCTGACCCACGTCTACAAGGAGTACTGACGTGGCCGAGGTCTCCGTTCTCGAAGCGGTCCGCATGGCGCTCGACGAGGCCATGGCGCGGGACGAGCGCGTCTTCATCCTCGGCGAGGACGTGGAGGCGGGTGGCGTCTTCCGCGCCACCGAAGGCCTCGCGGCGAAGTATCCGGGACGGGTCATCGATACGCCTCTGGCCGAATCCTCCATCGTCGGCATCGCCATCGGCGCCGCCCACTACGGGATGCGCCCCATCGCCGAGATCCAATTCGCCGACTTCATCCACGCCGCCTTCGACCAGCTCTGCTCGGAAGCATCGCGGTGGTGCTACCGGACGAAGGGCGACGCCTGGCTGCCGCTTGTCGTGCGGACTCCGTGGGGTGGCGGCGTCCACGGCGGCCAGCACCACTCGCAGAGCATCGAGGCGTTCTACGCCCACATGCCGGGCCTGAAGGTCGTCGCCCCCTCCTTTCCCGCCGATTACCGCTCTCTCCTCCTTGCCGCCGTTGAAGACCCGAACCCGGTCATCTTCCTGGAACACAAGCGCACGTACCGGCTCATCCGCCAGGAGCTGAACGGCGCGCCGGCAGAGACGCGCATCGGCAAAGCGCGAGTCACCCGGCGCGGCGGCGACCTGACCCTCTACGCCTACGGCCTCATGCTCCACGAATGCCTCGCCGCTGCCGAAGAGCTCGCCGCGGAGGGCATCGAGTGCACGGTCGTGGACCTGCTCACCCTCCGGCCGCTCGATACCGAGGCGGTGCTCGAAGCGGCGAGGGCCACGGGGAAGGTGCTCATCGTCCACGAAGACACCCTCACCGGAGGCTTCGGAGCCGAAATCGCAGCGCTCATCGCCGAGCACGCTTTCGAATACCTCGACGCGCCCATCCGCCGCCTCTGCGGGCCCGACATCCCGCCCATCCCCTACCACCCCGCGATGGAAGGGTTCTACATGCCCGACCGGCGGAAGATCGCTGCAGCTGCGCGCGAACTTGCCGCCTACTGAAGGAGGGCCCGGTGCCAGTCGTTACCATGCCCCAGCTCGGCGAGAGCGTCACCGAAGGCACCGTGCTGCGCTGGCTGAAGCAGCCGGGCGACCCGGTCGCCCTCGACGAACCGCTCTGCGAAGTCGAGACCGAAAAGGTGAACGTGGAGCTCCCCTCGCCGTTCGAGGGCGTGATGGGGCGGCAATTCGTCGCCCAAGGCGAAACGGTCCCGGTGGGCACGCCGCTCTGCGAGATCGTCACGGCCGGTACCCGGCCGTCCGAAGCGGACTCGAGCGAGACCCCAGTCGCCGCTGCCGTCTCGGCGCGGGCCTCGGTGGAATCACCGCGGCCTTCTCCCGAGCCCACAGCCGCCGGCGACCGGCGCCGCCGGTACACGCCCGCCGTGCTTCGACTGGCGCGCCTGCACGGCATCGACCTCGAACGGATTCCGGGCACGGGGCTCGGTGGGCGCGTGACCAGGAAAGACGTCGAGGCGTACCTCGCAGCCCGCGGCGAGGCCCCTTCCGCCACCCCCTCGACCGCCGCGGTCTCTCCGGCGCCGGCCGCCGCCTACGAGGTCGTCCCGCTCTCGCCCACGCGCCGGACCATCGCCGAGCGGTTGAGCCGCGCGGCTCGCGAGGTGCCGCAGGCCTGGACGATGGTGGAAGCCGACGTCACCGAACTGCTCAGGCTTCGCGACACGATAGCGGCGAAGCTCGGGCGGCACCTCACGCTCCTCCCGTTCTTCGCGCAGGCGGTGTGCCGAGCCCTCCGTGAGCACCCGAACCTGAATGCTCGCTTCGAGGAGGGGGAGCTTCGTCGCTTCCGCGATGTCAACTTGGGCATCGCCGTGGCCGCGCCGGGGGGTCTGGTCGTCCCCGTCCTCCACCGAGCCCAGGAGCTCAGCATCGAAGGGCTCGCCCGGGCGCTCGACGACCTCATCGAGCGCGCGCGGGGCGGCCGGCTCCAGCTCAGCGACGTCCAAGGTGGCACCATCACCGTGAACAACACCGGCGCCTTCGGGTCCATCGCTTCGCGACCGATCCTGAACGCCCCCGAGGTGGCTATCGTCACCCTCGAACGGGTGGTGCGGCGCCCGGTGGTCGTCGGCGACGACGCTATCGCCGTCCGGGCCATGGTGAACGTTTGCCTCACGTTCGACCACCGCGCCCTCGACGGCCACGAGGCGGGGGCGTTCCTGGCGACGCTCAAAACGCTCCTCGAGGCCCCTGCGGAACGATGAGCGGCCGACAGGCAACGGCCGGACGGACGGGAACGGTCGACCGGTAGCCCCTTGCAAACTATCCAGCCAAGGGCGAGTATCGCCTCGCAACGCTACGCCGAAGGAGGATCCTCGTGCCCGACACCGTCTTGCAGATCTCGGACGAGACGAAGGAGCGCTGCGAATACGTCAAGCGCTTCATGGAGGAGTACATCTACCCGAACGAGAACGTGCTCGCGCGGGGGGACGAGCGGGCGGAGCAGCTCATGAAGGAGCTGCAGGCCATCAACAAGAAGAACGGTTACTGGGCGCCCCACATGCCGAAGGAAGCGGGCGGCATGGGCATCCCCTTCCTCACCTACGCCTACATGAACGAGATCATCGGCCGCAGTCTGGTGGCACCCCGCGCCTTCGGCTCCCAGGCTCCGGATTCCGGCAATGCCGAGATCCTCTGGCTCTTCGGCACCGAGGAGCAGAAAGAGCGCTGGCTGAAGCCGCTGGTCGCGGGCGAAATCCGCTCCTGCTACTCGATGACCGAACCGGCGGTTTCCGGTGCCGACCCGACGAACCTCCAGACCCGCGCCGTGCGCGAGGGTGATGAGTGGGTGATCAACGGCCGCAAGTGGTTCAGCTCGGGCGCCATCGGAGCGGCGTTCGCCATCGTGATGTGCATGACGGACCCCGACGCGCCGCCGCACAAGCGCTTCAGCCAAATCATCGTTCCCACCGACACGCCCGGGTTCAAGATCGAGCGCATCATCGAGGTGTGGGGCGAGCACGACGCCAACCACCCGCAGATCCTGTACGACAACGTGCGGGTGCCGGTGACGAACCTCCTTGGCCCTCAGGGAGAGGGCTTCCGCATCGCCCAGAAGCGGCTCGGCCCGGGCCGAATCCACCACTGCATGCGGACTCTCGGCCTTGCCCAGCGCGCCTTCGACTTGATGTGCCAGCGTGCTGTTAGCCGCGAGGCCTTCGGCGGGCCATTGGCCGACAAGCAGACCATTCAGAACTGGATCGCCGACTCGCTGGTGAACATCCAGGCGGCTCGCCTCCTCACGATGCAGGCCGCCCAGAAGATCGACTCCGGCGACGAAGCCCGGGTCGAAATCTCGATGATCAAGTTCTTCGTCGTGAACGTGGCCTGCGACGTCATCGACAAGGCCATCCAGGTCCACGGCGCGCTCGGCGTCACCACCGACGTCCCGCTCCAGGCAATGTACAAGTCGGCGCGTACCCTCCGCATCGCCGACGGTCCCGATGAGGTGCATCGCATGGTGGTGTCGCGGCGTGTCATCCGGAAGTACCGCGCCGGCGAAACCTGGGACTTCCAGACCTTCGAGTAGGCCACGACCGGCTCCGACAGCGGCGAGCGCCCCGGGAGACTCCCCGGGGCGCTCGCAACCTCACCAGGTGTCGATGTTCGGTCGTTTCTTTCCCGTGCGCGGCGGGGGCGGCGGCATGGCATCGAGCGCGGAAATGACGATACGGCGCGTTTCCGCGGGGTCGATGACATCGTCGATCTCGAAGTGCGTGGCCATGTTCAGGGCTTTGCCGTGCTCGTACATCCGGGCCACCATCTCGTCGAACACGCGCTTCCGCTCGACAGGGTCCTGGATAGCCTCGAGCTCCCGTCGGTAGCCCAGCTTCACGGCCCCCTCGAGCCCCATGCCTCCGAATTCCCCCGTCGGCCAGGCGACCGTGAACACTGGCGCGTGGAAGCTCCCGCCGGCCATCGCCTGCGCGCCGAGCCCGTATCCCTTCCGGACCACCACCGTGAAGAGGGGCACGGTGAGGTTGGCCCCGGTCACGAACATCCGCGCCGCGTGGCGGACGTTCGCCTCCTTCTCCGACTCCGGCCCAACCATGATGCCCGGGGTATCGCACAACGACAGGATCGGGAGGTCGAACGCGTCGCACAGCTGCATGAAGCGGGCGGCCTTGTCGGCGGCCGCCGCGTCGATGGCGCCGCCGAGATGGGCTGGATTGTTGGCGATGAGGCCGAAGGGACGCCCCTCGATCCGGATGAGGGCTGTGATCATCGCCTGGCCGAATCCGCGGCGAAGCTCGAGCACCGAGCCCTCGTCGGCCAGGATGGCGATGAGCTCCCGCATGTCGTAGGCGCGCAGGCGGTTTTCGGGGACGATGTGCCGGAGCCGCCGTTGGTCCTCGCACCTCCACGTGGGGACCGCCCCTTGGAAGTACGACAGGTACTGCTTCGCCACCTGCACCGCCTCAGCCTCGTCCTTCACGGGGATGTCCACGACGCCGTTCGGCACCTGAACGGACATGGGGCCGACTTCCTCGGGGCGATACACCCCCAGCCCGCCGCCCTCGATCATGGCCGGGCCACCCATGCCGATGGTCGAGTTCTCCGTCGCGATGACGACGTCGCAGCATCCGAGGATGGCGGCATTCCCGGCAAAACAGCGGCCCGAATTGATGCCGATCAACGGGACGAGCCCGCTGAGCTTCCCCCAGAGGTGGAACGCCATCACGTCCAGGCCGGCCACCCCAGGGGCGTCGGTGTCCCCGGGGCGCCCGCCGCCGCCTTCCGTGAAGAAGATGACCGGGAGCCGCCATTTGTAGGCGAGCTCGAACATCCGGTCCTTCTTCCGATGGTTCATGTGCCCTTGGGTGCCGGCCAGCACCGTGTAGTCGTAAGCCATCACGACGCAGCGGGATTTTTCGGGCGGGAAGAGGTGACCGTTGACCCGCCCGACCCCGGCGATGAGGCCGTCGGCGGGCGTCCGTTCGATGAGCTCCTCCACCGGGCGGCGCCGGCGCTGGGCAGCGATTACCAGCGCCCCGTACTCCACGAAACTTGCGGGGTCGCACAGGTCGGCGATGTTCTCGCGGGCGGTGCGCTGGCCCGTTTCCCGGCGCCGGGCAACGGCTTCGGGCCTGGCCTCGTCGAGCGTCTTCCGGTGCCGTTCCATGACCTCCGCCAAGTCGGCACGAACGCGGTCGAGGTCGAGCGGGCCTCCACCGGCGGCCGATTCGGCTCCGGCCTCCGCGGGCGCCAGGTAGAGGAGCGGCGCTCCCTCGGCCACGGTTTCCCCTACCGCAACATCGATGCGGAGGACGGTCCCCGCGGCCGGCGCCGCCACCACGTGCTCCATCTTCATCGCTTCGAGGATGAGGAGCGTCTGGCCGGGGGCGACAGCTTGGCCTTCAGCGGCTTCGATGGCCACCACCGTGCCCTGCAACGGCGCCTCGACGGCGAGGCTTCCCTCGGGAGCGGGGACCGTCCGGCGTTCGGCGGCCGCAGCCGGCCGCTTGCCGTGACGGAGCACGGCCAGTGGATCGCCGCGGAGGGCCTCGGCGGTCGCGACGAGCGCTTCCCAGTTTCGGTCGACGGTCCGCGTGTCGAATTCGCCTCGCTCCACGTCCTCCCGCTCGAGGAGCGCGCGGAGGAAGGCAGCGTTCGTCTCCACGCCTGTGATGCGCAGCTCGCGGAGGGCCTGGCGGGCCCGCCGCACCGCCGTGGCGAAGCTCGGCGAAGGCGAGCGGACAACCAGCTTCAGGAGGAGAGGGTCGAAGCGCGGGTTCGGGCGATAGCCGACGCGCGCGTTCCCATCGATCCGGATTCCAGGGCCCCCGGGGAGCTCGAGCTCGTCGATCACGCCCGTGCTCGGCCGCACGCTTCCATCGGGAAGCAGCCGTTCGGCGTTCACCCGTAGCTCGATGGCGTAGCCTGTCGGCCCCTGGGCTTCCGGGATCCCCAGCTCCTGGAGAGAGGCGCCGCCCGCCAGCAGGAGCTGGCATGCCACCAGGTCCACCCCGAAGACTTCTTCGGTCACGGTGTGCTCGACCTGGAGGCGCGCGTTCGCCTCGATGAAGTACCACTCGTCGGGATCGTCGGCGTTCACGAGGAACTCGAACGTGCCCGCGTTCCGGTAGTTCGCCGCTCGGGCCATTGCGACGGCGGCTTCGTACAGTGCCTGCCTCGTGCTGACGGGCAGAGCAGGGCTCGGCGCGATCTCGACGAGCTTCTGGAAGCGCCGTTGGAGGGAGCACTCCCGCTCCCCGAGATGGAGGGCAGCTCCCGCCCCGTCGCCGAGGATCTGGACCTCGACGTGCCTGGCTCGCGGCAGAAACCGTTCGATGTACACGTCGGGGATCCCGAAGGCGGCCGCCGCCTCCGATCGGGCGCGCTCGTACGCTTCCGCGAGCGCTTCCGGCCGCTCCACGACGCGCAAGCCGCGTCCGCCTCCGCCCGCCACGGCCTTCAGCGCCGCCGCGCTCCCGGCCGGCAGGGCGGCGAAGAACGACCGGGCTTCCTCGAGCGTTACCGGCCGGTCGATGCCCTCCAGGACGGGCACGCCACACGCGGCGGCGTGACGCCGCGCCCGGGCCTTGTCCCCGAAGAGCTCGAGCGTCTCCGGACGCGGCCCGACGAAGGTGAGCCCGGCGGCCTCGCACGCGCGAGCGAAGGCGGCTTGCTCGGCGAGAAATCCGTAGCCAGGATGAACCGCGTCGCAGCCGGCGCGGACGGCCGCTTCCACCAGCCCGGCGATGTCGAGGTAGGCGGCAACCCCCGCTTCCCGAAGCGGGACCGCTTCATCGGCGAGGTCCAGATGCGGCGAGTCCCCGTCGTCCGCGGAGTACACGGCGACCGTGCGGATGCCCAGTGCGGAGGCAGCGCGGGCGATACGCGAAGCGATTTCGCCCCGATTGGCGACGAGGAGCTTGCGGATGGGCACGGTGCGGCTCCGGTGGGATTGGAAGGTCGACACGAAGAGTCGCCGAGCCGATCCTACCCGTGCCGGCACCGGCAGCAACCGCACCCTCGCGTTAACACAGCACCGGGTACGATAGGAAGCGAGGTGGGCGAGCGGGAAATCTTCACAGGAGGTGGCAGTATGCCCAGGACGTTCGTCCACGTGAGCGTCTGCCGGTGCCGCATTTGCGAGGCGGCCCGGGCCAGCGCTGGGAGCCGCCCCGCGCCTCAGCGGTAGCAGCGGCGCCTCCGGCAGGCGCCTACCTCATCGTCGCCCCCGCCCTTCGACGACCTCCCTCGTTCGGGTGAACGGCCGCCGGCATCTGGCGCTGCATTCGCTAAGCTGAGATGCGAGGAGGCCGCGATGCCGCGCTTGCAGCCTTGGGGCGAAGCATCCGATGACGAGGACCGCTCCGTCATCGCCGAGCAGATGGCCCCGGACCCGGACGCCGAGGGGCGTCTGTACGAACTGGCGGGGTCGACGCGAGAGCCCGCGGAGTCCCGTCTCCCGGCGGTGCGAGCGGTCGTCATCTCCGCCGACACGGAAGGGATGCGCGGGAAGGCTTCCGGCTCGGCCCGCACACCTTCGCCAGTTCGCGGCCGAATCCTCGCCGTCCATCTGCGCTACCATCCCGAGGCACCCACATCCACCGATGTCCGCTTGCGGGCGGTCCCGGCCGACGGGCGGCCGCCGGTCGAGATCCTCGTGGTGCCCGAATCCCACACCGACGGCTACTTTGCGCCCGACGCCGAGCCGGTCTGGCGGCCGATGCCGCGCACCTACAGTTACGTCCCGTTCGAGGTAGACGCTCCTCTCGAACTGGTGGTCACCGAATGCGACGGGCTTCCGGGGGCCGTGGCGGCGACCGTCTTCGTCGAGGAGCCGGCGCCCTCCCGGCCATGACGGCCGCTCGCCTCGCAGATCTGGCGGAGCGCGTCGCTGCCTGTGAGCGATGCCCCCGCCTGACAGCCTGGCGCCGAGAGGTGGCCCAGCGCCCGCCCCGGCGGTACCGAGGCTGGGAGTATTGGGCCCGCCCGGTACCGGGTTTCGGCGATCCCGAGGCGCGGCTGCTCGTCCTCGGGCTTGCTCCTGCCGCCCATGGTGCGAACCGGACCGGTCGCCTCTTCACGGGCGACCGCTCGGGCGACTGGCTGTTCCGCGCTCTCTATCGCGCCGGTTTCGCCAACCAGCCGCACTCCCGCAGTCGGGATGACGGCCTCCGTCTCGTCGATGCGTACGTGACGGCGTCCGTGCGCTGCGCGCCGCCGGCCAATAGGCCCACTCCGGCCGAGCGGGCGGCATGTTTCCCCTTCCTCCTCGAGGAGGCATCTTGCCTCAGCCGGGTGCGTGTCGTGGTGGCTCTCGGTGCGGTGGCGGCCGAGACCGCATCCCGGCTCTACGGGGTACGCCCGCGCCCCGCCTTCGCACACGGCGCCGAATACGCACTCCCCGGGGGGAGGATGCTGCTCTGCTCCTACCATCCGAGCCAGCAGAACACCTTCACCGGCCGCCTGACGGAGCCGATGTTCGACGCCATCTTCGCCCGGGCACGGGAGCTCATCGACTCCCTCACGGCCGACCAGCGGCGTGCAGTACGATCGTCGGCGGAATGAGCGAAACCCAGCTCCCTCCCGCTCCGCTCGAGGGTGTCCGCGTCCTCGACTTCACCTGGGCGCTTGCGGGACCCTTTGCCACCATGCAGCTGGCCGACCTCGGCGCCGAGGTGGTGAAGGTCGAATATCCCAAGCTCGAGGAGCGCCAGCGCGGCTTCGGCCCCTACTTCGAAGGCATCTCGACGTTCTTCTTCAGTCCCAACCGCGGCAAGAAGGGGATCTGCATCGACCTGCGCCGTGAGGAGGGGAAGCAGCTCGTGCTGGAGCTCGTTCGCCACGTCGATGTCGTGGCCGAAAACTTCCGGCCCGGCACGATGGAGCGGCTCGGGCTCGGCTACGAACGGCTCCGAGCCGAGAACCCCCGCCTCATCTACGCTGCACTGAGCGGCTTCGGACAGACTGGCCCGTACCGGGACCTGCCTGCTGTCGACGCGGTGGCGCAGGCGATGGGGGGCACCATGAGCCTGAACGGCGAGCCGGATGGGCCGCCGATGCGGGTCGGCGTCAGCATCGGCGACATGGTCGGCGGACTCTACCTGGCGCTCGGAATCCTCGCTGCCCTCCGCGCCCGTGACCGCACCGGCGAGGGGCAGTTCCTCGACGTGGCGCTCATGGAGGCACAGATGGCGCTCTGCGAGAACGCCATCGTCCGGCATTCGGCGTTCGGCGAAGCCCCCTCCCGCATCGGCAGCCGTCATCCCCTCGTGGCCCCGTTCGGCCCATTCCCGACCGCCGATGGCTGGATCGTCATCGCCAACGTGAAGGACTGGGAGCTCTTCTGCGCGGTGATCGACCGCGACGACCTCGCCCACGATCCCCGGTTCCAGACGAACGAGGAACGAGTCCGCCACGTCGAGGCCCTCGAGGCGGAGCTCGCTGAGGCGCTGCGGCGGCGAACCACGGCCGACTGGTTCGACATCCTCGTCCGGGCCGATTGCTGCTCCGTGGGCAAGGTGAACACGATCGCCGACCTCTTCAGCGATCCCCACGTCCAGGCGCGGGGGGCGCTGGTCGACATCCCGTTGCCCTACGGAAAGCCCGGTTCGCTGAAGCTTCCGAACACCCCCATCCGCCTTTCGAAGACGCCTGCCCGCGTCGGCCGGCCGATGCCCGGCCACGGGGAACACACAGAGGAGATCCTCCGCGAGTGGCTCGGCTGGTCCGACGAGCGGGTCGCCGAGTATCGCCAGGCCGGAATCATCCGCTGAACATCTCGGAGGGTGGTGATGCGCTTCTTCGATATGTTCCCCCCTGGCCAATGCGAGATTCCCGGCTGCACGGCCCGCCCCGAACGGCGGGTGCTCATCATGGGTGGGAGCCGGGCGTGGCTCTGCCCCGAGCACGCGCGGCAACTCGAACGGGGGCGCATCGAGCGGACGCACCGCTGAGGCCTCACCTACACTGTTCCGAGCATGCCCGACGCCGAATTCTGGGAAACGCCCCTCGACGGCCTCACCCTCGCTGAGTTCTCCATCGAGGTCGACGGTGAGCGCGTCCCGGGAATGGTGTACGTCCCGGCTGGCGACGAGGGCCCCTGGCCGTTGGTGCTGCTCCAGCACCCCGCCACCAGCAGCAAGGATGACTACTTCGTCGCCGAGCCCGCCCGGTTGTGGGCGAACCGAGGCTGGATGGTCGGCGGCTTCGACGCCCCCTACCACGGCGACCGGGATGTGTATGACCCGATGGGGCTGCTGCGCGACCGCCAGCTTCTCGCCGCCGCCGGCAGGCGGTACACGCGGGAACTCGCCGCCATCATCGATTGCCTCGCTGGCCGCTATCCCGTCGACCGTGGCCGGCTCGGCTTCGTTGGCTACTCCCTCGGGAGCATGTTCGGAATTCCTGCCGTCGCGGGCCACGGCGGGTTCCGAGCGGCCGTGTTCTGCTTGGTCGGCGAGGGCGGCCTCGTGGGACCGGCCACAGGCCCCGACAGCGTCCTCCCAGGGCTCGCCGCGACTGCCGTCCGCATCGTGGCGAAGCTCCGCGACGAACTGATCCCTCGTGAGGCTACCGAGCGGCTCTACGATGCCCTTCCCGGCGAAAAGGACATCGTCTGGCTGCCGGGCGGCCACTTCGAAATCGGGCCCGACGTCATCGGCGCGGCCGAGGAGTGGCTCGTGCGCTGGCTGCGCTAAACCGAGCCGAGCCCCGCCGGTGTTCGGCGCTGTGCCGAGCCGCTACGATGGCGCCGAGGAACGCTCGTGTCCGACGCACCGACGACCAACCGGCTCGCATCCGCCGAGGTGGCGGCAATTCGCGGCGCCCTCGACCGGGTCCAGACGAACGTCGAACGGGTGGTCGTCGGCAAGAGCGGCGTTATCCGCCTTCTCCTGGCCGCCCTGCTCTGCGAAGGCCACGTCCTCGTCGAAGATGTGCCGGGGATCGGGAAAACCACCCTGGCGAAGGCCCTCGCCCAGTCGCTCGGCTGTACCTTCCGGCGCATCCAGTTCACGCCCGACCTCATGCCCGCCGATATCACCGGGGTGCACTACTACGACCCCCGGACCGGTGAGTTCCGGTTCCGCGAAGGGCCCATTGCGGCAAACATCGTGCTCGCCGACGAGCTGAATCGGGCCACTCCTCGAACACAATCGGCGCTGCTGGAAGCGATGGAGGAGCGCCAGCTCACCGTCGAGGGCGTCACCACGGTGCTCCCTCGTCCCTTCCTCGTCATCGCCACGCAGAACCCCATCGAGCTGGAGGGCACCTTCCCCCTTCCCGAGGCGCAGCTCGACCGCTTCTTCCTCCGCCTGCGCATCGGCTACCCCGACGAAGCGGCCGAAGACGAGATGGTCGAGCGGCACGGAGCGTCGAGCCCCCTGGAAGGGCTGAGCCCCGTCCTCTCCGCTAAGGAGATCGTTGCCTTCTCGACCGCCCTCCAGCGCCTCTACGTCGACCCGGAGGTGCGGCGGTACGCCGTCCGGCTCGTCCGCGCGACCCGGGAGGAGCCTGCCCTGGAGCTCGGCGCGAGCCCTCGGGCAAGCCTGGCCCTCTTCCGGGCTGCCCGTGCCCATGCCTTGCTGGAGGGGCGGGATTACGTCCTTCCGGATGACGTGAAGGCGATGGCTCCACACGTCCTCGCTCACCGCCTCATCCTCTCGAGTCAGGCCCGGCTTCGGGGCCGGACCGCCGAGGACGTCCTCCGCGAGGTCATGGAGCGGGTGCCCGTGCCCATCGAGGGCTGAGCGATGCGCGCCGTCCTCCTGCTCCTCGGACCGTTCGCCGTGCTCCTCGGCTTGGTCGCCGAACTGCCCTTGGTTTCGGGGTTGGGCTTTCTCCTCACCTTCCTCGGGCTGGCGGCCGCTCTCTGGCACCGGGAGCTCTTCGCCGGCACGCGCTTCCGGGTTTCGCTCGCCGATCGTCGACTCTTCCCGGGCGAGCAGACCACCCTCACCGTGGAGCTCGAGAACCGGAAGCTGCTTCCGCTGCCCTGGTTCGAATGGCAGGTCGCGCTCGCCGACCCGCTCCGTGTCGAAGGTGAGCGTCTTTCCGCGGCCGCGGCCCCTGGGTTCAGCTTCCTCCGGAAGAGCGGAACCCTCGGGTGGTACGCACGCGCTCGCTGGCAGTTCCGCCTCGGGAGCAACTCCCGTGGGTACCACCAGATTGGCCCCGCTACGGTGAAATCTTCGGACATCCTCGGGCTGGAGCCGCAGACGCTCCCCGTCCCCTCGATGGAGCGCTTGGTCGTCTACCCGCGTATCGTCTCCCTTCCCGAGCTCGGGCTCCCCGCCGACAGGCCGTTCGGCGACGCCAAGGGCCGGGCGCAGCTCTTCGAGGACCCGCTGCGCATCAAGGGGCTGCGCGAATACCGCCCCGGCGACCCGCTGCGCCGCATCGACTGGAAGGCTACCGCTCGGCTGGGCGAGCTCGCCTCCCGCGTGTACGAACCGTCGGCAGCTCGGCACCTCTACCTACTCCTCAACGTCGACACACTCCCCCATTCGTGGGAGGGGTATTTGGCCGACGACCTGGAGCGGACGGTTACCGTGGCGGCCTCGATCGCGGCATGGGCCCACGAGCACCGTCACCCCGTCGGCCTTCTCGCCAACGGCTCCCTCCCCGACGCCGACCGGCCCCTCAGGCTGCCGCCGTCGGCCAGCCGCGACCAGCTTGTCCGCATCCTCGAGGCGCTGGCTATGGTGCAGCCGCTCACCCTTCAGGAGCTCGCCTCGGTGATTCGCAAGGAGAGCGGCCGCTGGCCCCTCGGCGCGACCGTCGTGCTGGTGGCGAGCCTCGTTCCCGAAGAGCTCGCCGCCGAGGTGGTGCGGCTCCATGCTCAGGGCTACGGCACCGCCGCGGTGCTCACCTCCGAACGTGCCGACCCGGCTTCACTGGGGCCGGTGCCCGTCTACCGGGTGCTGCGGCTCGCTGGAGTGGCGGAGGCGGCGCCATGACCGCGCTGGCAGTTCTCGCCGCTCTGCTGGCCGAAGCGCTGCTCGCGAGCGCCGTTGCCCAATGGATCGGCTCCGGCTACCACGAAGGACGGCAGGTGATGCCGCTGCCCGCGTTCATCGCCGTTGCCCTTGCGGGGTTCGGGGCGGGCAGCGCCCTTTCGCGCTTCGAGCTCCCGCGGAGGGTCCGGTTCGCGGTCGCGGGCCTTGCGGGCTACGCCGTGCTGTACGGGTCGCTTCGGTTCGTCTACGCCGGCGATCTCGCCCTCTGGAACCTGGCCTGGGTCGGGGAGTTCCTCGCCGATGCCGACGAGGTCGCGGAGCGCGGCGCCGATGCCTTCATCGCCGCGCTGCTCGTGCTCCCGCTGTGGGCGCGTGCCGTCCACCGTGGCGTGAGCGAGGTCGACCTGGAATCGTTCGCGCGTACGGGGGCGCCAGCGATGGCCGCTGCCGCGCTGGCGGCGGTGTTCGGCGCCGCGTCAGAACGGGCCGAAGCGGTGGCTGCGGCTGCCTTCGCCAGCGTGGCTGCCGGCGCGCTGGCGCTCATCCTTGCCCAACTCGCGCGCAGCGGGACGACCTTCGGCGACCTACGGGCGGGCTCCTTCGCCGCGGCCCTTCTCGCCATCGCCCTCGGAGCGGTGGCGGCGGCCGTGCTGCTCTTCGGCGTCCTCTACGCTGTGGCGGCACCGGCACTCGGCACCGCGCTGTTCGACGGCGCCCTCTTCGTGCTCACCTGGACCCTGACGCCGGTCGTCTGGGTCGTCGAGCGCCTCATGGCCGTCCTCCGCCCCGACAACCCTGAGCTCCAGCCCCCGCACGAACTTGCCCGCGGGCTTTTGGGCGAAGGTGAACCGGGTGGCGAACCCGGCGGGGCCTGGCGGGTGCTCGCCTACCTCGGCCGCGCTTCCATCCTCATGCTCCTCCTGGCGCTCTTCGCCATCTTGGCCCTGGCCGCTTTCCGCTTCTGGCACCGTTTCGCGAGCGCCGAACCGCCACGGGCAGATGTGGAGCGGGCCGGCGGCCCGGGCGACGACCTGAGGGGAATGCTCCGCCGCCTCGCTCGCTGGCCCGAGCGGCGACACGGGCGCCCCCTCCACCCGGTCGCTGCCCTCTATCTGCGCGCCGTGGAAGCGGCATCCCGGCGGGGTGTCGTCCGATCGCCCGGCAGTACGCCCGCCGAGCTGCGCCTTCCCCTCCGGGCGGCGATCGGGGACCCCGTAACCGACCGCATCACGGACGCCCTTGAAGCGTTCCGGTACGCGGGACGCCCTCCGGACCCAGCGGCTGTTCGTCGTCTCGAGGAGGAGTGGCGCGCTGCCGAGCGCCGCCTCTAGCGGCCCATCAGCACCGGAGAGCGGCCCACCCCTCGCCCGAGGCGGCGACGTGGGGTACCACCGGCCACGAGTCGAGTTGGAGCGCAGCTTCGATGTCCGCTCCGAACCCGACGGAGGCCAGGTACCGGGCGTGGGCTGCCGCGCGTACCATCCCCGAGGCCTCGGGGGTCCGGCCGCAGGCCAGGGCGAGCCTCGCACCGTCTCCTAGCTCCAGATTCGGGGCGCTTCGCGCGAGCGTTGCCGTCAGCAGCCCCGCGACGGCGAAATCCTCCAGCGCGAACCTGGTGCCGCGGTGGGTTCCCGCACAGAGGATCGCCGCGCGGCGGTATTGTGCGGCGGCTGCTGCGGCAGCGGAGAGGTTTACGAGCGATGCGGCGAACACCGCCCCCCGACCGGCGGCCGCCAGCAGCGCGTTCGTCCCGTTCGTCGTCGCCATGACGATGCGCCTTCCTTCCACGGCGGCGGTGGCCGCTTCCGTGGGAGAATTCCCGAGGTCGAACCCTTCGGGCCGGAAGCCGCGCTCCTCGCCGGCACGCAGGACGTCGCCCCCGAACTGCCGAGCCTCGGCAAGACTACCGACGACGCGCACTTCGGCCGCTCCCCGCGCGAGCAGCACGGCGATGGTCGTCGTTGCCCGCAGGACATCGATCACGAGATAGCACTCGGCGTCCATCGAGGCGGCCTCGGCCGGGAGGAGGGCGACGTCGAGGTGTCGGAGGGCGACCATCTCCGCCAGTATCGGCTGAGCGGGGCCCCGGTGCTATCCTCGGACGCGATGGTTCCGCCCGTCGGGTTCTTCGATTCGGGCGTCGGCGGGCTGAGCGTGGCCCGCGCCTTCCGCTCGTACGCTCCGCTCGAACCGATCCTGTACTTCGCCGATACGGCTTGGTTTCCCTACGGTGGCCGCCCCGCGGCGGAGATTCGCAAGCGGGCATTCGCCGCTCTCCACGCCCTCATCGCTCGGGGCGCGAAGCTGGTGGTGGTTGCCTGCAATACGGCTTCGGCCGCGGCGCTCTCCGACCTGCGGGCGGCATTCCCGGTGCCCATCGTCGGCATGGTGCCGGGCGTGAAGCCCGCCGCTGCGCATACCCGTTCCGGCGTGGTGCTGGTCCTCGCCACGCCGAACACGCTGGATGGCGAGCTCTTCCGGCGGGTCCGGGAGGAGTACGGGTCCGGCGTCCACGTCCGCGCGGTCGCAGGACACGGACTCGCCGAGCTGGTCGAGGAGGGGCGCGTGGGGACTCGAGAGGCCCGCGTCGCGTTGGAACGGCTCCTCGGCCCCCACGTCGCCACAGGAGCCGACGTGGTGGTCCTCGGATGCACCCATTACCACTTCCTAATGTCCGATATCCGGGCCATTTTTCCGGAGCTCACCGTCGTCGACACGAGCGACGCCGTTGCGAGGCGGGCGCTGGCCGTGCTGCGGGAGGAGGGGCTGGTGGCGCCCGATGGCGCTGGCCCGGCCACCTTCGAGCTCATCGCCTCCGGGCCGCGAGCGCGTTTCGAAACCGTTGCCCGCTCACTCGTTCCCGAACTCTTCGCTGCGCACGCGGAGACCACGGCATGACCCACTACTTCGACCGGCTCGCGGAGCGCACGCGTGAGACCGGCTCCTACCTGTGCGTCGGTCTCGACCCACAGCCCGAACGCCACGCGCCGGAAGAGTTGCCCGGCTTCCTCATCCCCATCGTCGAAGCGACGGCCCCGTACGCTGCCTGCTTCAAGCCCAACCTTGCGTTCTTCGAGGCCCACGGGATCCCCGGGCTGCTCGCCCTCGAGCGGGTGTTGGCTGCCGTTCCTTCCGGCATCCCGGTCATCGGGGACATGAAGCGGGGGGATATCGGCTCCACCTCCCGCGCCTACGCTCGGGCGGCCTTCGAGGTCTGGGGATTCGACGCGGTGACGGCCAACCCGTATCTCGGCTTCGAGGGGATCGAGCCCTTCTTGGAATACGCCGACCGCGGGGTGTACGTCCTCTGCCGCACGTCGGCCGCGGGCGCGGCCGACTTGCAGTCGGAGCGCCTCGCCTCGGGGTTGCGCGTCTTCGAACACGTCGCTCGGCTCGTGGGAAGCCGGCCGGAGCGGCTGGGCCTGGTGGTCGGGGCGACGGCCAGGAGCGAGGAGGTCGCCGCGGTCCGGCGGCTCGCGCCCGGCGCGAGCTTTCTCGTCCCGGGCGTCGGCGCCCAGGGCGGAGACATCGAGGCCGTGGTCGCCGCAGCCGGTGTCACCCCTGGCTCCATCGTCTTCAATGCGAGCCGGAGCATCCTGTACCCGGACGGTCAGCCCGCCAGCCCTGACCGCGCCGCTGAGGCGGCGCGCAGGCTCCGCGACCGGATTGCGGCTGCGGTACGATAGCCCGCGCATGCTCCGGTTCCCCGATGTATCGGTGGGCGACGTGTTCCGCATGAAGCGGCGGCATCCTTGCGGCGGTTGGGAGTGGCGTGTCTTCCGCGTTGGCGCCGACGTCGGCATCGAATGCCTCCGCTGCGGGCGGAGGGTGATGCTCGAGCGGCGTCGATTCGATTCCCGGGCGGAGCGTCTCGTGAGCCCCGGCGAGCGCTGAAGCATGGCGGGGAGCGTCCCGGTTGCGGGCCAGCCCCCACTCCTCCAGGAGCACCCCTTCCGCATGCTCACCATCGAGCGCCTCGCTTCGCGCGTGGCGAACAACGCGGTGAACTTCGGGCTCGTCCTCCTCATCGTCGATGTGACGGGCCGAGCGTTCATGAGCAGCCTGCTCGTGCTCACTCTCGTCATCCCTTCGACGCTCGTAGGCTTGGCGGCAGGGGTCGCGGCGGACCGCTTCCCGAAACGGCTACTCATCGTCACCGGCAATCTCGTGCGTGCCGCGGTGTGCGGCGCTCTCGCCCTCCAGGAGCCGGCGCTGTGGATGTACTTCGTCGTGGCCCTGGTAATGGCCTCCGCCACCCAACTCGCCTCGTCGGCGGAGGCGGCGATTCTTCCCACAATCGTCGCCCGCGACCGGCTCGTGAGGGCGAACGCCATCGGTCATGCGGTCACCGGTCTCGGACAGATCCTGGGGTTCGCCGTCCTGGCTCCGCTCACCCTCCGGCTTCTGGGCGAGCCCCGGCTGCTGTTCGGCGTGGCTGCGGCCCTCTTCGTCGCTGCGGCCGGCTATGCGATCGCCATCGGGCGGCAGGAGAGGGGTGCGCAAGGCGAGGTCGGCGGCGAGGTCCGGGATGCCTGGTGGCGCGTGGGTTGGCGGCAAATGCGCCGCGACCCCCGCGTCATGCGGGCCGCGTTGGAGCTGACGCTCCTCGCGACCGCGATGACGGTGATAGCCGGGCTCGCCCCTACCTACATCGAGGATGTGGTCGGCCTACCGGTGGAGGTGGGCGCCATCGCCCTTTCCCCGGCGGCCATCGGGATTGCGCTGGGGCTGCGCTTGGCCGGGTGGTTGGCGCGCCGGGTTCCGCACTACGCGCTCAGCACGGCGGGCTTTGCCGGCTTCGTGGTGCTCCTCGGGTTGTTGGCGTTCGTCGACCCCCTGGCGCAGTTCCTTGCCGGATACCGCCCCTTCTCCTGGCTTGGGAGCATCGACGTGGGCCGCTTCGATGGCGGCGGCGTCCTCGCCATGGTCCTCGTCGTGCCGTTCGGTTTCTGCTATGCCCTGGTCGCCGTGGCCGGGCAAACGGCGCTCAACGACCTCGTGCCCATCTCCCTCCAGGGCCGCGTCTTCGCCACGCAGGGTGCGATGGCTGCCGTGGCGGCATCGGGTCCCGTGCTGGCCTTCGGCGCCCTGGCCGATGCGGTGGGGGTCGAGCGAGTGCTCGCCCTGCTCGCCGCCGCTACCGGGGCAGCCGCTGTGGCCAACCTGCGCGCCGCGCGGCGGCAGTCGGCGGAGTCCTCGTATCGGCACTCTAACGCTTTCCGCAGGAATTGACGGCCCCGCTGGAGCGGAACGCCGGGATGCCGCAGAATCGATTGACTCGCCGATCGCGGCCTGCCTAAGATCGCCTCGGAGTCTCCTCCGCGGAGAACCGTGGACTGGAGGGTGCGCGGTGAGGGAGATGACGATCGAGAGCGTCAGGCTGAGCCTGACCAATTACCAGCGGGTCGTCATCCTGCGCGAAAAGGGGACCGACCGGTATCTGCCCATCTGGATCGGTCCGGCCGAGGCGGACGCGATTGCCGTGCGCCTGCAGGATGTTGCGGTGGCCCGCCCGCTCACCCACGATTTGCTGCGCAACATTCTCGACGAGCTTGGTGCGCGCGTCGTCTACATCGTGGTGAACGACCTTGCAAACGACACCTTCTACGCGCGCATCGTGTTGGAGTTCAACGGCCGCACGCTCGAGATCGACTCTCGGCCCTCGGACGCCATCGCCTTGGCTGTCCGGGCCGAGGTGCCGATCTTCGCCGAGGAGTCGGTGCTCGATCAGGCGGGCGTCACGCTGGATGAGGAGCCGGAGACCGAACCGGCTCAGGCAGCGAGCGAGCCAGTCACGCCGGAGCGGACGAAGCCCGTCGACCCGCAGGAGCTGGAGAAGCTCGGCGCGTTCAAGGAGTTCATCGAAGGCCTCGACCTCGACGATTTCGACGAGCGGCGGAAGTCCTGACGCCCCTTGCCCGGCTTGCGCATTGCTTCACAATCCCCGTATCATGCGCGAGGCTTGAGGTTCGGGGGCGCCCCGAGGAGGGATGGTGGGCAGCTGGGCCGTACCCGCTGCCTATCTACTCGGCATCGGGTGGTACTTCGCCACCTGCATCATCCTCGGGGTTGCGCTCGGCCGTTGGGCCGACGATGCCACCGGTCTCTCGCCGCTCTTCACCCTGTTGGGTGCCATCTTCGGCCTCGCTGTAGCCCTCGTCGGGGGAATTCGCATGCTGCTCGATTTTCTCCGGCGCTTCGGCGGGGCCTGACGCGAGGGGGAGTGTGAAGAAGGCGGTCATCGCGGCTATCGCTGTCGTCGCCGTGATCGGCTGGCTGGGCATCGGGCTTCTCATCGCCCGGGGGCCGCAGCCGGAAATCATCGTCCCCGCGGAAATCATCACCAGGGTCGGGCCGCTCAACATCTCCAACACGCTCATCACCTCGTGGATGTCGATGGTGGTCATCATCGGCCTCTCCCTCGCGGCCACCCGTGGGATGAAGATGGTCCCCTCCGGCGTGCAGAACTTCGTGGAGGCGGTCATCGAGTTCCTGCTCGACCAAGTGGAGAGTGTCGCCGGCACCGTAAACGGCCGGCGATTTTTTGCGGTCGTCGCCACGTTTTTCATCTTCATCATCGTCTCAAACTGGATGGGACTGCTGCCGTTCTTCAACGCCATCGGCAAGACCGAAGACGTCGGGGCGCACATCTTCCACGAGATTGTTGACCACGCGGAGGCGGGAGAGCCGTTCGAGGAGGACGAGCATTTTGCCGCCTGGTTCATGGAGAACGCTGGCGGCGTAGCCATCACGAAGCCTGGCGGCGAGGCTGTGGAGTTCGAGATCCCCGCGGGCACGAGCGCTGGCGAGGCGCTCGACCGGTACATCGTCTTCCTCGCCGAATCGTTCACCGATTTCCACCGCCAGGGTGAGGAGGAGCACGCGGCTCCGACCGCCGAGGAGGTGAAGGCCGCGCTCGCAGCCCTGGAAGCCGACCCGAAGGCGCCGAAGCTCGTCACCGCCCCCGCGGAGGGCGAACACGGCTCCGAGGCCGGGGGCCACGGGGAAGGGCATGGGGTCGAGAGCCCGGCGCTGCACGCGGTGGTGACCGACGTGGAGTTCCCCGGCCAGAAGCTGGCGCTCGTGATTCCGCTGTTCCGCAGCGCCTTCAGCGATATCAACAACACCCTCGCGCTCGGGTTCTGCTCCTTCCTCATTGTGGAATTCTTCGGCTTCCGATCGCTGGGGATCGGCTACCTGCGGAAGTTTTTCAACTTCTCGAACCCGGTGCTTACCTTCGTCGGTCTGCTCGAGCTCGTCTCCGAATTCATCCGGATCATCAGCTTCGCCTTTCGACTCTTTGGGAACATCTTCGCCGGCGAAGTCCTCATCGTTATGCTTACCTTCCTCATGCCGTTCCTGCTCGTGGATGTGATCTATGGCCTTGAGCTCTTCGTGGGGTTCATCCAGGCGGCGGTGTTCGCGTTGCTGACGCTTGTATTCCTTGTGATGGCAGTTGAGCACCATGGCGACGAACATGAACACGAAGGCCATGGCGAACATCAGCCTACGGCCGCGGGAGCGCACCACGGCTAGCGCCAACCGGACGGCTCGGCCGTCCGTGGAGCGAGAATGCAGCCTGCCCGAAGAGGGACACCATCACGAATGGAGGCATTGGTAGCCAAATGGACCTCGCTCATCTGATTGCCTTCCTCCAGACCTTCAACGATCCGCAGCTCGGTAAGGCGATGGGCGCGGGCCTCGCCATGGCGATCGGCTCCCTCGGCCCCGCGCTCGCCATCGGCTGGCTCGTCGGGAAGGCGATGGAGGCCCTCGGCCGCAATCCGGAAGCGCGCGGCGCCATCCAGACGAACATGATCCTCGGCGTGGCCTTCGCCGAAGCGATCGGCATCTACGCGCTACTCACCGCCATCATCATCGCGTTCGTCATCTAGGCGGCGAAGCACCGCTCGAGGTACCGCAATGGGCCAGGCCATCGAAGCCCTCGGCATCAACCTCCCTCAGCTCATCGCGCAGGTGGCGAACTTCTTCGTCCTCCTGCTCATCCTGCGCTTCACGCTGTACAAGCCCGTGCTGCGCTTGCTCGATGAGCGCCGACAGCGAATCGCCGAGGGTCTGAACGCCGCCGAGGCTGCCCGCGCCGAGGCCGCCCAGGCCCAGGCGAACATCCAGGAGCAGCTCGAGGCGGCGCGCCGCGAAGGCCAGCGCCTCGTCGCCGAAGCGCAGGAAATCGCCAACCGCATCCAGGCGGAGGCGCGCGAGGCTGCCGCCCGCGACCGGGAGGCGGCGCTCGCCCGCGCCCGGGCCGAAATCGAGCTGGAGCGCGACCGGGCGATCGCCGAGCTCCGGGCCGCCTTCGCCGACCTCACGATCGCCGCTGCCGAGCGCGTCATCGGTCAGGCCCTCGACCGCCAGGCCCACCAACGGGTGATCGAGGACGTGCTCGCCCAGTCACCCTTCAGCGGGAACTGAGCCGTGGCTGGAGCCGGAGACCCTGCCCGCCGCTACGCCCAGGCCGCCTTCGAGGTGGCCCTCGAGGAGGGGAACCTCGACGCCTGGCGCGCCGGGCTTGCCGACATGGCACAGGTTTACGCCATGCCCGAGGTGCAGCTCTTCCTCGGCGATGACCGTGTGCCGCTCGACCGACGACTCGAGTTCGTCGACCGTGTCCTCGATGTTCCCTCCGGTGTACGGAACCTGGCGAAGCTCCTCGTCGTGAAGCGCCGGGTGCCGCTGGGCCCGCGCGTGGCCGAGCTGTTCGCCCGACTCGCCGACGAGCACGAAGGTGTCATCGAGGCCGAGGTCGCCACGGCCACCGAGCTGACCCCCGAGCTGCGGGAGCGGGTGGAGCGGGCGCTGGCCGAAGGGCTCGGCGGCCGCAGGATCCGCCTCAGCCACCGGGTCGACCCCTCCCTCTTGGGTGGCATCGTCATCCGGGTTGGCGACAAACTCGTGGACGGCAGCGTGCGGACGCGCCTGCGCCTCCTCCGACAACATCTCGCCGCCGCGCCGTGAGCCCGCGCGCGGAACGGCGTCACGCCAGGAGTACGAACCATGGCAGTTCGGGCTGACGAGATCACCTCCATCTTGAAGGAGCAGATCAAGAGCTTCGGCGCACCCGTCGTCTCGGCCGACGTCGGGACGGTCATCGAGGCTGGCGACGGGGTCGTGCGCATCCACGGGCTCTCGGGGTGCATGCTCTCCGAGCTCATCGAGTTCGAGAACGGCACGATGGGCATCGCCATGAACCTCGAGGAGGAGACGGTGGCGGCCATCGTCCTCGGGGATTACATCGGCATCAAGGAGGGCACCCAGGCCCGCTCGACCGGTCGAATCATCGAGGTGCCCGTCGGCGACGAGCTGATCGGGCGGGTGATCGACCCCCTTGGCCGGCCCATCGACGGGAAGGGGCCCATCCGCACCTCGAAGACACGCCCCATCGAACGCATCGCCCCCGGCGTGACCCTCCGCAAGAGCGTCGATACGCCCGTCCAGACCGGCATCAAGGCCATCGACGCGATGATCCCCATCGGCCGTGGCCAGCGCGAGCTCATCATCGGCGACCGCTCCACCGGCAAGACGCAGATCGCCCTCGACACGATCATCAACCAGAAGGGGGGCGACCTCATCTGCATCTACGTGGCCATCGGCCAGAAGGCGGGGAAGGTCGCGCAGGTGGTGGCGATGCTCGAGGAGTACGGCGCGATGGAGCACACCATCGTCGTCGCTGCCAACGCGTCGGAGCCGGCCGCGTTGCAGTACATCGCCCCCTACGCCGGCTGCGCGATCGGCGAGGAGTTCATGGAGTCGGGCCGCGATGCCCTCATCGTGTACGACGACCTCTCGAAGCACGCCTGGGCGTACCGCGAGCTCTCCCTTCTGCTCCGCCGACCGCCGGGACGGGAGGCCTATCCTGGGGACGTCTTCTACCTGCACAGCCGTCTGCTCGAGCGCGCGGCCAAGCTGGCGAAGGGTGGCTCCCTCACGGCCCTCCCCATCATCGAGACGCAGGCGAACGACGTCTCGGCCTACATCCCCACGAACGTCATCTCCATCACCGACGGTCAGATCTACCTGGAGCCCGATCTCTTCAACGCCGGTATCCGTCCGGCCATGAACGTCGGCATCTCGGTAAGCCGCGTCGGCTCGGCGGCCCAGACGAAGATCATGAAGGCGGTCTCGGCGGGCATGAAGGGCGAGCACGCCCAGTTCCGCGAGCTCCAGGCGTTCGCCCAGTTCGGCACCAGCGATCTCGACCCCACCACCCGGCGCCAGTTGGAGCGCGGCATGCGGGTGAACGAGGTGCTGAAGCAGGGGGTGTTCGAGCCGCTCTCCTTGGCCGAAGAGGTCGCCATCCTCTACGCCCTCACCCGCGGCTTCCTCGACGACGTGCCCGTCGACAAGATCCGCGACTTCGAGCTGGGCTTGCGGAAGTTCATGAAGAGCAACCATCCCCAGCTCATCGAGGCTATCCACACGAAGAAGGAGCTCACGCCCGAGATCGACGAAGGGCTCCGCACGATGATCAAGACCTTCAAGGAGACGGTGCCCTACTGAGGCCTGCTCCTGGTCTCTGAGAGAGGACTCGGCCGATGGCAACCATCCGCCAGCTCCGCCGACGGATTCAAAGCGTGCGCAACACGGCGCGCATCACCCACGCGCTCGAGCTCGTGGCTGCCTCGAAGATGCGTCGTGCTCAGGAGCGCGCGCTCGAAGGACGCCCTTACGCCGAAAAGCTCGAGTCGGTGCTCGCCGGCCTCGCGGGCGTCCTCAGCCGGACGCAAGCGCTCGAGACGCTCCATCCACTCCTGCAGCGGCGCGAGGAAGTCCGCACCGTCGGCGTCCTGCACATCACGCCCGACCGCGGGCTCTGCGGCGGCCTCAACGCCAACCTCAACCGAAGCGCAGGCATGTTCGTCGCCTCGCTCGAGCAGCCGGCGGCGATCATCGCCGTGGGGAAGAAGGGGCGCGACTTCTTCATCCGCGCTCACCAGAACGTGGTTGCGGAGTTCACCGAGCTGGGCGACTACCCTTCGCAACTCGATACGCTGCCGATTGCTCGGCTCATCATCGACGATTACCTCGCCGGAGTCGTCGACCGCGTCTACATCTCCTATGCCCGGTTCATCAACACGGTTACCCAGCGTCCCGTGGTTCAGCAGCTTCTCCCCATCGAGCCGCCGGAAGCGCTCGGTGAGGAAGCGGCGGAGCAGTTCCGCCTCGATTACATCTTCGAACCGTCGCCGAAGGCGGTGTTCGAACGCCTCCTGCCGCGGTACGTGGAGATGCTCATCTACCACGCCGTCCTCGAGTCGGCGGCGAGCGAACAATCCGCCCGCATGGTCGCCATGAAGAACGCCACTGACAACGCCAACGAGCTCGTCCGCGAGCTCACCCTTACCTACAACAAGGCCCGCCAGGAGCAGATCACGAAGGAGCTGCTCGACATCGTCGGCGGTGCGGCGGCGATCCAGAAATGACGGACCGGCGATTCGCCGCAGTTGTGTTCGATATGGACGGCGTCCTCGTCGACGGCGAGCCGCTCCACTTCCGGGCCGTCAACCGGCTGCTCGCGGCCGAGGGCCGCTCCCTCTCCCTCGAGGAGTACAAGCCCTTCATGGGCACGAAGGCAGGGTGGCGGCAGATGGTGGAAGCCTTCGGCTTGTCGCTTTCACCGGAGGAGTACCGCGACCGTTACAACGCCCTCATCCTCGAGGAGTACCGACAGAACGCCCAGCCGCTGCCGGGCGCGGTCGAGCTCGTCCGCCAGCTGCGGGCGGTGGATATGCCGGTGGCGCTCGCCTCGTCCTCCGCGGCGGAATGGGTGGAGGCTTGCCTGGAGCGCATCGGGCTGACGGAGGCGTTCGACGTCGTCGTCACCGGGAGTGACGTCCACCGCGGTAAGCCCGACCCAGAGATCTACCTCCTCGCTGCGGAGCGGCTCGGGGTTCCCGCGTCAGCCTGTCTCGCCCTGGAGGACGCGCCGGCGGGCATCGAAGCCGCTCGCCGCGCAGGGATGACGGTGTGGGCCGTTCTCACTCCGTACACCGAAGGGCTCGACTTGGGCGCGCCCGACCGCGTTCTCCGCTCCTTGCGTGACATCCATCTCGCCGACATCGTGGGGGTGGCCGCATGAACCACCCCGCGTCCCAACCGAACCTCTGGAGGTCTTGGCATGGTCACGACCGCTGAGCGCACCGAAGGCCGGGTGGTGCAGATCATCGGCACCGTTGTCGACGTGGAGTTTCCGCCCGAGAAGCTGCCTCCCATCAACAACGCCGTCGAAATCTACTTCGATGACGGCTCGATGGTGGTGGCCGAGGTGCAGCAGCACCTCGGCAACAACTGGGCCCGCTGCCTCGCCATGGGCTCGACCGATGGCCTCCGCCGGAACGCCCGCGCCGTCGATACGGGTGGGCCGATCGCCGTGCCCGTGGGCGAGAAGGTGCTGGGGCGGATGTTCAACGTTCTCGGCCAGCCCATCGACGACCTGCCGCCCCCCGAAGATGCGCCGCGCTGGCCGATCCACCGCGACCCGCCCTCCTTCGAGGAGCAGGAGACCCGCCCCTCGGTGCTGGAGACGGGCATCAAGGTCATCGACCTCATCGCTCCTTTGGTCCGAGGCGGGAAGGTCGGCCTCTACGGGGGCGCGGGCGTCGGCAAGACCGTCATCATCCAGGAGCTCATCTCCAACATCGCCCGGGAGCACGGCGGGTATTCGGTCTTCGCCGGCGTGGGCGAGCGCTCCCGCGAAGGGAACGACCTCTGGGTCGAAATGAAACAGTCCGGCGTCATCTCGAAGATGGCCATGGTCTTCGGCCAGATGAACGAGCCGCCGGGCGTTCGCCTGCGCGTTGGCCTCACCGGACTCACCATGGCGGAGTACTTCCGCGACGTCGAAGGGCGGGACGTGCTCTTCTTCGTCGACAACATCTACCGGTACACCCTCGCCGGCATGGAGGTCTCCGCGCTACTCGGCCGCATGCCTTCGGCCGTGGGCTACCAGCCCACTCTGGCGACCGAGATGGGTGACCTCGAGGAGCGCATCACTTCGACGAAGAAGGGCTCCATCACCTCCTTCCAGGCCATCTACGTTCCCGCCGACGACTACACCGACCCGGGCGTGGCCACGACCTTCGGGCATCTCGATGCGGTCGTCGCCCTCGAGCGCTCCCTGGCCGAACAGGGCCTCTATCCGGCCATGGACCCGCTGGCGTCGTTCTCGCGCGCGCTCGAACCTCGAGTCGTGGGCCAGGAGCACTACGACGTGGCCCGCGGTGTGCAGCGGGTGCTCCAGCGGTACAAGGACCTGCAGGACATCATCGCCATCCTCGGCATCGACGAGCTTTCCGACGAGGACAAGCTCATCGTGGCCCGCGCCCGCAAGATTCAGCGGTTCCTCACCCAGCCGTTCTTCGTGGCCGAGGCGTTCACGGGCCAGGAAGGGAAGTACGTGCCCATCCGGGAGACGATCCGCGGCTTCAAGGAGATCCTGGAAGGGAAGCACGACGCCCTTCCCGAGCAGGCGTTCTACATGGTCGGCACCATCGACGAGGCTGTGGAGAAGGCTCGCCGCCTGCAGGAGGCCTGAGATGCCCCTCACCGTCGAGATCGTGACGGCCGAGCGCGTGGTTCGCACCGAAACCGGGATCGATGCGCTCATCGTGCCGAGCATCGAGGGCCAGCTCACCATCCTGCCCAAGCACGCGGCGCTCATGACGATGCTCGAGCCTGGCGAGCTCATCTTCCGCAAGGGCGGCGCCGAAGAAGCGTTCGCCGTGACGGGCGGGTTCATGGAGGTGAAGCGGGACCACGTCATCATCCTCGCGGACGCTGCCGAAGCGGCCGAGGAGATCGACGTCCAGCGCGCGGAGGCTGCTCGAGCCCGGGCGGAAGCCCGCATCCGCGAAGCGCGTGCGCGCGGCGCCGCCGAAGTCGACCTTGCCCGCGCCCAGGCCGCCCTCCAGCGCTCGCTGGTGCGCCTGCGGGTGGCGCAGCGGCGGCGACGGCCGGGTCCGCCACGTCCGGGGTGAGCGACGCATTGCCGCCGGCTTCGGCCGGGCCCTATCCTGGCGCAGGCAGATG
This sequence comes from bacterium HR29, assembly GCA_002898215.1. Lineage (GTDB taxonomy): Bacteria > Chloroflexota > Dehalococcoidia > Tepidiformales > Tepidiformaceae > HRBIN29. The sequence continues at coordinate 1,343,245 of BEIF01000001.1, read as the reverse complement.
AACACGCAGCGTTCGCGCGGCCCCCGGCTCGTCGTCCATGGCGGCGCGGTGCTTCGAGGGAGTGTCCACGTCTCCGGGGCGAAGAACCACGCCCTCGCGGCGATGTGCGCCGCCCTGCTCACCGACGAAGACGTCATCCTCACCAACGTCCCCGCCATCCGCGACGTCGATACCTTGGCCGAGCTCCTCGTGAGCCTCGGCGCAACCGTCGAGCGCGTCGCCCCCGGAACCCTCCGCTTGAACGCGGCCAGCGTTTCCCAGCTCGACCCGCCGACCGAGCTCATCTCTGAGAATCGGGCCTCCTTCCAGGTGATGGGCCCCCTCCTCGCCCGCTTCGGACGGGCGTCCTCGCCTCCGCCCGGCGGCGACGTCATCGGGCAGCGGCCTATCGACGTCCACCTCGAGGGGTTCGCGGCCCTCGGCGCCGAGATCTCGCGGGTCGGCGAGCGCTTCGTCGCCCGCGCCACCGCGCCCGACGGCCGGCTCAGGGGGGCGCGCATCTTCATGGATTACCCCTCCGTCAGCGGGACGCAGAACGTCATGATGGCCGCCGCACTCGCGCGCGGGCACACGACCATCGTGAACGCCGCCACGGAACCGGAGGTGCAGGAGCTCGCCCACCTGCTCAACGCGATGGGGGCGCGCATTTCCGGCATCGGCACCCAAGTGCTCGAGATCGAGGGCGTGGATGCTCTCCACGGTGTCACCGGGCGGATCATGCCCGACCGGATCGAAGCGGGAACGTACGCGATCGCCGCGGCGATCACGGGCGGGGCGGTGGACCTTTGCGATGCCCCGGTTACCGTCATGGACGCCCTGCTGGCGAAACTGCGCGCAGCCGGGGTCGAAGTCGAGCCCACCGAGCGCGGGCTCACGGTCCGGCGGAACGGCGACCTGAGGGCGGTGAGCTTCCAGGCACTCCCCTACCCTGGGCTCGCCACCGACCTCCACGCTCCCCTGGCCGCACTGCTCACCCAGGCGCGGGGGATATCGGTCATCCACGAGCGGGTGTTCGACAATCGGATGCTGTACGTGGGTGAGCTTCGGAAGATGGGAGCCGAGATCGTAAGCACGGGCTCGTCCGCCATCATCAGCGGCCCCACGAAACTTCACGGCGCGCTTGTCCGCGCCCTCGATGTGCGGGCTGGCGCTGCGGTGCTCCTCGCGGCGCTCGTCGCCGAGGGCACCACCATCATCGATGACATCCACCACCTGGACCGGGGATACGAGCGGGTGGACGAGAAGCTCCGCGCGCTCGGCGCTTCCCTGGAGCGGATCTGATGGCCTTCGACTTCCTCGCACCCTTCTTCACCCCGAAGCGCGCCGGCATCGACCTGGGCACGGCGAACATCCTCGTGTATGTCAAGGGCCAGGGCATCGTCGTCAACGAACCGTCGGTTGTAGCGAAACATAACCGAGACGGCGCCATCCTCGCCGTGGGGAACGAGGCCCGAGCTATGCAAGGACGCACGCCGGGGACGATCAGCGTCATCCGCCCCATGCGCGACGGCGTCATCGCCGACTACGTGACGACCGAGGCGATGCTCCGCTACTTCATCGGCCAGATCACCGGTCGCTTCAACCTCATCCGGCCCGAGGTGATGATCACCGTCCCGGCTGGCGTCACCAGTGTCGAGCAGCGCGCGGTCCGCGACGCAGCCGAGCAAGCGGGGGCCCGCAAACCGGCGCACCTCATCCCCGAGCCGTTGGCGGCCGCAATCGGCGCGCAAATTCCCATCGCCTCGGCGCGCGGCAACATGGTGGTCAACATCGGCGGCGGCCGCACCGAAGCGGCGGTCATCTCCCTCTTCGGCATCGTCGTTTCCGAATCGGTGCGGATGGCGGGAGACCGCATCGACGAGGCGATCATGGCCTACGTTCGACGGCGACATAACCTCATCATCGGCGAGAAGACGGCCGAAGAGGTGAAGATCGCCATCGGCTCCGCCCTGCCCATCGAGGAGGGGCTGAAGACGCAAGTCCGGGGGCGGGATCAGCTTTCGGGCCTTCCCAAAACGATCACGCTGTCGAGCGTGGAGATCGCCCAGGCCATTCAGGATTGCCTCGGCGTCATCGTCCAGACCGTCCGCGCGGTGCTCGAGAAGACGCCCCCAGAGCTGGCGGCCGACATCATCGACCGTGGCATCGTGCTCACAGGCGGCGGCGCGCTGCTCCGCCACCTCGACGAGCTCCTTACCGAGGAGACAGGCGTGCCCTGTTACGTCGCCGACAACCCTCTCGAGTGCGTGGCGATCGGCGCCGGTATCGCCCTTGACCACCTCGACATCATCGAGCGCAGCCTTCCTACCGAGGAGGAGACGCTCGTCGGCCTCTTCCCACACGCGGAGCAGCCCTAAGGGGTGTTTCGGCGGCCCCCTACTTCGCCGACGTGCCCTGACGGAGCTTCAGGTGGTACGTCATGCTCTGCATCGCGATGACAGGGTCGATGTGGCGAATCGCGACATCGGGCGGGACGTGTGCCGTCGTCGGTGCGTAGTTCAGGATGGCGCGAACGCCCGCTGCCACCAGGCGGTCGATCACCTCCTGCGCGGCTCGAGCGGGGACGGCCACGATGCCGATATCCACGGGTTCCCGCCGAAGGAATTCATCCAGCTCGTCGACGCTGCGGATGCGGATCCGCCCGACTTGCTTGCCCACGAGTGCCGGGTCGGCATCGAAGGCGGCGACGATGTGGAACCCTTGCGGCTCGAAGCCGCCGTACTCGACGATGGCCTGGCCCAGGCGGCCGACACCGACCACGATGACCCGCCATTGCCGGTCGAGGCCGAGGATCTCCCGGAGTTTCGCCAGGAGGAGCTGGACGTTATAGCCACGCCCTTGCTTGCCGAAGCGCCCGAAGTAGCTCAAGTCCTTCCGGATCTGGGCCGGCGTCACCTCCAGCATCTCGCCCAGCGTTTGGGAGCTCACCACTTGCTCACCGCGCGCGGCCAGCTCGGCCAGTGCTCGCGCGTAGAGCGGTAATCGGTTGATCACGACTTCGGGAATCTCCAGCGGCATCGCACGAGCCCGTCGGATCTTGTGAAAATCGTAACTTGCGCACTATACGGCCTTCGGAGTGAGTTGGTCAACAATCGGACGTTGCCGTCGTGGTATGGACGGCCGCTCTGTCGTTGACCGCAGCCTGGCCAGGCTCGACCATAACCTTGCCGCCACCCTCTTCCATCGGTCGGGAGTCGCAACGTGAACCTTCGCATCCCTGGTCCCACCCCCTGTCCCCCCGAGGTCCTTCAGGCTGCCGCAGGGCAGATGCTCAACCACCGCGGGCCGGAGTTCGGCGCTATCCTCCGCCGCGTCACCGACGGACTGAACTGGGTCTTCGGCGCTTCTCGCGACGTCCTCTCCATCACGACCTCGGGCACGGGCGGGCTGGAGGCCGCCATCGTGAACACCTTGAGCCCGGGCGACCGCGTGCTCGCCGTGTCCATCGGCTCCTTCGGCGACCGCTTCGGAAACATCGCCGCGGCGTATGGTGCCGATGTGCAGTGGTACAAGACTGAATGGGGTGAGGCCGCCGACCCGGCGGAGATCGGCCGCCGGCTCGACGCCGACCCAGGGATCGTCGCCGTGCTCGTCACTCACAACGAAACCTCGACGGGCGTGACGAACCCGCTTCAGGCGATCGCGGACGAAGTCCGGAAGCGGAACCGCCTCATCCTCGTGGATGGCGTGAGCAGCGTGAGCTCCATTCCCTGCCCGGTCGAGGAGTGGGGCCTCGACGTGGTGGTCAGCGGCTCCCAGAAGGGATGGATGGTTCCTCCGGGGCTCGCCTTCCTGTACATGAGCGACCGCGCCTGGGCCGCGTACGAGCGGTCGCGCATGCCGAAGTTCTACTTCGATGCGAAGCGCCACCGCGACTCGCTCGAACGGAACCAGAACCCGTGGACGCCCGCCGTCTCCGTGTACTTCGCCCTCGACAAGGCGTTCGAACTCATGCGCGCCGAAGGGCTGGAGCGCATCTACGCCCGGCACCGGGAAGTGGCCGCCTACACCCGCGAGCGCGTCAAGGCGATGGGGCTGAAGCTGGTCCCGGTCGACGAGCGGTTCGCGTCCGACACCGTGACCGCCGTGTGGTGGCCGGAGGGCGTCGACGGACGTGCTCTCGCCCGCCGCGCGCGTGAGGAGTTCGGCGTGGTACTGGGCGGCGGCCAGGGAAAGCTCGAAGGGAAGATCTTCCGCGTCGGCCACATGGGCTGGGTGAACCGGGAGGACGTCCGCGAAGCCCTCGACGTGGTGGAGCGGCTCTTGACCGAAGCGCGGGCCGCGGCCTCCGCCTGAACCCCCGCGCCGTCATGCAGTTTGCATGAACGGTGGAGGCCATGCATACTGCATGGCATGGACGCTCGAGAGTTCCTTGCCGCCCGTCGCGCCCTCGGCCTCTCGCAGGCAGCCTTGGCCCAGGCCCTCGGCGTGGACCAAGCGACCGTGAGCCGGTGGGAGTCGGGGAAGGCGCGCATTCCGGGCACGGTGGAACTGGCGTTGCAGAAGCTGAAGGAGTCGCTCTTTCCCATGCCAGCGAACGGCCGCCCCGCAATCCTTGTCGCCGACCCCATTGCCGCCGAAGGCATCGAGCTGCTCCGCTCCGTGGGAACGGTGGAGGTGCGAACCGGATTGCGTGAAGACGAGCTGGCGGCCATCATCCCCGATTTCGCCGCCCTCGTCGTCCGCAGCGAGACGAAGGTTACCCGCCGCATCATCGAGGCAGGCCGCAACCTCGTCGTCATCGGCCGCGCCGGTGTCGGCGTCGACAACATCGACCTCGAAGCGGCTACCGAACGGGGCGTGATCGTCGTGAACGCGCCGCAGGGCAACACCATCGCAGCTGCCGAGCACACCATCGCCCTCCTCCTTGCCTTGGCCCGTCACATTCCCGCCGCCGACGCTTCGATGCACGAGGGTCGCTGGGAGCGGAGCCGCTTCATCGGCACCGAAGTGCGAGGCAAGGTCCTCGGCATCGTCGGCTTGGGGAAAATTGGCACCGAGGTTGCGCGGCGCGCCATCGCCCTCGAGATGCGGGTGCTCGCTTACGACCCCTACGTCCCTGTCGAGCGGGCCGAGCAGTTGGGGGTGCAATCGGTCGACTTCGACACGCTGCTGCGGGAGTCCGACTTCATCTCCCTCCATGCTCCCATGACGCAGCAGACGCAAGGGCTCATCGGTGCGGCCGAGCTCGCGCGGATGAAGCCGGGTGTGCGCATCATCAACGTCGCCCGGGGCGGCATCGTCGACGAGGCGGCGCTCGCCGAAGCGCTTCGGGATGGGAGAGTGGCCGGCGCGGCGGTCGACGTTTTCACCCAGGAGCCGCCCCCTCCCGACCATCCGCTCCGGCATGCGCCGAATGCCATCCTCACGCCTCACCTGGGCGCCTCCACGGCCGAGGCCCAGGAGCGGGTCGCCTTGGATGTGGCGGAACAGATCGTCGAGGTACTCGCCGGCCGGCCCGCCCGCTACGCGGTCAACGCTCCTGCCCTTCCCCCGGAGACCCTGCGCGTGCTCGGCCCGTACATGCGCGTGGGCGAGGCCATCGGCGCTATCGCCACCCAGCTCGTGCGCGGGACGATCTCCCGCATCGAGATCGACCTTTACGGGGAGGTCGCGGAGCACGATACCACCCCCATCAAGGCCTCCGTCATCAAGGGCCTGCTCAAGCCCATCAGCGAAGAGAACGTGAACATCGTCAACGCAAGCCTGGTGGCACAGAGCCGCGGCTGGGTCATCCAGGAGCGCCTCAACAGCTCCCACGAGGTCTACGTGAACCTCATCCATCTCAGTGTTCATACCAGCGACTCGGTCGTGGATGTGGCAGGCACCACCCACCGGGGCCAGCTCAACCTGGTGAAGCTCATGGGGATGGATATCGACCTCGTCCCCGAACCCGGCAGCTACCTGTTGGTGTGCGACAACGAGGACCGGCCGGGGATGATCGGTCGGCTTGGCACCATGCTCGGCCAGTTCGACATCAACATCAGCTCGATGCAGGTCGGTCGCCGCGAGCGCCGCGGCCGGGCGGTGATGGTGGTCGGCCTCGACGAGCGGCCCACCGACGAGCAGCTCGCCCAGATCGAAGCCATCGACGGCATCTACAACGTTCGGCTCGTGGAGCTCTAGAACCCCAGGTCGCGCAAGGCGTGGAATACCACGCCCGTCGCCAGCTTCGGGTGGAAGAAGGTCGACTTCTGGGGGAGGCGCTCGCCCCGGTCGGCGAGCGCGACGACGTCCCGTACGTCCACGGGGTTGAGGAGGATGACGACCCCACCGTCACGGCGCTGCTCCTCCAGCGCCTCGGGAACCGTGTGGTGGTACTGGACGGCCCCGGCCCGCAAGTCGTGCTCCGTGAGGTTCCACAGCGGGCGGATGATGCCCCAGTACACGGCGTTCGGCGGAACCGACATCCACTCTGCGCTGCGGCCGCTTCCCGAATCCTGTGCGAGCGCAGCGGCATCGCGGAGGGTTAGAACCACGGGCCGCCGCTCCAGCCCCACGGCGACGACCGTTCCCTTGCCTCGGGCGAGGCTCGACTCGATGGCGGCCAGTTCGGAGCTGGGCAAGCGCTCGGCTTCCCACCACCTGGCGAGCCTTTGTTCCCAATCCGCGGGCGCAGGACGCGGAACGCGGCGGTGGATGGGCCGGACCAACAGCCCAGGGTCGTCGAGCGCCACGACCGCCGCCATCGCGTAGCGAGCGGGATGACCTTCGGGGAGGGGGCCTTCCCGCTCCTCGACCCAGCGCTTGTAGGCCACGGCCGTCTCGTACCGGTGGTGGCCGTCGGCGACGTAGAACGTCTCCGTGATGAGCGGCGCGAGGGCGCGCATCGCCGTCCGGGTAGCGGGCAGGAGCCAGAGCCGGTGGACATCGCCGTCGATGCTGCGCCCCTCGACACCCGGGGGACCGCCTTCGCACGCCTCAGCCAGCAGGGAGCGCAGCGCTCCCGCCCGGTCCCGGGCCAAGAGGAAGACGGGGCTGAACTGGACTCCGGCTGCCTGGAGGAGCCGGAGACGGTCCTCCTTCGGGCCGGTCATCGTGTATTCGTGAGGGCGCACCGCGCCCGTTTCCCACGGCTGCGCCTCCACCCCGACGATGAGCGCGCGCCGCCGGAGCAGTCGCCCCTCGTACTCGAACTCCTGCTCGTAGCAGTAGAGTGTCGGCTCCTCGTCTTGGGCCACGATCCCCGCTCGCATCCAATCACGAATGCGCTTGGCCACGGCGTCGTACCGCTCGTCGCCCCCGGCCGAGAGCTCGAGGTGGACGGCGTTGTAGGGGCTCGCAAGGGCCAGCTTCTGCTGCAGCTCGGGCCCGATGACGTCGTAGGGCGGGGCGAGCAGGGCTCCCAGGTCGCCCGCCTTCGCGGTATAGCGCAGGCCTCGGAGCGGCAGCATCTGCGGCATCTACGGCTCCGCCGGTCGCAGTTTGTGGGAGGGGTGGGCGCTCCGTACCATCGAGGAAGCCGTATGCGCTCCTACTGCGTTTTCTGCAACATCGTGGCCGGCCGCGAGCCGGCGACGATCGTCTACGAAGACGACGAGGTCATCGTCATCCAGAACATCCTCCGATGGGCTCCGGTCATGCTGCTGGCGATGCCGAAAGAGCACCGGACCCAGGCGGAGCTGTGGCAGGACATCGGGCGGGTGGGCCGCGTGGCGGTGGAGTTGGGGCAGGCGCTCTGCCCGCGCGGCTTCCGGCTCCTGTCGAACTTCGGCTACGACGCGATGCAGAGCCAGGAGCACGGCCACCTGCACATCGTCGGCGGTACGCATCTCGGCCCCTACGCCTGAATCCCGAGCGCGGCGCGCTGGGCAGCCAGCAGCTCGGCGATCCCCGCTTCGGCGAGGGCGAGCATGCTCTCGAGCTCCTGCCGGGTGAAGGGCTTCCGCTCCGCCGTGCCTTGCACTTCGACGAATTCACCCCCGCTCGTCATCACGATGTTGCAGTCTACCTCGGCGGCGGCGTCCTCTTCGTAGCACAGGTCGACCATGGGCACGCCGCCCACGATTCCCACCGAGACAGCGGCGACTTGGCCGCGGAGCACGTGTGGGATGGCACCCTGCTCCACGAGGCGCCCGATGGCGAGGGCCAGCGCAACGTAGCCGCCGGTGATCGACGCCGTTCGCGTGCCGCCGTCGGCCTGCAGGACATCGCAGTCGATGGTGATCGTGCGCGGCCCGAGCAGCTCCAGGTCCACCACGCCACGAAGCGCCCGGCCGATGAGCCGCTGGATTTCTTGCGTTCGACCGGTCGGGCGGCCCCGCTCCACCTCGCGGGGGGTGCGGGTGTGGGTCGAACGCGGCAGCATGGCGTACTCCGCCGTCACCCAGCCGCTTTCCGTTCCGCGCAGGAACGGCGGCTGGCGGTCCTCGACGCTGGCGGCGCAAAGCACCCGGGTCCGCCCGCACTCGATGATGCAGCTTCCCTCGGCGTAATCGAGCACGTTCGGCACGATGCGCACGGGGCGAATCTGGTCGGGCCGGCGCCCGTCGCGTCGCTCCACAGTCGGTCGCTCCGTCGGATTCGGGGTCGTGGCTCCGAGGGTACCCCTTCGCTCTCGCCCAGGCAAAGCCGCCCGTCGCTCAGCGCTCGGTTTCGACCCACACCCGGCGGCCGTCGCTGTAGACGACCACACGACCGTGGGCATCGGTGCGGTAGACCGCCGAGCCGATGCGGGCGAGCGCCCGCAGGGTCGCTTCGGCCGGGTGGCCGTACGGATTCCCTTCACCGACCGAAATCACCGCGACCTTCGGGGCCGTTCCCGCGAAGAAGGAGGAGCGGGAGGTCGCGCTGCCGTGGTGAGGCACCTTCAGGACGTCGACGGCCCCGACGGAGTCCGTGAGCGCTGCCTGGGCGGCGCTTTCGATGTCTCCTGTCAGCAGCACGCGCGTCGCTCCAAAGCTGATCTCGAGCACGATGGAGGCGTCGTTCGGGTCCTCGAAGTCGACCTCGGCGGGCGGCCACACCACCCTGAAGGTGACGCCGTCCCTGCTCCAGGATGCCCCGGCGGCGAGCGGAGTGGGCGGCGGGACCGCCCCGGCCAGGGCTCGCCACGCGTCCGAGGTCGAAGGCTGGCCGTTCCAGGCGGCCCCGTCGCGAATCCGGTAGCGCCCGGATGCGGCCGCGCACCCGCCGGCGTGGTCGGCCTGCGGATGGGTCACCACGAGTCGGTCGATGGTTCGGTCCCAAGGGGGAAGCACCGCCCCGAGCTCCCGCAGCAGGACGAGGCCGCTCGGGCCGCAGTCGACGAGCAGGTCGTATCCGTTCGGCGTGGTGACGAGAATCGCGTCCCCTTGGCCGACGTCGAGGAACGCTACCCGGAGCCTGCCCGGTCCGGGCGCGAGGTCGGCCGCAGTGAAGGCGGCTCCCGCGCAGACCGCCCCCGCGAGGCCTCCGATGGCCGCCCGGCGCAGCGTTCGCTGGGACCGGCTGGGGGCGCGTCCCTCGCTCGCCAGGGGCCGGCGGCGTGCGGCCCACCAACCGAGCGCGACGAGGCCGGCGACGATGCCCAGCGTGGCCAATTCCCCAGGAGGGGAGAGCTCGGCTGCGGACCAGGGCTGCGAGCCGAAGAGCTCAGCAGTCCAGACGATGGCTCGCAGGGGGACGTACGCCGCGAGCCCCAGCGCTTGGCCTGCAGGCTCCCAGGCCAGCGCTGCCGCTGCGGCGGCTGCCGAGAGGGCGAAGGCCGGCACGAACAAGGGCTGGGCGATGATGTTCGCCGCCAGGCTGGCGAACGATACCGTGCCGAACGCTGCCCAGCTTATAGGCGCGGTGGCGACGGTCGCGCAGAGGGTCAAGGCGGCGATGCTCCGGAGGGACCTCGGTACGGCCCATTCCAAACGGAGCGCCGCGAGGGCGCGGGCGAGCAGGGTGTCCGCCCAGGGGTACCAGACGATGAGGCCCGCCGTCGCCGCGCAGCTCAACTGGAAGCCGACGTCGTTCAGGAGCCGGGGCTGCGCCAGCGTCATGGCGACGGCTGCCAGAGCGAGTGCGGGAAGCCCGGCCTGGGGACGGCCGATCGTCAGGCCGGCAAGGAAGACCCCTGCCATGATCGTCGCTCGGATGGCGGAGGGGTCTCCGCCGGCGGCTGCCGCGTAAGCGAGGGCTGCGATGGCTGCTGGCACGACGGCTCGCCGGCGGCCGGCCAGCGGCACGAGCAGGGCGAACACCGCCCCCGTCACCAGCGCAACGTTCGAGCCGGAGACCGCAACGAGGTGGGCGAGGCCGCTGCGTCGGAAGCGCTCCCGGAGCTCGCGTCCCATCCCCTCGTCACGCCCGACGAGGATCCCGGCCGCAAGCGATGCCTCCGGTTCGGGAACGGCGGCCCCCAGAGCCGTTTCGATGGCGGCGCGAGCCTCCGCGGCCATGATGGCCCAGGCCGCCCCTTCGCGGCTTCCCAAACGCTCGACCCTAGGCCGAACCATCTCGCCCACGATGCCGCGCTCGAGGAGGTACCCCTCGTAATCGAACGTGGGACTCGAGCGGGGGGCTCGCAGCTCGCCGGTGATGCGCAGTCGCTCGCCGGGTGCGAAGTGGGTGTACTGGTCGACGATGGCGACCAGCCGCCCGGAGATGGGCCGGTCCTCGGGCGCCACGAGCCGCTCGGCGCGAATCGTGTAGCGACGGGTCGTCTCGCCGTATCCGGGGTCGGGCTCTGCGGTTCCCTCGACGGTGATCCGCTGGCCGCGGTAGGCGAGCAGCTCCGGCGGGGCTTCGGCCTGCCAGGCGGCGACTCGGAGACCTCCGGCCAGCGCGGCTCCGGCCGCGGCGAGGGCGAGCACGGTGCCCCAGCGGCCCCAACGGCTCGCTGCCCAGGGTGCCCCAGCGGCGGCGGCGAGCGCTCCGCTCCACCATGGAGCCGCGGCGTAGGCGGCGAGCGCTCCGCTCCACCATGGAGCCGCGGCGTAGGCGGCGAGGCCCGCCCCCAGAAACCAGCCCGCGGCGAGGACGAGGAGCGTCACGACCGCGGAGCGTAGCAAAGACGAAAGTCGTTTGACGGCTCCTCACGGCCTCCGTATCGTTCCCGGCGGACGCTGGCCGGCGTCCGAATTTCGATTCCGAGGGTCGAGCATGGCCGTCCAGTCTCGCGATGCCGCCATCGTGGGCATCTACGAGTACCCGCGCCGGCGTGCGCCAGGCGTTTCGGTGCTCCAGATCAAGGCCGAATGTGCCGCCCGAGCACTGGAGGATGCGGGGCTCACGTGGAAGGACGTCGACGGCTTGTACGACGCCCAGGATGGGCCGGGCATGGCGGGGCTTTCCCTCGCGGAGTACTTCGGTTTCAAGCCGAAGGTCATCGACACCACCGCCGTCGGGGGGTCGTCCTACGAATTCCACGCGTCTCATGCGCTGCGCGACATCCAGCGGGGTAAGGTGAAGGTCGCTCTCCTCACCTACGGCTCGACCGCTGCCAGTGATGCCCGCCGGATCGGAACGGGTGGCGGCATGGCCGGTTGGGGCGCCCCGAGTCCCCTTTCGAACATGACCGAGCCCTGGGGCATGACGCTGATCTCGAACTACGCGATGGTGGCTCATCGCCACATGTACCAGTACGGGACCACCTCGGAGCAGCTCGCGCGCATCGCCGTAGCCACCCGCGCCCACGCCATGCGGAACCCCGAAGCGGTCCAGGCGATGAAGGACCTCGAGTTCGAAAACATCCGCGAGATCACCGTCGAGGACGTCCTCAACTCGCGGATGATCGCGGACCCGCTGCACCTCCTCGACTGCTGCATGATCTCGGATGGTGGGGGAGCGGTCGTCATCGCGTCCCGCGAGGTCGCTCGCGACACGCGCCAGAAGCCGGTGTGGATCATCGGCGCGGGGGAAGCGACGAAGTACGTCGAGAACGATGGCGACATCACGGTGAGCGCCGCCGCGCAATCCGGTCCCGTCGCCTTCGGCGAGGCTGGCGTCCGCCCCGACGAGATCGACGTCGCCATGATCTACGACTCGTTCACGATCACGGTGCTCGTCTGCCTGGAGGACCTCGGCTTCTGTAAGAAGGGCGAAGGCGGGCAGTTCGTTTCCGAGGACCGGCTCCATTTCCAGGCGAAGCTGAAGCCTGCGCTCAACACCGACGGCGGCGGGCTCTCCTCGAACCATCCCGGGATGCGCGGCATCTTTCTCCTCATCGAGGCGACTCGCCAGCTTCGGGGTCAGTCGACGTCGCAGGTGCCCGACGCGAAACTCGCCGTGGCCCACGGCAACGGCGGCCAGCTCGGCGGCAACCACACTGCCGGCACCATCATCCTGGCGAGGGATTGACGATGCCTGCCCCAAGGCCCCAACCGCGATTCCCCGAACCCGATACGCAGCCGTTCTGGGAGGCCACGAAGGAGCACCGCCTCACCTACCAGACGTGTCGAACCTGCTCGAAAGTGGTCTTTTACCCTCGGAGGCACTGTCCCCACTGCGGCGGCCGCGACCTCGAGTGGCACGACTCGAAGGGCTTCGGGACGGTCTACACCTACAGCGTCGTGCGTTTGAACCGGCATCCCGCCTTCGCCGACCTCGGGCCGTATGCGGTGGCCTACGTTGACCTCGACGAGGGCTTCCGCATGCTCACGAACATCGTCGGCGTCGCCGACCCTGTGAAGGATGTGCGCATCGGCATGCGGGTGAAGGTGCGCTGGGATGACCAGGAGAGCGGCATCTCGCTGCCGATGTTCGAACCGGCGTAAGGAGCTCGGCGCTCAGGCGCTGAAGCGGTACCCCTTGCCGCGGATAGTCTGGATGCAGTCGGGCGTGCCCGCGGCCCGCAGCTTCCGGCGCAGGTTGCTCACGTGGGCGCGCACGAGCGTGCTGGCGCCCGTCGCATCGCGGAACTGCCAGACGTCCACCAGCAGGTCGCGCGGGTGGAGCACCTGGCCCTCGTGCTGCATCAGGTAGGCGAGGAGGTTCGCCTCCAGGTTCGTGAGATGGACCGCGCCCTGAGGGCCCCTGACGGTATTGGTGGTGAGGTCCAGGTCGATACCTCGCCGGTCGGGCCGCGCGCTGCTGGCTCCGAGCTGTTCGCGGAGCGCCTCGCCGAGCGCCTCGAGGGGGAACGGCTTCTTGATGATCGGCCCCTCGACGCGAAGGCTGGGCCGGCGCGCCCCCTTTCGCAAGAGGTAGACGACGGCTGGGCGGGTGCCATCGCGATGGGCGGCGAGCCAATGACCGAACACAGCGAAGCTCGCCCCCGTCTCCCCTCGCGGGACCCCCTGGATATCCACCACGAGCGCATCGGCGTCCAGCCCGGGCAGCGTCTCCATCGCCTCGTCGTAGTTGGCGCCGGTGCGGGTGTCGTACCCCCGCCCGCGGAGATACTCGGCAACCGTGCTGCGCAGCCGGGGCTCGCGCGAGACAACGTAGACCAGTGGCATACGTTTGGCCGCCTCGTGAGAGCTCGGGGCGATGCAGCATCTTCCCCGCGGGTTGGCGCTGGTGTCAAGGAACCGCCCGCCTACAACTGACATAAGGAGCGTTAAGGTTTCGCTGCCACCGCCCTCGCGAATGGTGTCAATCCGGCAGAAGCTCGTACGTAATCTGTTCGATTTGCGCTTTCACGATCTGGTGCGGTGCACTCGCGTTCACCCAGATGCGGTTGGTGATGCTCGACCGCACCAGCACCTCCCACGCGTCGAACGCTCCTGCTGGCACGGTGACGCGGGTCTTGCGCAGGACGGTCACCTCGGCGACAGCGACCTGGGCGGTGCCCACGCTCACGTTGTGGTACGCCCCCTTCCACCCTTCCTCCAGCGGTATCCCTCGTACCAGCCACAGCATCGACTCGTCGTCGTACCAGCCGGGGTCGGGGCTCGCCTCGTCCGGCTTCGGCAGCTTCCTGGTCGCTGTGCGGAGCTCGCCGTCTAGGTCGAGCGTCAGGGTCACCTCCTCGGGTCCGTAGACGGCGGTGCGGGTCGCGGTCCGATTCCGTCGCGGATCGAAGTTCACCCGGGTCGAGGCGAAGGGCTGCAGGGTTGCGGAATCGACGAGCGCCGACCCGTCGTCGCGGAAGCCCTCTTCGTCGTAGCAGCGGCGCTCGAGCTTCGTCTTCCCAGGTTCGGCGTCGGGGAGCGTCTTCAGCTCGCAGTACCCGTACAGGTGCTCGCGCTGGACGAGCTGGTACCGGTACGTTTCCGGCCCGTTCCAAGGCGGCGCCCGGAAGATCTTGCTGGTGGGGGTCGTGCCCCCTCCGCAGGCTGCGAGGACGACGAGCGCCAGGCTCCCCACCAGGCTCCCCAGAGGGAGCCGCCATCTGCGGTTTGCTGCCATGCTGCTCCTCACGTCGTCGATACGGAGTGCACCGCCCGCCCGATGCGCCGCAGCGCTTCCTCGATGTCCGCTCTCGACACATCGAGGTGCGTCACCATGCGAAACCGGCCTGGACCGAAGGGCACCGCCAGCACGCCCTCTTCGGCGAAGGCGCGCAGCCACCCTTCCACGGTGCCTCGGCGCACCTCGGCGACGACGATGTTCGTTTCCGGTTCGTTGGGGAGGAAGGCCTCGAACTGCCGCAGGCCCTCGGCGAGGAGCTTGGCGTTCTCGTGGTCCTCGGCCAGACGCCCCACGTGGTGTTCGAGCGCGTAGATGGCCGCCGCGGCGAGCACCCCCGCTTGCCGCATCCCGCCGCCGAGCATCTTCCGGAAGCGGCGTGCCCGCTCGATGAAGTCACGCTCCCCGCAGAGGATGGACCCGACCGGTGCGCCGAGCCCCTTCGAGAAACAGAACATCACCGAGTCGGCCCCTCGGGCCAACCGCTCGACCGGAACGCCGAGGGCGACGGAGGCGTTGAAGATGCGCGCTCCATCGAGATGCACGCGCAGCCCCGCCTCGTGGGCGGCGGCGCAGAGTGCGTCCGTGGTCTCGACGCGAAGCGCGGCCCCGCCGCAGCGGTTGTGCGTGTTCTCGAGGCAGAGCAGCGTCACTCTCGGTGAGTGGATGTTCTGCGGTCGGATGGCGGCCCGAACGTCCTCCGGAGCGATGGAGCCGTCTTCGCGGTTGGGAAGCGGGTGAGCGAGAAGGCCTCCGATTCGGGCCATGCCGCCCACCTCGTAGTGGTAGATGTGGCACTCGCTGCCCAGCAGCACCTCGTCACCCGGCTGGGTGTGTGCCAAGAGGGCACAGAGGTTTCCCATCGTGCCGCTGGGGACGAACATCGCCGCTTCCTTCCCCACCCGCTCGGCGGCCATTTCCTCGAGCCGGTTCACCGTCGGGTCGTCGCCGAAGACGTCGTCGCCCACGTCGGCGGCGGCCATGGCGGCGCGCATGCCAGCGGTCGGCTTGGTCACCGTGTCGCTCCGCAAGTCGATGATCCGGTCGGCTGTCATGGCTCCTCGCGCGCCCACAGCGTTTGGTAATGTCCCCCGCCGCGGATGGCCGCGACGACTTCGCGGCGCTCCTCGGCCAACAGCTCCTGCATCGCCTTCCCGCACGCCTCGACGGCCTCCGGCCCGCCGATGGAGCCGATGCGGTCGACGATGTGTTGCCACACGCCGCTGGCCAGGAGCGTGCCGATGGTTCGCGGCCACTGGAACGACATCACCCGCTCGGGCATGGGGAACTGAGGGCGCAAGCGCCGGATCGAGCGGAACCGCTCCTCGATGGATTCGGCCCGGGGGACGACGGCGACCAGCGGGCCTGCCGCCGCATTCGAACGGAAGTCGACGAGCAGCCGCTTCTGGATGAGGTGGAACCGCACCACCAGCACCTCGGCGGCATCGATGACTCGGAAGACCTCCTCACGGTCGATGCCGAACTCGTCGCTCATGCGCGGGCGTCCTGCGGGTGGCTGGCGGCTTCTCGCATGGTAGGGTACCCCCTCGGGGCCGGCAAAGGAGCCGGCACTGGTCGGGGTGCCCGGATTCGAACCGGGGACCCCACGGCCCCAAACCGTGTGCTCTACCAGGCTGAGCTACACCCCGACGCCAACGAGGGTACTCCATCCCGTCCTCGGGGACACGGGCCCCGCGACCGCGTATAGTGAGCGCGATGACGAGCCCGTACTTCTGGGACGACGACCCGGACGAGGGCGAACCGGCCGAGGAGCTCACCCTGAGCATCCGGCGGGTGTCCGCGGCCTACGCCGAGGAGCCGGGAGCGCTCCGGGTCCTCATCCACACCAGCCGCGGCGAGATCCCCGGTATGCTCACCCCGGTGGAAGGGGGCACCGGTGCGGTCGTCTGCGTTTCCGGGGCCCTGGGCGGCCTCGATGGCCCCGCCGATTCCATCTATCGCCGGCTCGCGCCAGCTCTCGCCGCGGGAGGCGTCACCACGCTCCGCCTCGACTACCGCCGGCCGAACGAGTTCGACGAGTGCGTGCTCGACGTGCTGGCAGGCTGCTCCTTCCTCAAGGGGCTCGGCGCCCTCGATGTCGCCCTCGTCGGACACAGCTTCGGCGGCGCTGTCGTCATCAAGGCCGGCCAGCTCGCTCCCATCGTTCGCGCCGTAGCTGCGCTCTCCTCGCAGCTGTACGGCACCCGCGAGGTTCAACAACTGGGGAAGCCGCTCCTCCTCGTCCACGGTATGGAGGACACGGTGCTTTCGTACGAGGCGAGCGAGGAGATCTACCGCCGGGCGGCCGAGCCGAAGAGGCTGGTGCTGTACGCCGAGGCGGGGCATTCGCTCTTCCAGGCGAAGGACGAGTTGTTCGACCTTCTCCTCGAATGGATCCCCGCGCACCTCTCGGGACGCCCGATGGATGCTCCGCCCCGCTAGGAACGCGCCATGAGCGACCGCATCACCATTCGCGAGGCGACGCTCGCCGACGCACCAGTTCTCAGCGACCTGGAGCGGCGCAGCCCCATCCTCACCAGCGGTGGGTGGCTCACCATCGACCGAGGGGACGACTACTTCGCCGCTGCGCGCCTCCAGGAGGACGTCACCGTGCTCATCGCCGAGCGAGAGGGTGAGCCGCTCGGCGTCTTCTGCGGGGCCCTCCACGACGCCGTCATCGCCGACGTGCCCCGCCGGGTGCTCTACATCCACCACGCGCGCATTCCGCCCGAGCATCAGCGCCAGGGGCTCGGTCACCGCATGGCAGCCGAGCTGGCCCGGCGATACGAAGGCCGCTTCGATACGCAGTACTGGTACATCTCCCAGGCGAACGGACCATCCCAGGGATTCGCCCGTCGCGCCCCGAATCGCTGGCCGGTAACGCCGCTTTGGCTCCACTGCCGTGCGGAGGCGATTGCCGGCCCGGCTTTCGGTCGGCCGTGTGCTCCCGCCGATGCGACCGACATCGCGGCGATGCTGAACGCCCTCCACGGTCGGGAGCACATGTTCGTTCCTGCCACTCCGGAGAGGTTGCACCGGAGGCTCGCGCGTGACCCTGCACAGTACGGATGGCCGAACCTGTGGCGCACGGAGCGGGCCGTCGTTGGCGTGTGGCTCCAAGGGGAGCGCATCGTCACCAGACTCCGACGCTTCGACGGAAGCGTCGTGGAGCAGCGCGGGGCGGCGGTCCTCGACTACGGCTGTCTCCCCGGGGGCGAAGAGGAACTGGTCCTCCTCCTTCGCTCCTGGGCCGGTGAGCTCGCCTGCCGCGGCTTCGATAGCCTCGGCGTCTTCACCTGGCCGGGGGCGCCTCTCGAAGGCCTCCTCCGAGGGCTCGCTGAGCGAATCGAAGTCTTCGACTTCTGGACGCCACAGCTTCCCGTGCCCGAGGACGCCGCCCAACGCGGCGTCTATGTCGATCCGGTGTATTTTTAACGGCGGCGTGTTCTGCCTGCGCGTGACGACACCCAATCCGCCGGGCTGGCGCGAATCGCCCACGGTGTGCTACTGTACGGGTCCGGCTGAAAGCGAGGTGGCGGCTGGCGGGGTAGCTGGGCTCGCCGAACGAAGAAAGAGGGCTTGATGCTCTCTCCCAAAGCACCAAGCCCCCGCTTGCCTGAGGCAAGCTCGGTCCTGCGGACCTGATAGGCGCGCTCGGCTAGGCTGCTACCTCCTTTCAGCCAGTTTCGCTGCTGCCCCTTCGCCCCCGAGGTTCAGCGCACCGAGCGAGCGGATGTTCCGCCTCAGGAACGCGGGCAGTTCAGCGTCTTCGGGCGTCGCCACTCCGGGCAGGTTGAAGTCGGTGAGCCGCCGGGCGGACTCCTGCGGGTCGGGGTACATCCGCGACGGCTTCGGCGGGAACCCGGTAGCGATGACGGTGATGTGCACCTCGTCGCCCACACGCGGGTCGACGACCGTGCCGAAGATGATGTTGGCCGAAGGGTCGACGACTTCGGCGATGACGCGCGCGGCCATGTCCAGCTCGCGAAGCTGGAGGTTGCCGCTGTGCGTCACGTTGAAGAGCACGTTCGTGGCCCCTTCGATCGACTGGTCCAGCAGCGGGCTCTGCGTGGCTGCCCGGGCCGCCTCCATCGCCCGCTGCTCGCCGCTTCCCTTGCCGACGGCCAGGAGGGCCGGCCCGGCCTCGCTCATGATCGCCCGGACGTCGTTGAAATCGAGGTTGATGGAGCCGTTCTGGCTGATGATGTTCGAGATCGACTGGATGGCCTGGCGCAGGACGTCGTCGGCGGTCTCGAAGGCCTGCTCCACGGTCGCATCGGGTGGGCAGATCTCCAGCAGCCGTCCGTTCGGGATGACGATGAGCGTATCCACCTTGTCGCGGAGCCGGGCGATGCCCTCCTCCGCCTGCTTCATGCGGCGGGCGCCTTCCCAGGGGAACGGCTTCGTCACCACCCCGATGGTGAGCGCGCCGCAGTCCTTGGCGATTTCGGCGACCACCGGGGCAGCGCCGGTACCCGTTCCGCCGCCCATCCCCGCCGTCACGAACACCATCTCCGTCCCGCGCAGGAGCTCGTACAGCTCGTCGCGGCTCTCGTCGGCAGCGCGCTCGCCCCGGGTCGGGTCGCCGCCCACGCCGAGGCCTTTGGTCAGTTTCTCACCGATGCGGATCTTCGTGGTCGCCTCGCAGGACATCAGCGCCTGGGCGTCGGTGTTGCAGGCGACGAAGGTGACGCCGGGGATTTTGGCGCGGACCATGCGGGTAACGGCGTTGCAGCCGCCCCCGCCGACGCCAACGACCTTGATGTCGGGCAGCAGGTCCGAATCGTACCGGATGCTCATGGGCTCTCCTCCCGTGTGGTATCGGCGGTGACGTTCTCGGCTTCGGAACTCTTCGAAACGCATCCCTCCCTCGCGTGGTCTACTGGGGCATGAGGGCCCGCCCCAACGACAGCAAGCGCTTGAAGATGCCCGTCCCGGGCATCTCGAAGCTCGCGACTGGTTCGGCGGCGTGTTCGCGTTCGGCGAGCGCGAACGCCGCCAAGCCGATGGCGGTGGCGAAGGCCGGCGTACCGATGAGGTCCCGCAGCCCCGTGTACCCCTCCGGGCGACCCACGCGGGCGGGGATCCCGAGCCGCGCCTCGGCCAGTTCCGCCAGCCCGCGGAGCTGCGCTCCACCTCCCGTGAGCACGAGCCCCGCGGCGATGCGGTCGAAGTAACCGGCCCGCTTCAGCTCGATGGCCACCATCTCGAGGATCTCTTCGCTGCGGGCCTGGAGGATTTCGCACACGTGTCGTAGCGGCACGATCTTCTGGGACTGCGTGCCGAAGGCCGCGATCTCCACCGTTTCGTGCTCGAGGTCGGGCATCACCCAGGCGGCGCCGCGCTCGCACTTCACCCGTTCCGCGCTCTCCCACGGGCAGCGCAGCACGCGGGCGAGGTCGTGGGTCAGATGGGAGCCCGCGATGGGAAGGCAGGCGGTGTGGGCCACCGCGCCTTCGTCGTACACGGCGATCGACGTCGTGCCCCCGCCGATGTCCACTACGGCGGCGCCCTGCAGCCGCTCCTGCTCGGTGAGCACGCAAGCAGCCGAGGCGAGCGGCTCGACGATGACCTCGTCCACCTGGACGCCCGCGCCCTCCACGCACTTGGTGAGGTTCTGCACCGCCGATGTGGCCGCGGTGATGATGTGGGTCTCCGCGTCGAGACGGCTTCCGTACATCCCCACGGGGTCGCTCACCGGGTCGGTACCCTCCACCCAGTACCCCCGCGGAATCACGTGCAGGATCTGCCGGTTCGTGGGGATGGCGATCTGCCCCGCCGCCTCCAGCACCCTTGCCCGGTCGTCGACGGAGATGGGTCGGCTGCGGTCGGGGATGGCGATGATTCCCCGATTGTTCTGCGAGGCGATGTGGGCCCCCGAGATCCCGACGACCGCGCTCAGGATGCGCATCCCGCACGACTGCTCCGCCTTCTCCACCGCGGTCGCGATCGCCTGCCGGGCCGACTGGATGTTGTCGATGACCCCTCTCGACAGCCCGCTCGCCGGCGCGACCCCGAAGCCCAGCACGCGGAGCTCTCCACGCTCGCCGAGGTCGCTCACGATGACGGCCACCTTCGTCGTGCCCACGTCGATGGCTGCTACCGTGTTCCGTCGTCGCATCGCATGTCCTCCTCGCACCGTCACTGCACCACCGGCCGGTTGCCGAAGCGCAGGTCGATGACCGAGTACTGGATTCCCCGCTCGGCCGCTTCGCGTGCGACCGCTGCCCACACGGCCACCTTGTAATCGAGCCCGCTCGAATCGCCGAAGTAGGCCCGCGTGCCCTCCGCGGTCGTCACGACGACGCCCTTCCCCGCTTCGAAAGCCACCTCGGCAACGCGGACCCCGAGCTTCCCCGGTAGCAGATCGGCCAGGGCGGCAGCCGCCTGGACCGCTTCCGGGTCGACCCGGTCGCCCACGCGGAGGGTTCCAGGCTGGGAGCTGCGGATGACGAGCGCCCCTTCGGGGGGCGGCATCGTACCGAGGACCACGCCCTCGCGGTCGATGGTGTAGCGGAAGCCCGCTTGCTCCCACGTGCCCCAGGGAGCGCGCTCTTCGATGAGGATACGGACCCCGCGGGGCCAGGCCCGCTCGACCCGCACGGCGCCGACGAGGGGGAGCGTGAGGATAGCGTCCTGGGCGGCCGCGAGGTCGACCGTGAAGATGTTCTCCCCTCGGAGCCCGCTTCGGTCGGCAATCGTCTCGGGGGAGAGGCGGCGCGCCCCCACGACCTCGACGTCCGCGATTTCGACCAAGGGCGAGTGCCAGAGCCACCAGCCGCCCCAGGCGAGTGCAGCGGCGGCCACGGTAGCCGCGGCCGCTGCCGCCCACCGAGGCAGCGCTCGCGGGGAGGGCGGGTTGGAGGGCGGCTCCGTCGGGGTGCGGCGGACGATAGCCCGGGGGCGCCGCTGGCCGACGGCGGGGCGCGTGCGCCGAACGATGCGTCGCGGCCAGCTTCGGTTCGGTCCGCCCTGGCGCCGCACGATCATCGCCGCCTCCGTTCGTGGCGCGCGAGCGCCAGCTCGAGGATTCGGCTGATGAGCTGGGTGTACGGAATTCCCGACGCCTCCCAGAGCTTCGGGAACATGCTGATGTTCGTGAAACCCGGAATCGTGTTGATCTCGTTCGCGAAGACCTCCTCGCCCCGCACGAAGAAGTCCGCCCGCGCGTACCCCTCACCGCCGATGGCCCGGAACATCCTCACGGCCAGCTCGCGCACGCGCTCTGCGACCGCGGGCGAAACGCGGGCAGGGATGTGGAGCTCGGATTTCGAATCGGGCGCGTACTTGCTCTCGTAGTCGTAGAACTCCCGGTCGGGAACGATCTCGCCGGGAAGACTCGCTTGCGGGTCGATGTCGCCGAGCAGGGAGCACTCCACCTCCTGCCCGGCGATACGCTCCTCCACGAGGGCTGTCTCTCCGTAGGCGAAAGCGGCCCGGAACGCCTCCGGCAGCTCCTCCCGAGAGCGGACCAGGCTCACGCCCACGCTGGACCCTCCGTTCGCCGGCTTCACGAAGCAGGGGTAGCCGATAGCCCGCTCCACCGCCTCGCAGGCGGCCGCCGTGTCCTCCGCTTCCCAGGCCCGGACGATGACGTACCGGGGGACAGGGATTCCGTTCGCTTCGAAGAGCTGTTTCATGAGCGCTTTGTCCATGCCGATAGCGCTCGCGGCAACGCCGCAGCCGGCGAAGGGCAGGCCGCACAGCTCCAGAAAGCCTTGCAGCGTCCCGTCTTCGCCGTACGTGCCGTGCACCAAGGGAAAGGCGAGGTCGCACCGGCCCAGTTCGGCCAGCGCCTCCGCCGCTGCCGGCAGCGGATGGCCGCCCTGGAGGGTGCGGACGCCCGCCGCGAGCTGCGATGCAGTCTCCTCGGGAGTGAGCCAGCGGCCGTCGCGCGAGATGCCGAACGGCACCGGTTCCCAACGTTCACGGTCGAAAGCCGCCATCACGTTCCGGGCGCTCACGACGCTCACTTCGTGCTCGCCCGACTTGCCGCCGAAGATCACCGCGACGCGTCTCCTCATCCCCACTCCCCCACGAAGGCGACTTCTCGTTCGAGGCGAATACCGAACTGCTCGAAGACCCGGCGCTCGGCCTCCTCCACGAGCCAGGCGACGTCCGCTGCCGTGGCCTGGCCCAGGTTGACGAAGAAGTTGCAGTGCCGTTCGGAGATCGCCGCGTCGCCGCGCCGCATGCCCCGAAGGCCCACGGCCTCGATGAGCTTCCAGGCGGGGGCGTTCGCCGGGTTCTTGAACATGGAACCGGCGTTCCGGCCCCGGGGCTGCGCTGCCAGCCGCCGGCGGTCGTACTCGGCGGCGAGGGCGGTGAGCTCGCGTGCGTCCCCCGGTTCGAGCGCCAGCTCCACCTCGAGAACGGCCTTTCCCGCGAACGCCCCGCGCGTGAACACGCTGCCGCGATACACCAGGCCCAGCCGCTCGGCCGGCACCCAATCCTCGCCTTCACCTGGGGCGTAGATGCGGACGGCCGTGAGCACGTCGGCCAGGCAGCCGCCGTAGGCTCCGGCGTTGTAGACGACCGCTCCGCCGAGCGTCCCCGGGATCCCAACGGCCCAGGCAAGCCCGGCGATACCCTGGCGGCAGGCTCGGCGCGCGAAGGCAGCGAAGGGCACACCGCTCTCCAGTCGAAACCGGAAGTCGCCGGCGCTCCGCTCGGCCCGGGCGCGGTTGTCGATGACGATGCCTCGGATGCCCTTGTCGCTCACCAAGATGTTCGAGCCGCTGCCGAGGACGAAGACCGGCAGGCCTTCCTGCGCGGCAGCTGCCATCGCGCCGGCGAGCGCCTCGGCGCTCCGAACGGTGACGAAGAGGTCGGCTGGTCCGCCAATGCCGAAGGTCGTGTGCCGGGCCAGGGGTTCGTTCAGGCGAACCTCGCCGAACGACGCGAAGGTTCGTGCCAGAGCCTCGAAAGTGCTCACGGCGCGCCCTCCAGGATTCGCCTTCCCACTTCGAACACGTCTCCGGCCCCGATGGTGAGGATGACGTCGCCCGGCCGCGCGACGGACCAGGCGAGCTTGGCCGCGGTCTCGAAATCGGGCGCGTAGTGGGCGGGCGGCCGTCGGATCGCGGCAGCCAGGTCGCGGGCGCCCCGGCCAGGCCGCGGCTGCTCGCGCGCGGCGTACGTCTCGAGGACGACGAGGAGGTCGAGCCCGTCCCAACAGTCGAGCCACGACTCCCACAAGTAGGCGATGCGGGAGTACGTGTGCGGCTGGTGCACGCCGATGAGCTTCGCGTTCGGGAACATCCGTCGCGCAGCCGTGAGCGTGGCGCGCACCTCGGCCGGGTGGTGCGCGTAGTCGTCGACGATGCGGACGCCATCGCGCTCGCCGAGAAGCTCGAGCCGCCGCTTCGCCCCCGCGAAGGCAGCGACGGACGCCACACACTCCCTCGGGTCGACGCCGAAGGCCGCGGCCGCTGCGACGGCCGCTGCGACATTGCGCGCGAAGTGCTCCCCCGGAATCCGACAGGTGAAGTCGATGCGCTCGCCCGCCGGCGTCGTGAGCGTGAAGCGCGCGCCGGTTGGCTCGGGCCGGAACGCGCCGATTTGCCAGCGGGCCGAAGGGTCGAAGCCGTACGCCTCACTGGCGATATCAGCCCGCCCCGCCGCCTCCACCGCGGCGCGTGCGCCAGGATCGTCGGCGCACCAAATCAGCGTCCCACCCGGTTGGACCCGCCGCACGAAGGCGGTGAAGGCCTCGCGGTACGCGGCCTCTGTTCGGAAAAAGTCGAGGTGGTCCGGCTCGACGTTCGTGACGACAGCGACGGCGGGCTCGTAGGCGAGGAAGGCGTTCTTGTATTCGTCCGCCTCCACGACGCACTCCGGTCCGCCCCAGGCGGCGTGGCTGCCGAGGTCGCGGGACTCGCCCCCGAGAAGGTACATGGGCGTTCGTCCCGCCTGCCGGAGGAGGAAGGCCAGGAGGCTCGAGGTCGTGGTCTTCCCGTGGGAGCCGGCGACCGCCGCCACCCGTTTGCCGGCGATGAGTTCGGCCACCATCTCGGCCCGTCCCCGAACGGGGATTCCGCGTCGGGAGGCGGCGGCGATCTCCGGATGGTCGTCCGGCACCGCCGCGGTGCGCACTAGCATCGTTACGCCCTCGACGTGGGAGGGGTCGTGGCCCTGCGTGACGGGGATGCCGCGAGCGGCGAGCCTCTCGATGAGCTGGGTGGTTTGCAGGTCACAGCCGCTCACCGGAACGCCCCGCTCGTGCAGCAGGAGCGCGATGGCCGACATGTGGATCCCCCCGATGCCCATCACGTGGACGGCTTGCTGCTCGCTCATCGCCGCGCCACCTCCAACACGAGCCGGGCGATGGCCTCGGCCGCGTCCGGGCGGGCGAGCCTCGCGGCGGCCGAGGCCATCGCCCGGCGCCGCTCCTCGTCCCCCAACAGCTCGAGGACGGTGGGAACGAGCCGCCCCAGCTCTCGCTCCTCGAGGACGACGGCCGCTCCGGCTTCGGCGAGCCATCGGGCGTTCGCCCGCTGGTGGCCGCCCGCATACGTCCCGGGTACGAGCACCGCCGGGAGCGCCGCTGCCGGAAGCTCGCCGAGCACGGATGCTCCGGCCCGCATCACCGCCAGGTCAGCGGCCCGCATCACCACTGGGAGGTCCTCCCGGTACGATGCCGGCAGGTAGCGCTGCCGGAGTGCAGGAGGCAGCGCCTCCCGGGCGGCGTGGGCGGCTTCGATGTCGCGCGGGCCGGTGACGTGGAAAACGAACGCAGCCCGGCAGAGCGTCTCGAGGCCATCGAACACCGCGCGGTTGATGGCCTGCGCTCCCTGCGTGGCCCCAGCGACGAGCAGCACCCGTTCTCCTTCGGCGACGCCGAGCGCCCGTCGAGCCGAAGCGCGGTCGAAGGCGAAGAACGCAGCCCGCACCGGGTAGCCTGTCACCCGCGTCTTCTTCGCCGGCAGGTGGCGCAACGCTGCCTCGGTCGCGGTCGCGATGCGAGTTGCCAGCCATCGCTCCACACGTACGGCGAGTCCGGGCTCGACGTCGGGCAGGTAGACGACCAGCGGCCGACGGAGGAGGCGGGCGGCGAGGGCTGTCGGGAAGCTCCCGTAGCCGCCTGTGCTGAAGACGACGTGGGGGTCGAACCGCCAAAGGGCAGCGGCGGCGGTCGCCGTCCCCTTCGCGACGGTGAGCAGATTGCGGGCCAGCGCTACCGGGCGCCGGCCTCGCACCGGCGCTGCCGGCACCCGTTCGAAGGCGAGGCCGGTACGCTCCGCGAGCGCTCGCTCGCCGCGGTCGTCCGGCCCGAAGAAACGGGCTTCGGCGTCGGGCCGAAGGGTGCGGAGCGCCTCCCACACCGCCGCTGCGGGGAGGATGTGGCCGCCGGTGCCGCCAGCCGCCAGCGCGACCCTCATCCGGGGCGCCTCCTGATGACCTGCCGCCGCGATGTCGGCTCGTGCTCGCGGTCGAGGTATCCTCCGCGGTCGCGGCCGAAGCGGGAGATGTTCACGAGCACGCCGAGCGCGAGCAGCTCGGCGGCCAGGGCACTTCCTCCGTAGCTGAGGAACGGGAGCGGGACTCCTGTGAGAGGGATGAGCCGCACGATGCCGCCGATGTTCACCAGCGCCTGCGCCGTGAGCCACGTCGTGATGCCCGTCGCCACCAGCAGCCCGAACTGGTCCCGGGCGCGACGGGCAGCCTGGTACCCCAACACCATCAGCAGGAGCAGGAGCAGGAGCACGCTCGCCGTGCCCACCAGGCCGAGCTCCTCCCCGAGCACGGCGAAGACGCCGTCGGTGTGGCTTTCGGGGATGTAGAAGAACTTCCCGCGGCTGGCGCCCAGCCCGACGCCTGTGGGCCCGCCGTTGCCGAGGGCGATGAGCGCTTGCAGCGTCTGGAAGCCGTGGCCGAGCGGGTCCCGCTCCGCGTCGAGGAACGCCAGGATGCGGTTCATTCGGTATCCCTCGGTGGTGGCCAAGAACGCCAAGGCCGCAACGACGGTCGCGCCGAGGGTAGCCATCTGCGCCAGCGTGGCGCCCGCCACCCAGAACATCACCACGGTGGTGATGACGATGATGGCGGTGGTACCCAGGTTCGGCTGCATCATGATGAGCACGCCGACCCCGCCGACGATGAACACGAACGGCAGCAGTCCGTTCTGCATGCTGCGGATGCTGCTGCCTTTCGCAGCCAGCCAAGCGGCCACGTAGATGATCACCGTCAACTTGGCGAATTCCGCCGGCTGGACCGAGAACTCGCCGAAGCCGAGCCAGCGCTTCGCTCCGCCCGCCTCCTGGCCCGCCAGCAGGACGGCCAGCAGCGCCGCAATCGTGCCGCCCATGATCGGCAGTGCCAGCGTCCGGTAGACGCGGTAATCGGTACGCATCGCTGCCACCATGAGCACGAGGCCGAGCGCTGCCCACATCGCCTGGCGAACGGCGTAGTACTGGCCGTCGCCGAAGCGGGCGAGCCCGATGACGAAGCTGGAGCTGTAGACCATCACCAGCCCCAGGGCGGTGAGGACGCCCGCCACCACCACGATGGCATATTCGGGTCGGCCCGGACGCCACTCGCCTGTCCGCTCGATGGCGGTCATTCCTCGACCTCCTCGAAGCCCGGGAGCGCGCGGACCAAGGCCGCGAAGGCGTCGCCGCGGGCCGCGAAGTTCGGGTAGGCGTCGAAGCTCGTCGCCGCCGGCGAAAGGAGAACGGTGTCTCCCGGCCGGGCGATGGCCGCTGCCCGCTCCACCGCGGAGGGGAGGTCTGGAGCGACCTCGGTCGGCAGCGCTCCGCGAAGCGCCTCGGCGAAGAGCGGCCCTGCTTCGCCGAAGCAAACGGCGGCGCGGCAGCGCGCCGCCGCCTCGCTGCGCAGCCCCTCCAGCGGCAAATGCTTCTCTCGGCCACCGAGCAGCAGCACGACCGGCCCCGCGAACGACCGGATGGCGGCGATGGTGCGCTCGGGCGTGGTGGCGATGCTGTCGTCCACGAAGCGTGCACCTCTCACCATCCCCACCACCTGCAGCCGGTGGGGAAGCCCGCGGAACGTTCGGAGCACATCCGCCGTTGCCTCGGCCCGATATCCCGCTGCGGCGGCGATAGCCGCCGCCATCACGGCGTTCGCCAGGTTGTGGGCGCCGCGGAGCCGGAGCTCGCTGGCAGGAACGATCGGCTGAACGCTGCCGTCCTCCGTGCGCACGACGATCTCCCCTTCGGCGCACCAGGCGCCCGGGCCGCGCACAGGGCCCCGCACGGACGTCCACCACACGCTGCTGGCGTACGTCCCGGCGAAGGCCGAGCTCACGGGGTCGTCGGCGTTGAGGATGGCGACATCGTCGCGGCTCTGGAAAACGGCGATGTGACGCTTCAGCTCGACGTACTCCTCCCAAGTGAACTGGTCGAGGTGGTTCGGCGTCACGTTCGTCACCGCTGCGATGGCCGGGGACCGGTCCGTGTACTGGAGCTGGGTGTGGCTGATTTCCAGGACCACGTCGGCGTCGAGCGGCGACGCTTCAATCCGCTCGAGCAAGGGTTCACCGAGGTTCCCGCCGACGAGCACCGTCGACCGGCTACGGCGCGCGATCTCCCCGACGAGAGCGGTTGTGGTCGATTTCCCGCTCGAGCCCGTGATGCCGATGACGCGACGCGGCGGCGCCAACCGCAAGAGGAGCTGCATCTGGGAGATGACCGGGATGCCGAGTTTCCTTGCACGCTCGATAGCGCGGTCGGACCGCAGGACGGATTGGGAGACCGCGACGAGGTCGAACCCCTCGGGGTCGACGAGTGGTTGGCCGATGACCGCGCGCTCGATGCCGGGCGGCGGCTCCGCTCCGGCGGCTTCGAGCTGCTCCGCCGTGCGGGTGTCCGACATCGTCACCCGAGCTCCGCGCGCCAGGAGCCAACGGGCGAGGTCGCGCCCCTCGATGCCGAGGGAGTACACGACGACTCGCCGTCCTTGAAGGTCGGCTAGCAGCCGCTCCAGCGATGTCCGTTCGCCCGTCATCATTCTGGCACCGCCAGCGCGAGGGCCACGCCGAGGAAAGCCGCCGCGATCGCCACAACCCAGAATCGCGTGACGATCTGCGTCTCGGCCCAGCCGATCTCTTCGAAGTGGTGGTGGAGGGGGGCCCGGCGGAAGACGCGCCTCCCCCCGGTGAGCTTGAAGTAGGAAATCTGGATGAGGTTGCTTGCCGCTTCGGCCACGAAGACGACACCGATGACCGGCAGGAGGAGCCAATGGCCCGTCATGAGCGCGACGATGGCCAGGCTCGAACCCAGCGCCAGGGCGCCCGTGTCGCCCATGATGATTTGCGCCGGGTGGGCGTTGTACCACAGGAAGCCGAGGTTCGCCCCGGCGACGATCATGGCGAAGGTAGCGACGAACTCCTGGCCCTGGGCGAAGGCGATGATGCCGTACGCCACGAAGGCGATGAGGGTCGTCCCGCCGGCGAGGGCGTCGAGCCCATCCGTGACCGCGACCGCGCTGGTGGTCGCCACGATGGTGGCCAGGGCGATGGCTATATACGCCGGGCCCAGGGCGTACTGTCCCAGCCAGGGTACGTTGATCGACTCCACGCCGATCTGGTCGTAGAGCAACCACGAAGCGGCGCCGCCAAGCAGCGTCAGATACGCGAGCTTGAACCGCCAGGAGAGCCCTCGGCCCCAGCGGCGACCCCGCAGGCTGCCCAAATCGTCGATGAACCCGGCCGCACCGGTGGCGCTGATCATCGCCACGGGCAACAGGATCGAGCGGTGGTTCCACCAGTCGACGGCGACGGCCGCGACCAGGAAGGTCGGGACCCAGATGATGAAACCGCCGAAGGTCGGAGTCCCGGCCTTCTTCTGATGCGTGGCGGGTTGGTACTCGCTGATTTCTTTGCCGATTCCCCGCTCCCGCAGGTAGCGCACGATAGGCCAACCGAGCGCTACGGATACGAGGAAGGCGATTGCACCCGAGATGAGGGCGTGGATCACGCGCCTTCCTCCAGTCGGGGGATGACGGTCTCGAACGCCTGGCCGCGCGACGCCTTCACCAGCACGACGTCGCCGGAGCGGAGCTTCGGCGCGAGCCACGCCGCCGCCTCCTCCTTGCTGGCGAACCACACCACCTGGGCACCGGCCAGCTCCGCCTCGTCGGCGAGCGGCCTGGCGAGCTCGCCGGAGGCTACCAGCAGGTCGCAGCACTCGGCGGCGACGCGACCGATGCGACGGTGCTCCGATTCGGAGTAGACCCCGAGCTCGGCCATTCCGCCCAGGAAGGCGATGCGCCGGCCCTCGCGGGCCGCCAGGAAACGGAGCGCTCCTTCCATCGAGGCCGGGCTGGCGTTGTACCGGTCGTCGAGGATGAGCCAGCCGCCTCGCCCCCGGCGGGGCACCATGCGCCCAGGAGGCCGCGCGCGTCCCAGAAGCGCGGCACCCTCCGAGAGGCTGAGGCCGAGGGCGAGGCACACGCCCAGGGCGGTGAGGGCCGCCGCGAGCGTGTGAACTCCCGGCAACGGCGAGCGTGCCGCCGCACATTGTCCTCCGAAGCGGACCTCGAACCCCACGCCTTCGAGCCCGAGGTCGCGCACGGCAACGGCGCGGAGGTCGGCTTCGGAGCCGGTGCCGAAGGTGATCACGCGGCACGCCAGCGATTCCCGTGCCGCCGCGACCCGGGGGTCGTCGGCGTTCAGGAGAGCGATCCCGTCAGGCGGCAAGGAGCGGACGAGCGACAGCTTCTCCCGGGCGATGTCGTCGATGGTGCCCACCTTCTCGGCGTGGGTCACCCCGATGTTGAGCACGGCACCGATGCGCGGTTCGGCGATCCCGCAGAGCTGGGCAATCTCACCCCGGCGGTCCATGGCCATCTCCAGCACCGACACCTCGTGGTCCCGGCGCAGACTCATGAGCGCCAGGGGGAGTCCCTCGTACGAGTTGAAGTTCTCCTTGCTCCGATGGGTGCGGAACCGCCCGGCAAGCGTCGCGGCAGTGAGCTCCTTGGCGGAGGTCTTGCCCACCGTTCCGGTGATCCCCACGACCGTGACGCCGCACGCCCGACGCCAGGCCTGCGCAAGCGCTGCCATGGCGGCGCGCGTGTCGGGCGCGATGGCTACGGTGCGTCCCGGCGGCGATAGGGCATCGGCACGCTCGCACACGACCGCGGTCGCTCCCCGCTCGAGGGCGTCGGCGACGAATTCGTTCCCGTCGAGATGCTCGCCCCGGAAGGCGGCGAACAGGTCGCCAGGCTTCGCCTGGCGCGAATCGGCCACACCGTCGCGGATGTCGGCGCTCCCGCCGAAGCGGACCTCCGCCCCCGCTGCCGAGAGGACATCGCGCACGAAGTCGGTCTGCAAGTGGTCCGTCATCGGCCTCCCTCCGGCTCCTTCTCGGGCGGCACGCCGAGGTAGCGGAGCGCCTCGTCGACGACGCGCGCGAACACGGGGCCTGCCGCTTGGGTGCCCGTCTGGAGGTCGGCATTATCGTCGAGTTTCACCATCACGAGGATGCGGGGATTCTGGAGCGGCGCAAAGCCCACGAACGAAGCGATCTGGCGGTCGTTGTACCCGTTCACGACGGGAACGTTCGCCGTTCCCGATTTGCCGCCCGCCGTGTAGTACCGGGGGTTGGCCGGGTGGTACCAACCGGGGTCGACGACGGCGCCGAGCATCTGCCGCAACGTGGCGCTCGTCTGAGGCGATATCGCCTGGTCGATAACCTTCGGCTCGACCGGGCGCCACGTGCCGTCGGGGAGCACGTATCCCCTGACGACGTGCGGTTCCAGCAGCCTCCCCCCGTTGATGGCGGCGGCGAAGGCGACGGCCATCTGTAGCGGCGTGACGCTGATGGCTTGTCCGAAGGACTGTGTGGCGAGGTCGACGGGCGACCAATCGGGGTCCGATGGGCGGCGGAAGATGCCGGGCGTCTCCCCTTGCAGCTCGACGCCCGTGCGGCGACCGAAGCCGAAGGCGTCGAGGTACTGGTGGAACCGCTCCGCGCCCAAGCGTTCCGCCATGAAGATCGCGCCGGTGTTGATGCTGTGCTGGAGCACGCCGGTCATCGTCTGCGTCCCGTAGACGTTGTAGTCCCAGTTCCGAATCGGCACCCCGGCGACCCAGGCGACGCCCGTGTCCACGTACGACGTATTGGGGGTCACGACCCCCGCATCGAGTGCCGCTGCCGCGGTGATAACCTTCATCACGCTCCCGGGCTCGTAGAGGTCGGTGACGGCCCGGTTCCGTAACAGCTCGAGCTGGTCCTCGCGGGAGAGGTCGAGCGTGGAGTAGCGGAAGGACGGTTCCGAGGCGAGGGCCAGGATCTCGCCGGTGTTCGGGTCCATGATGATGAGCGCCCCTCCCGTCGCCCGGTGCTCCTCGATGGCGTTGCGCAGCTCCCGCTCCGCGAGCTCCTGGAGCCGCCGGTCGATGGTGAGCACCACGTCCGCGCCGGGCACGGGCTGACGGGCCACGTACCGTCCGAGAGGAATCGGCCGGCCCGCGCTGTCCCGTTCGAAGATCGCGCGGCCGGGCGTTCCGCCGAGGAGGGAATCGAGTGCGGCTTCGATGCCCGCCAGGCCGCTGTTGTCCGCTCCGATGAAGCCGATGACCGACGCTCCCAGGTCGCCCTCTGGATGAGCTCGGCCGATGTTCGGCAGCAGCGTCACGCCGGGGATGCCTTGGCGCTCCAGCTCGCGCCCGACTTCGAACGGGATGTCCCGCGCCACCAGGATGTCCCCCGACTCGTGCTCGCGGACGCGCTGGCGGATGGTGAAGGCATCGCCGCCGATCGCCTTCGCCAGCGCTTCGGACGCGCGCACGGCGGCGGATTCGTTCCGCCAGGCGCGGGCGCTCACGTACACGTCCCATGTGTCCACGGTCAGGGCCAGGGGGTGGCCGTTGCGGTCGAGGATGGCGCCTCGGCGAGCGTACAGCGTGTCGGCGGCCACCATTTCGGAAGCGGCCTTCGCTGCGAACTCCGGGTGGTCGAGCACCTGGAGCTGTACGAGCCGCGCCAGCACGAGCAGCCCGAACAGCCCGAAGCCGGCTGCGGGCAGCCAGACGCGGCCAGTGCGCTGCGCCGGTTCGAACGCCATTCCGAACGCGCCTCCTGCCGGGTGGCGGTGAGCCCCCGGCGGTGTCCTACTCCGGCAGGGGCAGCCACTTCAGCAGCGACCGCCACCACGAGTCGGGCCGCTCCGGGGTCGGAACGGCCTCGGGGAGATACTCGGCCGGAATCCTCGCGGGCTCAGGGCCCGGGACGTCCACACTTACGACGATCGGCTCGCTCGATGGGCGCAGGCCCATCGCTTCGGCCCGCTGCCGGACCCGCTCCAGCGAGCTCTGGGCGGCGATCTGGGCTTCGAGGGTGGCGATCTCGCCCCGCAGCTCCGCCTGGCGCTGTTCGACGGCGCGAATGTCGAAGCCGCGGCTCGTGGTCGCGCTGCTCTGCAGAACGGGGAGGGCTGCGCCGATGGCGAAGACGGCGATGGCCGCCACCAGCCACCAGTTCACCGCCGGGAGGCGTAGCCCCTGGCGTCGTGCCCCCGCGGTACCACCCTGGGCGATCGGCCGGCCCAGAGAAGCCATCACGCCCCTCCGACAACGCCGGACTCGCGCTGCTCCGGGAGCCGCTCGGCCGCACGCAGCACGGCGCTGCGCGCGCGCGGGTTTCGCGCTATCTCCTCGGCGCTCGGACGCACGGCTCTCGGGGTGAGCACCCGGAGCGTGGCCCGATGACCGCACCGGCACACGGGCAGCCCAGGCGGACAGAGACAGTCCCGTGACTCTCGCTGGAAGTACTGCTTCACCAACCGGTCTTCCAGCGAGTGAAATGCGATGATAACCAGGCGGCCGCCGTGGCGGCCGTCTGGCCCAAAGCCGAGCAGGCTGTGGGCTTGCGGAAGGGCTGCGTCAAGGCTGTCGAGTTCACCGTTGACGCAAATCCGAAGCGCGAGAAAGACCTTGGTGGCGGGGTGGATTTTGGTTTGGCCTCTCGCGCTCCCCACAGCCTGCTCGACGGCTCTGGCAAGCTCCCAGGTGGTGCGCAGCGGCCTCGCCCGGATGATCGCCCGGGCGATCTGGCGTGCACCGCGCACCTCGCCGTAGCGAGCGAGCACGTCGGCGAGTTCCGTCTCGCTCCACGTGTTGACGATGTCCGCTGCTGTCAGACCCCCGCTCGAAGGGTCCATCCGCATGTCGAGGGGCCCCTCGAGCCCGAAGGCGAACCCCCGCTTGGCTTCGCCGAGCTGGAGCGACGACACCCCCAAGTCGAAGAGGATGCCGTCGACCCCCTCGAACCCGTATGCCCGGGCGATCGCCCCGAGGTCGCGGAAGTTCCCGTGCACGAGGTTGGCCCGCCTCCCAAACGGCGCCAACCTCGTGCGCGCGAACTCCAGCGCCTCGGGGTCCTGGTCGATGCCGAGCAGCTCCCCATCGGGCGCGCTCGCCCGCAGGATCGCCTCGGCATGGCCGCCCAACCCGAGGGTCGCGTCGATGTAGCGGCCTCCGGGACGAACGTCGAGGAACCGGAGCACCTCCTCCCTCATCACCGGGACGTGCACGGGCGGCTGCGTCATCACTGCCACGTTAGCCCCCCTCGCCCCGCTGCGCGGTCCGCTCCATCACGGCCGGGATCGCCGCCCACTGCTGTGCCTCCTGCTCCTCCCAACGCTCGCGGTCCCAAATCTCGAGGCACTCGTTCACGCCGACGATCACCACCTCCGCCCCTCGCCGAATCCCGGCGTGCTGCAGCAGCTTCTCCGGAAGCAGGATGCGGCCTTGCGCGTCCTTGGCCACGTCGAAGGCCGACCCCCAGAAGGCGCGACGCGCCAGCCGTCCTTCGGCGGTCTCGAACGGCAGGCGCTCGATGACCGCCGCCCGCTGGTCGAAGCCCTCCTGCGTGTACACCTGGATGCACGGCTCGGCGCCGGGAAGGAGCACCGCGCCTGCCTCGAAGGCGGCACGGTAGCGGGGCGGCAAGGCGACCCTCGCCTTGTCGTCCACCGTGTACTCGAACCGGCCCCGAAACCGCATGCCTCATTCGCCCTCGCTTCCAGGAGGAGCGTGGGAGGGTGTCTCTGCCACTTGCATGGGGTGATTCCCCATTTCTCCCCACAACTCCACACCGGGACTCTAGCGTCGCCCACCCGAGGTGTCAATACATCCCCGCAATGAATTTCACTCCCGCCGACCACGCCGCCCCGCCGTACCATGGAGACGTGGCACGCGTCGCCGTCCTCACCGTCTCCGATTCCGCGGCCGCCGGAACCAGGACTGACCGCTCAGGGGATCTGCTCGCCGAGCGGCTCGCGGCTGCCGGGCACCACGTCGTGGCGCGGAGCGTGCTGCCCGACGAACGGGAGGCGATCGCTGCCCTGCTCCGTCAGTGGTGCGACGCCGGCGGGTGTGACGTGGTCATTACCACGGGGGGAACCGGGCTCACCCCCCGCGATGTCACACCCGAGGCGACCCTCGAGGTCGCGGAGCGTCTCGTCCCGGCTCTCCCGCTCGCGATCGCCCTCGAGGGCCTTCGCCACACCCCGTACGCCGCCCTCTCCCGCGGCGTGGCCGTCATCCGGGGTCGCACGCTCATCGTGAACCTGCCAGGCAGCCCCAAGGCGGTGGAGGATGGGCTCGCCGTGCTACTCCCTCTCCTCGACCACGCGGCCGAGCTCCTCGCCGGCCCGGTCGACCACGATGTCCGGGCGCCATGAGAGTCGACGTTCTCACCCTCTTTCCCGAAGCCTTCACCGGCCCACTCGACATATCGATCATCAAGCGGGCCAGGGAGCGGGGAATCCTCGACCTCCACGTCCACAACATCCGCGATTGGGCCCTCGATAAGCACCGAACCGTCGACGATTACCCGTTCGGCGGCGGCCACGGCATGGTGATGCGCGTCGACGTCCTCGACCGCGCTCTCGAAGCGGTCCAGGGGATGGCCGAGCCCCGTGGGCTCGTGATCTACCTCTCCCCTCAGGGCGAACGGTTGAACGACCGCATCGTCCGCGAGCTGGCCCGCGAGCCGCGGCTCATCCTTGTGTGCGGTCGGTACGAAGGAGTGGACGAGCGATTCATCGAGCACTGCGTCGACCGCGAAATCTCGATTGGCGACTACGTCCTCACCGGTGGTGAGCTCCCCGCCATGGTCCTCATCGATGCGGTGACCAGGCACATTCCGGGTGCGCTCGGCGACGATGCCTCCTCCCTCGACGAGTCCTTCGCCGACGGATTGCTCGAGCATCCCCAATACACTCGCCCAGCGGAGTACAAGGGCTGGCGTGTGCCGGAGGTCCTTCTGAGCGGTCACCATGCTCGCATCGCCGAGTGGCGGAAGCAGCAGCGGCTTCTGCGCACGCAGCAGCGGCGCCCCGACCTCCTCGCCGGGCGCGGCGGCCCCGAGGAAGGCGGCGACTCATCCTGACGCGAGGAGCAGCGACTCGAACACGCGGTTGTTCAGGGCACCGGGGCGGGCGGCTCGGATGCGTGTCACGGCCTCTGCCGGCGAAAGGCCGGCTTCGCGCAGGATGAGCCCCGCTGCGAGCGCGCTCCGGTTCATCCCGTGGGCGCAGGTCACGACCAGGTGAGGCGGCTGCTCCCGGAGGAGGTCCGCCGCCCAGGCACGGCAGAGGTCCAGGAGCCGCTCGAAGCCCGAGGGGACCCGCTCCAGATCCTCGAAGACATGCTGCGCGAATCGCCCCGCTCGGGCCTCCCACCGTTCCTTCACCAGCCCCGCGCAGTCGAGGACCCAGGCACCCTGGTCGACGACGCCGTCCAGGGCTTGGCCACCGAGGGCGTGGGCGCCGGCGACCCAGAGCCGTCCTCGCCACCGCAAGCCCGCGTCGGCGAGGTCGATGGGCCACCCGCAAGGCTCCGGTTCGGCGTGCGAAGCGGCGGCGTTCGTCAGCATAGTCGCCTTCCCAGTATCGCGGCCGATTGCGGCTCGCGGCAGAGCCGATTCCGCGGTATCTTCCCCGCATCAGACGACGTCGGGAGTGGAGATGACCCCGGAACTCGCCACGTTCTTTATCGCCGCGGCCGTGGCGCTCCCGGTTACCGCGCTCCTCGAACTCCCGACCAAGCAGGGCCGGCATGTGGGCCCGGTGGCCATCCCTCGGATCGGGGGCTTCGCCATCGCCGCCGCCTTCCTCATCGCCCCTGCCGGTGCGGCGCTCGTCTCGGCGGAGGCCCGGCGCTTCGTGACGGAGGACTGGGTGCCGTACGTAGGCCTTGCCCTCTGCGGCGGCGTCGTCTTCGCCGTGGGCGCTTGGGACGATTTCCGCGACCGACCCTGGTGGCTAAAGCTGGGCGCCCAGGTGTGCGCAGCGGCTGCTCTTTGGGGCGTAGGCTTCCGGGTCGGCGAACTAACCCTGCCCACCGGGTCGGTGTTGCACCTCGGTCCCGCCGACCCGTTCGTGACGGTCTTCTGGCTCGTCCTCGTCACGAACGCCATGAACCTCATCGACGGGCGGGACGGGATCGCCGCGGGGGTCGCGATCCTCGCCTCGGCCACCATGAGCTACGTGGCCTGGGACCTCGGCCACGACCTCATCGCCATGCTCTTCGCCGCGCTGGCCGGTGCTGCCGCCGGGTTCCTCCCGTTCAACTTCCCACGGGCGCGGCGCTTCCTCGGCGATTCGGGTGCCTACTTCCTCGGCTTCTCCCTCGGAGCCTTGAGCATAGCCGGGTTCGTCGACAGCACCGGCCGTGTGCCGCTCTACATCCCTCTCGTCGCGCT
Organism: bacterium HR29; assembly: GCA_002898215.1. Lineage (GTDB taxonomy): Bacteria > Chloroflexota > Dehalococcoidia > Tepidiformales > Tepidiformaceae > HRBIN29. The sequence continues at coordinate 1,306,313 of BEIF01000001.1, read as the reverse complement.
CGGACTTCCCATCCTCGACACCGGTGTGGCCTTCCTCCGCCGATTCCTCGACCGGCGGAACCCCTTCGAGCCGGACCAGGACCACGTACACGACCGGATAGCCCGGCTCGTCGGCGATTCGTCGCTGGTCGCCCTCGTCATCTATGGGCTGACGGCGATCTTCTGCGCCGCCGCGCTCGGACTTCACCAGTGGTACAAGGCCGCCGGCTCGGCGGTTGTCGGCGGGGCCGTCGTCGCCTTCACCGTGGGCCTCATCGTGCTCCTCGGCTACGCCTCGACCTTCTGGAACTCGCGCCGCGTCCTCTCGTGGCGGCTACGGCGTTCGGCCGACCTCGGCCCCCGCGAAGCCTCCTGAGCCGGAGCGCCAGCGTCTTCGCCCTTCCCGAACCGCGTGGGCGGCGAGGTGCACCCCGAAGCGGGCGGCGATGCCGGCTGCGGTGGCCACGTCGAGCCACCAGGGGCCCCGTTGGTGCTTCCGGTAGTACCGCCACATTCCCGCGTGGTGTGCCGCCATCGCCCGGATCGGCGCCTTGCCGGAGCTTCTCCCGATGTGGTGCACGACTCGCGCGTGGGGCCAGTACACCACCCGGAGGCCCGCGTTCCAAACCCGCCGGCAGTAGTCCACGTCTTCGATGCTGAAGAAGAAGCCGGGGTCGAGGACGCCCACCCGCTCGAGCGCCCGCCGGTGGATGAGCATCGCCGCACCCGAGACCCAATCCACGTCCCGCACCTCGTTGTGGTCCCAATCGCTCATCAGGTAGTCGCGCGACCAGCGGTTGGTGGGAAGGAGACGGGTGATGAAGGAGTGGCGGTTGAACAGCGCCGTTCGGTGGCTTGGGAAGCGGCGGCACGAAAGCTGCACGCTGCCATCGGGGTTTTCGACGCGCAGCCCGAGCACACCGATATCCTCGTGCTCGTTCGCGAACGCCACTGCGGCCGGGAGGCCAGCGTCGGCGAGGGCGGCGTCCGGGTTCAGGAGGAGCACCGCCTCGCTCTCATCCAGCAGGCCGATGCCGGCGTTCGCCGCCGCTGCGAACCCCAGGTTCCGCCGGTGTTCGACGACTCGGACCTCGGGGAACCTCCTCCGGATGGCCTCCGGCGTGCCGTCGCCGGAGGCGTTGTCCACCACTACGGTCGTCGGCAGCAGTTGCGGAACGTGGCGCTCGACCGAGGCGAGGCAGGCCAGGGCCTCGTCCTTGCACCGGTAGGTGACCACCACGATGCCCGCGCTCATCGCCCTGCCACCTCCCGGTACACCGCCGCTGTTTCCGCAGCCGTTCGCTGCCACGAGAACGCTGCCGCGTGGTCGCGCGCGCGTCCGGCCCATTCTTCGCGCCAGGACGGCTCGCGCAGCAGTCGGGCGGCGGCCTCGGCAATCGCAGTCGGGTTTCGGCGGGGCACGAAGATGGCCGCGCCCCGGAGCACCTCGTTCATCGCCGGAGCATCCGTGCTGATGACCGGCGTCCCGCAGGCCATCGCCTCGAGCGGCGGGAGTCCGAAGCCTTCGACGAGCGATGGAAAGACGAGCGCCACGGCGCCCGTATACAGCGCCCGGAGATCGTCATCGGTCACGTAGCCGAGGAAACGGACGCGGCCACCGACGCCCAGCCGCTCCGCTTCTCTCGCGAGCGGAAGGGTCAGCCTACCTGGATTGCCCGCCAGCGCTAGGCGGCAATCGAGCCCCTGCTCCAGGAGCAAGGGGAGCGCTCGCACCGCATCGACGGCCCGCTTGTTCGGCTCCCCGGTGCCGACGCAGAGAAGGTACGGCGGTTCGACCCCGTGCCGCGCGAGCGCCTCCGCGACCTCTTCGTCCGACGCCGGCCGAAACACGGCCGAGGGCGCTTCGGGCACCACCCGGATGCGACCGGTGGTCAGCGGGAACCGCTCGGCGAACGCCTCGGCCACCGACCGTGATGGCACGATGATGCGGTCCGCTCGGGCGGCGGACTCGGCGAGCACGCGGTAATACCACCGGTGAACGGCGTCGTATCGCCGCGGCAGCAGATAGAAGGTGAGGTCGTGGACGGTGGCCACCGTCGGCCTTCCCAGTCCGGGCGGAACAGTGAAGTGGGTGCCGTGATACACGTCGTACTCCATCTTCCGCACGCGCCAGGGCAGGGCCGAAAGTTCCCAAGCGGTGCGCGCCGGGGCTCCCGCCGCCGGCGCTTCGAGGGCGAGAGGAATGCCGTAGGCCCTCAGCCACGGCGGACCGGCAGCGAGCACCCGCACGCCCTCCGTATCGGAGAGGGCCCGCAAGAGCTCGATAGCGTACCGGCCTGCGCCCGCCGGTCGCGGAGGCACTGACACCGCGTTCACGAGGACGGTCAGCACGAGCCGCGATCGTACCCGGCGCGTTGCTTGACCGCGAATCGGCCCGTATCCTCGCGCGTCGTGAAGGCAGTCGTGCTGGCGGGCGGCAAGGGGAGCCGCCTGCGCCCGTTCACCTATTCCGGCGCGAAGCAGCTCCTCCCCATCGGGAACACGCCGGTGCTCTTCTTCGCCCTTCGCCAGATTGTGGAAGCTGACATCGTGGACGTCGCCATCGTGGTGGGAGACACAGCCGACCAGGTGATGGCCGCCGCGGGCGACGGCTCGGCGTTCGGCGCGCGATTCACCTACCTCCGCCAGCCGGCGCCGCTCGGGATCGCCCACGCCCTGGGGCTCGCCCGCGACTTCGCCGCCGGCGAGCCCGTCCTCCTCTACCTCGGCGACAACATGCTCCGGGGCGGCATTCGCGACTTCGTGGAGCGGTTCCGACAGAGCGACGCTGCCGGTGCCGTGATCGTCCGTCGTGTCCCCAACCCCTCCGCCTTTGGCGTTGCCGTCTTCGAAGGCGGCCGGCTCGTGCGCGTGGTCGAAAAGCCCGCAGAGCCCCCCTCCGACCTCGCCGTCGTCGGCATCTACGCCTTCCGTCCGGTCGTCTTCGATGTCGTGGCAGCGCAGCGTCCGAGCGCTCGTGGCGAGCTGGAGATCGCGGACACCATCAACGGCCTTCTCGAGCGCGGGCTCCGTGTCGATGTGACGCACACCGACGCCGAGTGGGTGGACACCGGCAAGATGGAGGATACGCTGGCGGCGAACCGGATCGTCCTCGACGATATGGAGCCCTCCATCGCTCCCGATGCCGTGCTCCGTGATTGCCGAATCGACGGCCGTGCCGTCATCGAGCGAGGGGCCATCGTCGAACGCTCCGAAATCGTCGGTCCGGTGGCGGTCGGCGTCGGAGCCCGGATTCGCGATTCCCGTGTCGGGCCGTACGTCTCGGTCGGCGCCGGAGCGGAGATCGTCGCCTCGGAGGTCTCGAACGCCATCGTGATGGAGCGGGCTCGCGTCGAGCGGTGCATGGGCCTTTCCGCATCGATGATCGGGCGAGATGCGAGGGTTGCGGGGCTACCGGCCGGCGCGGCCGTCACCTTGGGCGACCACTCGGCAGTCGAGCTCCCATGAAGCTGCTCGTTACCGGTGGCTGCGGGTTCATCGGTAGCCACGTTATCGACGCCCTCATCCTCGACGGTCACGAGGTCATCAATCTCGATGCCCTGACTTACGCCGCCGACCCTGCGAACAACGCTGCGGTCGCCGGGAGCCCCCGCTACCGGTTCGTGCACGGGAACATCTGCGATGCCGCACTGGTGGCCGACCTGGTGAACGAGGTCGACGTGGTGGTGAATTTCGCCGCCGAGACACACGTGGACCGCTCTCTGCACGACCCTGTGCCGTTCGTCCGTACCGATGTCGAAGGCGTGGCTGTGCTCTTGGAGGCTGTCCGCCGCCGCCCGGGCTTGCGGCTCGTCCACATGTCCACCGACGAGGTCTTCGGCTCGCTCCCGCCGGGTGTGGAGGCGGACGTGAATCGCCCCTTCGCCCCGGCGAGCCCGTACGCCGCCAGCAAAGCAGCCGCCGAGCTCCTCATCGCCGCCTACCGTCATACCTACGGGCTCCCCATCACGGTAATCCGCGCCTGCAACCTCTACGGCCCACGCCAACACCCGGAGAAGTTCATCCCGCTCTTCATCACCCAAGCGCTCCGTCGCGAGCCGATGCCGCTGTACGGAGATGGACTGCAGGAGCGCGAGTGGCTGTACATCGATGACTTCGTGGATGCCTTCCGTCGCGTCCTCGCCGCGCCGGATGGAGGGCCGCTGGTCGTCCACGTCGCCTCCGGCGAGCGGTTGCCCAACCGTCGGATTGCCGAGCTCATCTGCGGCCTCACGGGGGCTCCGCTGTCGCTCATCCATCCCGTGGCCGACCGCCCGGGCCACGACCGGCGCTACGCGCTCGATGCCTCCACCGCCCGCGCGCTTGGATGGGCGCCGAAGGTTCCTCTCGAGGAGGGGCTGGCGCGGACGGTGGAGTGGTACCGCGTCCACGGGCGCTCGCGGCTCGAGCGAGAGGAGTACCGGCGGTGGTTCGTGGCCCAGTACGCGGAACGCCTCGGCGCCGGAAAAGGGGGGGAGTCGGGGTGAGGCGCAGTGCTCCGGGGGGCCACCATATGCAACCATGGAGGTATGCTCGGCCTCCTGGAACTGCGTCGCCGCCGTCTCCAGTTCGCCCTCATCGGGCTCATCGTGACGCTCATTTCGTACCTGGTCGCGATGATCAACGGCCTCGGCCTCGGTTTGAACGAGCTTGCCGGTTCGGCCCTGCGCAACTTCAACGCTGACGCCATCGCCTATTCGGACACGGCCGGGCTCAGCGTCATCCGCTCCGAGCTCTCCCAGGAAACGATCGACGCCATCCTCGCGACGTCAGGGGTGCGCGAAGGGGCTCCTCTCGGCTACGTGGCGGCGAACATCCGGACGGCCGATGGGGTCATCGACAGCGCGGCGTTCCTCGGCTTCGATCCTGGGAGCATCGCGGAACCAAGAGTCGTCGAAGGCCGTTCGCTCGCTCCGGGCGAGAGCGGGGCGATGCTGGCCGACCGCGCCTTCCTTCGCGTCTCCGGGTATCGCCTCGGCGACTCGGTGCCCGTCTCCCTTCGGCTCCAAACCCGCGAGTTTCGCATCGTCGGCGTGGTCGAGGAGGGGTACTTCTTTTTCCAGCCGGCCGTGTACATCTCGCGTACCGACTGGCGCTCGCTCCGGTACGGGGAGGCTGCCTCCGCACCGCAGGCGAGCATCGTGCTGCTGAAAGGCCGAGGCCTGCCGGGGATGCGCGGCCGCGGCTACGAGATCGTCGACAAGGACACCGCCTTCGCCAACATCGAAGGGGTTGCGGGCCAGCAGTCGACGGTCTCGGCGCTGCGAGCGTTCGGCTATCTCATCGGGTCCCTCGTGGTGGGCGTCTTCTTCTACGTGCTCACGCTGCAGAAGGTGCCGAACATCGGGGTCCTGAAGGCGCTCGGCGCCTCGAACGGCTACGTCTTCCGCCAGCTTATCGTCCAGGTCCTGACGATCTCGGTCGCGGCCGTGGCCATCGCGCTGCCGCTCGCGGTCCTCACCGGGAGCGCCATTCAGCGGCTACCCGACCCCGTTCCCATCGCGTTCAACACGCGGACGGTCGTCACCACGGCGGTCCTGCTCCTTACGGCGAGCTTGGTGGGGGCGGCGTTCTCGTTGCGACGGATCCTCGGCACCGACCCGATCATCGCGCTGGGGCAGCAACAATGAGCAGGCCAGCCCTCGAAGTGATCGCGCTTTCGAAGACGTACTACGGTGCAGCCGAGCCGGTGGAGGCTGTGAAAGGCGCGACGTTCTCGGCCTCGGCGGGTGAGTTCCTGGCCGTGGTCGGACCCAGCGGTTCGGGGAAGACGACCCTGCTCGCCATGATCGGCGGCCTCCTAAGCCCGACTAGCGGCACCATCCGCGTCGACGGCATCGCCATCGACCGGCTGGACCGCCGGAGGCTCGCCGCGTTCCGGCGAGAGCGCGTGGGTTTCGTCTTCCAGGCGAACAACCTCATCCCCTACCTCACTGCCCGGGAGAACCTGCTCGTGATGGCCGATATCGGGGGCGTCGACCGGAAGACGGCCCGCGCGCGGGCCGGCCGCCTCCTGGAGGAGCTCGGCCTCACCCACCGCGCGAACGCGCTCGCCACCGAGCTGAGCGGCGGGGAGCGTCAACGCGTCGCGATCGCCCGGGCCCTCATGAACGATCCGGCGCTCATCCTTGTTGATGAGCCGACGGCCGCGCTCGATTCGGCGCGTGGGCGCCAAGTCGTGGAATCGCTCAAGGCCGAAATCAAGTCGCGGGAGAAGCTCGGCATCATGGTCACGCACGACATGGCGATGGCTGCCCTCACCGATCGCATCTTGGAGATGCACGACGGCGTTCTGCGGGAGCTCTCGCCGACTGCTTCGATGGAGTAGTGCCCTTCTTCAGGGGGCGTGCTCCCAGTCCAGCATCATCACGGTGATTCGCTCTCCTGGCCGTGCGAGGGGGCGGTTCTCGGGGAGGACGGCCAGCCCATTGGCGGCGCTCATGCTGGTGAGGATCCCGCTCCCCTGCGGGCCGGTGAGCCGGGCGTGCCATTCGCCGTCCTCGTGCCGCCACACGATGCAGCGGGCGAAGAACCGCCGCCCATCGTCGTTCGCGACCGTGTCCTCCAGGACCGCCTCGACCGTGGGACGCTCCCAGTCGCTGCGTCCAAGCATCTTGAAGATGGCCGGGCGCCCGAAGAGCTCGAACGAGACCATGGAGCTGACGGGATTTCCCGGAAGCCCGAGGTGCGGCACGCGCCGGCCGTCAGGTGCGGTGAAGGCGCCGAAGGCCAAAGGCTTCCCGGGCTTCATGCGAACGGTCCAGAAGGCGATCTCTCCTTCTCGGGCGAGGACGTCTTTCACGACGTCGAAGTCGCCCCGCGAGACGCCGGCGCTCGTGACCAGCATGTCGGCATCCAGCCCCTCGCGAATCTTCGCCGTCAGGTCCTCGATGGTATCGCGGGCGACCCCGAGGAGGCGGGGGATGCCCCCGTTCGCCTTCACCATGGCGGCGATGCTGTAGGCGTTCGAGTCGTAGATGTGCCCGGGCTCGAGCGGCTCACCGGGCTCGGTGACCTCGTCGCCCGTGGAGAGGATGGCAACCACTGGCCGCCGGAAGACCGTCACCTCGCGCAGCCCCAGGCTGGCCAGCACGCCGACCTCCGCAGGCCGGATGACGCGCCCTGCCGGGATGACGACCGTCCCTGCGCGGACGTCCTCGCCTTGTCGGCGGATGTTCGCCCCCGGCCTCGCCTCTTTGTAGACGCGGACGATGCTTCCGCGTCGGGGGGCCTCGTTCGGTCCCCGAAGCGGTTCGTCCGTTTCCTCGAACGGCACGATGGCGTCGGCCCCGGGCGGGACGGGTGCGCCGGTCATGATTCGCACCGCCTCGCCGGGCTGGACCACCATGTCGAGCACAGCGCCTGCGGCGAGGTCGGCCACAACGCGCAGTTCGCGCGGGCTGTCAGGGCTCGCGCCCGCCGTATCCGCTGCGCGCACCGCGTACCCGTCCATGGCTGTGTTGTCAAGGGGTGGGATATCGAACGGGGCGACGACGTCTTCGGCCGTCACCTGACGCAGCGCCTCGAGGATGGGCACGCGCACCGGCTCCAACCGCGAGACGTACGAGAGGATGCGGTCCCGGGCCTCCTCGACCGGGATCATCTCGGAGACAGGGATGGTCATCGTCGCGTACGCTCCCGGCGCGGCTCTTCGTAACTCAGGAGAGGCGGACGGCGAGGCACGTCGTCGTCCGCTGGACGCCCGGTACCTTCTGAATCGCCTCGGTGATGGCGTTGCCCAGCGTGTCGAGGTCGTCCGCCTCGAGCTGGACGATGACGTCGTAGGGCCCGGTCACCGTGTCGACCGCTGCCACGCGGCTGCCCGGATAGGAGAGCTGCGCGATGGCGGAGCTCACGGCCTTCGCCTTCCCCACGTCGGCCTCGATGAGGACGTATCCGCGGACGGCCATCTGCGCCTCCTCGACAGAACTGGCATCATTCGAACGCTGCGCCGCGGCCCCTGTCAACCCTCGGCTCGACAGCGGGGAAGCCGCCTCCGTAGCATGCATTCCACCGATGGGCGAACCTCCTCGCACCTCCGACGAGATCCGCACGGCCTTCGTGGAATTCTTCAAGGCTCGCGGGCACGTCGAGCTCCCCCCGTGGCCGCTCGTCCCCATTGGCGACCCGACGTCGCTCTTCACCTCCGCCGGGATGCAGCAGTTCAAGCCCATCTTCCTGGGTGAAGAACCCCCGCAGCACCGGCGGGTGGTCACCGTGCAGCGCTGCTTCCGCACGACGGACATCGAGGAGGTCGGCGACCTGCACCACTGCACGGCGTTCGAAATGCTCGGCAACTTCAGCTTCGGCGACTACTTCAAGCGCGAAGCCATCCGCTGGGCCTGGGAGCTCCTCACCGAGGTCTACCGCATCGACCCCGACCGCCTCCACGTCACCATCTACCTCGACGACGACGAGGCCCACCAGTACTGGCGGGAGGTCGGCTTGCCGGAGAGCCACATCCATCGCTACGGCGAGGAGAAGAACTACTGGTTCAGCTTCCCCACCGATACGCCCGGCGCCAGCGGACCCTGCGGGCCGGACAGCGAGATCTACTTCGACTACTTCCCCGAGCGCGGCCTGGAGGGCATCGACGTCGCCAACGATTCGGAGCGCTTCCTCGAAATCTGGAACCTCGTCTTCATGCAGCTGTACCAGCGGCCGGACGGAAGCCGTGTGCCGTTGCCCGCGAAGAACATCGACACCGGCAGCGGTCTGGAGCGGGTGGCCGCGGTGCAGCAGGGCAAGCGCTCGGTGTTCGAAACGGACGTCTTCCTGCCCGTGCTCGAAGCGGCGGCCCGCGTTGCCGGCGTGGAGTACTTCGGCGGAGGATGCAGCGAAGAACAGGCGTACGCCGTTCGGGCCATGGCCGAACACTGCCGCGCCGCTGCGCTGCTCATCGGCGACGGCGTCGTGCCCTCCAACGAAGGGCGCGGCTACGTCCTCCGGCGGGTCATCCGGCGCGCGGTCTACTTCGCCCGCCGGATCGGCGTCGAGCGCCCCTTCACCGCCGTCGTGGCCGAGGCGGCCATCGGGAAGCTCAAAGGGGCGTATCCGCACCTCGCGCAGCACCAAGACTTCATCCTCCGCGCGCTCCAGACGGAGGAGGAGCGTTTCCTCCGCACCATCGCGGCGGGGACCGCGCGCCTCGAGGCTCTGCTCGAGCGGCTGGAGGCGTCGGACAGCACCACCATTCCGGGCGAGGAGGCCTTCGTCCTCTACGACACGTTCGGCTTGCCCCTCGAGCTCACCCGCGAGATCGCGGCATCGCGCGGGTTCCTGGTCGACGGCACCGGCTTCGAACGAGCGTTGGAGCGACAGCGCCAGCGCGCTCGGCAGCAGGGGACGTTCCTGAAGGGCGAACCCTCTCCGGCGCTGCAGGCGCTCGGCAGCGACCACTCCTCGTTCGTGGGTTACACCCACGTCGAGACCGACGCGCGGGTCGTTGGCATCCTGAGCGGCGGGCAGCTGGTCGACCGCGCGGTTCCCAACGGCCACTACGACGTCGTGTTGGACACGACGCCCTTCTACCCCGAGGGTGGCGGCCAGCTGGGCGACCGGGGCGTCCTTCGCGGGGTAAACGGCGTCTTCCGCGTGGAGGACACCCAGGCTCACGGTGGTGCCATCGTCCATCGGGGCTACGTCGAGGAGGGCGAGCTCCGCGTCCTGGACCTCGTCGATGCCGAGGTGGACCTCGCCTGGCGGCGGGGGGCGACATACCACCACACCGCCACTCACATGCTTCACGCCGGCCTCCGGCTGGTGCTCGGCCCGCACGTCCGGCAACAAGGCTCGCTCGTCGCACCGGACCGCCTCCGTTTCGACTTCACCCATCTCGAACAGACGCCCCGCGAGGCGCTGCGCGAAGTCCAGGCTCTCGTGAACGAGAAGGTGCGGAGGGACCTGGAGGTACGGTGGCGGACGACGACCTACCAGCAGGCCATCGCCAGCGGAGCGCTCGCCTTCTTCGGCGACAAGTACGGCACGGAAGTGCGCGTGGTCGAGATTTCCGACGACGGGGAACGGTTCAGCGCCGAACTGTGTGGCGGAACGCACGTCCACCATACGGGCGAGCTGGGGTTCATCTACATCGTCCGCGAGGGCGCTGTTGCCGCAGGCATCCGGCGCATCGAAGCGCTCGCGGGCCCCGCCGCCGAGGCGTACCTCGTCGAGCAGACGGACCGGCTGCAGCGCCTAGCCGAGAAGCTCTCCGCCTCGCCGGCGGAGCTTGAAGCGCGTATCGAGGCGCTCCAAGTCGAGCTCGAGCGGCTCCGGAAACAGGCCCAGCAGTTGGAACGGGCGCAGGCTGCGGCGGTTACCGAGGCGGCCCTCGGTGCGGCGGTCGAGGTCGACGGCAGCCATCTCGTCGTGGCCCAGGTCGATGTCCCTTCCCACGACATGCTGAAGGAGGTCGCCGACCGGGTTCGCCAGCGGCTCGGCTCGGCCCTCGTCATCCTCGCTGCTCTGGTCGACGGGCGCCCCTCCTTCCTGGCCGCGGCGACGCGCGACCTGGTCGAACGCGGTGTCCATGCGGGGAACCTGGTGCGGGAGATCGCCAAGGCCGCGGGGGGCGGCGGCGGGGGCCGCCCTGACCTCGCGCAGGCGGGCGCCCGGGACGCCTCACGGCTCGAGGCAGCCCTGGAACAGGCTCGCCACCTGGGACGGCAGGCCCTTTCCCGGGTATAGTGCCCTCCACGGGGAAAGGGGGTTGCCGTGGCGGACGTGCCGCCCCTCGAATCCGTCGTCGACGACGATGAATTCGCCCCCGAGGAGCGGGCGACGGTTCTCCACGTCGACCGGGGCGAGGACATCGCCAGCATCTGCGGAAGGGTCGAAATGGCGCCCACGTCTGCCGTCATCCTGTGGGCGCCCGCGGGGAATCGGTCGCTGGCCACCGAACTCGGCATCCGCCGGCTCCTCCGCCACGCCGAGGAGAGCGGGAAGCAGGTCGCCATCGCCACCGCCTCCGTAGGGCTGGCTTCCCGCGCCCGTCAAGCCCGGATCCCCGTGGCCCGGCGCCCCGAACACGTTCGCTGGGATGCTCCCGGCCGCATCGCCCTTCGACTGGGGCCGGTCACGCTGCTCCTGCCGGCGATCGGACGGTATCTCCAGGTCGCTGCCATTCTGGCCGTGGCCGCCGTGGCCGTGGGCCTCGCGCTCACCATGGGGCCATCGGCGACGGTGGTCCTCTATCCCCCAACGGAAACGCTCGAGGAGTCGGTGAGCGTTTCCGCCTCGCCGAACTTCGATTCGATCGACCCTACACGGCTGCGCGTCCCCGCCGTCGAGGTCTCGACGACGCGGACCTTGACCCTTGCGGCGCGAACGACGGGCCTCGCTCCCGTCGGGGTCGCCGCTGCCCGAGCGCAGGTCGTCCTCACGAATCCGGGCGCCAGCGCGGTGCGCGTCCCGGCGGGCACCGTCCTCCTCAGCGAGCCTGGGGGCACCGAGTTCACCCTCGACGCCGACATCGAGGTTCCCGCCGGCGGGCAAGCGACGGGGTCGGTCACGGCCCGTGTGCTCGGGACCGCAGGCAACGTTCCCGCAGGGACCATTTCCCGCTTCGCCGACCCCCGGTTCTCGGGGTTACAGGCCGCCAACCCGGAGCCGGCCGAGGGGGGTGCCAACGAGGATCGCCCCGCCGTTGCCCAGCAGGACGTGCTCTCGCTCCGGGAACTGGCACACTCCCTCTCGGAGAGCGCGGAGGTCCGAGCGCTCCTCGCCGAGGATCGACCACACGACGCCGTCTTCCTCGGAACTGCGGAAGTCGACGTGGAAGTCGGCGAACCCCAGCCGCCCGTCGGCACCCCCGCCGCGGTCGTGCTCCTGCCCGTTACCGTGCGTATCTCCGCGCTGGCCATCCCCGCCGAGACGCTCGAACGCTTCGCTCGGGAGGTCCTGCGCCTCGGCCAAGGTGCGGGCGCGTTCGTTCCCGGCACCGTCCGGGCCGAGGAGACAGGGGCACGCCAATACGACCCCGAAAACGAGGTCGTCACCACGGAACTCCGGGTTCAAGCCGAGTTCGCCCCTGGCATCGACGAAGCCGAGATCCGAAAGGCAGTGAGAGGAAAATCACCCGACGAGGTGCGCCGGGTCCTCCGCGAGCGGTATGGTAGTTCCGAGAGCGACGTTCGGCTCTTTCCTGGCTTCGCGCCGTGGCTTCCGCGGTTCGGGTTCCGCATCGACGTGGAGATCCGGTCGCCTTCGGCGCTGGAGCCGGGGAAGGAGCCGGCCGCGCCCGAAGCGAACGATGAGCCGGACGGTGCCGCACTCCCGCAGGACCCTCGCCCTCGACTACGGGTCGAGGCGCATCGGCGTGGCCGTGAGCGACGAGCTGGGGCTCTACGCTCACCCCCGGCCGGCGCTGAACGTTCGCTCGTCCGAGGCCGCGGTGGCGGCCGTGGCCGAGCTCGTTGAACGGGAAGGCGCCGTCGAAGTGGTGGTTGGGGTGCCGTTGGGCATGGGTGGCCAGGCAACGGCCCAAACGCGGGAGGTTCGTGCCTTCATCGAGCGGCTCCGCTCGCGTCTGAGGGTTCCCGTGTTGGAAGCCGACGAGCGCCTCTCGACGGCCGAGGCGGCTCGGCGTGCCCCGGCGCGCCGGGCACGCGACGGCTGCCTCGATTCGGAGGCCGCGGCGATCGTGCTCCAGGCGGTGCTCGATGCGCGCCGGGGAGGCGCCCGTGGGACGTGAGCGATGGTACCTGGCGGCATCGGCGGCGGCCGCCGTCGTGGTGGTGGCGGTTTCCGTGGCGATCGCCAAGATGCCGGCGGCGACCATCGGCGACCCGCCGTCCCTTCCGGCGCCCGCGAGCCCGGGGCGGGAAGTGACCCTCGTCGTCCCCGAAGGAGCGAGCGTGGACGACATCGCTCGCGAGTTGGAGCGGCTCGAAGTGATCCACTCGGCCGAGCAGTTCACCACGCTCGCGGCCCTGATGGGGCTCGGCCATCGCCTCGCGCCGGGAACGTACACCCTCCGCACGGGCTCCAGCCCGCTGACCGTGCTCGATGCTATCCGGGTGAAGCCGTCGCCGCCCGTGATTCGCCTCACCTTCCCCGAGGGTCTCCGTATCGAGGAGATGGCCGCCATCGTGGAGGAATCCGGCTTCGCGACCGCGGCGGAGTTCCTGCAGGCGGTCGAGCGCGCCCAGCTCCCGCCCGGACTGGCCGAATACCTGCCTCCCGCCGACCAACTGCCGCCCGGACAGCGCCTCCAGGGGTACCTCTTCCCCGACACATACCTGTTGCCGAAAGGCGCGACAGTGGACGACCTCGTCGCCCTCATGATCACCACGCTCGATGAGCGGTTCACGCCGGAGCTTCGCGCGGCTGCCGCAGCGAAAGGACTCAACCCACACCAGGCGTTGACGCTCGCCTCCATCGTGGAACGCGAGGCTGTCATCCCGGCGGAGCGCCCGCTCATCGCCGGCGTCTTCCTCAATCGCCTTCGCGCCAACGACTTGCTCGGCGCGGACCCGACGGTGCAGTTCGCCGTGGCCCTCGACCCGGCCAACGTTGCCCGCTGGGGGTGGTGGAAGCGGGAGCTCACCATCGACGACCTCGAAATCCAGTCGCCCTACAACACGAGGCTCGTACCTGGGCTCCCGCCCGGCCCTATCGCCAACCCAGGCCTCGCCTCCATCGAGGCGGTCGCCAACGCGGTCGAGACCGACTACTACTACTTCGTGGCCAACGCGAAAGCCGGAGACGGTTCCCACGTCTTCGCCGTGACCGAGGCGGAACACGAGCGGAACAAGATCCTTTACGGAGCACCCTGAACGATGACGCTGCGCCTCGGCATCATCGGCCACCCCGTGGCTCACTCGCTCTCGCCCGCCTTCCAGCAGGCAGCCTTCGACGCCAGCGGCATCGACGCCCGCTACGAACGCTGGGATACTCCTCCCGCTGCGCTCGCCGACCGGATCCGCTCCCTCCGTGCGCCGGACGTGCTCGGGGCGAACGTGACCATCCCCCACAAGGAAGCGGTGCTGCCGTTGCTGGACGAGCTCGACCCGTTCGCCCGGCTCGTGGGGGCGGTGAACACCATCGTCGGCCGTGATGGGCGCCTGAGCGGCTGGAACACCGACGGCCCCGGATTTCTGCGTGCTCTCCGGGATTCGGCGGCATTCGAGCCTGCCGGTCGCCGCTTCCTCCTCGTCGGGGCGGGAGGAGCGGCCCGCGGCATCGGTTTCGCGCTGGCTCGGGCGGGCGCCGCGGTCATCGCGGTCTGGAACCGCACCCCCGAGCGGGCCGAAGCGCTGGTCTCCGACCTCCGGCGCGCATTCCCGGCCGCGACCTGCGAGGTCCAGTCGAGTCTTGCTCGCTTCCGTGGCTTCGATGCGGTGGTGAACTGCACCTCGGTAGGCATGGAGGGGTCGGGTACCGAAGGGGTGCTTCCGTTCGACCCCGAAGAGACCGAATCGCACTGCCTCATCGCCGACATCGTCTACAAGCCCGAGCTGACGCCCCTCCTCCGCGCGGCAGAGGCGGCGGGCAGGCCGGTGCTCGGGGGGCTTCCCATGCTCATCTATCAGGGAGCGCTCGCCTTCGAGCTGTGGACGGGGAAGCCCGCACCGGTGGAGGTGATGTTCGCCGCTGCTCGCGCAGCACTCCGCGCCTCCGTCCGACCATGATCGTCGTCGGAAGCCTGATCGTGCTCGCCCTCTTCGTCCTCGTCGGCTGGGCCGTCTCCGTCGAGATGTTCCGTCACCGTTGGTGGCGGCGGCGCGTCGAATCGGGCGACCTGCGCGTCATCGCCGGCCTCATCCTCGAGGCCATGGCAGGATGGCGGCGAAGTCGACCGCCGCGCGACCTGCCCGCTGCGGTCTGGGCCGGCATCTGTTCTGCCGAGCTGGTGGCCGTATCCGCGGAGTGCGCGACGGTCTCCGCCGTAGCCGAGCCGGAGTATCGGAGCGAGGGAGGCCAGCGCGTGCTCGCCACGCCCCTCCTCGACGTCGCCCAGTGGGTGGCGGTCAGGCTTGTCGACATGATGCTGTACGATGTTCCCAACCTTCGAATGCCGCGTGTACGCGTCGACGTCTACACAACATTCACGGGTGATGACGGAGTGCCGGTCCAACGGCCCATCCTTTCGGTGACAGCGAGCCGTCGGGCAGCCGAAGGCCTGCCCTGGGAGTCGCTCACTCCGGCCGAAGTGTTGGCGCGATTCGAGGCCAGGATGCGGCTCGGCCCCGCGGGCCAGCCGCTGCCCATCGACCTGCCCGAACCGGAGGGCGTGCCGCCTGCCGA
Source organism: bacterium HR29 (assembly GCA_002898215.1). GTDB lineage: Bacteria > Chloroflexota > Dehalococcoidia > Tepidiformales > Tepidiformaceae > HRBIN29. The sequence continues at coordinate 1,291,088 of BEIF01000001.1, read as the reverse complement.
GGTAGCGAGCGAAGGGGTCGCGCCCCCGCCGGAGGCGCGATGATGGGTCACTTCCGCTTCCTTACCGCCGGAGAGAGCCACGGGAAAGGCCTCACCGTCATCGTCGAGGGCGTTCCTGCCGGGCTCTCCCTCCGCGCCGAAGACATCGACCGGGACCTCGCCCGCCGCCAAGGAGGGTACGGGCGTGGCGGCCGGATGAAGATCGAGCGGGACCACGTCGAGATCACGGCGGGCGTCCGCCACGGGAAGACCCTGGGCTCGCCCATCGCTCTCTGGATCGAGAACCGCGACTGGCCGAACTGGACCGAACGCATGGCCGTCGAGCCGGTCGAGGCGCCGGTCGAGCGGGTGACTCGCCTTCGCCCAGGCCACGCCGATCTGCCGGGAGCGATCAAGTACGGCTTCGACGACGTGCGGAACGTCCTGGAGCGGGCTTCGGCGCGTGAGACAACGGCTCGGGTCGCGGCCGGGGGCATCGCGAAGCGGCTTCTTGCCGAGTTCGGCGTCGCCTTCTTTTCGCACACCATCGCCATCGGCGGCGTCCGTGCCGCGCCCGCCGAGCCCATCGATTGGGAGGCGGTCGAGCGGAGCCCGGTCCGGACGGCCGACCCACAGGCTGAGGCGGAGATGATCGCTGCCATCGACGCTGCCAAACAGGACGGCGACACGGTGGGTGGAGAAGTCGAAGTGCGGGTGACGGGCGTCCCCATCGGCCTGGGGAGCTACGTCCAGTGGGACCGGCGGCTGGACGGCCGAATCGCCCAGGCCATCTGCAGCATCAACGCCTTCAAGGGTGTCGCGTTCGGCGCCGGCTTCGAAGCGACAGCGCTCCGTGGCTCCCAGGTGCACGACGTCATCCTCCCCGTGGAGCGTTGGGAGGGTCGGCTCTGGCCCCACGCGACGAACCGGCACGGGGGCATCGAAGGGGGTATCTCCACCGGCGAGGACATCATCGTCCGTTGCGCCGTAAAGCCAATCCCTACGCTGGCCCATCCGCTGCCCTCGGTCGACCTCGACACTGGCGAAGAGGTGCTCGCGCACTACGAACGCAGCGATGTGTGCGTGGTGCCAGCCGCCGGCGTCGTGGCCGAGGCGATGGTGGCAGTCGTCCTCGCCGACGCCTTTCTGGAGAAGTTCGGCGGCGATTCCCTCGCCGAAACGCGCGCCAACTACGAACACTTCCTCGCCTCGGCGGGCCCTCGTGCCCTCCGACGTTGACGCAGACCATGCCGCGGACGCCGCAACGGATCTTCCTGGTAGGTATCTCCGGCTCCGGCAAGAGCACCGTCGGCCGCCGGGTGGCCGAACTTCTCGGCTGGGACTTCCTCGACACCGACCGCCTGGTGGAGGAGCGCGCGGGCCGGCCGGTGGCGGCCATCTTCGCCGAGGACGGCGAGGCGGCCTTCCGTGCTCTAGAGGCGGACGCGATGGCCGAAGCCGCCCGCCGCGAGCGCGTCGTCGTGGCCACCGGCGGCGGCGCGTTGCTTTCTCCCGAGGGTCGGCGTGCGGCCCGGTCCGGGTTCACCGTGTGGCTCTCCGTCCCCCCGGAGGAGGCGGCTGCCCGTCTCCTCTCCGACCCCGAGGCCGAGGTCCGGCCGCTTCTCGCGGGCGATGCCGTGGCGCGGCTCCGGGAGCTCCTCTCCCGACGCCGGCCGCTCTACGCGGCGGCGGATGCGGTCGTCACCACCGCTTCGCTCTCGACCGAGGAGGCAGCCCAAGCGGTGGTCGCCGCCTTCCGGAAGGCCCTCGCCGGGGCGTGGGGTATTCCCGGCGTCGCCTGCGAGGTGGCTGCTCCGGGCGGACGATACCCGGTGGTCGTCCGCGAAGGAGCCCTGCGCGACCTCGGCGCCCTTGCCGGCGCGCTCGGTTTCCGTGGGCGCGCCTTCGTGGTGACCGACGAGGTTGTTGGGCAATCCTTCGCCCGCAGCGCCGCGGGAAGCCTCGCGGAGGCCGGACTCGAAGCTCACGTCCTCGAGCTTCCTCCGGGCGAGGCAGCGAAGACGCTCGGCACCGTGGAGCGAGTCTACGAGTGGCTCGCCGAACTCCGCGCGGAGCGCGGCGAGCTCGTCATCTGTCTCGGCGGCGGCGTCATCACCGACCTCGCCGGATTCGCCGCCGCGACGTACCTCCGGGGCATGCCGTTCATCCACGTGCCCACGACCCTGCTCGCCATGGTCGATGCGGCGATCGGAGGCAAGACGGGCGTCGACCTCCCCGCCGGGAAGAACCTCGTCGGTGCCTTCGCCCAGCCCGCTGCCGTCCTCATCGACCCCGGGGTGCTCGGCACGCTCCCGGGGCGCGAGACTCGCGCCGGGCTTGCCGAGCTCATCAAACATGGGCTCATTCTCGACGAAGCGCTCGTTGCCGACCTCGAACGGGTGCACGGCGACGTGCGGGCGATGGTTGGGGAGGAGTTCATCGCCCGCAGCGTCGCCATCAAGGCGGCCATCGTCTCGGCCGACGAACGCGAAGCCGGCCTCCGTTCGTTGCTGAATTACGGGCACACCATCGGTCACGCTCTCGAGGCGGTCACGGGGTATACCCGATACCTGCACGGGGAGGCCGTCGCGGTCGGCATGCACGCTGCGGGCCGTATCGCCGTTTCGATGGGCATGCTCTCCCCGGAGGCACTCGAACGCCAGCAAGCGCTGCTGCGCGCGGTAGGCCTTCCCGAGCGCGCCCCCGACGTCCCGCTCGGCCCGGTGCTCGAGCGCACGCTCCTCGACAAGAAGGTGCGTGGCGGGCGTGTGCGCTGGGTCCTGCTCGAGCGCATCGGCCGGGCGGTCCTCCGTGGCGACGTGCCAGAGAGCATCGTCCGCGAAGCGGCGGCCGGGGTCCTCGGGGCATGATCGCCTTCGAAGTCCTCGCCGGGCCTGGCGAACCCGTTGCCCCCCGTCGTGGAAGGCTGCTCACGCCCCGCGGCTGCGTCGAAACCCCTGCCTTCATGCCTGTGGGCACGCTCGCGACCGTGAAGGCGCTGCTCCCCGAGGAGGTGGAAGCAGCCGGGGCCGAGATGATCCTGGTGAACGCCTACCACCTCTACCTCCGCCCAGGCCACCGGCTCATCGAACGCTTCGGTGGAATCCACCGCTTCATGGGGTGGTCCCGCCCCATCCTCTCCGACAGCGGCGGTTTCCAGGTGTTCAGCCTCGCCCGATTGGTGCGCGTCGACGACGCGGGGGTTCGCTTCCGCTCCCACATCGACGGGAGCGAGCACTTCTACACGCCCGAGCTCGCCGTGGAGGTACAGCAGGCACTGGGCGTCGATATCGCCATGCCCCTCGACCACGTCGTCCCCGGCGGGAGCCCCGAGCCGGACGCCCGGGATGCCGCCGAGCGCACACTGCGCTGGTTCGAACGCTGCCGCCGCGCCGCCGGGGACCTCCCGCTCTTCGCCATCGTGCAAGGGGGCGTGTACCCGGAGCTGCGGCGCTGGCATGCGCGAGCCCTCGCCGCCCTCGATGCCCCCGGCTACGCCATCGGCGGGCTGAGCGTTGGCGAACCGAAAACGGAAATGTGGCGGACACTCGAGCTCACCTGTGCCGAACTCCCCGCGTCGAAGCCTCGCTACCTGATGGGAGTCGGGTCGCCCGAAGATATCGTCGAAGCTGTCGCCCGGGGTGTCGACATGTTCGACTGCGTCCTCCCGACACGCCTCGGTCGGAACGGGGGCCTCTTCACGGACGACGGCCGCGTGAACATCCGCAGCGCCCGCTTCGCGGAGGCCGAAGGGCCCGTCGACCCCGATTGCGATTGTCTCACCTGCCGCCGCTTTCCGGCCGCTTACCTCCATCACCTGTTCCGGAACGAGGAGCTCCTCGGATACCGCTTGGCCACCATCCACAACCTTCGCTACCTAGCTCGCCTCATCGGCCGCATCCGCGCGGCCATCGAGCAGGGGAGGTTCCTCGCGTTCGCTGCGGAGTTCCTTGCCCGCTACCGGCCGGCTGACGAGGCCGTTCGTCTTGCTCAGCGGGAAAAGTGGCTCGAGCGGAAGGCACGCGCCTCCGGACCGTAGCGCAGCGGCGCGGTATGCTGGGCCACCGGGCGGTGCCGATCCGCTCGTTCGCCCACCAATCCTTCCTCGGGAGTCCCCATGGCTGTCCTCCTCGATGAGAACACCCGCTTGCTCGTGCAGGGCATTGGAACCGAAGGCACGAACCACATGCGCCGCTCCATCGCTTATGGGACGAAGGTGGTGGCTGCCATCCATCCCCGCCGGGGCGGCGAAGAGCAGGACGGCGTGCCCATCTTCACCACCGTCGACGAAGCGGTGCGGAAGACCGGCGCCAACGCCAGCGTGATCTTCGTGCCGGCGCCCTTCGCGGCCGACGCCATCCTCGAGGCAGCGGCGGCGGGGCTTCCGCTCATCGTCTGCATTACCGAGGGCATTCCGGTCCTCGACATGGTGAAGGTGAAGGCGGCGCTTCGCGGCTCCTCCACCGTGCTCATCGGCCCGAACTGCCCCGGGGTCATCACGCCGCGCGCGCGGGCACGCGCTGGCATCATGCCGGTCGATGTGTTCATGCCGGGCCGCGTCGGCGTGGTCAGCCGTTCGGGAACGCTCGTGTACGAGGTGGTCGCCCAGCTCACGAAGCTCGGCATCGGTCAGAGCACCTGCATCGGCGTCGGCGGCGACCCCGTCATCGGCACCCGCCAGGCGGAAGCCGTCCGCATGCTGAACGAAGACCCGGAGACCGATGCCATCGTCCTCGTGGGCGAAATCGGTGGCAGCGCCGAGCAGGAAGCCGCGGCCTACATCCGCGAACACGTCAAGAAGCCGGTTGTCGCGTTCATCGCCGGCGCGACCGCGCCCGAGGGACGCCGGATGGGCCACGCGGGCGCCATCATCTCGGGCGACGACGCGCGTGCCGAGAACAAGAAGGCCGCGCTCCGGGCAGCGGGTGCCTACGTGGCTGATTCTCCGGCCGAAATCGGCCTCACCATGAAGCGCGCCCTCGAGGAGCGGGGTCTCCTCTGACAAGCTTCCGGCACGGGCCTCTGGGGGCGGTACACTGACGCTGACACCCCACGAGGAGCGTGCACCGATGGGCGACCTCGAAGCGGCCTCCGCCGCCCTGCTGCGCCATCCCTACGGCATCTTCCTGGTCGGTTCGCGCGCCGGCGACCGCCTCAACCTCATGACGGCGAACTGGGGCACGCAATGCTCCTTCGAGCCGAAGCTCTACACGGTCTTCATCGAGCGGGACGCCTACACCCGTCGCCTCATCGACGATGGCGGCGTCTTCTCCATCAGCCTGCTACCTGCCGACTCGGAAGACGTCGTTTCCCATTTCACCAAGCCGGCGGAGGTCGTGGGCAACAAGCTGGGAGAGTACGAGTACTTCCCCGGCCCCGAAACGGGCGCGCCCGTCTATGCCGGCGCCGTCGCCTGGTTCGAGTGCCGCGTCGTCGAGAAGCGGGAGACGGGTGACCACGTCCAGTACGTGGGCGAGGTGGTGAACGGCGGTGTCCCCAGCGGGGAGCCCGCCTGGACGCTCCAGGAGCTCGGCTGGGATTACGGCGGTTAGGCTGACACGAATCATTGGTGTCAGAAGCCTGACGCGACGTTCGCCCCTCCCGTAGAATCGGACGCCACACAGCGTCTGCATCCGGGGGGTCGCGATGCTTCTTCAGCCGTACCGTGTCCTCGATCTCACGGATCACGGCGCCATGATCGCCGGACAGATGCTCGGCGATCTGGGCGCCGACGTCATCCTTGTCGAGCCGCCGGGCGGGGCCGAGCTGCGCCGAATCGGGCCTTGGTTTCGGGACGAGCGGGACCCGAACCGCAGCCTGAACTTCTGGTCGTTCAATCGCAACAAGCGCAGCGTCGTGCTCGACCTCGCCAACAGCGACGCCGACCGCGAAACGTTCCGCCGCCTTGTCGCGACGGCCGACATCCTTATCGAGTCGTTCGCGCCCGGCACGATGGATTCGTGGGGTCTCGGCTACGAGGCCCTTTCCCGCATCAACCCGCGGCTCGTCTACGTCGCGATAACCCCCTACGGTTCGACCGGTCCCAAGGCTGGCTGGCCCGCGGCCGACCTGACCGCCCTCGCGTCCTCGTGCGTGCTTCTGATGACCGGGGACGATGACTGCCCTCCGGTGGCGCTCGCCGTTCCCCAGGCGATGCTGCACGCGGGCGCCGATGCTGCGGCAGCCGCTCTCGTGGCCCTCGCCGGCGCCGTCCGCGATGGCGCGGGGCAGTTCGTGGACGTCTCCGCGCAGACCTCGGCGATGGCCGCCACGCAAGCGACCGTCCTCGCACACGGTCTCGGCGAGGTGGAGACGCAGCGCCTTGCTGGCGGCGTGCGGTTCGGTCCCTTCCCGCTGAAGTTCGTACACCCCGCCGCCGACGGCTACGTCTCGGTGACGTTCCTTTTCGGCAACGCCATGGGCCCCTTCTCCCGCCGGCTCATGGAGGTGATGTACGAGGAGGGCATCGTCGACGAGGCGACGCGCGACAAGGACTGGATCGGCTACACCAACCTCCTCCTCTCCGGCCAGGAACCGATCAGCGAGCTCATCCGCTGCAACCAGCTCATCAGCGAGTTCACCAAACGGCACACCAAAGCCGAGCTCTTCAAGCTCGCCTTCGAGCGGGGGCTGCTCATCGTTCCCGTGGCCACCATGGAAGACCTCGCCAACTCGGAGCAGCTTGCGGCCCGCGACTACTGGGTCGACGTCGAACACCCTGAGCTCGGGACGAAGGTTCGCTATCACGGCCCCTGGGCACGCTTTTCGAAGGCGCCAATGGAGACCCGGCGGCGCCCACCCCTCCTTGGCGAACACACCGCCGAGGTGAAGGCCGAGGCTCAGCGTGTACCAGCAGCCGCTGCGGTCGACCCGCCTTCACCCACCCCGCTCAGGCCGCCGCTGGAAGGGGTGAAGATCCTCGATTTCATGTGGGTCGTCGCCGGACCGTGGGCCACCCGCGCCCTGGCGGACTACGGCGCGACCGTGGTGCGGGTGGAAAGCACGACGCGCGTCGACACCGTCCGCACCATCGGGCCCTTCAAGGACCGCCAGCCGGGCCCCGAGCGCACCGGTGCTCACCACACGGTGAACGCCAACAAGTACACGATGACGCTGAACCTGTTGCATCCCAAGGGGCGCGAGCTTGCCTTGCGCCTGGTGCAATGGGCCGACGTGGTCTGCGAAAGCTTCACGCCCGGGTCGATGGCCAAGATGGGCCTCTCGTACGACGACCTCCGCAAGGTGAAGCCCGACATCATCATGCTCAGCTCCTGCCTCAACGGGCAGACCGGGCCGTATGCGACCCTGGCCGGATACGGAACCATGGGCGCCCAGCTCGCTGGGTTCGGAGAGCTGGCCGGCTGGCCCGACCGACCGCCTGCGGGTCCCGCCGGTGCGTACACCGACTACGTGGTGCCGAAGTTCGAGGTAGCAGCCATCATGGCTGCCCTCGACTACCGGCGCCGGACGGGGGAGGGACTCCACATCGACTTTTCGCAGGCGGAGGCCGCCATCCACTTCCTCGGGCCTGCTCTCCTCGACTACCTTGTGAACGGGCGGCTCTGGCAGCGGCAGGGGAACGCTTCTCCTTGGTACGCGCCCCATGGCGTGTATCCCGCTGCCGGAAGCGACCGCTGGGTGGCGATCGTCTGCCGCACCGATGTCCAATGGCAGGCGCTCTGCCGTGTCCTCGGGCGAGATGACTGGGCGGCGGATGTGCAGCTCGCGTCGGTGGAGGGCCGCCTTGCCCGCCGGAACGAACTTGACGAGGGCATCGCCGCCTGGACGGCCGAGCGGGAGCCGGCGGAGATCGAGGAGCTGTTGAACGCGGCGGGCGTCCCGGCCCACCGCGCTTCCAGCAGCGCCGACGCTTTCGCCGACCCGCAGCTGGCCCACCGGGGGCATTTCGTAACGGTCACCCACCCCGAGCTAGGCCCGATTCCCGTGGAGAACGCCCGCTGGCTCCTGAGCCGTACGCCGCCCGAAGTCCGCTGGCCGGGCGGGACCTTCGGCCAGCACAACGAGTTCGTGCTCCGGGAGATCCTCGGCCTCAGCGACGACGAGGTCGTGGAGTACGTCGCCTCGGGCGCGCTCGACTAGCGCGAAGCACCGCGGAACCTGACCGGGGCGCGCGGCGGGCGTACAATCCCGCCATGCTGCAGCGAAGCGTTGTTGCCGGCCGCACCGCTGTCTTCACCGAGTCGGTGATCCGAGAAATGACGCGCCTCGCCATGGAGCATGGCGCCATCAATTTGGCCCAGGGATTCCCGGACTTCCCTGCGCCCGAGTTCGTGAAGCGCGCGGCCATCGCGGCCATCGAGGCGGACCTGAACCAGTACGCCATCACGTGGGGCTCCCCCAGGCTGCGTCGCGCCATCGCCGAAAAGACGGCCCGCCACTACGGCCTCTCCTACGACCCGGAGACCGAGATCACGGTCACCTGCGGTGCGACCGAGGCGATGATGGCCTCGCTCCTCGCATTGGTGGAGCCGGGCGATGAGGTCGTCGTCTTCGAGCCGTTCTACGAGAACTACGTGCCCGACGCGGCGATGAGCGGTGCCGTGCCGGTGTTCGTTCCCCTGCGGCCCCCGGAGTACACCTTCGACCCAGCGGAGCTTCGCTCCGCCTTTTCGCGCCGCACGAAGGCGGTCATCGTCAACACTCCCAACAACCCGTGCGGCCGCGTCTTCACCCGGGCCGAACTCGACGTCATCGCTTCGCTATGCCACGAGTTCGACTGCCTCGCCGTCACCGACGAAATCTACGAGCACATTGTCTTCGACGGCCGCCGGCACGTGCCGCTCGCGTCCCTTCCGGGCATGCGCGAACGAACGGTTGCCATCTCCGGCATCTCGAAGACGTTCAGCGTCACCGGCTGGCGCATCGGCTACGTGCTCGCTCCGGCGCACCTCTCGGCGGCCATCCGGAAGGTGCACGACTTCCTCACCGTGGGTGCCCCCGCTCCACTGCAGGAAGCCGCTGCCGTGGCCATCGAGGAGGCGGACGCCCGCGGATACTACCGGGAACTCGAAGCCATGTACGCTGCCAACCGCGACCTCCTGGTGGAGGGGTTGCGCGCGGCCGGGTTCCGGTGTCACTCCCCCGAGGGCGCCTACTACGTGATGGCCGACTTCTCGCCGCTCGCCTTCGAGGGCGACGACGTCGCCTTCGCCCGCTTCCTCACGGAGAAGGTCGGCGTCGCACCCGTCCCTGGCTCCAGCTTCTACCGCCACGGCGAATTTGGGCGAACCTCGGTCCGTTTCACCTTCTCGAAGTCCCGCGCGACGCTCGAGGAGGCGGTCGGAAGGCTCCGCAGGGCGTTCGCCTAGGGAGCGGAGTCGCCGGCCCGCTCCAGGATCCGTACCCTGCCCGAGCGGCCGTCGACTTCGACGAGGTCACCCGTCCGGATGAGGCGCGTGCCGACACGGACGTTGGTCACGGCTGGCAGGCCGTATTCGCGCGCTACGGTACTGCCGTGGCTGAGCGCGCTGCCGATATCGACCACCATGCCTCCTGCGAGGGCGAAGAGCGGCGTCCAGCCGGCGTCGGTGACTGGCGCCACCAGTATCTCTCCCGGCTCCAGCGGTCCGTCGCGCTCCGGATCGAGGATGACCCGCGCCCGGCCGACGGCGAACCCCGCACTCACCGGCGTACCCTGCAGCTCGAGGGCGTCGTTCGGGGGAGTGGGCGGGCGTGGTGCCGGCTGGCCACGGAATCGCTCCGGGTACTCCAGATACCGGGCGCGCTCCCGTTCGGCTCGCCGCCGGGCGACGAGGGAACGGTAGTCGCGCCGCGCGGCCCCGAGTAGCAGCTCGCTCACTTCGAGGTTGGTGAGGAAGTAGACGTCGTCCTCCCGGTCGATGACCCCGCGGCTCACCAGCCGCCTCGCGATTTCCGGCGCGAGGTAGTCGGCGAGCCGCGCCTGTCGCACCACCAGCGATTTCGTGCGCTCGCGCAGGGCGACCCACCGCTGCGCCCGCGGCAGGAGCCAGCGGAAGAGTGCGCGCTGCAGCGGGGGCATCCGCCCCTCCACTTCGGCGGTGAGCCGCAGCCGCGCCTCCTGCTGACGGGCGAGCACGGCCGGCGGCGCCTGCTCCGCAGGCAGGTCGAGATAGCTCCGGACCATCGCCAGCACCGGTGCGGGGTCGCGCCGCCAAGTGACCGCCGACGCCTCCATCTCGTTCACGGCGCGGTGGCCATGGCGCTCGAGGAAGCGCAAGACCGCCTCTCTCCAGGGCTGCGGCAGCTCCGGAGAGAGCGGGTCACGAACCGCGCCGTCCCGCAGCAATGCTTCCAGCCCACACGCCCGCGCAGCTTCGGCGAGCTCCCAGGTATCCAGGGCGATCCGCGCGCTCTCCACCTCCCGTAGCCCAGTGAAGAGCGTCGGCAGCGTCGATTCGGTGTCGGCCCCGAGGACCGGCCGTAGCAACCGCCCCACGGCGTCGAAGGCGCTGCCAGCCAGCCCGCTCACGTCGAGATGGATGTGGAAACGTCGGGCCGCGAAGAGTAGCGCCCGCTGCCGCCAACGCTCGAGCTCCGCATCGGAGAGGCTGGCCGGGTCCAGCGCCCGGAATGCCTTCTCCCACCGGGCGACGTCCCGTTCCAGCTGTTCGACGGCGCGCTCGAGACGGAGGAAGGCGGCTAGGAGCGGCGTGGCGCTTCGGAGCCGGTGCGCCGCGAGCCCTAGCCGGGTCCGGAACGGAAGGCGCCGACGTTCGCCGCTTCCGCCCAGATACCGGTGCTCCAGGGCTTCGGGGTCGCCCCCCGGCGTCCGTTCGGCCACCGTGCGCAGCGCCCTCACGTTCAGGAAGGCTCGATAGCCGAACACCCCCACGAAGCGTGGCCACTCCTGCGCTCGAAGGATCCGCAGCCGTTGGTAGTTCCGGGTGTAGGCCTCGTGGGAGGTCTCTTCGAACAGGGTGATGGTGAGCGGCGTCAACAGGCCAGGCAGCACCTCCTGGACGTTCGCGCTCGTCCACTCATCCTCCTCGGAGGCTTCCGTGTCGAATTCGAACCCGCCCGGGGGGCTGCCCATCGCCGTAATGGGGCGCGCCTGGAGCAGCCAGATGCGGCCTGCGGCGTCCACGGCGAACTCGACGTCCACCGGCGTCCCGAACGCCTCCTCCGCTGCCAGCGCGAGCCGTGCCGCCTCCGCGGCCTCGTGATCGTCGAGCGCCCCCGGCAGCGATGGCCGTTCCACCACGTCTCCCGCTCGCGAGACGGTCCACCGCTCCCCCGCTTCGGCGCCGCTCACGAGGCGGTCGCCCAGCCCAGGCACCGCTTCCACGACGATTCGCGATGCGTCGGCCGTCGCGGGGTCGCAGGTGAAAACGACACCTGCTGCTCGTGCCGCCACCAACCGCTGGACAATGACGGCCATCCCGCCGCCCACGCTTCCCATCCGTTCGCGGTAGCTCTCCGCATGCTGGGCCGAGGCCGATGCGACGCACCGCTCGATGGCCGCGAACAGCTCCTCCCGGCTCCGAACGCCCAGCACGGTCTCGAATTGCCCCGCGAAGGAGGCCGTGACGCCGTCCTCATCGATGGCCGACGAGCGCACGGCGAGCGGCTCGGCCGCGGGGGCGAGCTTCTTCCACGCCACCTCGATGGCCGCCCTCGTCGGGCGGTCGCCTGCCGCCGCGGCCGCTGCGGCTTCGGGCGGGACGACGAACCCATCGGGCACGGGCAGCCCCGCACGGCGCAGCGCAGCCAGGCTCGCTCCCTTCCCGCCGAGCAGCTCGCGACCCGCCGTGGCTTCCGCCAGCCAGACGACCCCCACGCCACCACGGTAGCATCTGCGCGGACAGGGGCGAACCCGCCCTGGAGGCTCGCACCTGCCGATGCTACCCTTGAAGGGGCGCTGGGGACTCGTCTAACGGTAGGACAGCGGACTCTGGATCCGTACGTGGGGGTTCGAATCCTCCGTCCCCAGCCAGCTTTCTACCTGCCGGCCGCGCGTTCCAGCTTCGCCAACAGGGTGTCGAGGTCCCGTTCGCTCCGCACCGTGCGCATCAGGCGGAGGAAGGTGCCCACGTCGCCCGACAGCTCCGCCACGCGCTCGACCTTCGGCCCGATCGGGCTCGAAGCTGCCGGCTGGTCCGCGTAGGTGCCGTAGAAGGCGAAGTAGGCCTGGTTGATCTTTCGGATGAAGATGCCGTGCTCGACGAAGTACCGGCGCTTCGCCTCCATCGCCGCCTCGGCTTCAGAGATACGTCCCTCCTCCAGCAGCCGGTCCACCTCGAGCCGGAGGGCGCGCATCTCCGCACGGAAATCGATCGCCGGCGGCGGCCGCATCGGCGCGCTGCCGTCGGCTCCCGGGGGAAGCTCGGTCGGAAAGAGCTGAGTCGCCACCTGAGCCAGCTTCGCGCCCGCGATGTTCGCCGTCGTCTCGTTGAGGATCTCCCCTTCCGCGCCGCGCAGCCACGACAGGCCGAGCGGGTAGAAGGCGAGGTAGTGGTGGACCCATTCGTGAGCGGCGGTCTCGAGCATCGACGCGTAGCTGCGGTCGTCCCGGACGATAGCCGGATAGGCAGCGACGCCCCCGAGGGGGACAACGATCGACACGCGGTCCGCCGTGTCCGTCTTCGCCTCGATCGCCTCGATCTCCCCCAGCGTCAGCCCGTCCTTGAGGAGCACGTTCCGTTCCCGTTCGATGCGCGCCCGGGGCGAGACCACCAGGAGCTGGGGAGGTGAGGTGAGTTCGAAGGCGACCGGCGGCCACACGACCCGAACGTCGCGGAAGAGAGGAAGGGGCTCGGGGAGCCCTGAAGCCTCGATGGCCTTCGTCACCCGCTCTCGGATGGCGAATTCGACCGTGCCTTCGTACGCTGCCCGCTCTCGGACCAGAGCATCGACGAGCGTCAAGTCGGGCTGGGGGCGGTCGAGCTCGGCCCGGATGCGGGAGGTGAGCGCGAAGTACGCCTCGATGGCTCGCCGTTGCTCCTCCTCGGAGGGCCGCCGTTCGAGACCGGTGACCTGGACGAGCATGGTGGGGAGCGTCTCCGCCTGCCACCGCCAAAGGTGGTAGCGGTATGGGCCCAGGTCGTCCCGCTGGACGAAGAGCGCGATCACCAAGCCAGCTACCACCCCGACGAGGCCGGCGCCGACGGCGGCGAGCCCCCAGGCGTGCGGGTGCCAGGGGCGGAGCTCGACGACCGAGGCTTCGCCAGTCGCAGCCATGGCGCCAATGAAGCCTACCGCACCGGCGAGGAACGGCGCGGAAAGGGGGTTCGTCTGACCCTAGCCTCGGCGCGGCGTACAATCGCCTCGATGTCGGCTGGCACCACCGCCTTCAGCGGCGCGCCTCTGCCCCGTCGGGAGGTGCGCTATCGGTACGCCTCGTTCGAGGCGCGGGTCGCCGCAGCCATGCTCGATGGACTCGTCCTCCTCATCATCGCCTCGCTCCTCGTCACGCTGGGCTCGCTCATCGTCCTCTTCTCCTCCGATTTCGAGCGGGTCGACCCCACGACGACCGCCATCAACGCCTTCTGGGTGTGCATCCTCTCGATTCCCCTGGCGTGGATCCTCTACTTGCTCGTGTCGTGGGCGTGGAAGGGCCAGACCATCGGTGACGCGGTGATGCAGATCGTCGTCCTGCGATCGGACGGCCAGCCGCTGGGCATCCTCGGCGCGCTCGCGCGAACGATCGCGGTGCTGGTGTACGCCCTCTTCCTCGCGGCTGGCGTGCTGGCGGCCTATCTCACGCGGGAATCCTTCGCCGCTGCGGCGGCCTCCATCGGAGCGGGCTTGGCGCTGTGCGTCGTTGGACTCATCTGGTCGGCGTTCGATGGGCACCGCCGCGCGTTGCACGACCGCATCGCCGGCACCATCGTCGTCCGCCTCCCCTGAGGTCCGGGGGTGCAGCGGGGCTGGTCGGAATACGGGGGCTTCCCCCGAATGGGTGGCGGCCCCGCACCGGCGGAGGCGCACGGCTGGACGGTGCTTTTGGCCGTGGCGGTCCTCCTCCTCTCCGGAGCCCTCGTCGTCTGGCAGGTCACGGCTCCCCCGACGGCGGAGCGGCTAATCCGGGCCGCGGTCGCGGCCGCCGTCGACCCCGCCGCGTATGTAGCCGACCGGGGCGACGACCTGCGAGCCATGGCGGCGGAGGCCGAGGTGGTACGGCCGCCCGGTTTCGCCGTGCCGGTGGCGTTGACCGCACCCGAGGTCGCTGGCGCCTCCGATGACGAGCTCGCACACCTCCTGCTCGTGCGTGCAGCGGATGCGGTGGTCGTCCACGGGCCGAAGGCGTTCGACCCGGAGGGCCAGGCGTCGTACTCGCGGTTCTCCCGCGCGGGGTTGCTCGCCTGGTTCATCGACGTGCTCCGCGACGAGCGGCTCCATCGGTGGGCGGGCGTCGCGGCCTTCGCCCTCGCCGCCGCGACGGCGCTCCTCGCCGCCGCGACCGCGGCCCGCGCGGCCCCCACCCGGCGGCTCGCGCTCGTCGGATGGGGATTCGTCGCCGGGACGCTTCCAGGAGCGGTGTTCTTCGGTGCCATCGCCTTCTGGCTGGGCAGAGCGGGGAGTGACCCGTTCTCCCGAATGCTCGCCAGCATCGCCGCCGACGTGTTCGAAATCGGCCGCAACGACTGCCTCGCCATACTCGCTGGCGGGGCAGCGCTGGTGGCCGTGAACCGAGCCCTCGTCTGGGCCGCTGCCAGGGGCGGACCGGCGGCCGAATCCGACCTATCGGAATCGACGGAGCGGTCTTCTCCGGCGGACTTCGGGCGCGAAGGCGACGCGGTCAACGACCCGTGAGAACGGTGCCGCGCTGGTACGCCGCGCAGCCATCGGCAAGCGGGCAGACCTCACAGCGCGGGGCACGCGCCGTGCAGACGCGCCTCCCGTGCTTGATGAGGCACATGTGGAACGGGTAGTAATCCGCAGGTTCGACAAGCGCCTCCAGCAGGTCGTGGGCCGCTTCGGCGCTCGCCTTCTCCGGTACGAGCCCGAGCCGCTTCGCCACCCGCTCCACGTGGGTATCCACGGGCATGGCCGGCCGCCCGAGGGAGAAGAGGAGCACGCAGGCCGCTGTCTTCGGTCCAACCCCTGGCAACGCCCTCAGCCACTGCCGCGCTTCCTCCAGCGGCATCTCCTGCAGGAACGAGAGGTCCCAGTCGGGCGAGCGTTCGGCGATGGCCCGCAGCGCGGCCTGGATTCGGGGCGCCTTCTGCTTCGCCAGGCCGCCGATGGCGATGACCTCCGTGAGTTCATCCTCCGGAGCGGCCATCACCTCCCCCCAGGACCGGTACCGACGGAGAAGCTGCACGAACGCGCGCCCCGAATTCCGGTCCGACGTGTTCTGGGAGAGGATCGTCAGGACCAGCTCCGCCACGGGGTCGCCCGATGGGACGAGCTTCGGCCGCCCGTAGAGCGCCGAAAGCCGGTCGATGATTTCGCTGGGAGTGAGGATGGTGCTCACCGCAGGAGCCGCTCCATGGCAGCGGCAAGCGGCTCGAGCCGGGCCGTCTCGCGCGCGTACGTCGATTCGCCCCGCTGTACCGCGAAGAAGCTCGACCAGAGAGGGGGGAGGAACCTGGCGGCTCCGAACCAGGGGAGTGGAGCCCGCCGCAGCCCGCCGTAGAAGATGCGGGCGATCCTCCGGGCGGCACGCAGTTCTGGCATGAGCTCCTCGTCGACCAAGCGCTCGTAGGTGCGAGCGTCGCCCTGGCCGGACAGGGCGGCAAGGAGGGCCTTCGCGGCGAGGCGCCCCGAGGCCACGGCGTAGGCGATGCCCTCCTGAGTGAACTCGTCCGCCAGCCCGGCGGCGTCACCCACGAGAAGGACCCGCTCGTCCGCGATGGGTTCGCGCCCGCGGCGGAAACGGAGCTTGTGTCCGCGCGCTCGTTCCACCTCCGCTGCCCCGAGCCCCAGCCGCTCGAGGAACCGGCGCGCCGCGGACTTGAGGGCGCGCGCTTGTTCCAGCGGCAGCACGATTCCCGCCGAGATGCGGCCTGCCTTCGGGAAAGCCCAAGCGTATCCCCACGGGCAGTACCCAAGTTCGATGGCCGCCCGGTGGGTGTGCACATTCGCCCGCGGACGGAGTTCCACCTCCCACGCGGCGCACTCGGCAAGGCCGACGCCGAGATTCGCGGCTCTCGCCGTGAGGCTTCTCGCGCCGTCTGCCCCCACAAGGAAGGAAGCATCTGCCTGGAAGCCGTCTGCCCGAACGCGGATGCGAGCGGGCTCGAATTCGATCGACCGCACGAAGGCCGCTTCCCGTAGCACGGCGCCGGCCCGCTGCGCATGCTCCGCAAGCAGGGCATCGAAGCGGTCCCGCATCACCATGAGGGCGAAGGGACGCCCGGCGTTGCGGACGAACCGGTGCCGGCCCAGGAGCGAGAGCTCCAGCTCCCGAACCTCCGCTTCGGCGACCGTTCCCAACGGGAAGGGAAGCATGCGTGCCGTTCGCAGCGGCACGCCGCCGCCACAAGCCTTGTACCGCGGTAGGCGCTCGCCTTCGAGGAGGAGAACGCGTACACCGGCTGCCGCCAACTCCCGCGCGGTGGTCGAGCCGGCCGGCCCTGCCCCTACGACAATCACATCCCACTCGGCCACGAGGCGATTCTATCTCCCTCCAGGAACTCTCCGCCCGGTGGGAGCGTCATGTATCGGGGATGTGCTGGATTGTTCCATGGCCGAGGCGGCGCCTATACTCGGCCTGGCGCTCGAACGGGCCGAGGGTAGCCGTGACGACAGTCGCAACGGACTTCGAAACGATCATCGGGCTCGAAGTCCACGTCCACCTCACCACGGCGAGCAAGATGTTCTGTGGCTGCAGCGCCGATTACGCCGGCGCGGAGCCGAACACTCACGTCTGTCCCGTCTGCCTCGGGATGCCTGGGACGCTCCCCGTGATCAACGAGCGTGCCATCGAGTACATCGTGATGGCCGGCCTCGCCCTCAACTGCGAGATCGCCGAGTACAGCAAGTTCGACCGAAAGAACTATCCCTATCCCGACCTGATGAAGGGGTACCAGATCTCGCAGTACGACCTCCCCATCTGCCGAAACGGGTGGCTCGATGTCGAGGTGAACGGCGAACGCCGCCGGGTGCGCATCCAGCGCGTGCACATGGAGGAGGACACCGCGAAGCTCATCCACCGCCAGGACCCCGTGACGGGGGAGCGGTACAGCCTGATCGATGTGAACCGATCGGGCGTGCCCCTGGTGGAGATCGTGAGCTACCCGGACATCCGTTCTCCCGCCGAAGCCCGCGAGTACCTGGTGAAGTTGCGCCAAATCCTCCGGTACATCGGCGTCTCGCGGGCGAACATGGAGGAGGGCGATTTCCGCTGCGACGCCAACATCAGCCTCCGCCCGCGAGGTACCGACGTCCTCGGCCCCAAGGTGGAGGTCAAGAACATGAACAGCTTCCGCGCCGTCTTCGAGGCGCTCTCCTTCGAGGAGCGCCGCCAGGCGGAGGTGCTCTCATCCGGTGGCGCGGTCGTCCAGGAGACGCGCGGCTGGGATGACGAGCGGAAGGTCACCGTTCCCCAGCGAACGAAGGAGGAGGCGTCCGACTACCGATACTTCCCCGAGCCCGACCTTCCGCCCCTGCGCCTCAGCCGGGAGTGGGTGGAGCGCATTCGGCAGCGGTTACCGGAACTTCCCGATGCGAAGCGAGAGCGCTTCCGCACGTTTGGCCTCTCGGAGTACGAAGCTGGGCTGCTGAGCGAGGACCGCGCCCGTGCCGACTACTTCGAGCGCTTGATGGCCGCCCTGGAAGGCGAGCCGTCGCGCCGTGCGAAGGTCGCAGCCAACTGGATGTTGGGCGAGGTGGCCCGCTGGCTGAACGAGCGCGAGGCGGAGATGGAGGCGTTCCCAGTGCCGGCGGAGCGGCTCGCCGAGCTGGCCATGCTCGTCGAGCGGGGAACGATTACTGGCCAGGTAGCGAAGAAGGTGTTCGACGAGATGACTGCGACGGGCGAAGCCGCCTCCGCCATCGTGGAGCGAGCTGGCCTCGCCCAAATCTCCGCCGCCGATGAGCTCAGAGGGCTGGTGCGTAAGGTGATCGAGGCTAACCCTAAGGCTGTGGCGGATTACCGCGCGGGGAAGGAGGCGGCGGTGAAGTTCCTCATCGGCCAAGTGATGCGCGAAACGCGGGGCCGCGCGAATCCCCAGCTCGTCCACGAGCTGCTCACCGAGGAGCTGCAATGAGCCTGCTCGCCCGGTGGCGGGCTCGGAACGGCAAACCCCCAGGGAGCGGCTGGTGGGATCGCGTCCTTGCCCACAACGCCCTGAAGTGGCTCTACCCGGGCATGCACATCAAGCGGTGGCTGTTGCTGCTGCTCCTCGGCGTCGTCTTCATGGGGCTGGGTATCGCCTACGTCCTCCGCGAGGCGTACCTCACCTACACCTTCCCCGCCCCGTTCTACTACATCACGCTGCAGTTCATTCCGCGTTGGGCCCGCGGCGTGCTCTTCATGGGCCTCTCCCTCGCTACGGTGGGCATCTCCGTGTGGAAGCTGAACGAATCGCTCCTCTTCGCCTTCGTACGCCCCGGGCGGGACCAGAGCATCACCGACGCCATCTACGCCAAGCGGATTCTTTCCCGCGGCCCACGCATCGTGGCCATCGGTGGCGGTACCGGGCTTTCCAACCTCCTGCGAGGCATCAAGAACTACACCTCGAACATCACCGCCATCGTCACGGTGGCGGATGATGGCGGCAGTACGGGCCGCCTCAGGCAGGAGTTCGGCGTCATCGCTCCGGGGGATATCCGCCAGTGCATCGCCGCCCTCGCCGAAGCCGAGCCCCTCATGTCGCGGCTGTTCCAGTACCGCTTCAAAGAGGGAACCGGGCTGGAGGGACACTCCTTCGGCAACCTCTTCATCGTGGCGATGTCCGAAATCACCGGGAACTTCGAGACCGCCATCCACGAAACGAGCCGGGTTCTGAACGTCCGCGGCGCCATCCTTCCCTCGACACTCGAGGACGTCACCCTCAGTGCCCGCACCGAGGACGGGGAGTTGGTCCACGGTGAACATAACATCACGGAACGGGGCTCGCGCATCAAAGAGGTGTTCCTCAACCCGCCGAACGCCGAGGCGCACCCCGACGCCGTGCGAGCCATCATGGAGGCTGATCTGGTCGTCGTGGGGCCCGGAAGCCTCTACACGTCCGTCCTGCCGAACCTCCTTGTCCCCGGCATCCGGAAGGCGCTCCAGGCCACCACGGCGCTCCGTGTCTTCGTTTGCAACGTTGCCACCCAGCACGGCGAGACGGATGGGTTCAGCGTTGCCGACCACGTCGAGGCCATCCTCCGCCACACGGGCCCCGGCCTGTTCGATGTCGTGGTGGCGAACAGCAACATCGCTGCCCCGCTCCCCGAGAGCTGGCACTCGGCGCCCGTCGCCCTGCGCGACGCCTCATCGCCCGCGCTGCGAGGCATCCGCGTCGTCGAGGCGGATGTCGTGGCCGAAGAGAACCGGTACCGGCACGACCCCGCCAAGCTCGCCGCTTGTCTGATGCGCTTGTACGATGGCAGAAACGCGGTGCTCGCCGAGGCCCGTGCCATCGTGGAGCGCGAATCGGCGGCGCTGGTGCAGTAAGATGTGGTTCAACCTCCTCCAAATCGCCGTCTCGCTCATCCTCATCCTCGTCGTCCTGCTCCAGGTGAAGGGCTCCGGGTTCGGGGCAGCCCTCGGGAGCATGTCCGGTGGCTCCGTCTACCGCACGAAGCGCGGGCTTGAACGGACGCTCTTCCAAGCGACCATCATCCTGGTGATCGTCTTCATCTTCGTCTCGTTCCTGAGCGTGCAAGCTCAACGGTAGGCGGCTCCCGTCGATGGCGCGTCGGCCGGCGCGATGGTCGCGGCTCAACGGTTCTCCGGCGCTCGTCCTCGGTGCAGCCCTCTTCCTGGCGGCGGCTGCATCCCTCGCTGCCCTGGCGCTCCAAGCCCGAGACGGTGACGGCGGCCTCTTGCCGGGCCTGAGCGAATACACCGAGGCCGTCCCCGGCACCTGGCAACGCATCAACCCCATCTATGCCTCGCTGAACGAGCCCGACCAGGATCTCGTCGCCCTCCTCTTCTCCGGGCTTGTCCGCCTCGCCCCGGACGGCCGGGTCGAGCCGGACCTCGCCGAAGCGCTCCCGTCCGTCTCGGCCGACGGTAGGACCTACACCTTCCGGCTACGTCCGGGACTGAAGTGGCACGACGGCCAACCGGTTACCTCCTACGACGTCGCCTTCACGATTCGCCAGGTCGTCGACCCAGGTTTCCGCGGCGATCCCCTCCTCGCCGAAGCGTGGCAATCGGTCCGAGTGGAGACGCCGGACGAGCGCACGGTGGTCTTCGAGCTGGATGCGCCTTCGGCGCCGTTCCTTGCCCGCTACGCCACCATCGGGGTCTTGCCCGAACATCTCCTGCGCGGGTTGACGGCTGACCAGCTGTACGACGCGCCATTCAACGCGGCTCCCGTTGGAACTGGGCCCTACCGTCTCGTCTCCCTCTCGTCCTCGGAAGCCGTCCTCGAAGCGAATTCCGACTACCATCTCGGGCGGCCCCGGATCGGTCGTATCCGGCTCGTGTTCGTGAGCGATGTCGGAGCGGGCGTGCGGCTCTTCCAGTCGGGCAGAGTTGATGGCGTGCTCCTTCGCGACCCTCTCCCCGAATCCCAGCGGGTGCAGCTGGAGCGGATGTCCGGGGTGCGAATCCTGACGCCCCAGCGGGCTGCGTACCTCGTCCTCTACCTCAACAACGCGCAGGCGAACACCTTCGCCGATGTCCGGGTGCGGCAGGCGATCTCCCTCGCCCTCGACCGCGAGGCGATCGTCGCGGAAGCGCTCGGTGGCGCCGGCACACCCTCGGCCTCGCCGATCGCACCCGGCTCGTGGGCCTACGTGTCCGAACTTGACCGTCGGGAGCGGGACCTCGAGCGAGCGCGCCGCCTCCTCGAAGAGGCGGGCTGGCGGCCCCACCCTACCATGGGCACGCTGGTAAAGGAGGGCGCCGAGTTCCGAGTCACCATTCGCACCGATAACGACCCGACGCGGATCGCAGTGGCCGATGCCGTCGCTCGGCAGCTCGACGAACTGGGGATTCGCGCCACCGTTGCCAGCACCACCTTCGCCGTCCTCCGGCGCGACTTCCTCCAGCAGCGGCGATACGAGATAGCTCTCGCTGGCTGGGAGCAGGGACCGGACCCTGACCCCTACTTCGCCTGGCACAGCACCCAGATGGGCACCGCCGGCCTGAACATCGCCAACTTCTCCGACGCGGTCGTCGACCGGCTCATCGAGACGGCCCGGACCACCCTCGACGAAGAGGTCCGCCGCGATATGTACCGTCAGCTCCAGGAGGTTTGGCAGGACGTGGTGCCCAGCGCCATCATCGCCTATCCCCGCTACACCTACCTGCTCCGCTCGGGGGTCGAAGCGAAGGTCCCCGACCTCCTCGCTAGCCCTTCCCAGCGCTTCGCATCCATCGCCGAGTGGTCACGATGACGCTGATCGCCCTGCTCACCGATTTCGGCCTGCGCGACACCTACGTCGGCCAGATGAAGCTCGTGATCGCCGGCATCGCCCCCGGCGTTCCTGTCGTGGACCTGGGCCACGGTGTCGAGCCTCAGCAGGTAAGGGAGGGCGCCTGGCTCCTCGAAACGGCTGTTCCCTTTCTGCCCGAGGGCGCCGTCGTGGTAGCAGTGGTCGACCCCGGCGTCGGCACTGCGCGCCTGCCCATCGTGGTCCGAGCTGCGGGGCGTTTCTTCGTCGGACCCGATAACGGACTGCTCTCCGGAGCCTTCCCGCCCGAGGCGCGACGGGGGGCGTCACCCGGCAGTTCCCGCGTCTCGGTCCCTCCCGGGATCGAGGTCAGGAGCATCGACCTCGCTCGCTTCGCGCTGCCCAACGTGTCGGCTACCTTCCACGGCCGGGATGTCTTCGCTCCGGCCGCGGCACACCTCGCCTCCGGAGTCCCCTTTCAAGGGATTGGCCCGCGGCTCGCGGAGGTCTCCGTGCTGCCGCCCTTCGAGGGGGTCCGGCTCGAAGATGGTCGGTTGCAAGGCGAGGTTATCCACGTCGACCGGTTCGGCAACCTCATCACCACCATCCGGGCCGAGCAGCTTCCCGCTCGTTGCCAGGCGCGAGTCGGAGCCTTCGAACGGATACCCTTCGCTCGGACGTTCGCCGAGGTCGCGCCGGGCGCTCCGCTCTGCCATGTCGACAGTTCCGGATTCCTCGCCATTGCCGTGCGCGACGGGAGCGCCGCCGAGCGCTTCGGCGTCGGCCTGGGGGCGCCGGTCGAGGTGGAGGAAGCATGAGCGAACCACGGCTCGTGTTCTTCGGTTCGCCCGAATTCGCCGTTCCGAGCCTCCGTGCCTTGCTCGAGGCCGGCTACCGCGTCGTCTTGGTGGTCACCCAGCCCGACCGTCCCGCGGGGCGCAGTGGCCGGCTCCAAGCGCCGCCGGTGAAGCGCGCCGCGCTCGAAGCCGGTCTCCCCGTGTTCCAGCCCGAGACGCTCCGGGAAGCGGAGGCAGCGGAGCGCCTGCGGGCCGCCGAGCCCGACGCCTTCGTGATCGCCGCGTACGGGAAAATCCTCCCCCAACGAATCCTCGACGTTCCGCGGCGGGGCTCCCTCAACGTCCATGCGTCGCTCCTTCCCCGCTGGCGCGGTCCGTCGCCGGTGGCCGCCGCCATCCTCGCCGGGGACCGCGAGTCGGGCGTCACGATCATGGAGGTCACGGCGAAGATGGATGCCGGCCCCATCGTCGCCCAGCGGCGGGTTCCCATCCTTCCCGACGACCGCACCGCGACGCTCGAACCCCGGTTGGCGGCCGTCGGCGCCGAACTGCTGGTCGAGGTGCTACCTGGGTGGCTCTCCGGAGAGCTCCGGGGCGTTCCCCAGGACGAGTCCCAGGCAACCTACTGCCCCTTGCTCCGCAAAGATGACGGCCACCTCTCTCCCGAGCTCGAGGTCGTGGCCGCTGAACGTGCGGTGCGTGCCTTCGACCCCTGGCCCGGGGCGTTCGTGATTTACCGAGGCGAGCGACTGGCCATCTGGCAGGCCCACATCGCCGCCGACCCGCCTCAGCCGTTGCCTCCGCCCGGGGCCGTCCTCGTCGCGGAACGCGCCCCGGCTCTCGCCTTCCGGGGCGGTATCCTGGTCTTGGACGTAGTCCAGCGTCCCGGGGGGCGCCGCCTCTCCGGACGCGACTTCTTGAACGGAGAGCGAGGCCAACTCGCCCCCAACTTCGCATGAACGCTGGTTCCGGCTCGTTCTACCGCCTCTTGCCCGAAGAAGTCGATGAGCGTGTGCGGCTCCTCGGCCTGCCGGCTTATCGGGCGCGCCAGCTCCTCGAAGGCGCGTACCGCCAGCTTGCCGGCTCATGGGAGGAGGTCACCACGCTTCCGCTCGACCTCCGCCGCCGCCTCGATGCCGAGCTGCCCTTGCGACCGCCGGCGGAGGTGCGCACGGCCTCGACGCCGGAAGCCGATACCGTGAAGGCCCTCCTCCGTTTCGCCGACGGCACCCTGGTCGAAACGGTGTTGATGCGGTATCCACCCCGGGAGGGGCGGGGACATCCGCGGGCGACCGTCTGCGTGTCGACGCAGGCTGGCTGCGCGATGGGCTGCGTCTTCTGCGCGACGGGCCAGATGGGATTCGAACGGAATCTCCGCGCCGAGGAGATCGTCGCCCAGGTGCTCCATTTCGCTCGCTGGCTGCGCCCGCTCGGCCAGCACGTCACGAATGTCGTGTTCATGGGCATGGGCGAGCCACTCGCCAACTACGCGGAAACGCTCCGCGCCGTGCGCATCCTCACGCACCCGCGCGCGTTCGGGCTCGCCCAGCGCGCGGTGACCATCTCGACGGTTGGCGTCCTCTCCGGCATCGAAAAGCTGGCAGGGGAAGGCCTGCAAGTGGGGCTCGCGATCTCCCTCCACGCCCCGAACGACGCGCTTCGGCGCCAGCTCGTGCCGACGGCCGCCCCCGGGTCGGTCGAGCGTCTCATTGCGGCGGCCAGACGGTATCGCGAACGTACCGGCCGCCGGGTGACTGCGGAGTACGTGCTCATCGAAGGCGTGAACGACAGCCTCGGGGACGCCGAAGAGCTCGCGCACCTCCTGCGCGGCACCGACATCCACGTCAATCTCATCCCGCTGAACCCGACGGCTGCTGGCTACCGCCGTCCCGCTCCTTCTCGGGTCTCCGCCTTCGCCCGCGCACTGCGGCGCATGGGGATTAACTGCACGGTTCGCCGCGAGAAGGGGACCGAAATCTCGGCCGCGTGCGGGCAGTTGCGTACCGACGCCGCGCGGAGCGCCGTCATCCCAGAACCCGTCGCCACGCTGCCTTCAACCCAGCGATGAACGCCCGTCCGAGCACGATTCCGAAGCCGACGGCCACGGCGCTGCGCAGGTCGAACCACGTGTGGACCTCGCCCCGAACGACCGGCGCCGCCAGAAGGACGGTTCGGACCTCGTCGCAGGCGACGGAGCGGCCGACCACCGCGGCCGCCGCCGTCCGTTTCAGCGTGCCCTGGTCGATGCGCGCGTAGGCCACGACGCTCTTCTCCAGGGCAGCCTGCTTCGTGTGCAGGGAGCGAACGGCCGAACGCTCCACGTGGGCCTGTTCGGCCACCAGCTCGCCGATGGCGGACCGTTCGTAGCGCTGCTGCGTGGCGGCGCCGTTTCCGCTTGCCCCATCCGGGCCCCATTCGTATGTGCTCATTTCCGTTCCTCCACCGGCTCACCCTATCCTGGCCTTCGACGGTGTGCAATGAACCGCTGCGGACGTCCGACTTCGACTATCAGCTCCCGCCGGACCGGATCGCCCAGGAGCCGGCGGAACCGCGCGACTCCGCCCGCCTGATGGTCCTGCGGCGCGGCGAGCGCCGAATCGAGCACCGCATCTTCCGCGACCTCCCGGAACTGCTCTCGCCGGGCGACCTCCTCGTGATGAACGACACACGCGTGATGGCGGCTCGCTTGTTCGGTGTGCGGGAGGACACCGGCGGGCGGGTGGAACTCCTGCTCGTCCGGCCGGCGGGCCCTCGACGCTGGGTCGTCCTGATGCGGCCGTTGCGGAGCGCCCGCCCCGGACGACGCTTCCGGTTCGAAGCGCGCGGCGGACCCCTCGGCGCCACCGTCGTCGAGCGCCTTCCCGATGAAGCGGTGCTGGAATTCGACAGGGAGGTCGACCCGTCAGCCGAAGGCCAGGTTCCGCTGCCGCCCTACATCCGCCGCTTCCGGGGCGACCCGGAGCGCTACCAGACGGTGTACGCTCGCGAAGCCCGCAGCGCTGCCGCTCCGACCGCCGGACTTCACTTCACCCCTGAGCTCCTCGAGCGGGTGCGGGCAGCCGGTATCGAGACCGCCTTCGTAACCCTCGACGTCGGGCCGGGGACGTTCCGCCCTGTCACCTCGGAGGACCCGCGCCAGCACCGACTCGATGTGGAGCGGGTTACGGTGCCGGCGTCGACGGCGGAGGCGATCGCACGCACGAAGGCGCGGGGCGGCCGCGTCGTCGCCGTGGGGACCACGGTCGTGCGCACCCTCGAGCACGTGGCCCTCGATTGCGGCGAGGTCAAGCCGTACGAGGGATGGACCGGCCTTCTCATCCTGCCTGGGCACCGCTTCCGAACCATCGATGCCCTCATCACGAACTTCCACCTTCCCCGCTCCAGTCTGCTGATGCTCGTGGCAGCCTTCGCCGGACGGGAGTTCGTGCTCGAGGCGTACCGCATTGCCGTCGCCGAGGGCTATCGCTTCTACAGCTTCGGTGACGCCATGCTCATCCTTCCGTAAGCTCGGGGAGGCGCCAGCCACTTCCATCCGGTTCGGCCAACCCATCACGCACGAGCGCGTCGAGGTACGCGCTCGCCCTCGGACGATGCCACGGCGGGAGCGTCAGCGATGCTTCTTCGGCGGTCACCCTCCCGCGTTCCCGCAAGAGAGCGAGGAGTCGGCCGCGGGCGTACCGGACTGTCCGTTCGAACGGGGGCTCGGACCGCGCGCGGTTCGGCTCGGGAGGGCACCCGGCCGCCTGCCATCGGCAGTGCGCGGATACGGGGCAGAGGTCGCAGTGCGGGGTCGGCCGGCAGACGAGCGCTCCCAGGTCCATCACGGCCAGGGCTGCCTCGCGTGGCTCGGCCGCTGACCGGAGCCAGCCGTCGGCGGCCTGCAGGAACGGCCGCCGCCCGAGGACGCGAGCCGATTCGTGCCCGAAGATGTGCCGGGCGAGGACGCGGCCGACGTTCGTATCCACGGGCATTACCGGCGTTCCGAAGGCGAAGCAGGCGACGGCACGGGCGGTGTAGGGGCCCACGCCGGGGAGACGCTGCAGGGCCTCGACCTGGTCCGGGAAGGTGCCCGCTGCCGCGATGGCCCGTGCTGCCTCGTGAAGGGCCACCGCCCGGCGGTTGTAGCCGAGCCCGGCCCACGCACGCAGCACCTCGGCGCGGCTTGCGGCTGCGAGGGCCTGCGCGCTCGGCCAGCGGGCAACCCATGCCACGTACGCGGGGAGCACCCGCGCGACCTGCGTCTGCTGGAGCATGACCTCCGCGACGAGCACCGCGTACGGGTCGCGCGTCTGGCGCCAGGGCAGGGAGTGGCGGCCGTGCGCGCTGTGCCAGGCGAGGAGCGCGTCCAGTGGCAGCGGGGTCGCCTCGGTCAGAACTCCTCCTCTTCTTCCTCTTCTTCGTGCAGGTGGAGGGATGCCAGGGAGGGTACCAGCGCGATCTCGGCACCCTCGCGCCGGCTCCTCTTGCGGGGGCCTACCGCCCGCAGCAACGCCTGACCAGAGGCGATCTGCTCGGCGGTGGCTCCTTCGGGAAGGATCACGGCCGCCGAGCCGCAGTCCCGCAGCGCGCGGATCTCCGCCGCGCTCGGCTCGTGCCCCACGACGACCAGAAGGGGCGCACCCGAGAGGGTCGTCACGCGGACGAGCTCCGCTTCCTGACGGAGCGTGAAATCGCCAGCCGTCCGCTTCACCAGCACGGCATCGACCTCGAGGGGGCCAAGTGCCCGCAGGACGGCATCCGGAACTTGCTCGGTGTCGAGAAACGCCGCCACGTGCCCCAGCTTGTCCGGGTCGATGGCACCGGCCCGGGTGCCCTCCAGTGTGCTGACGACGAAGTCCCATCCGGCCGCTGCCAGGGCGTTCGCCAGCGGCTCGTCCACGTGGGGAAGCCAGATGCCGATGGGCACCTTGTCGTCGCGGTAGGCCGCGAGCGCAGCCTCGAAACCATCCGGCTCGGCGGCGTGCGCGATCACCAAATCAGCCCCCGCCTCGATCGCGGGTCGGAGCTGGCTCGGGTCACGGACGAGCGTCCCCAGCAGCATCGCCTTCGGGCGCTCACGAGGCGTAGCCACGAAGCCGACCGGGCGGCCCTCCGGGCGCCGCAAGCGGTCGATGGCCTTCTGGAGTTTGCTCACCTGCACGACTCCTCGGTTCGTTCGGGTTCTCAACGAGGATACGGCCCCGGCCGCCGAAGCGCGCGCCAGCTCACGCGCGGTCGGCGCGCGCGATGGCCGGCCGCACCCGCGGTGCCAGCCAGAGGCCGTATGCGGCAGCGCCTGCGGCCGTCAGGAGGCTGAGCGCTGCTGCAACTCGGAAGGCGTCGGTCGGGCCCATCGTCTCGGCGGCGAGTCCACCCAGGACCGGGCCCACGGAGAGGCCGAGCCCGGAGAGCGCCACCGCAAGCCCGATGAGCGCTCCGCGATGGCTGGGAGGAGCGAGGTCCATCATCGAGGCGTTCCAAGCCGGCACGGAGAGGACGTTGCCCAGGAAGATGGCGACAGCTACCGCCGACGCGGCCGACAAGTCGGTCAGCGGGCCGAGGGCCAGCAGGCCGGCGGCGGCGAGACACTGGCCTGCCACCAAGGGCTGCCAGCGCTCCAGCCGGTCGGCGAGATGGCCGGCCGGGACGTAGGCGAACGCCCCGACGACGATGGCGGGGATGAGCGCCAGCGTCAGCGTTTCGAAGCTGACACCGAGCTGGTGCTGCCCGTACGGCCGGATCGCCGGGACGGCCGTGCCCAGCGCTGCCGTTCCGGTAAAGATGAGCGAGGCCACGACAGCGAGCTGTGGCGACGCGAGCTCCCTGAGGCCTGGGCCGGACACGCTGGGGGCGAGGGCCAGCAACCGTCCGTGACGGTACGCAGGAACGCGGCTCAGGGCCGCCAGAAAGGCGGCAAGCACAGCGATGGCGGCGGCGAAAAAGAGGGCCCGTGGCTCGGCCATCAGCAGGAACGCGCCACCCAACGCGCCAACTCCGAACCCTGCGAGCTGGGCGAAGTTCAGGAACCCGACAACCCTCCCGCGGCGTTCGGGAGGGTAAAGGTCGGCGGCAATGGCGTACGTCGCCGGCCAGAGGAACGCGGTCGCCAACCCAAGAAGGGCGGCGCAGGCAAGGAACGCCGCGGGCTCATCGACGGCTGCCATCACCGCCATGGCGGGCGCCATGCACGCGAAGCCGATGAGCAGCCCCAGTTTCCGCTCGACCCGGTCGGTGAGGGCGCCGGTGGGCGTTTCGCTGAGGAAGCGGGCCGAGCCATAAGCTCCCAGCAGATAGCCCGGCCAGGCATCGTTCGTTCGCAGGTAGGTGGGCACGTACTCCTGAAACCCCGGGAAGATCACCATCCCAAGGGCCACCTGGACGAGGAAGACCGTGGCTCCCAGCGGCCAAGGAAACGCTGCGGCGAGACGCCCCCTCATCCTCCGCCGACTGTACGACGGAGAGGGATTCCGGGCGACCCTTACCTACGGGCGGCCGCGAGCCTCTCCCTGAGGAAGCCGCCGATGCGTTCGGTCGCCTCACGGGCTTCGGGGACGGCGGCGAAGAGCTGCCACGCGTGAATCGCTTCGTCCCACGGCTCGAACGCCGTTTCGACCCCCGCCGCCTGCGCTCGCTCGGCCAGTCGGGCGGAATCGTCGTAGAGCGCTTCCCACGTCCCCACCTGGATGAGCATGGGCGGCAGCCCGCGGAGGTCGGCGTACAACGGCGAAGCCAACGGGTTCCGCGCATCCGCGCCCGCCAGGTACAACGCCGCCATCCGAGCCAACGGCTCTCGCTCGAAGAGGGGGTCCAGGGCGGCGCGTTCGGTCAGCGAAGCACCCGTGCAGGCGAGATCGGTCCAGGGCGAGAGGAGCACTACGGCGGCAGGCATCGGCAGCCCCTCGTCCCGGACCTTCACGAGCGTGGCGACGGCGAGCCCGCCCCCGGCCGAGTCGCCGCCGATGGCCAGCCGGTTCGGCGAGAAGCCGTGCTCGATGAGCCACCGGTACGCCTGCGAAGCATCTTCGACCGCTGCCGGGAAGGGATGCTCGGGCGCCAGGCGGTAATCGAGCACCAGCGCCTTCATGCCCGCCGCCCGGCCGATCCGAGCTGCGAGCTCGCGGTGCGTGGATGCGGAGCCGATGACGTAGCCTCCGCCGTGGAGGTAGAGGAGAACGGCGCCCTCCGCGGTGTCGGGAGGGGAAAGCCACTCGCAGGGGACGCCCGCGATCTCGGCGCGCTCCACGCGGACATCCGGGGGCACGGGGTTCATGCTCGCCAACCGTTCGAACTCCTCCCGCAGCTCCTGAGGGGTCGTAGCCGGGCCGGTCGCCGGCCTGCTGCGCAGCATCGCGATGATCGATTGCAGCTCCTGACTGGGCATCGTGGTGCTCCTTTCCTGGGTGCCGGGTCACCGTCGGGCGTCGTGCGCGCGCTTCGCTGCCAGGAGGCGGTTCCGCACCCCGGCGACGATGAGCAGGAGCCCGGGAATTTGGGCCAGGTGGTACAGCGCCTCCCCGTTCCATTCCCAGTGGAGGCGGAACTGGATGGGCAGTGCCCGCACCACTGCGGCAGCGGCGCTCGCTCCGATGGCTCCGAGGAACCACCCGGCGCCGGCTTCTTTCCTTCGCCCGGCGCGCACCCACAGCGCCACGATTCCTGCCATCGACCCCGACTGCGTTGCGAGGAGGGGTTCCAGGGTGCGGAGGCCGGCGGCGCAACCGCCCGCGAGTGCGGCCCCGGAGAGGGCGCCCAACGCCGCCCACCCCCGACGGCGAAGCACCCCGAGTTCGGCTGCGCTCGCAAGGTAGAGTGCCAGCATACCCCCCGCTACCAGGAGCGAGACGGCTGTCCAGGCGGCGGAGCCGTGGCGCGTCGGCTTCAGCTGGCCGTGGTAGAGCGCGCCCGCCGCGGCCCCCGAGGCGAGTGTGGCGAAGGCCCCCGCCCAGGCCAACCGTCGGCGGAAGGCGCACCATGCGGCCAACGGAGCGCAGATCCCGGCCAGCAGCCAATCGGTGACGGCAGCAGCAGGTTCGTACACGTCGGCTGCAAGGTAGAGGGCCGCGGCGCCGCAGGCAACGTCAGCCGAAATCGTGGGAATCGGGCGGGGCGATCTGGCCGGGCAGAGGACAGGGCCTGAATCGCTCCGCGACGATGTGCGGGAAGCCGCTCCGTTCGTTATCGACCCTCCCCCGGACGATGACGAAGGGTGTCGCTCGCACCAGTTCCCGCTGGGCGTCCTGTAGTTGCGGGTGGACGACCACGTTCACCCAGCCGAATTCGTCTTCGAGCAGCATGAACATCACCCCTCCGGCCGATTCCGGCCGCTGCCGCGTGACCACCATGCCTGCCAGTTCGACTCGCATCCCCTGGGGAAGCCGGTTCGGGTTCCCGACCCCGCCTACATGTCGGCTCGTGAGGATCCCCTCGTGGAGGAGCGGACGGATGAGGGCCATCGGGTGGCCGACGGGGCTGGTACCCACCAGTTCCCAATCCCACGCCATCCGCTGCCAGGGGCTCAGTTCGGGGAGGAACACCATGTCCTGGTCCGTGGGCAACGGCAGCGGCGGCTGGAAGGCGGTGCCTTCGCGGTTCGTCGTCCCCAACGTCAGCAGCCCCAGCTGCCAGAGGAGCTCGCGCCGCGAAAGTCCGAACTCGTCGAGCGCGCCTGCGCGGATGAGCGCTTCTGCCTGCCCGCGGTCCAGCCGGGCCCGCGTCACCAAGTCGGAGAGCGAGCGGTACGGCCCCCCGCAGGTCCGCTCCCATTCGATGCGCTCCGCAGGGCTCAGCGGGCCTACGAGGATGTCCCGTCCGCCCTTGCGGCGGATACCCCGGCGGCGCCATCCGCCGCCCAGCCCGGCCACCCGGTCGAGGCCGAGGCGGATGGCATCGCCCTCCGGCCAGGTGCAGGCTCGGCTGGCGTTCACCGACGGCATGCGCACCTCGATGCCGTGCCGGCGGGCATCCTCCAGCAGGCTCTCGACGGAGTAGAAGCCCATGGGCTGGGCATTGATGAGGGCGCAGTAGTAGGCCACGGGATAGTGCAGCCGCAGCCAGCACGACTCGTACGAGAGCAGGGCGAAAGCCACCGCGTGGCTCTTCGGGAAGCCGTAGGCAGCGAAGGCCGCGATCTTCTCGAAGGCCACCCTCGCTGCCTCCTCGCTCACCCCCTTTCGACGGGCGCCGGCGAAGAACTCCTCGGCCAGCGCCTGCATCGCTTCGGCCGAGCGTTTCCGGCTCATCGCCCGGCGCAGACGATCCGCCTGCCCGGGGGTGAACCCGGCCACCGAGGTGGCGATCTGAAGGACCTGGTCCTGGTAGAGGACGTGGCCCAGCGTTTCCGCCAGGCACCAACTCACCAGCGGCTCCAGCTCCGGGTGGCCGTAGTCGATGGTCACCGGCTCGCCCCGCGCCAGCCGCTCCCGGTACTCCATGTACGGCCGAAACGCACCCGCCAGGATCGGGCCGGGGCGGATGATGGCGACCTGTACCGCCAGGTCGGCCAGGTTCCGCGGCTGGGTGCGCGGAAGCGTCTGAATCTGCGCCCGGCTCTCGATTTGGAAGACGCCCATCGTGTCTCCTTCGCGGATGGCGGCGAACACCTCCGGGCTGTCGTGGGGGATGCGTCCCAGGTCGACGCGAACCCCATGCGTGTCCTCGATGATGTCCAGACATTCCTCGACGGCGGAGAGCATTCCGAGGGCGAGGAAATCGAACTTCACGAAGCGGGCATCGTCGACGGAATCCTTGTCCCACTGGCAGACGAACCGCCCCTCCATCCTCGTGGGCTCCAGTGGCACGACGCTCGAAAGGGGCTCGGCGGAAATCACCACGCCGCCCACGTGCTGGCTGATGTGCCGGGGGAAGCCTGCGAGCTGCTCGGCCAACTCGATGAGGTCCCGCCACAGCGGCTGGTCGGCAAGAGGGCGCAGCTCCGGGATGCGGCGCATCTCCTGCTCCACCTGGCGGGCGCTGGCGAAGCCGTCTCCCATCTTCGCCAGCTTCGCCACCAGCGGCTCCGGCAACCCCAGCGCCTTACCGATGTCCCGCACGGCGTTCCGGAAGCGGTAGGTGGGGAAGGCCGCCACAATCGCCGCGTGCTCCGGCCCGTACCGGTCGTAGACACGTTTCAGCAGCTCGTCGCGGATGTCCCGCGGAAAGTCGAGGTCGATATCAGGCAGCGAATACAGCTCGTCGTTCAGAAAGCGCTCCAGGTAGAGCTCGTTCGTCACCGGGTCGATGTGCGAAAGCCCGATGAGGTAGCAGACGATGGAGCTCACCGAGGAGCCACGTCCTCGCCCTACCGGCCGTTCGTCCGGCGGAAGCTCCCGCGGCCGCCCGTGCAGCTCGTGGGCGATTTCGCCGACAAGCTGCAGGATGTCCCAGTACACCAGGAAGAAGCCCGCGAGCTTGTGCTTCGCGATGAGGGCCAGTTCCCGCTCGAGCCGCTCCCGCGCTTCCGCGCGGACCGCGGGGTCGGCTGTCCCGTACTTCCGTGCGAACGCTCGCTCACAGATATCCCGCAGCACGCCGTCGGGAGTTGCTCCCTCCGGAACGGGGTACTCGGGCAGCCGGTAGGGGATGTCGCGGACGAGGTCGAAGGTGCACCGCTCGGCGATGGCCAGGGTGTTCCGCACCGCTTCGGGGTAGGCTGCGAAGCGGCGCACCATGGCCTCGGGGGACTTCAGGAAGAACTCCGAGTTCGGCCGCCGTACCGCGTGGGAAGCATCCAGCGTCAGCCGGTGGCGGATGGCCACCAGCACGTCGTGGAGGCGATGCCGCTCCCGCACGTGGTAGTGCACGTTGTTCGTGGCCACGATGGGAATGCCGGCCGAGGTGGCGATGCGTACCAGGGCAGCGGCCCGATGGCGGTCGCCGTAGACGTCGTGGTGCTGCAGCTCGACGAAGAACGCGTCGCCTAGCGCGTCGCGCAGCTCGCCGGCGAGGGCTCGCGCTTCGCGCCAGCGGAGGTCTCCCTGCGCCGGGTCGAGGAGCCTGGCCAAGGGGCCGCGGCGGCATCCACTGAGCACGCCCAGCCCGTCACGGAGCTCGAAGAGCCAGGACCACTCCACCCGCGGCTCGTCTTTCCCGTGCGTGCAGTGGGCGCGGGTCAGCAGCCGGCAGAGGTTCCGGTAACCCTCGGCATCGGCAGCCAGGAGCGTCAGGTGCGATGGTGCTTCGTCCGGCGCGCGGGGGGCCATCGTCACTTCGCAGCCGGTGATGGGGCGTATCCCCGCATCGTGCGCGGCGCGGGCGAACTCCATCGCCCCGTACAGATTGTCGTGGTCGGTGAGGGCGAGCGCCTCGTAGCCCAGCGCCCGCGCCCGGGCCACCAGTTCGTGGGGCGTGCTGGCGCCTTCGCGCAGCGACCAGCAGGAGTGCGCGTGGAGTTCGACGTACCCCGCCACGGGCCCGAGTATAGAACATATGTTCGAAAACGGCTACGCTCCTCGGCGCTGCACCCGCTCGACGGGCGCGGGGTAGGGCTGCCGATACCAGGCGTCGTGCACGGCGTCGTGGAAGAGGGTGAGCTGATGGCCGTCGCGCAGCTCCACCAGGAAGTAGCGCCGGACGATGGGCGCTCGCCACCACTCGTCGTCGATGCGCCACCGGTCGATGATCCTCGCCACCGGCACGAGCTTGCCCCGTCGGAGCACCGCTCGTGGCACCCCCGAAGGAGTGGCGTCGACCGCGGTAGGGATTGGTGTGTTCAGCGGCCGAAGGCCACCAGCGCCAGCTGCCGTTCCGGAATCCTCGACCATGGCTCCACCTCCACCACGCGGAAGATCTGGGGTTCGCCGTACCGTGCGCTGAGCTGTTCTGCCGCTTCCAGCAGTTCGCGCCGCCGCCGCGGCCCGCTCGGCCAGAGCACGGCTTGATGCCCGTATTCGCCGCACAGGCCCGAGAGCTTCAGGGACAGGCGCACTCCCGGAGAAGGCAGGGTCAGCCGCGCGATCTTCTGGCGCAGCACGAAAAGCATCCGCTCGCCATCGGAAGTAGGTTCGCGGAAGGTCACGACCCGCACCACCGCCTCGCCGCTTTCCAGTTCGAGCCGCCACGTGCAGCGCCGCCAGGCTGCTCCGCGGAGCGCCGGCGCTTCCAGCGCTTGCTGGAGCAGCGCGCTGGTCGCCGCCAGAAGCTGCTCGGCCGTACTCGCCGGTGCAGGAAGCTCCATCGCGGCCCCTGCCGTCCGCTCCGGACGCCGGGGAACGACGGTGCTCGTGTCCTTTCCGGCGGCCAGGTCCCATGCGCGAGCGCCAGCGGGTCCGAACTGCGCCGCCACGGCGCTTCGGGGAAGGGCCGCCAGCTGGCCCAACCGTTCGATGCCGAGCAGTCGGAGCCGCTGATGCATCGCCGTCGGCAGGGGGAGCACCTCCACCGGGAGGGGCGCTAGGAACTCCGCTACGCCCTCCTCCGGCACGAGCACGGGCGGCGGGGCTCCCGTTTTCCCGGCATGCTCCGCGCTGGCGGCTGCGGCAGCCGCGTGGGCGGCGAATACCCCCGGCCCCGCCCCGATGGACACCG
The DNA here is from genome assembly GCA_002898215.1 of bacterium HR29. Lineage (GTDB taxonomy): Bacteria > Chloroflexota > Dehalococcoidia > Tepidiformales > Tepidiformaceae > HRBIN29. The sequence continues at coordinate 1,256,370 of BEIF01000001.1, read as the reverse complement.
GAAGCCCGCTCGCTGCCGAAGCTGCCCGCTGGAGGTCGGCCAGGTAGGCTTCGTCGGCAAGCCCCGCGAGCTGCGCCAGCCCCCGGACATCCAGGTGCAGATGGCCGGGCGCTGCCTCCTCGACAGCAGGGCTGTGCCGCTCGGCGAGCGTGCGCAGGGCCGCCGCCGTCTCGGCCAGCGCCCGCTCGTCGGCCGGGACGACGGCTGCCTTCGGGCAGAGGGAGAGCGCCCGGCGCAGGACCATCCCTTCGCTGACCCCTGACCGGACAGCCTGCGGGCAGCAGGCTCGCACGCGCGGGGCATCCTCCCCGGCAGCCGCCACGATGAGCGGGCGCCCGCGGGTTTCGGGGTGGTCGCGCCTAGCCACCGCGACTGCGAAATCGGGGATGAGCAAGCACGCCACCTTCATGGGGCTGCCAGTGTAGAACAAACGTTCTAGCGACGCCAAGGGGCAGCCGTCACCGCTCCGCGGTCTCCGCGCCGGGAATGGGCAGGCCCGCCGCGGACAGCGTCGCCTCGAACGCGGCCCGTGCTACCTCGATCTGGCTCTCGTCGGGCACGCGCGTGGTGAGCCCCTGCAGGGCAAGGTTCGGCGCGAACAGCCAGCGCACGATGCGGTACCGCTCGAAGCGCGCTCCCAACCGCAGGATCTCGTAGCTCACCCCTGCGACCGCTGGCAGCAGCAGGATGCGTGACGCGGTCCGAACGAGCAGCCCTGCGTCGACCAGGGCATCGAACGTGGCGAACACCGCCAGGGCGACCACGATCACCACCAGCAGGAAGCTCGTCCCGCAGCGCGTATGCTCCTTCGGGAACCGTCGGATCGCTTCGATGGTGAGCGGCTCGCCCGCTTCGTAGGCATGGATGGTCATGTGTTCGGCGCCGTGGTACTGGAAGACGCGGCGGATGTCGGGCATGAGCCCGATGGCGGCGATGTACCCGACGAAGAGCCCCAGTCGGAGCACGGTTTCGGCCCCGACCACCGCCAGCCGATGCGCTCCCGCCGCCTCGATCCAGTGGGCGGCGACGATAGGCAGGGCGAAGAAGACTGCCACTGCCAGGACGATGGCGAGGGCCATCATCCCCCAGAACGTGTGCTGCGGAAACTCCACCGGCTCGCCGCGTTCGTTCGTTTCGCCTTCCATTGCCACCCGCGAGGAGAAGGAGAGCGCCCGCATCCCCAGCGCAAGGGTCTCCCACAGCACGACCACCCCGCGCAGGAGAGGAACGCGGCGGATGGGCCCTGTGTACACGCCGCCGAGCTCTTCGCTGTGCACGACGATGTGGCCTCGCGGGTCGCGGACCGCCACCGCCATATGCCGCGGGCCGCGGATCATGACGCCCTCGATGACGGCTTGGCCGCCGTAGTACACCGTCCCCGTGCTCATCCGGCCTCCGAGGGAGCGATCCCTGCCCGAAGAATAACGGACGGCGCCGCGTGCTCGCGGCGCCGTCCTGATGTCCGATTCGTTCAGAGTCCCGGGGCTACTTCTTCGCCGCGTACCGGCGCGTGAAGCGTTCGACGCGACCGGCGGTGTCGACGATGCGCTGCTCGCCGGTGAAGAACGGATGGCAGACGTTGCAAACCTCGAGGTGCATTTGCGGTTTCGTGGACCGCGTCTCCACCTCGTTCCCGCAGGAGCAGCGCATGATGGCCGGACCGTACTTCGGGTGAATGCCAGGCTTCATTCCCGTACCTCCGTTACGCCGTCACGGCGTAAACGCTGACCTTCTTCCGCCGTCCCTTCGCATACGGCTCGAACTTCACGCGACCCTCGACGAGGGAGAAGATCGTGTAGTCGCGCCCGAGCCCGACGTTTTCCCCGGGATGGAAGCGGGTGCCGCGCTGCCGCACGATGATCGTCCCTGGCTTCACCAGCTCGCCGTCGAACTTCTTGATGCCCAGCCGCTTCGCATTGCTATCGCGGCCGTTCCTCGAACTCCCGACACCTTTCTTGTGGGCCATCCTCGGTCACCCCCGCTCGATGGCTTCGACCACCAGACGGGAAATCGGCTGCTTGTGACCGACCTTCCGCCGGTAGCGCACCTTGTTCTTGTACTTCATGAAGAGCAGCTTCGGCGCCCGCCCGTGGGCGGTGATGCGAGCGCGGACGGCGGCGCCGGGCACGACCGGCGTACCCACCTCCGCCCCGTTCTCGTCGATGAGGGCGAGCACAGGCAGGGTGATCATGTCGCCGGGTTGGCCGTCGACGCGGTTGATCTCGAACTCCTGCCCTTCCTTCAGACGGAGCTGGCGCCCGCCAGCACGCACGATGGCTTCCACGTCACAACCTCTCCTGGTCGTGCCGACCAAAAGTTCAGTCTAGGGACGGCTGCCGAAGCCGGTCAACGCGTGTCCGTGCGGTCGACCTCGATGTTCGCCTGCGGGCCGCCCTCCCAGGCGAGGCCAGGGGCGGGTTTCGGCTCGAAGGCTGGCCGCCGCGGCGATTCGGACACCTTCGGCGCCGGGGTCTCCTCCGCCTTCTCCTTCGCGGCCAGGTCGGGAGGCGGCCACGGCTCGTTGGGGTCGCTGTTCAACAGGCGCTGGAGCGCCTCGCCCTCGATGGTTTCGACCTCCAGCAGCACGTTGGCGAGCTTGTCGAGCAGTGCCCGGTGCTCGCGCAGGATCTTCCGTGCCCGCTCCTGCGCCTCCTCGATGATGGCCCGCACCTCGTCATCGATCTGCTCCGCCACCTTCTCGCTGTAGTTCCGCGTCTCGGAGATCTCCCGGCCGAGGAAGATGAGCTCTTCGCTCCGGCCGAAGGTGCGCGGCCCGAGCCGCTCGCTCATACCCCAGCGGGTCACCATCGCCCGTGCGATGCGGGTCACCTGTTCGATGTCGTTGGAGGGGCCGGTCGACGCCTCGCCGAAGACGAGCTCCTCGGCGGCGTGCCCGCCTAGGGCGGCGCAGAGCTGGTCGCGGAACATCGACTTCGTGCGGTAGTGCACTTCCTCCTCGGGGAGGAAGCGTGTGAACCCGCCGGCCATCCCCCGCATCACGATCGTCACCTTGTGAGGCGGGTCATGGTGCTCGAGGAAGTGCGCCACCACCGCGTGCCCGGCCTCGTGGTAGGCCGTGAGCCGCTTCTCCCGCTCGCTCATCACGCGGCTCTTCCGCTCAGGGCCGGCCACCACCCGGTCCACCGCCTCGTGGAACTCTTGCATGGTGATGATCTTCTTGTTCCGCCGCGCAGCCAGGATGGCGGCCTCGTTCACCAGGTTGGCGAGGTCGGCGCCGCTGAAGCCGGGCGTGGCCTTCGCCAGCTCTTGAATCTTCACGTCGTCAGCGATCGGCTTCCCTCGCAGGTGCACGGCTAGGATGGCCTCGCGCCCCTTCACATCCGGCCCATCGATCACCACCTTCCGGTCGAAGCGGCCGGGACGCAGCAGCGCCGGGTCGAGGATGTCGGGTCGGTTCGTGGCAGCGATGACGATGACGTTCGTGCCCGTATCGAACCCGTCCATCTCGACGAGGATCTGGTTCAGCGTCTGTTCACGCTCGTCGTGGCTTCCGCCCAGCCCCGCACCGCGCTGCCGGCCCACGGCGTCGATCTCGTCGATGAACACGATGCAGGGCGCGTTCTTCTTCGCCTGGTCGAAGAGGTCGCGCACGCGGCTGGCCCCCACGCCGACGAACATCTCCACGAATTCGGAACCGGAGATGCTGAAGAAGGGCACACCCGCCTCGCCGGCCACCGCGCGGGCGAGAAGCGTCTTGCCCGTACCCGGCGGGCCAACCAGCAGGACTCCCTTGGGAATGCGCGCGCCCAGCGCGGCGAACTTCTCGGGGTACTTCAGGAACTCGACGACCTCTTGCAGCTCCTCTTTCGCTTCGTCGACGCCGGCGACGTCGGCGAAGGTCACCGTCACCTTGCTGCCCGTGAAGAGGCGGGCACGGCTCTTCCCGAAGCTCATCGCCTGGGAGTTCGAGCCCTGGGCCTGCCGCATCACGAGCAGGATGAAGGCACCGAAGAGGAGGAAAGGCAGGATGTTGAGCAGCAACCCAAGCCATGGCCCGAATCCGCTGCTCTCCTTGTACTCCAACACGAGGCCGGGCTTCACCTGGCCGTCGACGACCTGCTCACCGTTGAGGGAGACGCCGCGCTCCGTCAGGAGCGACTCGAGGTCGGTGTTCTCCCCCATCTTCGATTTCCGGACGATCTGCTGCCCGTTGACCTCCTCGCGGTAGTACGCCGTCAGGTCGCGACCATCCACCACCAGCCGCTCGATGCGGTTCTGGGAGGCGTCTTCGAGCACCTGGCCGAAGGCGATGGTGGGGTGGTCGCCTCCCCCCGAGAAGAAGGCGAACACGATGGCGATGACCGCGACCAGGATGAGGAGGTAGACGAAGCTGTTCCGCAGCCAGCGAGAGTACAACGAACTACTCCATCGCCCGAGGGCGCGTCTCGCCCCGAGTATACCAGACAGAAGAGGGCCGGATTCGGTCGGCGCGCCGACAGGCGGCGCCCGTTCCCCGCCCTTTCCCATCTTCGGCCGTGCCGCCAGCTTCGCGCAGGGTGCGTGCCGCCCCCTGGGCCTCTAGACTGACGTCGGGCGCGCCCGCGTTCGCACCATCATTGCCCCTACGAGGTGTCCCACATGCGTCTCGCGTTCGTCGGCGGTACGGGTCCCGAAGGGCTGGGCCTGGCCATGCGTTTCGCCGCAGCTGGCCACGCAGTGGCCATCGGTTCCCGGTCCCCCGAGCGGGGCGCAGAGGCGGCCGAAAAGGTGCGACAACGCGTCCCCGGCGCCCAGGCCGACGGCGGCCAGAACGCCGACATCGTGGCCGACGCCGACGTGGTGTTCCTCACCTTCCCCTACGAAGGTCAGGAGCCCACCCTCCGGGCCATCGCCGACCGCCTCGCAGGGAAGATCGTCTGCGACGTGGTCGCCCCCCTCCAGTTCGTGAAGGGAAAGGGTGCGGTGGCCGTCGACGTCCCAGGCCACAGCGCCGCCGAAGAGGCGGCCGCCTTGCTCCCGGGTGCGCGCGTCGTCTCGGCCTTCCAGAACCTTGCCGCCGAAAAGCTCATGGAGCTCGAGCACCCGCTGGAGGCGGACGTCATCGTCTGCGGTGACGACGCCGAGGCGAAGCAGGTCGTGATCGGGCTGGCGAACGCCATCCCGGGCGTCCGCGGCATCGACGGGGGCGCCCTCTTCAACAGCCGCTACGTCGAGATGCTCACCGCCCTCCTCATCAACCTGAACCGGCGCCACAAGACGCAGACGACGATCCGCATCGTCGGCATCTGACCATGCCCTTCGCGCGGAACGGCGAGACGAACATCTGGTACGAGGTCTTCGGCGAAGGAACGCCCGTCATCCTGCTCATGGGCGTCGGTGGCAGCAGGCGCGCATGGTGGGAGCGGTTCCCGGAGCTGCTCGCCAGGCGTCACCAGGTCGTCCTCATCGACAACCGAGGGACAGGGAAGAGCAGCAAGCCGGCGCGCCCCTGGACGATGGCGGACATGGCTGCCGATGTCCACGCGGTAGTGCGCGACCTCGCTCTCGGGAGCTTCCACCTCGCCGGGTGCTCGTTGGGGAGCATCATCGCCCGGCACTACGTCGCCAACTGGGGCGGGGAGCGCCTGCGGTCGCTCGCCTTGCTCTGTCCCCCCAACGGGGTGCCTGCGAGCGAGGAGGACCGGAACGCGGCCCTCTTCTGGGATCGCTCCCGGCCTCTCATCGAATCCGCGCGGAAGAGTTGGCCGGTCATCCACCCCGCCGACTGGGTGGCGGCGAACGAGGAGCTCCTTGTCCGCAAGTTCGAGGAGAGCTTGCGCGAGCCGACCCCCGCCCGGACCTTCCGCTTCCAACTCGATGCCGCCCAGGCGGCCGGTTTCGCGAACGAGGCGGTCAACCGGTACGCGTGGCCCGTGTTGGTCCTCCACGGCACGGCCGATCGCCTTGTGCCCCCGGCCAACGCCATCGAGGTTGCGAAGGCGATCCCCAGGGCCCAGGTCGTATGGCTCGAAGGCGCCTCGCACAACTTCTGGTGTCACGCGCCGGACGAATCCGCGAGCGTGCTGAACGACTTCTTCGCCCGGGCCGACGCCGCCGCAGGAGTCCGCTACCGATGAGCGTCGCCGACGAGCTGCGCATCTTCGGCATCCCCGGCATCCCCGAGATCGTGCCCGGTACGGACCTCGCCGCCGTCATCTTCGAGGCGGCGCGGCGTGCCGACCGCCCTCTCTGCAGCGGTGACATCCTGGTGGTGACGTCGAAGGTCGTCTCAAAGGCCGAGGGCCGCATCGTCGACCTGGACACCGTCGAGCCTTCGCCCTTCGCCCGGCAGTACGCCGAGGCTTGGGATAAGGACCCTCGCGTGGTGGAGCTCGTCCTCCGCGAGGCGAAGCGTGTCGTGCGCCAGGTGGGTCCGGTCCTCATCACCGAGACGCGCCACGGCTTCGTCTGTGCCAACAGCGGAGTCGACCAGTCGAGCGCCGGAGCCGCCGGGCGGGCCGTGCTCCTCCCCCTCGACCCCGATGCGAGCGCACGACGCATTCGCGAGGGGCTTCGGGAGCGGGGCCTCGACGTCGCCGTCATCATCTCCGACACCTTCGGACGGCCCTGGCGCGAGGCCCAAACCGACGTCGCCATCGGCATCGCCGGCATGCAGCCGGTCGTAAGCTACATCGGCCAGAAGGACCCCCATGGGCACGAATTCCGGGTCCAGGCGCTTTGCGTTGCCGACGAGCTTGCGGGCGCTGCCGAGCTCGTGAAGGGGAACATCAGTCGCGTCCCCGCGGCGGTCATCCGTGGCTTCCCCTGGACGCCGGACGAGACGGCGACGATGCGCAGCATCGTCCGCGACCCCGAACGCGACCTCTTCCGTTGAGGTCTGCCTACACGCCGACGACGAGCGTGGCCAGGTAGCCCGACTCGGCATCGCCGCTGACCGTCGCCATCTGCCGCTGCCAACCGTCGCGGAAGATCGTGTCGCGTTCCAAGGAAAGCGAGGCGAGGTTGCGAGCGCTGTTGCCGTACTCGCCGCGAGCGTAGACCCTCTCGCAGACATCCCGGGGCAGGGCGAGCTGCGACGTGAGCACCTTGTTCGCGGAGGAAGTGGCGCGTTCGAGGTCGGGATACACCTCGAAGTGGATGTGCGGCCATCGCCCCGCATAACAACCGGGGAAGACGGTTTCGAAGGTGACCCAGCCCTCACCATCGGTCGGTTGGACTCCGCGAAGGTAGTTCTCCCCCGGAAGCTCGTAGACCGAGTACCGACCGCGGGCGTCGCAGTGCCAGAGGTACACGGCTGCATTGGCGAGGGGACGGCAGCCGTTCGCCGTATCGACGACCTGGAGGCGAACCGTGAGGGGCACGCCCTCGGCAACCGTCGACGAAATGCCGAAACTGGAGCGGATGTTGTGGCGGACGATTCCCGTTTGCGCGAGCACGTTGGGCCCGTTCGAACCGTCCGCTGGGAACGGCCCGGCCGTCTCCGGGGGAATGGCGTCCGTGCAGGCGGAGCGCGGCGTGGCCTCGGTGGGGAGGGGCGTCACGGTGACGGCAGCGGGAGTCGCCGCTAGGCCTACCGTCCCCTCCGGGGATGGTGTCGGGTCGGAGGCTCCTTCACCTTCGTCGCCGCAGCCAACGAGGACGAGCGCGACGGCTCCCCCCATCAGCTTCAGGAGCGCTCGGCGCCTGAGCTGAGCCCGTATCGCCGCCAGGTCCGCCTCCAAGCCGCGGTCGTGGAGGTCTTTCTCGCCCCGGTTCGAATCTTGGCCCATGCGTTGCCCCCTCTCAGGTGATGCTACGCGAGGCTGCCGCCTCTGGATGAGAGCACGCTTAAGGCCGGGATGCTGGCCTTTCCTGCACGCCCAAGCGGGGTACGATGGTCCCGCCGTGGAGACGATCCGTGTCCAGCTTCTCCGTCCCGGTGCGCGGCTGCCGGTCCGCGCGACCGAAGGCAGCAGCGGGTTCGACCTCTTCGCCTGTACCGGTGGCGCTGAAATTGAAATTTCCCAGGAGCCTGTCCTGGTGCCGACGGGTATCGCAATCGAGGCGCCTCCGGGGTTCGACGTGCAGGTGCGCCCCCGTAGCGGCCTCGCCCGGCAGGGCGTCATCGCGGCCTTCGGCACCATCGACGCGGACTACCGGGGCGAAGTGCTCGTCACCCTGTACACGACGTCGCCCGACGTCCGCTACACGGTGCGCGACGGAGACCGGGTCGCACAGCTCGTCGTCGCGCGCTTGGCCGACGTGCGGTTCGAGGTCGCCGAAGCGCTCGCTGCGACGGATCGCGGGAGCGGGGGACACGGGAGCACCGGGCGGTGATCTACGTCTACATCGTGGCGGGGGCGGTGCTCGGCGCCCCGGCGCGGTACTTCCTCCAAGGGAGGGTGCAGGAGCTGTCCGGCCCTGGATTTCCCTGGGGCACGCTCGTCGTCAACCTCTCCGGATGCCTCGTCATCGGGTTCATCGCCACGCTCGCCTTCGAACGGGAGCTGCTCTCCCGCGAAGCCCGCGCCTTCCTGATGGTCGGATTCTTGGGCAGTTACACCACGTTCAGCACCTTCGGTTGGGAAACCTTCGAGCTGGCGAGGGAGCTCGATTTCGTGCGCGCGGCTGCGAACGTCTTCGCCAGCGTCTTGCTCGGCCTGGCGGGGGTTTGGCTTGGTTCTGCCCTCGCCAGATCGCTGTAAGGTGAGGGCGATGGAGCTTGCGGGCGAAGGGCTGCTGCTGCGCATCTTCCTCGGAGAGAGCGATCGCTTCCGCGGCCGCCCCACCTGGGAGGCGTTGATGCTCCGGGCGCGCGAGCTGGGCCTTGCCGGCTGCACGGTGATTCGCGGCCTGGCGGGGTACGGCGCGGCCTCCCGAATCCACACCGCACGGATCGAACGGCTCTCCCTCGACCTTCCAATCCTCGTCGAGCTGGTCGACACGGCCGAGAAGATCCGCGCCTTCCTCCCCGAGGTGGAGGCGATGGTGCCGCAGGGGCTCGCCACGCTCGAGCGCGTGGAAGTGCACTTCTATCGCCACGGCAGCGAGGGCGGGGGCGGCGCGGCCGGCGACGGCGATAGCACGTAGCCAGCCCGCGCTCTAGCATGGGTGGCACACGCTGAAGGGACTCCCGCCATGTCCTACGAACTCGACGCGCTGGTGGAATCGCCGCCTCGCCCCGACCTCCCCGATTTCTCCACCGGGGATACGGTGCGCGTCCACGCCAAAGTTATCGAAGGCAACCGGGAGCGCATTCAGGTCTTCGAAGGCGTCGTCATCCGCAAGCGGCGCAAGGGTCTCGCCTCGACCTTCACGGTGCGGAAGATCGCGAGCGGCGTAGGTGTGGAACGCACCTGGCCCCTTTTCAGCCCGCGTATCGAAAAGATCGAGGTGGTCCGCAAGGGGAAGGTCCGGCGGAAGAACCTGTACTACCTGCGGAAGCTCACCGGACGGGCCGCGCGCATCAAGGAGAAGCGGTAGGCGGCGAAGCAGTTTGCCAAGCGCTAATCATCGAGTATCCTTCGAGCCGAGGCGGAGTTCGCCGGCCACCGCCTCGGTTCGTTCCAGTTGACGCCCCCACGGAGGCCCTCGATGATGCACGCCCTTCCTCGGCAGCCCCTCTCCCAAACCCTCGGGCGCCGGGAGAAGTGGCTGCTCATCTTCTCCCTGATGGTCTCCCTCTTCATGGGGGCGCTCGACCAGACCATCGTTTCCACCGCCATTCCGCGCATCGTCTCCGAGCTGGGCGGCTTCTCTCTCCTCGCCTGGGTCTTCACCGCCTACATGCTCTCCTCCACCGTGGTCGTGCCGTTGGTCGGCAAGCTCTCCGACACCTACGGACGGAAGCAGTTCCTCATGGTGGGCATCCTGCTCTTCATGGGCGGCTCGGCAGCCTGCGGTGCCGCTCCCGACATGCTCTCCCTCATCGCCTTTCGTGCGCTCCAGGGGGTCGGCGGCGGCATCATGTTCGCCACCATCTTCGCGACCACTGGCGACCTCTTCGCGCCGGCCGAACGCGGCCGGTACATGGGGCTCTTCACCGGCACGTTCTCGCTGGCGAGCATCGTCGGGCCGAGCCTCGGGGGGCTCATCACCGACCACGTCGGTTGGCGATGGATCTTCTACGTGAACGTGCCGGTGGGTCTGGTCGCCCTGCCGGCCATCTGGCGCAACCTCCCTGGCGGGCGGCTCGGCGAGCGCCGCGCCATCGACTACGTGGGCGCCGCCCTGCTTGCGGCCGCCTCGGTGATGATGCTCCTCGCCTTCGTCTGGGCGGGCGACCAGTACGCGTGGGATTCGGCGACCATCGTCTCGCTCCTCGTCGCATCGGCGGCGCTGCTCGGTGTCTTCGTCCTCCAGGAGCTGCGGCACCCCGACCCGATGGTGCCGCTCTACCTCTTCCGGAACCGGGAGTTCACGGTCACGAACCTGGTGGTGTTCTTCGTCGGCTTGTCGATGTTCGGCTCCATCGCCTACCTCCCCACCTTCGTGCAGACGTCCCTCGGTGCCTCGGCCACCGCTTCGGGGGTGATCACGACCCCCCAGTCGCTGGGCGTGCTCACGGCCAGCATCATCGGCGGGAACGTGATGGCCCGCGTCGGGCGGTACAAGTTCATCGCCGTCGCCGGGGGCGTGCTCCTGTTTACGGGCATCATGTTGCTGCGGACGGTCGATGTGGGGATGCCACGTTGGCACGTCAGCGCCTTCGTGGTCATCACCGGCTTCGGGTTCGGCCTCGTCCTTCCGACGATGTCGGTTGCCGTCCAGAACGCGGTCGATTACCGCTACCTGGGGGTGGCCACCAGTGCCAGCCAGTTCTTCCGTCAGATCGGGGGCGTCATCGGGACCGCCGTCTTCGGCTCCGTGCTCGCCACGAGCTACCGCAGCGCGTTCGCGGCTGAGCTCCCCGCGGACGCGAGGGCGGCGTTGCCGGCGCCGGTCCTCGGCCAGTTCGACGACCCAACCCTCGCGCTCGACGCGCGTCGGTACGGCCTCGTGCTCGACCAGCTCCGCCAGCTCCCGGGCGGCGAAGCGTTGCTTCAGCTCGCTGTCGGTGCGCAGCAGGAAGCGGTCGCGGTCGCGATCCGGCACATCTTCTCCATCGCGGCGGTGTTCGCCCTGCTCTGCCTCGGGATGACGCTGGCTCTCCGCGGCATGCCCCTGCGCCGCACGCACGCGCCGGTCGCTGCCCCGGAAGGCTCTCCTCCCCCGTCGGAGGCGCGCGCGCCCGCCGCGCCCGACTCCATCCCCAGCAGCGCCGACGTCACTCCACGGACGCGATGAGCGGATACAGCGGCTGCCCCGTTCGGTGCACTTCGCTTTCCGCCTGGGGGAAGCGCTCGCGAATCCGCTCCGCCAACGCGGCGAGTGTGCCCTCGTCGATCCCCTCACCGGCGTAGACGGTTACCAGTTCCGCCTGCGAGGCACCGGCTGCCTCGAGCCCGGCCAGGAGCGCCTCGAGAGGGTCCCTCGCGGTGGCCACCAGCTCGTCGTCCACGAGGACGATCGCGTCGTTGGGACGGACTTCGATCCCCCCCAAGGTCCGAGACTGGGTCGCGGTCGTGACCTCCACCGTCCTCACGGCTTCGGTGGCCGCCCGCATCCGCTCGAGGCTCTCACGGACCGGCAAGGCCGGGTCGAAGGCGACGGCAGCGGCGATCCCCTGGGGCACGCTCTTTGCCGGAACGACGTGGAGCGTCGCACGGCGCGACAGCTCCGCCGCTTGTTGTGCCGCCATCACCACGTTCTTGTGGTTCGGCAGCACGATGACATCCGGTCGCTGCAGCCGTTCGGCCGCCTCGACGATCTCCCGCACGGCGGGCTTGGTCAGGGGCTCGAGTCGGATGGGCTCGGCTCCCAGGCTGCGGAAGATTTCGTCGAAGGCCGGGCTCGGGCTGAATGCCAAGAGCGCCGCCGCCGTGGTGGCACCGCTCCCTGCTTCGGCGAAGCGGCGGTGCTGCGCCGTCATGTCTTCCGCCTTCAGGCGTGAGACGGTGCCGAGGGGCTCGCAGACGGCGACGGCGGCACTGGGGTCGTCGGTGTGGACGTGCACGTGGACCGCGTCCGCGTCGCCCACGACGACGATGGAGCGCCCGCCGGCGGCGCGGAGCGCCTCGCGGATGGCAGCGGTATCGAGCGGGGCCTCGGCCCGCTGGAGGAGGAATTCGGTGCAGAAGCCGAACTCGCCCCCATGGTCCCCGGGCCGTAGCTCGAGCCGCGGCAGCTCGGGCTCCCGTTCGATCGGCCTGCCCGTCAGTTCGGCGTAGAAGGCGCGGAGCATCGTGCAGATGCCCTCGCCTCCGGCGTCCGGAACGCCCGCCTCGCGCAGTACGGGAAGGAGGTCGGGCGTCGAGGCCTCCGCTTCCTCGGCGCCGGTGAGCGCAGCAACGAACACGAGCTCGCACCCGGCGCCCGCGCCCTCGTTCGGCAGCCTGGCGCACGCCTCCCGGGCGGCGTCGGCTGCCGCCCGGAGGACCGTGAGCATGGTGCCCTCGACCGGTTCAGCGACGGCGGCGTACGCGGAAGCGGCCGCCCGCGCGAACGCCTCGGCGAGCGCTTTCGCATCGATGGTCTCGTACCCGACGACGCCCTCGGCGAACCCGCGCAGCGCCTGCGAAAGGATCACGCCGGAGTTCCCGCGGGCTCCGTACAGAGCTCCCCGTGCGACCGCACGGAGGACCTCCCCCGCACGGTCACTCCCTTCGCCTTCGGCGAAGGAAACCGCCTCCGCTAGCGTCGCCGCCATGTTGCTGCCGGTGTCGCCGTCGGGGACGGGGTAGACGTTGATGGCGTCGATGGCGGCGGCTCGGGCGCGGAGATGTTCGGCGGCGGCCCGGAAAAGCTCCCGCACTCGCCTTCCGTCGAGCGCCTGGCCGGTGGCGGGGATGGTCACAGGTTCGGCACCTCGTGGTTCGGTTGGCCCTTGGGGCTGCTCGTTGGTAGCATACGTTCCACGCACTCTGCGAAGGGAATGATGCCGCATGGCCAGTGGCGCCTGCGACGTTTGCGGGAAGACAACCCAGTTCGGACGGTACATCCGTCACCAGCACGGCGGCCGGTGGGAGCGGAAGGCACCGAAGAAGAGCCGGTTCTTCCGCCCGAACGTCCACAAGCACCGGCTGTTCGTGGACGGCCAGTGGGTGCGGCTGAACGTCTGCACCCGGTGTCTGCGCACGCTGGTCAAGGTTTCCTGACGAGTTCCGCTCGCGCCTGTTCGGCCGCCGCGCGGAGCGCCGCCAGATTCTCGGCAACGCTGCCGTCGGCGTTGTAGACGCTGCTCCCACACACGAGGACGTCGGCTCCGGCGGCCACGCACGCCGCCACGTTGCTCACCTTCACGCCGCCGTCGATCTCGATCTCCGTCGCCAAGCCCCGCTCGTCGATGAGCCGCCGGAGCCGCTCCGCCTTTTCGAGCGCTCTGGGGATGAGCGCCTGCCCTCCCCAGCCAGGGTTCACCGCCATCACCATCACCTGGTCCGCCTCGCCGAGCACCTCTTCCACGGCGGCGACGGGAGTGCCGGGGTTCAGACAGACGCCGGCCCGGACGCCGCGCCGCCGGATGGACTCGAGAGTGCGGTGGATATGGGGCGAAACCTCCACGTGCACGTTCAGGATGTCTGCCAGTTCGGCGAAGGCGTCGAGATGACGCTCAGGCTCCACGATCATCAGGTGGATGTCGAAGGGGAGACGCGTCACCTTGCGCAACGCCTCGATGACGAGCGGTCCGAAGGTGATGTTCGGCACGAAGCGGCCGTCCATCACGTCGAGGTGGAGGTAATCGGCGCCTCCCGCTTCGGCCGCCCGCACCTCGTCGGCCAGCCGCCCGAAATCCGCTGTCAGGATCGACGGGGCGAGCTTCACCGGTCGCACGTCCGCATTCTAACCGGGGTTCGCCCCTGCCGTTATACTGCCCCGCATAGGCGCGTGATCAATTCATCGGCAGGCTGATGAACGTCCGCATCGTCACCGACTCCACCTGCGACCTCCCCCGGGAGCTCGTCGAACGGTACGGGATCGAGGTCGTTCCCCTGACGGTCTTCTTCGGCGACGAGGCCCTCCTCGACGGTGTCGACATCGACGCCGAGCGCTTCTATCGGCGTCTGGAAGCGAGCAAGGTCCTTCCCCGCACGAGCCAGCCCAGCGTGGAGCAGTTCGCGACGGCGTACCGCCGCGTGTTGGGGAGCGGAGCCGATGCGATCCTTTCCGTCCACATCTCCGCGAAGCTTTCGGGGACGTTGAACTCCGCCCGGCTGGCAGCCACCGAGGTCGCGGCGGAGGCGGGCCGGCCTATCGAACTGATCGACTCGAAGAACGTCAGCCTCGGTCTGGGCGCCGTGGTATTGGCGGCAGCGGAGCAGGCGGCCGCAGGTGCCGACTTGGCATCCGTGGTCGCCGCCGCCAACGCTACCATCGGGGCCGTGCACGTCGTCTGTGTCCTCGACACCCTCGAGTACCTGCAGAAGGGCGGGCGGATCGGCCGAGCGCGATCCATGCTCGGCACGCTGCTCAACGTGAAGCCGCTGGTGCACGTCGAGGATGGCGAGGTGGCACCCTTCGACCGGGTGCGAACCCGCGCTCGCGCCCTCGAGCGCCTCGCGGAGTTCGTCCGCGAGCACCGCGGCGCGCGCCGCCTCTTCGTGGCTTGTGCCGGCAACGATGCCGAAGCCGATGCCTTCATCGAGCGCGTCCGCCCTGACCTTCCCGGCACCGAGATCATCCGGGGCCACATCGGCCCGATCGTGGGCGTCTACACTGGCCCCAACACCTTGGGCGTGTGCCCGGTGATGCCGACATGAGCGTTCCGGCGCTCGATGCGGAGCGGCTGCGGCGCATCTTCGAGCTGGAGCTACGGGGTGGCTGCCGGGACGCCGTCGTCATCGAGGGGCTGGATGCGCTCCTCCGAACATCCGTCGGCGGCAACCCCGGCCACCCGATGGCGACGGCGGTTCGCGCACTGCCTCGTGGTGGTTACCGCAGCCTGAGCCCCGAACGGAGGCGGGCGTGGCTTCGCGCCGCCTTGGATGCGCTCGAAGGCCGCCCGTTCCGCCTGGCAGCCCCTCTCGAGCCCACTGCCGGTCCCTCGCCTGGCTCCGCCCCGTCGCGGTCGGCCTCCCGCGGAGTCCGCCCGCCCCGGCCGAGGCAGCCGGCGACGAGTGGCCGCGCGGCCGGCATCGGCCCCGATTCGCCGCTCGAAGCGCTCCCCGGCGTCAGTCGTGCTCTGGCGGCGAAGTTCGAACGGCTCGGTGTGCGCACGGTGGGCGAGGCGGCTCTCCATTTCCCCCGCCGGTACGCCGATTTCACCGACGTCCGCGCCATTCGGGAGCTGGGCCCAACGGCCTATCCGGTGACGGTGGTGGCGAGGGTCGCGTCCATCGGCGAGGCGCGGTTCGGAGCTCGGCTGCGCGGAACCGAGGCCCTCCTCACGGACGGGACCGGTGTGCTGCGCATCGTCTGGTTCAACATGCCGTACGTGGCCAAGCAGCTCACGGTCGGCGACGAGCTCGTCGTTTCGGGAAAGGTGCGGGTCTTCCGCGGCCGTCTCCAAATGGAGAACCCCGAATACGAACCCTTCGATGCCGAGGCGATGTCGCCCGGCCGGCTGCTGCCGATTTACCCGGCGACGCAGGGGCTCGGCCAGAAGAGCATCCGGCGCATCGTGCGGGCGGCCGTCGAGGCCGTTGCCGACCACCTCCCGGACCCGGTCCCTTCGTGGCTGGCGGTGCGCGAGGGGCTCGTTCCCCTGGCCGCGGCGGTGCGAGCCTGCCACGCGCCCGCATCCTTCGGCGAAGCGGAGGAGGCGCGGCGGCGCATCGCCCTCGGCGAACTGCTCGCGGTGCAGGTCGCCGTGCTGCGCCGCCGCGCCGAGTGGCAGCGCGGTCGGGAGGCTCCTCGCCTCAGCCTGGGGACGAAGCTGGACGCCTTCCTCGCCTCGCTACCCTTCCCGCTGACGGGGAGCCAGCGGCGTGCGCTCGACGAGATCCTCACCGATATCGCCCAGCCGGAGCCGATGCTGCGCCTCCTCCAGGGGGATGTGGGGAGCGGGAAGACGGTGGTCGCCCTCGCGGCGATGCTGGCGGCGGTGCACTCCGGCTGGCAGGCCGCCCTCATGGCGCCCACGGAGATCCTGGCCGAGCAGCACGAACGCAGCATCGCCCGGCTCCTCGGCGGGGGAGAGACGGCCCTCGCGGGCGTGTACGTTCCTCCCTGGTTCGGGCGGCCCATTCGCGTCCTCCTCCTCACCGGTTCGCTCTCCGAGGCGGAGAAGGAGCAGGTCCGCCGCGACGCTGCCCACGGCGGAGCCGATATCCTCATCGGCACCCACGCGCTCATCGAGGAGGGCGTGCAGATTCCCCGACTCGGCCTCGCTGTCATCGATGAGCAGCACCGCTTCGGCGTGATGCAGCGTTCGAAGCTCCGGCAGAAGGGCGTCAACCCCCACCTTCTCGTGATGACGGCCACGCCCATCCCACGCACGCTCGCCCTCACGGTCTACGGCGACCTCGATGTGTCGACCATCGACGAGCTCCCGCCGGGCCGGAAGCCCGTGAAAACGGTGTGGGTTCAGCCCCACGAGCGCGAAGAGGCGTACGCCTTCGTCCGGGAGCGGCTCGACGCCGGGGAGCAGGCGTACGTCATCTGCCCCCTGGTGGAGGAGTCGGAAGCCCTGGACGTACGCTCGGCCGAGGAGGAGTTCGAACGGCTCCGGCGCGGCCCCTTCCGCGCCTACCGTGTGGAGCTGCTGCACGGTCGGATGCCCGGCCGCCAGAAGGACGAGGTCATGCAGCGCTTCGCCCGCGGCGAGGCCGACGTTCTGGTGTCGACGAGCGTCATCGAGGTCGGGATCGACGTTCCCAACGCCACCGTGATCATCATCGAGGGCGCGGAGCGGTTCGGTCTCAGCCAGCTCCACCAGCTGCGAGGTCGCGTGGGACGGTCCGAGCGGCAGAGCTACTGCCTCCTCTTCAGCACCGACGAGGACCCCGGGCCCGAAGCGCGCGAACGCCTTCAGGCGATGGTCGAAACCACCGACGGCTTTCGCCTGGCGGAGATCGACCTCGAAATGCGCGGCGAAGGCGAGGTGTGGGGGCGCGCCCAATCCGGCCCCAACAGCATGCTGCGCGTCGCCCGGTTCTCCGACCGGGACCTGCTCGACCTTGCCCGACGGATGGCCACCGAGGTGCTCGAACGGGACCCCGAACTCGCCCGTTCCGACCACCGCGCCCTGGCCGACGCGGTTCGCCCGTTCCTCGACCGCGCGACGGAGGCGAACTGAGCGCGTAGGATACGGCCGTGCCGAAGCCGCGCCAGCGCTACGTCTGCTCCTCCTGCGGCTGGCAGACGGTCGCCTACGTCGGCCGCTGTCCCCACTGCGCCCAGTGGCACACCCTCGCCGAAGTTGCGGAGACGGTGACCGCGAAGACGCCCCCCACGGCAGCCGCCGAGGCGGTCCTGCTCGGCGACGTCCCCGGGGACGGCGAGACGCGCCTGGTGACCGGTATCGGCGAGCTGGACCAGGTGCTCGGCGGCGGCCTGGTGGCGGCCAGCGTCGTGCTCGTGGGCGGTGAGCCCGGCGTGGGGAAGTCGACCCTCGTGCTCCAAGCCGCGGATGCCTTGGCGCGCCGAGGGTGGCGTGTGGGCTACCTCTGTGGCGAGGAATCGCCTCGCCAGGTGCGGATGCGCGCCGAGCGCCTCGGGCTGAGCCGGTCGCCCGTGCGACTCATGGCGAGCACGGAGCTGGAGCCGGTCCTCGCTCGGGCCGAGGCGGACGGCCTCGACGTGCTCATCATCGATTCGATCCAGACCGTGGCGGTGCAGGGGGTCGAAGGGCGCACTGGTGGCCCCGCCCAGCTCACTGAGGCAGCGGCGGCCGTCGTCGCCTGGGCGAAGGCGACCGGCACGGCAGTCATCCTCACGGGTCACGTGACGAAGGGAGGCGACATTGCCGGCCCGCGCCTCCTGGAGCATCTGGTCGATGTGGTGCTCTACTTCGAAGGCACCGATTCCGGGCTGGTTCGCGTGCTTCGGGCTGCCAAGAACCGCTTCGGTGCCACCGACGAGATCGGCGTCTTCGAGATGACCGGCACCGGCCTTCGCAGTGTCGAACAGCCGGCGCACCTCTTCCTCGCCGGGCGCGACCCCGAGGCATCGGGCTCGGCGATCGCCGCGGTGATGGAGGGAACCCGCCCCATCGCGGTCGAGGTCCAAGCGCTCGCGGTGCCGAGTCACCTTGCGGTCCCGCGCCGGATCGCGGTTGGAATCGAAGGCGCGCGGCTGCACCTCCTCCTGGCCGTCCTGGCCCGGCGCGCCGGAGTGAACGCGGGCACCTACGACGTCGTCGTGAGCACTTCGGGTGGCCTCCGCATCCGCGACTCCGCCGCCGACCTCGCCCTGGCGCTCGCCATCGTGTCGGCCGTGCGCGACGAGCCGCTCCCCGCCGACCTCGCCGCCGTGGGCGAAGTGGCGCTCTCGGGCGCCGTTCGGCCCGTGGCGCAGCTCGGGCGCCGCCTCGCCGAGCTCGAACGCCTCGGGGTGCGGCGATGCGTGGTCCCGGCGGGCGCCGACCACCCTCCGGGGGCGCTCGAACTGCTTCCGGCGGCGACGGTTCGCCACGCGGCGCGGCTCGTGTTCGGCGCTACACCTGCCGGTACGAGCGGTGCCGGAGGATGATGCTCTGCAGGATGCCGAGCGACGCGAACAGCGCCACCAGGGAGCTCCCTCCCTGGCTGACAAACGGTAGGGGGATGCCCGTCACGGGGAAGAGCCCGACGTTCACGGCGATGTTGATGAACGTCTGGGTGAGGATGAGGACCACGATGCCGACGGCAATGAGTTGACCGGCGGCGTCACCGGCGATCTGTGCCGCTCGGATTCCCCGCCAGAGCAGCAGGATGTAAAGGGCGAACAGGCCCATCGCCCCGGCGAAGCCAAGCTCTTCACCCAGGACGCTGAAGATGAAGTCCTTCGTCGGCACCTTCAAGAACTCGAGCTGCGTTTGCTCTCCGTTCCCCAGCCCCTTCCCCAGCAACCCGCCGGAACCGATCGCCGTTTCGGCCTGGATGACGTTGTAGCCGGCCCCGAGCCCCCCCTGGTCGCGGTAGGGGTCGACGAGGATGCTTACCCGCTCCACCTGGTAGTCGGCGACGGCGAACGTCCACACGAACGGTGCCGCTGCCAAGCAAACGGCCGCCAGAAGGGCGAGGTGGCTGCGGTTGACGCCGGCGACCACGACCACGCCGAGCCAGATGGCGATGGTCACTGCAGCCGTCCCCAGGTCGGGCTCGACGAAGATGAGGAGGGCGACCGGCACCACGATCGCGAGCGAGACGAGCAACGCGCGCAGGTCGCGCGCGTCACCGCCGTAGTCGGCGAAGAAGCGGGCGAGCGCCACGATGACCGCGACCTTCGCGAATTCCGAGGGCTGTACCTGGACGGGCCCGATGTCGAACCATCGCGTCGAGCCGAACTGCGTCTGCCCGACGATGAGGACGGCCACGAGCGCAAGGAGGGACAGACCGTACCACAGCCACCAGTAGTGGGTAAGCCGGTGGTAATCGACCCTGGACATCACCAGCATCGCCCCGAGTCCCACCAGTGCGAACACCAGCTGCTTGACGACCGGGTTCGCGAAGCTGAGAGCCGGCCCCGAGTACTCGTTCCTCGACCCGCTGTGGATGAGGAGCAAGCCGAGCACCACCAGTCCAAGCGCCGCCAGGGTCATCACGGCATCGAAGCGATCCCATCCGCGGAACGCGGCTCGAGCGTCGAGACGGGAGCGGCGGAGGACGGCAGTCACGGCTGGCGGTGCTCCATGAAGTAGCGGATGATCTGCCCCGCGACGGGCGCGGCCTTCGCGCCCCCCATGCCAAGGTCGAAGTAAACGGTCACGACGACCTCCGGGTCGTGGTAGGGGGCGAAGCCCGTGAACCAGGCGTGCTCTTTCGTCTGGCCGTCGGGCGTCTTGAATTCGGCTGTTCCGGTCTTTCCTGCGATCTCGATGCCCGGCTGGGCCGCCGCGGCGCCTGCGCCCTGGCGTACCGAGAGCAGCATCCCCTCGCGGATGACCTGGAGATGCTCCGGCGCCACGGGCACTGGCTTCGTCTTCGGCTCGATGCGCTGAACGACGTTCCCGTCGCTGTCCAGAATCGCGTTCACCACGTGGGGCGTGACCAGCGTACCGCCGTTGGCGATGGCGGCCGTCATCCGGGCCACCTGGAGCGGCGTGGCCGTCACGTCCCCCTGCCCGATGCCCATGAAGCAGGTATCGGCCAGGTACCAGTCGCGGTCTTCGGGGTTGAACATCGGCCCGCTCCGCGAGCGCCGCTTCCACTCCGGCGTCGGCACAACGCCGGTCATCTCGCCCCCGATGTCGATCCCCGATGGCTCCCCGAAGCCGAAGGCGCGGGCGTAGTAGCCGAGGATGTTCGCCGACTCGAGCGGGTCTCTCCCAAGCCCTTGGATGCCCTCCTGCGGGATTCCGCACGAAGCCATGTAGAAGTAGATGTTCGACGACCAGGCGATCGCGCCGCGCAAGTCGAGATAGCCGTGGGTCCGCCAATCCTTCAGAGGGTAGATGACCCCGTTTTCGCCGCGGATTTCGAGGATCGGGCTGTCGATGTTCCTCCCCGTCGAAGGGGTGATCCGCCCCTCCTGGAGCGCTGCTGCCGCCGTGACCAGCTTGAAGGTCGAGCCAGGCGCCGCCGGCACGAGGGCGTGGTTCAGGAGCGGCTTCCGCGGGTCCCGCAGGAGGGCTTCGTACTCATGCCCACGGAGCTCCAGGTTCTGGAAGATGTTGTTGTCGTACCCCGGCACCGAGACGAGGGCGTATACCTCTCCTGTCTTCGGGTTCATCACCACCGCTGCCGCTGTCGTCGCCTCTCCCAACGAACGGACGAGCAGGTCGTACACGTACTGCTGCAGCCCTGCGTCGATGGCGAGCTGAACGTTGCTGCCCGGTGCAGGGGGGTGGGTTTCCAGCACACGCTGGACCTCCCCCATCGCGTTCTGCTCGGCGATGAGAAGCCCCGGCGACCCGCGCAGGGCGGCCTCGTACGCGAACTCGACGCCGTCCTTCCCCACCGGCTGGTTCGGCAGGTACCCCTGCGCGCGGTAGAGCGCCCGGTCTTCGGCGAACTGGGGCCCGATGTACCCCAGCAGCGGTCCGAAGGCCGGACCGCCGAGGTAATGCCGGCTGGGGGTGACGGAAAGGGAGACGCCGGGCATGGAGGGTGCAGCCTGGTCCAGCACGATCGCCTGCTCCTGCGTCAGGTGGCCGGCGACCTCGATTGCGGCGTCCTCCTTCCCGTCCGCCTCGGCCTCCTCCACGAGCTGCCGGATGTTCACCGCCGGCACGCCGGTGATCTCCTCCAGCCGGAGGTAGATCCGGTACCGCTCCTCCGGGTCTCGAGGCAACAGCGCAGGGACGAGCGTGGCGCGGTAGACCGGCACGTTCTCCACGAGGAGCGTCCCATTCCGGTCGAGGATGAGCCCCCGCGGCGGGAGCACCTGTTCGGCGCGGAGGTGGTTCGACCGTGCCCGCTCCGCATACTCGTCGCCCTGGATGATCTGCAACTGCGCGAGGCGTACGGCGAGCACCGCGAACGCGACGAGCACCGCCGCCCGGAGGATTCGCAGGTTGGAGTGAGGGCGGGCTCGGGCCGGGCCGCGGAGCGGCTGCGGCCGGCGATCGGTCACGGCCATCGCAGCGCCTCCCGCGACCTCGCGCCGCGGAGCGGCAGGCGGTGCAGCGAGCGGATGAGTGCCACGACCGCTGCGGCGCCAGCGAAGAAGGTGGCGTCGGCGAGGGCGCCGGGCGCGATGGCGTGGCGGAGGACATCGCCCGCAGCGATGTCAGCGCCGTCGAGAACCGCCGCCCCCACGAGGAGCAGCCGGAACCACGCGCCCGCTGCCGCGAGGGCGGCCGCGGCGCCCATCCAGCGGCCCATCGGCCAGCGGTACTCGGACGCGGCCGCCAGGGCTGGCACGACCGCCGCGTAGCCGACCACGTAGAGGCCGAGGTCGCGCCCCGCGAGGGCAGCTGTGAGGGCCCCGGCGGCTGGGACGAAGATGAGCGTCGCGCGCACCCCTCGGAGCCAGCCCACGAGCGCCGCCGCGACCAACGGAAACTCCGCCGTTGCGCCCGCGACGGGGAAGAGCGGCGCGACCGTTCCCTGGCCCGCCGCCAGGAGCAGAATACCGGCCGCGCCCGCTATCGCTCGCATCTCAGTTCCCCGCCAGGGCTTGGGGTGTGAAGCTCGTGAGCACAAGCAGCGTCTGCGCGGCGGCGAGCTGAGCGAACGGCTCCACACGCACCGTTCGGAACATGTCCTGGGGCGTGCCCGAGACCTCGACCACCTTGCCCACCGGCAGCCCGGGCGGGTACTCTCCGCCGAGCCCGGAGGTGACCACCGTGGCCCCGGCAGCGACTTCGCCGCGCGCCAGCTTCACTTCGAGCTGCCGGTCGGCCGAGGCGTGGAGCGAACCGTCGATGCCAGTCTCCTGAATCCGGACGGCGACGACGCTGCGCGAATCGTCGATAAGCCGCACGAACGCCTGCTGGGGCAAGGCTCGAATCACCTTGCCCACGAGCGACCCGCCCGGGGAAAGCACCACCATCCCTTCGCGGATGCCGTCGGCGCTGCCGCGATCGATGAGGACGGTGTGGGTGAGCACGGAGACGTCGTGCGCGAGCACGTTGGCGGCGAGGAGCCGCTGGCCACCGCCGGACGGGATCACGCCCAGGGCGGACTCGAGCTCCTGGAGGCGGGTCGTGTCTTGGCGTAGCTCGGCCACCTGTGCTTTCAGACGCTCGTTCTCGAGCCGGAGCTGGCGGTTCTCCTCCTGTAGGCGGCGGAGCTCACCGATATCGGAAAGGACAGCCGCCGCCGGCGCGAAGATGGCGTGAAGGCCCTCTCCCACCGGCTCGACCAACCAGAGGAGGGCGCTCTGGAGCGGGGTCAGGGCTCCGACCCGCCCGGCGATCGTGAGGAAGAGGGCCAGGCCGGCCATGGTCGCGAGCCACCACCGATACCGCGCCACAGCTACCATCGGCTGGCGCTGCCTCCATTGCTGGAGCGGATGCTACCGCCCACCGCGCCTCGAAGCCAGCCGCGAGTGAACCTTCGCTAACAGTTCGTGCTCTTCGAGCACCTCCCCGCATCCGCGCACCACGCAGAGGAGGGGGTCTTCCGCCACGTACACCGGGAAGCGCGTCTCCTGGCTGAGCCGACGGTCGAGGCCGCGGAGGAGGGCCCCGCCGCCGGCCAGGGCGATCCCGTGAGCCATGAGGTCGCTCACCAGCTCCGGCGGCGTGACCTCGATGGTGGACCGGACGGCGTCGACGATCGCGCCGATGGAGCCGGCCAGCGCATCGCGAATCTCGACCGTGCTCACCTCGACGGCCTTCGGCAGGCCGGTCGCGAGGTCGCGGCCGCGGATCTGGACGGTCTCCTCCTGTTCCAGAGGCGCCGCCGAGCCGGCGATCTTCTTGATCTCCTCCGCCGTCCGCTCGCCGATGAGGAGGTTGTGCACCTGCCGGGCGTAGTTGATGATGTCCTGGTCCATCTCGTCGCCGCCGACGCGGATGGAGGTGCTTACCACCATGCCGCCGAGGGAGATGACGGCGACCTCCGTCGTTCCACCGCCGATGTCGACGATCATGCAGCCGGACGGCTCCATCACCGGGAGGCCAGCCCCGATCGCCGCGGCCATCGGCTCTTCGATGAGGTAGCACTCCCGCGCTCCCGCGTTCAGCGCCGCGTCGTGGACGGCTCGCTTCTCCACCTCGGTGACCCCGCTGGGAATGCCGATGACGACGCGCGGCTGTGCGAAGAAGCTTCGCTCGTGCACGGCGCGGATGAAGTAGCTCAGCATCTTCTCGGTCACTTCGAAGTCGGAGATAACTCCGTCGCGCAGCGGCCGCACGGCCACGATGTTCGCCGGCGTGCGGCCCACCATCCGCTTCGCCTCCTCGCCGATGGCGAGGATGCGCTTCGTCACCCGGTCGATGGCGACGACGGAGGGCTCGTCGATGACGATACCCTTCCCCCGCACCATCACCAGGGTGTTCGCCGTGCCGAGGTCGATGGCAATGTCGTGGGAGAACAGCCCGAAGAGGCTAGCAAGTGGACTGAAGAGACCCAAGCGCCGAACCTGCGGGGAAGGCTCGCCGGGATGGCTATTCCGTCGGCATCACCATTATACGCTCGCGCCTTCGCGGCGCGATTTGCCGTTTCGGAAACGTGCATCCTCTTTTCCGAATCGCTAAGAACCCCCCAGTGCTGACGGGCCTTCGCGCAGGAGCCGCAGGAACGTTTCCTCGTCAATCGTCCGCACGCCCAGCTCCTGTGCCCGCTGCAGCTTCGAGCCGGGGTCCTCGCCGACCACCAACAGGGTCGTGTTCCGCGTCACCGAGCTCCCGACCTTGGCCCCCGCCTGCCGGAGGCGCTCTTCCGCCTCCGAGCGCGACATCGAGGCCAGCCGTCCGGTGACGACGATGGTCATGCCTTCGAGCGGCCCACCGGCTCGAGGCGCCGCCCTCGTCGGGTTGACCCCTGCGGCGATGAGCTCCCGGATGGTGCGCTGGTTCTCCGGGCGGGAGACCCAGTCGGCGATGCTTTGGGCCACCACCGGCCCGATGCCCTCGATTTGCTGCAGCTCGCCCGGCGTCACCCGAAGGAGCCCCTCCAGCGAGCCCACGTGCTCGGCTAGAAGCCGGGCCGTCTCCAGTCCCACGTGGCGGATTCCCAGGGCGAAGATGACGTTCTCGAGGGGCCGGCTCTTGCTTCCCTGGATTTGGTCGTAGAGCTTCTGGGCGCTCTTCTTCCCCATGCGGGGAAGCTTCTCGAGCTGCTCCGGCGTCAGCTTGTACAGGTCCGCGACGTCCTCGACGAGACCTGACTCGTGGAGGAGGATCGCGGTCCGTTCGCCCAAGCCGTCGATGTCCATCATCTCCCGGCCGGCGAAGTGCTCCAGCAGGCGGATGCGCTGTGCGGGGCAGCGGCTGTTAGGGCAGTACACCGCGACCTGTTCGGGGTCGCGCGCTACGGGCGTGCCGCAAGCCGGGCACCGATCCGGCATTTGGAAGATGCGCTCCTGGCCGGTGCGCAGGCTGACGACCGGCGCCACGACCTGCGGGATGACTTCGCCGGCACGCTGCACGATAACTGTGTCCCCGATGCGGATATCCTTCCGGCGGATGTCCTGCTCGTTGTGGAGCGTAGCCTGTGAGACTCTCGCGCCACCCACCACCACCGGCTCCAGCACTGCGTACGGAACAAGGGCTCCCGTCCGGCCCACGTTCACGCGGATGTCGAGCAGCTTCGTGGTCCGTTGCTGCGGCGGGAACTTGTAGGCCGTGGCCCAGCGCGGTTCGCGCCCCACGGCGCCGAGCCGTTCCCACCAGGTGGTGTCGTCGACCTTCAGGACGACGCCGTCGATGTCGTAATCGAGGCGCTCGCGCTGCTCGCCCCACCACCGGATCCGCTCCCGCACCTCGTCGAGCCGCTCGTGACGCCGTGCCTCCGGGTTCACCCGGAAGCCGAATTCCTTCAGCCACTGGAGTATCTCGTATTGGCTCGTGGGAACGGCGACCGAGTCGTCGTCGACCCACCCCAACTGGTAGATGAAGATGGAGAGCGGCCGCTTCGCCGTGACGTTCGGGTCGAGCTGGCGCACCGAGCCGGCGGCAGCATTCCTCGGGTTGGCGAAGAGCGGGAGCCCTTGCTCGGCGCGCTCGTTGTTCAACGCTTCGAACCCGCTCCTCGTCATGTACACCTCGCCGCGCACTTCGAACCGTCGGGGAGGCTTCCCTTGGAGGGCGAGCGGGATCGCCTTGATGGTCCGTAGGTTGGCGGTGACGTTCTCCCCCCGGTAGCCGTCGCCGCGCGTTGCCCCCTGCACGAATCGCCCGTCCTCGTATACGAGGGCCACGGCGAGGCCGTCGATCTTCGGCTCGGTGGTGATGGCGAACTCCTCCGTCCCCATCCGCTCGGCGATGCGCCGGTGCCAGGCGCGAAGGTCGTCGTCATCGAAGCAGTTCGAGAGGCTGAGGAGCGGGATGCGGTGCTCGACCACCCCGAACGTCTCGACGGGCGCCGCACCCACCCGCTGGGTCGGAGAATCCGGCGTGATGAGTTCCGGGAAGCGCGCTTCGATGGCCCGGAGCTCGTTCATGAGCTCGTCGTACTCGGCGTCGCTGATCTCCGGGCTGTCGAGCACGTAGTACCGGTAGTTGTGGTAGTTGATGAGCGAGCGCAGCTCCTCCGCTCGCTGCCGAGCTTCGTAGATGCTGAGTTCGTTCACCGGTTTGGCCGTCATCCCGGGGCACAGTATAGCCCCGTGGTACACTCGCCCTGGGATGGCCGTTCGCATCGTGGTGGTGGACTACGGCGCCGGAAACCTGCGCAGCGTGGCCCGTGCCCTCGCCCACGTCGGGGCCGAACCGGTGGTGACGGACGACCCGGCGGTGGTTGCCGATGCCGGCGCGGTCGTGCTGCCGGGGGTCGGCGCTGCCGGGGATACCATGGCGAACCTCCGCGCGCGCGGTCTCGAGGTCCCGCTGCGCGAGTTCATCGCCTCGGGGCGTCCCTTCTTCGGCGTGTGCATGGGCCTCCAGGCGCTCTTCGAATGGTCGGAGGAAGGGGGCGGCCAGGAGTGCCTCGGCATTCTCCCGGGGCGCGTCCTGAGGTTCCCGGCCGGCTCGGGATTGAAGGTCCCTCACATGGGATGGAACACCGTCGCCTGGAAGTTCGACCACCCGGTCGTGCAAGGGATTCCCAGTGGCAGCTACTTCTACTTCGTCCACAGCTTCTACCCCGTTCCTTCCGACCCGGCGGCCGTCCTCGGTGTGACGGAGTACGGTCTCGAATTCGCCAGCATGGTGGCGTGGCGGAACGTGGTGGCCACACAGTTCCACCCCGAGAAGAGCGGCGCTCTCGGCCTCCGGCTGTACGAGAACTTCCTCGCCTGGGCTCGGTGCGGCGCTCCCGAAGCGGGAGGGGTGCGCTGACGTTCGAGGTCATCCCGGCGGTCGACATCCGCGAGGGGAGGGCCGTGCGCCTCCTTCGCGGCGACTACGCCGCCGAGACCGTCTACGGGGACGATCCCGTCGCCGTTGCCGTGCGTTGGGCTTCCCTCGGGGCGCCCCGGTTGCACGTGGTCGACCTCGACGGCGCCCGTGCCGGCAGGCCGGTCAACCTCGAACTCATCGGTCGCATCTGCCGTTCGGTCGCGGTTCCCGTGGAGGTCTCCGGAGGCCTGCGTTCGCTCGACGCCGTCGCGGCTGCCTTCGACGCGGGGGCCGACCGCGTGCAGTTGGGCAGCGCGGCGGTGCGGAGTCCCGAGTTCGCTGGAGAAGCGGCTCGGCGCTGGCCGGGGCGAGTGGTCGTCGCGCTCGATACCCGCGGGGGGCGAATCGCCGTCGACGGCTGGCAGGCCGAAGCGGACGGCTCCCTCATCGAGCTGGCCGAGAGGCTCGCCGCGCTCGGTGTCCCCCGGCTCATGGTCACCGACATCGAACGGGATGGAGCGCTCGCGGGCCCGAACCTCGAACTCTACCGGCAGCTCGTCCGCCAGCTTCCCGTCCCCGTCGTGGCCTCGGGAGGGGTGCGAACGGTCGCTGACCTCTTGGCCCTGGCCGAGGTGGGCTGCGAGGGGGCCGTGGTCGGAAAAGCGCTCTATGAGGGAGTGCTCGATCTCCGTGACGCCTTGGAGGCGGTAGCCCGATGTTGACGAAACGCGTGATACCCTGTTTCGACGTCGACCGCGGCCGGGTCGTGAAGGGGGTCTCCTTCGTCCAGCTCCGCGACGCCGGAGACCCGGTCGAGCTCGCCCAGGTCTACGACCGCGAGGGGGCCGACGAGCTCGTGTTCCTCGACATCACCGCCTCGGCCGAAGCGCGTCAGACCGTCTACGACATGGTTGCGGCCACCGCCGACCAGGTGTTCATTCCCTTCACCGTAGGAGGCGGTGTGCGGTCGGTGGAGGACATGCGCCGGCTGCTGGAGCTCGGGGCCGACAAGGTCAGCATCAACACGGCGGCCGTGCGGAATCCGGCCCTCATCGATGAAGGTGCCCGCCGGTTCGGCAGCCAATGCATCGTCGTCGCCATCGACGCCCGCCGAGTGCCAGGCCCGGTTCCGAAGTGGGAGGTGTACATCCACGGCGGGAGGACGCCCACCGGCCTCGATGCCGTTGCCTGGGCGAAGGAGGTCGTGGAGCGGGGTGCCGGTGAGCTGCTCCTCACCAGCATGGACACCGACGGCCACCAGCGCGGCTACGACATCGCCCTCCTCCGGGCGGTGACTTCGGCGGTCACCGTGCCGGTGATCGCATCCGGCGGAGCCGGTAACCCCGACCACATGGCCGAGGCGCTCACCGAGGGCGGTGCCGACGCCGTGCTCGCGGCCTCCATCTTCCACTTCGGCACGTACAGCATCCGCCAGGTGAAGGAAGCGCTCGCGGCGAGAGGCATCCCCGTGCGTCCGGTGCCCGAGGCTGAGCCTCGCCCGGGTCCCGGACCTCGCCTACCCTAAGGATCGAAGCCTCCACCAGACGGGGGTCGCATGGCCGAATACGACGTCATCCGCTTCGACGAGAAGGGGCTCATCCCGGCCGTCGTCCAGGACGCCGATACGGGCGAAGTGCTCGTCCTGGCCTGGATGAACCGGCAGTCGATCGAGCACACCTATCGCACGGGCCGCGTCACCTTCTGGAGCCGCAGCCGGAACGAGCTGTGGGAGAAGGGCGCCACCAGCGGCAACTACCTCGAGCTCGTGGGCATCTACAAGAACTGCGAGGCGAACTCCTTCCTCGTGAAGGCGCGGCCAAAGGGGCCTACCTGCCACACGGGCAACGTCTCCTGCTACTACCGCCGGTTCGACCCGGCCACCGACCTCCCTCCTGAGAGCGCTGGATGACGAGGGGGGCTACCGTGGATGCGCGGGCTTTCGGCTTGCTGCTTATCGGGCTGGGGCTGGCGCTCGCCGCTCTCGGTGGCCTCGTGTGGCTGGGGGCGCTTTCCTGGTTCGGCCGGCTGCCGGGCGACCTCCGCTTCGGCACCGACAACGTCCGCGTCTACATCCCCTTCACCACGATGATCATCCTCTCCCTCGTGATGACCGTGCTCCTCTCGCTCCTCAGCCGCCTGCGCTGAATACGGAGGTCGTGTGACCGCGCACGCCGTCGGCAAGCCCGATTACTCCTCCCTCGACCTGCCCCCACCGCCGCCCGACCGGCCGTACGTCCTCGTGAACATGGTGATGTCGGCCGATGGCCGGGCCGTCTTCGAAGGCTCGGAACGAGGGCTCGGCTCCCCCGTCGACCAGCGACTGATGCGCGAGCTGCGCGCCAATGCCGATGTGGTTCTCAACGGTGCCGAGACGTTTCGGGTCTCCGGCTCGAGCCCCCGACTCGGCGACCCTGCCCTCGAGGAGCTTCGCCGTGCCCGGGGGAAGCCCCCCGTTCCCGTCGGCGCCCTCCTCACCGGCTCCGGCGAGCTCGATACCTCCCGGCTCTTCTTCACCGCGCGGGATTTCGAAGGAGTCGTCTTCGTCCTCGAGACCACGCCCGAGGCGAAGCGGCGCGCGCTCGAGGCCACCGGCCGCAAGGTCGTGGAGCTGCCGCCCGGCGAGACCATCAGGGCCCTTCTCCGCTACCTGCGCGTCGTCATGGGCTGCGGTGTGCTGCTTGTCGAGGGGGGGCCTTCGCTGAACGGGCAGTTCTTCGCCCACCGCGCCGTCGACGAGTACTTCGTGACCATCGGCCCCGTCATCGTGGGGGGAGCCGACCAGCTCACGCCGGTGCGGACTCCGCGGCCCTTCTCCCCGGAGCGCGCTCCGCGCCTCACGCTGCTTTCCGCCGTGGCGAATCCGGAGACGGGCGAGGTGTACTGTCGGTACCGGGTTTCCTATCCCGCCTAGAGGCAGCCGGCCCGGCACTCCCTGCGGCGGTACACTGGTTTTCGATGCCGCTCGACCACATCTACGTCCGCGGGGCACGCGAACACAACCTAAAGAACATCGACGTCGTCATCCCGCGCGACAAGCTCGTCGTCATCACCGGCCTTTCCGGTTCGGGGAAGTCGTCGCTCGCTTTCGACACCATCTATGCGGAAGGTCAGCGCCGCTACGTCGAATCGCTCTCGGCCTACGCCCGCCAATTCCTCGGGCTGATGGAGAAGCCGGACGTCGACCACATCGACGGACTCTCGCCCGCCATTTCCATCGACCAGAAGTCGACCTCGAACAATCCTCGGTCGACCGTCGGCACCGTCACCGAGATCTACGATTACATGCGTCTCCTGTGGGCGCGCGTCGGCAAGCCGCATTGTCCGAAGTGTGGCCGGCCTATCGAGCGGCAGACGGTCCAACAGATCGTCGATGCCACCTTGGCGTATCCGCCCGGCGCGCGGCTCATGCTCCTCGCGCCGGTGGTGCGGGCGAAGAAGGGCGAGCACGTCCACATCTTCGAAGAGGCGCGCCGGGCCGGGTTCGTCCGCGCCCGGGTCGACGGGCGCATCGTCGACCTCGACGACGAAATTCGGCTGGATAAGAACAAGCGCCACGACATCGACATCGTGGTCGACCGGCTCGTCGTCCCCGAGCCGGGTAGCGATGCCGACGCCACTTCCCGTATCGCGGATTCGGTCGAGACGGCGCTGAAGGTCGGTGCGGGGGTGATGATCGTTGCGCTCGCCGCGCCCATGGACGGCGTCGAAGCGGAGCGGGTGTTTTCGGAGCACTTCGCCTGTCCGTACGACGGGTACTCCATCGGCGAGCTGGAGCCGCGGACGTTCAGCTTCAACAGCCCGCACGGCGCCTGCCCCCAATGCACCGGCCTCGGCTTCGAGCTGCAGATCGACCCCGCGCTCGTCATCCCCGACCGGACGCGATCCATCCGCGAAGGCGCCATCGAGCCCCTCACTCGCTCCCCTGCGGTGGGGCTGTGGTACCTCCGCGTCTTGGAGGCGGTCGGGCGGGAGTACGGGTTCAGCATCGACCAGCCCGTGGCCGAGCTGACCGAGGAGCAGCTCGATGCCGTTCTCTACGGGACGGGCGAGCGCCGCGTGCGCGTCCGCTACGAAAACGAGTTCGGACGAACCCAGATCTACGAGACGCGCTGGGAGGGGGTGGTCAACAACCTTCAACGTCGGTACCGCGAGACCGACTCGGATTACGTGCGGACGGAGATCGAGAAGTACATGGCCTCGATTCCCTGCGCGTCCTGCAAGGGGCAACGCCTCCGTCCCGAAGCGCTGGCGGTGCTCGTCGACGGCCGCTCCATCATCGATGTCACCCGGATGAGCATCGCGGAAGCGCGCGACTGGTTCGGGCGGCTCGCCGACCCCGAATCCACACCCCTCTCGGTCCGTGACCAAACGATCGCTCGGCAGATCCTGAAGGAGATCTGCTCACGCCTGGAGTTTTTGGTCGATGTCGGCCTCGACTACCTCACGCTCGACCGCATGGCCGGCACTCTTTCGGGCGGCGAGGCGCAGCGCATCCGGCTCGCTACCCAAATCGGCTCCGCGCTCATGGGAGTCCTGTACATCTGCGACGAGCCCTCCATCGGGCTCCATCCGGCGGACGGCGAGCGGCTCATCCGCACCCTCGAGCGGCTCCGCGACCTCGGCAATACCGTGCTCGTCGTCGAACACGACGAGGCGATGATGCGTGCCGCCGACTGGATCATCGATATGGGGCCGGGTGCCGGCGTTCACGGCGGTAGGGTGGTGGCCGCGGGTCCCATCGAGGTCATCGAGGCGTGCCCCGAGAGCATCACGGGCGCTTACCTCTCCGGTCGCCGGCAGATCCCCGTTCCGCGGGCGCGGCGCCCGGGCAACGGCAAGAGCCTGTGGATTCGCGGGGCGCGCGAGAACAACCTGAAGAACATCGACGTCGAAATCCCCCTCGGCAAGTTCGTGGCGGTGACCGGCGTCTCCGGGTCGGGGAAGTCCTCCCTTGTCACGGAGATCCTGGTGAAGAAGGCGGCGCAGGTCCTCCATGGTGCCCGTACGCGCCCCGGAGCCCACGACCGCATCGAGGGCTTGGAGCACCTCGACAAGATCGTCGACATCGACCAATCGCCCATCGGTCGCACGCCCCGTTCGAACCCCGCAACCTACACCGGGGTTTTCACGCTGATTCGCGACCTCTTCGCCTCGGTGCCGGAGGCGAAGGCGCGCGGCTACCGTCCCGGTCGCTTCAGCTTCAACGTGAAGGGCGGCCGCTGCGAAGAGTGCACGGGCGAAGGCTACAAGGTCGTCGAAATGCAGTTCCTGCCCGACGTGACGGTCCCCTGCGAGGCCTGCCACGGCAAACGGTACAACCGTGAGGCCCTCGAGATCACCTTCCGGGGGAAGAACATCGCCGAAGTTCTCGACATGACCGTCTCCGAGGCGTGCGAATTCTTCGAACGCTTCCCGCGCATCCGCCGTATCCTCGACACGCTCGAAGCGACCGGGCTCGGCTACATCAAACTCGGCCAGCCGGCGACGACGCTCTCCGGCGGCGAAGCGCAGCGCGTCAAGCTCGCCGCCGAGCTCTCCCGGCGCTCCACCGGCCGCACGCTCTACGTCCTTGACGAGCCGACCACGGGCCTCTCCTTCGAGGATGTCCGCCATCTGCTCGACGTACTCAATCGCTTGGTCGACGCCGGGAACACGGTCGTCGTCATTGAACATAACCTCGAGGTCATCAAGTGCGCCGACCACATCATCGACCTCGGCCCCCTTGGCGGCGACCGCGGCGGAGAGGTGGTCGCCGTCGGCACCCCCGAGGAGGTCGCGAGGAACGAGTCCAGCCTCACCGGGCGATACCTCCGTCCGATCCTCGAAGCGGCCGGAACGCTCGGCGATTCGCCCGGCCCGGTAGGTTCGGGCGAGCCGACCCCCGCCCGAAGGGTGCGCGCGAATGCCCGCCGTGAACCGGCTGGTCCGGTCGAGGCATCGCCGAACGGCCGCGACGGCGCGGCCGTGGAGAGGGCAGCGGCTGCGGCCGGCGGCATCACCTCACGCGCGGCCGGGAAACCCCCTAGCGCTGGCTCGCCCGAGGGTGACTGGTCTGCCCCACGGTCCACTCTTCCCAGCTCCGAGACAACCGGCGACCGGGAACTGCCCGAGTAGGAGGGCGTCGCTGCTCGGCACGTCGGCGGCCCGGCCTGTCGCGCGCTTGGCCGTGAGGAAGACCGACGGCCTGGCGTGCGTTGGCTTCAGTGGGGGCGGGAAGCTGGATGTGAATCCCACCCCAGTGTGCTCGCGTCCAGCTCGTATCGGGTTTTGGGACGGTATGAGCGAAACACCGCGGTTTCCGTCGCGAAGCTGGGGCGGCTCTGGCCGCGGTGCTCCTTGGGGGCGGTCGGCTTCACCATCGGGGTGCGAGTTTGGGGGTGCGAGGAGGCGGTGCCTCCGGCGGCGCCAGCGCGCCCACACCGGTGTCGCCGGCTGCGAGCACCCCCGTCGCCACGGGCATTGTCGGCTGCTCCGGAGGTGGACCCCTCTACCGAGCCCAGCCTCCAGCGCGATACGTTCGCCCAAGCCCTCCTCGTTCGTCACTCCTGGCCGAAGGACCGGGGGCTCCCACCGCTCGAGAGGGTGATCGCCGGCTCGCGCATCGGAGCCGGGCCGGATCGGGCGGCCGACGAGCCGCCGCCGATGTGCGCCAGGACATCCCGTGGCACGCTGGGGAAGGCGGCCGGGACGCCGCTGAAGCTCCCCGCGGGGCGGCGATGGCGGCCTTCCAGGCGTCGCACGGCCTTCGGGCCCTCGTTCACGGGGACGACAACCCCGCGCTCGACGCGCTGGCCTCGTATGCGTTCGGTGCTTCTCCGCGGGAGGCCGTCTCGGCGGCCCTCGCACGGTCGACAGGACGCGGGTCGCGCCGACGGTCGAGGTGCCCACGCTTCCCGTGTCACTTCTCACTTCCGCCGCCACGGGTGTGCGACACGGAGGTTGCCGGCGGGCCGGCAATCGCGGCTCTGCCCATCGTTCCGGAACACGGGGCCGGCACCGCTCCGCTGGCCACGTGCCAGGACGGCATCCCGACGGTTATCGAAGGCGAGGTTTCGTTCGGGCCGTTGCCGAAGGTGGCGAATCCCGTAGGGGGTGGTGAGGTCGGCATGCGTCGTGGTGTCTCCTCGCCATTGCGGCTGGACTTGTACCGGGGCTGGTGAGCACCATGGGGCCGGGCCGCGAAGCGTGAGCCGTCACCGAGCAGTCGGCGCTGCGCGGGCAGTCGGGTTAGGCCGACCGGTATCGGCCAGCCTTGCTCGCACCTGAATCCTCTGCGCATCCTTCGCTGGAACCTATCGAGATGGGAGAGGCTCCATGCCGTATCGTGCCTTCGTCGTCGACAAGCGCGGGGACGAGTTCACCGCCGGCATCCGCACGCTCGACGAGTCTCAGCTTCCGCCGGGCGATGTCACCATCCGAGTTCAGTGGTCGAGCGTGAACTACAAGGATGGGCTCGCCTCCATCCCCGACGGGCGGGTTGTGCGCACCTACCCGATGGTCCCGGGGGTCGACCTGGCCGGGGTGGTCATCGAATCGGCGGACCCGCGCTTCCGCCCCGGCGACGGCGTCGTGGTCATCGGCTACGACCTCGGAGTTGCCCACCCGGGCGGGTTCGCCGAGCTCGCCCGCGTGCCCGGCGACTGGGTGGTGCACCTCCCCGAGGGCCTAACCGCCAAGGAGGCGATGGCCCTGGGCACGGCGGGGTTCACCGCTGCCCTGTCCATCGAGGCGCTCGAACAGCACGGACTTCGACCCGAAAACGGGCCGGTCATCGTCACCGGCGCGACCGGCGGAGTGGGCAGCATTGCGGTCGCCATGTTGGCGAAGCGCGGCTACACGGTGGCGGCGAGCACGGGCAAGGCCTCCGAGCATGCCTACCTGCGGGAGCTGGGGGCGTCGGAAATCCTCTCGCGCGAGGAGGTGAGCGCGCCTTCGAACCGGCCCCTGGAGTCGGAGCGCTGGGCTGGCGCCGTCGACCCCGTCGGGGGCGACACGACGGCCTACCTCTTGCGGACGATGAAGTACGGCGCCTCCATCGCGATTTCCGGTCTCACGGGCGGACGCGAGCTTCACACGACTGTCATCCCGTTCATCCTCCGCGCGGTGAACCTGCTCGGCATCGAATCGGTGTGGTGCCCGCGCGAGACACGCATCCGCGTCTGGCAGCGCTGCGCCACCGACCTGAAGCCGCCGAAGCTGCTGGAATCCATCGCCCACGAAACCGACCTCGAGGGTCTGCCTCAGGTGCTCTCGGCCATCCTGAAGGGGCAGGTCCGCGGACGGACGCTCGTCCGGCTCGCCGGCGACGACCTCTGACCGTCACGTGGGGATGCGTCGAAGCAGCTCGTCGTACGCCTCGATGGTCAGCGGACGGACGACTCGCCCGAGCCCGGTCCAGTAGGGCCAATTCCAGTTGCCAGCCGCTCTGGGCTTGGGCGCTGGCGATTCGAGCGGCCGTTCCTTGCTCGCGAGCATCAGGTGGTAGTGCTCGCTGAGGGGCAACTGCTCGTTGACGATGCCGATCCAGAAGGTGGGGTCGCCGTCGCCGAGGGAGAAGGTCGTGCCCAAGTACCGGTACCGTCCTTGCATGGGCGGCGAAGCGCTGTTGACGCACCTCGCCTTCGCTCCGAACCGGCGGCGGATAGCTGCCGCACCGAGGGCGTACAGCCGGTTCGTCGAAAGGGCCTGCTCCAGCGGCACGGGACCCTGACCGAGGACATCCTGCAGCAGGAACTCCGCGAACTCCTGGGCCAGCGGGTCCGGGTCGTCCTCGAGGGCGTCGACCACCTCCCACCAAGTGAGCGGGCGCCAGGGCGGGGGAGGGGGTTCGAGCCCCAATCCCAGGAGGATGAACGCCGGCGGGACGTACCAACCCTTCCCCACCTCCTCGAACGCCACCAGATGCGCCGTCGGGCCGGACGCCTCCAGGTGGACCTCCACCACGGCGCGCTTGCCGCCTTCGTAGGTGAGGAGGAGGTCGGCCATGCCGGCGTCGCCCAGGCGCGGCTGGACCTCGACATCGGCTAGCGGCTCGCTGCCGGCGCCCGCCGCCTGGGCGAACAACGCCCGTAGCATCCGGTGGCCGCGCATGAGGAGGTAGGCCAGCGCGCTCGTGCAGTAGTTCTCGAAGGGAGTGGCCGGGCCGCCAGGCTTGTACGCCGAGAGCATCGTGAAGAGGTTCGCGCGCCGCATGCTTCCAGTATGGGCCCCGGCTGGGAGGGGGCGCCATCGGCGAGCCGCCCAGCGGCCGCCGCGGTTTTTCCACCCGTTCGGCGAGCCTTCGCGCAGGTCCGACACACGCTCTCGGCTGCGGAGGTGGCCGCCGCCCTCGCCGCGAGGGGGCAGCTCCCCCCGGCTGCGCTCCCGGGGCGCGGAGTCCGACAGGTCGCTCGCCCGAGCCGGGTACCACTTGCCGACTTCCGCTGGAGGCTCGGCGCTCCCAGCATGGGCCCCCTGGTCGTCGAGTGCGGTGGCGATGGGGCCTCGCTGCTGTCTCGGCCGCCCACTCCCTCGCCCGTCCCGGAGGCGGCTGCGGCATGGCTCAGGCTGGAACCGGTGACGGGCGCGGCTCCGGCGCCAGGGCTCGAAGCGCTCGCACGAGCCAGGTTGTCCACTCCCGCCCGGCGAGGCCGAGATCGATGCGCACCTGGTTCGGACCCACGAGCAGGCAGCGCGCACCCAGCGCCTTCACCCTCGCCGCTTGCTCCGGCCGGACGCCCCCGCGCACGCGGACGTGCACCATCTCCTCGTCGGCGGTGACGCTCTCCACGCCGGCGCGGGCGGCGAGCACGCGCACCAGGGCTAGGAGCAGGAGATGCTCCACGGGCTCGGGCAAGGGGCCGTAGCGGTCCCGAACCTCCTCCCGGAGCTGGGCGATGTCGGCCGCCGTCTCGGCCCGGGCCAGCCGCTGGTAGATCGCGAGCCGCTGGTGCGGGTCGGGAACGTAGCTTTCGGGAACGAAGGCGCTGAGGGGGAGGTCGACCGTCGGTCGAGGAGGCTGCTCCCGCGGAGGAGCGGGCGCTCCCGCGTATGCGCTCCGGAGGGCCTCCACCGCCTCCGCCAGGAGCTTCGAATACAGCTCGAACCCCACCGCGGCGATGTAGCCGCTTTGCTCCGTCCCCAGCAGGTTGCCCGCTCCGCGGATTTCCAGGTCGCGGAGGGCGATCTGGAGCCCGGCTCCCAGCTCCTGCGATTCGAAGATCGCCTCCAGCCGCCGCTGCGCCGTCTCCGAGAGGGCCCGGTCGGGGCTGTAGAGGAGGTAGGCGTACGCCTGCCGGTCGCTCCGTCCTACCCGTCCGCGGAGCTGGTAGAGCTGGGCCAGGCCAAGCTTGTCGGCCTGGTCGATGATGATGGTGTTCACGTTCGGGATGTCGAGGCCGCTCTCGATGATCGTCGTGCAGAGCAGGACATCGTGCTCGCCGGCGGCGAATTCGGCCATCACCCGCTCCAGCTTCTCCTCCGGCATCCGACCGTGGCCAACTGCGATGCGCGCTTCCGGCACGAGCTGCCGCAGCCGCTCGTACACCTTGCCGATGCTCTGCACGCGGTTGTGGACGAAGTACACCTGCCCGCCCCGCTGCAGCTCCCGCATGATCGCCTCCCGCACGATCTCGTCGTCCCAAGCGGTGACGTACGTCCGCACCGGCTGGCGGTCCTCCGGGGGCGTCATGATCGTGCTCATGTCGCGGATACCGGAAAGCGACATCTGCAACGTTCTGGGAATGGGCGTGGCCGAAAGGGAAAGGACATCAATCTCGGTCCGGAGCTTCTTCAGATGCTCCTTCTGGGCCACGCCGAACCGCTGCTCCTCGTCGACGATGAGCAGGCCCAGGTCGCGAAACTGCACGTCCTTCTGCAGGATGCGGTGGGTCCCGATGAGGATGTCCACGTCCCCTCTCGCGGTGGCTTCGACGATGGCGCGCTGCTCCGCTTCGCTGCGGAACCGCGAGAGCACCTCGATGCGCACGGGGAATCCGGCCAGGCGCTCGCGGAAGGTGCGCCCGTGCTGCTCGGCCAGGACGGTGGTCGGGACGAGCACGGCCACCTGCTTCCCCGCCATCACCGCCTTGAAGGCGGCGCGAATCGCCACCTCCGTTTTCCCGAAACCGACATCGCCGCAGATGAGGCGGTCCATCGGCCGCGGCGACTCCATGTCCCGCTTCACGTCCTCGATCGCCGCCAACTGGTCCGGCGTTTCGACATACGGGAAGGCCGCCTCCATCTCGAGCTGCCACGGCGTGTCGGGCGGGTACGCGAACCCCTGGGCCAGTTGGCGCTTGGCATACAGCTCCAGGAGGTCGCGCGCCATGGTGGCGACCGCCCGCTGGACGCGACGTTTCGTGTGCGCCCATTCGCCCGTGCCCAGCCGCGTCACCGTCGGCGGTCGGTCGCTCGGCCCGATGTAACGCGAGACCGCATCGAGCTGGTCGGTGGGGACGTAGAGGCGGTCGCCCTCGGCGTACTGGAGCTCGAGGTACTCCCGCTCCACTCCGCCGATCGTGCGCCGGACGAGCCCCCCGAAGCGGGCGATCCCGTGTTCCGCGTGCACGAGGTAACAGCCCACCTCCAGGTCGGCCAGCAGCTCCGGCCGAATCGCCTCCCGCCGGCGGACCGTTCGCCGTTGCTTCCGGAAGCCGAAGAGCTCGCTGTCGGTGAAGAGCCACAGGTCCTCGCCGACGACGACGCCGGCGGAGGCGACCGCTGCCGTCGCCGTGACGACTCCAGGGGATGGGTCGTCCACGGCCCGCACCAGCGCCACCGGGACGCGTTCCTCCTCCAGCAGCTCGGCCAGCCGGACCGCCTGCTGCGAGGCGATGACCACGCGGCTTCCCGACCGAGCCAGCCGGGCGGCCTCCGCGACCGCGCGCTGCACATGCCCCCCGAAGGTGGGCGCGGGCCGGACCGGAAGGCGCTCCACGCCGAGCTCTTCCGTACCGAAGCGGAGCAAGTCGGCCCGCCGGGCGAAGGCCGCCAGTCGCTCCCGGAGGGCCTCGGCGCCAGCGAGGAGGTCCGGCAGTCCCGGAGGCAGCTGACCTCGGCGGACTCGCTCCTCCCGGACGCGCGCGAAGTACTCCGTGGTCCGCGCCAGGGCCTCGTACCCTTCGCGCTCGTCGTCGACGATGACCAGGGCGCTATCGGGCACGAAGTCGAGAGCGGTCGAACGCGAAAGGAGTGCGGTGAAGAAGCCCGGATAGCGGCTTCGGCCGCCTTCGGCGATGAGCTCGAGCTCGTGGAGGATTGTCTCCGCTGCAGGTCCGGCTTGGGCGAGGCGGTTGGCCAGCTCGCGCGCCGCCTCCTGGACGGACCGCGTCGCCAGGCCTGCGGGGGGAAATTCAGCCACCTCCAGCCTCCCCACGCTCCGCTGGGTGGCAAGGTCGACGGCGCGGATGCTCTCGACTTCATCGCCGAAGAACTCGATGCGCACGGGCCGCTCCCCGCCAACGGGGAAGACATCCACCACGCCGCCGTGACGGGCGGCTTCGCCGGGGCGCTCGGCCAGGGGACCGATGCGATAGCCCGCTGCCTCGAGCCGCTGTGCCAGCTCCGGCGGCGAGCACCGCTGGCCGACGCGGATTCGCACCGGTTCGGACCGCGTCTCCGGCCCGGGGCAGTGCTCCGCGAGCGCCGCCCACGAAGCGATGACGATGGCGCGGTGGCCTTCGCCGAGGACGGCGAGCGCCCGGTCGCGGCGTTCGACGGATGCGGGGTCGTCGCCCGACAGCTCGTACGGGAGGCGCTCGCTCTCCGGCAGACGCACCACGGGAACGCGCTCCACGTAGAGGGCAACCTCGTCCTCCATGGCGTGCGCGGCGGCCGGTGTGGGGACGACCCAGAGCACGGGGCCGTCTTCGAGCTCGGCCAGAGCAGCGGCGACGATGGGCCGGGCGGCGTCCGGCACGCCGAAGGCTCGCCTCCGCTCGACGCGCAGTCGCTCGCCGGCGTGGGCAAGGAGATGCGACGCGATGCCGAAGAGCGGTCCTGCCATCGAACGCCTCATGGCCCGCCTGCAGCGCAGGCGGGCCTGCGCTCATCGTACCAGCAGCCCGGCACCGGAGGCGCTAGTCGCCGGCGATCGCCCGTGCCATCGCCCGCCAAAGGTCGGGGAGCGACCGATGCTCCGGAGTCGGGTGCGAAGGGAGTTCGCGCACTTCCGCGCCCGTCTCCCGTGCGATCTGGTCGATGACCCGGGCGGAGAACTGAGGCTCGCGGTAGATGCGGGTCACCCCGAGCTCGCGGATACGGCCGATGAGGGCGGCGACCTGCGCCGCGCTCGGCTCCTCGTCGGGGTTCTCCACCACGAAGCCGAGGATCTCCAGCCCGTACCGTCGGGCGAAGTAGCCGTAGGCGTCGTGGAACGTGACGAGGTACCGACGTTCTTCGGGCAGGTTCGCGAGGAGGGAGCGTACCTCGACATCGGCTTCGGCCAATTTCGCGGCGTACGCCTCCGCGTTGGCTGCGAACTGCTCGCGCCGTTCGGGGCGGAGCTCGCCCAGGACCTGGGCGATGGCTCGCGCCGCTGCCGCCGAGCGGTCGGGGTCGAGCCAGATGTGAGGGTCGAGGGGTCCGTGGCCCTCTTCGTCGGGATGGCCGTCGCCGTCCCCATGGGCGGCGTCCGGGAACGGCTCGAACTCGATGACATCGGCGAGGACGAGGAGCCGGCCGCGTACGCTCTGGCGCACGGCCTCCTCGAAGGGAGCCTCGAGGCCTGCGCCCACCAGCACGACGAGGTCGGCCTCGCCTACGGCACGCAGGTCGTCC
This sequence comes from bacterium HR29, assembly GCA_002898215.1. Lineage (GTDB taxonomy): Bacteria > Chloroflexota > Dehalococcoidia > Tepidiformales > Tepidiformaceae > HRBIN29. The sequence goes on along the minus strand of BEIF01000001.1, from coordinate 1,215,665 downwards.
GGCGAGAGGGTGAAGGTGTGGATGTCGGCACCGAGCGGGACGAGCGTACGCACGCTCACCTCCTCCCCGCCGGCGGCCGCAACCCATTCGGCTACGGGCGCTTCGCTCACGACGACGGCGAGCCTCTCTCCGGGAGCGTCGCCCCCACTGCAGGCCGCGAAGGCGAGGGCGCTCGCCGTCAGGACGGCGGCGAGGAATCGAACGCGCATGGCGCACCTCCGGGTGGATGTGCGGGCCCGCGGCGAAATGATACCAGGTCTCAGTACTGTGTCAATCTGGCGTGGCTGCGCGGCAGTGTCGGCATCGTCCGTACAGCTCGACGGCGTGGCCGGAGAGTTCGAAGCCGGCCGATTCGGCGAGGGTGCGGATGGCTTCGTCGATAGGCGGGTGTTGGAACTCCTCCACCGCGCCACAGCCGCTGCAGATGAAGTGGTGGTGGTGGTCGGGTGTCGCGGGGACGTACCGGACGCTCCCGTTCTCGAGGACGACGCGGCAGATGAGACCGAGCTCGAGGAGGAGCTTCACGGTGCGGAAGACCGTGGCCCGGCCCACGTCGGGCACCGCCTCCCAGATCTCCTCGATGGTGAGGGGTCCGTCGGCCCGCCCGAGAGCTTCGAGTACTGCCTTGCGGGGGGTCGTGAGGCGTCGGCCGCTGGCGGCGAGCTGTGAAGCTGCGGAGCGCTCCGGGCGCGGTCGGGTCATGCACTCTTCATCCTGGCTCTCACGCCGGCGCCCGGCAACCCGCACCGGGGCTCGGCATCGTGTCGTCCTCGGTCGGGAAGATAAGCGAGTGAGGGACACCCGCTCCGGAAAGTTCCCGATGGTGCTTCGGAACGCGCGCATCCGAATCTGTTCCCGGCAATGCGCAGCCAACTTGCCAGGAGGACTCGCACGTGGCGCTTTCAATCCGAGCAAAGCTCGTCGGTGCTGCCGTGGCAGTGGTGGTCGCCCTCGCTGTCGTCTCGGCCATCGGAATCTGGCGGTTCAACGTCCTCTTAGGCCAATTTCGAGAAGCGAACCGAGAGGCCAACTTTGCTCTCACCCTTGAGAACGCATACGCGCGGATGGTCGCCTCCGGAAGTCAAATGCGGTCGGCACTCCTCGATGGGTCGTCGGAGCAGCGGTCTCAGGCTGCGGCCTCGGCGCGGGAAGCGATGAGGCAATATCGCGACTTGCTCGGCGAGGCTCGGGAGCTCGCGCCGACAGCGGAGCTCGCTGCGGGGGTCGACGGCCTCATGAGCCGTCTCGAGTCCCTTGACGGAGAACGAGACAAGATTCTCGGTCTCATCGAAGGCGGGCGACTCTCCCAAGCTCTTGATGCCTACCGCAATCGAACCGCCGCTGTGGCACAGTTCGAAGCGGACATCCAAGCCCTCCTCGACCAGGCGGAACAGTTCAGGAGCGAACGGTTCGACTCGGCACAGAGCGCGGCAAGCTCCGGCAGGACGATGCTCGTTGCGGTCGGCGTGCTCGCCGGCCTGGTCGGTCTCGGTGCCGGGTGGTGGCTCGCCCGGAACATCGGGAGGGGTCTCCGCCAGGCTACGGACGCCGCACGCCGGATCGCCGAGGGCGACGTGGACGTCGACGTGACCCTCTCGGGAAAGGACGAGCTCGGGCAGCTCGGGGACGCCTTCCGTCAGATGGTCGCTTACCTGAAGGAGTCGGCACAGGCGGCCGAAGCGATCGCCCGCGGCGACCTCACCGTTGTTGTGCAACCCCGGGGCCAGCGCGACGCTCTCGGGAACGCGCTCCAGACGATGGTCGCCCGCCTGCGCGAGCTGGTGGGCGCCGTTCGGGAGCGCTCGGCCGCCATCTTGGCGGCCGCCCAGCAGCTCCGGGAGGCCTCCGACCAGATGGCGGGTGCGTCGGGGCAGATAGCGGCTGCCATTTCGGAAGTGACGCGGTCGGCCACCGGCCTTGCTTCGCTGGCCCAGACGTCGGCCCGCGAGGTGGAGCGCCTGGCGGCGGGGTCGCAGCAAGCGGCTGCGGGAGCGCAGACGAGTGCGGAGGCGGCGGCGCAGACGCGGGAGAACGCGGTCGCCATTGGGGAGCGCGTGGCGGCCGTGGCCGCGGTGGCGCGATCGGTGGCGGAATCGGCGAACGCGAGCCGCACTGCGGCGGAGTCGGGGCGGACGTCGGTGCGGCGAGCCGTCGGGGCGATGGAGTCGATTGCCGAGGCTGTGGGCCGGGCGTCCGAGACGGTGCACCAGCTCGGCGAGCTCGGTCAGCAGATCGGCGCCATCGTGGAGACGATCGACGAGATCGCGGCCCAGACGAACCTTCTGGCGCTGAATGCTGCCATCGAGGCGGCGCGTGCGGGCGAGCAGGGGCGGGGCTTCGCGGTGGTGGCCGAGAACGTGCGCACCTTGGCGGAGCGTGCCTCGGCGGCCACGAAGGAGATTGCGGACCTCATCGCGAAGGTGCAGCGCGGCACGGAGGAGGCAGCGGCGGTCATGAACGAGGGCGTTCGCGACGTCCACGCCGGGCGGGAAGTGACGGCGGAGGTGGAGCGTGCCCTCGCTTCGATCATCGAGAAGGCGGCGGGTGCGGCGTCGGACATGGAGGGCATTGCCCGGGAGGTGGAGGAGCTGGCGAAGGGTGCCGACGCGATCGTGCAGGCGGCGGCTTCGATGGCGGCGGTGGCGCAGCAGGTGGCGTCGGGCTCCGCGGAGATGGCACAGGCGACGAGCAAGGTGAACGAGGCGATTCTCCAGGTGGCGGCAACGACCGAGGAGACGTCGGCCTCGGCGGAAGAGGTGTCGGCGTCGACCGAGGAGCTGAGTGCGCAGTCCCAGGAGCTGGCGGCGACTGCTGCGCAGATGAAGTCGCTCGCCGATGCGCTGAACGAGGCGGCTGGGAAGTTCCGTCTGGCGGCGTAATCGGGGGAACGGCTCCCCGTTTCGAGGGGGCCCCGCGGCGAAAAGCGCGGGCCCCCAGTTCGTTAGCCCACGCCGCGCGCGCCCAGCAGAAGCAAGATCTCCCGCACGAGCGAGGCGGCGGTCACGGCGCTCATCCCGCTCGGGTCGAGGGGGGGCGCAGCCTCGCACACGTCGACCGCCACGACTTGGAACTCGCGGACGAACGCCTCGAGCGCCTTGAGGAGGTCGAGGAACGCAGCCCCGCCGGGTTCGGGGTTGCCCGTCCCCGGGAGGACGGAAGGGTCGAGGACGTCGCAGTCGAGGGAGATGTGGAGCGGGCGGCCCAGGAGGCGCTCCACCCCGCTCGGGGGAAGCGTGAGGCCGCTGCTCCACGGCAAGGATAGCCGCTCGGCGTCGGCGAACTCCTCCTCGGCAGCGCTGCGCGCTCCAAGGAGGACCGTCGGGCCGAGCTCCGCCATCCGGCGCGTGCCGCAAGCGTGCGAGAAGGGTGAGCCGTCGTACTCGGGTCGAAAATCGAAGTGGGCGTCGAACACGACGTGGGCGAGGTCCGGGTACACGCGGTGAAGCCCGCGGGCGGTTCCGATCGAAATGCTGTGGTCGCCTCCCAAGGTGACCACGGTCGTCCCCTGCCGAGCCCACCGTTCGACGGCGTTGGCGACGGCGGAGACCACGCCGGCGGCATCCTCCGGGAGGGGGACATCGCCGGCGTCGGCGAAGGGCACGTCGCGGAGGCTTCGGCGTTGGCGAAGGGAGAACTCCTCGATGGATTCCGAGGCGTCGCGGATGGCGCGAGGGCCCTGTGCCGCCCCGTGCCGCCAGGAGACGCTGCCGTCCCACGGTACCCCGAGGAGGACGATCGCCGGCGACGGCAGCTCTTCGAGGGTGCGGGCCGCCAGAAACCGGGTGGCCATCCCTCAGCCGGCGTTCGCGTTCGCTCCATCGGCGAACGCCGGGTACTCCCCTTCGAGGATCGCCCGGACGAAGGCCGGCAAGGCGAAGGCCGCGCCGTGCAGCTCCGGCGACCAGTACCGCGTCTGCAGCTTCCGCTCCTCCGCGCGCCGTCGGGCTGCTTCGGGGTCGATGGTCAGCGATTCGCCAGCCAGGGCGTACGCCCACAGGGTGCCCGGGTAGGTGGGCACGGCGCCGAGATAGAGCCTCACTTCGGGAAAGGCCTCACGAAGGTTGCGGTAGGCATCGTGGAGCTCGCGCGGCTGGAAGAACGGCGAGCAGGCCTGGACTGCCAGCACTCCGCCCGGGGCCAGGTGTTCGCGTACCCTCCGGTAGAACGGGGCGCGGAAGAGCCCGACGCCCGGGCCGACGGGGTCGGAGGAGTCCACGATCACCGCGTCCCACCGGTCGTCCGACCTGGCGACGAAGGCAACGCCGTCGTCGAAGACGAGTTCCGCACGGGGGTCGTCGAAAGCGCCGGCGCTCACGGACGGGAGCCAGCGCCGGCAAGCGGCCACGACGCGCTCGTCGATCTCGCACATCACCGCCCGCTCCACCGACGGGTGCATGAGCGCATGGCGGAGGCTCCCGCCGTCGCCCCCGCCGATGATGAGCACGCGCCGGGGCGCCTCCACGGTGAGCAAGGGCACGTGGACGAGCATCTCGTGGTAGCAGAACTCGTCCCGCTCCGTCGTCTGGAGCAGGCCGTCGAGGACGAGCACCCGCCCGAAGGAGGCGGTTTCGTAGACGTCGATCTGCTGATAGGGAGACCGTTCGGAGTGAAGGTGCTCCCCTTCGTACCGGTACCAGAAGCCGGTGGTGGCCGGCTCGCCGAAGCCGACGGTCCTTTCCATTCAGGAGACGATACCGCGCCGCACTTCGACGACCTGGACGTGCCCCGGCTCGAAGTACTTCTTCAGCACCTCGAGCCCGGCGGCGATGTCCATGCGCGGCCCGCAGGAGAAGATGTCGACCGCGGCGTAGCCGTGCTCCGGCCAGGTGTGGATGGTGACGTGCGATTCGGCCAGAATGCACACGCCCGAGTAGCCACCGTTCGGAAACCGGACGAACCGGGTGTCGAGTAGGGTGGCACCGACTGCCTTCACGCATTCGGCCAGGGCTTCCTCGCCGAGCTCGGCCCGGTCGAGGCCTTTCGCATCCCACAGCTCCACGAGAGCGTGGCGCCCCAGCGCGTTCATTTCCCACCTCCTTTCGAAACGTCTCGTTCGTCGGTCGCGCCGTCGTGCCAGAGCACGGCAGCGGCAACTGCCGAGCCGACACGCTCGACGACGTGTTCCGCAGAGGCGAGATGCAAATCGTACTCGAGGAAGCCCCGCGCGTGCATCGCTTCCTCCACCATGCGGCGGACGCGCTCCTCGAGCTCGGCGGCCGAGCAGGCGCCGCTCGCCTCCATCAGCACGCCACCCTCGGGGGTGATGCCCGCGCCGACGCAGGCGGCGATCCGCTGCCCAGGACACGAAGAAACCGCCTTGGCGTAGGCGGCCGGGGTGAGGCTCCCGCGGGGGATCTTCGGCATGGGCGAGACGCGTGCCCCCGGGGGCACGATGGAGGACACGCGGATGAGGTTCAGGTCGCCGATGCCCGCCTTCCGCAGAGCGTTGTCGAAGGCTGTCAGTTCGGTCTCTCCCTCCGCCGCGCCGTTGACGAGGATGACGAGATTCGGCAATGCGTACATCCAACCGCGCCCTTCGTGTTCGTCGGGAATGCAGAGAAACGGTGCGTGGCACGCCGCCGGGCACCAACGCGATATTGTCTCGTCCCGGCCCCCAGGGTGCAACAGGCGCCTGGCCGCGGACCCCTCATCCCGCCGCAATCGACCGCGGGTCGGGCGCGCGCGTCACCGCCACCCCACGGACGCGGAGCGCCTGGGCCAGGACGGCAGCGTCCCGGGGAGCACAGGCGTACGGGTCGTTGTTGAAGTAGGCGTACACGTCCGCCTCGCCGAACAGCCGTACCAGTTCGTCGGCCCAGACCTCCAGCTCCCCTGGGGCGTAGGCCGGATACGGCTCGCCTCGGCCGGCGTGGAAGCGGATGTATCCCCAGCTCGCTGTCCGCTCCAACGGGGCCGCTGGCTCGCCGTCCCGGTCGGCGAGGCAGAGGGCGGCATCGTGCCGTTCGAGCACTCGGTACACCGCCGGGTCGAACCAGGAGGGATGCCGGAATTCGCAGGCCACCCGCCGACCCGCCGGGAACGTCCGGAGCACCTCGTCCAGCCGGGAAGGGTCGGCTTCCAGGCTCGGGGGAAGCTGCACGAGGATGGGGCCGAGCTTCGCCCCCAGCGGCTGCATCGTCGTGAGGAAGGTCTCGACCGCCTGGCCGGCATCGACCAGTCGACGCACGTGCGTGACGAGGCGGCTCATCTTCACGGCGAAGACGAAGTCGGCTGGGGTGCGCTTCGCCCAGCCCTCCACCATCTTCCGCTCCGGCAAACGGTAGAACGTGGCGTTGATTTCGGTCGTCGCGAAGGCGCGGGAGTACAGCTCCAACCAGCGACCCTGGTGCGCGTCGGCCGGGTAGAACCGCCCGCGCCAACTTCGGTACACCCAACCCGACGTTCCCACGAACACGGTCATCGCTCGATCCTCGCCCCGCAAGGCTATCCTGCGGAAGGGGCCTTCCGCACCGTGCAGGCACGCCGGCAGCTCCGCTACCCTAAGCGGCGTGAGCGAGGAGCTCGTCCGCCAAGTTGCCGATTGGATTCGGGGCGCGCAGTGCGTCGTCGTCCTGACGGGTGCGGGCATCTCCACCGAATCGGGCATCCCGGATTTCCGCGGCCCCCAAGGGGTGTGGACGCGTAACCCGGGCGCCGAGCGTCTCGCCACCATCGACCATTACCTCTCGAGTCGTGAGGCCCGGGTCCAGGCGTGGAGGAACCGACTGGAGAGCCCGATTTGGCGCGCCGAGCCGAACGCCGGCCACTACGCCCTCGTCGAACTGGAACGGAAGGGGAAGCTCGACACGCTCATCACGCAGAACGTCGACGGCCTCCACCAGAAAGCTGGGTCGTCGCCGGAGCGGGTCGTCGAGATCCACGGCACGGTCCACCGTTACGTCTGCCTCCAGTGCGGGGACGGTGGTCCGATCGAGGAGGTGCTGGAGCGGGTCCGCAATGGCGAGGAGGACCCTTCCTGCCGGCGCTGTGGTGGCATCCTCAAATCGGCGACGATTTCGTTCGGGCAGAACCTGGTACCCGAAGTCCTCGAGCGGTGCTACCGCGCGGCGCAGCGGTGCGACCTCTTCCTCGCCATCGGCACCTCGCTGGTGGTGTACCCCGCCGCCTACCTCCCGGGCACCGCGCTCGAAAACGGCGCTCGGCTGGTCATCATCAACGGCGAGCCGACGCCCTACGACGACTACGCCCACGCCGTCCTGCACGAACGCATCGGCGAGGTGTTGCCTGCCATCGTCGAACGGGTGTAGAAGGGAACGCGGCGGAAGGCTCGCCAGCGGATTTCCGGACATCGGGAGGCGTGCGTGGAGGTCCTCCTGCTTGCGGTGGCGGCGTACTTCGTCGGAAGCGTGCCGTTCGCTTGGCTCATCGGCCGGTTCGGGTACGGGATCGACCTCCGCCGCGTCGGCGACCGGAACGTGGGCGGCGGCAACCTCATGGCCGTGGCCGGGTTCGTCCCCGGGTTCTCCGCCATCGTCCTCGACGTCTCCAAGGGGCTGCTCGCCACCCTCCTCGGTCTCCGCATCGCCGGGTCCGAAGGCGCGATGCTCGGCGGCACGGCGGCCATCGTCGGCCACGTGTGGCCGGTCTGGCTCCGCTTCGATGGGGGCCGCGGGGCAGCGGCCGCCCTCGGCGTGGCGACGGGTCTCTTCCCATGGCTCATGTCGGTGCTGCTGCCCGTGGCCATCGTTCTCGTGGCGCTCACGCGGCGAACGGTCCTCGTGCTCGCGGCCGTCATGCCGGTGATCCCCTTCGCCGCCGTGGCCTTGGGCGAACCGGTCAGCGAGGCCGTGTTCATCGTGGCCCTCTTCGTGGGCGTGGGACTGAAGGATGCCTGGGACCGCCTCCACGCCCGCCCAGCGGAAGAGCAGGCTCGCCTCCGTTGACGAGGGCGCCGGAGGGCACGGCACACTACCGCTCGATGACCGAACGCCGGGTGCAAGTGACGCCCTGGGCCGGTAGCGCTCCCCCTTCGCCCGAGGAGCTCGAGGCCGTCCTGCGATGCGAGGGCCTCGAGCCGCACTGGTGGGCGAACGGCCCTGGCGACGTCTACGCTCCCCACGAGCACCCGTACCACAAGGTGCTCTTCTGCGCGGAGGGCTCCATCACGTTCGTGGTGGAGCCCGGCAATCTGAAGCTGGAGATCCGGCCGGGTGACCGGATGGACCTTCCGCGGGGCACGCGCCACTCCGCCGTCGTGGGGCCGCGCGGCGTCCGCTGCGTCGAAGGGTGGCGCTACGGCTCCGAGGGGTAGTACCCGGTGTGGAGGTTGTGCCGGCGCGCGGCTTCGCACACGCGCGGAAGCTGTTGGCGAATCACGGCCGCCCGAGTTTCGCCGGCGTTGACACACTCCACAACGTGTTTCGCCCAGTGGTGAGCATCCAGCTCGTCGGGGACCGCGAGCACGAGCTCCTTGTCGACGTAGATGGCGAACCCCTGGGTCTCGGGCACGATCGAGACCCGTGGCTGCGGTGCTGAGCGGCGCCGGTCCGGGTCCATGGGACGATGCTAGCTTCCCCGGAACAGCATCGGCAGCCTGCACCTTCGCCCGCACCCGACGAAGAGTGCGCTTGTAACACAAGCTTCATACAACTGCGGGGTGTTTTGCCTTACGGACCGGTCAAGTCACCGATATCATCCGGTCAGAGGGCGCGGAGCCCGCCGCATGCAGGAGGAACCGAATGCCGACACCCGAAAACGTCCGTGAGCTCATCGCCAAGCATGGTATCAAGGTTGTTGACTTGAAGTTCAACGACCTCCCGGGTCTTTGGCAGCACTTCTCGATCCCGGTCGAAGAACTCGACCGGGGAATCTGGGAGGACGGGATCGGATTCGACGGCTCTAGCATCCGTGGGTTCCAGAAGATCCAAGAGAGTGACATGAACCTATTCCCGGATCCGGAGACGGCTGTTTTGGATCCGGTATGCCAGATCCCAACCCTCTCGATGATCTGCGATATTTACGATCCCATCACCAAGGAGCCGTACACGCGCGACCCGCGGTTTATCGCCAAAAAGGCTGAGGACTACTTGCGGAAGAGCGGCATCGCGGACGTAAGCTACTGGGGTCCTGAGCTTGAATTCTTCATCTTCGACGATATTCGATTCGACTCGACGGAGAACGCGAGCTTCTACTTCGTCGACTCCATCGAGGGGGAGTGGAACACCGGTCGGGACGAGAAGCCGAACCTTGGCTACAAGCCTCGGTTCAAGGAAGGATACTTTCCCGTCCCACCCCATGACTCCTACCAGGACCTCCGCAGCCAGATGATCCTCAAGATGGCGGAGGTCGGGATCCCGGTGGAGAAGCAGCACCACGAGGTGGCGACCGCCGGCCAGGGAGAGATCGACTTCCGCTACGGCACGCTCGTGCAAACGGCCGACCGGGTGATGATGTACAAGTACATCGTCAAGAACGTCGCCCGCGCGGCCGGCAAGGTGGCGACCTTCATGCCGAAGCCCCTGTTCGGCGACAACGGCTCCGGCATGCACACCCACCAGTCGCTCTTCAAGGGCGGCGAGACGCTGATGTACGACAAGAACGGCTACGCCGGGCTCAGCCAGACTGCCCTCTGGTACATCGGCGGCCTCCTGAAGCACGCCCCGGCTATCCTCGCCTTCGCTGCCCCCACCACGAACAGCTACAAGCGCCTGGTGCCCGGCTACGAGGCGCCCGTGAACCTGGTCTACTCCGCCCGCAACCGTTCCGCGGCCTGCCGCATCCCGCTCTACACCGACCACCCGTCGCACAAGCGGATCGAATTCCGGCCGCCCGATCCTAGCTGCAACCCGTACCTCGCCTTCGCGGCCATGCTCATGGCGGGCATCGATGGGATCATCAACCAGATCGACCCCGGCCCGCCGCTCGACAAGAACACCTACGAGCTCTCGCCCGAGGAGCTCGCCAAGATCCGCACGGTGCCCGGCTCCCTCTCCGAGGCGCTCGACGCCCTGGAGCGTGACCACGAGTTCCTCCTCCGCGGCGACGTCTTCACACCGGACGTCATCGAGACCTGGCTCGAGTACAAGCGGGCCGAAATCCCGAAGGTGAACCTTCGCCCGCACCCGTACGAGTTCCACCTGTACTTCGACGCCTAGTCCCCTGTGCCCTGCGGGAAGGTGGGCCCGGGCGAACCTGCCCGGGCCCGCTTCCGTTCGCCTCGCACTACACTCCCGTGGGAAGATGGAGCCAGGAGGACCCCATGCGCTATCGCCGGCTCACCTACACCTACACGGTGACGACGTCGCTGCCGCCCTGGGAAACGTTCGCTCGGCCTTCGGTTCCCCCGACCCACGCCTGGCGCCCTGACGCCGACGTCTTCGAAACCCGCGAGGCGTACACGGTCATCGTCGACCTGGCGGGCGTCACCGAAGACGAGGTCGAGCTCCTCCTCTACCCCAACGCTCTCGTCGTCCAGGGCGCGCGTCGTCCTCCTCGGCAGGAAGCCGACGGCGTCTACCACGTGGCCGGCATCCGCTACGGGCCCTTCCGGCTCGAGGTCGGCTTCGCCTCGGCCGTCGTCGCCGAGCGCGTCACCGCCCACCTGGAGCGCGGGATGCTGCGCATCGAGCTGCCGAAGGTGGGAGGGGCCCGATGACGCTGCACGAGCCATCCACCCACGGGCCCCACATCCCCGACGTACTCCCGGTGCTCCCGCTACGGAACACGACGGTCTTCCCCTTCGCCGTCGTCCCCATCGTCATCGGGCAGGAGCGCTCCGTTCGGCTCGTCGACGATGTGATGCGCGGCGATCGGCTCCTGGTGCTGGTCACCCAGCGGACCGAGACGGAGCACCCGGCCCAGCCCGAGGACCTCTACACCGTCGGGACGGTCGGACAGATCACCCAGCTCTTCCGGGCTCCCGATGGCACGCTCCGCACGTTGGTGCAGGGGCTGGAGCGCGTCCGGGTGGTCGAGTACGTCCAACGCGAGCCGTACCTCAAGGCCCGCATCGAACCGTACCCCGACGAAGTCGCCAGCACGGTCGACATCGAGGCGCTCCGCCGGGCGCTCATCGACGTCTTCAAGCAGCTGGTCTCCCTTTCGGATGAGATCCCTGACGAGGCCGCTGTCGCCGTGGAGGCGCTCACCGAGCCTAGGCACGTGGCCGCCTTCATCGCCACCACCGTGCCGATGGACTCCCGCCTTCGGCAGGAGGCGCTCGAAGCGCCCCTCGACGTTCGCATGCGGCGGCTCCTCGATGCCATGCAGCACGAGATCGCCGTGCGCGAGCTCGGTCGGAAGATCGCCGCCGAAACGCAAGCCCGGCTCACCCGCGCGCAGCAAGAGGCCATCCTCCGGGAGCAGCTCCGCTCCATCCAGAAGGAGCTCGGTGAGGACGGTACCGCCGCCGAAGTCGAAGAGCTCCGGAAGAAGCTCGACGAGGCGGGATTGCCCGAGGAGGCGCGGAAGGAGGCCGAGCGCGAGCTGAACCGCCTCGCCTCCATGGCGCCCGGCTCGCCCGAGTACGGCATGATCCGCACCTATCTCGATTGGATGGTGAGCCTCCCCTGGAACCGCGTCTCCGGCGGGGAAATCGATGTGGCCAAGGCGCGCGAGATCCTCGACGCCGACCACTATGACCTTGAAAAGGTGAAGGAGCGCATCCTCGAGTACCTCGCCGTAAGGAAGCTCCGTCGGGAGCGCCTCGGCGCCGAGGAAGGCCCCGACGCCGCGCACGAGCCGATCCTCTGCTTCGTCGGGCCTCCGGGCGTGGGGAAGACGAGCCTCGGCCAGTCGATCGCCCGCGCCCTCGGGCGGAAGTTCGTCCGCGTCAGCCTCGGCGGCGTCCACGACGAGGCCGAAATCCGAGGGCACCGCCGCACCTACATCGGCGCCCTTCCTGGCCGCATCATCCAGGGAATCCGACGGGCGGAGACCCGCGACCCGGTCTTCATGCTCGACGAGATCGATAAGGTGGGAGCCGACTGGCGGGGCGACCCGTCCTCCGCCCTCCTCGAAGTCCTGGACCCCGCTCAGAACCACGCGTTCGTGGACAACTACCTCGGCGTTCCCTTCGACCTCTCCCAGGTGCTGTTCATCGCCACAGCCAACACCACGGAAACCATCCCGCCGCCGCTCCTCGACCGGATGGAGGTCATCACCATCGCCGGCTACACCGAGGAGGAGAAGGTGGAGATCGCCCGGCGCCACCTCGTACCCGAGCAGCTCCGGGCGCACGGCCTCTCACCGGAGGAGGTGACGATCACCGACGAGGCGATCCGCTTCGTCATCCGCGGCTACACCCGCGAGGCCGGGGTCCGGAACCTCTCCCGCCAGATCGCCGCCCTCTGCCGGAAGGCGGCTCGCGAGCTCGCCGAACGGGGTGCCGCCCCGGGGGAGATCTCACCGGCGTTGGTCGAGACGTATCTAGGGCGGCCCCGGTTCCGCGATGAAACGGCCGAGCGGGTCGACCGCCCGGGGGTGGCTACCGGGCTGGCCTGGACGCCAGTGGGCGGTGACGTGCTGTTCGTCGAAGCGACGATGATGCCCTCCAAACAGGAGCGCCTCATCCTCACCGGCCAGCTCGGCGACGTGATGCGCGAGTCGGCTCAGGCGGCGCTCTCCTACCTGCGGTCCGATGGCGCCCGCCTCGGCATCGATCCCTCGGTGTTCGAAGGGAAGGCGGTGCACATCCACGTTCCGGCGGGCGCCATCCCGAAGGACGGCCCCTCTGCCGGCGTCACGATGGTGACGGCCCTCGCCTCCCTAGCCCTCGGGAAACCGGTGGAGCCGGGAATTGCGATGACCGGCGAAATCACGCTTCGGGGGAAGGTGCTGCCCGTAGGTGGCATCAAGGAGAAGGTCCTCGCGGCCCACCGCGCAGGGATCCGGACGGTCATCCTGCCGCGGCTGAACGAGCGCGACGTACTGGAGGATGTCCCCGAACACTTGCGCCAGGAGATGACGTTCGTCTACGTCGACACCATCGACGAGGTGTTGCGGCGGGCACTCGCCTTGCCCGAGGTTCCTGCTCGGGCTTAGGCGAGCACCCGCCGTACCGCTCAGAACCAACCGTCCTTCACGTACGCCTCACTCCAGAGGCAGAGGTTGAGGAGCACGGCCTTCAGCCAGGCCTGGTGCATCCGCTCCAAGTGCTCGTTGTCGCGCGCACCCCGGGCCAGGAACGGCCGAATCGTCGCATAGATGGGATAGACGAGCGCCACCATGTACCGGAAGTGCACCACCTCCGGCGCGCCTCGGACCCCGTCGGTCTGGTTCTTCGAGGCGGCGTGCCGGCGACCCACCTCCGCCTGGTAGGCACGCCAGGCGGGCCCGAAATCGGCCGACAGCGTGTCGCGGACCCATTGGCCGAAGCGGGCGCGCACCCGCGTCAGGTACTCCTGATTCGGACCCTCCGGCGTGGAGAAGTACTGGAGGAGGAAGTCGTGGCTGCCGACGAAGCCGTACCAGACGTCCAAGAGCTCCTCGATGTGCGGCTCCACGATCGCCTTCGCTTCGCGAAGGGCTTGACGGTCCTCCTCGTTCAGGAGGAGAGCTGCGCAGACCTTGGCGAACGCCTCGTCGTCGAGCGCGCTCGGCGGAAGGGCCGGGTCGCCCATCCGGTAACCGGGAATCGTTGCCTGTGTCATCGCGACTGCCCTCAGGAAGGATACGTAGGAGTCCTACGTTCGTGCGGAGGATACCCGCGTCGGCGTAGACTGTCAACGGAAGCAGCGCGCCGGCGCCTCGCGGAGGTGTGTTCCATGCCCGAAGACTCTGTCCGCCCCGACATCCTTTCCGTCCTCCTCCACCTCGCCCGTGCGGTGGAGAGCGCGATGCGCTGGAGCCTCCAGGGGCTCGGGCTTACGCCGGCGCAGGCCGAGACCCTTCGCTTCATCGCGACGACCCGGCCCGATGTGGCTACGGTGGGTTGGTTGGCGAAGACCCTCGGCGTGCGGCATGCCACGGCGGTGGGGATCCTCGAGCCGCTCGTGGAGCGGGGCCTCGTGGAGCGCCACCCGCACCCTTGGGATGGCCGCCAGTCAGTCCTGGCGCTGACTCCAGCCGGTGCCGAGCTCGCGGAGCGGCTTCGAGCCGCTGAAGAGGCTCTCCTCGAGGTGGTGGACGCTCGGAGCGAGGAGGAACGTGCCTGCATCGAGCGCGGACTGCAGGCGCTCGTCCGGGCCATGGTGGACGCGGGCCTCATCGTGGTGGCGGCGCCGTGTGCCGGATGCGCCCACTTCCGCCCGAATGCCCATGGGCCCGGCCGCCACCATTGCGCCCTCATCGACCGGGAGCTGCCCGACGAGCAGAGCCGCCTGAACTGCCCCGAGCACGAGCCCGCGCTGGCCGGCGTCTAACCTCCGGCGGAGGCCGACGATGAGCAGCCGCACCGAACGTGCGGGCGGCTTCGAATACTTCGACCACGATGCGGACATCGGCATCGTGGGACGCGGGCACACCATCGAGGAGGCGTTCGCGAACGCTGCTCGGGCTGTGTTCAACATTCCCTACGACCTGCGCAGCGTGACTCCCGAACGGGAACTCACGGTGGAGTTCGACGAGCCCGATCCGGAGTTCGCGCTCGTGGAATGGCTGAACGCGCTCCTGGCCGCGTCCCGGATCGAAGGCGTCGTCCCGGCAGAGTTCGAGATTCGCCGCGACGGGTCGCGCTGGATCGGCCGAGCCTGGGGAACGCCGCTCCGGCCGGAGATCGAGCGAGGCACGGAGGTGAAAGGCGCGACCCTCACGGCTCTGTCGGTCACCCAGCGCGACGGCGTCTGGGAAGCGCGCTGCGTGGTCGACGTGTAGGAGGGTGGCATGCAGCTCACCTCACTCGTCCGCATCGACGACTTTCGCTGGCAGATCCCGCCTCGCGGCGGTCAGCGGGTGCCGGTCATCCTCTTCGGGACACGCAAGCTCATCGAGGAGATGGACGACAAGGTCGCCGAACAGGCGACCAACGTCGCCAAGCTGCCGGGGATCGTCGCCGCTTCGATGGCGATGCCTGATGCCCATTGGGGGTACGGATTCCCCATCGGCGGCGTCGCCGCCTTCGACCCCGACGAAGGGGGGATCATCTCTGCCGGCGGCGTCGGGTTCGACATCTCCTGTGGCGTGCGGTGCCTGCGCACGGACCTCACTATCGAGGACGTCCGGCCGCGCGCGCGGGAGCTGGCCGACCTTCTCTTCGAGTACGTGCCGGCCGGCGTAGGCGAGGAGGGCAACCTGAAGCTTTCGCCGCGGGAACTCGACGAGGTCCTCGCGGGCGGGGCTCGCTGGGCGCTGGAACGGGGCTTCGGCGTGCCCGAGGACTTGGAGTACGTGGAGGAGCATGGCTGCATGGCCGGCGCCGTGCCCGAAAACGTGTCGGAGACAGCGAAGAAGCGCCAACGCGGCGAGATGGGCACGCTCGGCTCCGGCAACCACTACTGCGAGGTCCAGTACGTCGAGCGCATCTACCGACGCGACGCCGCCGAGGCGTTCGGCCTGCGAGAGGGACAGGTCGTCGTCTCCATTCACTGCGGGTCACGTGGCCTGGGACACCAAATCGGCACCGACTATCTGGTCCTCCTGGCCAAAGCAGCGTCTCGGCTGGGGATCGTGCTGCCCGACCGCGAACTCGCCTGTGCGCCGGTGAATTCTGCGGAAGGGAAGCAGTACATCGGTGCCATGCGGGCTGGCATCAACTGTGCGCTGGCCAACCGGCAGATCATCACGCACCTCGTTCGGCAAGCGTTCGCTCGGCTCTTCCCTTCGGCGCGGCTCGAAACCCTGTACGACGTTTCGCACAACACCTGCAAGCTGGAGCGCCACGAGGTCGATGGCCGCACCCGGTGGCTGTGGATCCACCGGAAGGGGGCGACGCGCTCGTTCGGTCCGGGGCACCCCGAGCTTCCCGAGCGGTACCGGGCTGTGGGCCAGCCGGTCATCATCGGCGGGAGCATGGGGACGGCCTCCCACATCCTCGTCGGCACGGCCGAGGCCGAGCAGCGCAGCTTCTCCTCGGCGTCCCACGGAGCGGGACGAACCCTGAGCCGAAACCAGGCTGTGAAACAGTGGGACGGCCGGAAGCTCCTCAAGGAGCTCGAGGCACGCGGCATCTACGTCCGCTCGAAAGGGATGCGGGGCGTCGCCGAGGAGGCGCCCGGTGCCTACAAAGACGTCGACGAGGTGGCCCGCGCCACGGAAGGGGCTCGCCTCGCCGACCGCGTCGCCCGCCTGCTGCCCGTCGCCTGCGTCAAAGGCTGAGGAACGTTGCCCATGAGCGGCGCCTGGCCGGAGACGGCTGAGGCCCTCGAAGCGGAGCAGCGTCGCCTGGCGTCTCTCGCCCCCGCGCCGTGGCAGCCCGGCGGACGCCTCGCGGCCGCCGGGGTCTTCGTCTGCTTCGAACGGGGCGTTCCGGGCCAGCTCGAGCGCGGTTGGGCCGCGGCAGCCGTGTTCGATGTGGAGCGCGGCCGCATCCTCGGCACGGCCCTCGTGTCCGGGAGGGCTGCCGCGCCTTACGAGCCTGGGTTCCTGGCGCTGCGTGAGGGACCGCTGCTGGAAGCTGCGGTGCGAGCGCTGCGCCTCCCCTTCGACGTGCTCCTCGTCGACGCGACCGGCCGCGACCACCCTCGCCGCGCCGGTCTCGCCCTCCATCTGGGCGCCGTCCTCGACCTGCCCACCGTGGGCGTGACGCATCGCCCGCTGTTGGCGGCGGGCAGCTGGCCGCCGCCGGAGCGTGGGGCGAGCTCCCCGCTGTTCCTCGAAGGCGAAATCGTGGGCTACTGGTTGCGGACGGCCGCGGGCGCACGCCCCCTCGCGGTGCACGCCGCCTGGCGGACGGCGCCGGAGACCGCTGTCGAGGTGGTGCTGCGCTGCTCGCGTTCGGCGCGGACGCCGGAGCCGCTCCGTGCTGCCCGGCGCGCGGCCCGAGAGGCGCGCGCTTCCTTCGAGCGCGCCGGTCAGCCCCAGTTCGCCGATTCCAGTCGCGAGGCGGGGATCTGATCGTCCGGAGCGAGCGGCGGAACGGAGATGTTCGCGACGATGGCCTCCTCGTCCAGGGGCCGGGCTCCGTGGACGGTCCCGGGCGGGACTTCCGCCGTCTCGTACGGCTCGATGATGGTCTCTTCGCCGTCGCGTTCCACGAGCAGGCGGCCCACGAGGGCGACGTACACCTGCGCCGAACGGTTGTGGACGTGCCGCTGAACCGACTCCTCGCCGCCCCGAAGCCGCAGGATGCGGATGCTCATCTGCGCTCCGGAGTAGTCCTGGAGGAGTTCGTACCGGCCCACGGCCTCGATTCGGCGTTCCACTCTCGACCTCCTGGCGGATTCTCTCGCGGCCGTCCGCCCATGGTACGCTCGACGGGCGATGGACGGCACCCTCCCAGCGTACGGCCTCGTCGACCACCTGGGCGTCGCCCACTGGCTGTTCTACCCCCGACCGGATACGTCCCCACCCCCGCCGGGCGCCGTCGACCGTTTCGTGGAGGTGCCCGGTGCCCGCATCGCGGTCCGCCTCTACGAAGCCCGTGCGGGCCGTCCGGCCATGCTCCTCTTCCACGGGAACGGTGAGGTCATCGCCGACTACGACGCATTGGCGACGGCCTTCTCGCAACTCGGAATCGCGCTCTCGGTCGCCGACTACCGTGGCTACGGGGCGAGCAGCGGCACGCCATCCTTCGCCTCCCTCTTCACCGACGCTCATGCTGTCTGGCAGGCCTGGCTTCGCTGGCTCGAGGAGCTCGCCGCCCCGGGGCCGCGCTTCGTGTACGGGCGCAGCCTCGGCGGTTACCCCGCCCTCGAGCTGGCCGCGACCTACGGCGAGGCGATTTCAGGGCTCGTGCTCGAAAGCAGCGCCGCGAACCTTGGCCGGCTCGTCCGGCGGTTCGTCGGGGAGCCGCTGGGGCCGCTGGCGGAGCTCGTCCGAGCCCACGATGCGCGCATCGAGGCGGTGAACGTGCCCGTGCTCTTCATCCATGGTGAGCGGGACGAGCTCATCCCCCTCGAGGCGGCCGCCGACCTGTACCACCGGCTACCTAGCCGCGAGAAGGACTTCGTCGTCATTCCGAACGCCGGGCACAACGACATCCTCTGGGTCGGCGCCGAAGCGTACTTCTCGGCGATCTCGCACTTCGTGCAGCGCTGCCTACGTCGCTCGTAGCCGTCTACGGCTGCAGCCAGCGCCCCTGCCAACCCTCGTCGGGCTGCGCTTCGGCGAACGGCCAGCGTCGGCCCCACCGTTCGAGGAAGGTGACGTTCTTCACCGGCTTCCGCCGTACGGGACCGTGGCGGTCGCTCGGGTAGCCGAGCGGGAGAGCGCAGAAGATCTCGTTCGTATCGGGTATTCCCAGGAGCTGACGCAGTGCCTCGCGGTCGCCGAGCGCCAAGTTGAAGATCGAGCCGCCGAGGCCCAACGCCCGCGCCGCCAGGAGCAGGTTCTGCACTGCTGGGAAGATGCTCCCGCCGGGCGTCGTGTGTCTTCCCCGGAGGCCGCAGACCACGATGACCACCGGCACCTCGGCGAAATGGCTGGCCAGATGCTCGACGGCACGGAGGGAGAGGCGCTGGGTCCGCGGCAGCGAGTCGATGTCCGGAAAGCGCTGCGCGTACCGCTCCCATGCCTGGAGGGCCCACGTCTGCATCCTCTCCTTCACCGTGCGGTCCCGGACGATGATGAAGCGCCAGTCCTGCGCGTTCTGGCCCGAAGGGGCACGTATCGCAGCGTCGAGGAGCTGGAAGAGCACCTCGTCGGGCACGGGGTCGGGCCGGAAGCGCCGCAGGGCGCGCGTGGTGTAGACGACCTCGAAGAAGCCCGGCTGCTCCCTCATTTCGGGGGGCGCTGGTGGGCGTCGTCGCAGAGGTCGAGGGCTGCCTGGACGATGGCGGCAGCGTCGATCCCTGCGGCGGCGAGCAGCTCCTCCGGTGTCCCGGAGCCGGGCATCCCGCGAACCGCGAGGTGGCGTACCGAAGGGAACGGGCGCACATCGGCGATGGCGGCGAGCACGGCTTCGCCCAAGCCGCCTTCCGGCCAGTGGTCCTCGGCGATGACGAGGCGGCCCGTGGCAGCGGCATGATGGGCGAGCGCTCCGGCGTCGATGGGCTTGACGGAGTACGCATCGACCACTCGAGCGGCGATTCCTCGCCCTCTGAGTTGCTGGGCGGCGGCGAGCGCCTCGTGCAGGGTGATCCCCGCCGCGACGATGGTAACGGCGTCGTCGGCCGAGGCATTCAAGGTCACGCTCCCGCCGATCGGGAAGTCCCGCCCCGATTCGTACAGCACGGAGGTCGCCGCCCGCGTGGTGCGGAGGTAGGCGATCCCTCGCACGCTCGCCATCGCCTCCACGAGGGCGACGGTCTGATTCGCGTCGCACGGGTAGAGCACCGTGCTCCCGTGGATGGCGCGGAAGAGCGCCAGGTCCTCGAGGCCCATCTGCGAGGGGCCGTCCTGTCCGATGGAGACGCCCGCATGCGAGCCGACGAGGCAGAGGTTCGCGCGGCTGACGGCCGCCATGCGGACGAAATCCGCTGCCCGCGTGAGGAAGGCGGCGAAGGAGGAGGCGAACGGACGCCAGCCTCGCGCCTGCATCCCGACGGCCGCGGCGATCATCTGCTGTTCGGCGATGTGGAGTTCGAAGAACCGCTCCGGATGGGCCTGCTCGAAGAACTCCGCGAACGTGGAGTTCTTCACCTCCGCATCCAGCGCCACGACATCGCCCCGGCGGCTCCCCAGCGCCGCGAGCGCTTTGCCGTAGGCGAAGCGCGTCGCCACCTTCTCTCCCACGGCGAAGGAGGGCAGCGGGTGGGGCTCCGAAGGGAAGCGGTGGGGCTCCGCCGCGGGCGGACGCAGCGGCCGTACCGTCAGGTTGCGAACCCCTCCCAGCAGGGCGATCGCCTCCTCGGAGCGCTCGATGGGCTTCCCGTGGGCGCCGTTCTGGTCCTCGACCCACGGCACGCCCTTGCCCTTCACCGTGCGGGCAATCACAGCTGTCGGCCGGCCGCGCATGGCGGTTGCCTCCCGATACGCCTCGTCGATGGCGCGAACATCGTGGCCGTCGATTTCGATCGTGTGCCACCCGAAGGCGCGGAAGCGCTCCGCGTACGCTCGGGTATTCCAGCCGTACATCGTCTCGCCGGCCTGCCCGAGCCGGTTGACATCGACAATGGCCACCAGGTTGTCGAGGCTCCAGTGCGCCGCGTGCTCGACCGCCTCCCACATCGAGCCCTCGGCCATCTCGCTGTCGCCGCACAACACCCACACTCGGTACGGCAGCCGGTCGAGCCGCTTCGCCGCCAGGGCAACGCCGACGCCGATGGGTAGCCCCTGCCCGAGCGAGCCGGTCGCGACCTTCACCCAGGGCAAGACCGGGGTGGGGTGTCCTTCCAGCCGGCTGCCGAAACGCCGGTACGTGAGCAGCTCCTCCTCGCTGATGGCGCCGACGGCCCGATAGAGGGCGTAGAGCAGGGGCGAGGCGTGGCCCTTCGAGAAGATGAGCTCGTCGTTGAGGGGGTGGTCGGGACGTTCGAAGTCGTAGCGGAGGTGACCCGCCGCAAGAACGGCGATCAGCTCGGCCGCGGAGAGGGAGGAGGTGGGGTGCCCTGACCCGGCGAGCGCCGTGATTCGGATGGCGTCCACGCGGAGCTGCTGGGCGAGCTCCCGAACGAATGCCTCATCGACCCCCACTGCAGACCCCCATACTGCACTCCGCGGCGGCGGCTCGGACCGTCGCCTCCGCAGCCGGTCCGGCGCACTCAATGATAGGCGCGCGGCGCCCTTGGGACGATGGAACGCGATTCAGAAGGCGCGGCTATCCCAGAGAACGTCGCCTCTCCCGGAGAGCTTCGCCTGGTACCGCGCTGCCACGAAGAGGAAATCGCCCAACCGGTTGAGGTAGGGGATCACGTGCGGTCCGATGGCTTCCTGCCGCGAAAGGGCGATAACGCGCCGTTCCGCCCGCCGACACACCGTGCGGGCTACGTGGAGCTGGGCCGCGGCAGGGTCGCCCCCGGGAAGGATGAAGCTCCGGAGCGGTTCGAGCTCCGCGTTCCAGGCGTCCATCCATCGCTCGAGCTGCTCGACATGCCGCGGCTCGATGCGGGGAACGGGAAGCCGCTCCTTGTCGCTCTCGAGGATGCAGAGGTCCGACCCCAAGTTGAACAGCACCTGTTGGACGGTAAAGATGGGCTCCCGGAGCGGCTCGGCAAGGCCCATCGCGACGGCGACGCCGAGCACGCTGTTCAGCTCGTCGACGGTGCCGTACGCCTCGATACGCAGGCTGTCCTTCGGGACGCGCTGACCGCCGCCCAGCGCGGTCGAGCCGTCGTCGCCCGTGCGCGTGTAGACGCGATTGATGCGAACCACGCCCCTAGCATGCCCGAATCGGCTCTCGGCGGCCACCGGCCGTTTCCCCGCGTGCGCTCGGGCGGCACAATAACCACGACCGACGACTCCCGGAAGGACCTGTCCCGCATGAACGATGCTTCGCGCTGCAGCCGCTGCTACGTCCTCATTCCCGGCCGGGGATACCGCATGGCGGGCCGGCTGTTCTGCTGCCAGTCCTGCTCCGTAGGGTCGGCGTGCGAGCACCAGGGCATCCGGCGCCCCGTCAGCGTGCGCCGGTTCGATACCATGTTCCCCGAGTTCCGTGAGGTGGCCCGGCCGCGAACCCCGTACGAGCCCGCCCCGCCCGCCGGTGCTGGGGAGCACGCGTGATGAGGCCCGCCGCAGAGCTGCAGTTCGTCGCCCGCAACACCGCTGAGAGCAGCGAAAACCGCATCCACGAAGACAGCGTCGCCCGCCGCTACGGCTTCCGCGGCGGGCTCGTGCCCGGCGTCACCACCATCGCCTACCTGATGGAGGCCGCGCTCCATCTTCTCGGGCCGGAGTTTCTCTCGCGTGGCGAAGGGTTCGTCCGGTTGACCTCGCCCGTTTACGACGGCGATGTGGTCACCGCTCGGGCGGAGCCGAACGGAGATGGCCGCCTCGCGCTCAGTGCGCTGGGCCCGGAGGGCCAGACCGTGGCCGACGGCTGGGCGGGCCTCGGCGATGGCGCTCCGCCCCGCCTCCCCGACTTCCCGGCCGCCCCGCTGCCGGGGGCTGCCGAACGCCCCGCTGCCTCGGAAGAAGCCTTCCGGGAACGTGTCGTCTTGGGGACGCTTCGGGCGCGATTCGACCCGGCGGAAGCGCGGCGGTACCTCGCCGAGGTCGGCCTCGGCGCCAGCCCAGCGGAACTTCAGCACCCGGGGCTGGGCATCCGGTACGCCAACTGGGTGCTCTCGGCGAACGTCCGCCTCGGGCCGTGGGTGCACGTCTCGAGCGGCTTCTCGATATTCGGGGCTCCCGAGGTGGGTGCCGAGTTCGAGACCCGTGCCCGCGTACTCGAGGTTTTCGAGCGGAAGGGCCACCGTTTCGTGCGCCTCGATGTCGGCCTCTTCGCCGGGGAGCGTCCCTTGCTCCGCGTCGACCATACCGCTATCTACGAACTGAGACCGCCGGCCTGAGTCCGGCACGGAGGCGAGCCGATGGCGTTGTACGAGTACCGCTGCGCGGGCTGCGGCACGACCTTCGAGAAGCGGATGCCGATGAAGGATGTTCTCCAGTTCCTTCCCTGCCCTTCGTGCGGGCAGCAGGCGCAGAAGCTCATGGGAACGTTCGTGGTGGTCGGCCGCGCCGAGCCCGGCGAGGAGGACAAGCCACCTCCTTGGGAGCGCGGCGAAGAGGATGACTTCGATTTCGACGAGGACGGGAACGGCCACTCGCACACCCACGACCACGGCCATTCCCATTCGCACACGCACGACCACGTGCACTGACTCGCCGCCTGGCGGCTGGGAAGAGAGCGAGGGCGGGGAGGCGCCTCCCCGCCCTCGTCTCGCGTGCGACGTTCGTTGCCCGGCCGCTAAATCCCCAGCATCTCCGCCACGCGCTCGCGGTGGTAGTCGCCATCGCCCCAGAAGAGCTCGGCGCGCTTCTGCCGGCGGAAGTAGAGCTGGATGATGTAGTCCTTGGTGAATCCGATGCCGCCGTGGATCTGCTGCCCATGGGCCACCACGCGGCGGCTGGCATCGCTGCACCACGCCTTGGCCATGGCCACGTCCATGTCCTGGCTCTCTTCGTTCTCACTCGTCGCCCAGGCGGCCTTGTACATGATGTACCGCATGCCATCCACGTCCGTGACCATGTCCGCGCACTTGTGCTGGATGGCCTGGAAGGAGCCGATGGGCCGGCCGAACTGGACGCGCTCCTTGGCGTAGTTCACCGAGATCTCGAAGTCGCGCTGAGCCAGCCCGACGAGGTAGGCGCACTCGAGGCACGTGGCCATGTTCCGCAGGCGGCGGGCCGTGGCGTCGTCCATATCGATGACTTCGCTCGCCGGCACGCGCACGTCGTTGAAGACGACCTCGCACTGTTTGTCGCTGGCGATGGTCTTCAGCACCGTGATCGAGATGTTGGGTTGAGCCCGCGGCACGATGAAGGTGCTCAGCCGGCCGTCGGGCTTCCAGGCGACGACGTGCAGGTAGTCGGCGACGTGGGCATCGGGGACGAAGAGCTTCGTCCCGTTCAGGATGTACTCGTCGCCAGCCTGCGTTGCCTTCATCTCGATGCCTTCGCGGTCCCATCGGCCGCTCGGCTCGGTGATGGCGTACGTGTGGATCGCGGCCCCCGACGCGATGTTCGGAAGGTACTTCTGCTTTTGGGCGTCGGTCCCGGCGAGGATGAGCTCCGCAGCGCAGACGGCGTTGGGGATGAACGGTCCCGGCACGAGCGCCCGCCCGAACTCCTCAACGAGGATGCAGAGGTCGAGGAACGAGAAGCCCGCCCCGCCGTACTCTTCGGGGATCATCAGCCCCTGCCAGCCGAGCTCGGCCATCTTCTTCCACAGCTCGGGGCTGTACCCCTTCTCGTCCTCCTCCATCGCCCGGACATGCTCCTCCGGGCACTCCTTCTCGAGGAACTCGCGGGCCGAATTCTTCAGCAGTTCCTGCTCTTCGCTGAGTCCGAGATCCATCTGGCGAACCCTTTCCTTCTCTGCGGCGTCCACGCCCGGCGGCGTGCCGGCCCGTGGCTGATGCATGCGCGGCGGATTCTACCAGAAGGTTTCGCCCAACGCGAACGGCCGTCGGGTGGCTACTCGGCGGTTCCGAACGGCGCCGGCAAGAGCGCCTCCGGCGGATACTCGGCGGGAAGCCATGCGCCGGTCACGGGGGGCACCGGCCCGCGAATCGGCGGCTCGATGCGGGGTGGCTCCGCCGCCTTCACCTGCACGGTTTTTTGTCCGGCTATGCCGGCCAGTTCAGCCAGCGCCTCCACCGTTCGCTGCGCCCGTTCCTTCTCTCCGGCGGCGCCCCGCTGCACGCGCTCCAGCCACGACTCCCGCACCGTGGCCTCCAATTGAACTCGTCGGGCGGGGTTCCCGCGGTCCACGATGGCCGCGCGAACGTACACCGTCCCAGGCTCCGCTGTCGGCCGCACTTGGACGTGCACGTCGCTCTCGAGCGAGGGCACGGTGAAGGAACCGTCCAGCGCTTGTCGTCCGCCCGCGAGGCGCGCCCTCGCCAGCGCCCGATAGGCCGCCTCCGAAAGCACCACCATATCGCTGGGCGAGGGCGCGTCGTCGGGCAGGGGGTCTGGAGGGCGCGGCGCCCCCGTCCGCACTGGCCGCGGCTCTGGCGTGGCTCCGGGCGGTACGGGCGGGACGCGCATGCTGCTCTCCTACCGCTGGTGTCGGCGCGTCGGCCCCACACTCCCGAGCGTCGGACGCGCGACGGCGAGGTGACGGTTCGGTGGCGAAGCCCTTCGCGGCCCGCTCAGCGCCGGTGCCGCTGGACGAAACGGCCGATTCGCTCCAGGGCGCGCTCGATCTGCTCGTACCCGCTCGCGTAGCAGGCGCGCACGAAACCTTCCCCGTGCGCTCCGAAGGCGGAGCCCGGCACCACCGCCACCCGCTCCTCCCGGAGCAGGAGCTCCGCAAACGCCTCGCTGGTGAGCCCGGTCACGCGGATATCGGGGAAGGCGTAGAAGGCGCCTCTCGGCTCGAAGGTCGGAAGCCCGATCGCGCGGAAGCCCTCCACCATCAGCCGGCGGCGGCGGTCGTACTCCGCCACCATCTCCTGGACGAAATCGTCCCCCACCTCCAGCGCTGCCAGGCCTGCGAACTGAGCGGCGGTCGGCGCGGACATCATGACGTACTGGTGGACCTTCATCACCGCCTCGGCCAGGGGAGCCGGCGCCGCAACCCAGCCGAGGCGCCAGCCGGTCATCGCGTAGGCTTTGCTGAAGCCCCCCAACAACACCGTTCGGTCGCGCATCCCCGGCAGCGAAGGGAAGGAGACGTGCTGCCCCACATAGGTGAGGCGGTCGTACAGCTCGTCGCTCACGACCACCAGGTCGTGGCGTTCCGCTACTTCGGCGATGGCCATCAGAGCCTCGCGATCCATCGTGGCGCCGGTGGGGTTCGCTGGGTAACCGAGGAGGAGCACCTTGGTCCGCTCGGTGATCGCCGCCTCGACGTCGCTCGCCGCGAGCTGGAAGTCGTTCTCCACGTACGTCGGTACCGGGCGGAAGCTGCCGCCGGCCATCACGGTCACGGGCATGTAAGCGACATAACTTGGGTCGGGACAGAGTACTTCGTCGTCGGGGTCGAGGAGCGCCCGCAGGGTGATATCCAACGCCTCACTGGAGCCGCTGGTGATGATGATTTCGCTCGCCGGGTCGTAACGGATGCCGTAGAGGCGGTAGAGGTGCTGGGCGAGCCGCTCCCGCAGTTCAGGAAGCCCGTAGTTGGAGGTGTAGTGCGTTTCTCCCCGCTCGATGCTTTCGACCGCGGCTCGCCGGATCGGCTCCGGTGTGACGTAATCCGGCTCGCCTACGCCGAGGGATATGACGTCCTCGATGGTGCTGAGGAGGTCGAAGAACTTCCGGATTCCGCTGGGCGGCACGGCCTGCAGGCGTCGTGCAACGAAGCGAGCTGGGTCACCGGCGCCGTTGCGGCCGTGCATGGCTTCGTGCCCCCTTCCCCAGATGCGAAGAGCCGCCTTGCTGGCGGCTCCCGGAAGCTTTTATGTTCCTCGCCGCCAGCTCATCGGCACGAGGGAGCAGCCGCGGCAGCGGCAGCGAGCGTCCCGATAGGAGCGGCGGCCTGCATCGAAGGAAGATCTTGCGCTGCCGTCCGCTACCGTCAATAGGGAGCGCCGATACCTCCATCGATGGGGTCTCCTACGGTGTGCGCCCTCCGGGGATCTCCGGCAGCCGGTTGGCCCAGCCGAAGGAGCGCTCGAAGGCGTGAGCCACCATGAGCAAGCGGCCCTCGTCGAAGAAGTTGCCAATGAGCTGGAGCCCCACGGGAAGGCCCTCGCTCTCTCCGCACGGGAGGCTGATGGCCGGCAGCCCGGCCACAGCCGCCGGCAAGGTGCACACGTCGGCCAGGTACATGGCGTAGGGGTCGTCCAGCCGCGACCCGAGCGGGAACGCCACTACCGGAGACGTCGGCGTGGCGAGGACGTCGTACCGCTCGAAGGCCCTGGCGAACTCTTGGTGAATGACCGTCCTCACTTTCTGGGCCTTCAGGTAGTAGGCGTCGTAGTATCCCGCACTCAATGCGTACGTTCCGAGCATGATCCGCCGCTTCACTTCGTCGCCGAAGCCCTTGGCGCGGGTGTGTTCCAAGTTCTCCCACATGGAGCCGTGGCTCCGGTCGCTGAAGCCGTACTTCACCCCGTCGTAGCGGGCGAGGTTGGCGCTGGCCTCGCTGGGGGCGATGAGGTAGTAAACCGCCAGGGCGTACTTCGTGCTCGGCAGCGAACACTCCTCGACTTCGCAGCCCAGGTCCTCGAACCGGCGCAGGGCACGCTCGACGGCGTCTCGCACACCTGGCTCGATGCCCTCCGCGAAGTACTCCTTGGGCACGCCGATGCGCATCCCGCGGATGTCACGCCCCAGGTAGTGGCGCATGTCGGGCATCGGCTCGGGGTTCGTGGTCGAGTCGCGAGGGTCGTGGCCGCCGATGCAGTCGAGCATGGTGGCCACGTCCTCCACGTCCCGGCCGATGGGGCCGATCTGGTCGAGCGAGCTTCCGAAAGCGATGAGCCCGTAACGGCTCACCCGTCCGTACGTAGGGTCGAGCCCCACCACGCCGCACAGCGCCGCCGGCTGCCGGATGCTGCCGCCGGTGTCGCTGCCCAGGGCGACGAGACACTCGCCGGCGGCGACGGCGGCGGCCGACCCTCCCGAGCTTCCGCCCGGCACGCGGTCCAGCGCCCACGGGTTGCGCGTCGGACCGAAGGCCGACCGCTCGGTGCTCGAGCCCATGGCGAACTCGTCCATGTTCGCCTTCCCCACCATGACCGCTCCGGCGCGGCGTAAGCGTTCGGCGACGTGGCTGTCGAATGGTGGGATGAAGTTCTCCAGCATGCGCGAGCCCGCCGTGGTCCGCACGCCTTTCGTCACGATGACGTCCTTCACGGCCACGGGGATGCCCGTGAGAGGCGTGGCCGTGCCGGCTGCGTACCGTTCGTCCGCCTCTCGGGCCTGTTCGAGGGCCAATTCGGCTGTGACGGTGATGTAGGCGTGGATGGTCGGCTCGACCTCCTCGATGCGCTGCAGCACCGACTCCGTGAGTTCCACGCAGGTGATCTCCCGCCGCCGCAGGAGCTCGTGGGCTTCGTGGGCTGTGAGGCGCCACAGTTCGTGCGTCATTCCAGCACCGCCCG
The DNA here is from genome assembly GCA_002898215.1 of bacterium HR29. Lineage (GTDB taxonomy): Bacteria > Chloroflexota > Dehalococcoidia > Tepidiformales > Tepidiformaceae > HRBIN29. The sequence goes on along the minus strand of BEIF01000001.1, from coordinate 1,188,012 downwards.
GACGCGGAACATGCCGTCTTCCTGTTCCGGAGCGTTCGCGAGCACGTCCTCCCGTGGCAGGGAGGGTGCAACTTCGTCCGTCCGCATGACGTTCTCGAGAGGGAGCGGATATGCCGTGGGCTCGACGTCCTCGGTCGGCACTTCGGAGAGGACGGCGAAGTGCTCGAGGATGCTCGAAAGTTGGTTGCGGAAGCGCTCCACCTCCTCGGGGGTGAGCGCGATCCGCGCCAGCTTCGCGATGTGCAGAACCTGGTCGGCCGTGAGCTCCATGGCCATCAGCCTACAACGCCCCTCCGTTTACCGTCGCATTCGAACGTCGCCAGCCCACCTGCTACCCTCGGCAGGGAGGGCGCAGGCCGGCATCGAGCGACCGGCAGCGGGCGGGGTCGGGAAGGAACGGCGATGACGGCGAACTCCATCATCGTGCGGAGAAGGCTGCGCGAGCGCCGCAACGGCCGCGACGGGCGGCTCCTGCGGGTGCTCCTCATCATCGCTGCCGCTCTCGGGACGGTCGCGTCACTCGCGTTGGCCGCGGGTGTCGGCGTGGTGTTCGCCGTGTACCAGTCGTACATCGAAGACTACGTTCCGATCGAGGCGAAGCTCCGCCAGTCCAACCTCGGGTTCACGGAGATCTACGACCGGAACGGGCCGGAGCGCGGCGTGCTGCTGGGCGTCCTCTCCAACCCCGATGCCCAGCTCCTCTCCCCCGTGCCGCTCTCGGAAATCTCGCGGTGGATGATCGAGGCCACGGTCTCGACCGAGGACAACAGCTTCTGGACGCATCCGGGCGTCAACTTCCGGGGGCTCCTGCGCGCGGCCTGGGAGAACTATGTGGTCGGCGAGTTCGGGAGCGGCTCCGGCGGTTCCTCGATCACCCAACAGCTCGTGAAGAACGTCTACATCTGTCCGCAAGTGGGCGAAGGCGACGAACGCTGCATCGCCCCCGAGCGCACGCTCGATCGGAAGCTCCGGGAGATCGCCTACGCCATCGAGCTCGAGCGGGATTACTCGAAAGAGCAGATCCTCCAGTGGTACCTGAACCAGATTTCGTACGGCGGGCAGTATGTCGGCGTCCAGGCCGCCGCCCAGGGGTATTTCCGCAAGGATGCGAAGGACCTGACGCTCGCCGAGGCTGCGCTCCTGGCGGGCATCCCCCAAGCTCCTACGCTGTACCACCCTCGCCTGAACTGCGTGACCGACGACGCGGGGAACTGCGTCACGGACGAGCTCGGGCGGACGAAGGTCGGTGGGGCAGCGAAGGCGCGCCAGGAGGTCGTGCTCGACCTGATGGTGGAGCACCGACGGATCACCCGTGAGCAGGCCGAGGCGGCCAAGGCAGAGGAGATCTGGGTCTACCCCGCGGCGACCGAGATGAAAGCGGCAGCCTTCATCGACAACCAGGTCGAGCCGCGGCTGGTGCGGATGTGCGAGAAGGGAATCCTCCCTATGCGCCCTGGTGCTGCCAACTGTGTGCAGAGCGTCCACAGCGCGGGCTACAAGGTCACGACCACGCTCGATTGGTACGCCACCGAGCAGGCGCAACGCATGATCCGCGAGTTCATTGCCCGCGGGCTTGAGCAGGGCTGCGAGTGCCACAACGCTGCCATCGTCACCATCGAGCCTTCCACCGGGCAGATCGTCGTTTACGCGCCGAACATCGACCCCGGGAACACGAGCGACCCTCGCGTGGCCGGCGATATCGACCAGCTCGTGGAGATCAACCAGCCTGGCTCCTCCTTCAAGCCCGTCGTCTACCTCGCCTGGTTCGAGTACGCCGTGAAGCATCCCATGAGCATCCTTTGGGATACGAGCCCTCTGGCGGCCGATGGTGCGACGATCGTGAACCCGAGGCGCGATAGCGGGAGCGAGGGCCTCATCAGCGCTCGGGCGGCCCTTGGCGGTTCTCAGAACGTCCCCGCCTTCCGGGCGGCCCAGGAGGCGGGAGTCGACAACGTCATCGCCATGGCGAAGCGGATGGGGATCACCACGCTCGAGCAGCACTTCGACCCCACCTTCCGCTCCCACCCCGACGTCACCTACGGTGCCTCGATCGCCACCGGGGGGGCCAACATCCGCGCCGTCGACATGGCCTACGTCGACACGGTCATCGCGAACATGGGCGTGATGGTCGGCGTGCCCCATCTGGCCGACTACATCGACCCCTCCGAGCTGCGCAGCACCGCCCTCGATACCGGGGCCGACTACGAGAAGGCCCTCAAGCAGCGCCTCGACTTCCAGCGGGGACACATCCGCCTGCCCGGCACACGCGAACTCGACCCTGTGGTCATCCTCGAGGTGCGCGACGTCGACGGAAACGTCATCTTCCGTCAGGGGGAGCCGGAGCGACGACAGGTCGTCGACCCGGGGAGCGTCTGGCTTCTCCACACCATCATGTCCGACTGCACGGCCCGCTTCATCATCTGGGGCTGCGGCAGCAGCAACAACGACCTCGGCCTCGACTTCTTCATGGACGACGGCACCCGCGTTCCGGGCGGCGTCAAGACGGGGACCCAGCAGGGCCCTGCCAGCGCCAGCGATACCCTCGAGACCTGGATGACCGGCTACACGCGGTACGCCGGCACCGCCGTATGGGTGGGGAACGCGAACAACGAACTCGTCAACGATCGCAGCTTCGCCGCCGCGAACACGACCGTGCGCCTGTTCAAGAACTGGATGGGCTGGTACCACTCCTACCTGCGGAACCTGGGTGTGTTCGAACGGCCTGCCGGTTTCGACGACCTCCAACCGCCGAACGTCCGCCGCGTCGAAGTCACCTCCCCTGCCACCGACCGCGTCCTGCGGCGCGAAGGCGGCAACTTCCAGGATCTCTGCGACCAGAAGGTGCTCGCCTGGGTTCGGACGGACGTCACCTACGAGCCGGAGTGCGAGGAGGTCGAGATCGACACGCGGAACGGCCTTCTGGCGAGCGAGGCCACGCCGGCACAGTTCCGCGAGAAGCGGAAGTTCGTGAAGCTCCCTGCCTACAAGCCCGAAGCCGCTCGGGAGCTTGCCGAGAAGATGGGAATCCCCATCGCGCCGACGGAGAAGAGCACGGGCCAGGCTGCGGTCCAGATCCTGAATCTCACCAACGGCGCCACCATCGAACGCGACACCGACATCGTCGGAACCATCGACGCCCCGGGCCTGGAGCGCTGGCGGCTCGAGTACGGCCGCTCGGCCAGCCCGACCGAATGGACGAAGTTGAACGAAGGCACGGCGAACGTCACCAACGCCGTCCTCGCTCGCTTCCAGGTCAGTGGACTGGAGGCCGGCGTCTACACCATCCGCCTCGTGGCCGAAACCAAGAATCGCGGCTCGCTCGAAGTGCGGGTGGTCATCAACGTCCTCCCCCGGTCGGGCACACCGACCCCCACCAGGACCCCTCCGTCGGGCACGGTGACGCCAACCCCGACCCGCACTCCCACGGGTACACCCTCCCCAACGCCTACGCCGACACCCTCCCCGACGCCGACCCCATAGGGAGGCCTATGGCCGGAACCGATACCCGGCCCGAAGGCCGGCGCTACGGGCCCATTCGCCCGCGTTCACCTTCGGGCCTTCCGGCGGCTGCACGCGGAGCACCCGTAGGACTCCGCCATTGAGCCGCACGGTGAAGCCGTCCTCGGCAACTTCGAGCACGCGGCCGGGCATGCCCGGTTCCAGCCGGCGCTCAAGGCGGCAGTCGAAGATGCGCAGCCGGGCTCCCTCGAACTCGGTCCACGCGCCGGGCTGCGGGTTGCACCCCCGGATGCGCGCGTACACCCGTTCGGCCGGTTCGAACCAGAGGATGCGCCCGTGCTCTTCGGTGCAGGGTGGCTCGTACGTCGCTTCGGCGTGATTCTGCGGAATCCGGGGAGCGGTGCCCTCTTCCACCATCCGCACTGCCCGCGAGACCGCGTCCACGCCCATGGGGAAGAGCTTCTGGAAGTAGAGCGAGCCGACGGTGTCATCGGGTGCGATTTCCACCGCTTCCTGCAGCAGGATCGGCCCGGTGTCGATGCCCTTGTCGGGCCAGAAGATGGTGAGGCCGGTGACGTTCTCCCCGAAGATGATGGCCCAGTTGATCGCGGAAGAGCCCCGGTGCTTGGGGAGCAGGCTCGGGTGATATTGAATGGTGCCCTTGGCCGGGATGGCGAACACCTCCTCGGGGAGGATAGCAGTCACGAAAGCCATCACCGCCAGTTCCGGCGCGAAGCTCCGCCACCGCTCCACGCCTTCCGGTGTCCGCAACTCTTCGGTGGCGACGGCTGGGATGCCGGCGCTCTCGGCCGCTGCCCAGAGCGGGTCGGCCCGGCCCCCGGTGGGCGCCGGCGCGCTGACGGCAGCGACCTCGTGGCCGTCTTCGATCAGGCGCTTCAGGACCGCCTCGCCAAAGGCTGCCTGTCCGATAACGACGACCCGCATCGTCGGCCCCTCCCTGGTGCGCCGCGGCTGCTCCCAGTCGGCCGCCGCGGTAGACTCCACCCATGATGCCGCAGCATCGGCGGTGCTGCACCCTCGGGGGCCGCGGGGCGTGATCTGCGTTCAGCCCGCCGCCCTCTCCGACGCACCGTTCATCCACCGGCTCGTGACCTTCTGGGCCGACCGGGGCGACATGCTCCACCGGCCGCTCCAGGAGGTGTACGAGTGCATCCGCGATTTCAAGGTGGCGCGGGTGGCGGGTGAGCCGGTGGGCTGTGTGGCGCTCCACATCATGGGCCCCGACCTCGCCGAGATCCGCTCCCTCGCCGTGGTCGAATCACACCAAGGGCAAGGCGTGGGTGCGGCGTTGGTGCACGCCTGCGTCGAGGAAGCGCGCCGATTCGGGCTGGCGCGCGTCTTCGCCCTCACCTTCCGCCCGGGCTTCTTCGAGCGAGTCGGCTTCCGGCGGGCGAACGTCCTCGAGTTTCCGCAGAAGGTCTGGAACGAGTGCGTCCGCTGCCCCTTCTTCACCGACTGCAAGGAGGTGGCGGTGGTACTCGACCTCGCCGGACCCGACCTTCGCGTCCCGATGGCCGAGGATTAGCCCGCGTCCGGGAGGGCGTCGCAGGCTGCCAGCGCCAGTACGTCGGCCTGGGAGCCCACGCCGGTGGCCAGGCTCACCTCGTACCGCCAGGGACGGAGCCCCCGGGTGCTCTCCCGGAGCTCTTCGCGCAGCCGGCGTTCGAACCGCGATGCGGACACCCCCCCGCGCCCTTGGAGGATGACGCCTACCGTGCGGGCATCCACCATCCCCGCGAAATCGAACGCCGTCAGCGTCCGGGCGAGCGCCTCTGCCACCGGCTCGAGCGCTTCGGCCAACTCATCGGCCGTGGAGCAGGGCCCCAGGACTCGCACGGCGGCGAACGAAAGGGGCGCCGAGGGGGCGGCGGCCGCCACGGTTGCGAGGCGCGACGACAGCGCCCGCGCCGGGGCGAGGGCTGGGTGGGCGCGCCGTTCTGCCACCGTCCAGCGCTCGTACGCTGGGCTCACCGGAAGGGCGCAAGCCGGCTTCTCCTTCCGCCTCGAAGCCACGACCCGAAGGCTGCTGGTCGAACTGCCTGCCACGGATGGATCCAAGCTCCTTCGTCGACGGCGTCACCGCGATCGTGCCGAGGCGCTGGGGGCGGCGGCATCCGGGCTTTCCCCTCCTGCCGAGGGGCGCGCCCCCGAATTCCCTCCCGGGCTCCCTGCAGAGGGAACCTGCATCGCTGCGCGGAGGTGGCGGCGCCGATGCCACACGTACAGCGCGCTCGTGACGATCCCCGCCACCCAGAAGGCGCCAAGCCCGAGCGTGATGCGAATGTCGCGGCCCAGGCTGTCGCCCGCCACCACGGCGATGGCCGTCGGGACAAGCATGCCCAGAAAACTCGCTACGATGAAGCGCGGAAAGCTGATGGCGGTGAGCCCCGCGACGAAGCTGATGAGGTCGAAGTTCACGACCGGCAGCATGCGGGCCCAGAAGATGACTTGCCCGCCCATCGTCTCGGCGAGACGGTCGATACGCTGGGCAGCCTTGCTTCCGATGAGCCGGCGCACGTGGCGGCGGCCGAGCTTCCGCGACACCCCGAATGCGAGCGCCGACCCCAGCGTCATCCCCAGCATGGAGTAGACGGTGCCAAGGACCGGCCCCCAGGCGAGCCCTGCAGCGATGAAGATGGGCACGTTCGGGACCGGCGCCACCAGGACCGACAGCGCCAGAACGGCGATGTACACCAACGGCCCCCACGGGCCCCATTGCGCCACCCAATCCCGAAACGGCTCGGCGTCGATGGTGTAGGAGAGCCCGAGCACTTCCGAGGTCACCACGTACGCCGCGACCAGGAGCATGAATCCGGCGGCAATGGCGACGATGGTCCGCCTCTGCAGAAGGAGCGGCGTCTCTTCGCCCTCCTCGATGAAGAGGTCGAGCGCCCGCGGAGGGTGGAGGTGGCCCTCGTGGTCCGACATCAGCGTTCGACCCTCCGGAAATGCTCGGCGAGCGCGGCGTTCACCTCGGCGGGGGCTTCCTGCTGGACCCAGTGACTGACGCCCGGGAGGAACCGAACCGTCAGGTCCTTCACGTACTCCTCCGTCCCTAGCGCCAGGTGTCGTCCGAGGGCGATGTCGTCTTCACCCCAGATGAGCAGGGTCGGGACCTGGATGAGAGGCGGCGGTTCGGGAAGCCCGAACCCCTTCCGGGCTGCGGCCCGGTACCACTCGATCCCCCCTCGGAGACCGCGACGCCGCCAGGCCTCCAGGTACGCTTTCACGTCCTCCCGAGTGAAGGTGCCGGGGCGCACGTCCCGGATGAGCATCCGTGCCAGCCGCCGATACCGGTCCATCGCCAGCACCCGCTCCGGCAGCCAGGGGAGCTGGAAGAAGGCGATGTACCAGCTCCGCAGCCACTGACCGTGCTGCCACAGCCCGCGTCGGAAGCGGGCAGGATGGGGGCAGTTCAGCACCGACAGCGTCAGCAAGCGTTCCGGCGCCTTCGTGGCGAGGACCCAGGCGAGCGCCCCTCCCCAGTCGTGGCCGACCACGTGCGCCCGTTCCACGCCGAGGGCGTCCAGGAGGCCGGTCACGTCGGCCACGAGGGTTCCGACGTCGTACGGTGGAACAGCGTCGGTCTCGTTGTACCCGCGCAGGTCGGGGGCGATGCAGTGGTAGGAGCCGCCGAAGAAATCGAGCTGGTGCCGCCACGAGTACCAAAACTCGGGGAACCCGTGCAGGAAGAGCACGGGCTGCCCGTCGCCGCACTCCACCACGTGCATCCGGATGCCGTTCGTCTCGATGAAACGGTGGCGCAGCTCGCCGGCCATCCCCGCCATTGTAGGCATGCCCCAGGGCCTACGATGCGCGCAGCACTACGAAGAGGTAGAGCAGCGGAAAGGTGAGGATCAACGAGTCGAGGCGGTCGAGGAAGCCGCCGTGTCCCGGCAGGAGGCGGGAGGTGTCCTTCACGCCCATGCGCCGCTTCATCCAGCTCTCCAACAGGTCACCGGCAATGGCAGCGAGGGGGAATGGCACAGCGAGGTGGAGCGCCGTCCGCCAGGTGACGCTCGTGTTCAGCCAATCGTTCAGCACCAGGACGGCAACGAATCCCGCTGCGTAGCCTCCGACGGCTCCTTCCCACGTCTTCTTCGGGCTGATGCGTGGCGCGAGCTTGTGCCTGCCGAAGAGGCGGCCGATGGCGTAGGCGCCTGTGTCCGTGGTGAAGGTGGCGAGGAAGCCGAGGATGACCCACGAGCGGCCGTGCTCTGCCTCCCGCACGAGCACGAAGGTGCTCCCCAAGAGTCCGATGTAGAGGATGCAGGCGGCGAACACCCGGTACGGTTTCTGCGGGCCGAAGGCTCGGGTCGGCGCGAATCCGGCAGCCGCGAACATCGCCGCCAGCACGAGTCCCGCCACCACGAACTCCCAGCCCACGCGGCTGCCCGCCACCATCGCGCCGGTGATGGCGAACCCGGGGAGGAACCGAAAGGCCTCGTACACCGGGCGCATTGGGAAGAGCCATCCGTGCACGAACTCCGCCGAAGCCAGCACGGCTGCCACGCCGCAAACGACCGCATACGGCCACCCACCGACCCACACCACCGCCAAGAGGATGGGGAGCCCCACCGCTGCCGTCGCCAGCCGGCGGCCCAGCGCGCCCGACGAGGCTGCCGGCGCTGCCGGAGCCGTCACGCCGACCCGAGTGCGCGGAGGTCCTCCTCGAGGAGTCCTCCGAACTTACGCTTCCGTCGACCGTACTCGGCCAGGGCGATGTCGATGTCCTCCCGACCGAAATCCGGCCAGTACGTATCGGTGAAGTACAGCTCGGCGTAGGCGGATTCCCAAAGCAGGAAGTTGGAGATGCGCTGCTCCCCCGCCGTACGGATGATGAGGTCCGGGTCAGGGATGCCGGCTGTCGAGAGGAAGGACGCCACCGTCTCTTCCGTAATTTCCTCCGGCCGGAGGCCGGCCTCCACGATCCGCCGGACCGCCGTTACGATGTCGTCCCTCCCGCCGTAGCTGAAGCACACGTTCAGGTTGAGGCCGGTGTTCTCGGCGGTGGCCTCCACCGCCTCCCGAACCTGACGCTGCAGCCAGTCGGGAAGGGTCTCGATGTGGCCGAGGAGCCGGAGACGGATGTTGTTCCGCCGAAAATGGTCCAGCTCCCGTTTGATGAAGCGGCTGAGCAATCGGATGAGCGCCCGAACCTCGGGCTCGGGGCGGCTCCAGTTCTCGGTGCTGAAGGCGTACAGGGTGAGGTACTCGACCCCGTGGTCGGCGAAGCGCTCGATGATGCGGCGGATGTTCTCCGTTCCCGCCCGGTGGCCGGCCGCACGGGGGAGCCCGCGCTGGGTGGCCCAGCGGCCGTTCCCATCCATGATGATGGCCACGTGCCGCGGCACCCGTCCGCCGGTAATGGGCGAGATGACGTCGCCAAGGCGGGCGGCCGGTTTTCCCGCGGAGGGAGCCCGTCGGGCGGCCGCGTCAGACCTCGAGAAGCTCATGCTCCTTCTTCTTCCCTTCCGCCTCCGCCATCTCGATGTGGCGGTCCGTCAGCTTCTGCAGCTCCTCCTCGTACCGCCGCAGGTCGTCTTGGGAAATCAGGCCCTGCCGCTCGAGCCGCCGCAGTTCGTCGTGGGCGTGTCGCCGGACGTTCCGAATGGCAACGCGCGCCTCTTCGACACGGTGGTGCACGTGCTTTACCAACTCCTTCCGCCGCTGCTCCGAGAGCGGCGGGATCGGCAGCCGGATCGTCTGCCCGTCGACGGATGGGTTCAGGCCCAGGTCGGAGGTCTGAATCGCCTTCTCCACCGCCTTCACCGCATTCCGGTCCCAGACCTGGATCGTGATGAGGCGGGGCTCGGGCGCGGAGATGGTCGCGAGCTGCTTCAGGGGTGTCTGGGCACCGTAGTAGTCCACGTGGATGCCTTCGACCAAGCTGGGGTGCGCGCGGCCGGTGCGCACGCCCACGAGCTCGCGGCGAAGGGCCTCGATGGCCCCGTTCATCCGCTCATCGGCATCGACAAGGATCTCGTCCGGGTCCTCCATGGCCAGCCTCCCGTGACGTGGAGCGAAGGTTAGACGCGCCGGACCGGCTCTGCCTCGGCGTGGGAGGACACGATCGTCCCGACGTGCTCCCCGCGCAGCGCGCGGTAAATGCCGTCCGGCGCACGGACGTCGAATACGATAATAGGCAGGTGGTTCTCCATGCACAGGCTGAGCGCCGTGCTGTCCATCACCTGTAGCCGCCGCTGAATCGCCTCGATGTACGTCAGGTGGTCGAACTTCTTCGCCTCGGGGTTCGTCCGCGGGTCGGCATCGTAAACGCCGTCGACGCCGTTCTTCGCCATCAGTAGCACCTCGCAGTCCACCTCGATGGCCCGAAGCGCTGCGGCGGTATCGGTGGTCATGAACGGGTTCCCCGTCCCGGCGGCGAAGATGACGACGCGCCCCTTCTCCAAATGCCGGATCGCCCGCCGACGGATGTACGGTTCGGCCACCTGCGCCATGGCGAGGGCGGTTTGCGTTCGCACGGTGACGCCCTGCTTCTCCAACGCATCCTGGAGGGCGAGGGCGTTCATGACCGTGGCCAGCATCCCCATGTAATCCGCCGTCGCCCGATCCATCCCGGTTTCCGCGGCCGAAGAGCCGCGCCAGAAGTTGCCGCCGCCGACCACGACGGCCACCTCGATGCCGTCGTGAACGGCCCGCACGATCTGCGCCGCAATGGCGTTCAACGTGACGGGGTCGATGCCGAAGGGCCGGTCCCCCATGAGCGCCTCACCGCTCAGTTTCAGCAGCGCGCGATGGTACCGGCCCTCCATGTTCGCTCGCTCCCTGGGGCTACTTCCCCAGCTCGAACCGGACGAAGCGGCTCACCCGCACGTTCTCGCCCGTGCGGGCGATGACCTCCTTCACCAGGTCGTCGATGGTCTTGCTCGTGTCGCGGATGAACGGCTGCTTCAGCAGCACCACTTCCTCGTCTGGGCCCTCCATCTCCGGAGTGCGCTCGTCCGGCGTGACGACGAGCGGGTTCATCGCGGCGATCTGCATGGCGATATCCTTCGCCAGCTGCCGGAACTCGGGTGTGTTGGCCACGAAATCCGTCTCGCAGTTCAGCTCCACGAGGACGCCGATGCGCCCCCCGGCGTGGATGTACGCTTCGATGACCCCCTGGCGCGTCTCCCGTCCGGCACGCTTGGCTGCGGCGGCGATCCCCCGCTCCCGCAGGATCTCGGCCGCCCGCTTCATGTCGCCGCCGGCCTCCTCCAGGGCACGCTTGGCATCCATCACCCCTGCGCCCGTGGCCTCGCGCAGCTCCTTCACCATTGCGGTGGTGACTTCCGGCACCGGCTTACTCCTCCTCGTCCTTGCTTTCCGTCATCTGTTCGCGGGCCGAGACGACGGTCACCCGGACCGCCTCCGCGGCCCGCGGCTCGGGCTCATCGGGCGAAGCCGAATAATGCCCCGTCACCAGCGCCTCCTCGGCGGAGCGCCGGGCGAACTCCTCCACCTGCACACCCGGGCCGACACCCGACTCCCGCATGGCCCGTCCTTCGATGGCCGCGTCCGCGATCTTCCCCAGGATGAGCTTGATGGCGCGGATGGCGTCGTCGTTGCTCGGGATGGGGTAGGTGATCGGGTCGGGGTCGCAGTTCGAATCGACCAGCGCGACGATCGGAATCCCGAGCCGCTCGCACTCGTGTACCGCGATCGCTTCCTTCACCGTGTCGATGATGAACACGGCCGCGGGAAGACGGTCCATGTTCTTGATCCCGCCGAAGTACCGGTTCAGCCGCTCGATCTCCTCCTGGATCTTCAGCTGCTCCCGCTTCGGTCGGCGGGCGAAGTCGCCGCGCTCCATCGCCGCCTCGAGTTCCTTCAGGTAGCGGATCCGCTGCTGGATGGTCCGGAAGTTCGTCAGGGTCCCTCCGAGCCAGCGGTTGTTGACGTACGGTAAGCCGGCGCGCTTCGCCTCCTGCTCGACGGTGTCGCGGGCCTGCTTCTTCGTGCCCACGATCAGCACCTCACCCCCGGAGGCCACCACGTCACGGACGAAGTTGATGGCCTCCTCGAGACGGGTGACGGTCTGCTGCAGGTCGATGATGTGAATGCCGTTCCGCTCGGTGAAGATGAACGGCCGCATCTTCGGGTTCCACCGGCGGGTCTGATGCCCGAAGTGGACGCCCGCCTCCAGAAGCTGCTTCATGCTGACTGGCGCAACCAGAGCTCTCCTCCATCCCTGCGACGCATAGATTTGACCCCCAAAGGGGCCAGGCGCCGCCGTACTCGCATCTTCGAACAGGATAGCCTCGTGCTCCGTCTTGGCGAAACCTTCTCGCCCGATTGACCCCGTACCCATCCTCTGGTAGCGTGCGCGCCAGGGAAGGAGGTGATGCGCATGGACAGTAGTTACCGTCGTAGCGACCGCACCCACGCGCAGGAGGTGACCTCCTCCTAACAGCATCGAGGTCGGCTACGCCAAGGGGGCCAGGTACGCTGCCTGGCCCCCTTCCGTCGGAGGCAGCGATGCCCGCCCGGTATGACTTCGACCCCCGCACCTTCCAAGGCCACCTCGCGACCAGCCTTGTCGGCCGTTTCCTCGTCTACCGCGTTGTCGTGGGCTCGACGATGGACATCGCCCGGCGCGAAGCGGCGGAGGGAGCCCCGCACGGCACCCTCGTCCTCGCCGAGGAGCAGACCTCCGGCCGTGGGCGGAAGGGGCGGTCCTTCTTCAGCCCTCGTGGCGAGAACATCTACGCCACCTTCGTCCTCCGTCTCGACGTCGAACAGCACCGTCGCCTGCCCATGGCCGTGCCGCTCGCCGTCTGCCGGGCATGCGAGGTCTTTTGCCCCGATGCTCGCATCAAGTGGCCCAACGACATCTGGATTGGAGGCGAGAAGGCGTCGGGGATGCTCATCGACGCCGAGTACGCTGGCAGCGAGGTCATCGCCTATCCCGGCATCGGCATCAACGTGAACGGGGACCCCACGGTGAACCCGGAGCTGCGGGGCATCGCGACGAGCCTTCGCCGCGCATCCGGGAGGCCCGTTCCCCGGGAAGAGCTCCTCGCCCGCCTCTGCAACGAGCTGGAAACCTGGCTGGAGGCTCCGACCCAGAGCCTCGCGCGCGAATACCGTGCCCGCAATCTGCTCTTGGGGCGCGAGATCCTCGTGCACCCGCCGAGCGGCGAGCCGTATCCGGCGCGGGCGACGGACGTTGACGCTGACGGCGCCCTCGTGGTGGAGCTCGCCGACGGCCGCCGCGAGGCCCTTCGCGCGGCCGAGGTGACCGTACGCCCGTCCTGACTCAGGACTCGCCGCCTCCCCTGTCCCGCAAGAACATCTCGATGAGGTCGACCGGGATGGGGAAGACGATGGTGCTGTTGTTCTCGGCGGCCACTTCGGTGAGCGTCTGCAGGAACCGCAGCTGGACGGTGATCGGCTCCTGGGCCATCACCAGAGCCGCCTCCCGCAGTCGCTCGCTCGCCTGATACTCGCCGTCCGCCGCGATGATCTTCGCCCGCCGCTCCCGCTCCGCCTCGGCCTGCCGCGCCATGGCTCGCTGCATCGAGGCCGGCAGCTCCACGTCTTTGATTTCGACCGCGGTCACCTTCACGCCCCAGGGCTCGGTCTGCTCGTCGATGATCCGCTGCAGCTGCTGGTTGATCTGCTCCCGCTGTCCCAAAAGTTCGTCGAGCTCGGATTGCCCCAGAACGGAGCGGAGCGTCGTCTGCGAAATCTGCGAGGTCGCGCGGATGTGGTCCATGATGCGCACGACGGCCGCCGTCGGCTCCACCACCCGGAAGTAGACGACAGCGTTCACCTTCACCGTCACGTTGTCCCGGGTGATGGCCTCCTGGGCGGGGACGTCCAGCGTAATCGTCCGCAGGTCGACCTTCACCATCCGGTCGACGAAGGGCAGCAGGATGAACAGCCCCGGCCCTTTGGCCCCGATGAGCCGTCCGAGGCGAAAGATGACGCCTCGCTCGTACTCGTTCACCACCCGGATGGAGAACGGGAGGAGCGGGATGAGCATGAGGGCACTGAACCCGATGAGCAGCGCCCGGATGATCTTCGTCCCGGTGCCCACCTCGTACTCGGGCGGGGGCATGCCGTAGCTATCCTTCGGGCGTTGTTCCGTCACCGGCGTCCTCCTTTCGCACAACGAGTTCGAAGCCTTCCGCGCCTACGATACGCACTCGCTCGCCCTCTCGCGCCTGGCCCTCGGCCATCCGCGCCCGCCACCGCTCCCCTTGGACGAGGACGAACCCCTCCGGCGTGAGCGGCGTCCGGGCGATGGCCGATTTCCCGATCATCGCCTCTAGCCCGATGACGGCCGGGATCCGTCGCATCCGCGCCAGTCCGAGGGCGATCGACACGAACATCCCGACCACGACGAAGGCGAGGATCCCCAGCACGATGCGGTTCGGTTGAAGTTCGGCCGGCGTGTCCCGGAAGGCGATGATGGCGCCCAGGATGAGGGCCACGACCCCGCCCGCGCCGAGGATGCCGCCGGAGGGGACGAACAGCTCGAGCGCGAAGAAGACGAGCGCCAACGCAATCAGCGCCAGCCCGGCAGTCTCCACTGGGAGCGCACCCAGCCCAAGGAAGCCGAGCACCATCGCGATGGCGCCGGCCACGCCGGGGAAGATGAGCCCCGGATTCGACAATTCGAAGATGAGCCCGAGGAAGCCGAGACTGATCAGGATCGAGGCGAGGGTGGGGTCGGCAAGGAACTCGAGGAACCGTTCCCAGGCGGTCATCTTCGTTTCGACCCGCGGCGCCGAGGAGACGTTCCCCAGTTCGAAGGTGACTCCTGGCCGAAGCTCCACCCGGCGGCCGTCGATCGCCCGGAGCAACGCGGTCAGGTCCGGCACCTCGTACTCGATCACACCGAGGCGGAGGGCCTCGTCGGCGTTCGCCGAAGCCGCATCGCGAACCGCCGATTCGGCCCAGTCGGCGTTCCGCCCCCGCATCTCGGCCAAGGCGCGGATGAGCGCGGCCGCATCGTTCTCGATCTTTTTGCCGAGCGTCCCTTCGATGTCGGAGCCGTCGATGTTGACGGCGCTCGCTGCGCCGATGCGCGTGCCCGGTGCCATCGCCGCGATGTGGGCCGCCATCGTGACGAAGGTTCCGGCGCTCGCCGCCCGGCCCCCGGGTGGATACACGAACACGGCCACCGGCACGTTCGCTCGCAGGATTCGCTTCACGATGGACTCCATCGAGCTGCTCAGCCCGCCCGGTGTGTCCATGACGATCACCACCAGGCGCGCCTGCGAATCCTCTGCCCGGCTGATGCCCCGGTCGATGTACTGGTCGACGATGGGGCCGATGGTCCCATCCAGTTCGAGGACATGGACCGCGCCCGAAGGCGTCCGCTCCCCTCCGCAGGCCGAGACGAGGAGCATGAGCAGCCCCACGGTGAGGGAAGCGGCTGCGACGAGTCGGCGATACCGATGGCGCATGGGCACCACCGAGTATACGGAGGCGTCAACGGCGGCTCGCTCTGCGGTTCGACCGACGACGCTCATCGCCTATCATGATTCGCAAGACATGGCTGAACCCGCGCCCGCTCCTCCCCTCTCCGCGCGTTCCCGCGGCATGCGTGACCTTCTCCCCGGCGAGATGGCGGCCTTCCGCCGGGCCGAGGATGCGTTCCGCGCGGCCGCTTCGCGTTGGGGCTACCGCGAGGTCCGCACCCCCACCATCGAGCGGTATAGCCTCTTCACCCTCGCCGGGACGTTGACGCCGCAGATGCTCTCCCGCGTCTACACCTTCCTCGACTGGGACGGCTGGAGCGGCGAACGCGTCGTGCTTCGCCCCGATTCCACCATTCCCGTGGTCCGAGCGGCGGAAGAGGCCGGCCTGCCCCTGCCGGCACGTCTCTGCTACGTGCAGGCCCGCTTCCGGTACAGCCATAACGGCGAGGAGAGCGAGCTCTGGCAGGGCGGCTTGGAGTACCTCGGTGCCCCAACGCTCCTCGGCGAGGTCGAAGTCGTGGCGGTGGGTTGCGAAACGCTCGAGGCGCTCGGCTTCGCCCCCACCGTCCGCCTTGCCCACGTCGGCGTTGCTCGGGCTCTGGTAGAAGCCGCTGCCGCGGGCGACAGCGCCCGCCAGCGGGAGCTCACCGACCGCGTCGCCGAGGAGGGTTTGCAGGCCCTGGCGCCCGAGCTCGGGGGAAAGCTGGCTTCCTTCACCGCCCTTGCCCTCGAGGAAGGGGAGGGGAGCGGCTTTCTGGCGAACCTCGCTTCCCTCGCCGGTGGCACGCTTCCCGCCGCTGTCCCCGCTCTCGAGGAGCTGCGGACGTTGGCGGACATCGTCGCTGCGTCGGGACGCCGGACGGTCATCGCGCTCGGCATGCCGTGCGATTTCGAGTACTACGACGGAGCGGTATTCGAGTTCGCCGCGAACGGCGCGGCGTGGGGCCGGGGAGGCCGCTACCGGCCGCCGTTCGGGCGGTGCGCCACTGCCTGCGGCCTCGGCATCGAACTCTCGGAGCTCGCTGCCGCCCTCGCCGCCGAAGCCGAGGCTCCCCCGCCGCCCGCGGTCGTGCCCGAATCGCCCGGCGACCTGCCCCGTGCGCTCGACGTCATCCGTCGCATCCATCGAGCCGGGCTCGCTGCGAGGCTCGAGCCATCGGTCGAAGGGCAGGCGGTCGTCGTCCGGGTGGCTGCTGCCGGGACCCATCTTCTGACAGGCGGTACGGCCGCGCCCGTTTCGTCGCTGGAAGAGCTCATCTCGCACCTCGCGCAGGGGAAATGACGGTCAAGCTCGCCCTTCCCACCGGCGACATTCGCTCGGCAGTGGCCGCCATCCTTCGGGAGGCCGGTCTCCCCACGGATGGGTACGACCCGAGCAGCCGCTTGCTCCGCGCCCACTTCGCCGACCATGGCCTCGCCGTCCGCATCTTCCGCGAGCGCGACATCCCGGTTCAGATCGCCCTGGGCAACTACGACGCGGGTATCTGCTCGGCGGTGTGGGTGTTGGAAGAGAGCATCCGCTTCCCCCGCCAAGACCTGCGCCTGTTGGGCGCGCTTCCCGGTCCTGCGCTCGGCGTGTGGCTTGCGGCGGCCCCAGCATCCGGTCTCGAACCAGGCACACTGCCCGTGCCGCAACCGGGCCTTCGGCTCGTCTCCGAATTCCCCAACCTGGCCGATGCCGTCGCCGTCCGCCTCCGCTGGCCCGTCTACCGCCTCTTCCCGCTCTACGGGTCGGCAGAAGCCTACCCCCCGGAGGATGCCGATCTAGCCCTCCTCGCGGCGCCCAACGCCGGCGAAGTGGAGCGGCTCGGGCTCGTGCCCCTTGCGGAGGTGGCGCGCTCGCCGCTCGTGTTCGTGGCGAACCGCCGGGCGCTCGCCGCCAAAGACCTGTCGCCGCTTCTCGCCGCGCTTCGCGGCCAGCTTCGGGAGCCTCCCCCTGGACTCGTCGCCCCTGTCGGGCTCCCTCTCCGTCCGATGGCGCGCTGCACCCGGCGGTCGGACGTCGTCCGCCTGGCTCTGCCCGACGGCCACGCCCAGCGGCACACGTTCGAAGCGCTCCTGGCGGCTGGCCTTTCGTTCGACGGCTACGGCGAGAAGACGTTCGTGAGGCGTCCCCGCTCGGACATCGAGGGGCTCGAGGTCAAGGTGGTGCGGCCGCAGGATATGCCCGCCTTCGTCGCTCGCGGCGCCTTCGATGCCGCGGTCACGGGCGTCGACTGGCTGCGCGACCATCTTTCCCGCTTCCCCTCGTCGCCGGTCCGGATGGCGGTCGACCTGGGTAGAAGCCGCTACAAGATCGGGCCGGTGGTCGACCAGGCGTTCCCTGCCGACACGACTGCCGATGCCTTGCCCGTGTGGTGGGGACTGGGGCGGCCGATTCGGATCGCGAGCGAGTACCCCGCGCTCGCGGAAGACTTCGCCCGGCGCTTCCACCTTCCCGCGGCGGTCATCATGCCCATCAACGGGGCCAGCGAGGGGTTCGTACCGGAGGATGCCGACATTCTCATCGAGGGGTCCGAGACCGGCACCAGCATCCGCGCCAACGGCCTCAAGATGCTCGACCCCTTCCTCGAGTCCACGAACTGCCTCATCGTTCGCGAGCCGGCCCTTACCTCCCGCACCGACCTCCTCGACGATTTGGTGGCGAAGCTCCGGGCCGGCCTTCCGGCCTCCGCAGGTGCCTGATGCCTCCGATCACGCTCCACATGGTCCTCGCCCGGACCATCGCCAGCGCCCTCGGGCACCCGGACCTCGCCGGCGCGGAGGGGGCGTACCTACTGGGCGCCACCGCCCCCGATATCCGCATCCTCACCCGCCAGGACAGGCAGACCACGCACTTCTTCGACCTCGCCGGCCCCGACCACCAGGACTCCGTCTCGGGGTTCTTCGCAGCGCATCCCCATCTGGCCGACCCCGGCGCGCTCAATCCCGTCACCCGTGCCTTCGTCGGCGGTTACCTGACCCATCTCGTCTTCGACGAGCAGTACATCACGACGGTGTACCGCCGGCTGTTCGCCCGCCACGAGCACCTGGGTGGAACGGTGCGTGCGAACCTGATGGACCGCTTGCTCCAGTTCGGCCTGGAGCGCGACTACGGCGAGCCAGAGGTCCGGAAAGCCATCTGCGCCGCCCTGGCTTGCACCGTGGAGAACATCGAGGTTGGGTTCATCGAAAAGGAGACCCTCGAACGGTGGCGCCAGATCGCTGCCGACGTCGCCGCCAGGGAGATGGACTGGGACCGGATGCGAGCCATGGTCGCCAACCATCTTCGCCGGGCCGGCATCGGAGAGTCGCCGGAGCTGACGCGCTTCCTCGATTCGCTCCCCGAGCTCCTCGATGAGACAATGGCGTACGTTACCGACGAACGGATCCGCGGCTACCTCGAACGGTCGACGGAGGCGGCGCGGTCCGTGTTGGCGAGGTATCTCGGATGCGCATAATCCGGAATGCCGAAGAAGGCCGCCGCACCATCCTCGCGCGTCGTCCCCTCGAGCTCGACGAGCTCCCCATGGACATCCGCGAGACGACCTTCCGAACCTTCGGCCAGGAGCTCCCGCCCGAGGAGGTCGTCCGCCGGGTCATCCGCGACGTTCGCGAGGATGGCGACAACGCTGTCCGGTACTACAACCTGAAGTTCGACAACGCCCGCACCGAGGCGCTCCGGGTGACCCCCGAGGAGGTGCGGGCCGCCTACGACGCGGTCGACCCCGAAGTTGTCGAGGCGCTCCGTTTCGCCGCCGGTCGCATTCGGCAGTACCACGAGCTGCAGCTCCGAGGCTCCTTCTTCGATTTCAGCCAGAACGGGCTTGGCCAACTGACGCGGCCGCTCCAGCGCGTCGGCATCTACGTGCCCGGCACGAAGGCGCCGCTGCCCAGCACGGTGCTGATGTGCGCGATCCCCGCGCGCGTCGCCGGCGTCGACGAGGTGTACCTCACCAGCCCCGTCTTGCCCGATGGCAGCGTGCCGCCGGTGAAGCTGGTGGCCGCCGACATCGCCGGGGTCGATGCCGTCTTCAAAGCCGGCGGGGCGCAGGGCATCGCGGCCTTCGCGTACGGCACGGAGACGATCCCCCGCGTGGACAAGGTGTGTGGCCCGGGCGGCCTCTTCGTCGCCATCGCGAAGCGCCTCGTCTTTGGCGACGTGGGGGTGGACTCCATCTACGGCCCGACCGAGACCGTCATCATCGCCGACGAGAGCGCCGACCCCGAGCTCGTCGCGGCTGACCTGCTCGCCCAGGCCGAACACGACCCGCTCGCCAGCCCGATCCTGCTGACGCCCTCGCACTGGCTCGCCGAGCAGGTGGCCCGGCACGTCGAACGCCAGCTCGCCACGATGGAGCGAGCGAAGATCGCCCGTCAGGCGCTCGAGAACCGCGGCGGGTGCATCCTCGTCAACGACATCGACCACGCCATCGAGCTCGCCAACGAGTACGCGCCTGAACACCTCTGCCTTCTCGTTGAGGAGCCGATGGCGTACGCCTCGAAGGTCCGCAACGCCGGCGGGCTCTTCCTGGGCGAAGGCTCCCCCGAGGCGATCGGCGACTATACCGCCGGCCCCAGCCACACCATGCCGACAGGCGGGAGCGCACGCTGGAGCTCGCCCCTCAGCGTGAACGACTTCCTTAAGACCATCGCGGTGGTGAACCTGCCCTCCGAGGCCACCGAGGAGTTGGCCCGCGCCGCCGCCATCATCGCCCGGGCCGAAGGCCTCACCGGCCACGCCCGCGCCGTCGAACGCCGCCTCGAGGGACGGTAGCGAGGAATGGACGTACGAACGCTCGTCCGGGCCGATTTCGCCGACCTGGAAGAGTACGCGCCCGTCAAGCCGATCGAGGTGCTCGCTCGCGAGCTCGGCCTGGCCCCGGACGAGATCGTGAAGCTGGACGCGAACGAGAACCTCTACGGGCCCCATCCAGCGGTGCGCGAGGCGGCTGCCCGTGCTTCCTTCCACATCTACCCCGACCCGTATCACTCCGCCCTGCGGGAAGCGCTGGCCGAGTGGTTGAGCGTCCGTCCCGACCAGATCGTGGCTGGGGCGGGGGCGGATGACATCCTCGACATCGTCATCCGCCTCGTGTGGCCGGATGCGGTGGTCACCGCGCCGCCCACCTTCGGGATGTACAGCTTCCTCGCCCGCGTCAACCGCGCCCGGGTCGTCGAGGTCCCCCGCCTCGACGGCTGGGAGCTGGACCTCGCAGGCATCGCTTCGGCGGTCCGCCAAGGGGCGACGTTGGTCTTCCTCGCCTCCCCCAACAACCCAACCGGCAACCTGGCGAGCGTCGAGGAGATCGAGCGCCTCTGCGCCCTCGACGCCCTCGTCGTCGTGGACGAAGCGTACGCGGAATTCGCCGGCACCACCTTCGTTCCGCTCATCGCCGAGCATCCCAACCTGGTGGTGGTGCGAACCTTCAGCAAGTGGGCGGGCCTGGCGGGACTCCGCATCGGCTACGGGGTGGCGAACGAGGAAGTCGCCCGCCGGATGATGGCCATCAAGCAGCCCTACAACGTCAGCGTCGCTGCCGAGGCTGCCGCCCTCGCCGCCCTGGCCCACCGCGATGAGCTCATGGACACCGTTCGGGCCATCGTGCGCGAACGGGAGCGGTTGGAAGCCGAGCTCGCGCGCTTCCCCTGGCTGCGTCCGCACCACTCCGCGGCCAATTTCGTCCTCTGCGGCGTCGAAGGACGTTCCGCCCGGCACGTGGCCGACGCCCTGCGCCGTCGCGGCGTGCTGGTTCGGTACTACGACCGACCCGAACTGCGAAACTACATCCGCATCAGCGCTGGCCGGCCGCGGGACACGGACCGCTTGCTGGCAGCCCTCCGCGAGGTGGAAGAGGAGTGACTCCCCGTATCGCCAGCCTGACGCGCTCCACCGCCGAGACCTCCATCGAGGTCACCATCAACCTCGACGGGAGCGGTCAGGCCGACGTGTCCACGGGCATCGGCTTCTTCGACCACATGCTTTCCCACCTCGCCAAGCACGGCGTTTTCGATCTGGCGCTCAGGGCTCAGGGCGACCTTCACGTCGACGCCCACCACACCGTCGAGGACTGCGGGATCCTCCTCGGCCAAGCCTTCGCCCAAGCCTTGGGCGACAAGGCGGGCATTGTCCGCGCAGGCTCGGCCGTGATGCCCCTCGATGAAGCGCTCGCCTTCGCCGCCGTCGACCTCTCCGGGCGGCCGTACGCCGTCCTCGACCTCCGCCTGTACGGCGCCGAAGTGGGGGGACTGCCGCCCGACCTGTTCGCCCACTTCTTCGAGTCCTTCGCCGCAGCGGCCCGCGCCAACGTGCACATCCGCACCCTGGCCGGGGTGAACGACCACCACAAGATCGAGGCCTGCTTCAAAGCCTTCGCCCGTGCCCTCGACCAGGCAGTGCGGGTCGACCCTCGCCGTAAAGGCGACGTTCCCAGCACGAAGGGAATCCTGTAGCCTAGCCCCGCGTCGATGTCTGCGGGGAGCCAGAGTGCCGGGGCGTTGCGCCCCAAGCTGGAAGCGTATCTCTCGGCGCGCCTGGAGGCGCCAGGCCTGCGCCTCGTCACCCTCTGGCGCGTCCCCGGCGGCGCTTCCCGGGAGACCTGGATCGCCGATGCGGAGCTCCCGGGCCAGCCAGGCCGGAGGCGAAGCTTCGTCATTCGCCGTGATCCCCCGGCGAGCCTGCTCGATAGCGACCGGGAGCTGGAGTTCGCCTTCTACCGGGCCTTCGCCGGGAGCAACGTGCCCGTCCCGAGGGCCCTCTGGCTCGAACGGGACCCCGCCCACCTCGGCAGCCCCTTCTTCGTGATGGAGCGCATCGAAGGCTGCGAGGCCAGCCCACGGCGCGTGCTCGACCCCTCCTTCGAACCCGCCCGTCCGCGTCTTGCCCGGCGCATGTACGAAATCCTCGCCGCCATCCATGCCTTCGATTGGCGCGGTACGCCCATCGAGGGCGTCGTCGAGCCGCCGGCGCCCGAAGAGTGCTGGCGCCGAGAGCTGGAGCACTGGGAGCGCGTCATCGACGAGCAGGAGCTCTCCCCACAGCCGGTGGTCCGGGCCGCGATTCGCTGGCTTCGGGCGAATCCCCCACCTCCCCCGGCCCGGGTCACGGTGGTGCATGGGGACTACCGCGTGGGGAACCTCCTCTTCTCCCCCGATGGAGAAATCCACGGTGTGCTCGATTGGGAGATGGCCCACCTGGGCGACCCGCTCGAGGACCTGGCGTGGTCGTTCCTCGAAAACTGGGAGTGGGGACGGAACGGCTTGAAGGGCGGCGTCGTCGCCGCCGAGGAGGCCATCGCCGTGTACGAGGCGGCCGCCGGTACCCGGGTCGACCGCTCCGCCCTCCATTGGTGGGACGTCTTCTCGAGCGTGAAGGCGCAGGCCATCTGGCTCACCGGCGCGCGCAGCTTCCAGGAGGGCCGGAGCACGGAGCTCATCCACGCGATGACCGCCTACTGGCTCACCAACTTCCAGGACGAAGTGCTCCTCCGTTCCCTCGGGAGGGCGCCGTGAGGCCTGACCCGCCCATCGCGCTCCAGCGAATCGCCCAAGCGCTCGTGCTCGACCTTGCGTCGCAGCTCTCCGACCCGTTCGCACAGCAAACCGCCGGGTTGGCTGCCACCATCGCAGCCATGCTTGCGGAGGAGTGGGACCGCGCCGCGGCCCGCCTCGCAGAGGAGAACGCCGCCCTCCGGGCGCTCTTTGCGGCTGCGGCCGACCTCGCCCCTCCGGAGTTGGCCGCAAGGCTGCGGACGGCCGCAGCCGGCGAGGACTCCGACCTCCGCGTCTCCCGGCTGCAAGCGACGAACGACGAGCTCCGCCGCCTGCTCATCGAGCTCCACGCCTGGTGCGAAGGACAGGATGACCCTCGCATCGCCGCGGTGAACGAGGCAATCTGGGAGGAGCTGAAGGAATCGACCAGGCGCCGCCGCTTGGTCGCGAGGCCGTTATGAAGGATGCCCTTCGCGCCGCGCTCGAACGGTACTCGCCGTCCGCCATCGACGACGAGCCGAACCTCGCCCGCGCCGCGGTCCTGGCGCTGTTCTACGACTGTGCCGGCGAGCCCCACCTCGTCTTCCAGCGGCGCTCCGAGCGGGTCCTCCATCACAAGGGCCAGGTGAGCTTCCCGGGGGGCGCCATGGACCCGGGCGACGAGCACCCTCTGTGGACTGCGCTCCGGGAGACGCACGAGGAGATCGGGGTCGCGCCCGAGGACGTCGAGCTGCTCGGCCAACTCGACGACCTCATCACCATCAGCGGCTTTCGGGTGACGCCGTTCGTCGGCTGGCTGCGCACGTATCCGTACCCGTGGCGCTTCAGTGCCGACGAAGTCGCCTACCTCCTCGAGGTTCCCTTCGCCACGCTCCGGGACCCCCGCTCCTTCGTCCCCGATATCCGGACGTACGGAGGCCGCCAGGTCATCCTCCCCTCGTACCGCGTTGGGCCGGACCTCATCTGGGGCGCGACAGCGCGGATCGTGGCCAACCTGCTGGACGTCTGCCTGGCCATTCCGGAATTGGATGGTTCCCGTGAACCCCGATGACGGCGTTCGGCGCCGTGTCGTCGTTGCCACGGCGGACGCCCTGTTCCTCGCGGCGGCGAGCGACGTTGCCGGAATCCTAGGCCTTTCCGCCGTTCCCGCGGGGAGCGGTTCGCTGCCGGGAGACATCGTCATCGTGGATGCCGCCACCTGGGCTGGCACGCCGCCGGAAGGGGATTTCGCGTCGATGATCGTCTGCATCCCCGGCCGAGCTCCCGCAGCCTTCTCCCGGTGGTCGGCGATGGCAGCGTGGACCGTTCGGCGCGAGCGGCTCGCGGAGGAGCTCTTCGACGTGCTACGGGCGGCGCTGCCGGCGCTACCTTCCGGTGGCGGCCCCGGGTAGCATGGAAACCGCCATGTCGGCCCCCAAGCGGCTCGCGTCGCTCCTCGCCGAGCTACCGGGAGCACTCCTGGTCCGTGGCGACCGCGACGTCCCGATTACCGGTGTCGAACACGACTCCCGCCGGGTGACACCTGGCGTCCTGTTCGTCGCGATCCCCGGCTTCCGCGTCGACGGCCACTCCTTCCTCGCCGATGCCGTCGCCGCTGGCGCTTCGGCGGTGCTCATCGAGCGGAGCCGCGTTGCCTTGGCCGAATCCCTTCCGCCCCGGGTAGCGGTGGCGGCCGTCGAGAACACGAGGGCGGCGCTCTCGGCAGCGGCAGCCTGGTTCTACGGGCACCCCAGCCGGGCGATCCCGGTCGTCGGCGTAACCGGAACCGACGGCAAGACGACAACGGCACACCTCCTCGCCGCCGTGTTCGAGTCGGCTGGGCTGAAGACGGGCCGCCTGGGGACGGTGGACGTCTCCATCGCCGGCCGGACGGGCTCCTCGGTCCAGCGGATGACGACGCCGGAAGCGCCCGCGGTCCAGCGCCTCCTCCGCGAGATGGTCGACGCCGGCTGTGACGTCGCGATCGTCGAGTCCACGAGCCACGGCCTCGCGCTCCACCGGCTCGACCACGTGGTGTACGACATCGCCGTGCTCACCAACATCACGAGCGACCACCTCGATTTCCACGGCACATTCGAAGCCTACCGGGAGGCGAAGGGCCTCCTCTTCCGCGCTCTCGACCGCCACCCCTCCAAGGGGCGGGAGCGGTTCGCTGTCGTCAATGCCGACGACCCGAGCGCGAACTACGTGCTGTCCCTTACCACCGCGCGACCGGTCCGGTACGGGCTCGAGGCGCGCGAGGCGGACGTGCTTGCCCGCAACGTGGTCCTTCGCCCCGACGGCTCGGACTTCCGCCTGGTGACGCCCTTCGGAACAGCCGAGACATCGATACGGCTGCCCGCCCTCTTCAATGTCGCCAACGCCCTGGCCGCCGCCTCCGCGGCGCTCGCCTTCGGCCTCGACTTGGCGACGGTGGCCCGCGGCCTCGCGTCCTGTCCGGGCGTGCCCGGCCGCATGGAGCGGATCGACGAGGGGCAGCCGTTCGAGGTCATCGTCGACTACGCCCACACGGGCGAAGCGGTACGGAAGGTGCTCGAAGTGCTCCGTTCGGTGTGCCGCGGCCGTCTGATCATCGTCGTCGGTGCCGCCGGCGAGCGCGACCCTGGACGCAGGTTCGGGGTGGGTCGTGCCGCAGCCGAAGGGGCGGACTTCGCCGTCTTCACCAGCGAGGATCCCCGCCGCGAGGACCCGAGCGCCATCGTCCGGGAGATCGGAAGCCATGCCGAACGGGCCGGCCGCCGTCGGAACATCGACTTCCTGGAAATCGAAGACCGGCGGGAGGCGATTCGCGCCGCTCTCCAACGCGCGCGGCCCGGCGACATCGTCGTCATCGCCGGCAAGGGGCACGAGCAGTCGATGATTTACGGGGACGAGGAGCGCCCTTGGGACGATCGCCAGGTCGCTCGGGAAGAGCTCCGCGCTCTGGGCTTTACCGGCCCGCGGGCGGTCGGTAGCCCCTAACCCCCGGCCCCCTATACTGCCCCACGTGGCGGCCGGGAAGCCGCCGAACCCGAAGAGCCATCGACAGCGAGGTACCTGTGGCGAAGCGCCGACGACGCGAACTCCACCACTTGGGGCAGCGGCCTAGTCAGCGGAAGTCCTCCCGCGCGGCGGCCCCTTCGGCGAGCTACAAGCCCGGCTTCCCCATGAACCTGCTTACCCAAAGCACGCTCTTCTACGCCATGGGCGCCGTCATCATGATCGGCGGCGTCCTGCTCGCCGCGCTCCTCGCTACCCGCCAGGGCTCCCCCAGCCCCGCCGGAACCCCCACGCCCGGCGAGACGGCCCAGGCAAGCCCCACCCCGACGGCCACTCCGAATCCCTTCGCCTTCTCGGCGCCCGAGCAGGTCATCGACGCCAACGCGTACGATTACCGGGCCGTTATCCACACTGCCAAGGGCGACATCGTCATCGACCTCTTCGAGGACATCGCCCCGAACACCGTCAACAGCTTCGTGTTCCTCGCCCAGAAGGGGTTCTACGACCAGCTCACGTTCCATCGGGTCGTGCCGAACTTCGTCGTCCAAGCGGGAGACCCACGCAGCCGCGGCGGGCTCGACCCGAACCGGCCTGACGCTCCGCCCCCGGGCGTGGCCGACGGTCCGGGCTACACCGTGGACGACGAGCCGAACGAGCTTCGCAACACGCGCGGCATGGTCTCGATGGCGAAGCGACAGGGTGAGCGCCGCTTCGGCAGCCAGTTCTTCATCAACCTGAAGGACAACCCGGCGCTGGACTTCGACAGCGGCGCGCAGACGCTCTTCTACCCCTTCGGCAAGGTGATCGAGGGGATGGACGTCGTCGGCCGGATCGCTCAGGGCGACCTCATCGAGCGGGTAGAGATTCAGCAGTTCCCGAAGGCGGCCACTGCCACGCCGGAAGCTGCGGCAACGTCGACAGCGACTCCGTGAGCCCTCGGAATCGGCCCGAGGGTCACTCCCCCTCGTCGTCGGCTTCGGCGGCCGGGTCGGGCGGTCCGATGAGCCCGTGGCGGACTGAGTACCGCTCGACGAGGACGATGAGGAGGAAGAAGGGCACGAAGGCAGCCGTTGCGGCGAGCCCCCACGCCCAGAAGCCGCCGACGTAGAAGAGGATCGCTACCGCGGCGGTGAACCCCATCCCCAAGATCGCGAGGATGCGCCCCGCGAGAACCCACGGCGTCACGGGAAGCTTCATCGCCATCATGGTGCCCCCCACCGGAGCTTCCGGTCTACGACCTCACCGGCAGGTCCATTCGCGCAGGACCACCACGCCTGCCGGGGAGCAGGCAAGCTCGCGCGAGGCGATGAGGGCGAAGGCCATGAGGAAGGCCAGCGTCACCGTGACCGTGACCGCGTAGGCGAACCCGTTCCGCTCCTCGGCCCAGCCGAGCGCCCATCCGCCGAGGAACGCGAGCAGCAGCGCGCCGGCGTGGATGGCGGCGTGGAGCCGGTCGCGCTCCTCCCGCGGGAGCGGCGGCGCGCCTTCGTCGGGCAGCGTCGCCTGCATGGCCGCAGCGTAGGCGGCGAAGATCAGCACCAGTAGCGCCGATGTCGTGAGGGCCCGTCGGAGCCAGCGGCGGCTTCGCATCGGAGGCTCCATGGGCGAAAAGCATACGGCGGAAGCGCCGTTTCGCTCCCGCCGTCGTGGGTTCGAAGGCCGAGAGGCTACAGATGCGCCCGCAGCAGCGCGATACACTCGTCGACCGTCGCGACGCGCCAGTGCGCCCAGATTGGGCTCGTGCGCTGCCATTCGAGGTACCGCTCGCGCGCCTTCGCCCTCGCCTCCCGGATCTCCTCCTCCGTCGGCTCGCGTCCCAGCTCGGCGGCCAGGGCTTCGGGCGATGTCGGCCCCAAAACCTTCTGGACCTCGTGCAGCTGCTCGTTGGCGATCTGCGGCCGCTCGATGAAGTGGCAGATCTCCCGGTGGTCCTTGTCGTAGAACACGAACACGGGGATGGACTCGAACTGCCCCTGGTTCAGGTACTCCTGCATGATGTCCTTGTTCTTGTCGCGCTCGAAGAAACGCAGTTCCGCCCCGATGGCCTCGGCCATCCGCTGCGCGACGCCGGTTCCGCGGTACACATCGGGACACCAATCCTCCCCGATGACCATGATGTGGTGCGGCCCGTTGGGCCTCGAGGCGAGCTCCTGCAACGCCGTCCGCTGCTCCTCGCTCAGCACGGTCTTCTCGTAGTTCTCGAGGAACAGCTCCCGGTTCCGGATCCCGGAGTCGAGGTACTCCCAGAAGGTTTTCCCCGACCGGAAGCGCTCCCACGTCACCACCGACTGCTTCGCTTGCGACATGCCGCCGCCTCCTCCTTGGGTTTCGATGCGAAACGTAGCCTAGCGGGAGTGCGTGAGGCCCGGCAACCGCGTCAGCCGGGCTCGGCGGCCTTCGCCTCCTCCCACAGGGTGTCCAGGCCGGCGAGGTCGAGGTCGCGGAGGTTGAGGCCCCGCTCTCTGGCCAACGCCTCAACCCTGGCGAAACGGCGGCGGAACTTCTCGTTCGCTCGGCGGAGGGCTGCCTCCGCATCGATGCCCAGCCGCTGGGCTACGTTCGCCAAGACGAACAGGATGTCGCCGAACTCGTCCTCCCGCTCGTCGGGTGTCTCGCTCTTGGCGAACTCACGGATCTCCTCGGCGAGCTTCTCCAGCGGCCCATCGATGTCGGGCCAATCGAAGCCGAGCCGGCGCGCCCTCCCCTGCATCACCTGTGAGGCCGCCAAAGCCGGCATGGAGCGTGGTACCCCTTCGAGGATGCTCTCCTCCCCCCGTTCCGCCTGTTTCAGCTCCTCCCACGAGCGCCGAACGTCGTCGGCCGTGCGTGCCGTGGCAGTGCCGAATACGTGGGGGTGCCGGCGAATGAGCTTCCG
The DNA here is from genome assembly GCA_002898215.1 of bacterium HR29. Classification (GTDB taxonomy): domain Bacteria; phylum Chloroflexota; class Dehalococcoidia; order Tepidiformales; family Tepidiformaceae; genus HRBIN29. Next base: position 1,159,773 of record BEIF01000001.1, on the reverse strand, counting down.
GGCGATGGATTCGGTGACGTCGCCCATTGCGAACTCGCCGAGCCGGCGGGCGACGGCTTCGTGCATCAGCACCTGCAGCAGGAGGTCGCCGAGCTCCTCCGCGAGCTTGGCGGGGTCGCCAGCCTCGATCGCGTCGAGGACCTCGTACGTCTCCTCGAGGAGGTGTGGCTTCAGCGACTCGTGGGTCTGCTCGCGGTCCCAAGGGCAGCCGTCGGGTGCGTGCAGTCGCGAAACGATGGCGTAGAGCCCGTCGAATCGACGAACGTCGGCCTCCGGAGGAAGTGGCGGGACATACACGCACACCAGGTGGCCGTACGGCCGGCGATCCAGGTCAGCGAGCCTGACCCGCTCCGCGCGCTGTCGCTCGGTACCAAGGTCAAAGAGGAGCGTGACGTCATGCTCTGCAGGGTAGATCTCCAACAGGGCCAGCTTCAGGTCTCCTGCTGCCTCCCGGCTGTACACCTGGCCGATGAGCGCAGGCCGCTGCGCGTCGATGCGGAGGGCGAGCGCGTCGCATACCTGCAGGTTCTCGCCGTCGATGCCGAGCACAGCGAGGGCGAGGTCTACATAACTAAGGCCGGGCACGACGCGAAGGTCGGCCCCGCCCGGGTCCGCGAGCAACTCGCGCACGGTCCGCTCGGCCACGAGGGGGTGACCCGGCACGGCGTACACCAGGTCGCCCGCTGCGGCGAGCGAGCGGACGCGGTCGGCGATGGCCGCGTACACCGCTTCGAAGGAGTCGCCGCCCGAGTACAGGTCGTCGCACGAAGGCCAGCGGCCTTCCGGGTCGAGCGTGTGGACGGCCGGATGGTGTCTCGTCCGGAGCAGCACCGGCCGCCCGCTTTCGAGCAGCTCGCGCGCCTCGGCGGTCAGGTAGCGCGCGTCCCCTGGCCCGAGCCCGACGATGTACAGCGTCATACCGCCCAGCACCCTAAGGTTCGACCCGCTCGGCGCGCCCGCTCTGCAGGCTGCGGTCGAGGGCGGCGAGGATGCGGGTCGTCTCCAGCCCATCGTGGAAGGTGACGCGCGTCTGGCCAAGCCCGTCGATGCTTCGGAGGAACGCGGAGAGGCGGGCAGCGTACCAGGCTGTGCTCGCCGGCTGTCGGAGGTGCTGGCCGGCGATGAGCACCCCCTGGTGGCTCGCGTCCGCCTCGAGGACGCCCTCGCTTCCCACCACGCGGAGGGATGTCTCTGCGGCGGTCGGCCAGCTCGCGGGGAGAATCCACACCGACTCGAAGCCGGCGTCGATACCCCCGCGATACCGCACGATGGCCCGCACCGAATCGAGCGTTCCCAGGCCGCCGGCCGCGAGCGTGCCGCGGCTGCCCGACGCGTACACGCTCTCGGCATGCCGGCCGACCAGCCAGAACGTCAAATCGAGCAGATGGGACATGAGGTACCATGCAGGGCTCGTGCGGCCGCTCCAGCGGAGCCGGTCCCGAGGCAGGGTGATGGGGGCGTTCATCCGTGCGGAGAGCGTCCGCACCTCCCCGACCTCGCCCGATTCGATGGCGCGCCGCGCCTCCTGGAAGGCCGGATGCCAGCGGAGACCGTAGTTCACCTCCGCGTGCACGCCGGCCCGCTCGACCGCCTCGGTCATGGCGCGCGCGTCCTCGACGGTCGTGGCGAGCGGTTTTTCCACGAGGATGGCGATGCCGGCGGCAGCCAAGGCCTCCACCGGCTGCCGGTGGAGGTGGTCCGGGGTGGCGACGTACGCTGCGTCGGGCCGAGCCTGGCGGACTGCCGCCTCGATGTCACCGAACGCCGGACAGCCGAGGGTCGACGCGAGCTCCAGGGCTCGGGCGCCGTCGGTGTCGACGATGCCCGCGAGTTCCGCCTCGGGCACGCGGCCCGCGGCCACCAGCTGGCTGTACATGGAGCCCATGGCTCCCGCACCGACCACCAGGAGCCGCTTCCGATCCATCGCGGCGGAAGGATACTCTCGCTGGCGTTCCCCTGCTACGCCCAGAGCACCAGGCCCCAGGCGTAAGGCTCGGGCACCGCTGGGTGGAACGGGACCACGCGGAGCGACAACGCCAGTCGCCCGCCTTCGCGCGGCACCAGCACGCCTTCGTACCGGTGAACGCCTTCGGGTGTACCACCGACCCGCGCCAGCGGAACCTCGTAAGCGATCCGCGGGATCGTGCCATCGGGTTCGGCTGGGCCGCCCATCGCGTCGACACGCACGTCGGTCGCGGGCAGCTTGCCGAGGAAGATTTCGGCGGCGATGCGGATGCCGGGGCCGGCACCGTCCTCCGTCAGCTCGTGCTCGACGGAGAGCACCTTCACGTCGCCCCAGGCTGCGCGCACCTGCTCCTCCCAGCGGCGGAGCTCCCGCGCGAATTGGAAGCCGTCGTTCGCGAACCTCCGCCAACGCTCGAACGCCGGAGCGTATGCCCGCCGCAGATACTCCGCCACCATCCGGTCCGTGTTGAAGTGCGGCGCGATGGCGACTATGGCCCGCTTCATCATCGCAGTCCACTGCAGGGGGACGCCTTCTCGCGACCGTTCGAAGTAGGCGGGGACGATCTCCTCCTCGAGGAGGGTGTAGACCGCCTCCGCGTCGAAGGCGTCCTGCTGCTCGGGCTCGAGGGGGTCGTCGGGGCCGATCCGCCACCCGATTCCGGGCTGGTACGCCTCCGGCCACCAGCCGTCGGGCACGCTGGCGTTCAGCACGCCGTTTGCCGCCGCCTTCATGCCGCTCGTGCCGCTCGCCTCCAGCGGGCGAAGGGGGTTGTTCAGCCAGAGGTCGCACCCCTGCACGAGCAGACGCGCGAGGTGGAGGTTGTACCGTTCGAGCATGACGATACGCCCGCGAAATTCGGGCCGCTGACTCATGGCAACCACTTCGCGGATGAGTTGCTTCGCGGGCTCGTCGCGCGGGTGGGCCTTCCCCGCGAACACGACGACCACGGGTCGCTCGGGGTCGCCCACGATTCGCGCCAGGCGGTCGGGGTCGCGGAAGAGGAGCGTTGCCCGTTTGTAGCCCGCGAACCGGCGTGCGAATCCGATGATGAGGGCTCCCGGGTCGATGGTGGCCCGCCCGGCGGCGCCGGCCAGTTCTCCCCGCCCCACGGCCTCTTCCCGCATCCGCCGCTCGATCTCGTCGAGCAGTCGTCGCCGCTGGTGGAGGTGGGCGTGCCACAACTCCTCGTCGTCGGCGGCGAGCAGCGGCTCCCACACTGCCGGGTCGGCCGGGTCGGTGCGCCACCGCCCGCCCGTGAGGCGGTCGTAGAGGGCGCCCATCTCGGGGCCGACCCACGTCGCCAGGTGCACGCCGTTCGTGATGGAGCCGATCGGGATGTGGTCGACCGGGACGTTCGGCCACGCCTGGCTCCACAGGTCGCGGGATACGGCGCCGTGGATGCGCGACACCCCGTTCGCGAAGGCCGAAGCCCGAAGCCCCAATAAGGCCATGGAGAACGGTTCCCCGTGGTCCTCGCGGCGGGTGCGGCCAAGGCCGAGAACCGCCTGGGGATCGGCCCCGAGCGCAGCGAAGTAGCCCCCGAGGTGGCGCAACACAAGGTCTGGAGGGAAGAGGTCGATGCCGGCAGCCACGGCGGTGTGGGTGGTGAACACGCTCGTGTTCCACACGGCCCACCACGCCTCCGCAAAGGAGAGGCCGTGCCGCTCCATCAGGCCCCGGGCGCGCTCCAACGCCAGCAGCGCCGAATGGCCTTCGTTCATGTGGCAGACTGCAGGCTCCATCCCCAAGGCGCGCAGGGCCCGCACGCCGCCGATGCCGAGGACGATCTCCTGCCTGATACGGGTATCAAGGTCGGCGTCGTACAACCGGTCGCAAATGCGCCGGTCACGGGGGTCGTTCTCCGGGTGATCCGTGTTGAGGAGGAGAAGCGGCACCCGACCCACGCGGAGCCTCCAGACATTCACCGCGACCTCCCGGTCCTCGACCGGCACGTGGACGGTCACTTCGCGGCCCTCCGGGTCCCGCACCCGTTCGATTGGGTGGTGGGCCACGTCGACGGGCTCGTCGAGTTCGTATTGCGAGCCGTCGGGGCCGAGCCGCTGTCCGAAGTACCCGGCTCGGTAGAGCAGCCCCACGCCGACGAGCGGCAGGCGAAGGTCGTTGGCGGATTTCAGGTGGTCGCCCGCGAGCACGCCGAGGCCCCCCGAGTACGAGGGCAAGCACTCGACCAGGCCGTACTCCATGGAGAAGTACGCCACCACCTCGTAGGGCTGGCGGCCCGGGAGGGCGTCGGCTGCGGGAGCGTCGAGTTGGCTCGCGTGCGCCCTTGCTGCCGCCTGGAGCTGAGCCACGTAGCCCACGTCGGCGGCGGCCGCTCGGAGCCGCTCCTCGCCCACGACCTGGAGGAGGCGGTAGGGGTTGTGGCCCGTCGCCTCCCAGAGGGCCGGGTCGAGACGCTCGAAGAGCTCGCGCGCTTCCGGGTGCCACGACCACCACAGGTCGCGGGCGAGGTCTGCCAACGGTGCAAGCTCGGGGGGTAGTCGGCGCTCGACGAATAGCGTCCTCGGGGCTCGCAGGCGCATGGGGCGATTGTACCGAGCGTCGCCGCTAGCATCGTTCGTGGATTGTTCGCGTGCGCGGCCCATGCCACCATGGGCTCCATGGCGCAGCGGACTTGGGGCGGCCGATTCGAAGGCGAGATGGACCCGCTCGTGCAGGAGTACACCGCCGGCGATGACGCCGACCTGTACGAGTTCGATATCGCGGGCTCCATCGCCCATGCCCGCATGCTCGGAAAGCAGGGCATCATTCCCCAGGAGGAAGCGGACCGGATTGTGGCCGGCCTCGAGGCGGTTCTCGAGGACTTCCGGGCGGGCCGGGTGACGTGGCGTCCTGAGCTGGAGGACATCCACACCCACGTGGAGGTCCTCCTCCGCGAGAAGATCGGCCCGGTGGCGGGCAAGCTGCACACCGCACGCTCCCGCAACGACCAGGTGGCGCTGCTCAATCGCCTCCTCCTTCGTGACCGCACCGATGCCATCGTCCGGGCCATCGAGCGGCTCATCCTCGTCCTCGCGGAGTTGGCCGAGCGCCATGCCGCCGACCCCATGCCGGGCTACACCCACCTCCAGCGGGCGCAGCCGGTGACCCTGGGCCATCACCTGGTGGCCTACGCCGAGATGCTCCTTCGCGACCGCGCACGGTTCCTCGATGCCCGCCGCCGGATCGATGTGATGCCGCTGGGCTCGGGGGCGCTCGCCGGGAGCCCCTACCCGCTCGACCGGGAGTTCGTCGCCCGCGAGCTCGGGTTCTCGGCGGTGAGCCGCAACAGCCTCGACGCGGTCGGGGACCGGGATGTCTTCCTCGAATTCCTGGCTGCTTGCGCCATCGCCCAGCTCCACCTGTCGCGGCTCGCCGAGGAGGTCGTGCTCTGGTCCACGGTCGAGTTCGGGTTCGTGCACTTACCCGACGCGTTCTCCACCGGGTCGAGCATGATGCCCCAGAAGCGGAACCCGGACGTTGCCGAGCTGGCGCGAGCCCGGAGCGGGCGTGTCGTGGGGGAGCTGGTGAACCTCCTCATGGTCGTGAAGGCCCTGCCGCTCGCCTACAACCGGGACCTCCAAGAGGACAAGCGCGCCGCCAAGGCCGCCGCTGCGACGCTGCTGGCCACGCTCGACATCTTCGCGGCGATGCTCCCGGAGCTGCGGTTCGACCTCGACCGGATGCGCCAGGCGGCCGGCTCCGGCTTCGTCCTGGCGACCGATGTCGCCGATTACCTCGTCCGCAAAGGGGTGCCCTTCCGGCAGGCTCACGAAATCGTCGGACGCCTCGTCCGGGAGGCGGAGCGTCGCGGATGCGACCTCGCCGATCTGCCGCTCGAGGCCTACCGCGCCGAAAGCGAACTCTTCGAGGCCGATGTCCTCGGCATCACCGTCGACGCGGCCCTCGCGGCGCGGGACCTTCCCGGAGGAACGGCCCCGCGCCGCGTCCGCGAGGCGGTGGCTGCGATTCGCGCCGAGGTCGCTCCGCCGTCACTCGGCTAGGAGCTTGAGCAGCTCCTTCGTCGCGTTCGCCGCGGCGATGACCTTCTCTCGCTCCTCGTCGGTCAGCGGCAGTTCGAACGTCCGCTGGACGCCGCCCTCGCCGAGCTGGCAGATGGTGCCCGAAAAGACGTCGTGGATGCCGTATTCGCCCTGGTGGTAGACGGAACAGGGCATCAGACGCCGCTGGTCGAGCAGGATGGCCTCGACCATGGCGATCGTGGCCGCGGACGGGGCGAAGTACGCGCTCCCCGTCTTGTACAGCTCGCCGATTTCGGCGCCGCCGCGCATCGTCCGGGCGACGATGGCGTCGATCTGGTCCTTCGGGAGGAGATCCGTAAGCGGTATCCCGCCGACCCGGGTCTGCGAGACCACGGGCACCATCGTCGTGTCGGTGTGGCCGCCGATGACGTAGCCGTGCACATCGAGCGGCGACACGCCCAGCGCCTGGGCCACGAAGTAACGGTATCGGGCGCTGTCGAGCATCCCGCCCTGGCCGATGACCCGCTCCCGGGGAAAACCCGAGGCCTTCATCGCCACGTGACACATGGCGTCCATCGGGTTCGAGAAGACGATGATGACGGCGTTCGGCGAGTACTTCGCTGCCGCCTCGGCCTTGGCCCGCACGATGGCCGCGTTGTTATTGAGGAGCTCCTCGCGGCTTTGCCCCGGCTTCCGCGGTGCGCCGGCGGTGATGACCACGACGTCGGAATCGGCGGTTTCCTCCCAGCCGTCGGTCGCGGTGAGACGCGCCGAAAACCCCTCCCACGCGGCCGCTTGGCCTTCGTCGAGGGCCTTGCCGTGATGCATCGTTCCCGCGTACTGCGGGTCGTCCTGGAGCACGACGTCGCAGATGTCCCGCTCGATGAGGCGCTGGGCCATGGCGCCGCCCGTCATTCCGGCGCCGACGATGGTGACCTTCTTCCGTGGCATCGGCGTTCCTCTCCGCTGGCTGGTGATTGGTGTCGGGGCGAGGGTAGCATGCGCCGGCCGTACGAACCCTCGGGCGGACGGTCCCAGGAGCCGGTCGGCTCTCCTACGAGGCGGCGTCGGCGACCTGGCGGCGCAGCTCGGCGGCGGCCGCCGCGTACATCGTCACCCCCTCGGCGCCGACGCCCAGCGCAGCCGCGAGGCCGTCGGCGCCGAGGGGCGCACGGCCCTCCTCCCACCAGGCCGGGTCCGAGGCACGGACTCGCTCGACGAGACGCTCGTGCACGGCCTTCAGCCAGCGCAGCACAGCGTCGAGCGGGAGCTCGATGGTGGCGTACGGCGCCATCGCCCGCAGCCCTTCGTCGCGGATGCCGAAGAGCACCGGCCTCCGCCCTTGCTCCAGGTCGTCGAAGGCCGCGATGGCCAGCCGACCGCGGGCGGCCAGATATGCCGCTGCGATCTTCGCGGCTTGTCCGCGGCGTGCATCCCGCACGCTCACCGCCGCGGCGGCCTGTAGGACTCCCCACAGCTCGGCAAAATCCCGTTCGAGGCGGGCCGCTGCCTGATGGCGCACGTCCGCGGCAGGGGCGGGGTCCATGGCTCCATCTTCGCACACGGCTCAGGAACGGGCTGCTCTCCGCTCCTCGAGCTCGGGTGCGAGGCTGTACCGGCGGAAGCTGACGAAGGCGAGCGCCACCAGCGCACCTGCCAGAGGGCCGGTGATCCGCACGCCCGTCGGGTTTTCGGGGGAGTCCCCCGCCGACAGCGCGAGGGCCAGCAGGAACGGAGAGAAGGCGGTGGCCATCTTCTCGAGCATGTTCTGCGAACCGTAGAACATCGCTTCCCGGCGTGTGCCCGTGCGCTGCGCGTCGTGGTCGACGATGTCCGCCGTGAGGATGTTGGGGAACATGAACACCCCAGCAGTGGCCATGCCCGCGCCGAAGACGATGAGGATGGCCTGCACCAGCGACGGCACGGCCGGTAGGAAGCCGGCGAAGGCGAGCAGGGGAAAGGCCCCCGCCGAGGCAGCCATGGCCGCCCGGTACGCCCAGGCCTTCCCTCTCCGCTGGGCGGCTCGCCGATAGAGCGGGAACGCGGCCACGATGCCGGCGATGACGGTGGCCGTCAGCAGGAAGGTGAAGGTCCCTGTGTGCTCCGCGCCTGTCCGCCCGAAGAGCTTCACGTCGTGGAGGACGGCATCGACGTAGAAGGGCAGGACGCCCGTCAGCATCTGCAGTCCCGTCTGGAAGAGCACGAAGCTCGGGAGGTAGGCAAGGAACTGCGGGTTCGAGAACGTCTCGCGAAGCGCCCTCCGAAGACCCGGCGCGGCGGGCTGGGCATCCTCCTTCGCGTACCGCCAGATCGCGGCCACGGTGGCACCCCGCACGAGGAGCGCTGTCCCCCCGACGGTGGCGGCCATGGCCGGGAACCCGGCGAGGTCGACCACCAGGGAGCTGATGGACAGCCCGAGCACCGCACCAGTGACGCCGAAGAGGAGTTGCCAGGTCGCGATGGAGAGCCGATCGTCGTGGCGCTTGGCGAGCGTGGGTAGCAACGCCTCCAGCGGCGCGCCAGCGAGATTGCTGAACAGGTAGAAGAACATCGCCGCCACGAAGAGGTACGCGGCGTTCCCCAGGGACGTTCCTTCAAAGGGCGGGAGGAACAGGAGCACGAAACCGGCTGCCCAAAGCGGTGTCGCCGCAACGACGAACGGCAGGCGCCGCCCCCAGCGGCTTGACGTTCGGTCCGTCCAATACCCCACGAGGGGGTCATCGAAGGCTTCGAGGACTCGGGCGGCGGTCAGCAAGCCGCCGAGGAACACCCGGGCGTCGATCCCCCACACATCGGGGACTTTGCCCGTCACCGTTGCGTCGGCCGGCGGGGCGTAGAAGTACAGCAACCACAGCCCCCACGCCTGGCTCACGGCGTTCCCGGCGATGGATCCGAAGGCGTACCCGAGCCTCGTCCGCGCGGGGAGGCGAGGGGGCGTGAGGGCGGAGCTCGGTGCAGCGCCGGCCATCACCGCGCAGTATGGCGGCGGTCGGTGAACACGTCTCGCGGCCGAGCCGTCCCCGTCGGAGCGTGTTGGCCCGCGCATGCGATACTCGGAGCGTGGAGCAGTCGCGGATCCGCAACTTCTGCATCATCGCCCACATCGACCACGGGAAGTCGACCCTTGCCGACCGCCTCCTCGAGCGGACGGGAACCATCAGTCCGCGGGAGATGCAGGAGCAGGTCCTCGATTCGATGGAGCTGGAGCGGGAGAAGGGGATCACGATCAAGGCGGCTGCGGCGCGGATGCGGTACGTGGCGCCCGACGGCACCGAGTACGAGTACAACCTCATCGATACCCCCGGGCACGTCGACTTCACCTACGAGGTGTCGCGCTCCCTGGCAGCCTGCGAGGGGGCGCTCGTCGTCGTCGATGCCTCCCAGGGGATCGAGGCGCAGACCCTCGCCAACCTGTACATGGCGATGGAGCAGGACCTCGCCCTCATTCCGGTCATCAACAAGATCGACCTCCCCCATGCCGAGCCGGAGCGCGTTGCCCACGAACTGGAGCGGGTGGTGGGGTTCACCCGCGAGGAGATGATCTTCGCCAGCGCCAAGGAAGGGATCGGCATCGATGAAATCCTCGAAGCGATCCGCCTCCGCATCCCTCCGCCGAAGGGCAACCCCGCCGGTCCCCTGAAGGCGCTCATCTTCGACTCGAAGTGGGATTCGTACAAGGGTGTCGTGGCTCATGTCCGGGTCTTCGATGGCCGGATGTCGGGCCGCGACCAGCTCCTGTTGATGCAGACCGGCGTCGCCTTCGAACCCCTCGAATTCGGCATCTTCAGCCCGCGGATGACGCCCCTGCCCGCCCTCGAATGCGGCGAAGTGGGATACGTGGCGACGGGCCTCAAGGACGTCGCCGATTGCCGCGTGGGGGACACCATCACCCTCCTCGCTAACCCCGCGCCGGAGCCGCTGCCGGGGTACCGGCGCGCCAAGCCGATGGTCTTCGCCGGGATCTACCCCACGAACCCGGACAACTACCAGGAGCTCCGCGAGGCGTTGGCGAAGCTCGCCCTCAACGATGCGGCCCTCGTCTACGAGCCGGAATCGAGCGCCGCTCTGGGGCACGGCTTCCGCTGCGGGTTCCTCGGCCTCCTCCATATGGAGATCGTCGCCGAGCGGTTGGAGCGCGAGTTCGGACTCGAGCTGCTCATCACGGCCCCGAGCGTGGAGTACCGGGTCCTCCTTACGAACGGCCAGGAAATCGTCGTCGACCGGCCGGCGGACCTTCCCGACCCATCGCGCATCGCCGATATCCGCGAACCGTGGGCGAAGGTCGACATCGTCACGCCGAGCCGGTTCGTGGGTGCGGTCATGGAGCTCGTCACGAAGCGCCGCGGCGAGTTCCTGCGCATGGAGTACCTCGAGCCCGAGGACGACGTCACCCCTGGCGAGGCGAGGGTACTGCTCGAATACGCCCTCCCGATGGCCGAAATCCTCGTCGACTTCTACGACGAGCTGAAAGGGTCCACGCAAGGGTACGCCAGCCTCGATTACCAGATCAGCGAGTACCGCTCGGCTGACCTGGTGAAGGTCGACATCCTCGTCAACGGCGTCCCGGTCGATGCATTGTCGCTCATCACCCACCGGTCGAAGGCGCAGGCCGAAGGCCGCAAGCTGGTGACGAAGCTGAAGGAGCTGATCCCGCGGCAGCTTTTCGATGTGCCGATCCAGGCAGCCATCGGCGGGCGTATCATTGCCCGCGAAACCATCCGTGCCTTGCGCAAGAACGTGCTGGCGAAGTGTTACGGCGGCGATGTCACCCGGAAGCGGAAGCTCCTCGAGCGGCAGGCCGAAGGGAAGAAGCGCATGAAGCGCGTCGGCCACGTGGAGATTCCGCAGGAGGCGTTCATGGCCGTTCTCAGGCTTCGTGACTGACGTACCAGGGAAGGAGGTCCCGCTCGATGGCCGTCAAAGCGTTCGTCCTCATCGTGGTCGACCCGGCGAAGACCCTCGACGTCTTCCACGCGCTCCGCGGCGCCGAGGGCATCGCGGAGGTGTATCAGGTGATGGGACCGTACGACATCATCGCCGTCGTCGAGGTGCCGAACCTCACCGATGTTCCGGCGGTCATCAGCAAGCGCATCCGAACCATCGAGGGGGTCGAAAGCACCACCACCTGCGTCACCTTCCCGGAATCGAACGGGTAGGCTATCGACAACTGTCGCTTCCCCGCGCAAGATACGGCCATGACCGACCTCACCACAGCTCCGGGTCAGGAAGCGCTCGTCTGGTCCGGCGGTTCGGTCGTCGTCGTCTCCCTCCGAGGGAACGCCCCGGCCGAGAGCCTCGCTGCCGCCCGCGAACGCATCGAGGCCCTCCGGGCGGAGGCTCCCCGAACCGGGATCCTCTTCATCCTCGACGGTCTCGTCGAGCCGGAGGCGGTGGCCGACCTCCTCGACCCCGCTCGCTGGGAAGGTGCGGGGCTGCGCGTCGCCTACGCGGTCTCGAGCGAGGAGCAGCTCGCCTATCTGGAGGAGCGAATCGTCGGCCGGCCCTACGCGGCCGTCTTCGGCGACGGTGCCCTCGCCTACGGCTTCGCGGCCACGACTGGCTGAGTCGCGTCAGAAGAGCGGCCCCGCGGGCTCCTCGCCTGCCGAGGCTCCAAGCGCCGCTTCCGGCGGGATTGCCCCCGCCCACCGGAACAGGCGCCTCCGCATCGCCGCGAGCTCGGCTTCGCTCGCCCCGCCGAGCGCCCGCTGCACCATCGCGAAGAGCGTGGTGCCCGTCACCAGGGTGTAGCGGTAGTTCTCGCAGGCGATGCGAAGCGGCTCGGTGAACTGCTGCTTCCGCTGTTCCGGCGCGTCGGTACGGAACCCGTTCACCGCCACGATTCCCTTCAACCGTTCCCCCTTCTCGAGGAGCCGCTGCTCCAGCCGACGCTGGAGCCGGATGTACGGCCACTCGACAACCTCCTGGGCCGCGCTCTCCGTCTCCACCAGCGCGGTACCCTCTTCGCCGCTCACCTCCAGCGGCTCCCCCGCCGGGCTCGTGACCGCGAACCCGAGGATCTCCAAGGCTCGACGCACGGCGTCGGCGAAGAGCCGTGGGTCTCCCCAGACGAGCTGTCGCAGCGCGACCAGATCCCGGTACCGTTCGCGAACGGCCTCCGTCGCGGCCGAGGCCCGCCTCAACTCAGCTTCCGCTGCCTCGAGCTCCGCCTCCAGCTGCTCGAGGCCCGGCAGGGCCAGGCTTCGCGCCCAGTACGGCGGTTGCAGCTCCGGCGCATGGCCGGCGAAGACCCGCACCGCGTCGACGACCGACTGGGCGATCTTCATCCGTTGCGGGCCGGTGCTCTCCTTCAGCACAGGGACGAAAGCCACTTTCCCGGCAAGCACCCGAAACTCACAGGCGATGGGCACGTCCGACCCGCCGCGGGCGATCACGCGTCCGTGCTCGCGGAAGCCGGGTTGGCGTTCGTCGAACCAGGCGCGCCAGACGAACTCGCTCCGGTACTCCCGTAGGAGGCCGGCGAGCGGGTGCGCCTCGTCGGCGATGCGGATGGTCTGCCCTTCTCCGGGTCGCAGGAGCGGCGGGCCCCACCCGGTCCCCGGCGGGGCCGGGAGCCACGAGTAACGGTCCAGCCCTTCGAAGCCGATGATCCCGCTCTGCACCGCGTTCGGACGGGCAAGGACGATCACCGTGCCGCCGTTGGCCAGCAGCCGCTCCGTCTCGTCGAAGCGGCGCCGCACCTGGTCGGCGGCCGACACGGCGGCGGCGGTCGTGGCACCGTTCACCACGATTCGCCCGTCGTGTGCCATGAACTCCGCGTTCTCTTCCAGCAAACGCCGCGCGGCCGCCGTGATGCTTTCCGGGTCGACGAGCACGGCGTCGTAGTCGCAGTACGAGGGCGCGGAGAAGACGCTGTAGTTATCCACTTCGGGGTTGGGGAGGGGACAGCCGATGGAAAGCAGCCTCACGGTGAGCGCACCTGTTCACCAAGCAGCCGTGCCAAGTGTGCCGCCACGAGGGGCCGCGCGTCCGGCCGGCGGAGGGCGACCGCCACAGAGGCTGCGAGCCAGCCCGCTGGCCTGCCTGTGTCGAACCGCTCCCCTTCGTACCGAAGGGCGTGGACCGGCTCGCCGGCCGCGATCTGGCTGGCGATGGCGTCGGTGATCTGGAGCTCGCCACCGGCCCCCGGTTTGATCCGCTCGATGTGGTCCAGGATGGTGTCCGAGAGGACGTACCGTCCGACGATCCCGAGGTTCGATGGCGCGCGCTCGGCGGGCGGTTTCTCTACAACGCCCCGAAGCCGAACCGGGTTCCCCTCGCCGTCCGGAGCCACGATCCCGTACTGGGGGATGTCGGCCGGCGGGACCTCGTGGACGGCGATGACGGTGCCCCCGGTGCGCTCGTACGCCTCGATGAGCTGCGCGGCGCACGGGCGCTGCGAGAGGATGAGGTCGTCGGGGAACATTAGGAGGAACGGCTCGCCGGCGATGTGCTCCCGGGCGCAGCGGACCGCGTGGGCGATTCCCAGCGGGGCGTCCTGCCAGGCGAACACGTACTCGGCGAGGTGAGCCGGGCGCTCCACCACCTCGGCGAGCGCATGCTGTCCACGCTCCCGCAGCCAGCGCACCACGCGCCCGTTCGGCGCGAAGTGCTCGCGGATCGCTTCCTTCCCTTCGGCGATGACGAACACCACGCGCCTGATTCCGGAGGCGACCGCCTCTTCGACCGTGAGCTGGATGAGCGGGGTATCGAAGACGGGGAGCAGCTCCTTCGGAACCGCTTTCGTGGCCGGGAGCATCCGGGTGCCGAGCCCGGCCGCGAGGATGACCGCTGTCCGCACGGGCTTCATGTCCGCCATACTACGGAGCCGGGCCGTTCCCGCATATACACGGGGGGCGGCCTCCTGGTATCATCGACACTCGCGTGAAGCGGAACGCAGCAGAAGGATAGACGGCAGGATTGAGGAAGCGACGAACCAAAGCGCCGCCGAAACCCCCCGCTCCCGAGCCCCGCGTCAACGAGCGCATCCGCGCCCCTGAAGTCCGTCTCATCGACGAGGATGGCCGCCAAATCGGCATCGTGAAGACGTCGGAAGCGCTCGCCATGGCGCGTGAGCGCCAGGTCGACCTGGTGGAGGTCGCCGCGAACGCCAACCCGCCCGTCGCCCGCCTCATGGACTTTGGGCGGTACAAGTACGAGCAGTCGAAGCGTGAGCGGGAGGCCCGGAAGCACCAACAGCACGTCGAGCTGCGCGAAGTGCGCATGAAGCCGAAGATCGACGACCACGATTTCGACTTCAAAGTCCGCACGGCCGAAAAGCTCCTGCTCGGCGGCGACAAGGTGAAGGTGACGGTGATGTTCCGAGGCCGTGAGATCACCCACCCCCAGATCGGCAAGAACCTGCTCGACCGTGTCGTCGCGAGGTTGGAAACTATCGCTAGCGTCGAGAAGCCGGCGGCGCTCGAAGGGCGGAACATGTCGGTGATCCTTGCTCCCGACAAGAAGAAGCTCGCCGCCCGCGCTCGCGAAGCCGAAGCTGCAGCCAAGGCGGCGGAACAGCCATCCGCGGATTCCGGCGAACCGCCAGTCGCCGCCGCACACGAGGAGTGAGACCGTGCCGAAGCTGAAGACTCACAAGGGTGCTGCTTCCCGGTTCCGCCTCACCGGAACCGGCAAACTCGTGCGCATGTACGGCAACCGGAACCACATGCGCCGCAAGAAGCGCCCCGCCGTCCTCCGCAAGTACAGCCGCACCTTCCCTGTGGCGCCGGGTCAGGCGAAGAAGATTCGCCGGGTCCTCGGCGTCTGAGTCCCGAGGAGTTCGCCCATGAGCCGCGTGAAACGAGGCGTCACCGCTCGTCGCCGACACAAGAAGATCCTCGCCCTCACGAAGGGACATCGAGGTCAGCGCCACCGCATCTTCCGGCGCGCCAACGAGAGCATGCTCCATGCCCTCCGGTACAGCTACATCAACCGGAAGGACCGGAAGGGCGACTTCCGCTCGCTCTGGATCGTCCGCATCAACGCGGCCGCGCGGCAGCGGGGGCTGAGCTACAGCCGGCTGATGCACGGCCTGCGCAAGGCGGGCATCGAGCTCGATCGCAAGAGCCTTGCCGACCTTGCGGTTGCCCGCCCCCAGGCGTTCGACGCCGTCGTCGAGCGGGCGAAGGCCGCCCTCGCTGCGGGCTGACGCCACCTCCGTCTCCGCGGACGCGCCTGCCTCCCTCGCGGCGGGCACACGTTCGTTCTGGCTGCGGCGATCAACGCCCCGACCAGGTGGGGCGTGGCATCCGCGCCAACCCCGCGGCGTATGCCGCGACCGCCAACCCGCCAATGACGGGCAGGTCTATCCACAACCCGAGGAACTCGCTCGAATCGTTGGCGTAGACGGCGACGTGCAACGCATCGACCGCGTAGGTGAGCGGGTTCGCCAGCGCGAGCCCTTCGAGCCATACCGGCAGGTCGCGGATGGGGAAGAAGGCCCCCGAGAAGAAGAGAAGCGGGAAGAGGGCGAGGTTCATCACCAGGTGGAAACCCTGCATCGTTTGGATTCGGGTTGCCAGGGCCTGTGCCAGCCCGCCCAGCAGGAGGTTGAGGGCAACGACGACGCCGAGGGCCAGCAGTGCGCCCCGTACGTAGCCGTACTGCCAGCCCAGGTCGGAAAACGGCGCGGCGAGGGCGAGTACGACCATCGCTTGCAGGGAGCCAATCGCCACTCCCGCCAGCGATTTCCCCAGGACGATCGCCCGCGGGTGGCGCGGGGTCACGAGGAGCGCCCGCAACATCCCCGTGTCCCGGTCGCGGTAGTAGGAAGCGCTGCTGAAGGTTGATGAGAACACCGAGGTCATCACCACCACCCCTGCGACGAGGTAGGCGGTGAAGTCGCCTGCGGGAAGGTTCGCCGGCTCCAGCCCGTGGGACACGCCCGTACCCAGGAAGAGGAGGATGAGCAGCGGCGTCAGCATCGAGGAGTAGAGCTGGGAGCGAGAGCGGAGCACTCCCCGCAGGTCGCGCACGGCGAGCGCCAGTACCGCTCCCATCAGCCGATCCCCTCCCGCTCGCGAACACGGCCGCCTACGTGGGCGAAGTAGGCGTCGGCGAGCGTGGTCGGGTGAATCTGGACGCTGGTGATGCGACGCCCGGCCAGGGCGAACAGCTTCGGCACAAGGACGCTCGCGTCGTCGGTCGAGACGCGCACGGTGTCTCCGTCGCGCACAACTTCGCCCGCCTCCGGCAGCGCTCCGAGCGCCGCGAGCTCCTCCTCGCTGGGGTCCCTCCAGTCCACCACCACCGTCTCCCCTCGGAGGCCCCGTTTCAGCTCGGCCGGCGTCCCGCAGGCGACCACGCGGCCGTCGCGGACGAAGGCGGCGAGCTCGCAGACGGCGTCGGCCTCGGCCAAGTCGTTCGTGGCGAACAGGACGGTGGTGCCGCGCTCACGGGCCTCCAACGCGAGGGCCCAGAACGCCTGCCGCTCGGCGGCGTCGACCCCGGTCGTCGGCTCGTCCAATACCAAAAGGTCCGGTTCGTGGAGGAGCGCCCGCGCTGCCTCGAGCCGGCGCCGCATGCCGCCGGAAAGGGTGTCGATGCGGTCGTCGGCTCGCTCGGCGAGGCCAACCGCCGCCAGCAGGCGCTCGGCCCGGTCGCGGGCCTCCTCCTTCCGGAGCCCGTAGAGCCGGGCGAAGAGGCCGAGCACTTCCCGGGGCGTCATCAGGGGGTCGAGGGAGTTCTCCTGGAAGACGACGCCCACCCGCCGGCGTAACGCCCGTCGGGGAGGCTCGCCCAGTACCCGTAAGCTTCCCTCCGGCGGCGGGCGCATTTCGGCGACGAGGGAGAGGAACGTGCTCTTCCCGCTTCCGTTGGGCCCAAGGAGCCCGAAGATGCTCCCTCGCGGCACCTCGAGGGTCAATCCGTCCAGCGCCCGGCGCCCGCCGTACGCGAAGACGACGCCCCGCGCTTCGACAGCCGGCGCTTGGGCGTTCGCGCGCATCCTGTCATGGAGTCTCGCACCGCGGCCGGCTTCGGGCTAGGCGGGCAACCTTCACGCCGCCGTTAGGTTCACTACCAGGGACTGCATCATCCACAAGAGCAGGATCGCCGCCAGCGGGCTGAGGTCGATGAAGCCCATCGGCGGCAGCACGCGCCGGATCGGTTCGATAATCGGCTCGGTCACCCGGAACAGCAGCTGGTAGAGCGAGCTCGAAGGGTCGATGGGAAGCCAGCTCATTAACGCCCGCGCAATGATCGCCCAGGTGAGGATCTGCAGGAAGGTCACGGTGAACTGGGCGACGTACGGGTCCATCGGCGCACCGACCTCGAGGTCCTTCGCCCATCGTATCAGAGGCGGGCCCGCTGCTCACCCCGACGCGAGGCGCTCGACCACGTTCACCATGAGGAACAGGAGGAGGAGAACCACCATGGGGCTCAGGTCGATCATCCCGAGGCGGGGAAGCACGCGTCGTACCGGCTCGAGCAGGGGCTCGGTGACCCGGATCAGGAACTGGTAGTACGGAGTCCGCGGGTCGAGCGGGAACCAGCTCAGGATCGCCCGCAGAACGATGGCCACGATGAGCGCGTACAGAAAGACTCGAAAGAGCGCGGCGATCGCCGGGTCCATCAGCCTTCGCCCAGTTCCAGCGCCCGTTGGTAGGCCGCACGGACGGCATCGATAACGGCGGCGCGGAAGGCGGCGCGTTCCATCGCCAGCAAGCCGGCGGCGGTCGTTCCCGCCGGCGAGGTGACCATGGCGCGGAGGTCGGCGGCGCTCTTCCCTGCCTGCTGCGCGTAGACGGCGGCCCCGAGGATCGTCTGCCACACCAGCTCCTCCGCTTGGTTCCGCGGCAGGCCGATCCCCACCGCCCCTTCGATCAACGCTTCGGCGAACAGGAACACGTACGCGGGGCCGCTACCGCTGACCGCGGTAGCCATGTCGATCTTCCGCTCATCGCTTACGTACAGCTCCCGGCCCAGAGCGCCGAGCAATCGGCTCACGAAGCTCCGCTGTTCGGGCGTCACGTCCTCGGTGCAGGTCCAGACGCTCATGCCGGCGCCCGCGGCCGCCGGGGTGTTCGGCATCACCCGCACGATACGGCGGTGCTCGAAGTGGGTGGCAAGCCGGCGCATCGGCACCCCGGCAGCAATGGAGACGAGCAGGGCGTCGTCCCGCAGCGCTCCGTGGACTCCCCCGATGTCCTGCGGCTTCACCGCGACGACCACGACATCGGCTTGGCGGATCGGCCCTTCGCAGGCCTCGGTCGTCTCGACGCCGTACTCACTGCGGAGCTGCAGCCGCCGATGTTCCACCAGTTCGCAGACGGTGACGTCCTGCGGCTCGACGACACGCTGGCGCAACGCCGCCGCCAGGAGCGCCTCGCCCATGATGCCGCCACCCACGATGACCAGCCTCACGGGATGGCTCCTTCGAACAGAGCACGTCCGAGGCGCACGTGCGTCGCTCCCTCTTCAATCGCGACCTCGAAGTCGCCCGACATCCCCATCGAGAGTTTCGTCAGGCCGAACTCCTGTGCAAGAGGGCGCAATTCCCGGAACACCGGCCGCACGTCCTCGGGATCATCGGCGACGGGGGCGACGGTCATCAACCCCTCGAGCCGGATGGCGGGGAGGCGGCGTGCGGTTTCGACGAGCGTGGGAAGCGCCTCCGGGGCGCAGCCGTGTTTCGAAGGCTCCCCAGCCACGTTCACCTCGAGGAAGACGGGCACCGGTTCCGTGGCCCGCCGGGCCAGCGCTTCGAGGGCCGCGGCGCTGTCGATGCCGTGGAGCACGTGGAAGGTCCGCAGCGCCCGGGCCGCCTTGTTCCGCTGCAGGTGTCCGACGAGATGCCAGCGGAGCCCGGCAAGGCCGGCCAGCTCCGCCGCTCGACGTTTGGCTTCGCCTTCCTGGACGCGGTTCTCGCCGATGTCGAAGACCCCGGCTCGGGCAAGGGCGGCCACCGCAGCGAGGCTTTTCCCCTTCGTTACGGCCACCAGTACTACCTCGGCGGGGTCGCGACCGGCCCGGGCGCACGCGTCGGCGATGCGTTGGCGGATGCGGGCGACGTTCGCGGCGATAACCGCCTCGACCGACGGCGACAGGATGCTGCTCATCGGGGGAGCTCCGGAGGGTGGCGCCACTCCCAGAAGGCGCGCGCTCCGAGCACGGCAAGGCCCAGCGCGACGAGGCCCCCCGCTGCCAGCGGATGGATGGTGAAGAGCCAGAAGAGCAGGAAGAGCCCCGCCATTGCGCCGAACAGGATCGCGAGCGGCACCGCCAGCGTCCGGAAGACGATGCCGATGATGGCGAACGTTTCCCGCCAGCTTCCCGGCGGGGGCTCCGAGCCTCGGCCGTGGTAGAAACCCATCGCTCCCAGTCTACCGGAGCATGGAAGAGCGGCGCCGGGGTGATCGGCCCCGGCGCCCCCTCAGAAGTCCCTCCCGGGGATGCGGATGTCCTCTGCCGGCGGGGCGGGATTCGGGATGCCGGCCATGAGCTGCGTCGGCACCAGCATCCGTAGCTCGTCGAGCGTCCACTTCCCGTGCTTGTAGATGTTGCGGAAGGGTGGATACAGGTCGGCCAGCAGGCCGATGTGGCCCCCCGCCACCTGGAAGATGCGGCCGTTGATGTTCCAGGCCTCGTCGAGGAGGAGGTAGATGGTCATCGGCGCCACCATGTCTGGCGTGCGCATCGCGGCCGCCTCCTCCGCTGCCCGGTTGGCGGCCGCCGGCACGGCCGTGCCCGCGCCGGCGATGCCCCGCTGGGCGCGAACCTCCCGCGCTTGCTGGGGAACCGTCGCTGTGAGACGGGTCTGTGCCCCGGGGGCGATAGCGTTGCAGGTCACCCCGTACCGACCGAGGTCGCGCGCCACGACCCGCGTCAGGCCCGCTACGCCGGCTTTCGCCGCCCCGTAGTTCGCCTGACCCGAGTTCCCCTGGAGCCCGGAGACGGAGGAGAAGTTGACGATCCGCCCGTACCGCTGCTGACGGAAGAGCACCGAGGCCGGCTTGATCGTCGTGAAGTGCCCCTTCAGGTCGACGCGGATGACGTCGTCCCACTCCTCTTCGGTCATGTTGAAAATCATCCGATCGCGGAGGATGGCCGCCAGGTTCACCAGGCCGTCGAGCCGCCCCCAGGTATCGAGAGCGGTGCGGATGACGCTCTCGCCGCCTTCCATGGTTGAGACGTCGGCGAAGTTAGGGACGGCCTCGCCGCCCATCTTGCGGATCTCCTCGACGACCTGTTCGGCGGGACCCTGGTCGTGACCGGTACCGTCCGGATTGACGCCCGGGTCGTTGACGACGACCCGGGCGCCTTCGGAGGCGGCCAGCAGGGCGCACTCCCGCCGATGCCGCGCCCTGCCCCTGTCATGGCGATGACTTTCCCTTCGAGAAGGTTGCCCACGGCGGCTGCGCCCTAGTCAGGAAGCCGCACGGTGGCCGAACCGGGCGAGGTCTTCTGCCCCTCCGGGTTCTCGGTCCAGATCTCGAGGTCGACGAGCTTCTCGCCGTCCTTCTCGTACTTCCGGGTGACGACGCCCCGGCAGATGATGTCCTGGTTGGGGTAATCCATCCCGCGGTAGCTGCAGCCGAAGCGCTTGATGCGGCCTTCGTTGCCGATCCAGTCGTGGAGCAGCTGGCCGAGGAAGGCGTGCTTCAACGCTCCGTGGACGATGATGTTCTTCAGGCCGGTCGCGAGGGCGAAGTCCTTGTCGTAATGAATCTGATAGAAGTCGCCCGACGCGGCCGCCCACATCACCAGCTGCTGCGTGCTGCAGTTCTTCTTCAGCGGCGGGATCTCCATCCCTTCGTACACTTCGCTCCAGCGCGCGCCCATCGTTCTCTCCCTTCTCGCCTCAGTACCGAATGGTCGTCCCGGTCATGATGGCGACGACCTTTCCTTCCTGGTTCCGGTACACCGTCTTCATGGTCATGATCAGCATGTCACCGATGCTGCCCCGCCGTTCCTGGACGTCGGCGAGGTACGACGTGGCCGTGAGCACGTCGCCGGCGCAGATGTCGTCGAAGTACTCGATCTCGGTCCCACCGTTCAGCACCCGGTGGAGCGGGCGCCCGGGCTGCGGCAGGTTCATCCGCCGGCCGCCGAAGGCGTCGCTCGTCTTCGGGTTGTAGACGGGAGTTCCCAGGTACCCCGGCGGTGCTGGCAGGCTGCGGTAGCCGGCGGCCTTCGCCGCCTCCTCGTCGTAGTAGACGGGGTCGGTGTGGCCCACG
Organism: bacterium HR29; assembly: GCA_002898215.1. Lineage (GTDB taxonomy): Bacteria > Chloroflexota > Dehalococcoidia > Tepidiformales > Tepidiformaceae > HRBIN29. The sequence goes on along the minus strand of BEIF01000001.1, from coordinate 1,138,648 downwards.
GCGCGGGCGAACATGCGGATCGAGGTCTTGTCGACCTCGACCGTCCAGGGCTCGCTCTCCTTGCCGATCGCGGCCCGGAGCTCATCGGTCACGAGCCCCAGCGAAGGAGTCGCTGACTCCGTCACGGTCTCTCCTCCCTTCCTTGGCGAGTTGCGCTGCAACGATAGCCCAGGCGGCGCAGGGCGTAAACCGCGCTTCGGCTCGCGGTCGCGGGGTCCAAGATCGGGGATTCGTTCCCGGGGCTCCACGTGTTCCTCACGGCGAAATCGGGGAATTGCCAATACGGAGCGCCGCCGGTCGCTGCCTAGCCTGGGGTCAGCACGGCAGCAGGTGGTCGCATTGCAGCAAGGCCTCTCGCTCGCCTCGCTCCGCGATTGGTGGAACAGCCTGACGCGTGGCCGGCAGCTCGCCGTCGCCGGGCTGGCGGCCGTCACCATCGTCGCCGTCGTCTACGTCTTCACCCTCTCCCGGAAGCCCAACCTCGTCGTCGCCTACAGCGGCCTCGCACCCGAGGACTCGGCGGCCATCGCCGACCAGCTCGAGAAAGAGGGCATTCCCTACGAGATCGGCGCCGGTGGCGCGAGCGTCGCCGTCCCGGCGAACAAAGTCGCCGAAGTGCGCATCAAGCTCGCCCAGGCGGGGCTCCCCAAGGGCGGGGGAGTGGGCTTCGAGCTCTTCGACGAGACGAAGTTCGGCGTCACCGACTTCGAACAGAAGGTGAACTTCCGCCGCGCGCTCGAGGGCGAGCTCGCCCGCTCGATCAACACCCTCGATGCCGTTCGGGCGAGTCGGGTGCACATCAACATCCCGGAGGAAGCCCTCTTCCGAGAGGACGAGAAGCCCGCGACGGCGAGCGTCCTCCTCCAACTCCGACCGGGTGCGTCGCTCTCCGAGGAGCAGGTCCACGGCATCGTGAACCTGGTCGCGAACTCGGTGCAGGGGCTGGAGCCGAAGCACATCACCGTCATCGACCAGAGCGGGAGGGTGCTCTACGACGGTGCCGCCGCCGAGGGCAGCTTCGTTTCGGGCGCCACCACGACGCAGCTCGAACTGCAGCGCCAGTACGAGCTCGCACTCCAGCGCGACTTGGAGAACACGCTGGCCAAGATCGTCGGCCCGGGCCGCAGCGCCGTCACGGTCCGCGCCCTCCTGAACTTCGATGCCGTCACCGAGACCTCGGACCAATTCGCCCCCGCGGAGGAGGCCGTCGTCCGGAGCCAATCGACGGTCACGGAGACGTTCACGGGCACGAACCTCACGATTGGCAACGTCCCTGGCACGGGCGCGAACGGGGGCCCGAACGCCGGCCCAGGGACGAACGCCACGGGGAACAGCGAGTACACCCGCACCGAAACGACGGTCAACAACGAGATCTCGCGCACGACGACCACCACGGTCCGCGCCCCCGGCCGCGTCGAGCGGCTCAGCGTGTCGGTCGTGCTCGACGAGAGCGTCCCCGCTGTCCAGGAGTCCGCCATCATGAGCGCCGTTGCCGCGGCGGTGGGGCTCGACCAAACGCGCGGCGATACCCTCTCCGTCACCCGTCTGCCGTTCGACGCCAGCGTGCGCGAGGCCTACGTCTTCGAAAGCGGGTCGGCCTTCGCCCAATACCTCCAGTACGTCCGTTACGTGCTGCCCGTCCTGGCGGTCGTGCTCGCCTTCATCCTCGTGATGCTGTTGGCCCGTTCCCTCGCCAAGCGTCAGCAGGCGTGGCTGCGAACGCTTCCGCAGTCCCGGGTGACGGCCTCCGTGGAACCGCCGCCGTCCGTGGCCCCGCCGCCCGAGCTCCATCCCCTGCCCGACCCCACCGAAGAGCGGGTGCTGAAGCTCGCCGCGACGAATCCTCGGGCTGTGGCCGACGTCGTCCAGACCTGGCTGCGTGAGGAGGGTGCCTGAGGGTGGCCCGCGAGGACCGTCTCACCGGGCGGCGAAAGGCTGCGGCGCTCCTCATCACCCTCGGCAAGGAGCGCTCGGCCGAGGTGCTGCGCCACCTCAGCGACGACGACATCGAACAGCTCACCTGGGAGATCTCCGCCCTGGGCGAGCTCCGGCCCGAGCAGCGGCGCGCAGTGCTCGAGGAGTTCCAAGAGGCGGCCGTGGCCCGGAACGTCATCTCCCTCGGCGGGCTGGAGTACGCCGAGGAGCTCCTCCGCCTCGCGCTTGGGGAGGAGAAGGCGTCTCAGCTCATCGACCGCCTCTCGGCCGCCTCCCCCTCCGTGCCGTTCGGCTTCCTCCGCCATCTGAACGCGCAGCAGCTCACTCACTTCCTCGTCAACGAGCACCCGCAAACCATCGCGCTCTTGCTCTGCTTCCTCCAGCCGGAGAAGGCCGCCCAGGTGCTTTCCGCCCTCGAGCCCGACCTTGCCGCCGATGTTGCCGAACGCATCGCCGCCATGGAGCGTGCCAGCCCGGACGTGCTGGCCGAGGTCGAGACCGTCATCAGACGGAAGCTCTCGTCCGTCCTGCAGCCGTCCCGCGAGCTCCGCGCGGTAGGTGGCATCGAAACGCTGGTGAACGTGCTCAAGCACACCAGCCGGCTCACGGAGAAGACCATCATCGAGGCTCTCGAGGACAACGCACCCGAGATCGCCGAGCAGGTGAAGAAGCGCATGTTCGTCTTCGAGAACATCGCCCAGCTCGACGATCGCTCCATCCAGCGCATCCTTCGCGAAGTGGAGGTGCGCGACCTGGCACTTGCGCTCAAGGCCACGCCCGAAAACGTGAAGGAGGCCATCCTCCGCAACATGTCCCAGCGCGCGGCCGCCATGCTCCGCGAGGACATGGAGGCGATGGGCCCCGTCCGGCTGCGCCAAGTCGAAGAGGCCCAAGCGCGCATCGTCGAGATCATCCGCCGGCTCGACGAAGCCGAAGAGATCGTGATTGCTCGCGGAGGCGACGATGAGCTCGTCGTCTAGCCGCCGCACCCGGCTCCTCAGAGCTGCTCCGCCCCAGGGCGAGGTCGTCGTTGGCGTGAACAGCTCTGCCCTCGTCGACATCGCCCCCCTCGACGCTCCCCTGGCGACCGCTGCCGACATCGTGGCTGCCGCCGAGCGCCGCGCAGCGGACATCATCGCTGCCGCCGAACGCCGTGCGGCCGAACTCGTCGCAGGTGTCGAAGCGGTGCGCGACGAGGCCCGTCGGCAGGGGTACGCGGAAGGAGCGGCTGCAGCCCGGGCCGAAGTCGAAGCCGAATTCGCGGCACACCTGGAGCTCGTCCGCGCCGCCGCACAAGAAGGGAAGCGGATTCGCGATCAGATCGCTTCGCAGTCCCTCGCGGTCGTCGCGCGTGCGGTGGAGCTTGCAGTCCGGCGCATCGTCTCCGATTGGTACGACGCCCACCCCGAGTCGACCATCGCCCTTTGCGAAGAAGCCCTCCGACTGGCGCCGTCCGAGCAGCTCCTCTCCGTCCGAGTCCATCCGTCCATCGCTGGCCAGGTCGAAGCCGCCCTCGGCGACCTGGGACGGTACGTGCGCCCGCACAGCGCGGTCGAGCTTGGGGGCTGCATCGTCGACCTCGAGGGCGGGACGATCGACGCCACGCTCGATGCGCGCCTCGGCAGCCTATCCGAGGCGCTCCACCGCGCGGTTGGGGGGTGGACACCGTGACGGTGGAGCGCCTCTTCGATGCCATCGCGCGCACCCCCCTCTTCCGCCGCGAGGGGACGGTGGCCGCCGTCCTCGGCGACACGGTGACCGTCCGCGGCGTTCCGCTGCTCCCGGACGAGCTCGTCGCCATCGCCGACCCGGCCGGACGCCCGCTCACCGCTCAGGCTGCCGGCACCCGCACCGCTTCGGCGCGGGTGACGGTGCTGGAACGGGGCGGAATCGAAGTCGGTGCCCGCGTCCAGGCGCTGGGCCGCGGGCTCGAGGCGCCGGTCGGCGAGGCCCTGGTGGGGCGCGTGCTCGACGGGCTTGGCCGACCTCTCGATGGCCGACCCCTTCCTCGCTTCCTCCGCTGGGTTCCGGCCGACGCCGCGCCACCGCCCGCACTCCAGCGTCCGCCCATCCGCAGGCCGCTCCCTACGGGCGTGCGCGCGGTGGACGGGTTCCTCACCTTGGGCCGTGGCCAGCGCGTCGGCATCTTCGCCGGCTCCGGCGTGGGCAAGAGCACCCTCCTCGGCATGCTGGCGCGGGGCACCGCGGCCGACGTCACCGTGCTGGCCCTGATCGGTGAGCGCGGCCGCGAGGTGCGGGAGTTCATCGACCACGACCTCGGGCCCGATGCCCTCTCCCGCTGCGTCGTGGTGGCCTCCACCAGCGACAATCCGCCCGCTATGCGGCTGGGGGCTGCCAAGGTCGCGACCGCCATCGCCGAGGGATTCCGCGACGAAGGGCTCGACGTGCTCCTGCTGTTCGACTCGCTCACTCGCGTGGCGATGGCCCAGCGGGAGATCGGCCTGGCCGCCGGAGAGCCGCCCACGACGCGCGGATATCCTCCCTCGGTGTTCTCGGTTCTGCCCCAGCTCGTGGAGCGCGCAGGGCCCTCGGCGCGGGGCACCATCACGGCCATCTACACCGTCCTCGTCGACGGTGACGACCTCGACGAACCCATCGCCGACCTGGCCCGCGCCACCCTGGACGGGCACATCGTCCTTTCCCGCCCCCTCGCCAACGCTGGCCATTACCCGCCCATCGACGTCCTCGCCAGCGTCTCCCGCCTGGCGGCGAAGGTCGCCTCGTCGGAGCATCTCGCTGCGGCGACGCGGCTGCGCGGGCTGCTGGCTGCCTACGAAGAAGCCCGCGACCTCATCGCCATCGGTGCATACGTCCGCGGTGCGGACTCCCGCGTCGACCAGGCGATCGCGCTCCGCGGCGAGATCGAGGGATACCTGCGTCAGAGGCCGGATGACCTGACCCCCTTCGAGGCAGCCGTCGAACGGCTCCTCGAGCTCGCCGGTGGGCCCCACGGCTCCGGCGCAGCCGAGGCGGAGTGGAGGGATGCCGCATGAAGCGGTCTTTGCGGCGAATCGCCCGCCTCGTCTCCTACCGCGAGCGCCTCGAACGTGTCGCGGAACGGTCGCTGGCCGAGGCCCGCCGCGCGGCAATCGTGCGCGCCGAACGGTTGGCGGCCACCCGTTCCGCGCGGGAAGCCTTGCTCCGCGAGGGAGGGGCTCCCCGGAGCGGGACGGTCGAGCTCGAGCTGCTCGTCACGGGCCAGGCCCATGGGCGTCAGCTGCTCCGCCTGGCCGAGGCGCAGGCCGCAGCGCTGGCGCACGCCCGCGAGCTAGAGCGCCAACGCCTGGCCGAGCTCCTCGACCGGCGGAGGGAGCGCCGGGCGCTCGAGCTGCTCTTCGAACGCCGCCGTGCCCTCTGGCTCCAGGATGAGCGCCGCCGCGCCATGGAGCGGCTCGACGAGTTCGCCACGGTCCGCTGGTGGCGCGCCCGCGGCGGACACAGCGACGAGGAGGAGGATTGATGCGTATCTTCGGCGACCGCGCCTTCGAGACCATCTCCGCCTGGCTCGACGGGCTCGCCCAGCGCCGCCAGGCCATCGCCGACAACATCGCGAACATCGACACCCCCGGGTACCAGCGGAAGGTGGTCGACTTCGAAGCTGCCCTCCAGCGGGAGCTCGGAACGGCCCGCCAAACCCTCGCCGTCACCGACCCGCGTCACATCGCGACGCCTCCCTCCGCTGGTGGGCTCTCGCTGCAGGCCGCCCAGCGACTCGCCAGCTCCCGCCTCGACGCCAACACCGTCGACATCGACCAGGAGATGGTCCTGCTCTTCGAAACGCAGGCCCGCTACCAGGCTGCGGCGACGGCAATCAGCCACAAGTTCGCCCAACTGCGGAACGTGATCCGCGGCGCCTGAGAGGAGGCATGCCATGGGCTTCGTCAGCACCATTTCCGCGATTACGTCCGGCCTCACCGCCCAGCGGGTACGCATGGACGTCGTGAGCGCGAACGTCGCCAACATCGACACAACCCGAACCCCCGAAGGCGGCCCCTATCTCCGCCACGTCGTCCGCTTCGCTTCGGCGGACCAGGTCCCGTTCGCCGCCTTCATCCGCCGGTTCACTGGCGCGCCCACCGCAGGGGTCGTCCTCACCCAGGTCGGCATCGACGCCGTCACGCCGACCCGTCAGGTGTACGACCCCGCGCATCCCGACGCCAACGCCGATGGCTACGTGGAGCTCCCGAACGTCGACCTGGTGACCGAGATGACCGACCTCGTTTCGGCGAACCGTTCCTACCAGGCGAACGCGACGGTTCTGAACGCCATCAAGCAGATGGCGCTCCGGGCGCTCGACATCGGCAATCGGTGAACTACCCGGGCCTCATCGGGACGTGGAGGTGTGAAGCATGGAGATCGGCCGGATTCAGAACGCCCTCACCCAGGTTCAGGCTGGAACACGTGACAAGACTGCCGGTTCGGTGGGCTTCGCCGAGCTGCTCGGCCGAGCGCTCCAGCAGCTCCAGGCCGTCAGCGACACCGCGAACGCGAAGGTCGAAGCCCTCGCCGCCGGCCAGGACGTGGAGCTGCACGACGTGATGATCGCCCTCGAAATGGAGAGCCTTGCCGTGAGCCTCGCAACCGAGGTGCGGAACAAGGTGGTCGAGGCGTATCAGGACATCGCCAGGATGCAGATCTGATGGACGCACCGCTCGTTGCATTCGCTCCTCCTCCCGTAGTCACTTCGCCCGACGTCGCTTCCCCGGCCTCTGTCCCGCTGCACCTCCCGTGGGGCGGGACGATCGCGGGCAGCTCCTTCGCCACCCTCATCCTTGGCCTCCTGCCCTCCGAGGGCGAGAGCGAAGGGAGCGTCCCCGTTTCGGCGCCCGCGGACGCCAACCCTGAAGGCACCGCCCAGAAGGAAGGGGACGGTACCGGGCCTGTGGCGGCCGTCTCCGTCCTCCTATCGCCCGTGCCTGCCCTCGCCATCAGCTCGTCGGAAGTGCCCCAGGGCGCGCCACCCTCCTCGGGTCTGACCGGGAATAGTGCCGAGCCCGCTGCGCGCCGGCTGTTCGCGGCCGCCCTTCCCAGCGGTGCCGTCTCCGAGCTGGCGGGGCGTGGGACGCTGGCGGAGGGCCCCTCGCCCGCGACTGGGCCAGGGTCGGGGCTGCCCGACGGGAGTGGGGGCGCACTCGGGGACGAAGTGCCGGAGGCCGGGGGGAACATCCGAGCGGAATCCCCGCCGCTGCGGCCGTCCTCGGATGGTGAGAGGGCAGAGCTCCCGCTGAGCGACCGAGGAGAGACCCCACCGCCGGCCGAACGCCCCGAGGGCGCGTCGGGAGCGCTCCTCCTTTCCAAGGCCGAGGGCGAGACCTCGTTCCTTCCGACAACGGACGCCCCGGCGCCGGAGCCACCGCCTCCGGGGCCGCCCGCTGGCGATTCGCGCGCGGTCCGCACCGTCGGGAGCGCGCGGATGTCCGAACCCCACTCGCACGCCCCTGTGGGAGGAGAGGGACGCCCGGAGCACGGGACGCGGCCCGGCCGCGGGCCCGAGGTGCGGGACCTCGTACAGGCGCTTCCCCCGACGGAGCGCGGCGCCCGCGGCCTTCCCCGTGCGGCGGAGGAGGCGCGCGCCCACGCCGACGAGCACTCCGCGGTGCAACGTTCCGTCGCCGCTCCTGGCAGCACCCCGCCGGCCGGGGCGCACAGCTCCGCGCCGGCGGCGAGCGACGAAACCGGCGCCACCCTGCCGGAGGCAGCGACGCTGCCGGAGCCGCTGCGCCCCGTCGTCGATGCCGTCGTCGAGCTCGACCGGCAGGGCAGCGAGGCCCGCATCCAGCTCGACCCGCCCGAGCTCGGCGACGTCGTCATCCGTATCCAACGCGGCGCCGACGGACTCCACATCGACGTTCGAGTGGACCGCCCCGAAACGCTCCAGCTCTTCGTGGCGCACCGGGCTGCCTTCGAGGCGCAGCTCGGCCAGCGGGGTCTCGCCCTCGCCGGGCTTGCCATCGACCTCGCGGGTAACGGCACCGGTAGGCGCAGCGGACAGGGGCACGAGCCCCCAATTCGCGCCGACGGGAGCTTCGGTGCCCTTCTCGGCATCGAATCGCGGCCTGTGTCGCCCCTCCAGCGGCGGGCGAGGCTCGCCTACAACCCGGATGGCCGCCTCGTGGCCTGGGCGTAGGAGGTTGTGCGCATGTCCACGTTCCAGGTCGACCCGGTCACCGCTCTCCGAAACGCCACCTACCAGCCGTCGAACGGGGTCTCCGAGCAGGGCATCGACCAGGTGGATTTCCTGAAGCTCATCGTGGCCCAGCTTCGGAACCAGAATCCCCTCGACCCTCAGAGCGACACCGACTTCATCGCCCAGATGGCCCAGTTCGAGGCCTTGAACCAGATGCGCATCGTCGCCGAGGGCATGAAGGCGATGCAGGGGATCTCCGAGCTCACCGCCGCCGCTGGCCTCATCGGCCGCGAGGTCGTCGGCCGCCAAAGCGTCGCCATCGACGTCGTGCGCGACCTGGTGGCCCGCGAGCTCTTCGGCGCACCGTTCGCCCAGCTCACCTCCGCCCAACGGGAGCAGGTGAACGCGGACGAGCGCGTGAAGGCGGCGGCCGAGGACGTGCAGAACGTCGGGCGCGAGGTGCGCGGGGTCGTCGACCGGGTGGTCGTCGGGCCTGACGGCGTCCCGATGCTCCTCATCGGAAGCAAGGTCGTCGACCTCTTCTCCGTTGTCGAGGTGCGGTAGCGATGCGCGTGCGGCTCGACTCGTCGCTCCCGGCTTTTCCCGCTCACAGCGCGCCGGCCGCGCCCGCGCGCACGGGCAGCTTCGGGGCAGAGCTGGACCTCGCCGTCCGCCGGCTCGAGTTCAGCCGGCACGCGCAGCGCCGCATCGAGCGTCGCGACCTGCAGCTCGACCCGGCGCGGGGCGCTCGCCTCGCGAACGCCGTCGAGTCGGCCGCGGCGAAGGGCGCCCGCCAAGCCGTCGTGGTCCTCGACGAGCTCGCTTTCGTCGTCGACGTCCGCCAGCGGACGGTCGTAACTGCGCTCAATCACCGTGAAGGAGGTGCCGAACGGGTTTTCACGAACATCGACAGCGTCGTCATCGCCTGAATCCGAGCCTGGGCCCGGTCCGCCGCGCCGGAGGGCCCGAGACGATCACCGCAGGAGGTGCCTTCCCCCCATGATGCGCTCCCTCTTCGCCGCCATCTCCGGCCTTCGCAACCACATGACCTTCATGGACGTCGCCGGAAACAACATCGCCAACGTGAACACGACGGCCTTCAAAGCCAGTCGCATCACCTTCCAGGACATCCTTTCGCAGCAGCTTCGCGGCGCGAGCTCCCCTCAGCAGGGGCGCGGCGGCGTGAACCCCGCCCAGGTGGGCCTCGGCATGACCTTGGGGGGCATCGACAACATCATGACCCAAGGCTCCCTCCAGTCGACGGGGAAGCTGACTGACTTCGCCATCCAAGGCGACGGATTCTTCGTCGTCTTCGACGGCCAGCGTTACTACTACACGCGCGATGGCGCCTTCGACATCGGTGTCGACGGTGGGCTCATCAACCCCTCGAACGGCCTCCGGGTGATGGGCTGGATGGCCGACGCTACCGGCGCCATCGATACCGAGGGCCCGCTCGTACCGCTGGAGATCCCCTTCGGCACTCGCATCAGCGCCCAGCAAACCACGCAGATGACGTTGGCCGGAAACCTCGACGCGGGCACCGCCGCCGGCGCCACCGTCACCACCACCGTGACCGTCTACGATTCCCTCGGCAACCCGCATTCCGTCCGCATCGAGTTCGAGAAGGACGCCGCTCCCAACACGTGGAACGTCACCGCCTACTACGACGACGACGGCGACCCCGCCACTCCGCTCGTGAGCGTCACGCCCTCGCCGAGCCAGCTCGTCTTCGACAACACGACGGGCGCGCTCACCAACCCCAACGACGGCCTCCTGGAGTTCAGCCTGGGAACCCTTCCCACCGATGCGGCCGTCCCCCTCGAGTTCACGGTGAACTTCCTCGGCGTGACCCAGTTCGGTGGGCAGAGCCAGCTCACCATGACGAACCAGGACGGCTTCCCGGCAGGGACGCTTGTCAGCTTCGCCGTCGGCTCGAGCGGCGAGATCTCCGGCATCTACTCCAATGGCGCCAACCGCGTCATCGGCCAGATCGCCCTCGCCAACTTCGTCAACCCCGGCGGCCTCCAGCGTGCCGGCCAGAACCTCTGGAGCCCCAGCTCCGCCTCCGGAGACCCCATCATCGGGCCTCCGAACACCGGTGGCCGCGGTGTGGTCCAGACGGGCACCCTCGAGGCGTCGAACGTCGACCTCGCCCAGCAGTTCACCAACATGATCCTCGCCCAGCGCGGCTTCCAGGCGAACTCGCGCGTCATCACCGCCACCGACCAGATGCTTCAGGATCTGGTGAACATCATCCGCTGATGCGTTCGGGGGCGAGGGCGCAACGGCCCTCGCCCCCGGCCAAAGGGCCCATGCGCGCGCAACAGCTCGGACGCCTCGCGACCCTGGCCATCATCCCGGTGATGCTGCTCGCCATCGTCTGGGCGCGGGATTCCTCCCGACAGCCGTCGGGGCGGCCGCTCCCTCCGCCCGAAGGCACGGTCCTGGTCGCGACGCTTCGGGAGCCGGCGCTCGTCGCCCTCGACGTGGGCACAGGCGGGCAGCGGAGCGTGGTCCTTCCGGGCGCGGCGCACGAGCTCCTCATCGTCGGCGATCGGGTATACGTGACCCTCGGCCGGGCCGACCTTCTCGCGGAGGTCCAGCTCCCAAGCCTGGCCCTGTTGCGCACCCTCCGTCTTCCCGGCGAACCCCACGGCATCGCCTGGTGGGAGGGGCAGCTCGCCGTCTCGCTCGACCGCGCGGAGGAGGTCGTTGCCATCGACCCGGTGACCCTCGCCGAGCGCCGTCGCTGGCGGGTCGGCGAAACGCCCCATGCACTGGCGTCCTTCGCCGGCGACCTTTTCGTCGCAGAAAGTCGCTCCGGAACGGTGCGGAGGATCGGGGAGGGCGTCGTCACGGCTCCAGGCGGGATGCCCGAATCCGTAGCCGTCGTGGGCAGCGCTCTCGCCGCCGCGCTCACCGAGGCGGGAGCCCTGGCGTTCGTGCCGCTCGCCGAGCCCGGTGCCGCCCGCATCGTGCCTGTCGGGCCACGGCCCGTCCGAGTTGCTGACCTCGGGGAGGGGCTGGCGGCGGTCGCCCTCAGCGGGAGTGGCCAGGCTGCAGTCTACCGCGTGGCCGATGGAGAGCTCGTCTGGCGGGTGCGCGTCGGGCAACTCCCCGACGGGCTCTGCCGCTCCCCCGACGGACGCTACCTCGCGGTGACGGCCACTGGCGACGATCGCCTGCTCGTGCTGGACGTTGCCAGCGGCACGGCTGTGGCTGAGTACGCCGTGCGGGGCGGCCCTGGCGCCTGCCTGTGGGTCGGCCGTTGACCCCGTAGCCTCCTCCGTCGCAGCATGGCGTCGATGGTCTCGCGTTCGGTCAACGGTCGCTCTGCGGCCAGCCTCCGCTGCCAAGTCGGCGGGCTGTTCTCCCGATGCTCCGAACAGGCCGCCCACGTCTGCCAGTACTGCGCCCGGCACTTCTGCGATGGGCACGCGTACTTCCTTGCCGAACACGAGGCGGTGTGCGCTCGGCGGGAGTGTCGGGAGAAGTGGGACGACCTCCAGCGGCACCTCGGGTATCGCGCCTTCGTGGCAGAGCGGAATCGGGCGGGCGTGTGCGGCGTTGACGGCTGCGAAGGCCGGTGGGGGTACGTCTGCTCCCTCTGCCAGGGCCAGTTCTGCCCGGAGCATCTCGAGGAGCGGCTCTACCCCGTGTTCGACGGGTACCGGCGGCGCGAGGAGCCGAAGAGCGTCTGCCAGCACTGCTGGGAGCGCCGCAAGATCTGGGCGCGGCGCTAAGAGGGCGTTCCCGTCACCTGCCTCCGTCGGAGCGGTCGTCGTCCTCGAGCAACAGGGCATCGAGCACCACCAGGGCGGCGGCGACGGCGGCGGCCACGGCCGCCGTCACCGCCGCCCGTCGGGCAATGCGCGCGCTGCGGCGGGCGGTGCCGGCGCCCCAGCCGGCCGCCACCCGCCCCAGCGCGCGCGGCCATCTCGCCACCCGACCACCCCCTTCAGGCCAGCCCGCCCCCGTCGATGACGAGGGTCTGGCCGTTCGTGTAGGAGGATGCAGGGGAGGCGAAGTACACCACCGCCCCCGCGACTTCCTCGGCGAAGCCGATCCGGCGGAGCGGGTTCTGGGACACCGTGGTTTGCAGGATCTGCTCGTTCTCCCAGAGCGCCCGCGAGAACTCGGTCTTGATGAGACCCGGTGCCACGCAGTTCACCCGGATTCCTTCCGGACCCCACTCCTTCGCGAGCACCTGGGTGAGCATGATGAGCGCCGCCTTCGAGACCGAGTAGCAGCCCAGCCCCAGGGAGGCTCGCAGCCCGCCGGTGGAGCTCACGTTCACGATGCTGCCGCCACCGTTCTCGAGCATCACCTCTCGGGCGAACGTGGAGAGGAGCCACGCCGCCTTCACGTTCGTGTTCATGATGGTGTCCCAGGTCCGCTCCTCCAGCTTGGCGATGGGCCCGAAGACGGGGTTGGTGGCGGCGTTGTTGACGAGGATGTCGAGCCGACCGAACTGCCGCTTCGTTTCGGCGACGAGGTTGCGCAACGCTTCGGTCTCGCGGACGTTGGTCGGAACGGCGAGAGCCCGGCGGCCGGTCTTGGCGATCTCGGCGACCGTCTCCTCGAGCGATTCCGGCTTCCGCGCCGCCACGACGACGTCGGCCCCCGCCTCGGCCAGGGCGATGGCGATGGCTCGGCCGATGCCGCGGCTGCCGCCGGTAACGATGGCGACCTTCCCCGCGAGCGAGAAGTCAGCGACAGGCATGGTGTGCGTACTCCGAACAGTGAAGGCTGCCCGCCGTCCCGGTCGGGCGCGTCCCTCATCCTAACGGGCGCGCAGCCTTCGCGCTTCGGTCAATGCGAGACGAAGCTTCCCTCGGGGGTGCGGAGGTGATGGACGTCGTTCAAGCAGTGCAACGCTCGAATTCCGTCGCCGGCGGCGACGATGTTCACCGAGGTGTGCGCCGGCCGGAAGAACATGTCGTACTCCACGCCGATGATGTGCCCCACGTAGGCGTTGATGACGCCCCCGTGGCAAACGACCACGACCCGTTTCCCCTCGTTCTCGGCGATGATGGACTCGATGGCGTTCACGGTTCGCTTCCGGAATTCGTAGCTGGATTCGGAGTAGGGGTAGACGTCCCACTTCCGCTCACGCAGCATCCGCGCTCGTATCCCCCGCAGCAGCGCTTCTCCCAGGACTTCGACCGCGGGCTTCTCCTTCGGTAAATCCCGGAAGATCTCCACCTCTCGCAGGTCGTCGAGCACCTTCGGCTCGAGGCGGTGATGGCGGGCGATCTCCCGAGCCGTGTCGAGCGCTCGCCGAAGGGGGCTGCTATAGACGGCGTGCACGGTCTCCGCCGCGAACCGCAGACCCACCAGCCGCGCCTGCTGCGCTCCCCGTTCCGAAAGCGGCGGGTCGAAGATGTCCCCGACAGGCCCGTTCCGCCAATCAGCCACGAACTGTTCCGCGTGCCGCACGAGCAGGACCTCCGTGACGCCCTCGACGTCGGTCAGGAATGCCTGGTCGAAGACCATCGGGCTGCGGGCCGCGCGTTCGCTCATCGGGTACGCTCTCCATCGGTGGTCACTCATCGTAAGCGTCACACGCCAGTGTTAACGAACGCCGCTCACCGGGCGAGCGGCTGCCCCGGAGGTAGGCGATGCCCCAACTCCCGAAGGTGGGTGTTCTCGTTCGCAGCTGGGACGTCCGCATCGGCGTCACCGGCCAGGAGACGCTGGAAGCCGCGCGGCGAGCGGAAGCGCTGGGGCTCGACGCGGTCGTCGTGGGAGACCACGTCACTTTCTACGGGTTCGGCAACGACGGCCTCGTCACCCTGACGGCCATCGCCGCGGTCACGGAGCGAATCGAGCTGCGTACCTCGGTCTACCTCCTGCCGCTACGCCATCCCGTGCCGGTGGCGCTGCAGTGCGCCCAGCTCGACCAGCTCTCCATGGGGCGGTTCGTGTTCGGTGTCGGCGTCGGCGGCGAAGATCCCCACGAGTTCGAGAGCTGTGGAGTGGACCCCCGAACCCGAGGGCGCCGAGCCGACGAAGCCATTGCCATCCTCCGCCGCCTGTGGAGCGAAGATGACGTAACGTACGCGGGGCGGCATTTCCAGCTCCGCGGCGTGACGGTGTACCCGAAGCCGCTCCGCCCCATCCCGATCCTCGTCGGAGGTCGGAGCGAGGCGGCGTGGCGCCGTGCGGGGCGCCTTGGCGATGGGTACATCGGGATCTGGTTCACCCCCGAGCGATTCGCGACTGCGCGGGCCCGCGTCCGTGAGGAGGCCGTGGCCGCAGGCAGGGATCCTGCGCACCTTTCGTTTGGCATGCAGTTCTGGTGCAGCGTCGCCCCCTCCCGCGAGGAAGCCCGCGCCCGCGTCGCTGCTGCGATGGAAGCCACCTACCGCATCCCCTTCGAACGGTTCGAGCGCACCACCCCGTACGGAACCATCGAGGATGTTGCCGACTTCCTCCTTCCGTACGTCGGCGAGGGCGCCGACCACCTCAACCTCATCATGGTGCAGGATTCGTTGCTCGAGAATGTCGAGATGGCAGCGGCGGTGCGCTCTGCGGTGCACGAACGATTAGGCGCTTCTCCTCGATGAGCGAATCCCGGTTGCGGCGCGTTCCACTCATGTGGTACTGTTCGCCCGATGTCGAGGCTGGAAGAGGACCTCGAGCGGTGGCAGGCCGCCGGCCTCCTCGATAGCGGCACGGCGGCGAGGATCGCCAGCTTCGAGCGTGAGCGACGGGCAGCCCGTTCGCCCACCCGCGAATTCGCTTTCGAGGTGCTCGCCTATCTCGGCGTTGCCCTCGCCTCGGTCGGCGTGTTCGCCCTCATCGCCCAGAGCTGGGAGGGGCTTGCTTCCTGGGCGCGCATCCTGGTCGTGGCGCTGCCGTCTCTCCTGGGGTTTGCGCTCGGCTTCGGGCTGATGCGCTCGTCTGGCGAGCCGCTACACCGCGCGGCGCGGGTGGCATGGGTGGTCGCCTCTGCCCTCGTGGGCGGCACGGTGGCCGTCATCGCCAACGAGGCCGGCGCTTCGGACCGGGTCGTGGGGCTCGCGGGCTCCGGAGCCGCGCTCGGCGCCGTCCTGCTCGTGTGGGCCCTCCAGCCGCATCCGCTCACGGTGCTCGGGCTCGCTGGCGCACTCGGCGCGTTCGGCTTCGCCGCGGGCGCATGGCGGGACGTCGCCGGGCCTGGGGACGAAGGGCTGGGCGTGCTCGCTGCGGGCGTCCTCGGGTTCGTCCTCGCGGAGCTCGGGCTCGCCGTACCCGAACGGGTGGCGCGTCCGGCCTTCGCCGGGCTCTGCCTCTTCGGCGCTTTCATGGCCGGTCTGGAGGGGGAGGTGCTCTGGGCGGAAACGGCGACCGTGGGTCTCGCCGTCCTCCTCCTCGCCTGGTCGGCCGTTCGCCGTTCGGTAGCGCTCACGGCCGTGGCGACGATCGGCCTCTTCGTCGGGTTGGTGGACATCATCTTCGAGTACTTCGAAGAGGAGCTCGGCGCCCCCGTTGCCCTCATCCTCTCCGGCGCTGTCGTGCTCGGCGCCGTTCTCCTCCTCGCTCGATTCCTTGCGCCGGGGCGGAGGGCGCCCGATGCGCACGAGGCGTGACCTGCTCTACACGGCGGGAGTCATCGCTGCGGTCGCTGCCATCGCCATCGCCGCGCTCCTCGCCCTCACGGCCGGCGTCAGCCGAGGCTCGGAGTTCCCGTCGCTCCGCGACCGCCCGAATCCGGACATCCCCGGCCGTATCGCCTACCTCCGAAGCGACGGATGCCTCGTCATCGCCGAGGCGTCGGGGGCATCCGCTGAGGAGTCCACCTGCGTTCCGCCCTTCTCCGTGAGCGCTGTCGCCTGGATGGAAGCCGGTGCCGTGGCCTTGGCGATGCGCACGGGCGGGCTACCTGCTCCCTCCCCGGTCCCCGCTCCGCCCACTGCGATCCCTCCCGTCCCGACTCCCTTCGAACCGCAGTGGGTCGTCGTGAGCCTTGCCGACGGGAGCCTGCGGCCTACCGGCATCGCCGTGAGCGAGCGTACGGTCTCCGGAGGGCCGGAGGGCATCATGGGGCCGGACGGCCGCATCGCCTGGCTCGACTTCGGAGATTCGCGCCTCTACGTCTTCGCCGGAGAGGGCCGGCGGGAGGTGGCCCATTTCCCGGGAGGGACCCCCGTCATGCTTACCGGCTGGTCGCCCGATGGCCGGTGGGTCCTGGCATCCCGTTACCGTTCCGGCACGGAGTACGCGCTGCTGATCGTCGATACGACCGCAGGGGCGGTGTACGAGCTGGCCCGCGATGCAGCCATCGCCACGCCCTCGTGGTGGATCGAGGGCGTCGGGGCCTGGCCACGGTACCCGGAGCTCGAGGCGGCCACCCGGTAGCCTACCATCGCTGGCCTGGTGGGGGCGGTGTGGCCGCACCCGGCCCGGCGGCGTGAGGGGCGCGCGCGTCGCGGGCCCAAGGCCAGCTCCCGGCGTCGGGCGCGAAGGCTCCCGGCGGGCGGCTGGCCAAGGCCTCGGCCATGGCCAGCGCCCGTCGTGCCCCGGCGACATCGTGTACCCGGAAGATGCGGGCTCCGTGCCAGTAGGCGAACGCCGTTACGACGTGGGTCTCCAGGTCACGGTCGTCGGGAGGCCGCCCGGTCGCGCTGCCGATGAAGTTCTTCCGCGAGTGGGCGAGCAGGAGCGGGAGGCCGAACGAAGTGAACTCCCCGAGCCGCCGGAGCACCTGGAGGTCCTCGTCGTGGCTCTTTCCGAAGGCGATCCCCGGGTCGATGGCGACCTGTTCCGGAGCCAGGCCCAGTCGCCAGAGCTGCGGGAGACGGGACTCGAGCCAGGCCAGCGTTTCGAGCACGACGTCGGTGTACTGCGGCGGGGGGTTCGGCCGGCGTTTGGGGCGCTCGTACGAGAAGTTGAGCACGTACCCCGCGCCGACGGCCCGTGCCGCTTCGGCGGCGCCCGTACCGAGCGTCAAGCCGCTGATGTCGTTCACCAGCACGGCCCCCGCTGCCAAGGCGGCCTGAGCGACCTCGGGTTTGTACGTGTCCACGGAAACTGCGATACCGTGCGCGGCGAGCCCTTCCGCGACCTGGGCGACGAGCGTCCCCTCTTCCCGCGGATCGGCCTGAGGCCGGTCGGCTCGCGCCGACTCCCCACCGACGTCGATGATGTCCGCTCCTGCCTCGGCCAGCGCGATGCCCCGTTCGATGGCTCGGGCGGGGTCGCGGCCGACGCCGTCGCCGGAGAACGAGTCGTCGGTGGCGTTCACGATGCCCATCACGATGGGCCGGTCGAGCGGGAAGTCGATTCCCCGGAGTCGCCAGACCCGTACTGGCTCGAGAGCGCGGGCGAGCGCCTCCGTCGCCCCTTTGGCGCCTCGCCGGGCGAGCTCGTCCCGCAGGGCCTCGAGGGCCGAGCGGGGCGCCATCAACCGCACGCGCTCCCCTTCGAGCGCGCACCTCAGCCCGAGCGACGCGGTGGCGCGCACCACGGCCTCGAGATCGGTCCCGAACTCCGCGAGCCAGGGGGCCTCGCCTCCTGCGCTCCAGCGCAGCGCCTCCGGGGGAACGAGGCGGAACCGGGGGCCAACGGTCACGGCCGTGCGCTCGCCAGCGATTCGGTCATCCGCCGGGCCTGCCAGAGGTGCTCCAGGTCGTGCTGGTACAGCTCCCGAGCCAGGTCGGCAACCGTCACCCGCCCGCGGTAGGGGTGGATTCCGGCTCGTTGCCAGTCGCGGTCGTCCAGGTCCCACAACACGTAGGTTGTCCGCCGACGCGTCCATCCGAACCGCTCCACCAACTCGGTGGCGTCGACCTCCCGGGCCAGTTCGGGATCGGGGATGTCATCGAGGTCCACGTGGGGGATCACCGGCTCGCGGGCGGTGAGGAGAACGCCCAGCTGGCGGCCGACGCCTTCTTCGACCTCGCAGAGGTGGTAGGCGAGGGTGGCGAGCGTCCAGTCTTCGTCGGGCGGGGCGCCCCTGCGGTGGAGCTGGCTCCGGGGGACGCTCTCCAGTAGCTCCCTCAGCTCGCCCGATGCTTCGGAGAGCGCCTTCACCAGGAAGCGGGGGTCGCTGCCGGCCGGCCTCAGGGCGCGCACGTGGCGATTGTACGATCGCCGTGCAACGCCCGAGGACAGCCCCCTTACGTTTCCGTTGCCGGAATGCCCTCGCGGCAGAGGGGACAGGCGTTCGGCTCCCACGATTGCACCGTGAGGGCCAGGGCCGAGGCGAAGGGAACCCCGAAATCGGTTCCGCCTCCGGTACGGTCGACGAGGACGCCGACGCCGGCGATGGCCGCCCCGCGCTCTCGCACCGCGGCGAGCACTTCCCGCAGGGAACCGCCCGTCGTCAGCACATCGTCGACGACGAGGCAGCGGTCGTCCGGCCCCAGCTCGAAGCCGCGCCGGAATTCGCGGCCCGGGCCGTGCTCCCTCCGCTCGGCCACGAGCGCCCGCACACCGAGCTGCCGCGCCGTTTCGTAGGCGACGATGACGCCGCCCGTCGTGGGACCTGCGACGCAGGTCGGTGCCGTCGATGCCAGGGCGGCCGCGACCCTTCGGCAGAGCGCTTCGGTCACATCGGGCCACTGGAGGAGGCGGAACTTCTCGATGAACGTGTCGGAATGGCGGCCGCTGGTGAGGACGAAGTGCCCGCGCAGCACCGCCCCGCGCCCCTCGAGCAGCGCCAGTGCATCCAAAGTCACGGTGGCGACTGTACGCTCCGGCCGGGGTTCAGTCCACGTGCCTGGCGCTCTGGGCGGACGGCGCTTCGTCGAGGAGACGTCCGCCGTCGTTCGGCGCCAGGCCGAAACGGTCGCGCGGCCAGAGAGTGATGATGGCCTTCCCGATGATCAGGTCCTCCGGAACGTAGCCGATCTGCGGGCTGCGGCTGTCCTTGCTGTTATCGCGGTTGTCGCCCAACACGAAGTAGTGGCCCTGGGGGACGATGGCCGCTGGCCGGTCGCCGAACCACTGGCCCTGCACGTACGGCTCTTCCAGCAGGCGGTCGTTGATGTACACCTTCCCGTCCGCGATTTCGACCTTCTCGCCCGGCAAGGCGATGATCCGCTTGATCAGGTCCACCGAGGGGTTCGTGGGGTCGCGGAAGACGACGATGTCGCCCCGTTGGGGCGGACCGAAGACGTACACCTTCCCGTCGTCGCCCGGGTCGATGAAGGGCAGGAAGGTGCTCAGGCGCTCCAGGTCGATCGTCTGGTATGCGAGCTTGTTCACGAGCAGGAACTCCCCGTCGACGAGCGTCGGGTACATCGACGTGCCATCGACTTGGAAGTTCTGAAACGTAGCCCGGATGCAGAGGAAGAGGAGGACGGCCATGAGGCCGATCTCCACGACCTCCCGCACCCAGTTCACTCGCCTCCGCGGAGCTGATTGGGCAGTTTCGGCTTCCGTCGGGACGGGCGTCTCGAAGGGCGTTGCCTCCGATTCGAACCCGACCGGCGTCCATTCATCGCGCTCGAGGCGGCCCGAAGCGGATTGGGGCATCCAGCCGTGGGTCTGCGCGAAGGAGACGGGCTCGTCCGCCTCGTCGGCTGCGGCGAGGAGGTCGTCGGCGTCCTCGCCGAGGAGGTCGCGCAGGGAAAGCCGCCGCCTCCCCTCGCTGACGGGGGCGGGCTCCGCCTCCGCTTCCTCGGGGGCGGCTGCGGCGTGCGCCTCGAACGCCTTCAGGATGATGTCCTCCTCGTCTTTCCCCTCCGACTCCGCCGGCACCCAGACCGGCTCCTCGGCGGCGGGCTGGGGTTCCTCGCGCGCCGAGGCAGGGCCGCTCTCGTCCGCTTCGTCAACAGCGCTTTCGCCCGGCGGCGTCTCCGCGTGCCGGCCGGCCATCTCCCACGGGGAAGGCCGCCGGAAAGCCGAGCTCCGGATCGGCGGCGGTGGCGGGGCCGAGGGGTCGACGCCGCTCTCGGCGGCGATCTGGTCCCAGGCCGCGAGCAGCTCGTCGCCCGTATCGGCACTCGGTGCGGCCTCCGCGGCTGCTGCCGGCTCCGCCGGGGCCTGAGCGTCCCTCTCGGGAGGTGCCGAATGCTCCCACTCGCCGGCGGACGGGGCCTCTTTGGTGGGCTCACCCGTGGCCGTGTCGAACACGTCCCACCAGGAGCGGTCGCCGGCCTGGCGCTCCTCGCCGGCCGCGGCGGGCTCGGCTTGCGGCGGTCCCGCGGCCGGCTCCTCCTGGACGGCAGCCTCGAACCACTCCCAGGGGGTCGCGGCTTCGGGCTCCTCCGTGGACCTCCGCGCCTCGGCCTCCGCCGTGGCGTCCGCCCCCTCCGCTTCGAAGTCGGACCAGTCCCACGCCAGGGGCAGGGCGCTGTCGGCACCCTCGTCGGGCGCCGAGGGGCGCGATGCTTGCCCGCCAGCGCTCCAGTCGGATACCGCAGGCTCGGAGGAGTCCGGGGCTTCGACGGACGAGGCCGCGCGCGGCGGCTCCTCGGCGGCGACTTCGGAGTGGGCGGTCTCTGCGTCGAAGTCCCACGCCTCCCAGCTCGGGGTCTCCGCGGCGGCCGTGGCCGCTGCGTTCCCCGTCGGCAGCTCGGAGGAGAGCTGGGGAACCGGCTCGGGGTCCCAGCTCCAGCCTTCCTCTTCGAGTATCGATGTGACGCTGTCCGGCTCCTCTTCGGCTGGCACCTCGACAACTTCCGTCTGCCACTCGAGGTCAGTCGAGTCCTCGAACCCCGCCGCCTCCCACGCCGGAGCCTGCGCGTTCCTCTCGACAGGCGCCCACCCCGCGCCTTCCTCGTCGGCCGCTTCGGCTTCGGCAGCGGGCTCCGTCTCGCGGGCCCACGTTTCGAGCGATGTCTCTACGGACGGCTCGGGCGCTGGTTGGCCGCCCCTGCCGAAGAGCCGTCCGAAAACGCTCCGCCGCCGGGGCTCGGCCGGCGGTGCATCCACGGGGCGGGGCTCGTCCGGCTCCCGGTCGGAAGCCGCGGCCTGGCGGCTCTCGAACCGTTCCCAGCCCGCGCCGTGGGCGAGGGGCTCGCCGCGCGCCCAGCGGCGCATCGCCTCGAAGCCCTCCTCTTCACTGGCGGGCTTGCCGAACGCATCCTCCCAGCGCATCTGCCGTGGCGGCTGCGCCTCCGCGGCCTCGTCGGCCCGCGCGAAGGGGAGCGGCTCCCGCTCCGGCGCGTGTTCCTCCTCCGGCTCCCCTTCGCTCTCCTCGGTGAAGGTCGCGAGCGGCTCCGCAGGATGCTCCTGCTCCCACCGTGCGCGCGCCCTCCGCGCGAGCTCGTGGCTCATGAACTCGATGATCGGGTCCGGCTCCTCTTCCGCCTCCTCCGGAGCGCCCACGTCCTCGTCCCGAGGGGGCTCCTCGGCTATGGACGGCTCGGCCGGTCCCAGACGTTCGCCTCGGGCCCACCGCCGCATCGCCTCGAGGGGGCTTTCCGTCTCCTCCACGCCACCGAAGATCTGCTCCCAGCGTGAAACAGGGGCCTCGGTCTCCGGCTCGGGAGGCGGGGGTGGTGGGGCGGTGGGCCGAACGATGAGCGGTGCCTCGTCGCGGAGACGGTCGATGGCGAACGCCGCTCCCTCGGTCGACCAGTCACCCTCCTCGGCGGAGCGCTTGCCTCGCTTCTGCTGCTCCCGGATCTTCAGTTCGCGCTCGAGGTCCTCGGGGAGTCGCGGCTTCCGCCGGCGGAACCGTCCGAACAGCCCCTTCGGCTTCTCGACGGGGAGGCCGGTGAACGGGTCGCGCTCGACCTTCTCCTCGCGTCGGCCCTCTCCCTGGAGGAGCTGCTCGCGAAGCTGCCGGTGCACCTGACGGGTCCGGTCCCAGGCGCCGCTCGGCAGGTCGAAATACCACCCGTCCTCCTGCTGCTGTTCCTCCTCCGGGCGTTCCTCGAACGGATCGTCTCGGCGCGGCATCGTCATCTCAGCGTATCACAGCCTCCCCGGCGCCCGATTTCGAAGCGGTGGTCGCATCTTTCCCAGCGTTGACCTACCCTCGCCAGCAATGAGCGGCATCGGCGATCTCACCGACGAGGAGCTGGTCCTACTTTCGAAGAACGGCAGCCTGGACGCCTTCAACAGGCTCGTCGAGCGCCACCAGAGCGCCGTCTACGCCGTGACCTATCGATTGTTGGGCGAGCGAACCGCCGCCGAGGACGCGACCCAAGAAACGTTCATCGCCGCCTTCCGCGCCCTTCATGGCTTCCGCAGCGGTAGCGTCCGCGCGTGGCTGCTGCGCATCGCCGCCAATCAGGCCAAGGACCAGCTCCGTGCCCGCCGTCGCCGCCCGGCGCTCTCCCTCGAGGCGCAGACCAGCGCCGCCGAACGAACTCGCACGGACACCGTCGCGGAGGACCCCGTCACCGCAGCGGAGCAGCGGGCCCGCCGGTCTGCGCTCCAACAGGCGCTCCTGGAGCTGCCGTTCGAACAGCGCGCGGTCGTGGTCCTCATCGACGTCCAGGGTTACGGGTACGAGGAGGCGTCGCGCGTCCTCGGCGAACCGGTCGGAACGGTGAAGAGCCGACTCTTCCGAGCGCGCCGCCGCCTGCGGGAGCTCCTCCTCGCCCAGGCGGAACTTTTCGGGCTCGAAGAACGTCGTGAAGGTCGAGGAACGGTATGAACCTCTTGCCATTCGGGCACCGCCGCTGGAGCCGTCTCGTCGACGAGGCTGCCGACGGCGCCCTTTCGGAACGCCAGCGCGCCCGCTTGGAACGCCACCTGGCGAGGTGTGGCCGCTGCCGCGCGGAGCTCGAAGAGCTCCGCCAGGTGCGGGCGTTCCTCGGAAGCTTGGAGGGCCCTCCCCTTCCGCGAAGCTTCCTCCTCACTCCGGCGATGGTGGAGCGACGGGGTGGGGAGGCCCGCCCAGCGCTGGCTTGGCGTGCCGCCACGCTCGCGGCGCAGGCGTTCGCCCTCGCGGGCGCCATCGCCTTCGGCGTCCTCCTGACGCTCCAGTTCACGCTGGAGAGGACTCCGCCGGCCGCGCCCGAGGAGCATCGAGGGGCCGGCGGCGCCGCCGAGAGTGTCCAACCGGACGGGCGCGGCGAGGCACCCGCGGCCGGTTCGCCGTACCACGCGCCGCCCGTGGTGGCATCCTCGCCCAGCCCTGGCCAGACCCCGATGGCGGAACCCTCCGACGTAGCCGCGGCGGGCCAATCCCCGCCCGTGGACGGCGGCTACCTCGGCCCAGCCGTGACGCCTGACGTTCGGACCACCGAGGGAACGCCCGTTCCCGAGGCTTCCCCGGGCACGCCAGCAGCGGTCCACGACCACGCGGTGGAGGAAGCTCCGCCGCCAGGGGCTTCGCTCGCGGCGCCGAAAGCGACCGGCGAGCGCCCCTTCGATCCGCTCCCCTTCGCCATCGCCGCCGGGATCGTCACCGCGGCAGCAACGGCACTCACCTTCATCCTTTCGCGGAGGACCTGAATGCGCCCTCTCACTCTAACCGTGCTCCTCGCCGCCTTCCTCTTCGCTGCCGCTGCCTGCGGCGACGAAACGACGGTGGTGGTGCCGGCCAACGAACAAACGGGCCTGACCGTCACCGGCATCGGCGAGATCGTCACCGAGCCCGATATCGCGCGCATCGGCATCGGGGTCGAGGTGCAGCGGACGACGGTTGGCGAGGCCCGGGAAGCCGCTGCCGCCGCCGCCAACGCCATCATCCGGGCCGCGAAGGATCGCGGTGTCGCCGAACGCGACATCCAGACGACGGCGCTCGCCATCTACCCGGTGTACGAGTACCCGGAGCGGGGCGCGCCGCGCATCGTCGGTTACACGTTCACGAACATGGTGGAAATCAAGGTGCGTGACCTCGCCCGGGTGAGCGAAATCCTCGACGCGGCGGTGGAAGCGGGTGGCGATGCTGCCCGTCTGCAGGGGATCTCCTTCGACGTCGAGGACCGGGATGCCGTTCTGGAGCGGGCCCGGGAAGCAGCGATGAACGACGCCCGCCGTAAAGCCGAGCAGTTGGCCGCCCTCGCGGGGGTGCGGCTCGGGGCACCCGTGACGATCGACGAGGTCGTGTCGGCACCGCCCACACCGAAGGAGCTCGGCCGCGGTGGCGCGCCGGCCGCGGATGTCGCCACGCCCATCGAGCCGGGAACGACGTCGATTTCCGTCCAGGTGACGGTGCGCTGGGGGCTCGAGAGCGACTAAGGAAGCGGCGGGGCGGCACCGGGTTGCTGCCCCGCCCGGAATCACCCATGCTCCTACCGTGCGCCTCCTCCGGGAGCCCACCTTCTGGCCGCTCGCGGCTGCGCTTTTGACCTCCGTCGCCGTCGCCGCCGCCATCGCTGTCGCCGGCCCCTCCATCCGCGGGCCGGTCGCCTTCTTCGCCGCGCCCACACCGGAAGCGGCGGTGCGCGAGCCAGGCGATGTTTGCACCCGCCTCCTCCGCTCCCCGGAGCCGGGCGAGCGGCGCACCTTCCACCCCGAGTACACCCAGATCGCCGAAGCGGCGGGGATCGCCATCGTGGGCACGGCCGACGTCGACCCGGAGGCTTTCCGGGTAGCGGAGGAGACGATCCGGCGCGTGTTCGCCCGGAACGACCTCGAGCTGGCGCTCGCCGAAGCGGGAGCCTACGTCATCATCGTGCCCGCCGGCCGCTCGGTTCTCGACCTGCCGGAATTCCGCTGCCTGCGGGGGGATGATGCTGCCTTCCTCGAAGACGTGTGCGGCGTCGCCGATGCCGCCGGCGATTATCCCGTCGCCACCGTCGAGGAGCGCGACCTTCTCGGCGTGCGCTCCGGCCCCTGTCGCGGCTTGAACATCCTCTTCCACGAGCTCGGCCACCTCGTCGACTCCTGGGGTCTTTCGCCCGAGGAGCATCTGGAGGTGCGATACCTCTACGCCGACGCGATGCGCGCCGGACTGTACGAGGGAGAGTACGCTTCGACGAACTCGAACGAGTACTTCGCCGAAGGGACCCAAGCCTTCTTCGCTTCTGCCGACCCCGCCGGACACCGGGACAGGGGCTGGCTGCGGCTCTACGACCCGGCGCTCTACGAGTTTCTCACCCGCATCTACGGCGAACGCTGAGGCGTCGGCTCAGGCTTCCCCCTTCGACCGCAGCACCAGGTACCGCTGCCCTGCCTCGCCGAAGTAGGCGTCGAGCTCCGGATATCGAGTCCGGAGGGCTCGCAGGTAATCGGAGATCGGGAAGCGCCGCCGCTCCCAGGCCGAGCCCTCCGGCAGGTCACCCACCTCCCGTGCCGCCACCACGTAGAGCGGCCGAACGGTGAGCGTCCCCGCCGGGAAATCCGGGTTCTGGCTCGTGGCCTTGCATTCGAGGAACCCGACGAGCACGGTTCGCGCGCCCTCGGCACCGGTCCGCTCCTTCGCAGCAGCGGCGACGGCCGCCGCCGGGTCCTCACCCAGCGTCACGGCCACTTCGAGCGCGCCCCACGGCTGGTCGCTCCCCGCCGGGCGCACGGCATAGCCGCGGTCGCCGCAGAAGACCGCGCCGTAGGCGAAGAGCACCGGGGCTCCGGGCGGCAAGGTGTCCTCTTCGACCCAGCGCGCCCGCCATTCATCGTTCAGGTTCAGTTCGCGGACGGCTGGCCACCGCGGCGTGTACGACATCAGGTCGTAGAGGCTGGGAATGCTCATCGCCTTCTCCCTCCGCAGCGCGGGTCGATGGTGCAGGAAGCGTCTCGGATCGGGATTACGGAGCCGGTTCTGGCTCCGTCAAGCCTGGCTCGGGGACGAATCGGCGTACCCCATCCCGCTCCACAAGCCGGCCGACGCCCGGAAAGGCGTTGTGCACGCAGATGAGGAGCGCCCGCTCTCGAACGGCGCGCTCCGCCAGGCGCTTCTTCGTCTCGAGGCTCACCAAGGGGAGGATGTCGAACGCAGCGATCCAAGCTGGCCGCTCGAGCTGCACCTGGTGGTGGACGAGGTCGCCCGTATAGATGGCCGTCTCCCCTCGCGAGGAGAGGACGATCGATGCGTGGTCGGCCGTGTGTCCTGGCGTGGGCAGGAATCGCACTCCCGGAATGATCTCCGCCTCGCCCTCGACCAGTTCCAGCTGCCCCGTCCGCACGAGTGGCTCGAAGTTCTCCGCCAGGTAGGT
Organism: bacterium HR29; assembly: GCA_002898215.1. Classification (GTDB taxonomy): domain Bacteria; phylum Chloroflexota; class Dehalococcoidia; order Tepidiformales; family Tepidiformaceae; genus HRBIN29. The sequence continues at coordinate 1,112,578 of BEIF01000001.1, read as the reverse complement.
CGCGCGCGTCCGCTCGTTCGGGTGCATCGCCACTTCGAATTCGCCCCGTTGCACGTAGTAGCGAGCCCGCGGGAAGGTCGGCACGAGGTCGTTCCCTCTTCGAACGGTGTTCCAGCCGCAGTGGTCGGCGTGAAGGTGCGTGTTTGCCACGGCAGTCACGTCTTCGGGCCGAACGCCGAGGGCCGCCAGCCGCTCGATGAGGTAGCCGTAATCCCCGGGAAACACCTTCTCGCGCATGGCCCCTTCGAGCTTGTTCCCGAGGCCCGTCTCCACCAGGAGGAGGTGCTCCCCCCGCCGGACGAGCATGCAGTTCAGGCCCAGCGGGACCCGATGCTGGCTGTCGACGTTCTCGGGCCCGACGACCGGTTCCCAGAGGACGCGCGGCACGATCCCGAAGACCGCACCTCCGTCGAGCCGCATCGTCCCGTCGGAGACGACGGCGATGTCGAAGTCGCCAACCCGGTAACGGCGGATGCCCGGCTCCATCGCAGCAAGGATACCGGCTGGGAAGGGAGAGCTCTCCGCCCGACCGGATAACGGGCCTTCGTATATCCTGGGAGCGATGGTCCACTCGTTGGTGGAAGCGTTCGAGCAGGCGATTCGGGGCCCGGACCACGCCGTCGACCTCTTCGGCGCCGCCATGGTCATCGCGAGGCTTGGGAACCCCGACCTCGACCCGGAGCCGTACAGCCGGCTCCTCGACCGCTGGGCCGAGGAGGTCCTCGACCATGCCGGCAGTCGATGCGACCCGGAGGAGCTCTGCCAGGCGATCGACTGGCAGCTCTTCCACGTGCTCGGCTTTCACGGCAACTCGCTCGACTACGGGGATCCGGCGAACAGCTACCTCGACCGGGTCATCGACCGCCGCAGCGGGATACCCATCACGCTCTCGCTCGTCTACATGGAAGTTGCGCGCCGCGTGGGGCTGCGCTGTGACGGCGTGGGCTTCCCCGGTCACTTCCTCGTCCGTTGCGGCGACCCCGCCGAGCCCATCTACCTCGATCCCTTCCACCAGGGGGTACGGCTCGATGAGGCGGAGCTCCTCGCCCGCCTCGCCGCCCTCGATTTGGGAGGAGCCTCGCCGCAGATGTACCTCTGTGCCGTGACCCGCCGGCAAATCCTGCAGCGAATGCTGGCGAACCTGCGCGCCGCCTACCGCGAGCGTTCCGACCTCCAGCGCTGGCTCATGGCCGACGAGCTCGCCATCACGCTCGAACCGTGGAACGTCTCGCTGTACGGCGAGCGTGGCATGCTCCATTACCGCCTGGGGAACTTCGAGGCGGCGCTTGCCGACCTGGAGACGTACGCCGGAGGGGTGCGGGCGGAATCGGTGCGCCCCGGCGCTCTCCGTCTCCTGGCCCACCTCCGCGCCCGCCTCGGCCGCACGGAGGAGAACCCATGACCACCCCCACCCCACCCTCCCGCACCCGCCGGAAGGAGGCCCTCCAGCGTTCCATCGCCTGGTACCTGCGCCAGCTCAGCAAGGTACTCTCGGTCCTCAGCGACGAAGAGCTCGAACGGCTCATCCCTCTCCTCACCGAACGCCGGTTCCGCGCCCGCGAGGTGCTGTTCGCCGCCGGGCAGCCCCCCGAGCGGGTCTTCCTCGTGCTGAAGGGGAGGGTGAAGCTCTTCCACATCGCCGAGAACGGCAAGGAGGTGATCGTCGACGTCGTCGGACGGGGCGGCCTCGTCGGCGATCACTCCATCGTGGAGAACGGCGAGCGGATCGCCTCGGCGCAGGCGCTGGAGGACACGGTGTGTCTCGCCATCTCCTGGGAGGATTTCCTCCACGTCCTCCAGCAGTCGCCGCGGCTCGGCCTCGCCATGGTGGAGCTGATGGCCCGCCGGCTGGCCGTCCTCCAGCGCGCCCTCACTGCCATCGTCTCGAAGCCGGTGGCCGCCCGCCTCGCCGATTTCCTCTTCGAACGGGCCGAAGGCAGCGTCATCCGTCTCGGCCTCACCCACCAGGAGATCGCGAACTCCATCGGCACCACGCGGGAGACCGTCACCGCCCTCCTCTCCCGTTTCGTGGGCATGGGAGCCATCGCTCCGGAGCCTGGAGGGTATCGGCTCATCGATCGCTCCCTGCTCGAGGACATCGCCGCCGGCGTCGTCCACGTGTCGCCTCGGCATCCGCCCCAATCGAACCCGAGGCCTGCCGCCACCTGATGGCGGGCATCACCCGACGGCCCCGCTTCCCCCGGCCCGATGGGCGGCCCGCCATCATCGCCCACGGAGCAGGGAACTCGCGCCAGGCGCTTGCCGAAGCGGTGCGCGCCGGGGCGGACTACGTCGAAGTCGACTTGTGGTTTCGGAACGGCCGCTTCGAAGCCCGCCATGAACGACGGCTGCATGGCCTTCCGCTCCTGTTCGAGCGCTGGTACCTGCGCCTTCCGCCGCGCCGTCCTGTCGGCCTCGAGGAGCTCTTCGAGCGGACCGACGGGTCGGCCGGCCTCTTCCTGGACCTGAAGAACGGCGGCACGCCGGCCGCCGACCTCCTTGCCCGTGCTGCGGGAGCGGCCCCGCCTCGGTGCCTGGTCATCTCCTCCCAGTGGTGGCACATCCTCCGCAGCGTCGGTCGTCGCCTCCCGGGCGCGGTGCTGCTCTACTCCGTCGACGCCGAACCGAAGCTCGACCTCGCCCTCTCCGTCGCCGAGCGCGACCATTTGGCGGCTGGCATCTCCTGCCGGGAGTCCCTGCTCACGCCGGCGGCAGTCGCGCGGGCGCACGAACTCGAGATGGCGGTCGTCGCTTGGACGGTCGACGCTCCCGAACGGGCTGCGGAACTGGCATCCTGGGGTGTGGACGGCATCACGACGCACCGCGTCGCCGAGCTGCGCGCCTTGTTCGATGCCGGGCCCGAGGCCAAGCGATGAAGCCGCTCGCCGTCTACGTCCACATCCCGTTCTGCTTCCTGAAGTGTCACTACTGCGACTTCAACGCCTACGGCGGACGCTCGGCGCTCGAACCGCTTTACTTCGATGCGCTCCTGGCCGACCTGGACTCCTGGCGCGACCTCCTCGGCGAACGGCGCGTGGTGTCGGTGTACTTCGGCGGCGGCACTCCCGGCGACACGCCCCCGGCGAGCCTGGCGGCGATCCTCGATGCCGTCCGCGCGCTTGCCGGCGATTGGGACCCCGATGTCGAGGTGGGCCTCGAGGCCAACCCTGCGACCATGCCCGACGGCTATCTCCCGGCCCTCGTCCGCGCCGGCTTCAGCCGCGTCTCCTTCGGGGTGCAGAGCTTCGACCCGAGCGACCTCCAGTTTCTCGACCGCGTCCACTCGCCCGAGGCTGCCGCCGCCGCGGTGCTCGCAGCCCGCTGCGCGGGGTTCGAACACGTGAACGTGGACCTCATGTACGGGCTCCCGGGCCAAACGCTCGCCTCCTGGCGGGCGACCGTGGAGCGCGCCGCCTCGCTCCCCATCGACCACGTTTCCTGCTACGCCCTCACCGTCGAGGAAGGAACGCGCCTCGCCCGTTGGGTGACGGCTGGCCTGGTTCGCCTTCCCGAGGCCGACTCCACGGCCGACCAGTACGAGCTCGCGGCCGAGCTGCTCGCCGAGCGGGGCTTCGCGCAGTACGAGCTCTCGAACTGGGCTCGCCCCGGGGGAATTTCGCGACATAATCTTTGCTACTGGACGGACGGGGAGTATCTGGGCGTCGGTGCGGGAGCCCACGGATACGTGGGGGGCGTCCGCTACGAGACCATCGCCCATCCGCGAGCGTACATCGCCGCGCTCCTGTCCAGCCGCGGTGCGGGGGCGATGTCGGGACGGCCGGCGGTGGCCCGCGGGGAGAGGCCCGGTGTCCGCACCGCCCTCCTCGATTGGGTGACGCTCCGCTTGCGCCTGGTGGAGGGATTCGGCGAGCAGGAGTTCGCCGCACGTTTCGGCCGCACGTTCGCGGAGTGCTTCGGCCCTGCGGTTGAGGAGCTGCGGGCTGCCGGCGTTCTCGATGCTACCGGCGGGCGGGTGCGCCTCACCGAGCGCGGGCGCCTCCTGCACAGCGAAGCGGTCGCCCGGCTCGCGGCGGCCCTCGATTGAGGGCGCGTCCCGACGCTGTGCTACGATGACCCCGATGCGGATTCAGCTTCGGCTGCGGCGCCATTCCCTCGCTCGTTCGAAGGAGACCGCATGACCCTCCGTTTCGAGCTGGTGGCGGAGCAGCTCCCAGGCGTGATCGCCCGCTATCGCGAGTCCGTTCGCGGTGCGGAGGCGGCGGCCGAGGCCGCCTTGCGTGCCCTTCGCAGTTGGGCGGCCGACCCCGAGGCGGGCAATCAGCGCATCGCGGCTGCGATGGAGGGGACGGCGCAGCCGTACGCCTTGTCCGCCGGAGAATCGCCTAGCGCTGCGTTCGACCCTCCGCCCTCCGAGCCCTGGACGGTCGTCGCGGCCGACGGTTCCTCCATCAGCCCCGATCGCTTCGCGCCCGTCCCCTGCTGGGTGGTCAACGTCGGGATGGTGGCGCTGCCCTACGGCCTGCCTGGCGAGCCGCTCCTCGAATCTCGGCCGACCGTCGGGCCAACCGGCGCGGGGGGCGAGGAAGCCGGCGACGACGAACCGGACGACGCCGCTCCGTCGCGCGGGGGGATCAACCTCCTCCGCGACGTAATGGAGCTCGAGGCTGTCGCCGAGCTCGCGTCCAGCCGCGTCGGCCACGGCGCCGTCATCGCCCTGCTCGATGGCACGCTCTTTCCCTGGGACCTCGACGCTCCCCAGATTCCGCAGGCGGTTCGCGACCAGCTCCGCGACCGCACCGCTCGCGCGCTCGACCGGCTCCGAGCGGCCGGACCCAGGGTGAGCCTCGGTGCGTACATCTCCGCCAGCCGTGCCTCCGACGTCGTGAACAGCCTTCGCGCCTTCGGAGCTCCCGAGGCCGAACCCCTGGGGGCCGATGCCGTCCTCTTCGCCCGTGTCCTCGGGGTGGGGCAGCGGTCCGCCATCTTCCGGGCCCGCAGCGAACGAACGCGCCGGGTGGAGCAGCAGTTCCCCGCCCACGAGGTGTGTTTCTTCTACCTCCGCATCGATGACGACCTCGCCCGGGTGGAGCTTCCCGCCTGGGCTGCCGAGCCGGCCCGCGTGGCGCGCCTCCACCGCGCTCTGCTCGACCAAGCGCGCCACTGCGGCGGCTATCCGCGCGCGCTCCAGGAGGCCCACGAGCTCGCCGTCATCTCCTCCCGCGACCGCGAGCAGTTCGCCCGCCTCCTCGAGGCGGAATCCGCCCGTGCAGGGTTCACGACCGCCCTAGCCGGCAAGCAGCGCAGCAAGCGGAGACGCGTCGTATGACTGCCTTCGAAGAGCCAGAACCCCTCCGCATCGTCGCCGCCAGCCTGCGGGCCTTCGACTGCTCCTATCCGCGCTACGTCGAGAACCCACCGCCGCTGGGGGCCATCCTCGCCGTCCGCGAAGGGCCCTGCGTCGTCTTCGGCGTGGTCGTCAACGTCGAGAGCGGACCCGAGGACCCGACCCGTCCCTTGCAGCCGCTCGGTGAGCCTGGGCAATCGGCCGCCGACGTGATGCGTGCCCACCCGCACATTCGCCAGCTCCTGCGCACGCGCGTGCGGGTGGTGGCCTGCGGGCACGCGACCGACGGGGGGCCCGTCCCGCTGCTTCCGCCGCTCCCGCCGCCCCTTCTCGCCCGTGTCGAACCGGCGACTCCCGAGGAGACGCGGGCGCTCACCGCTGGGGGGCGCTTCCTCCCCTTGCTGCTTGCCGCCTCGGAATGCGACGACGCCGTCATCGGCGCGGCCATCCGCACGGCCAGGGCTACCTTCGGAGACGACGGCCGGAGCTTCCTCGTCGAAGCAGGGAAGGAGCTCGCCCGCTTGCTCCGCGCCGAACCAGCGCGCCTCACCACCATCTTGAGGATGGCCGTATGACGAGCGATACCATCGGGGTCGTCATCGGGGGGTCCCTTACCGACACCATCCAGGTGCGCCTCCATCCCGGCGTCTCCGCGGCGCTCGGCGAGTACGTCATCGCCCCGGCCGACCCGGAGACGACCATCCTCGGCATGGTCACCAACGTCGTGCTCAAGGCCGCAGAGTCGGGCCCGGCGAACTGGCCGCCGCCACTCGGCGACGACCCCGCTGCGGCCCTCGCCCGCGAGGTGCTCCTCGACACAGGCGTGTACACCGCCATCGAGGTCACGCCCTACCTCGAGCTCCGCGCCGACGGTACCTCCTCCCGCGCCCGGCGGCTCCCCCGCCACTTCGCCCCCGCCCGCCGCGCCGACCAGACCACCGTCGACCGCGCCTTCGCCGTCGGCGACCGCGCGGCAGTGGAAGTGGGAAGCCCCCTGGGGATGGACGACCGCCGCGTGGCCGTCGACATCGAGAAGCTCTTCGAGCGCTCGGTGGGGGTATTCGGCAAGAGCGGGACGGGGAAGTCCGTCCTCACCCTCCAGCTCCTCGATGCGATGACGGCCTACTCGCGCGGCCAGGCTTCCTCCGACCGCATCGTCGCACTCGTTTTCGACATGCACGACGACTACGGGGAGTACATGAAGTTCCAGGGCGACGGCACGGGGAGGCGGCGCTCCCTCAAGGGCCTCCATCCGGAACATGTGGAGGTGTACACCGTCGACCCGGTCCGCAAGGCGGACGGGCGCATCGTCATCGGTACCGAGGACATCGAGGTCGACGACATCGAGATCCTGCGCAGCGTCGGGGACTTCACCGACCTGGCCATCGAGGCGGGGCGCGCGGCGGCCGACCGTTTCGGGAAACGCTGGGTCGACCTCCTGCTCGAGGACGAACCCTCGGCCGAAGTGGTCGCCGCGGCATGGCGCGGCGCCGAGCCGCCCGAGGAGGTGCGCTGGAGCCACGTTGCCCAGCGTCTCGGCATCCATGGGGCGAGCTTCGAAAACCTCCGCCGAGGCCTGCGGAAGATCGCCCGTCGCCCCTTCGTCGAACGAGGGAGCAGCCAGTTCAAGGGAGTGCTCGATGAGGTCGTTCGCCGGCTCCTCCGCGGCATCACGGTCGTCATCCAGTTCGGGAGAGAGGGGCGGAACCTCGACAGCTACATGTTGGTCGCGAACATGCTCTCCCGCCGGATTTGGGAGCGGTACCGCGAGGCAGTCGAAGAGGCGACCGCGGACGCCCGAAAGCCGCCGCCCAACCGGCTCGTCATCGTGATCGAAGAGGCCCACAAGTTCCTCGACCGCTCCGTTTCGGGGCAGAGCATCTTCGGCCAGATCGCGAGGGAGCTCCGGAAGTACAACGTGACCCTCTTCGTCATCGACCAGCGTCCGAGCCAGATCGACCCGGAGGTTCTCTCGCAAATCGGGACGAAGATCGCTCTCCAACTCGACAGCGAGGCCGACATCGAGGCGTTGGTCGGTGGCGTCGTCGGCCGGGCGAACCTGCGGCAGATCATCGCTACGCTCGAGAGCCAGCAGCAGGCGCTCATCTTCGGCCACGCCGTGCCGATGCCGATCCTTGTCCGCCCGCCGGAACTCTTGCCGGACCGCAAGCCGGGCGAAAACCTCCGTTCGCCCACACTGCGGGAGCGGCTCGCGGCATCCGAGCGCCCGGCCGGGGGCCTTTACGGGTAAGGACGCGTCAGGCCACCTCCGCTGCTGGCTGGCCTTCCTCCTCGGTGAGCCGCCGAAGCTTCCGCCAGAAGCGGACCAGGTCCCGGTTCTCCCATGCCACGAGGAGCTGCGAGGCCACGCCGATGCTGGAGTAGGTGCCGGCCACGATGCCCACCAGCAGCACCAGGAGGAAGTTCCGGATCGTTTCGCCTCCGATGAGCAGCATGGCGACGATGGTGAAGATCACCGTGAGCGAGGTCGTGAGCGACCGTCCCAGCGTCTCCGTGAGGCTGGCGTTGACCGCCTCCTCGAAGGGCAGGTACGGGTCGTGCTCCAGCTTCTCGCGCACGCGGTCGAACACGACGATGGTGTCGTGTACGGAGAAGCCGATGACCGTGAGCAGCCCGACGATGAAGGAGGTGTCCACCTCCGTACCGCGAACCTTCCCCAGCAGGGAGAACAGCCCGAGCACGATGAGCGCGTCGTGGACGAGCGCGATCACTGCGGCCGTGCCGTAGCGCCACGGGCGGCGCACCTTCCGGAACGCCGTCGAGATGTACACCAGGATGGCGATGGCGGCGACGGCGACGGCGATGGCCGAATACCGCCCGATCTCGGCCGAGACCGTCCCGGTCACGGTAGCGAAGTCCCGCCGCTGGACGTCGCCGAAGCGCGCCTCCAAGGCCGACTGGATCTCGTCGATCTCACCCGGCGGCACGGGGCCGGGCTCGTCGGTGAGCGCCGGGGCGCCCGCGAGGGGCTTCGTGCGGACGATGTACGTGTTCTCGCCGGCGCCTTGCACGCGTGCTTCGGGATGGCCGAGCTCCGCCAGCGCTTGCCGGAGCTCGCTCGCGCTCACCGGCCGCTCCGTGAACTCGAGGGTGAAGGTGGAGCCCGACGTGAACTCGATGCCCGCTCGCAGCGAGGGCGGAATCGCGAGCAGGACGATGGCGGCCGTGACGAAGAGCGCCGAGATGCCGAGGTACCACCACCGCTTGCCGGAGAAGTCGAACACTACTGCCCTCCCCCGGCCGGGGCAGGCGCCGGCGGGCGGCGCTTCACCTCCTCGGCGTTGAAGAGCCACCCAGCCCGGCCGACCGGCGTACCGACGACCATCTTCAGGAAGGTTCGCGTGACCGTGATCGCGGAGAACATGCTCACCAGCACGCCGATGGCGAGTGTGAGGGCGAAGCCCTTCACCAGGGCGGCGCCGAACTGGTCACCGAACCAGTACAGGATCACGCAGGTGATGAGCGTGGAGACGTTCGAATCCCGGATGGAGGGCCACGCCCGCCGGAAGCCGGTGTCGATGGCGGCGTTGAGGCTGCGGCCGCGGCGGAGCTCCTCCTTCATTCGCTCGAAGATGAGGATGTTGGCATCCACGGCCATGCCGACCGAAAGGATGAAGGCCGCGATGCCGGAGAGCGTCAGCGTCACCGGCCAGAGCTTGAACACGAGCAGCACCAGCGACGTGTACACCACGAGCGCGGCGGCCGCGAGGATGCCCGGCAGCCGGTAGTACAGGATCATGAAGAGGGCGACGGCGATCAGCCCCACTTCGCCGGCGCGCACCGTTTTCAGCACCGAATCATCGCCCAGGGTGGCGCTCACCTCGCTCGACTGCACCACGCGCAAGGGCACGGGCAAGGCGCCGGCGTTCAACTGCTTCGAGAGCTCGTTCGCCTCGGTGAAGGTCCCAAGCCCGGTGATGGAGCCTTGTTCGGCGATCACGCCCTGGACCGTCGCGTTAGAGATGAGCTGGTCGTCGAGGAAGACGAGAAGCTGCCTCCGCGGGTCGCCTTCGGGGAACTGGAGCGCGCGGGTGGTGATCTGTCGCATCAGCTCCGCGCCGACCCCCGTCGTCTCGAAGTTCACGGCGAAGGTCGCTCCCTGGCGGGTCACGTAGGTGTTGTTCTTCAGGTACTGGCCGCTCATCACCAGCGTCTGGCCGTTCACCACGCCGGTGGCGGGCACGAGGTTTCCCTGGTCGTCGTAAACCCGGAACTCCAGCTGCGCCGTCCGTCCGATGAGCCGTTCGGCGTCGGGCACGCTCATCCCCGGCACCTGAACGTCGATGCGGTTGCCGCTGGCGAGCGTGACTTCCGCCTCGCTCACGCCGAACTCGTTCACCCGCCGTTCGATCACTTCTTTCGCAACCTCGAGGGCGGCGCGGAGGTCGCCGTCGTATCCCTCCGGGGGTGCTGCCTCGAGCACGATGCGCGCCCCGCCCCGCAAGTCGAGCCCGAGACGCATCTCGCGGCGCTCGAAATCCCCGATGGCGATTCCCCGGCCCTTCGGCCAAAAGTCACCGGGGAGGTAGCGCGAAGGCTCGCCCGGCCACACGACGACGATGGCGAACGCCGTGAGGGCGAGCACGAAGAGGAAGAGCGCGACGTTGCCGGGACTACGCACGCTGGCCCACCGCCTCGTCGTTCGGCTGCAGGGCGTCGGCCTCCTCCTCGACGGTCTCCAGCGTCGAAAGGCGGCGTTCGATCGCCTCGGTCAGCGCCCGGACGCGCACCCCCGGGGCGATCTCGAGGATGAGCTCGGTGGGCCGATCGGGGAGCGAGACGACGTCGACCACTTCGGCGATGATGCCGCCGGTGGTGAGCACTTCGTCGCCGATACGGAGGCTGGCCACGGCCTTCTTCCGCTCCTTCTGCTGCTTCAAAACCGGCTGGAGGAGGATGAAGTAGAACGCTGCCACCGCCAGCACGGTGTAGAAGATGACGCTCCACATCACAGCCATGGCCCGACCTCCCAGCGGCCCGAGGCCGGCGACTCAGCCCCGGCCGGCACGGGCAGCGCCTTCACGAGCCGATGGTAGGGCAGGGTCGAGGCGCAGTCCACGCCGTCCTCACGCTCGCGGGTGCGCCTGGTCGTACTGCTTCCGCTTCTGTTGGTCGGTGAGGTGCGTGTAAATCTGGGTCGTCGAGATGCTCGCGTGTCCCAGCGTTTCCTGGACGTAGCGTAGGGGCATACCGCCCGACAGCATGTGGGTGGCGTAGGTATGCCGAAGCGTGTGGGGCGTGATCTTCTCGTCGAGGCCGGCCTCCTTCGCGTAGTTCTTCAGGATGAGCCACAACCCTTGACGAGTGAGACGCTCTCCCCGCCGGTTCACGAAGAGGGCGAGTTCCCGTCGGTTGCGCACCAGACGGGGGCGCACGTGGAACATGTAGTGCCGGAGCTCGTCGACAGCGCGGGGCGGGAGCGGCAACACTCGCTCCCGGTCGCCTTTCCCCACCGAGCGCACGGTCACCGGGTCGCTCTCGAGGGCGACATCGGTCACGTCGAGGGCCACCAGTTCGCTTACGCGCAGGCCCGTGGCGTAGAGCAGTTCGAGCATCGCCTTGTCGCGCCGCGCCTCCGGCGTGTTCCGCTTCGCCGGCTGCTCCAGGAGCTCGTCCACCTCCTCCGGCGTCAGAGCCCGCGGCAGAGCCTTGCCCACCTGCGGCGACTTCAGCTGTTCCGTCGGGTCGCGGTCGATGATGCCCTCGGCGGCCAGGAAAGCGAAGAAGGACTTCATCGCCGCCACCTTTCGGGCGATGGTTGAGTCCTTGTAGCCCTTTTCCCGCAAGACGGCCACATATCCCGTTAGCTCATCGGTGGTGAGGTCGTCCCAGCGGCGCTGCTTCGCGCCATCCAAAGCCGAGACATAATCGCTGAACTGTCGCAGATCGTTCCGATAAGCCGAAATAGTGTTATCCGAGGCGTTCTTCTCCACGGCGAGGAAGTTGAGGAACTGGGCGATCTGCTCGTCCATTCTCCGTCACCTCGTTCGGCGGGTACCGCGTCGCTCCGGGGCGGCGCCATTCTATGAGCCGGCACCGGGCTCGTCCATGGCCTCGCCGCGCGATTTTCGTGAAGATTTTCTCGCTCGCGGCCGCGGCAGCTCCGACTCCATAGTGGGCCTGCCGCGCCGAACGGGGAACTCCTCCCGGGCTCAGCGCCCGCATCATCGGAACTTCCCATGCGCGCCTTCGAGGAATCCGCACTACGATGGGCCGCCGCAGGCGAGCCCGGTCAGCGCCTCGGCCATCGCTCCGCCCACGCTCCGGGCGGTGCTCGCCGGCTCCTCCTCCGAGACGGTGGTTTGGGCGGGCGGCTGGGGCACGGCCACGACGACGCGGAGGGTGTCGGGGGCCGGGCGGAACTGCGTCCAGGCTGCCAGCGGTAGCGCCGCCACCACGAACGGCACGAGAATGGCTGCCGCCAACCGTGCTCGTCGCATCGTCGCCTCCCTCGTGGGAGCTCGCGACTATGCTACCGCGCTCGTCAAGCCCCCGGCCCTGCCGTGCCCGGCTCCCGCCGTTCCGCCGCAACAAGCTCCAGCTTCGTGACCTTCCACTGCCCGGCTACCTGGAGCCAGGTGGCGTCGAGGACGGCGCGTCCCGCCGCTCCTTCGAAGGTCACGCGGAAAACGGGCGCGTCGTCCGTCCCGCCGGCGTCCTCCACAGTGAAGCGCTCGACAGCCGGCACCGACGCCAAAGGGCCGCCCGCACCGGGGTTCGCCTGCATGAACTGCTGCAGCGCTTCCGGGAGGATGTCCACCAGGACCGAGGCGAGGTTACCCGCGGCGGCGGACGCCGCCAGGCGTTCCGCCGCCGCCCGCGCCTCCTCTCGCGCCATCAGCTCCGCTCTGCCAGGTCGTCGATCTGCCAGCGGTCGCCGACCTGCACCCACTTGCTCCAGATGGTTCGGCTCCCGTTCGGCCCGCTGTAGGTGATCTCCAGCTCGTCGTTCCCGAGCTCCTTGATTTCGAACGACGTCGCCGTCATGGGATTGGCTGCCAGGGCCATCGCCTTCGTCAGACCGCTGGGCGTGAAATCACCCATGAGGGCGGCCATGTTGCCGGCGATGATGTCCCGGGCATGCCGTTCGGCCGTCTCGCGAAGCGTTGCCATCCAGATGCTCCTTTCCGGTCGGTAAATTCAGGCGGCAGCATACCTGCGCACGGAGCACGCTTCAAGGGTGAACCGCATCCCGCTCGCTGTTCGGCCCGCTCGAACGGCCTCGCGTCGCCCGACTCCTTCCCTCCTATTGGCGCCCGTTGCCGAAGGCCACCGTCACCGTTTGCCCGCTTCCGATGGTGATGGTCAGCGGGTTCGGGGTCGTCGCGAACCAGCCCGGCTGGCCGACCTCCGACACTGTGTACATCCCGGGTGCCAGGTTGACGCACGCCGTACCGTTCGGACCCGTGGTCAGCTGACCCAGGGGTGCGCTCCCCTGGCTGACAGTGAAGCTCCACCCCGGCAGGAACGGCTCGTTCGCGTTCTGGGTGCCGTTCTGGTTCACGTCGTAGAACTTCTGGATGCAGAGCGTCCCGTCCACGGGCGGTGGCGTTGGGGTCGGCGTCCACGCGGGGATCGGCGTCGGCGTAGGTGTCGTCGGCGTGGGTGTTGCCGTTGGCGTCGGGGTCGGGGTCATCGTGGGTGTGGGCGTGGTGAGCACGACGGAAGGCGGCGGGGTGGGCGTCGCTTTCGGCGAAGTCGGTGTCGGAGTGGCCTTCGGCGGCATCGCCGTGATTGCCAGCGTCGGAATGGGCGGAAGCGTCGGGGTCGGCGTCGGCGTGCCCTTCGGTGGCACGGCCGTGGCTCCCCCGGTGCCCAGCGTTGGAAACGGCGGCACTGCGGTCGCCGTCGACGCCGCAGGTTTGCACTTGCCGCTCGGCCCGGCCTGGTAAATCGCCTGGATTTCGCTCGCGCTCAGCGCCCGCTTGTAGAGCGAAAGCTCGTCCAGCCCGATCGTCGCGCCGTAGGTGCCCACGTCGAGCGGCTCGGTGTTGTTCAGGTCCCCGGTGAAGAACGCGGTGGCGGTGCCCGTTCCCGTCGGCTGGCCATCGAGGTACCACCGCACCACGTCTGCGTTCCGGTCGACGGTGACCGCCAGGTGGCGCCACCCGCCGGTTGCGAACGGGGCGCTGTGAGGGGGCGGCGTCAGGTTCGTTCCGCTCTTGAACAGGTACGCCTGACCGCCCCACGTTGCGAGCAAGTATCCCACCGGGTAGGGAAAGGCAAGCTTGCGGAGGATAACGGACTGCGACGATGAGGTGTCGGAGCGCTGCACCCACGTCTCGATGGTGAAGCTACCGGTACCGAGCTGAAGGTCTCCTTGGGAGGGCGTGTCCCCGAACGCCCCCGACGCCCCCAACTCCCAGGACCCGCCGACCTTCCCCGGTATCGGCAGGACCGCGCCCACGAAGGTCAGGTCGTTCGGGAACCCGGCGATGTCGTGCGCCACGCTCCCCGAGGTCTCGTCGAACGGCCACCAAGCGACCAGGTCGGATGGAGGCGGCACGCACGCTGTTTGCGGCGGGCCGCTTCCACCCCAACAGGACGCCGCCAGCACGATCCCTCCCACGAGCACCACCAGCGCCGCCCGTGCGACTACCCCGTCCCTCACGCTCTCTTCTCCTTGGGTGGATGCAGCGAAGGCGGTGCTGCTCCTCCGCTTGAGACGTAGACAGTTCGCCGTGCCAATGCTTACAAGGTCGCCGAGGGTTGTCCATTGCGAGCGTGAGGGAGGCTCGCACGAAGCCTCCTGGCAGAGGGGATGCATCCACGGCTGCGTGTCAGGGGAAAGCCGCCACCGCGCGTGTCGGGCGGTGACCGATGGCCGTCACGGTTCGACGAGGCGCAACCACCGGCGCTTGCCCACCTGCACGACGCTTCCGGGCTTCGCCGTGGCTCCCTCCTCCGCCACCTGGCCGTCGACCGTGACCGCGCGCTGTTGGAAGAGGCGCTTCGCCTCGCGCTTCGAGGGAGCCAGCCCCGCGGCAACGATGACCTCGAGCAGCGTCTCCGTCCCGCGTACGGGGAACGTCGGGGCATCCTCCGGGACTTCCTTCCGCTGCACCGTCCGCTCGAAGTAGGCTTCGGCGCGACGGGCCGCCTCCTCGCCCCAACACTCAGCCACGATCGTCCGCGCCAACCGCTTCTTCTCCTCCATCGGATTCCGCTCGCCCTTGCGGAGCCCTTCGATGATCGAGGCCACGAGCGCGCGGTCGAGGTTTGTGGCCAGCACGAAGTACTCGGGCAGGACCTCGTCGGGCAGCGACATCACCTTCCCGTACTGCACCTCGGGCGGCTCGTCGATGCCGATGTAGTTGCCGGCCGACTTCGACATCTTCGTCTTCCCGTCGGTGCCCACGAGGATGGGCAGCGTGATCGGCACGTGGGGCCGCTGCCCCGCATCCTCCTGGATCTTCCGCCCTGCCATCAGGTTGAAGAGCTGCTCGGTGCCGCCGATCTGGACGTCGCAGGCCAGGGCGTAGGCGTCGTACCCCTGCATGAGTGCGTAGAGGAATTCGTGCAGGAAGATGGCGTCCCCCGCCTCGAACCGCTTGCGGAACGTCTCCCGCCGCAGCATCTCGGCGACCGTGAATTTCGAGGTGAGGCGGATGACGTCGAGCAGCTTCAGGTCGGCCAGCCACTCCGAATTGTGGCGCACCTCCGTCCGTCCCGGGTCGAGGAACTTCGCCGCCTGCTCGAAGTACGTCGCCTCGTTCCGTTTCACCTCCTCGGGGGTGAGCATCGGACGGAGCTTGTTCTTGTCGCTCGGGTCCCCGATGAGGGCGGTGTAATCCCCGATGAGGAAGATGGCGTGGTGCCCGAACTCCTGGAACTGCCGCAGCTTCCGCAGCGGCACGGTGTGGCCGAGCGTCAGCGAGCTGGCCGTCGGGTCGACCCCCAGGTAGACGCGCAGCGGGCGATCCTCCTCGAGCCGCTCGCGCAGCTCCCGTTCGAACACGGTGTACAGATGGGGGTCGCCGTAGTCGACGCCGCTCATCAGGACGAAGAGCTGCTCGTCGACCGGTGCCATTCGCCGGCGCGCGCTCACCGGAGCACCTCGCGCACGCGCGTCACGTCGCGGGCGATCTGCTCGCGCAGCTCGTCGATGCTGCCGAACGCTCGCTCCTCCCGAATGCGCGTCACGAGCTCGATGGCGATCCGATGGCCGTACAGGTCGCCCTCGAAGTCGAGGATGTGGGTCTCGATGGTGATGTGCCCGGGCTCGAAGGTGGGGCGGCGGCCGATGTTGGTGGCACCGGGCAGTCGCATCTCGCCCACGCGCACCCAAGTGGCGTAGACGCCGAGCGCGGGCAACGCACGGTCGGCGGCGATGGAGATGTTCGCCGTCGGGAAGCCGAGCGTTCGCCCTCGCTCGTATCCCCGTACGACGGGGCCCGACAGCTCGTAGTAACGGCCGAGGAGGCGCGTGACCCGCTCCATGTCGCCTGCCTGGAGGGCCGCTCGAATCGCCGAGGAGGAGCACCGCTCCCCTTCGACCATCAGTGGCGCGATCTGGATGACGTCGAACCCGAGGGCCGCGCCGAGCCGCCGCATCCGTTCCGGGACATCTCTCGGTGCACCCCGCCCGAAGGCGGCGTCGGGTCCGAGCACCATCAGCCGCATCTGCAGGCTCTCGACGAGGGCCGCCGCCAGCTCTTCGGCTTCGACCTCGGCCACTTCGGAGGTGAACGTGAGCGGAATGACCCATTCCGCCCCCGCGGCGCGGAGGAGTTCGATACGCTGCTCGAGCGAGGTGAGGTAGCTGGGCTGGAAACGAGGGTTCAGCACCGTTCGGGGGTGCGGATGGAGGGTGATGACACCCGGCGCGAGCCCCCGGGCCTGGGCCTCCTCCCTCAACCGCTGGAGCAGGGCGCGGTGGCCGAGGTGGACGCCGTCGAGCACGCCGATGGTGAGCGCGGTCGGACGGCCTGGAGCGCCGCTCTCGAGCTGGTGCCGGGTGAGTGCTGGGATCGCCATACGCGGTGTTCGAGAACGCCTTTCGCCACCAAGCCTACCAGCGTGCCCAGCGACGAGGAATCGAGCCGGGCGACCAGGACGGTCGTTCGGCGAGCGCCCCGGCGGAGGTCAGGCGTGCGCCGGCTGCAGTGACTCGGCCGCCACCAGCTCGATGTCGCCCCAGAGCCGCTCTTGCCGCACCTCGCAGGCGCCGCTCTTCCACAGCTCCAGCACGGCGAAGAAGGAGACGATGACCTCGAGCCGCGTGCGCGCCTCGGCGACGAGCGCCCGGAAGGAGAGGCGCCCGAACCGCGTCAGCCGGTCGCGAATATCGGCCAGACGCTGAGCGAGCGTTACGGGGTCCCGGCGGACCACTCCTCGGGGGACTGCGGCGGCCGGCCTCCGGTTCAGCACCTCGAGCATGATCTGCCGCAGCCGTTCGAGGGTCACGCCGTCCAGGCCTGGCCCCGGGGGAAGCTCCGGCGGTGGCGCTTGTCGCGGATACACCCGCAAGCCGGCCGCCTGCCGGCGGGCAAGCTCCTCGGCCGCCTGGCGGAAACGGCGGTACTCGTGGAGGAGCCCCACGAGCTCCTCGCCGACGGCGTCGTCCTCGAGGGAGGCGGGCGCGCTGCTGCCCTCGGCCGCCGGCCTCGGCAGCAGCGCGCGCGATTTCAGGTACAAGAGCTTCGCGCCGATGGCGACGAATTCGGCGAGGGCGTCGGTGTCCACGCTCCCGTCCCGGTGGATCGCCGCTAGGTACTGGTCGGCGACGGCGACGAGCGACACCGCCGTGATGTCGAGGTCGTTCCGCTCGATGAGGTGCAGCAGCAGTTCGAGCGGACCTGCGAAAACGGGCAGTCGTATCTCCGGCATGACCTCCGACGAGCTGCCCTCACCCCGCCACGGGGCGCTCGCCCGAACGGCCTCTCGGCCCTCGTCGACCCTATCCGGCAGCAGGCGCACCCACCAGGGGGAGCGGCCTCTCGACCGCTGCCGCGATCGGGGCGACGGCACGCATCATCTCCGCGAACCGCTCGAATGTCAACGACTGGGCGCCGTCGCTCAGCGCCTGTTCGGGGTTCGGATGGACCTCCACCATCAGCCCGTCGGCGCCTGCAGCGATGGCTGCCATCGCCACCGGCTTCACGAGCGCCCACTTCCCCGTGCCGTGGCTCGGGTCGGCGATGATGGGCAGGTGGCTGAGCTCCTTCACCAGGGGGATGGCGTTCACGTCGAAGGTGTTCCGGTACGAGGTCTCGAAGGTGCGGATGCCCCGCTCGCAGAGGATCACTCGCGGATTCCCCTGGGAAAGGATGTACTCCGCGGCGAGCAGCCACTCCTCGATGAGCCCCGATAGCGCCCGCTTCAGCATGACCGGCTTGCCGATCCGCCCCACCTCGTCGAGGAGCATGAAGTTCTGCATGTTCCGGGCGCCGATCTGGAGGATGTCGGCGTACTCGGCCACGAGCTCCACGTCGCGGACGCTCATGACTTCGGTGATGATGGGCAGGCCCACTTCGTCGCCCGCTTTCCGCAGCAGTTTGAGGCCTTCGACGCCGAGCCCGCGGAAGGAGTAGGGAGAGCTGCGCGGTTTGAACGCCCCACCGCGGAGGATGTTCGCGCCCGCCGCTTTCACGGCCCGCGCCGTGGCCATGAGCTGCTCCTCGCTCTCGATCGAACAGGGCCCGGCCATGATGGCGAGCTCGGGGCCACCGATGCGGACGCCTTTGCCGACGTCGATGACGGTGCCACCGGGACGGAACTCCCGCGCCACGAGCCGATACGGCTTCGTCACGCGGTGCACCGACTCCACGTGCGGCAGCGTTTCGAACATGTCCTGCAGTTCGGGGGCATCGGGACCGATGACGCCGATGATGCGCCGCTCCGTCCCTTCGGAAAGGTGCGCCTGACGGCCCGTGGCTTCGATACGGGCGATGATGTATTCGACGTCCTCGGGGGTGGCCTCCGGGCTCAGCACGATGATCATGTCTCCATCACTCCTTCGCTGAAGGTTCGCACGATGCGGTGCCATCGAGATCGGGGCGAAGGACGCGCGCCCCGCGCAGGTAGACGTGGCGGATGTCATGCGGGCTCTTCTCCGTGTTCACGTGGAGGAGGATCCGCAGGCACATGCGCAGGCTCCCGGGCACGTCCATCTCGTGGGAGCACATGAGGGGCACGAAGGTCCAGCCCATCTGCCGGGCGGCGACGGCTGGGAACTCCGCGTTCAGGTCGGGCGTCGTGGTGAACCACGCCGAGGCGATGTCCTCGGGCGTGATCCCGTTCGCCTCGACCATGACCTGGAGCAGCTCGCGCGTCGCCTCGATGATCGCTTCGCGCGTGTTCTGCGGGACCGTCGTGGCGCCACGGATGCCACGAACCGGCATGGCGGTTCACTCCTCCTTCGTGAATGCCTGGGTCGGGGTTGGAAATGCAGCCTTAGCCGAGGAGCCCAAAGCCCCCGGCCGCTGGGCACCCGTACTCCCGGCCCACGCGCTCGGCGGCGCCCTCACGGCGTCCCGCCCAGTCGCGATGGGCCGTCTCCATCTGCCCTCCGGCGGCCGGTGACATCCTCCACGTACTCCTGCAGGCGGGCGGCACGCTGTTCCGCGTCCGCCGCGTCGATGGCCGCTAGTATAGCAGAGCCGACGACAACCGCATCTGCGAGCTCCCCCACCCGGACCACGTGTTCCCGGCGGGAGATCCCGAAGCCGACCGCGAGCGGGAGCGTCGTCTGCCGCCGTACCCGGGCCACGAACTCCGGCAGTTCCGGAGGTAGCGACTCCCGTGCCCCGGTGACCCCCGTCACGCTCACGCAGTACAGGAAGGCATCGGTCACCGAGGCGAGGAGGGGGATCCGCGCGTCTGGGGTCGTGGGCGCTGCCAGGGGAATGAACCGCCGCCCGTAGGCGCGGCAGGCGCCGAGGAAATCCCCTGCTTCTTCCGGCGGGAGGTCGACGACGATGAAGCCGTCGACGCCGGAGTCGCGAGCGCGTGCCGCCGTCCGCCGCTCGCCGTAGGCCAGCACGGGGTTGTAGTAGCCCATGAAGATGAGCGGGAGCCGAAATCCGGCGGTCCGGGCCTCCTCGGCGAAGCGGAAGCACTCCTCGATGGTGACTCCTTGGGCCAGCGCGACCTCGTTCGCACGCTGGATGGTCGTACCGTCGGCCAGCGGGTCGCTGAACGGGACTCCGAGCTCGACGATGTCCGCTCCCCCGGCCTGGAGGGCGAGCAAGAGCGGAACGGTGTCGGCCCGGGTCGGATATCCGGCGGTGAGGTAGGCGATGAAGGCCGGGCGCCCCTCGCCCTTCGCCGCTTCGATGGCCGACCGGAGACGGTTCTCCTCGCTCACGTCGCGACCCCCAACGCCAGCAGGGCGAAGCTGACGGCGTTGAAGCACAGATGCATCACGATGCTCGCCCAGAGCGAGCCTGTGCGCCAGAAGAGCCAGGCGAGAAGCACGCCCACGCCCCAGAAGGGGAGGAAGCTCCCGGGGTCGAGGTGGTTCGCCGAGAAGATGGCGCCCGAGAGGAGGGCGGCGGGCCAGAACCCCCACCGCCGCGCCAGCCCCCCGAACACGTACCCCCTGAACAGCAGCTCCTCCGCCACCGGTGCACCGACCACGGCCGCGGCTCCGGCCAACGCCAGGGTGGACGCCTCCCGGGTGATCTCCCACGGCACGGTGCTCTCCGGGACGAGCGCGTCGAGCCCGTAAGCTTCGGCGAGCAGGCTGTAGGCCACGACGCCGGTGTACGCGCCGACGGTCGCTACCGGTGCCATCCACCAGGTCGACCGGGGGAACCGGTGCAGCCCGAGGCCGCGCCACAACGCCCGCGGGCTTCGGGCCACGGCCAGCGCGCCGATCCACACGATTCCGACGTGGTAGACGAGGGTGAAGGCGAAGCCGATGCGCAGCGTGTTCTGGTCGGCCAGGAGGTGGGGCACGGCCGGGCGAGGCTCACCGGCTGAGAGCGCGGCGAGGAGACGGTCGGCGTACTCGGCGACCGACGCGGACTTCACGAATACGTCTCCGACGTCTCGGGCCTGCAGCGCATATCCCAGCGCCTCCGCGGCGATGGCCGTCGCGGCCGAGGTCGCGGCGTACCAGGCCAACCCGATGCCCAGGGCGATGAAGGCGCCGGCGAGCCCCCACGTGACGGGCAGGCGGCGCGCCTCCCCCGCCGTTGCCGGTGGTGTTTCCGTGCTCAGAGGGTCACCCCCAGCGCCTCGGCGACCGTGTGCATGTCCTTGTCACCACGCCCGCTCAACCCGATGAGGATGTCGCGACCCGGACCCAACTCCCGCGCCAACTGGATGGCCCAGTAGACGGCGTGCGCCGGCTCCAGCGCTGGAATGATGCCCTCGGTCCGAGTCAAGGCGAGGAAACCCTCCAGCGCCTGACGGTCGTCGACGGCGACGTACTCCGCTCGTTCGCTCGTCTTCAGCCAGGCGTGCTCCGGACCGACACCGGGGTAATCGAGGCCGGCGGAGATACTGTGCGTGGGAAGGATCTGCCCCCACTCGTCCTGGAGCAGGTACGTCTTCGTCCCGTGCAGCACGCCCGGCCGGCCGGCGACGAGGCTGGCGGCATGCTTCCCCGAACGCAGTCCTTCGCCGGCCGCCTCGACGCCCACCAGCCGCACCGGGTCGTCGAGGAAGGGGTGGAAGAGACCGATGGCGTTGCTGCCGCCCCCTACGCAGGCCACGGCGGCGTCGGGCAGCTTCCCTGCCTGCTCCAGCATCTGCGCCCGCGCCTCCCGCCCGATCACGGATTGGAAGTCCCGCACGATGGTGGGGAATGGGTGGGGTCCGATGGCCGACCCGATGACGTAATGGGTGGTGCGAACGTTCGTCACCCAATCCCGCATCGCCTCGTTGATGGCGTCCTTCAGCGTGCGGGAGCCGCTCTCCACCGGGACGACGGTGGCGCCGAGCATCTTCATACGGAAGACGTTGAGGGACTGGCGCCGCACGTCCTCGCTCCCCATGTAGACGACGCATTCGAGGCCGAGCATGGCGCAGGCCGTGGCGGTCGCCACCCCGTGTTGCCCCGCCCCGGTCTCCGCGATGATGCGCCGCTTGCCCAACCGCTTCGCCAGCAGCGCTTGCCCGAGGGCGTTGTTGATCTTGTGCGCTCCCGTGTGGGCGAGGTCCTCCCGCTTCAGCCAGATGCGGGCGCCGCCGCACTCCTCCGTCAGCCGGCGGGCGAAGTAGAGGGGCGTGGGCCGACCGACGTACGTCCGCAGCAGCTCTTCGTACTCCTGCTGGAACGACGGGTCTTCCTTCGCCTCGAGGTAGGCGGCTTCCAGCTCCTCGTGGGCCGCGACGAGGGTCTCGGGGATGTAGCGGCCGCCGAAGTCTCCGAATCGGGACGGAACGCGTTCCTGGTTCATGCCGGCCCTCCCTTCGCCGCTCGGACGAAAGCGCGCATCAGCGCGGGGTCCTTTCGGCCCCCGGATTCGACCCCGGAGCTGACATCGACGCCCCAGGGAGCGAGGTGGGCGATGGCCTCGCCGACGCTCTCCGGTGTGAGGCCGCCCGCCACCATCACCGGCACCTCGGCGGCCACGAGCGAGGCCGCCGTCCAGGGGAACGGCCTCCCCGTGCCGCCCCGCCGCTCGCGGTCGGCCGTGTCGAGGAGCACCAGCGCCGCCGGCACGGAGAGAGCCCGTTGGGCCACCGCCTCCGGATCGTCCGCATCCCCGACGTGGACGGCGCGGATGACCGGGAGCTCCACCTGGTCGGCGGTGCGGTCGTCGGCCTCGCCTCCGGAAAGCTGCACCAGGTCGAGGGGTACGGCCGTTGCGGCTGCTGCCACCACTTCCGGGGGTTGGTCGGCGAACACCCCGACGAACAGCGGGCGGTGCCGGAACAACGCCTCGTCGATCGCGTCGGCCCAAGCGCGGAGCGCGTGTCGCGGCGAGAGCTCGCCCCGCGCCGGCCCGACGATGCGCCGCGGCCCCGTGCCCGACGTTCGGGAGCGGATGGCTTCGACGATGGCCCGTGCCTGGGCGATGTCGACCCGGCGGCGGGATTCGGCGAACACGATGCCCACGAAGTCGGCCCCCGCCTCCGCCGCTGCCAGCGCCTCCTCCGGAGTGCGCACCCCGCAGATCTTCACCCGCACGCTCATCCCATCACCGGCACGGCAGCGAATTCACGGATGAGCGCACCGGGGTCCTCGGCGCGCATCAGCGCCTCGCCCACCAGCACCGCCTCGGCGCCGGCGCGCGCGAAGCGCTCGACATCTTCGCGTCGCTCGATGCCGCTGAGCGCGGCGAGGAGCGCCCCCGGCGGCCGCTGTGCCGCCAGGCGCTCCGTCGTCGCGAGGTCCACGCGGAAGTCGTGGAGGTTGCGGTTGTTGATGCCGACGAAGCGGGCACCAGCGGCAGCGGCGCGCTCCATCTCCGCCCCGGAGTTCACCTCCACCAGCGCTTCCATGCCGTAGGCCCGCGTCTCGGCGAGCAGCTCGCGCAGGGCTGCATCGTCCAAGCAGGCGACGATGAGGAGCACCGCATCGGCCCCGGCAGCCCGTGCCTCGGCCACCTGGTATGGGTCGAGGATGAAATCCTTTCGCAGAAGGGCGGGCCGCTCGGCTCCGAGCGGCTCCAGCGCGGCACGAGCTCGCTCCAGGTCAGCCAGGCTCCCCTTGAACCAGTGCGGCTCCGTCAGGACCGAGATGACGGCCGCCCCTGCGGCGGCGTACCGCCGCGCCTGCTCGGCGGCGTCGATGTCCGGGGCGATGTCCCCCCGGCTTGGGGAGGCGCGTTTGATCTCCGCCATCACGGCCATGCCGCCGCCCCGTCGCAGCCGCGCGACGATGTCGAGCGGCGGCGGCGCTTCGGCGGCGGCGCGCTCCACCGCTGCTGGCGGCCGCCGTGCCTTCGCTTCCTCAAGGTCGAGGCGCCGCCGGGCGACGATACGTTCGAGGATCGACCCCTCAGCCATCGGCCAGCTCCCGGGAGCGCCGAACGTACGTCTCCAGTACGCGGCGGGCGGCTCCCGAGGCGAGCGCCTCCCGGGCGAGGTCGGCTCCCGCCCGGAGGTCGCCCACCATGCCGGCGGCGTAGGCGGCCATCGCCGCGTTCATCACCACGAAATCCCGCACCGCCTCGTTCGCCTCGCCGGCCACCAGAGCGCGCAGGGTGGCCGCGTTCTCCGCTGCGTCACCGCCCTTGACCGCGGCCAGCGGATGCGCGGGCAGTCCGAACGATTCCGGAGCCACCTCGAATTCGGTCACTCGGCCGTTCTCGACCAGCCAGCACCGGGTTGGTGCCGAAGGGCTCACTTCGTCGAGGCCGTCCTCCGAGTGGACCACGATGGCCCGCTCGATTCCGTTGACCGCCAGCGCCTCCGCCACGAGGGGGGCGAGCGGCCGCGCCCCCACTCCGGTGAGCTGCGCTCTCGGCCGTGCCGGGTTCGTCAGCGGACCGAGGACGTTGAAGACGGTGCGGAACCCGAGTTCCCGACGTGGCCCCGCGACGTGCCGCATCGCCGGGTGGAAGCGCTGGGCGAACACGAAGCAGAAGCCGCACTCCTCCAGGAGGCGGGCGACCGCGTCCGGTCCCAGGTCGATGCGCGCCCCCAGCGCCTCGAGGATGTCGGCGCTCCCGCAGCGGGAGGACATCGCCCGGTTCCCGTGCTTCGCCACCCGGGCGCCCGCGGCGGCCAGGACGATCGCCGCCGCCGTCGAAACGTTGAACACGGCCGCGCCGTCACCACCCGTCCCTACGACGTCGACGGTACCGTTCACGGGAATCGCTTCGGCGTGGGCCCGCATCACCCGGGCACAGGCCGCCACCACTTCGGGCGTTTCCCCCCGGAGCCGGAGCGCGGTCAGGAAGGCGCCCACCTGTGCCGGCGTCGCTTCGCCACGCATCATCTCCTCCATCGCGCGCTCCGCGAGCGACGCGGTGAAGGGCTCGCCTTCGACGAGGGCCCGGAGTACCTCCTGCATCACCATCGCCCGCCCCGCATCTCGAGGAAGTTCTGCAGGCACTCCTTCCCGTACTCGGTCGCGATGGATTCCGGGTGGAACTGCACGCCCTCGACCGTGTACTCCCGGTGCCGCACCCCCATGATGACGCCGGACTCCGAACGCGCGCTCACCTCCAGCACGGGCGGCTGCGTCTCGGGCACCCCGGCGAGGGAGTGGTACCGGACGGCTCGGAAGCCGTTCGGGATCCCGCGGAAGACCCCCTTTCCGTCATGGAAGATCCGCGAGGTCTTGCCGTGCTTGATTTCGCCCGCACCGGCGACGCGCCCGCCGAAGGCCTCGTAGATGCACTGGTGCCCGAGGCATACCCCGAGGATGGGCACCTTGCCGGCGAATTCGCGGATGACGTCCATGGAGATCCCCGCGTCCTCAGGGCCTCCCGGGCCGGGCGAGATGACGACGCGCTCCGGTGCCAGCGCGCGCAGCTCCTCGATCGTCACCTGGTCGTTGCGGAAGACGACGACCTCGGCGCCAAGCTCGCAGAGGTACTGGTACAGGTTGTAGGTGAAGCTGTCGTAGTTGTCGATGAGCAGGGTCGTCATCCGTCGAGCCGCTCCTCACTGCGGAGGTCGTCGGCGATGTGCCGCAAGGTGGAGGCCAGCTCTTCCGGCGTGAACCCGTATCCTCGCCGGTCGAGGCGGAATTTGGCCGCCAGGTACTCCGGGTCGAACGACGCCGGCGAGCTCAGGTCGAGCGGGTAGGCCGTGCCCGGCTCGCCGAGGAGGGCGACGAGGAAGTACCCGTCGCCCGCGCCACGTGTGAAGGCCGCCGTCTCATCGAGCAGGGGCACGAGCATGACGTCCACGCTCCCAGCGCGGTAGAACCGCACGCCGACGTGTGTGACGCGTTTGTCGCGCAGTTCCGTCATCACCGCCCGTGCTCCTTCCGGCGGCGCCGTTCGCGTTTCCGCTCGAATTCGGCGACGACCTCCTCCATGATCGGCCAGGCCTCCAGCGCCGCGGGGAAGCCGCTGTAGGCGGCCACGGTTCGGAGCGTCTCGGCCAGCTCCTCGCGAGTTGCGCCGTGGTTCAGCGCACCTTTGAGGTGCGCCCGCAGCGCCGTCGGGCGGCCCTGGGTGGCGAGCATCGCCACCACCAGGAGGCTCCGCGTCTTCCGGTCGAGCCCCGGCCGCGCCCAGATGTCGCCGAAGGCGAAATCGACGATGTCGTCGGCCAGCTCCCGGTAATCGCGCTTCAAGAGCCGGTAGGCTGCTGCCGGGTCGCCGCCCATCAGCGTCCGCGCGACATCCAATCCCGCCTGGCGCCGGTCCGCTGTTGGGCTGGAGCTCGCCGGGGGTGCGGCGTCGCTCCCTCCGGCCAGGAAGTTGGCGAAGTCGGCCGCAATGCGTTCGGTGTCGTCGGTGCGCTCGCAAAGCCCGAACGCGGCCATCACGGCCTCGCGCACGGGCGCTGCCATCGCCAGGCGGGGGAGTTCCTCGGCTGGGAACCATGCGCCTTCGCCGCCGGCTGGCGGCCGCGGTTCGCCGTTCCACTGGACGGGCAGGTACAGGTTGTAGACGATGCGCTGGCCGGCAGCTCCGGCGAAGAACAGCGTTTCGAGAAAGCTCCCGGCCGGGTCGGGCACCTCGACCCCCTGGGCGGCGAGCAAGCTGGCCATGGCCGCATCGACGTCGTCGTGCTCCTCGCCGAACGGGCCGCCGGGCAGGTCCCATGCGCCGCTGCCGTCCCGCACGAGCCACAGCTCGCTGCCTCGGGCAAGGATGACGCCGATGCGGATCTCCTGATTCATGTCGTCCTCAACGCCTGCATCGTCAGTACGCTCAGCAACAGGATGCGGAGCGAGGTCGGAAGCGTCACCTCGGAGAGTTCGTTGCTGCTCACCCATCGCCCAGCGCTCTCCGGCACCTCGCCGTCCCATTCCCAGACGGTGTAGAACCCCGAGAAGTAAGGCCGGTCGTCACCCGGCGCCTGGTAGTCGAACGCGCCCTGCGCCCAGATCGTCCGGGCGACGATGCCGAGCTGGTCGAGCAGGTGCCCGCGGAGCTCGACCTTCCGGTCTTCGGCCAGCGGACGGAACTCACCCCCAGGAAGTCCGAACGCCTCGCCGCGGCGGAGCAGGAAGGCGCGGCCCTCCCGAACGAGGATGCCGTACACCCGTTCCGGCCGGTCGTCGCGCATCGTCAGTACCCCAGGCTCCCTGTTGGCTGTTCGGCGGCGGCCAGCTCCGCCCGGTCGATGGCCCGAAGGAGCGCCCGCAGCTTCGCCATGCTCTCCTGGTACTCCGCCTCCGGGTCCGAATCGTAGACGATACCCCCACCTGCTTGCAGGTAGGCGACGCCGTCCTTCACGACCATGGTGCGGATGGCGATGCAGGTGTCGAGGCTGCCGGCGAAGCTCGCGTATCCCACCGCACCGGCGTACAGGTAGCGCCGCTCCCCCTCCAACTCGGCGATGATCTCCATCGCCCGCACCTTGGGCGCGCCGCTCACGGTACCGGCAGGGAAGATGGAGCGGAAGGCGTCGTAGATGGTGCGGTCGGGCCGCAGTCGCCCCGTCACGTGGGATACGATGTGCATCACGTGCGAGTAGCGCTCGATGTGCATCAGCGATTCGACGCGGACCGTGCCGGGGATGGCCACGCGGCCGACATCGTTCCGCCCCAAGTCGACGAGCATGATGTGCTCCGCCCGCTCCTTTTCGCTGGCCAGCAGCTCCGCCTCCAACCGGGCATCCTCTTCGGGTGTGGCGCCGCGGGGCCGCGTGCCGGCGATGGGGTGGGTCGTGACAACCCCTTCCTCGACCCGCACCAGCAGCTCCGGCGAGGCTCCGACGATCTGGAAGTCGCCCATATCGAGATAGAACATGTACGGCGAGGGGTTCAGCGCGCGGAGCTGCCGGTAGATGTTGAACGGATGGACAGCCGTCCGCCGCGCCAGCCGCTGCGAGGGCACCACCTGGATGACGTCCCCGGCGATGATGTACTCCCGAATCCGCTCCACCATCGCCTGGTACCCCTCCTTGCCGACGTTGGAGACCGCGCCGCCGTTCGCGCGCACGACGTCGGCGATGTCCTCGACGGGCAGCGGGACGGTGCGCGTGGTGAGCCGCCGCACGATCTCGTCGATCCGGTAACCGGCCTGCCGGTAGGCGCTGTCCACATCGCCGTCCAGCCGGCAGTGGGTGACGACCTTCATCGTGTGGTGGATGTGGTCGAACACCACCAGGGAGTCGCAGAAGAGGAACATGGCTTCGGGGAGGCCGAGGGGGTCAGCCAGTGGCCGCGCGACGCGGGGTTCGAAGTGGCGCACGGCGTCGTAGCCTACGAATCCGACCGCACCCCCGGTGAACAGCGGCAGCCCCGGCAGCCTCACCAAGCGGAACTGCTCCAGCTCCCGCTCGAGTGGCAGCAGCGGGTCGCCGTCGTACTCGTAGCCAGGGCCCGTCCGCAGCACCCGGTACGGGTTGGCGCCGATGAAGGAGTAGCGCGCGAGGCGCTCGCCCCCCTCGACCGATTCCAACAGGAACGAGTAGGGGCCTTCGCTCAGCTTCAGGTAGGCGGAAACGGGGGTATCGAGGTCGGCCGTGATCTCCCGATACACGGGGACCAGATTCCCCGCGCCGCTCCGAGCAAGCGCGCGCACCTCGTCGAGGGTCGGCCGCAGCATCAGCAGTACTTCTGCAGGTAGTTCAGGTCGAGGGCGTCCCGCACCATGGCCATCGTCTCCTGCGCCAAGGCCCGCTCCCGCGCCGAGCCGGCAGCCAGCGCGTCGCGGACCAGGTGCATCCGGGCGGCATAGTAGGCCCGCCGCTCCCAGATGGGCTGGAGGAACTCGATGAGGACCTCGGTGAGGCGCTCCTTGAGGGCGAGGTTGCTCACGCCCACGGTGCGGTACCGCTCCTCGAGGTCGGCCACTTCCTCTCTGTTCGGGTTGAACGCCCGGTGGTAGAGGATGATTGGGTTCTGGTCCGGGTCGCCCGGCTCGTTCGCAGCGCGCGGCGGCCCGCCGTACATCGCGCGGATCTTCTGGCGGACGGTCGCCTCGTCGTCCTTCAGGAAGATGGCGTTGTTCCGCGACTTGCTCATCTTCGCCTGCCCGTCGATCCCCACCAGCCGCGGAACGCGCCCGACCAGCGCTTCGGGCTCGGGGAAGACGGGGGCGAAATCCCGGTTGAAGCGCCGCGCCACCTCCCGGGTGAGCTCGATGTGCGGAAGCTGGTCCTCGCCCACGGGCACGAGGTGGGCCCGAGGCATGAGGATGTTCGCCACCTGCATCACCGGGTAGTTGAAGAAGGCGACGGGGACCGACCGGTTCCCGAAATCCCTCATCTCGGATTTCAGCGTCGGGTTGCGCTGGAGCATCCCCAACGGCAGGAACCAGCTCAGCCACACGGTGAGCTCGGCGTGCTCCGGGACGAGGCTCTCGATGACGAAGCTCGAACGCTCCGGGTCGAGGCCGACCGCCAGCCAGTCGAGCGCCACCTCCCACACCGCTTCGCGCACGCGCGCGATGTCGTCCGCGTAGTCGGAGACCTGGTAGTCGGCGATGAGGAAGTAGCACTCGTACGCATCCTGCAGGCGCACCCAGTTCTCCAGGGCTCCGGCGTAGTGCCCCAGATGGAGCGGCCCGGTGGGTCGCACGCCCGTGAGGATGCGTTTCCGGTCGCTCATGGGCGTCCTCCCCGCGCTGGAGCGGCGGTGCCGCGTGCCGGCGCGGGCTGTCGGCCCGGCGTGCGCTGCCCACGCTCGGCCAGGCGGATCATCGCCTCGAGTTGGCGGCTCGCCTGGTCGGTGAGGGCGAGCTCGGCGCTGACGGTGGACTCGGGCTCGTTCGCCACGGCCAGCATCACCTGCAGCCAGGCGCGGCAGTGGGCAACCGCGCTCCGCGCC
The DNA here is from genome assembly GCA_002898215.1 of bacterium HR29. GTDB lineage: Bacteria > Chloroflexota > Dehalococcoidia > Tepidiformales > Tepidiformaceae > HRBIN29. Next base: position 1,083,452 of record BEIF01000001.1, on the reverse strand, counting down.
TCGCGCAGGGCGCCGGCCTGGGCGCTCCCTTCCTTCAGGCTCGCCTCGGCGAAAACACTGCAGGCGCGCCCGGCGGCCAGGAACGCTTGCTGGTGAGCCTCGCCCGCTGCCTTCAGGTTCGACACCACCTTCAGCCTCGCCACCGACGACGCCAGGCGGAGGAGCGTCGCCCACGCGTCGGAGCGTTCGTAGTCGAACTCCATCGTCACGCCGCCTCGGCCCGGTAGCAGCCGTCGAGGAACGACCAGAGGCGGTCACACGCCGCCTCGGCCGCCCGTACGACGGCATCTTCGTCGGTGCACGCTTCCTGGATGCCTTCCATCTCCGACCCGGAGTGACCGATGTCGGCCACCAGGTGCACCGTGAAGAACTCGAACTGTTCGGGCGTCATGCCGTAGCACTCGCTCAAGCCCTTGATTTTCTGCCAGGCGATGCTGGGCACTTGGCCCTCGTAGGCGTAGAGGGTTGCCAGGGCCTCGGCGATGGGAGCCTCGTGGCACATCCGCTGGTAGTGGTCGATGAGCTCCCGCGTCTCGGGCCGGAGCGGCGCGTTCAACACTTCGCTCCGGGGCACGCCCAGCGCCTCGGCGAACTCGAGCCAGAGCTCGGGGTGGTTCCGTTCGCCGTGCTCCTCATCCCACAGGTTGTCGAGCAGCAGCTGCCGGATGCGGGGCGATTCCGTCCGCGTGTGGATGGCGCTCAGGAAACGGGGGAACATCGCCTCGAAGTGGTAGTACTGGCGAGCATACTCGCGCAGCCGCTCGCGGCTCAGCGTCCCGGCCGTCCATTCCCGGTAGAAGGGGTGCTTCAGCAGGGACCGCTCCTCGAGCACGGCCTTCAACCGGTCGCGCAGGGTCGTCTTCGGGGTCGTCACCATCGTCATTCCACCTCCGGGAGGTGCCTCATGGCCTCCTTCACCTTTTCGGCCGGGTACTCCTCGTCGCGGAGTTTGCCCGCCATGTAGTCATCATACGCTTGGAGGTCGAGGAGGCCGTGCCCGCTCAGGTTGAAGAGGATGACCCGGCGCTCGCCCGCCTCGCGAGCGGCGAGCGCCTCGTCGATCGCCGCCCGCACCGCGTGGCTGCTCTCCGGGGCGGGCACGATGCCTTCGCAACGGGCGAAGAGGACGGCCGCCTCGAAGCACGCCGTCTGCGGGTAGGCGACGGCTTCGATTTCGCCGTCGTGGTAGAGCTGACAGATGAGCGGCGCCATGGCGTGGTACCGCAGGCCGCCGGCATGGATGCCCGGCGGCACGAAGGTGTGCCCCAGCGTGTACATCTTCAGGAGCGGCGTGAGCCCCGCCGTGTCGCCGAAGTCGTACCGGTACTCCCCTTTCGTGAGCGACGGACAGGATGCCGGCTCCACCGCCACGAAGCGCGTCTTCCGCCGCCCCTCGAGGCGCTCGCGCAGGAAGGGGAACATCAGTCCGGCGGCGTTCGAACCCCCGCCGACGCAGCCGATGACGACGTCCGGATACTCCCCTGCCATCTCCATCTGCTTCATCGCCTCCTGGCCCACCACCGTCTGGTGGAGGAGGACATGGTTGAGCACGCTCCCCAGCGAGTACTTCGTATCCTCGCGCGAGGCGGCGTCCTCGACCGCTTCGCTGATGGCGATGCCCAAGGAGCCGGTGCTGTTCGGGTCTTCGGCCAAGATGGCGCGGCCGGCGTTCGTGTCCGGGCTCGGGCTGGGGACCACCTTCGCGCCCCACGTCTCCATGAGCACCCGCCGGTACGGCTTCTGCTCGTAGGAGATGCGCACCATGTACACCTTGCACTCGATGCCGAAGAGCTGGCAGGCGAACGCCAGGGAGGAGCCCCACTGCCCCGCGCCGGTCTCCGTGGTGATGCGCTTCACGCCCTCCTGGGCGTTGTAGTACGCCTGGGCCACGGCCGTGTTCGGCTTGTGCGAGCCCGAAGGGGAAACGCCCTCGTACTTGTAGTAGATGTGCGCGGGCGTATCGAGCGCCTTTTCCAGCGCCCGCGCCCGGTAGAGGGGCGTCGGCCGCCACAGCTTGTACACCTCGCGCACTTCCTCCGGGATGGGGATGTAGCGCTCGGTGCTCACCTCCTGCTGGATGAGCGCCATGGGGAAGAGTGGCGCCAGCGCCTCCGGCCCGATGGGCTGGTGGGTGGCCGGATGCAGGGGCGGCGGGGGCAGCCGCTTCATGTCGGCGGCGATGTTGTACCACTGGGTCGGGAGCTCCGACTCGGGGAGCAGGAACTTCCGTGTCTCGGCCATCGTCCTTGCCTCCTGGATGACAACGACCCCCATCGCCAAAGGACGAGGGGGTCGCTCGCGGTGCCACCTTTGTTCCCCGGGATTCACCCCCGGGGCACTCTCCCGCCGTCGCCCGCCGAGGCGACGGCTTCGGCTTCGATAACGGTGCCGTCTCCGCCGGCAGCTACTGAGCGAGTCCGCCGTTCGCCGCCGGAGCTCCCGGGCCCATTCACCTGCTGCGCAACCGCCGGCTTTCACCCACCCCGGCTCGCTGGAGGCCCGCCTCGCAGGCTACTCTTCCCGTTCCTCGCCGTTCCATGTTCGGTTGTCATCGAGAGGCTAGCCTGCCCCCTTCGCAGCGTCAACTCGCCCGGGACGGCCCTGGCCTCCGGCAGCAGGTCGGACGCAGAATGCCACCATGGAGTACCCCGCAGCGATCCGCCAGCTTCTCGAGGAGCACGACCGGCTGCGCGGCCTGCTCGACGACGCCCGAGGGCGTCTCTCCCGCGCGCTCGCTGCCGGCGCGGAGGAGCTCGCCCCTGAGGACCAGGACTTCTTCTCCGACCTCGACGCCTTCCTCGCGGTGGACCTCGAAGCTCACATCGCCAAGGAGGAGCGCGTGCTCTTCCCCCCGCTCGAACGGGCGAGCGAAGCGCTCCTCCGCCTGTGCGAGGACATGGTCGTCCAGCACGACGAAATCAAGGTCCGGCGGGACATCTTCCAATCCGTCCTCGCGCACCTGCACCACGACCACACGGATATCCGCGACGCTGCCGCCGCCGCTCGCGCCTCCCTCGCTGCCGGGCCTGGGGGAGACGGCTCGGGACTGCGCGGGCTCTGGGAATCGGTGTTCAGGCTCGGCGCGATCCTCGAAGGTCACTTCGACGACGAGGAGGGGGAGCTCTTCCCCGCGGCAGTCGAGACGCTGAGCGCCGAGGAGTTCGCAGGGATGCTGCCGGCGATGCGCGCCATCGACGAGGCGGCCTACGCGGACTAGGACTCCGTTCGAACAGACGTGCGGAAACGGCGTAGAATCGCGGAAAGCGCGGGAGCGCCGCCGTGAGCACCCCCATCCGGAACCAGTACCTGGAGCTGAAGCGCCGCTACCCGGACGCCATCCTCTTCTTCCGCCTCGGCGACTTCTACGAGACCTTCGACGACGACGCACGCATCGTCGCTCGCGAGCTCCAGATCGCCCTCACCTCGAAGCCGATGGGGAAGAACCTCCGCGTGCCCTTGGCGGGCATTCCCTACCAGACCCTGGACCAGCACGTGGCGACGCTGGTGGGCCGTGGCTACCGCGTCGCCATATGCGAACAGCTCGCCGACCCCGCCTCGGTGAAGGGTTTGGTGCCGCGCGACGTGGTCCGCGTCGTCACCGCCGGCACGCTGACCTCGGAGGCGAGCCTCGCGCCCGACGCCCCGAACTACCTCGCCGCCTTCGTTCGGCAGCCGGCCCTGGGGGCCGCCGTCGCCGACGTCACCACCGGCGATGTGCAGCTCATCGAAGGGGTCCATGCGCCGCTCGAGCTCGCCCGGCTCGCGCCCGCGGAGCTCCTCGTCGAAGACGCCGCCGATGTGCCTCCGGGAGTGGCCGCTCCTGTCCGCGTGCGCCCACCGTTGAGTGAGCTCGCCGCCGAGGCCGAGCTCGAACACCTCCTCGCCCTCCCCGGCCGTAAGGCCCTCATCCCCGGGCCGGGGGCGGCCAAAGCGCTCGCCGTCCTCACCGCCTATCTGCGCGAAACCTACCCTCCTGCCCTCGCCGCGCTGCAGCGCTTCCGCCCGATCGAGGGAGGCTCCACGCTCCTCCTCGACGACCGCACCCTCCGCAACCTCGATGTGTTCCCGGCCGGCGAGCGCCGGGCCTCCCTCTTCGCCGTGCTCAACGCCACCAAGACCGCCATGGGTGCGCGAGCCCTACGCGAACGCCTGGCCCGACCGACGCGGGACCGAGTCCTCCTGGAGGAGCGCCTCGACGCCGTCGCCTGGGCCGTCGCCCATCCTCTGGAGCGGGAGCGCGCCCGGGCAGCGCTCGGGCGAATGCCCGACCTCGCCCGGCTCGCCGGCAAGGTGGGAGCCCGGAGCGCCGGCCCGCGGGACCTCCACGCCCTTCGGGAGGGCCTTCGGGCCGCCCTCGACCTGGGCGCCGCCCTCGGCGAGCAGGAGCTTCCGACCCTCCTCGACCGCGGCCGCACCATCCTCGCCTCCGCTGCCGAGCCCCTGCTGGCCATCGACGCCGTCCTGGCCCCCGACCCGCCGGCCACCTTCGAGGAGGGCGGCGTGATCGCTCCCGGCGTCTCGCCCGAGGTCGACTCCCTCCGGCAGCTTGCCAGCGACGCCCGCGGCTTCATCCTCGCCCTCGAGCAGCGGGAGCGGGAGCGGACGGGCATCCGCTCCTTGAAGGTCGGCTACAACAAGGTCTTCGGGTACTACCTCGAGGTTTCGGCTGCGAACGCCCACCTCGTTCCCCCCGACTACCAGCGCCGCCAGACGCTGGTCGGCGCCGAGCGGTACGTCACCCCCGAACTGAAGGAGTACGAATCCCGCCTCGCCGGGGCACGCGATCGTCTCGCCGAGCTGGAGCGCCAGCTCTTCGCCCAGCTCGTCGAATCGGTGGCGGCCTCGCTCCGCCAGCTCCTCGAGATCGCCTCCGCTGTGGCGGAGATCGACGTCGCGCTCGCCCTCGGGCAGGTCGCCGCCGACCGCGGATACGTCCGCCCCTCGTTCACGGAGGAGCCCCGCCTACGAATCGTCGCCGGGCGCCACCCGGTGGTGGAAGCGGCGATGGGGCCGGGGGCGTTCGTGCCCAACGACTGCGCGCTCGGCCCCTCGCGGCAGATCCTCGTCATCACCGGCCCGAACATGAGCGGGAAATCCACCTATCTCCGGCAGGTGGCGCTCATCGCCTTAATGGCCCAGGCGGGTTCCTTCGTTCCCGCCGCCGAGGCGGAGCTTCCTCTCTTCGACCGCATCTTCACCCGCATCGGCGCCCAGGACGACCTCGCTGCTGGCCAGTCGACCTTCATGGTCGAGATGGTCGAGACGGCCCAGATCCTCCACCAGGCGACCCCGCGCTCGCTCGTCATCCTCGACGAAGTCGGACGCGGCACGAGCACCTTCGACGGCATGGCCATCGCCCGCGCGGTGGTGGAGTACCTCCACAACCGCGCGGACGCGGCGGCCCTCACCCTCTTCGCTACCCATTACCACGAGCTCACAGCCCTGGCCGAGGTCCTGCCTCGGGTGGCCAACGCCCACGTGGCCGTTCGGGAGGAGGGTGGCGAGGTGGTATTCGAACACCGCATCGTCCCCGGGCCCAGCGACCGCTCCTACGGCGTGCACGTGGCACGCCTGGCCGGGCTGCCTGCGGCGGTCGTCGCCCGCGCCGAGCGCCTCCTCGACGAACTCCAGAACGGCCGAGGCCATGTCGCGGCGGCCCCTCCCCTTCAGTTACCGCTCCTCGCCCCGGAACCGTCGCCCATCGAGGCGGAGCTCGCCGCCCTGGACCTCGACGCCATGACCCCCCTCGAAGCACTGCAGAAGCTGTACGAGCTCCGCGCCCGTGCGCGGGAGCGGCGCGCATGACCGCCTCGCCTCGCATCCGCGTGCTGCCCCCGGAGGTTGCGGCCCGCATCGCCGCCGGCGAGGTCATCGAGCGGCCGGTCTCGGTCGTCCGCGAACTCCTCGACAACGCCATCGACGCGGGCGCATCGCGTATCACCGTGACGGTCGAGGGCGGCGGTCTGGAACTCATCCGCGTCGTCGACGACGGCTGCGGCATCCCTCCCAATGACGTGGAGCTCGCCTTCGAACGCCACGCGACCAGCAAGATCGCCTCGGCCGACGACCTTCGTTGCGTCGCCACCCTCGGGTTCCGCGGCGAAGCCCTTCCCTCGATCGCGGCTGCCGCCGACGTCGAGATCGTCACTCGGGCGCAGGGGGAGCCTTTGGGGGTTCACGCCGTCCTCGTGGAGGGGCGGGTGGTGCGCCGCGCAGCCCGAGCCGCGCCGCAGGGGACCTCGATTGCCGTGCGCAGCCTCTTCGCGCGTCTGCCCGCACGGCGGTCTTTCCTCTCCAGCCCCGCCGCCGAAGGCCGGGCGATCGCCGTCCTCGTCTCCCACTACGCCCTCGCCTACCCAGCCATCGCCTTCGAGCTGGAGGCGAACGGTCGCCGGGTGCTCGCCACGGCTGGCGACGGAGTGCTCCGCCACGCCTTCGCGGCCGTCTTCGATGCCGAGACGGCCCTGGCGATGCTCGACGTCGACCATGCCGAGGGGGGCGTGAGCGTCTCCGGGTTGACCAGCCCACCTCACGTCCACCGCGGAACCCGTTCCGCCATCTCCATCTTCGTCAACGGTCGCTGGGTCTCGAGCCGCAGCCTGACGTTCGCCGTTGCCGATGCCTACGCCGGGCTACTTCCATCCGATCGCTTCCCGGTCGCAACCCTCCATGTCCGCCTGCCGCCCGACGAGGTCGACGTGAACGTTCACCCGGCGAAGGCGGAGGTGCGCTTCCGCGACGAGCGGGCGGTGCAGCGGGCGATCCGGCACGCTCTCGCCGGCGCGATGGACCGGTCGCCGGCGAAGGCGTGGTCCGGGCCGGAGGCAGCGGCGGCCCGGACCACGGCGATAACGGCTCCGCCCCTGAGCGCGCGGCTCCGCCCCAGGCTGGAGCTCGTCGCCGAGCCGACCCAAGCCCCGCTTGCGCTCGTGCCGTCCGGCGCCGCCCCCCGCTCCCAGCGGGAGATGCTCCCCCTCCTCCGCGTGGTGGGCCAGATGGCGCAGGCGTACGTTGTCGCCGAGGGGCCCGATGGCCTCTATCTCGTCGACCAGCACGCTGCCCACGAACGCGTGCTCTACGACCGTCTGCTCGCTGGGCTGCCCCGCGACGGATCGGCCGTCCAGCCCCTCCTCGAACCGCTGCTCGTCGAGCTGGCCGCGCCCGAAGCCGCCGCGCTCGCCGAGCACGCGGAGGCCCTCGCGGCCTTGGGCTTCGACCTGGAGCCGTTCGGCGAGCGGGCCTGGATCCTTCGCCAGGTGCCGATCCTCCTCGGCGGGCGCGACCTGAAGGCCGCGCTCCACGCCATCCTCGCCGACCTCGACGCGGGTCGCCGCCTGCCCACGATCGCCGAACGTGCTGCTGCCGCGGTGGCCTGCCACGCTGCCGTCCGCGCGGGCATGCAGCTCAGCCTCGAGGAGATGCGCCAGCTCCTGGAGGACTTGGAGCGGACGCCCAACCCGCGCACCTGCCCCCACGGGCGTCCCACCATCGTCCATCTCAGCACTACCGACCTGGAGCGACAGTTCGGTCGCCGCTGAGGTTCGCCTCCGGCCGGTCGGCCCCGAAGCGTGGCACCGTTCGGTCGGCTTCACCCGCTGGTGCGCGGCTACGATGGGGGGCGAGAACACCGAACGGGAGGTGAAGGAACGATGGCGACGATTCGGCAGCTTCCACCCAGCGAGTGGCAGTCGTACTTCGACCAACGGACGAAGCAGTTCTTCCGCGACCTGAACCCGGAAGCGGCAGCGGTTGAGCTTATCTCCCGCGAGCTCGGCGATCAGGTCCTCACCGACCGGGCTCGCGTCATCGGCATCACCTACGACCCACGCGACAACCTGCTCGAGGTGGCCCTCGAGGGCCTCGACCATCTCGTCTACCGCCCGCAGGAGATCTCGGTCGGCGAGCGTGAGGACGGCTTCCCCGAGTGGATCGAGGTGACCCGTGACGACGGGAGCCGCGAGATCGTCCGCCTGCGGAGCGTGGGGGTGACCCCCGCCGGCTGAGCCCTAATCCTGCCGCTGCTTTTGGGCGGCGAGCCGGGCGGCGAAGGCCGCGATCTCGGAGCGTCGGGTGAAGCCGAGTTTGGCGAGGATTTCGCTGATGTGGTGCTTCACCGTCTTCTCCGAAAGGTAGAGCCGCTCGCCGATCTCCCGGTTCGTCAGCCCCTCGGCGATCAAGTCGATGATCTGCAGCTCCCGCTCGGAGAGCTGGCGAGCCAGCTTCTCCTCCTCGGAGAGGAAGGTCCCCCGGCGGAGCTGCTCGATGACGGCTGCCGAGCTGGCGGCGTCGAGGATCTTCCCGCCTCGCCCCACGACGCGCATCGCCTCGACGAGGTCGGCGGAACGGACGTCCTTCAGCATGAACCCACCGGCGCCCGCCAGGAGGGCGGCCATCACTGCCCGGTCGTCGCTGTACGAGGTGATCATCAGGACGTTCGTTTGGGGCAGGTGGGAGCGGATTTCGCGACAGGCCTCGATACCGCTCATGTCGGCCATGCGCACGTCCATCACCACCAGGTCAGGCTTCGTGCGCAGCGCCTCGCGGACGGCGGCCTCGCCGGTGCCTGCCTCGCCCACCACCGAGAACTCCGGGTTCCCGCGGAGCAGCGCCTTCAGCCCGGCTCGGACCACCTCGTGGTCGTCGACAAGCAGCACGTGGATGACGTCATTCGCCTTCGCCTCGCTCATAGCTCCTCCGCGGGATGGACAGATGGACGGTGGTGCCCATGCCCGGTATTCCCAGGATCGTCAACTTCGCTCCCAGCCGTGCGGCCCGCGTGCGCATCGTAATCGTACCAAGCCCTGTGGGCGCCTTCGCCGGGTCGAACCCTACCCCGTTGTCCTGCACCGTGAGCGTCAGCTCCGAGTCCGTCTGACGAAGGTCGACCCCGATCTTCGTGGGGCTCCCGTGGCGCACGGCGTTGCTCACCGCTTCGCGGGCGATGTACAGGACGTCCTCCGCTTCGCGGTTGTTCAGCTCCTGTAGGGCAGCGGCGGTCACGTTCAGCACGGTGTCGATGCCCGGGGGCACGAGCTGCCGCAGCACGAAGGCGAGGTCGCGGGAGAGATCGGGAGCGCTCGGCGGCGACCCCGCTTCGAGCATGCTGATGTATTCGCGGATGTCCTGGATGATGGAGTTGATGCGTTCGACCTCCTCGCGGAGCAGCTCCCGGGCGTCGTCGGGGAGGTCATCGCGGCGGGTGAGGGTGTCGAACTCCAGCCCGATGGCGTAGAGGGATTGGATGATCCCGTCGTGGAGGTCGTGGGCGATGCGCTCCCGCTCTTCCAGGATCGCCACCCGCCCAGTCCGCTCTCGTGCCAACGCCGACGCGACCGTTGCCGCCGCCTGGAGGGCGAGCACCGCCGCTGCCAGCTCGTCCCGCTCCGTGAACGGCTCCCGGCCGGCCACGCGGGTCATGTACAGCGACCCGATGGTCTCGCCTCCGGCGCGGATGGGCACACCCAGGAACGCTTCCATATCGGGGTGCCCCTCAGGCCACCCGGTGAAGCGCGGATGCCGCTTCAGGTTGTCGAGCCGCAGGGGGCGATCGTGCCGGCGCAGCTCTCCAAGCAGCCCGCGCCCCACGGGCGGGTTGCCGAGCCGCCGAGCCAGCGCTTCGTCGATGCCGGTGTACACGAACCGGGTTACATGGCCCTCCTCGTCGAAGATCGAGATCGCCGCGTAATCGGCCCGCGTAACCTCGTGGGCTCGAGCGGCGAGGCGATGGAGGATGTCGTTCAGGCTCTCGGCCGAGACCAGCGCCTCGCTCGTCACCGCCATCTCGGCGAGGCGAAGGGCGAACTCGGGAGCAACGCCCGCTGCCATATCGCTCATCGCCGACATTGTAACGCTGTTCACGAGATCGGAAACGTGCCTTTTCCGCGGCGGTTGCACAGTACCGAACGGCCCGCGCGCGTTTCCCCGTTCGGTCCTTTCGACGAACGCTTACCGTCTGCCACCCTGATCGGAAATGATCGTTCCCACGCCAGCCAGAGCAGTTTCAGGGGATCGAACCATGCCGAGGCTGCAGCCTCCGGGGCCGCTATGGCTCGCCCTCGGCGACCGCGCGCTCTACCGAGCGCTCCGCGCACAGCTCGCCCGCATGGCCGACTGGGATTTCCGGCCCCTCGACCAGCCCCTCGACGAGGCACCCGCGGGGGCGATCGTGGTCGCCACGCCATCGGTGGTGGGGGCGGAGGAGTGCCGGGCGCTCGCCGCCAGGGGAATTCACGTGGTCATTCTCTGCCCCATTCCCCGGCCGAGCGACCGGGATGCGTACCTGGGGGCAGGCGCCGCCGCCTACGTCCCGATGTCGGTGGATGGCCGCGAGCTGTACGAGGCCTTGCGTGCCATCTGTCAAGCGCGTGCCTCGGAAGCTGAACCCTCGGCCCAGCCGCCGTCCCCGTAAAGCTTCGTGCAACGCGAAGTGATGGCAGCCTCCGCACGCGGGGGTACAATGGCGCCGCCGTGACCGCTTCGGGCCTCGACGGCTCCTTCCCCGGCCGCGACGCCTTCGTCGCCGCTCTCGTTGCCCGCGACCCGCGCGCGCTCGCAGCCCTGTACGACGCCTGCGCCGCGAGGGCGTACGGCTTGGCCCTGCGCATCCTCCGCGACGAGCACGCTGCAGCTGACGCCGTGCACGATGCCTTTCTCTGGCTCTGGGAGCACATCGACCGCTTCGATGCTGCCCGGGGTGCCCCCGAAGCGCTCCTCCTCACCATCGTTCACCGCCGCGCCGTCGATGCTGCCCGCAGTCGGCGGAACGGCCGCGCCTCCCTCGCTGCCGAGCCGGTCGACGAATCGGCCCTCGTCGAGCTCGCCCGCATCGACGCCTCCGACCTCCACGAAGCGGTCCGCCGCGCGGTGCGCGACCTCCCTGCCGACCAGCGGGTCGCGCTCGAGCTCGCCTACTTCCGGGGCTTCGCTGCTCGCGAGATCGCGGAGGCACTCCACATCCCCGAAGGCACCGTCCGCAGCCGCCTGCGGCTCGCTCTGGCGAAGGTCCGCGCGGCGCTCGGGGTCGAGGTGGAACGATGACCGACTGCAGCGAGGTCGAACTCGCGCTCGAAGAGCTCGCGCTCGGCACCCTCTCCGGAGACCTTGCTAGCGTGCTGCGGCGGCACCTCGCCGAATGCCCTCGGCACCCGCAGCTTCGCGAACTCGCGCTGGCTGCCGCTGCCCTCGCCTTCGAGCCCGAGCCGGTCCCGCCTCGCCCGGAGCTTCGAGAGCGCGTGCTCGCCGCTACCGCTGCGCAGCTACCGGCGCGGAGGGCGCTCCCCCGGCGGCGGGCGCTGTGGGCGGCGGCGGCGGCCATCCTCCTCCTCGTGACGACCGGCCTCGCGGTAGCGTGGCGCAGCCTCGCCGAGGAGCGGCCCGAACCGCTCCTCGGCACCGCCACCGACCAGACGAGGGGCGTCTCCGTCACGATCCGTGGTGGCCGGGATTCCGTCTCGGTGAGTGTGGCGGGGCTGGAGCCTCCCCCTCCCGGCATGGCCTACCAGCTCTGGCTCGTGCAGGGCGATGCCTGGGTCCCGCTGACCACGTTCCTCCCGGACCCTCAGGGGCGGTGGAAATTCGTGCTGCCGCGCTCGTTCCATCCTGGTGACCGCCTCTGCATCACCGTCGAGGGCGCAGCGGGGTCGGCCTGGCCTACGTCGGCACCGCTCATCTTCGTCACCATCGGCGAATGACCGCCGACGCTGGGCCTGCGCGGAAGGGGACAAGCCGGTACCCTGAGCCCGTGCTGGGCATCGCGGCGCAGTTTCTCCGCGGCTTCGCCATGGGCTGCGCCGACGTCGTGCCGGGCGTTTCCGGGGCGACGGTCGCCCTCGCCCTCGGCATCTACGAGCCCCTGGTCGCCGCGATTCGCCGCTTCGTTGCGATCGGGGTCGCCGTCGCCCGTCTCGACGGTCGACGGGCGGCCCGCGAGTTCCGGCGCGCGCCGTGGCGGTTCACGCTCCCGCTCGTCGCGGGCATCGCCACCGCCTTCCTCACCCTCGCCCACGTGATCGAAGCCGCGCTCGACCGGTACCCGGTCGAGCTGGCGGCCCTCTTCTTCGGGCTGGTCGCTGGGTCCATCGGTGTCGCCTGGAGCCGCCTCCGCGACCGCGGCGGGCTCGACCTCGCCCTCCTCCTCGCCTCCGCCGGTGCCTCGTTCCTGGCTCTCGGGGTGCGCTCGGGAGAGGTTTCCGACCCTGCCTGGTGGTTCGTTCCGCTCTCCGGCGCCCTCGCCATCTGTGCGATGATCCTTCCGGGAATTTCCGGCTCCTTCGTGCTCCTCATGCTCGGCATGTACGAGTACATGCTCGGCGCCCTCAACAACCGCGACCTCCCTGTCGTGGCGCTCTTCGCCGTGGGGGTGGCCGCAGGGCTGGCGACATTCGTCCCCGCGTTGGAATGGATGTTGAAGCGGTGGCACGACCGTGTCCTGGCGGCCATGATCGGCCTCATGCTCGGGTCGCTCCGGGTGGTGTGGCCTTGGCCCCAGGGGACCGACAGCGCCGCGCTCGGGGCGCCTGTCTGGGGCGACGTGCCGGCCGCGGGTGTGCTGGCGCTGGGAGGCGCCCTGCTCGTCCTTGGCCTCGCCCGCTGGAGCGCTCGGGCGCAGCTTCCCGCCCCGGCCCGGCGGGTGCGTCCGGTCGCAGGACGGTAGGCCATGCAGGGAGTGGGTTCGCCCTATGCCGGCAATGTCTGGAAGTTCTACGCGTTCCGCGCCCTAACCCACTTCCAGCTGTGGCTCCCTATTTGGGTCGTCTACCTTACCGACGAGCGGGGGTTCAGCCTCACCCAGGTAACCGCCCTCGATGCCCCTTTCTGGGCGCTGATGGTCCTCCTGGAGGTTCCCACGGGGGCGGTCGCCGACCGTTGGGGACGGAAGGTCTCTCTCAGTCTTGGGGCACTGCTCTACACCGTCACCATCGTCGGGTTCGGACTGGCGGCTACGTACTGGCTGGTGCTCGCCTCGTACCTCCTCTGGGCGGTTGCTTGGACGCTCTTCTCCGGCGCCGACGCCGCCTTCCTCTACGACTCCCTGAAGGCCATGGGGCGCGAGGCGGAGTACCAGAAGCTGTACGGGCGTGCCTGGGCGGTCGATTCCGTGGCCTCGGTTGTCGGCTTGCTCATCGGCGCGCCCCTCGCTGCCGCCACCACCCTCTGGTTCCCGATCGTCCTCAGCGGGGCGTTCATCTTCCTCGCCTGGCTCGTCACCCTCACCATGCGCGAACCCCCGCGCCACGAAGGCGAGCCGTTGGGGTATCTGTCGAACGCCAAGGAAGCCGCCCGCATCGCCTGGCGGGCCCACGAGGTTCGCTACCTGCTGCTCCTCTCCGGGAGCTCGGTGGCGGTCGCGGTGAGCACCTTCATCCTCGTTCAGCCCTTCCTCGTCCACCATGGGGTATCGGTGGAGCACCTCGGCTGGTTCGGCGTGCCGGGGCACGTCGTCGGCATCGTCGCCGCGCTGAATGCCTACCGGCTCGCCGCCGCGCTAGGGGTGGCCCGGGTGGTGCTGCTCCTTCCCTTGCTGCCGGCGTTCGCCCTCTCGGCCCTCGGTTCGATCGACCACTTGGCCGCGTTCACCTTCTACCCCCTCCTCTCCTTCCTCTGGGGCCTATCGCAGCCGGTCGTCTCGACGTACGTCAACGAGCGCATCCCGTCGGCCCAGCGGGCCACGATCCTCTCCTTCGGTCAGCTCGTGATGAGCCTCCTCATCGCTCCACTCGAGCCGGCGATGGGCGCCGTGGCCGACGAGTTCGGGTTGCTCGCCGCCTACCGGTTGGGCCTCGGCGCCCTCGCGTTGCTCGCCTTCCCGATGGCCGTGCTCTGGCTTCGGGCGCATCGGGCAGCGCTGAGGAGCGTGCCGGAGGTAGCCCTCGCCGGCTAGCCCTTAGAGGATGACGCCGGCCTCCCGTAGCGCTCCGATCGCCTCGGGGGAATAGCCCGCCTCGGCTAACACCGCGTCGGTGTCGGCACCCAAGGGAGGGCTCGCTCCTTGGGGCGCGAGCGGGCTCTCCGACATCTGGAAGGCCGGCCCCACCATCCGAATCCTGCCTAGGATCGGGTGTTCCAGCTCGCAGACGAGCCCGTTGGCGTGCGTCTGGGGGTGGTCGAAGAGCTCCTCGACGAAGTAGAGCGGCCCATTCGGGACGCCGTGCCGCTCCAAGATCTCGCCCCACTCCTCGGTGGTCTTCGAGCGGAAGAGCGCTTCAGCTTCCGCCACGAGTTTCGGGCCCTCCTCCTCCCAGCCCGGCGGGTTCAGCTCGAACGAGCCGTCGGGGCGGAAGCGGGGGTCCTTCAGCCCGGTCGCTTCGAGGACCTTCTTCCGCAGGGGGTTCGAGAGCGCACCGACGGCGATGAAGCCATCGGCGGTCTGGTACACGCGGTAGTAGATGTTCGCCGTGGTCAGCGGGCGGTACCGGCGGCGGATCTCCACCTGCTCGAGGAAGGAGCGCTTCTCGGCGCGAGCCTGGGCCAGCTCCTCCAGCATCCGGGGGATGACCTCCGCATCCCAGGCGTCGATCCAGGTGAACTGGGACGTCTGGATGGCCAGCGACGTCCCGAGCAGGGAGGTATCGATGCGCTGTCCCTTCCCCGTGCGCTCGCGGAAGTAGAGCGCTGCGCACACGCTGCTCGCCATCTGGATGCCGGTGGCGAAGTCGGCGATGGCGGGATGGACGAAGGTGGGCACCTCGCCTTGCATCTTCGCCTCGCCGGCCATCAGGCCCGTCATCGCCTGGACGACGATGTCGTACCCGCCGCGCATGGCCATCGGGCCCGCCCGGCCGAAGGCGGTGTTCTCGCAGTAGATGATGCGCGGGTTGATGGAGCGAACCGTCTCGTAGTCGATGCCGAGCTGCTCGGCCACCCCGGGCCGATAGTTGATGACGATGACGTCGGCGCTCGGCACCAGCCGGTGGATGATCTCCCGCGCCTCCGGCCGGCGCATGTCCAGGGCGACGTCCCGCTTCCCGCGGTTGAGGCTCACGAAGGCGCGGGATTCCTTCGGCACGAGCTCGGCGAAGAGCCGCCACGGCTCCCCCTCGATCGGCTCGAACTTGATGACCTCCGCCCCCATGTCGGAAAGGAGCATGCAGCAGAACGGACCGGCGATGATCTGCGTGAACTCCAGCACCCGCACTCCGGCCAGCGGACCCTGGTGCATGCGACGTCACCTCCCTCGCTGCTCAGCGCTCACGGTGGCCGCATTCTAACGTGAACGTGAGGGATCGGCAGCCACCCGGCGGCCGTTGCGGAGCTCCTTCGGCGGATGCTACATACGAGCTGCCATGCCGAAAGCCATCGACGTCCACATCCATCCGCCCCGAGGGGAGCCTCCCAGCGAAACCGAACAGCAGATGTCCCGCTACTTCCGCTCGGGACCGCGGCCTGTCCACCCGGAGGAGATGTACGAGTACTACGCGGAGCGGGATATCTTCGGCATCCTCGTCGACATCGACGATTCCTCGGTCAGTGGCCGGCCGTACAAGGGGAACGACTACATCGCCGGCCTTGTTCAGCGGTGGCCGAAGCAGTTCGCCGGTTTCTGCAGCGTCGACCCGCACCAGGGGAAGCTGGCGGTCCGCGAGCTGGAGCGGGCCGTGAAGGAGCTCGGGCTCATCGGCCTGAAGCTCCACCCGTCCACCCAGCGCTTCTACCCCAACGATCCGAAGCTCTTCCCCCTTTGGGAAAAGGCAGCGGAGCTGGGTGTTCCGGTCCTCTTCCACACTGGCATGACCGGCGTCGGCGCCAGGACGCCGGGCGGTGGCGGCATCACCTTCGAATACTGCCGCCCCATCCCCTACATCGACGACGTGGCCGCCGCCTTCCCCTCCCTCCAGATCATCATGGCCCACCCGGCCTTTCCGTGGGTTCCCGAGCAGCTCGCCATCCTCAACCACAAGACGAACGTCTGGATGGACCTCTCGGGCTGGTCGCCCCGTTACTTCGACCCTCTGCTCGTGCAGTACGCCAACTATCTCATCAGCGACCGCGTCCTCTTCGGCAGCGATTACCCCGTGATCCAGCCCGACCGCTGGCTCCGCGATTGGGAGGAGGTCGGCTTCCGCCCCGAAGTCCGACGGGCCATCCTCTTCGACAACGCGAACCGATTGCTCAAGCTGGGCCTCGAGTACACAGGGGCCGAGTTCGCGCCCTCCGGAGGTGGAGCGGCGTCATAGCACCATCGGCTCGCGCCGGGTGAATTCGTACAGCATGGCGGGACGGTGGGCGCCGTGCTTCCGTACCTCCCCCGTCTCGCGGACGATGCCGAGGCCGACGACCCGCTTGCGAAAGTTCCTCTTGTCGATCGCCTCTCCCAGGATCGCCTCGTACACCTGCTGGAGCTCCGAGAGGGTGAAGCGCTCCGGCAGGAGCGAATAGGCGATGTTGGTGTACTCGAGCTTGTTCCGCAGCCGCTCGCGGGCTAACTCCACGACCCTTTCGTTCTCGAAGGCGAGCTTCGGCAAGGCTCGGACGGCGTGCCAGGCGGGCCGCCACTCCAGCTCCTCGCGCAGCCGCGTGCGGTGCACGTCGACGAGGGCGAAGTACGAGACGACGGCCTCGGCAGCCCCAGCGCCCAGGCGATCGAACGTGTAAAGCTGCTCGAGGAACACGTCGGCGACGCCCGTCTCCTCGTGCAGCTTCCGGACGGCTGCCGCCTGCAGCGTCTCGCCCGGGCGCAGGAAGCCGCCCGGCAGGGCCCACTCCCCTTCGCAGGGCGGGGCCGACCGCTCGATGAGGAGCACCGATAGCTCCCCATCGCGCACCGTGAAGATGACGACAACCACGGCTACGGCCACGGTTCGATTCTCCCGGCCCGGCGCTTCGACTGTCCACACGCACGCCGGCGCTACACCCGGGGCATCACTTCGCGGGCGAAGCGGCGCAGCTCGGCGATGTATTCGCCGACGCTCCGTGAGAAGGTGGAAAGCATCAGCTCGTCGAGTCCCGCCGCTGCGTAGGCGCGGATGTCGGCCGCGACCTGGTCGGGCGCCCCGGTGAACGGCCACCGCTCGCCGGAAGGCCGGGTTCGACCGCCGGGCATGTGGCGAAGGACGACGGGGCCCGGCTGCCGCCCGAGCCGTTCGCATGCCGACCGGTAGCGGGCCACGCCCTCGCGGAACTCCTCCAGCCCGAGGTTGATGGGGTGCCAGCCGTCGCCCAGCTCCGCTGCCCGACGGATGCTCGGCGCTCCGTTTCCCCCGACGAGGATCGGGATCGTCCCCCGGCGGTTCGGAGAGCCCTTGGGGAACATGCGCATGCGGCTGTACCGCGTCCACCGACCTTCGAAGCTCGACGTCTCAGTCCCCCACAAGTTCCTGAAGACCCGCAGCGCCTCGTCGGTCCGTGGTCCCCGCTCGTCGAAGGGGACTCCGAGGGCATCGAACTCCTCCTTCAGCCAGCCGGCTCCGACGCCCACCACGAGCCGTCCTTCGCTCAGATGGTCGACGGTGCTGAGGAACTTCGCCGTGAAGACGGGATTCCGATAGGGGGCGATGAGGACGCTCGTCCCGATGACGACGTGGCGGGTTTCCGCCGCGAGCCAGGCGAGCAGCGCCAGCGGTTCGTACATCGTCTCGGGGATGTAGCTCGAGCCCTCGGGCACGATGATGTGGTCGCTCACCCATACGGAATCGAAGCCCAGCTCCTCCGCCGCGCGGCCGATCGCCCTGACGGCACCGGGCTCGGCGAAGATGTTCGCCTGGGGTATCGCTACTCCGTATCGCATGGCTGGCTCCTCGGGGGTTGCATCGCAATGACCGTACCCTCCCGCCGCCCGTACAATGGCTGGCGTGGAGGGGTCGCATAGTGGTCGAGTGCGGGCGCCTGCTAAGCGCTTGCCGGTGATTTTAACCGGCCGAGGGTTCGAATCCCTCCCCCTCCGCCAGTGATGCCCGGGGCGGGCGGGCAGCGAGGCCGTATGCGGTACTACATCTGGACCGTCGGCTGCCAAATGAATAAGGCGGACAGCGAGAAGCTGGCCGCCGGCTTCCAGCGACTGGGGCTGCGCCCCGCGGACCGCATGGAGCGAGCTGACATCGTCGTCCTCAACACCTGTAGCGTCCGCCAGCACGCCGAAGACCGTGCCTACTCCAAGCTCGGCCGGGTTCGTCTCCTCAAGCGTCAGCGCCCGGACCTGAAGGTGGCCGTCATGGGGTGCATGGTCGGCTTGAAGACCGACGACCTGCGCCGCCGCTTCCCCTTCGTCGATGTGTTCGCCCGCCCTCAGCAGTTCGAACCGATCATCGAGCTCGTGCAGGGCCCCGCCGAGGACCTCGGGGGCGAGTTCTGGCCTACCACCTTCGCCATCCCCGAGGGCCCGACCGCCTACGTTCCCGTCATCCACGGCTGCAACAAGTTCTGCACTTACTGCATCGTTCCCTATCGCCGCGGCCGGGAGCGCAGCCGGCCGATCGCCGACGTCGTCCGCGAGGTGGAGTTCCTCGCCAGCCACGGAGTCCGGGAGGTAACCCTCCTCGGACAAACCGTCGAAGCCTACGGCCACGACCTGCCCGACCAGCCGGACCTGGGCGACTTGATGCGCGCCGTTTCGGAGGTCGAGGGCATCGCCCGTATCCGCTTCCTCACCTCGTACCCGAAGGACATGACGCGGCGCATCCTCGAGGCGGTGGCCGAGCTGCCGAAGGTGATGGAGTGCTTCTCCCTTCCTGTGCAGTCGGGTTCCGACCGCATCCTCGAATCGATGCGGCGCGGCTACACCCGCGCCGAGTACCTGGCCAAGATCCGCGAGCTCCGCGAGCTCATGCCCGAGGCAGGCATCACGACCGACGTCATCGTCGGGTACCCCGGCGAAACGGAGGAGGACTTCCAGCAGACGCTCGAATTGCTCGAGGAGGTGCGCTTCGACAAGGTGCACGTGGCCGCCTACTCGCCGCGCCCGGGGACCATCGCCTGGCGGAAGCTCCCGGACGACGTGCCGGCCGACGTGAAGGCGGAACGGCTGCACCGGGTCGAAGAGCTGGAAGCCCGCATCTCCCTGGAGCTGAACGAGCGGTACGTGGGGACTGTCCAGGAGATCCTGGTCGAGGGCGTCCGCGGTGGCCAGCCGTTCGGACGCACGCGAACCGGCAAGCTCGTTCACCTCGACGCTCCGGCCCGCGTCGGCGACCTGGTGGATGTGCGCATCGAGCACGCCGGGCCGTTCGCGCTGCGCGGCGTTCCCGTCGACGCCTTGGCGTTGGTCTAGAAGGGGCCGACGGCTGGGACCGGCGGCCCGGCCCGCGCCCGTTCGGCTCGGGCGACGAATTCTCCGATGCTCAACGGTGGCCCAGGGGCGCAAACGCGGGCGGCGTCGGCGGCGACGACGAGGGCTCGCACCCCTTCGTGAGGACCCGCGGGCAACCATACCTCCACGCGCGCAGGGCGTCCCGGGGCGCGCCGGTGGTCCACCACCAGCACGCAGAGCTCGCCGTCACGCACGGCCGACACGTCGACGCCCTCGAAGCGGCCGAGCGGGGTTGTGGGCTCAGCCCGCAGCACCCCGTGCCAGGCGCCGGCGAAGACGAAGCGCATCGGGCCGATGCCGGCTATGAGCACGCCTCGACCGTACGACCGAGGTGTGAACGTACGACAAGGGCCGAAAAGCCGGTGGCCCCGCCACTTTCCGGGCGGGGCCACCACTGTCCGAGGGGAGGGAAGCCCAAACGCTCGCGAGCTTCGCACACCCTGGTTATCGTTCGACGATCAGCCGCACTTGTTGTAGCCGCAGTTCCGACAGAGCAGGCACCCCTCGGCGTAGAAGAGGACGCCGCCACAGTCCGGGCAGCCGATGCCGCTGGGCACGGCGTTCGCGTGCGGGTCGACGCCCGTCGGATTGGCGAGCTGCTCGGGCGGGATGAGGGTCGGCTGGGCCGCCGCCTCCGCCCCGCCGAACTTCAGCTCCAGCCAGCGGAAGACGTAGTCGACGATGCTCGTGGCGATGGGGATCTTCGGGTTGTTCGTGGGCCCGCTCGGCTCGAAGCGGGTGTTCTTCAGCTTGCTGGCCAGCTCGGTGAGCGGCACGCCGTACTGGAGGGCGTAGCTCGTCAACATGGCCACCGTGTCCATCAGACCGCTCACCGTGGAGCCCTGCTTGCTCACGTTGATGAAGAGCTCGCCGGGCGTCCCGTCCTCGAACAGCCCCACAGTCATATACCCTTCCTGTTCGCCCACGCGGAACTTGTGGGTGATGGACTGGCGCTCGTCCGGAAGCCTGCGGCGCACCGGCCGGCGGTGCCGCGCCAGCAGCTCCTGGGCCGCCCGGATGGCCTCGTCAGGGTCGACCGGCTCCGGCGGCTTGGCAGCCGCCGAGCTCTTGTGGTACAGCACCTGCTCCTGCCGCGAGCCGTCCCGGTAGTAGCTGATGCTCTTCAGCCCGCTGTCATAGGCGAGCATGTACAGCCGCTTCACATCATCGACCGTATGCCAGTGCGGCGCGTTCACGGTCTTCGAAATGGAGGAGTCGTTGTACCGCTGCGCCGCCGCCTGCACCCGCACATGGTCCTCGGGCGTGATGTCGTTGGCGGCCACCAACCACTCGGGACGGTTCGGCGAGTAGTACAGATCCGCCCAACGGGAAGTCACGCTGTACTGGCCCGTCCGGTCGCTCCGCAGGTAGTCGAAGTCGAAGTACGGTTCGATCCCACTGTTCACGCCAGCCAGGAGGGAGGTCGTACCGGTGGGCGCTTGGGTCAGCAGGTAGCAGTTGCGGATACCGTACTTCCGGATTCCCTCCCGGATCTCCTCCGGCAGCCGCTTGATGAAGGGGCGGTCGAGGTAGGCAGGCGCGAAGGCAGGGAAGGGGCCGCGCTCCTTCGCCAGCTCCACGCTCGCCCGGTACGCTTCGTCCCGAAGGGTGCGGAACACGGCCTCGGTGAAGGCCACCGATTCGTCGGAGCCGTACCGGACCTGCATCCGCAAGAGGCAGTCGGCTAGGCCCATCACCCCGATGCCCATGCGGCGGATGCGCTGCTGGCTCTCTCGGCATTCGGGGAGCGGGTAGTTGGAGAGGTCGATGACGTTGTCGTTGAAGCGGACGGCGTAGGGGATGTACTTCCGGAAGGTGTCGAAGTCGAACCGCCAGCGGCCATCGGCCTCCTCCACCATGAAGGCGTCGAGGTTGAAGGCGCCGAGCAGACAGGCACCGTAGGGGCCGAGGGGCTGCTCACCGCACGGATTCGTGGCGATGAGCGTTTCGAAGTAGCCGGAGTTCGCCTCCTTGTTCGCCCGCTCCAGGAAGTAGACGCCCGGTTCGGCGCTCCGCCAGGCCGCTTCGCAAATCTCATCCCAGAGCTGGCGCGCCTTGATGGTGCGGTACACCTTCCCGTTGAACTTCAGGTCCCAATCGCCGTCGTTCTTCACCGCCTCCATGAAGGCGTCGGAGATGCAGACGCTGATGTTGCATCCTTCCAGGACGCCCGGCGTCTCCTTGGCGTGGATGAACTCGAAGATGTCCGGGTGGTCGTCGTTCAGCATGATCATGGCCGCGCCGCGGCGGCTGCCGCCCTGGATGATGACGTTCTTCGAGATGAAGGCGAAGGGCTGCGCCCAGTTCACCGGTCCGGAGGAGGTTCCGTTCACCCCTCGCACGAACTCGCCGCGCGGGCGGAGGGTGGACATGTTGATACCGACTCCGCCCCCGCGGGATTGGATTTCGACCCATTCGTTGAGGGCCTTCATGATTCCCTGGCGGCTATCCTCGGGGCTGGGAATGACATAGCAGTTCTGAGCCGTAACCCCCGCCCCGGTACCCATGGCGTGGTTGATGCGGCCGCCCGGTACGTAGCGGAAGCCCCAGAGAAGGTCGAGGAAGCGTTCAGCCCAGACCCGCCGCTCCTCTTCGCTCTTCTCGTTCTCGGCCACGGCGCGGGCGACCCGCTGCCAGGCCTCGTGCGGGTACTGCTCCCCGTCGTGGGCGTACCGGTCGCGGAAGATCTTCAGCTGAATCTCGCTGTACTGGAATTCTCGGTCGCCCACGGTTCGCCTCTCGGAAAGCTGCGTCATCTCGGGTCCCTCCATCATATCGCGTCGTTCGGGGTTATGCGAACAGATGTTCCAGCGCGGGCCGAGGCCCGCACCCTCGTCGCTTCCCTACTCCCCGTCGGTGCCCGTCGCCCGTCGAGCCGCCCGGCCGGCCACGACCCGTGGGCGGGGAGGCACCACTCCGCCCGAATCGTCGATGAGGGGAAGCTGGAGCATCCGCTCTTCGGCTGTCGGCACGCGCCCTTCTTCGAGCGCCCGCAGCGCCTCTTTCAGCTCCTCGAGGTCGGCGAAGGCGCGGTACACCGAGGCGAAGCGGATGTAGGCGATGTGGTCCAGCCTGCGCAGGGCGTCCATCGCCAGCTCTCCCACCACCGACGATGGCACCTCCGGCTTCCCCTCCGCCATGATCTTCGCCTCGATCTCTGCGACGATCGCCTCGAGCTCGGCGGCAGGGATGTTCCGTTTCGTGCAGGCCCGCCGCAGCCCGGCGAGGAGCTTCTCCCGGTTGAAATCCTCCCGGCGGCCATCCCGCTTGATGATCTGCACGGCCGCCCGCTGGACCGTCTCCAGGGTCGTGAACCGCTCGCCGCACGCGACGCATTGCCGCCGCCGGCGGATGCCATCGTCCGTCATGCGGCTATCGGTCACCCGCGTATCCCGGTGGCGGCAGAAGGGGCAGCGCATCGGCGGCCTCCGGCGTAATTGCTCACGTGCTCGCGCCGTTGAGCGAGACAGCGGCATTCTGCTCCCAACATCTTGGGGCGTCAAGCGGTTCGCGCTACAAAATCTGGTATTTGCGGGAGTGGCATAGTAGACATGACAGTACGAGCCGGGCCCCTTCCATGAAGAAAGGGCGGCAGCGCGTCGCTGCCGCCCCGGATTCATGCGTCGGGGGCTCAGACGGCCGCTTCCTCGGCGCCCGGAATGGGCCGGGCGAGCTGGCGCTTGTCGAGGAACTTCGCCCGGATGTAGTCGCGGTGCATCTTGGCGATGAAGTCGAGGGAGATCCCCTTCGGGCAGGCCGCCTCGCATTCGCCGGTGTTCGTGCAGCTCCCGAAGTACTGCTCCATCGTCTCGACCATCGAGACCACCCGGCTCCACCGCTCGGGCTGCCCCTGCGGGAGCAGGTTCAGGTGGCTTACCTTCGCCGCCGTGAAGAGCTGGGCAGCGCCGTTCGGACAGGCGGCCACACACGCCCCGCAGCCGATGCAGGTGGCCGCGTCGAAGGCGCGGTCGGCCACCGGCTTCGGCACGCGCACGCTGTTCGCCTCCGGCGCCGACCCGGCGTTGACGGAGATGTAGCCGCCGGCGGCGATGATGCGGTCGAAGGCGCTCCGGTCGACCACGAGGTCCTTCAGGACGGGGAACGCCGCCGCCCGCCAGGGCTCGATGACGATGGTGTCGCCGTCCTTGAAGTGCCGCATGTGGAGCTGGCAGACGGTCGTGCGGGGGAGCGGGCCATGGGGCACGCCGTTGATCATGAAGCCGCAGCTCCCGCAGATGCCTTCTCGGCAGTCGTGCGAAAAGGCGATGGGCTCTTTCCCCTCCGCCGCCAAGCGCTCGTTCAGCACGTCGAGCATCTCGAGGAAGGACATGTGCTCGCTGATGCCGTCGACCCGGTACGTCTCGAACCGCCCCGGCCTGTCGGGCCCCGCCTGCCGCCACACCTTCAGCGTGAACGTCATCGTCCTGCTCATTTGTAGCTCCTCTGGGTCGGCTTCACGTATTCGAAGACGAGCGGCTCCTTCCAGAGGCGGGCCGGCTTCCCTACGCCCGTGAACTCCCAGGCGGCCACGTAGGCGAAGAGGTCATCCCGGCGGAGCGCCTCGTGGTCCGGGGTCTGGTACTCCTCGCGGAAGTGGCACCCGCACGACTCCTCCCGGTGGAGGGCGTCCTGACACATCAGCTCGCCCAGCTCGAAGAAGTCGGCCACCCGCAGCGCCTTCTCCAGCGATTGGTTCAGGTCTTCGGCGCTCCCCGGCACCTTCACGTCGTGCCAGAACTCCTCCCGCAGGTCCGCCACCATCCGCCAGGCCTTCTTCAGTCCCTCCGCGTTCCGGGACATCCCGCAGTAATCCCAGAGGATCTTCCCGAGCTCCCGGTGGAACCAGTCCACCGTCCGCGAGCCGTTGATGGAGAGGAGCTTCGCGATGCGCTCGCGCACTTCGCACTCGGTGCGCTCGAACGCCGGGTGGTCGGTGGGAAGCGGCTTCGTGCCGAGCTGTGGCGCGAGGTCGTTGGCGATGGTCGCGGGCAGGATGAAGTACCCATCCGCCAGCCCCTGCATGAGGGCGCTCGCTCCCAGCCGGTTCGCGCCGTGGTCGGAGAAGTTCGCCTCCCCGATGACGAACAAGCCGGGGATGTTGCTCATCAGGTTGTAGTCCACCCAGAGGCCGCCCATCGTGTAGTGCGGTGCCGGGTAGATGCGCATCGGCACCTCGTACGGGTTCTCACCGGTGATGCGCTCGTACATCTCGAAGAGGTTGCCGTAGCGCGCTTCGATGGTTGCCCGGCCCAGCCGGCGGATCGCGTCGGAGAAGTCGAGGTACACGCCGTTCCGCAGGGGACCGACCCCGTACCCCTCGTCGACCATCCGCTTCGCCGCCCGCGAAGCGACGTCGCGGGGCACCAGGTTGGCGAAGGAGGGGTACATCCGCTCCAGGTAGTAGTCGCGCTCCTCCTCCGGGATCTCGTTCGGCGGCCGGGGATCTCCCTTCTGCTTCGGTACCCAGATGCGGCCGTCGTTCCGCAGCGATTCGCTCATCAGGGTGAGCTTCGACTGGTACTCCCCGCTCTGCGGGATGCACGTCGGGTGGATCTGGGTGAAGCAGGGGTTGGCGAAGAGCGCGCCGCGCCGGTGGGCGCGCCAGATGGCTGTGGCGTTCGAGCCCTTCGCGTTCGTGGAGAGGAAGAACACGTTGGAGTAGCCGCCGGTGGCCAGGACCACGGCGTGGGCGCTGTGGCGCTCGATCTCCCCCGTGAGCAGGTTCCGGGTGATGATCCCCACCGCCCGGCCTTCATGCACCACGAGGTCGAGCATCTCCGTGTAGGGGAACACCTTCACCTGGCCCATCGCCACCTGGCGCATTAGCGCCTGGTAGGCGGCCAGCTCGAGCTGCTGGCCCGTCTGCCCCCGGGCGTAGAAGGTGCGCGCCACCTGGGTGCCGCCGAAGGAGCGGTTATCGAGCAGCCCGCCGTACTCCCGCGCGAAGGGGACGCCCTGGGCCGCGCAGTGGTCGATGATGCGCACCGAGATCTCGGCCAGGCGGTAGACGTTCGCCTCCCGAGCGCGGAAGTCGCCGCCCTTGATGGTGTCGTAGAACAGCCGAAGGGTGCTGTCGCCGTCGTTCTTGTAGTTCTTCGCCGCGTTGATGCCCCCCTGGGCGGCGATGCTGTGCGCTCGTCGCGGCGTGTCGTGGAAGCAGAACGCCTTCACGTTGTAGCCCAGTTCGCCCAACGTGGCCGCGGCCGAGGCCCCCGCCAGCCCGGTGCCCACGACGATGATCTCGAACCGACGGCGGTTCTGCGGCGCGACCAGCTTCGATTCGAACTGATGCCGCTCCCACTTCTCCTCGATGGGCCCGGGCGGGACCTTCCCGTCCAGGATTCCGACGGCTTCGAACGTCTCCGCCGCGAGGGTCGTCATGGCGCGCCTCCTTCCTCCGTTAGGAAATCGCCCCGCTCAGGACGGCAATGGGGAATGAAACGTTCCCCGCGACGATGAGCGCCGCGAAGGCGATGGCGAAGCCCCGCCGCCAGGGCTTGAACCGGCCGAGCGTCCAACCGAGGGACTGGAACAGGCTCCACGCCCCGTGGTAGATGTGCATCCCCAGGAGCACGTTGGCGACGATGTAAATCCCCGCCACCCACCAGCGGGAGAGGCTTTCGACGACGTTCTCGTACGGGTGGCCGGCGACGAAGTTCGGGTTCGCCCACCCCCAGGTGAGGTCGGCCAGGTGGAAGAGGACGAAGAGACCGACGATCACCCCGCTCCAGCGCATCGTCCGAGCCGCGTAGTCCGCGGCGGTGTACTTCCTCGGCCCCTGGTATCCCACGGGGCGGGCGCGCCGGTTCATCAACGTCAGGCTCGCCGCTGCGTGGATGTGGAGGGCGAAGGCTGCGATGAGCACCACGCGTACCGCCCACAGGAGGCCGCGGTTCGGGACGGCGGGCTCGCCCACGGTGCGGAGCCACTCCCCGTAGGCGTTCATGTGCTCCGCACCCTGGTACAGCTTCAGGTTGCCCAGCATATGGAGGAGGACGAATCCCAACAGGACGATGCCGGTGACGGCCATCACCGCCTTCTTTCCGACCGCCGAGGCGTAGAAGTCGAGCGGCCAAGCGGCGTAGTTGCGGCGACGGTTCACCACGCGCGGCGCTGAGCTGCTGAGCATGCTGCCTCCCAACGGGGGAATCGCGGGCTGTCGGGCATCGCGGGCCCCCACGATCCTACGCCCGCCCGGCGAGGGCATTCAATGTAAACCGAACGTGAATCCATCGATTCTGCGCTCGCCCGTCATCGAAGCCGTCGTTCGCCGCTCCGCTCTCGCCAGAAGAGCAGCCCGATGATCGACTTCCCGTCCGTGATGCGTCCCGAGCGGACGGCGGCGAGGGCCTCCTCCGGCGTCAGCTCCAGCACCTCGATGTCCTCGTCGGCGTCGCGCTCCCGGCTGCAGGGCTCCAGCCCGCTGGCGGCGAAGAGGTGGATGTACTCTGTGGTGTACCCCGGGGCGACATAGAACCCGCCCAGCGGCTCCAGCACCGCGGCCCGCATCCCGATCTCCTCCTCCAGCTCCCGGCGGGCGGCCGTTTCCGGGTCCTCGCCCGGCTCCAGCGTGCCGGCCGGGAGCTCGAGCAGCCGTGCACCTGCCGGATGCCGGTACTGCTCGACGAGGAGCAGCGTTCCCCGGGCGGTCACCGGCACGATGCACACCGCCCCCGGGTGGATCACGATCTCGCGCACGGCCTCGGTGCCGTCGGGCCAGCGGAGCCGGTCGACCCGGAGCTCGAACAGCCGGCCTCGGTAGGCGGTGTGGCGTTCGGCCACCTCGGGGAGGGGCCACTCCCGGCCGCTCATTCGAGGAAATCCCGCAGCTTTCGACTCCGGCTCGGGTGGCGCAGCTTCCGCAGCGCCTTCGCCTCGATCTGCCGGATCCGCTCCCGCGTCACCCCGAACTCCCGCCCGACCTCTTCCAGCGTCCGGCTGCGGCCGTCCTCCAGTCCGAAGCGGAGCTGCAGGACCCGCCGCTCCCGGGCGGTGAGGCTGGCGAGGACATCCTCCACCTGCTCCCGCAGCAGCTGCTGGCTCGCGGCCTCGGCCGGTGCGGGGACGGTGTCGTCGGGGAGGAAATCGCCCAGGTGGCTGTCCTCCTCCTCGCCGATGGGTGTCTCCAGCGAGACCGGCTCCTGGGACACCTTCTCGATCTCCCGGATCCGCTCCGGCGTGTACACCGTGGTCGCGTCCGACATCGCCGCCGCCAGCTCCTCGGCCGTCGGCTCGCGACCGTACTCCTGCAACAGCCGCCGGCGCACCCGCACCAGCTTGTTGATCGTCTCCACCATGTGGACGGGGATCCGGATCGTCCGCGCCTGGTCGGCGATGGCCCGCGTGATCGCCTGACGGATCCACCAGGTGGCGTAGGTCGAGAACTTGTACCCCTTCCGGTAGTCGAACTTCTCCACCGCGCGGATGAGCCCGATGTTCCCCTCCTGGATGAGGTCGAGGAGGGACATCCCGCGGCCGACGTACCGCTTCGCCACCGAGACCACGAGCCGCAGGTTCGCCTCCGTGAGCCGCCGCTCCGCCTTCACGCCGTTGTCGCGGATGGTGTCGAAGTGGTACCGGAGCGTCTCTTCCAGCGGGGCGAGCCGCTCCACCAGCCCTTCAGCCGGCGGGAGGAGGTACTCCTCACCCCCGGCAAGCTCGCCCATCTCGGCGACGAGCTGTCCACCGAGGATGTGGGTCACCGTCGAGAGGAGCACGATGCTCTCGTGGGCCCGTTCCTCCTCCCAGCCGAAGCTCCGCATCAAGTGGGCCCGGAAGTCGGCGTCGAGCTCGTTGTCGAGCATTCCCCGGAACTGCGGGTCGTCCACCACCTGGGAGTGGGTCATCGCGGCGAGCTTCGGCGCGGCGGGGTCGCGCCAGCGGGGCGTCTCGCCGGGGGTGTCCGTCCCGCCCCGCTCCGCGTCGCGGATGCGTTCGAACTCGTCGATGTACCGCTTCGCCGCTTCGTAGACGGGCAGCACGGCCGCCCACTCCTCGAGCAGGGCCACCGCCATGCGGGCCGCCGAGGGGGGATGCCCGTACGCTTGTTGGTACCGCTTGCAGATGTTCTCCAGGTGGAGCCATTCCTCCCGTTGGCGGGCTAGGTGCTTCTCGTCGTCGGCCGTGAGGAGGTACACCCTACCGATTTCGCGGAGGTACATCCGCACGGGGTCGTCGAGACCCTCCGTCTCGTCCTCGTCGGTGAGGAGGGTCACGCCTTCGAGCGGCTCCTCGTCCTCCTCCTCGGCGAGCTCCTCGTCGTCCTCGACGACGATGGCCTCCTCGTCGACGGCCGCGAACTCGCTCCCCGCCAGCCGGCTGAGGACGCTCTCGATGACCGCGTCGCCGCTATGGCCACCGTCGCTGAACGGGTCGTCCGACATGCCGGCGCCCCTTGCGCGAGGAATGGAGAAAGGGCGGGCGCCCCGGGGGTGCCCGCGGCGGCTTCACAATAGCAGCGGCGAGGGGCGGCTCTCAAGGGAGCGCCGGCACGCTTCGCAGCTCCTGTTCGTTCCCGAAGGGGTGCCGGCGGCCGAGGCGTTCCTGGTGGGCGGTGGAGGACTCGAACCTCCGACCTCGTCGGTGTGAACGACGCGCTCTAACCATCTGAGCTAACCGCCCGCGCGATCGAGTCTAGGGCGGGGCGGGCGGCGCGACAACCGCGTTCCGGCGGTTGAACCGCTGGGGGCGCCTTCGGATAATGGAGACGGTGCCGAAGTGGCGGAATGGCAGACGCGCCGCGTTCAGGGCGCGGTGCCCGCAAGGGCGTGTGAGTTCAAATCTCACCTTCGGCACCAATTTCGTACCGGGTGCGCCGGTAGCTCAGGGGATAGAGCGCTGCCCTGCGGAGGCAGAGGTCGCAGGTTCGAATCCTGCTCGGCGTACCACCTTCTTCCTCACGTCTGGTTATTCGCCCAGATTCCGGAGCAGCCCGCCACTCTTCGCGCCCCATTCGCGGCTGTTGTGACCCTCGGCCCCGGGCGCGCCCGCTTCGGACGGCTTCGCCACCGTTCGGCTCCAGACTCGCCGCGCTCCCATGGGCGGCGCACGCTCGACGGCCGCTACCGCTGCCGGCGCAATTGGCTGAGGAGCTTGGGGTGCCGAACCGGCGGCGCATGCAGGACTGGTGCGCGTAGCTCGGGAGCGGCACCGTGGTCTGCGCGGTAAGCGCCAGCGGGCGAGCGGGGTGCATCTGGTGCCACCGGTGGGCACGCAGGAGGCGTCGGTTCCGAGAGCCTGCGCCCGGCCCGCTCCCCACGGGTCTACCTCCCCGGTGGCCCGCCTCCGGGCTGACCGGAGGGGCCGGGCGTCAGCGTGGGCCGGCCGCGTGGGCGCCGGAGGCGGTGGGCTCCTCGTCGGTGCCTTCGCGCAGACGGAGCAGGTCCCAGGCGGTGCGCACGGTGGGCACGGCCTCCCGCCAGCGTGCCAGCAGCATCGCCGCCGTGAGGACGAGGTAGGCGGCCGAGTACCCCATCCGCACGCGCTGGTCGCTCAGGAAGAGCTGCGTGCCGAAGAGCACGAAGAGGAGGACCGCCTCCCGCCGCGACATCCTGAGGTTGGCGAAGACGGCGATGGCGAAGAGCGACTGGGCGGCGGTGAGCAGCACCTCCTCCCGCTGCCGGCTATCCAACGGCAGCCCGCCGAAGAGATGGAATTCGCCCGCCGCGACCGAAAAGGCGATCGGCAGGGTCCCGACGAGCAGGGTCCACTGGTTCACCTTCGAGGAGATGAGCGCCCCCATCGCCACCGCGGCCCGGCCGCGCCACGCCAGCACTGCGGCGACGAGGATCTCCGGTGACTCCGAGGCGAGCGGCGCCAGCCACTGGATGAGGAGGAACTCGGAGACGCCCAGCTTCTCGCCCATGTGCACGAGGGAGTCGGCGAACGGCTCGGCGGACGAGAGGATCGCCGCCGCGCTGTAGGCGAAGAGCACCGCGATGCCGATCCGTCGCCGCACCGTCGTGAGGCTGCCGATCGCCCGCGCTGGGCCCACCAGCTCCACCTCTTCGCCCTCGGCCTTCGAGGTGTAGAAGAGGTAGATGAGGAAGAGCGACACGAGCACGATGGAATCGGCCAGGGTGAGTACGTCCCGGAGGGGGACGAAGATCACGTACCCCGTGGCGACGAGCAGGAACGCCAGTTCGATCGCCCGGTGCCGGTCCACGGCCAGCTCGCGACGGCCGGTTCGGACCCAGAAGAGGAGCATCACCACCGACCAGCCGACCCCGATGAGCAGCCGGTTGCCGCCCGTCATGTTGGCGATCGCCAGGCCGCGTTCCGCCTCCGCGGGGTCGGCGCCCGCCTTCCATGCGAGCACGAGGTCGACGGCGTACTCCGGCAGCACGGCGATGAAGGCGATGACCGCCAACGCCAGCCCCTGAGAGATGTCCATCTCGGCCGTCTCGGCTGTCCAGCTGAGGATGAAGGCTGCTGCGAGGATCGCCGTTCCGAAGACGGCCGCTCCGAGCTCCGCGGGGAGATGTACGTCAGCGATGCGTAGGGCGATGCCCGGCGCCGCGGCCGCGGCGGTGAGGGCGAGCGTCGCCCACAGGCTGCGGAGGTCGTCGTTCCCGCTGGCGGTCAGCGACATGCCGAGGCCGCTCCCCTGGGGCGTCCCGCCCTGCGGCGAGAAGTCCGCACGTCACTCATAGAAGGCAATCGGTTCGGCGCACTCCCAGTAGTTCTCGAGCTTCCCCTCGGGCAGGCCGCGCACAGGGTAGAAGCGCCCCTTGTGGAGCTGCTCCAGCAGCTGCTCTTGCGTTTCGATCGTCTCCTCGAAGGCGACGGCGAAGTAGCCGATGCCTTGCTTCGAGTGGGCGTCCGAGCCGCCCGTGCCCGGCTTCCCCAGGATCTTCGCCACCTGGAGGGCGAAGTAGTTCTCCTTCGGAGTGTTGCACCCGTTGAGCACCTCGATGGCGTCGACGAGCTGGAAGACCGGCAGGCGCGCGGCTTCTTCAGGCGAGAGGCGAAAGGGCTCGCGGCCCTCCCTGCGGTGGTGGACGGGGTCGAAGAAGTGACGGAAGGGATGGGCAACGATGAGGAAGGCTCCCTGCTCATCGGCCACCTGGCGGAGCCGCTCGAGCCGCCGGATCCCGCTTTCGTACCCGCGAAGCCCGACGGCGATGATGTGGCCCATGTCGGTGGACACCTCCATCCCGTTGGAGACGAAGATGTCGGGGTGGCGCTTCCGGAAGGCGGCCAGGTCCCACGGCTCCCACATCCGGTCGTGCTCGGTGATGTTCACCCCGGTGAGGCCGACGCGCCGGGCCTCCGCCATCAGGTCGTCGGGGTCCAACATGGAATCGGAAGCACCTTTGGTGGTGTGCAGGTGCATGTCCATGATGGTCCCCGGCACGCCGCAACCCCCGTTCGTGCAAAGATTCACGAGAGCCGAAGTATATCACTGCGCGGCCATCCACGGCAGCGCCCAGCCGAAGAGCCCGGCGAAGGCGGCGGCGTGGAGCGCTACTGCCCATCGCCACCGCGGAAAGAGGGCGGCGACCGGCGCCGCTCCCGCTAGCGCCAACCCGACGGAGCCGAGGGCGAACGGCAAGCTCTCCGACCCCGCGCCCGGGCGGCCGGCGAAATCGCCGACGGCGTACACGATGGCTGCCGTCAGGCCAACGATGGTCCAGAAGAAGACGGCGCCGACGGAGACGAGCACGCCGACGACCCCAGGGGGCACGCCTGCTTCCGTCCACCCCTTGGGGGCCGCCCCTCGTGTCAGTGCCAGTGCCCCCACGGTCGTGGAGACGAGGGCCATCGCGTACCCCGCCACCCAGCCGGCGATTACGGTCTCCACGGTGCCCCTGCCGTTCTGGTTTCGGCGACGCGGTCCCCGAATCCGGCGGCCTTCAACCGGGCGGCGACGGCTGGTGCCGTCTCCGGCGGTCCGATCCAGAAGAGCGTCGGACCGGCCCCTGCCAGCCTGAGCGGCTCGCCCGTCGCCTCCTCGGCCTGTCGCCACTCCTCTGCGAGTCCGGGTACGAGGGCGCGGGCGACGTCTTCGAACCGGTTGTAGAGGTCGGCGCTGCGGAGGGCGCAGGGGAGCCTGGCGGCGAGGGCGGCGGTCCGCGCGCCGTCGTCGTACGGGCCCGGCGCGAGGGCCGCGAACATGCGGCCGGTCTTTGCTTCCAGATGCTCCCTGGGCAGGAGGAGCACGACGCCATGCTCCCGTAACGGCGGGAGCGGCTCGACGCGCTCGCCCCGTCCGGTGACCAGTGCCGTTCCCCCGACGAGGAGGAACGCCTCGTCGCTCCCCACCTCGCAGGCGGCGGCGATGAGGTCGTCTGGGGATGCGCCCCACGCCTCACCCAGGAGGCGAAGCACGGCGGCAGCGTCGGACGCGCCCCCGCCGAGTCCCCCCGCGGGAGGGATCCTCTTGGTGATGCGGATGCGCAGGCCCTCGGTGCCTCGCGCCATCCGGTGCGCCAGGGCCTCGGCGGCTCTCCAGGCCAGGTTGCTGCCATCGGCCGGGACGCCGGTGCTGCACGGGCCGGCCACCTCGATGCCGGGGCCGTCGCCGTCCAGTACGACCTCCACCTCGTCGGCGAGGGCGAGCGTCTGCATGACCGAGGCGAGCTCGTGGTAGCCGTCGCCGCGAGGTCCGAGGACCTCGAGGGTGAGGTTCACCTTGGCGGGCGCGACCGTTCGCAGCCGCTCAGGCATGGGCGCGCACCGCCTCCACTGCGTCGAGGAGGGTCAGCCACTCGCCGAGGGCCAGCGTTTCGGGGCGACGCATCGGGTCGATGCCGGCAGCCTCCAGCGCTTCGCGCGCGCCGCCCTTTGGGAGCCACACCCCTTGCGCGAGCGCGTTGTGAATCTGCTTGCGGGGGTTACGGAAGGTCTTCGCCACGAGTTCGAAGAAGGCCTCGCGGCGCTCTTCGGGCACGAGCGGCTCGGGCCTGACCCGCAGTCGCACGACGCCCGACCAGACTTTGGGGGGTGGGTCGAAGGCTTCCGGCGGCACGGAGAAGAGGTACTCGGCTTCGGCGTACACCTCGATGGAGAGGGCGAGCAGCGAGCGCTTCCCTGGCGGTGCGGCGATCTCGCGTGCCACCTCGCGTTGCAGCATGGCCACGATCTCGGTCGGCTGCGGCTTCCCTTCGAGGAGGTGGCGGAGGATCGGGTTCGCGGCGTAGTAGGGGAGGTTCCCCACGGCGGCGAATCGGGCCGTCGGGCCGAGCTCCGCTGCCAGGTCGACGGTCCGCGCGTCGCCTTCGATGACCCGGAAGAGCCGTTCGTCGGCGAATCGCCGGCGGAGGTAGCGGACGAGGCGGTGCTCCAGCTCCACCGCCACGACCGCCCCGTGCCGGCGGAGCAGCTCGGCCGTGAGCTCGCCCGTGCCCGCGCCGATTTCGAGCACGAAGCCATCGGCGGGCGGGCGGACGGCTTCGGCGATGTCGCGCAGGATGCCCGTATCGCGGAGGAAGTGCTGGCCGAGCTCCTTCCGGGGGCGTGGTTCGGAGCGGACTGCTGCGCGGTTCACGCTTCGATCGTAGTGGAGGGAGAGCGGTGCCGCTTCACTCCAGGATGTAGATGTCGAGCACCCGTTTCCCCCAGCCGGGGTCGCCGACGCTTTCGGGGAAGCCGAGGTCGACGTGGTATCCTTTGACGCCCCCTCCCACGTCGGCGGCGAGGCAGAGGCCGTACCCGGGTATGTACATCCAGGTTCCCAACGGGATGACGGTCGGGTCGACGGCGCAGATGCCCTTGTCGAGGCGTACGCCGGTGGCGGTGATGCCGTAGCTCGGGTCATCGCGCGATTTCCCGCCGTGGGAGGCGTTGTACCAGGTCGTGACGACCGTGATCTTCCGCTTGTACGGTCCGGTGTACTCGGGCGCGTCGAGGGGGGCGGAGGGGCCTGTGGATGGCGGGCCCGAGATGTGGCGCGTCGGGACGGGCTCCCGCACCACGGTCACGCCCGGGAGCTGAACGCGCGCCACCTCCTGGCCGTTCTTGTAGGTGACCCGGTAGCGGATGACGCGGATGCCCTCGCGTCCGGGGATGATGCGCACCGACCCCGGGGGGAGGCTCGGGTCGGACTCGTAGACGATCGGCGGCTGGATCGGCTGCTCGACGGTCTCCTCCACCTCCCGAGTGAGGGCGATCGTGAGGGAGAGGCCGTTCTCCACGGGGGTATCGAGCGGGAGGGACACCACGTCCTCGGGGCCGAGCTCGATGCCCAGGAGGCGAAGGATTTCGGCCACGGTCTCGGCCCGGGTGTACAGAGTCTGCTCCTTCCCGTCGAGGACGAGATGGACGCTCTTCGCCTTCGCGAGGTGGACGGACATTCCGGCCGTGACCGGGGCGTCCAAGCCCGGCCGGACGAGGTCCTCCTCGCGAACGGTCATGCCGAGCTCTTCGAGGAGGGCGGCCACCGTGGGTGCGGCCGTGCGGGCGTCGATGCGGAGGGTGTCGACGAAGACGGAGACCGGCACGGCGCGAACGACGGCGATGCGCGTTCCCGCCGGTGCGGGGAGGCGCGCCCCCGGGGGTGGCGGGTAGAGGGAGGCGAGGGCTGCGGCCAGGGGCGCCTTCGCCGTGGCGCGGCGGCCGTTCACGTACACCACGTCACCGGGCCGGAGGTCGATGCCCGCCTCGGCGAGCACGCCGCTCACGGTCGAGGCTTGCGTATGGACGAGCCAAGCTGCGCCGTCGGCCTCGATCGTCACGGGCACGGCGCGGTCGATGGCGACGCTGGTGTGCGCGCCGCCGCTGGCGGAGACCACGCGGTCGCCTGGCCCGAGCCGGACGCCGGCCGCCTGGAGTGAGCGTGCCTCGGAGCCGAGGGCTGTCTCGACGGTGGTGGAGCGGCCCTGGTCGAGGATGGTGATGGTTCGTTGGGGGAAGGCGCGGAAGGCGACGAACGCCACCACGACCACCGCGAGGATGGTCGCCGTGTGGTGCCGACCTCGGAACTGGCGGGGGTGGATTCGGAGGCCGGGCGGAAGTGCTCGAGCTCGCGTCAGCTGCCGCCCGACAAGTCCGGGCGGCCGCGCTGCTTCAGCCAACGACACTCCCCATCGTCGAGTTTTGGGTCCCGCTGGCGGCGGGCGCCCGCACGAAAAAGCGGCCGTGCACCTGCCGTCGAACCCGCGTCCGGGCTTGCCCCGCGCCCGTTGGCTCGGACCCGGCTTCCCTGCGGCACCCGGGGCGGACCACTTATGGCTGCTTCCTTCCGGACCTGACCAGGTTCGTGGCGCCTCGCCGCGCAGGACCAGGTCGTCAGCGCCGCGTGGCGGGAGCGCGGCCCGAACGCGCAGCCCTCGGGCAGGAATTCGACCCCGCTCGAGCGGATTGCGGGTTCAGGGCACCGCTAGCTCCCCGTCTAGCACGGCCATCTGCAACCGTATCCAATCGCTCCCCTCGCGGTCAACGGGGGTTTTCCTCTTCTCCGCTGGAGACGGTGCGGATACGGAGCATCACCTGGCCAGCGGTTACTCGCTGCCCTGGGGCAACCTCGACCGCCGTCACTTCGCCGGCGGCGGGGGCACGGATCTCGTTGTTCATCTTCATGGACTCCATGACGAGCAACACCTGGCCCTGTCCGACGTGCTCGCCGACGGCGCACAGCACTTCCACGATGGTGCCCGTCATGGGAGCGGTCACCTCGGCCGCACCCTTCGGGCGCCGGCGCCCCTCCTGCCGTCTCAGGAGGGACGGCCGCCAGCGCTCCACTTCGTAATTCAGGTTGTGGCGGCCGATGGTGACCACGGCCCCATTCCGCCCCCGGCCCTGGATGTACAGCTCCACCGGCCGGTGGTCGAGGAGGAGGAGGAAGAGCCCCGAGTCGCCGACGGCCTCGAGTTGGGCCACGTGCCAGGTCTCGCTCCCCTCTCGGCGGACGCGCACTTCGCCACCGGCGAGACGCTCCACCTCGTACGTGGCGGTGCCGCCGTTGCCGTCGCTGACTACGTACTTCTCCACCAGGTCCCTCCTCCGAGCTGTGCCATCTGCCTTCGCCATTGGGAGGAAGCCGCCGACCGACGGTCGAGGGGCTCCCGGCGGTGGCCGTCGGTCACCGCTCCGGCGGTGTAGAGCAGCGCGGCCACCTCTGCCGCCAGGCGCTGCTCCTCGACCGGCTCCGCGGGCTGCACCTGGTACCGGTCGAGGAAGGAGGTGTCGATATCGCCGGCGATGAATGCCGGCGTGTCGAGGATCTGCAGGAGGTAGGGGATGTTCGTGGCGACGCCCTCGACCCGGAACTCGGTCAGCGCCCGCTTCATGCGGGTTCGCGCTCCCTCACGGTTCCTCCCCCACGCGGTCACCTTCGCCAGGAGCGAATCGTAGTAGGGCGTGATCTCGATGCCGTCGTACAGGGCGCTCTCGACGCGGATGCCCGGGCCTGCGGGCTCGCGCGCGAGCATCACCTTCCCTACCGAAGGGAGGAAGTTGTTGAAGGGGTCTTCCGCTACGATGCGGCACTCGATGGCCCACCCACGCGTCAGCAGTTCGGCTTCGTCGTAGGGGAGCTCTTCGCCGGCGGCCACGAGAATCTGGTCCTTCACGAGGTCGACCCCGGTGACCATCTCCGTGACCGGGTGTTCCACCTGCAGCCGGGTGTTCATTTCGATGAAGTAGAAGGAGCGGTCGGCGGTGAGGAGGAATTCCACCGTCCCCACGTTGTGGTAGTTCGCCGCCCGGGCGATGCGCACGGCTGCCCGGCAGAGGGCCCGCCGGAGGAGCTGGTCGACCACCGGGCTGGGGCACTCCTCGATCAGCTTCTGGTGGCGCCGCTGGATCGAGCATTCCCGCTCGCCGATCGGAACGATGTTCCCGTACCGGTCGGCGATGATCTGCACCTCGATGTGACGGACGGGCCAGAGCTGCTTTTCGACATAAAGGGCCGGGTTGCCGAAGGCGGCCTTCGCCTCCTGCATCGCGACCGTAGCGGCCCGCTCGAGCTCGTCGGGTGAGCGGACGACGCGGACGCCTTTGCCGCCGCCGCCCGCCGCTGCCTTCAGCATCACGGGGTAGCCGATCCGGTCGGCGGCCCGGCGGATGTCGTCCAGACTCGTGAGCTCGTCGGAGCCGGGGATGACGGGCACGTTGGCGCTTTCGGCGGTCTTCCTCGCCGCCACCTTGTCGCCCAGCAGGCGCATCGACTCGGGCGGGGGGCCGATGAAGGTGAGCCCCGCTGCGCCGCAGGCCTCGGCGAAATCGCTGTTCTCGGCTAGGAATCCGTAGCCGGGATGGATGGCGTCGGCACCCGCCTTCTTCGCTACCTCGATGATCCGCTCGATGTTGAGGTAGCTCTCCCGGGCTGGGGCCGGGCCGATGTGGTACGCCTCGTCGGCGTAGCGGACGTGCGGCGAGAGCCGGTCGACGTCCGAGTAGACGGCGACCGAACGGATGGAGAGGTCGCGCAACGCGCGCACGATGCGGAGGGCAATTTCGCCCCGATTGGCTACCAGAACCTTCCGGAACATCGATGCTTCTCTAGACCCCCTCGATAGGCGCTAGGATACCGGCTCGCTGCTCGGTGGGAAACGCTCCCGTTGGCCGCCCCGTCCCAGCTCTCTACCCTGGTGATGTGGACGAACACGCCCTCGAGGTCCTCGAATTCCCGAAGCTCTTGGAGCTCCTCGCCGGCGAGACGTCGTTCCCGCCCGCCCGCGAGCGGGCGCTGGCTCTGGTGCCCGTGCCCACCTTCGAGGGCGCCCTGGAGCGCCTGCGGGCAACCGCGGAGATGCTCCTCCTCGAACGGATGGGCATCGACCTCCCGACCGGTGGGCTGAGCGATGTCCGGCCGGTGCTGCGGGAGGTCGGGGTCGGTCAGGTTGCCCTCCCGGGCGAGTTGCTCGCCACGGCCGAGTTCCTCCGGGCGGCCATGCGGGCGCGGGATGCGCTTAGCCGCGTGGCGGACCGTGTGCCCCGTCTGTGGGAGTTGGCCGCCGCCATCGGGGATTTCCGCGCCGAAGTCCGGGCCATCGAGGCGGCCATCACGCGCCGCGGCGAGGTCACCGACAACGCCAGCGAGGCTCTGGCCGCTGTCCGACGCCAGCTCCGCCAGGCTCAGGAGCGGCTCGATGCCCTCGCCCAGTCGGCCCTGGCCGACGCCCTCCGCCGGGGTATCGCCCAGGAACCCCTGGTGACCGAGCGGAACGGCCGGAAGGTTCTCCCCATCAAGGCCGAACACCGGGCGCACCTCCCCGGCATCGTCCACGACGTCTCCTCGAGCGGTGCCACCGTGTTCATCGAGCCCGCGGCGCTCGTCGAAGCCGGGAACGTCGTTCGGGAGCTCCAGCTCTCCGAGGAGCGCGAAGTGCGGCGCGTGCTCCAGCGCCTGGGAGGCCTCCTCGCTGCGCGGCTCTCCGAGATCGCCGCTGCCGTGGATGCGATGGCGGAACTCGACCTCCTCCGGGCGAAGGTGCGGCTGGGGCGACGGCTCGGCGCGGAGCTTCCTGCTCCAGGAGATCCGTGCCTCTGGCTGGCGGCCGACGGGATGCTCGACCTCCGCCGTGCTCGCCATCCGCTCCTCCGAGGGGAGCCCGTCCCCATCGACGTTTCGGTCGGCGGCGCGGTGCCAGGGTTGCTCATCACCGGCCCGAACACCGGGGGTAAGACCGTCGCCCTCAAGACGATCGGGCTGCTCACCCTCATGGCGCAGGCGGGTATCCCCATTCCTTGCAGCGAGGGGAGCCGGCTCGTGGTGTTCGAGCGGGTGTACGCGGACATCGGCGACGAGCAGTCCATCGAGCAGTCGCTCTCCACCTTCTCGTCGCACATGCGGCAGATCATCGGCATTCTCCGGCGGGCCGACGCCCGCACGTTGGTGCTGCTCGACGAGCTCGGCGCGGGCACCGACCCGGCCGAGGGCTCGGCCATCGCCCGGGCCGTGCTGGAGGCGCTTCTCGACCGTGGCGCGACGGTGGTGGCCACGACGCATCACGCCGAGCTGAAGCTCTTCGCGCACGGCGACCCTCGCGTCCGGAACGCGGCGGTCGAGTTCGACCCCGAGACCCTGGCGCCGACCTACCGGCTCACGATCGGGGTGCCGGGCCAATCGAACGCGTTCGCCATTGCCCGTCGCCTTGGGCTCGAGGAGGCTGTCCTCGAACGTGCCCGCACGTTCGTTTCGGCCGAACACCAGCAGCTGGAGCAGCTCTTGGCGGACCTGCGCCGGGAGCGCGAGCAAGCGGCTGCCCTCCGCGAGCTGGCCGACCGGGAAGCGAGGGAGATCGCCGAGTTGCGGCGCGCCCTGGCCGAACAACGGGCTGCCCTCGAACGGGAGCGGGCCGAGATCCTCGTCGAGGCGCACCGCCGGGCCGCCGAGCTGGTGGACGAAGCGGAGCGCGAGGTCGCCCGGCTGCGCCGAAGGATGGAGCGGGAGCGGTTCGACCCGGGCGAAGCGGTCGCCGCCCTCCGCGCGCTCGACGCGAAGCTCGAGGCGGTGAAGGCCGAGGCCCGACCGAAGACGGCGCCCCCGTCCGCTCCGCGGGAGCTCGCCGCGGGCGACCTCGTGTACGTTCGTGGCGTCCCGCAGCCGGGGCGCGCCCTCGGACCCATCGATGCCGAAGGGCGGGTGGAGCTCCAGTTCGGCTCGGCGCGGATGCGCGTGACCGTCGACCGCATCGAACGGGTGGAACCGGCGCCAGGGACGCCCCCCGTCCGCCTGCCGGAGGTGCCACGGCGTGAGGTGCCGTTGGAGCTGGACGTTCGCGGCCAGCGTGCCGACGAGGCGCTCGCGCGCACGGAGATGTACCTCGACGACGCCTTCCGGGCGGGCCTCCCCTTCGTGCGCATCATCCATGGGAAAGGGAGCGGCGCTCTCCGGGCGGCCATCCGGGAGGCGCTCGCCAGCCACCCACTCGTCCGCCGATTGGAGACGCCAGCGCCCCACGAGGGGGGAGAGGGCGTCACCATCGCCGTCCTCGCCGGCTGAGCGGTGTCGACAACCGCGCTCCGTCATCCCACGATGAGAGGGTGAAGCCCACGCGTCGCTCGGCCTCGTACCAGCCGCCGATCCCTCTGGCCGAAGAGGAGGTGCCGCCCGACGCCCCGCTCGCGGCTCGGATGCGGCCGCGCTCGCTCGACGAGGTGGTCGGGCAGGAGGCGGCGATCGGTCCGGGGTCGGCCGTGAGGCGGGCGCTTGCGGCGGGGTACCTGCCGTCGCTCATCCTCTGGGGGCCGCCCGGCTGCGGCAAGACGACCATCGCCCGGCTCCTCGCCCGGGAAGTGGCGGCGCGCTTCGTCCAGGTGTCGGCGGTCGCTTCGGGCGTGGGCGAGCTGCGCGCCATCATCGAGGAGGCCCGCCGGGCGCGCTCCGTCGGCGTTCGGACGGTGCTCTTCATCGACGAAATCCACCGCTTCAACAAGGCCCAGCAGGATGTCGTCCTCCCCGCCGTCGAGGACGGCGGCCTCGTGCTCATCGGTGCGACGACCGAAAACCCCTCGTTCGAAGTCGTCGCCCCGCTGCTGAGCCGGATGCGCGTGCTCCGGCTCGAACCGTTGTCGCCGGAGGCGCTTGGCGCGCTCATCGACCGGGCGCTCACCGACCCCGGTCGGGGGCTGGGTGCTTTCGGCCTCACCCTCGACCGCGAGGCTCGGCAGGTACTCATCGCCGGTGCCGGCGGCGATGCCCGGGTCGCGCTCACGGCCCTGGAGCTGGCCGCGTACGCCGCTCGCGGGAGCGGGCGCAGTGGCATCACCGCCGAGGACGTCAAGGCGGCCCTGCTCGACCGGCGCCCTGGCTACGACAAGGCGGGAGACGCCCACTACGACACCATTTCGGCTTTCATCAAGTCGCTCCGTGGGTCCGACCCGGACGCTGCGCTGTACTGGCTCGCCCGGATGCTCGAGGCGGGCGAAGACCCCCTCTTCATCGTGCGGCGCATGGTCATCTTCGCGGCGGAGGATGTGGGGCTTGCGGACCCGCAGGCGCTCGTCATCGCTACGGCCTGCCAACAGGCGGTGCATTTCGTCGGCATGCCGGAGGGGTTCCTGCCCTTGGCCGAGACCGCTCTCTACCTTGCCCTGGCTCCGAAGAGCAACAGCGCCCTGCGCTCCTATGCGCGGGCCAGGGAGGCGGCGCGGACCACGGCCCACCTCCCCGTGCCGCTCCATCTCCGCAACGCCGTGACGGGGTTGATGCGAGCGATGGGCTA
The DNA here is from genome assembly GCA_002898215.1 of bacterium HR29. Classification (GTDB taxonomy): domain Bacteria; phylum Chloroflexota; class Dehalococcoidia; order Tepidiformales; family Tepidiformaceae; genus HRBIN29. The sequence goes on along the minus strand of BEIF01000001.1, from coordinate 1,042,103 downwards.
CGGGCAGGGGTACCGGTATCCCCACGATGAGCCTGGTCACGTGACCGCCGGCGAGCGGTACCTGCCGGAGGAGCTCGGCGCGCAGCGGTTTTACGAGCCGGGGACCCTCGGGCGCGAACCGGAACTCGGCTCTTGGAGGCCCGCGTCTTCCGCCGAGGGCTTTGGAGAGGAAGCTACTCCGTGAGCCGCCGGTAGAGGGCGGGCAGGCGGCTCGGCAGCGATTCGATATCGGCCACCACCTCGTAGCCCATGTCCTGGCACATCGTCTTGAGGTAATCGTGACCGGCGCGGTCGACGGTGAGGGCGAACGGCGTGATCCCTTCCCGTTTCGCCTCGAGGAGGGCCTGCTTGGTGTCGTGGATGGCGTACTCCTTCTCGGTGCGGTCGCGGCCGTATCCGTGGTCCTGGGGGCGGCCGTCGCTCAGGAGGAAGAGGATGCGCACCTTCGCGTTCGTTTGGAGCAGCTTGTAGGTGGCGTGGCGGATGGCCGGACCCATGCGCGTGGAGCGGATGGGGGCGATCTTGTCCAACCGGCGCTTGATGCGGTCGTCGAACTGTTCGTCGAAGTCCTTGATGACGTAGAACTCGACGTTGTCTCGGCCGTACCCGCTGAAGCCGTAGATGCCGTACTGGTCGCCGATCGTCTCGAGCGCCGTCATGAGGAGGACGGTCGATTCCTTCTCGACGTCGATGATGCGCTTCGGCGGATGGGAGAGCTCGTGGCGCCGCTTGCTGACCCACCAGCTCAGGTAGCGGCGCGGGTCGTCGTCGAAATCGTCGTCGTACCGCTTGTCCCGCTTCTGGATCTCCTCGTCGGTGCTCGCGGACATATCGATGAGGAAGGCGACGGCCACATCGCGCTCGACCTTGTTCCGCCGCCAGTACACCTTGTCGTTCGGGTTGGCGCCCACCCGGTGCTCCACCATCCACTCGATGGCCGCGTCCAGGTCGATGTCCTCGCCGTCGCGCAGCCGCTTGATCTTCCGGAACATCTCGGGCTTCATCAGCTCGAACTGCTTCCGGGTTTGCGCCACGAGGCCGGCGTGCTCCCGGAGGGTCGCCTCGTAGAACTCCTCCGTCCCCTCCTGGATGACCATCTCTTTCACGGCGCACCAGCGCGGCTTGTAGTCCTGGGCGCGGAAATCCCACTCGTCGTAGTAGTAGACGGAGACGACGGGCTCGAGGGGTTGTTCGCTCTCTCCCTCTCCTGTGCTCTGGTCGCTCGTCGGGCGGCCGGGGGCGTCCTTCTTGTCCTGCATCGGGGTCCCCGCTTCCTTTTGCAGGTTCGAAAGGAAGAGCCCCGTCGTCTGCTCGAGGTCACCCTCCATCAGCGCGTCGAGGTCGATTTCGACGCTCTTCTCGAGGAGCTCTTGCAGCTGCTCCGGCGTGAGCTGCATCGGTTGCCCGCTGCCGGCCTGACCCGTCTGCGCGTCCTCGCGCAGCTTCATGAGGAGCTGAACGAGCTCGGGCTTGAAGTCGCCGCGGAAATCGGGGTCGGGCGGGCTCGTGTACTCCAGCTCCCCCTCCCCGAGGCCGACGTCGCCGAGCCGGGCTTCGGCGCCCTCAGGGCCGAGCTTGCCGCCCTCCATCGCTGCGGAGAGCGACTCGGCCGGCTCGACCGCCTGCCACTCGATCTCCGCTTCCTCGAAGACGTTCGGGATGGTGACCGCGATGCGGTAGAGGCGCGCGGCGGCCTCGGCGGCGTCCTCGACCGTGGCTTCGGGGTCCTGGAGCTTCGAGAGGATTGCCAAGGCCTGGGCCATCGGCTCGCTGCGCGCTGCCGGCCAGCGGATCGCCTCGGAGCCGTCGAGGCTGAAGCGGATGAGGTTTTCGACGAACGCCTGTCGGAGCGGCATCATCCGCACGTCCGGGCGGCGGGCAAGCTCGTCGCGCTGCAACCGTGCCAGCGTCCTCCGGATACCGCCGTATTCCCGCTTGATGGCGGCGTCGATGCGCGTGTCCTCGGCGACGGTGTACAGGTCGCTGGCAAGCTGCCGGTCGCCGAACAGGTCGAAGTACCGCTCCATATCGGTGATGGCGCCCGTTCCGTTGGCGGAGGCGGGAGCGGGGAGTGTGCGCTCGAAGACCCGAGGTTCGCGGTCGAAACGGAACTCGAAGCTGCCGAACTCCAAGTGGGCGGCTTGGTGGGTGGCGAACACCTTGTAGGCGGCGAAGTTCTCCTCCTTGGTGGCGTACCGCTCCATCCTTTCCGGCAGGAAGATGGTGGTGCCCTCGGTGCTGGCCTTCGTCTCGTCGACCCAGCCGATGCCCTTCTCCGCCAGGGCGGCGGCGTTCTGGATGGCCACGTTCCGGCCCGTGAGCGCCTTGCAGTAGAGGCGGAGCACTTCGCCCACCCGTGCCAGGTCGACCCGGGCGGAGAGCCGCTCGAGCATCTCCTCGCTCTTCGCCGACTGGAGGCGGAAGTAGGCTTCGCCGCCCTCGTACGACGTCTGGAGGATGCGCAGCCCGGTCTCGTGCCAGGCCTCGAGTTCCTCGAACCGGATGCGCTGGAGGACCGTGCCGACGTTCGCGAGGAACTCCATCGCTGCCTCGGGCGAGTAGGGTGCCAGCTGTTCCGCGAGCTCGATTACCCGGTGATGCTGGTCGGGCTCGAGCTCGGCGAGGCCCTCCGCGGCCGCTTCGAGGTACTGGAAGGCCGAGCGTCCGTACCCCTTCGCCACCTGTGCCGCCAGCAGCAAGAAACGTTCGCGCACCGGCTGGTGCACCTTCTCGAGGAGCGATGGCCCGCGGTCGAGGTAGAGGCGGGCATCGGCCCAGCTCGACTGCGCCAACTCCAGCGCGTACGTGAGGTAGGGAAGGCGGTCCTCTTCGCCGAGGCGCTGAAAGACGGTCGGCACCTGCGCCAGGCATGCCGAGGCGAGCTCGTAGCTGTGACGCGCGAGCTCGTCGAGGAAGAGCACCAGACGGGAGAGCTGGCCCAGGCGGACCTGGCCCGCCATCGAGGCGCTCGTCTCGAAGAACTGGCCCGCAAGGGCAGCGCTCTTCCAATTCCCCTTGTAGAGGCGCCGCCCCAGGCTTGTCCACTGTTCGAAGTGTTCGAAGCCGAACCCCTCCAACGCCTGGGGGGCTGCGCGCAGGAACGCCGTTGCCAGGGGTACCGAGTCGGCCGCGATGGCGAGCGCCTCGTGGGCTACCGCCTCGAGCGCTTCGGTCGAGGCGGCAGGTGCCAAGCGGGCGCTGGCCCGGAAGAACTCGTCGGCGGCCTCGAAGGAGCGGAGGTTCAGCTCCGCGAGCTGCATCCCGAGCCGCGCCCAGTGGTCGAGCGCCTCGGGGGGCAGCCGTTCGGCGAGGGTTCGGCACGCCTCGGCGAACGACGCCGCCACAGCGGCCGGGAAGGCGTGGAGCTGCCCGGCGTACCGTTCCAGGATCGAGTCGGCCTGGCTCATGGGGTTCCCTCCCCTCGGGGCAGCGGCGCCCTCATCGCATCAATTCCGCCGAGGACGCGGCGAAGGTTCGCGTCGGGTCCTTGTAATCGTAGAAGACCACCTCGTCGGAGGTGGTGTCCCACACCGCGCACGAAAGCTGGAATCCGTTCCGCGGGTCGCGGGGCTCGCCCGCCGAACCGGGGTTGATGACCAGCACCCGCCCGAAGCGCTGCGCCATTTGGAAGTGCGTGTGGCCCACGATGAGGACATCGCAATCCAGCTCGGCTGCCCGTGCCCAAATCGCCTCGTGCGGGTAGTGGTACTCGTCGTACGGAGGCCAGGGGGAGCCGTGGGTCATCATCACCTTCTTGCCGTCGACCTGCACCTCGAGACGGTACGGCCGGGAATCGAGCCACTCCAGCAGGTCGCGGCGGACGCCTGGCTGGCTGCGCAGCCGTTCGCCCGCCGGGCCGAAGAGGACGTCTTCGTGGTTCCCCTTCACCACGTAGGCGCCGAGGTCGCGCAAGAGCTCGACGACCTCGTTGGACCATCGGTACTGGTACACCACATCCCCAGCGCAGAAGAGGGCGTCGATTTCGCCCATGAGCTCGAGGGCGCGCTGCAAGCCCGGCAGGTTGCAGTGGATGTCCGAAACGATACCGACTCTCATTCGAAAATCGAGGTGACGACCTCCTCGATGCTCCGCTGCACTTCCCGGTCGTCGGTGAGGGCCCAGGTGATGGCCACCTGGCACGCCCGCCGGGGGGCGATCCCCTTGGCGATGAGCTTCCCGGCGTAGATGAGAAGCCGCGTGCTGACCCCCTCTCCCAGGCCGTGCTCCTTCAGGTTCCTCACCTTCTCGCCCAGGCGGGCCAAATCGCGGGCCGTCGCCCGGTCGACCCCCGATTCGTGGGCGATGATCTCCGCCTCCTGTTCGCGCGGAGGGTAGGTGAACTCGATGGCGATGAAGCGCTGCCGCGTCGAATGCTTCAGGTCCTTGAGCGCGCTCTGGTATCCGGGGTTATAGGAGATGACGAGGAGGAAGCCGTCGGCCGCCTCGATCACCTGCCCCAGCTTCTCCACCGGCAGCAGGCGCCGGTAGTCGGTGAGCGGGTGGATGAGGACGGTGGTGTCCTTCCGCGCCTCGACAACCTCGTCGAGGTAGCAGATGGCGCCGCTCTTCACCGCTCGGGTGAGGGGTCCGTCGATCCAGCGCGTGCCATCGACGTCGAGGAGGTAGCGCCCCACCAGGTCGCTGGCGGTGAGGTCCTCATGGCAGGCGACCGTGATGAGCGGCACGCGGTGCTCCTCGTGGCGGCCGCTGCCCGGCGAGATCTTGGTGATCGGCCGACCCAGGCGGTACGCCATGTATTCGACGAACCGCGTCTTGCCGCAGCCGGTAGGCCCCTTCAGCAGCACCGGGATGTGCTGTTCGTATGCCGATTCGAAGAGTTCGACCTCGTCGCCGATGGGGAGGTAGTACGGCTCCTCGGCGAGGGTGTACTCCTCGACGGCGTAGATGGTCGCGCCCTTCGGTGCGGTCTCCGTCACGCTCGTTCCCTCCCGGCGGCTGCCCGCACGCGCGCGGAGAGCGCGTTCCACTCCCGCTCGAAGCGGTCGCGGAGCTCGTCCAGCGTCCCGTTGTTCTCGATGACCACGTGCGCGCGCCGCACTCGTTCTTCGTTGCTCAACTGCGAGCGAATTCTCGCCCAGGCCGCTGCCTCGTCGAGGCCGTTCCGCGAGCGGAGCCGCTGAACTGCCAGCTCCGGCTCGACGATGACGGCCCAGATTTCGTCGGTGAGGTCTTCCCAGCCCGCTTCCAGAAGGACCGCGGCCTCGAGGACCGCCAGCTCGTTGCCGCCCGCCTCGAGCTCCGCGAGCTCTTGGCTCGCCAGGCGGCGAATGGCCGGCCACACGATGTCGGTCAGCCGCTTCAGCTCCTGAGGCTTGCCGAACACCTTGGCGCCCAGCACCTTCCGGTCAATGGTGCCGTCGGCGGCGAGGATGTCGTTCCCGAAGGCCTCGATGACCTTCGAGTACGCCTCGGCACCGGGTTCGTACGTGCGGTGACCGAGGATGTCGGCATCGATGACCGGCACGCCACGCTCGCGGAAATACCCGGCCACCGTCGATTTCCCGCTGGCGATCCCTCCCGTCAGGCCGATGACGAACAAACGAAAACCCCGCCTCAGGCGAATGGGATGGATGAAGCGCGCTGCAGCGGACTGCAGCGCGCGGCACCCTTTCTCCTTGCAATCTTACCCGCTTCGAGCGGCGCCGTCGCGCACGGGCACGAATCGCGCCCGCGAGCGTGGGGCGGGGCGGGCACAGGTGGGGCAGTGGTAGATGACGTCGAGCCCGTGGCCGCAGTCGCGGTCGACGAGGACGAGGTCGTGCTCGGCGTACCGCTCGCCCCACGAAGCCATGGCGCCCACCACCACACCGAGGGCATGACCCTTCGGCGTGAGGAGGTACTCGGCCCGCGGCGGGTGCTCGCAGTAGAAGCGACGCGTGACGACGCCCGCCTCTTCCAGCGCCTTCAGCCGCGCAGAGAGGATGGACGTGCTGATGCCCTCCACCGAGCGCCGGAGCTCGCTGAACCGCCGCTTCCCGCGGAGTAGGTCGCGGATGATGAGCAAGGTCCACGGGTCGCCGACGAGGTCGAGCGTCGCGGCAATCGGACAGCGCACCTTCCGGCGGATGACGGCCACTGCGTTGCCAATTGAAACCAAATTCGCTACAAAGAGCAAGACCGAATCGCGAACTCGCTCTCGGGGGACGACCGATGCTGGATTCGACTCGCCGCCTGCTCGCCGCTGTCCGGGACGGTCGCCGCCCCGACGCCGCCGAAGCCCTCGCCCTCGCCGAGGAGACCGACCTCCCGCCCCTTCTGGACGTGGCGGCCGAGCTTCGCGACCGGGGACACGGGGACCGCGTCTCCTACTCCCGCAAGGTCTTCATTCCGCTGACACAGCTCTGCCGCGATGTGTGCCACTACTGCACCTTCGCTCGCCCGCCGCGGCCGGGGGAGCGCGCCTACATGACGCCGGACGAGGTGCTCGCAATCGCCCGTGCGGGTGCCGCGGCCGGCTGCCACGAGGCGCTCTTCACCCTGGGCGACAAGCCGGAGCTCCGCTACAAGGTGGCGCGGCGGGAGCTCGAGGCCATGGGGTACCGGAGCACCATCGACTACCTCGAGGCGATGGCGAAGCTCGTCCTCGAGGAAACGGGCCTCTTGCCCCACGCAAACCCGGGCGTCATGACCGGGGAGCAGATCGCCCAGCTTCGCCGGGTCTCCGTTTCCCAGGGGATCATGCTCGAATCGATCTCCCCCCGCCTCCTCGAGCGGGGGATGCCCCACTACGGCTCGCCGGACAAACGCCCCGAGGCGCGCCTCGAGACCATCCGCCTCGCCGGGGAGCTTCGCGTGCCCTTCACCAGCGGCATCCTCATCGGCATCGGGGAGACGCGCCGGGAGCGCATCGAGTCACTCCTCGCCCTGCGCGACCTCCACGACCGTTACGGCCACATCCAGGAGGTCATAATCCAGAACTTCCGGGCGAAGCCGGGCACGAAGATGGCCCACTGGCCCGAACCGGACCTCGACGACCTGCTCTGGACCATTGCCGTCGCCCGCATCCTCTTCGGGCCGGAGATGAACATCCAAGCGCCGCCGAACCTCAGCCCCGGCGTGTACCAACGGTTGGTGGCCGCAGGCCTGAACGATTGGGGCGGCGTTTCGCCGGTGACCATCGACCACGTGAATCCGGAAGCGCCCTGGCCGCACCTCGAGGAGCTTCGCCGGAAGACGGCCGAGGCGGGCAAGGTGCTGGTGGAGCGGTTGGCCGTGTACCCCGCCTACGCCCTCGCCAGCGACCGCTGGCAGGACCGGGCGATGGCGCCGCACGTCCTCCGTGCCATCGACGCGGAGGGCTTCGCCCGAACCGATGACTGGTCGCCGGGGCTGCGGACCGAGGTGCCGTCCGGGTACCGCTTCGCTCCCGCCTCCGCCCCTGGGAGCGGCGAGCTGCAGCCCTCGCTCGAGGTGCAGCGCATCATCGAGCGGGCCCTGGAGGGCCAGCGCCTGACCGAGCCGGAGATCGTCCGCCTCTTCGAAGCGAGAGGGGCCGATTTCGCCGCCGTGTGCGACGCCGCCGACCGGCTACGGCGCGCGGTGAACGGCGACGTCGTGACGTACGTCGTCAACCGGAACATCAACTACACCAACGTCTGCTACTTCCGGTGTCAGTTCTGTGCCTTCTCCAAGGGGAAGCTCAGCGAGAACCTCCGCGGCGCTCCCTACGACCTCGAGTTGGGGGAGATCGTCCGGCGGGCGCGGGAGGCGTGGGAGCGCGGCGCCACCGAAGTCTGCATGCAGGGGGGGATCCACCCCGACTACACCGGGGAGACGTACCTGCGAATCGCCGCTGCCGTCAAGGAAGCCGTCCCCGGCATCCACATCCACGCGTTCTCTCCCCTCGAGGTGTGGCAGGGAGCGGCGACGCTCGGCCTCTCCGTACGCGAGTTCCTCCTCCGGCTGAAGGCGGCGGGGCTCGGTACGCTCCCGGGCACGGCCGCCGAAATCCTCGACGACGAGGTGCGCCAGGTCATCTGCCCCGACAAGCTCACCACCGACCAGTGGCTCGAGGTGGTGGCGACGGCGCACGAGCTCGGCATCCCAACGACGTCGACGATCATGTTCGGGCACGTCGAGCGCCCCGAGCACTGGGCTCGGCACCTGCTCCGCCTCCGCGACCTGCAGGCCCGTACCGGTGGCATCACGGAGTTCGTGCCGCTGCCCTTCGTCCACATGGAGGCGCCCATCTACCTCAAGGGTCGCAGCCGGCGTGGTCCGACCTTCCGCGAGGCGGTCCTGATGCACGCGGTCGGCCGTCTCGCCCTCCATCCGCTCATCCGGAACATCCAGGTGTCGTGGGTGAAGATGGGACCGGAGGGCGTCAAGGCCTGCCTCCAGGCTGGGGCCAACGATCTCGGCGGCACCCTCATGAACGAGAGCATCTCCCGTGCGGCCGGCACCCAGCACGGACAGGAGATGCCGCCCGAACGGATGGACGAGCTCATCCGCTCCGTCGGCCGCATCCCGCGCCAGCGGACGACGACGTACGGCGTTCCTCCGGAGGCCCAGGTGCGCCGAAGCTACGGCGCGCCACCGCTCGCGCCCATCGTCCAGACGCCGGCGAAGGCGTACGCCCGACGAAGGGGAGGAGAGCCGCTCCCGCTCGTTGCGCCCTAGCGAGGCGCCCAGCTCACGATGCCCACGGTGAGGGGAGGGTCGGCCGATTCCAGCCCGCCGTCCGGTGCGGGACGTAGCCGGGCACGAAGGGCGTCTGCCAGGCGCCGTTCGGCCTCGGTGCCCGGTGCCACCCATGTCCGGAAGCGCGCCGTTTCCAGCGCACGCTCGAAGTTCGGGTACCGTGGCCGTTGCAGTTCCACGAGACGCACTTCGAACAGCCGTCCCCGGGCCAGCTGCAGGATGAGGAATTCGGGAAGCGCCGGCAGCCGCGCCCGCGGCTCCCCGTGGACCGCCTCCCAGAGGGGCGATGCCTGGTCGCTGGGGGCTGTCGCGGCGAACACCGCGACGCAGAGGCGGCGAGCTGCCGCCTCCATCGCGTCGAGGAACTCGCCGATGGGCTCGATGTCGTAGCCCACGTGCGAGGCGAGCGCCACGTCGGCTCGGGGTGGCTCGGCCATCGGCCAGGCTGAGGCGACGATGCGGATGTTCGCCATTCCGTGCCGGGCTGTCGCCTCGGCGAGGACGCTCCGCATCGACTCGGAGGGTTCGACCGCGATCACCTCGCGGGCGATCCGTGCCAAGGGCAGCGCGTACCGTCCACCGCCCGCACCGATATCGAGGAGCGCCTCGCCCGGGTGGACCAGCTCGCGGAGGACGTCGAGGACGGGGTCCCCCGTGCGGTCCGGGTCGCCGGCGAACTGGGCAGCGACGGGCGCATAGAAGTCGCTTCGCTCCGGACCGGGACGGACGCGCTCCACCTGCTCGCGGTTGGCCCGGATTGCGGCCCGCCAGCGGTCGAGGACGTCGGCGAGCGGGGGAACGATCGAGGGTACTGGCATGGTTGTTCTCTCCTGGAGCGAGCGACTTAGTCAACAATCTTCGCTGGCGGCGTGCTACGCTGAGGCCGCAAGACCCCACGAGCGAGGAGGCCGAGCCCATGGTAACGAAGGACCCGCGCGAGCCCTTCGCGCGCATTACGGTGGAGGAGGCGAAGCAGAAGCTGGACGCTGGCACTGCCGTGATGATCGACGTCCGCGAGCCGCACGAGTACGCCCAAGTGCACGCCAAGGGGGTGCGGCTCTTCCCGGTGAACACGGTCATCCAGCACCTGGACGAGATCCGCGACTTCGCGGGTGACAAGAAGGAGATCCTCATCATCTGCAAATCGGGTCAGCGCAGCGCCCTGGCTGCCGAGTTCCTCGTGGCGGCGGGGCTCCAGGGTTACGAGCTGTTCAATGTCGAAGGCGGCACCGATGCTTGGGTTGCCGCCGGGTACCCCACCGGCGATTGAGGCTCGGCGCTCCGTACTCTTTCGCGCCTGCCGTCAAATTTCTTGACCCGCAGGCCGGGCGGGCCTAGTATCTCCCGCGGCGGGGGCGGGGCATCACAGTTTCGCCCTCGCTGGGAAGCTCGTAGCACCGAGGAGGGAACAGTGCGCACTCCAGGATCGCGCCGGCGGACGTGGGTGCTCCTTCTCGCGCTCGCTGCCGTCTTGAGCCTCGCCCTGGTGGCCTGCGGCGGCGACGACGAGGAGGGCGGTGAATCGGCGGCCGGCTTCAAGACCATCACCATCCAAGCGGGGCAGCCGATCAAGATCGGCATCTCGTCCGCGATCAGCGGCGACCTCGAGTCGCTGGGCGTCCCGATCGCCCAGGCGGCCGAGCTTGCCGGCAAGGATGTGCAGATCGAAGGCTTCTCCATCGAATTCGTGCGCCGGGACGACCTTTGCTCGTCCGAAGGCGGCGTCAACGCCGCCACGCAGCTCATCCAGGAGGGCGTGGTGGCCGTCGTCGGGCCCATTTGCAGCTCGAGCGTCGTCGCCGCGCAGCCGGAGTACGAGAGGGCGGGCATCACGCACATCTCGCCCTCGGCAACGGCGGTCGTGGTGGTCGAGCCGGCTCGCGGCAAGCCGTACGTGACGACCCTGCGGATTCCGGCGAACGACGGACTCCAGGGCATCGCCCAGGCGAAGTTCGCCTACGAAAAGTTGGGTGCTCGCACGGCGTACATCGTCCACGACACGGACGTGTACGGCACTGGGCTCGCCGACAGCTTCGCCAAGGAGTTCGAACGCCTCGGTGGGCGGATCCTCGGCCGCGATGGATACGAGAAACGGACGACCGACTTCAGCGCCGTCGTGACGAAGATCCAGGCGCAGAACCCGGACCTGGTGTACCATTCCGGCTTCTACGCCGAAGCGACCCCGTTCATCCAACAGCTGCGGCGGGCGCTGCCGCAGGTGAAGTTCCTTTCGGGCGACGGTGTGCGCGACGACGAGTTCCTCCGCGGCGCGGGCCGCGACGCTGAGGGTGCGTACCTCTCGCAGCCTTCGCCTCCCGCCCCCGGGCCGGAGTTCGACGCCTTCAAGCAGAAGTTCCAGGAGGCGTACGGCTCCGACCCGTCGGATAGCCCCTTCACCGCCGAGGCGTACGATGCGGCGACGGTCATCATCCGCGCGCTGCAGGAGGTGGCCAAGAAGGACGGCAACAACCTCCGCATCGACCTCAGGAAGCTGAACGAGGCGATGCGGAAGCAGAAGTTCACCGGCGCCTCCGGCCCGGTGGAGTTCGGCGAGAACGGCGACAACATCGGGAAGGCCGGCATCGAGATCTCCTTCTACGTGGTCCGGAACGGGAAGTTCGAACCGGTGCAATAGGAGGAAGTGTTCGCGAGGAGAGGCGCCCCACCGGCGCCTCTCCTCGTGTCCGGAAGGGGAAGCTGCAGCCGTGTTCCTGGCGTCGACGTCTTTCTGGCTCGACCAGGTGGTGAACGGCCTCACCATCGGCAGCATGTACGCTCTCATCGCCCTCGGCTACACGATGGTGTACGGCGTCCTGAAGATGATTAACTTCGCTCACGGCGAAGTGTTCATGCTGGGGTCGTACGCGGGATTCGGGGTGCTGGTCGCATTCGGCGGAGAGTCCATCGCGGGCCCCATGGTCGTGCTCGCCATCGCGGCGGCCTTCGTCGGGGCCGCCCTGGCGTCGGCGTCCGTCTCGGTCGTGCTGGAGCGGGTCGCCTATCGGCCGCTACGGAATGCGCCGCGACTCGCCCCGCTCATTACGGCTATCGGGGCCTCGATCTTCCTCCAATTCCTCGTCCTGGACGTCACGGGCGCGAAGGCGAGTTTCTACCCGCGCATCTTCCCCAGCGGCTCCATCGAGGTCGGCGCCTTCCGCATCACCTACTTGCAGCTCTTCCTCGTCGGCTGCTCCGTGGCCATGATGCTCTTCCTCTACATCGTGGTGCAGCGGACCGCCGTCGGACGCTCCATCCGTGCCGTGGCGGAAAACCGCACCGCGGCCTCGCTCATGGGGATCGACGTCGACCGCGCCATCGTGACGACCTTCGTGCTCGGCGCGGCGATGGCCGGTGTGGCAGGTGTCCTGTGGGGGTTGTTCTTCCTCCAGGTCCGCGGCTCGATGGGCTTCCTTCCCGGAATCAAGGCGTTCACCGCCGCTGTGCTCGGAGGGATCGGCAGCATCCCCGGTGCGATGGTGGGCGGCTACTTCCTCGGCCTGGCGGAGACAGTGGGGCGGGAGGCGCTCAGCGCCATTCCCGGCCTCAACTTCCCCAACGAGTGGCGCGACGTCATCGCCTTCTCGCTCCTGGTGCTCGTCCTGCTCTTCCGTCCTACGGGCATCTTCGGCGAGCTGGTGAGCCGCCGTGCCTGACCTTCGCCTCTGGCTGAAGGTGCCGCCGCGGCGGGATGTCGCCCGGCGCCTCCTCCCTGCCGCGGCGGTCGTGCTCTTCGCCCTCGTCCCGGCGGTTCCCTTCTTCACCGACCCGTGGCTGCGCGTGTTCTTCCTGGTCGGGCTCTACGTGGTTCTGGGGCTCGGGCTGAACATCGTCGTCGGGTTCGCCGGACTCCTCGACCTCGGCTACGTCGCTTTCTTCGCCGCGGGCGCATACCTGATGGGAATCCTGACCTCGCCGCAGTCGCCCGTCGATCTCCGGCTGGAGTTCTGGGTCATCCTCCCGCTGGCGCTGCTCCTCGGCGCCCTCGTCGGCCTCCTCCTCGGGCTCCCCGTGCTCCCGCTTCGAGGGGACTACCTCGCCATCGTCACCCTCGGGTTCGGAGAGATCATCCGCATCCTGCTGGTCAACCTTCGCGACATCACCGGCGGCAGCCAGGGGCTGGCGGCGATCGAGAAGCCGCCCGTGCCCGGCTGGCAGCGCATCGACGAACCGTGGCAGTGGTACTACGTCATCCTGGTCACGGCCGTCGCAGTCGCTTTCCTCTCCGCACGCCTTCGCGATGCGCGCATCGGACGGGCTTGGGAGGCGATCCGCGAGGACGAGGACGTGGCCGCTGCCATGGGTATCGACACGGTCAAGTACAAACTGCTCGCCTTCGCGACGGGGGCAGCGGTCGGCTCGGTGGGTGGAGTCCTCTTCGCCTCCTACATCGGGTTCATCAACCCCACGTCGTTCACATTGCAGGTGTCCATCAACGTGCTCGCCGTGGTGATCATCGGCGGGATGGGGAACACCTGGGGGGTGGTGTTCGGGGCGTTCATCCTCATCGGTGTGCCGGAGCTCCTCCAGTTCCGCGAGACCTCGGACGTTCTGGAACGGCTCGGCTGGCTCCGCACAGCACTCGACGCGCCCTTCGCCGCCCTCGACGCGCTCGCACCCTTCGGCGTCTGGCGCGTCCCCGAACCGGAAACGTGGGGGCGGCTCGTGGCCGACAAACGATTCATCATCTACGGGGCGCTCCTGGTGGCGGTGATGGTGGCGCGGCCGGGCGGCCTCTTCCCTTCCCGCCGGCGGAAGCTCGAGTTCGAAGCGCCGCCGCCGTCGGAGGTGGCCGAACCGAGCGCCCTCGCTGCGGGAGGCTCGCAGTGAGCGTGCGGCCCTTGCTCGAGGTGAGGGGGCTCAGCGTCCGTTTCCAAGGGCTCCTCGCTCTCGATTCCGTAGACATGACCGTCCCGCCGGGCCAGATCCGGGGCCTCATCGGACCGAACGGCGCCGGGAAGACGACGCTCTTCAACTGCCTCACCGGCTTCTACCGCCCCACTGGGGGCAGCATCCTCCTCGACGGCGTACGCATCGATGGCATGCCGATGCACCACGTGGCCGCGCTCGGCGTCGCGCGGACGTTCCAGAACATCCGGCTCTTCGCCAACATGACGGTCATCGAGAATGTGCTTGTCGGCGCCCACCGCACGATCCCGGTCGGGGGTCCCGACCAGCTGCGCCCGCGGCGACGCCATGAGCAGCGCTTGGCCGAGGTCGCCGCACAGCTCCGCGGCCTTCCGGGCGGCGTGGTGAGCAGCCTCGTGGAGATCGCCGGGGCGCTGGTTCGCCCGCCGGCGTGGATTCGCGCGGAGCGAGAGGCTGTGGAGCGCGCCCGTCGGCTCCTCGAGGCGGTGGGGCTGCGCGGTCGCGAGAACGAGCTGGCTCGAAACCTGCCGTACGGGGACCAGCGCCGGCTGGAGCTCGCCCGAGCGCTGGCGTCTCGCCCTCGGCTCCTCCTCCTCGACGAGCCCACGGCGGGGATGAATCCCGGCGAAACGCTGGCGATGATGGACCTCATCCGCCGCCTTCGGGAGGAGTACGGCCTGACGATCATCCTCATCGAACACCAGATGCGCGTGGTGATGGGGATCTGCGAGGAGGTCACCGTCCTCGACTACGGCCGGAAGATCGCCGAGGGCCCCCCGGAGGCGGTCCAGCGCGACCCGGCGGTCATCGAGGCCTACCTCGGCACGAAGTTCGCCCGCCAGCTACGAGGTGGCCATGGCACTCCTTGAGGTCGAGGGCCTGGTTGCCGGCTACGGGGCGATCACGGCGGTGAAGGGGATCTCCCTTCACCTCGACGAGGGCGAGATCGTCACCCTCATCGGCTCGAACGGCGCGGGGAAGACCACCACCCTCCGGGCCATTTCCGGGCTTATCCGCCCCCGGCAGGGCGATATCCGCTTCGCCGGCCGTTCGCTCGTCGGGCTGAAGCCCCACGAGGTCGTAGCGGTGGGGGTCGCGCATGTCCCCGAAGGGCGCGGCATCTTCGGCACGCTCACGGTGAAGGAGAACCTCCTCCTGGGGGCGCACCGCCGGCGCGACGCGGGCATCCTCGAGGACCTGGAGCGCGTCTTCGCTCTCTTCCCCCGCCTCCGCGAACGGCTCGGTCAGGTGGCAGGGACCCTCTCGGGCGGCGAACAGCAGATGCTGGCCATCGGCCGCGCCCTCATGGCGAAGCCGAGGGTGCTCCTCCTCGACGAGCCGTCGATGGGGCTCGCGCCCTTCCTCGTGGACGCCATCTTCCAGACGATCGTCGAGATCCGGGCCGCGGGCACGCCCATCCTCCTGGTGGAGCAGAACGCTGCCGCGGCCCTCGAGATCGCCGACCGCGGCTACGTTCTCGAATCGGGTACCATCGTGCTCTCCGGCACGGGAGCGGAGCTGGCTCGGAACGACGGCGTCCGCCGTGCCTACCTCGGCGAGCTGTGACGAATCGAAGGAGGGCCTTCTATGCGCATCGGCCTCATGATCGAAGGACAGAACGGCCTCACCTGGGAGCGCTGGTCGCACATCCTCGCGCTGGCCGAGCGCCTGGGCTTTCCCACCGTGTTCCGCTCTGACCACTTCTTCATCGGTCCTCAACGGGACTCGCTGGAGGCGTACCTCTCCTTCGTGGTCGCCGCCAAGGAGACCCGGAGCATCCGCTTCGGGCCGCTGGTGACGCCGGTTACCTTCCGGCATCCGGTCAATGTGGCCCGGATGGCGGCCCAAATTCAGCTTCTCTCCGGGGGGCGCTTCGTCCTGGGTTTAGGCGCGGGGTGGAACGAAGCCGAGCATCGCGCCCACGGCATTCCCTTCCCACCGATTCGCGAGCGCTTCGAACGTCTCGAGGAGGCCATCCGCCTGACGAAGTCGTTGTGGACGGAATCGCCAGCGAACTTCGACGGCAAGTATTACCGGCTCGAGGGGGCGGACCTGCGCCCGAAGCCCGAGCCGGAACCCCCCATCCTCATCGGGGGCAGCGGCGAGCGGCGCACCTTGCGACTGGTCGCGCTGTACGCGGACGAATGGAACGCCGTGAACCTCTCTCCCGAGGCCTACCGGGCCAAGGTGGAGGTTCTCGAACGGCACTGCGAAGCGGTGGGCCGCGACCCGGCGGGCATCCGCCGTTCGATGATGGCCTTCGCCATCATCGGCCCCGACCAGCGGGCCCTCGACCACGCGACACGCACGATCATGACGATGTTCGGAGCGCCGCCGGGCATGTCGCTCGAGGACTTCCGGAACGCGGCACGGGCTCGGGGGCTCATCGTCGGCGGCACGGGCGAGGTCATCGACCGGCTCGGCCGTCTCGCCGAGCTCGGCGTGGAGGAGGTCCAGCTCCAGCACTTCGACTTCGATTCCGACGAGGTGCCGGAGTACATCGCCTCCGAGATCGTTCCCGCCGTTCGAGACCTCTGAGCGCTCAGGCCGTGTCGCTGGGAACGCCCGGTGGCGGCGGAGGCGCCGCTGCCTGGACGCGCGCGCGGGCATCGGCCACCCAGGCGCCGTCGGGCCCGGCGAAAACAGGGTTGAGGTCGATCTCCGCCACTTCGGGGATCTCTTCGACCAACTTTCCGAGACGCACGATGATGTCTGCCAGGGCGTCGAGGTCCGCTGGCGGTCGCCCCCGCGCGCCGGTGAGGAGCGGGTAACCCCGGAGCTCGGCCAGCATGGCGAGCGCCTCCTCCCGGTCGACGGGCGCGAGGCGCATGCTGAGGTCGTGGAACACCTCGGCGAAGATCCCGCCGGTGGCTGCCACGACGATGGGCCCGAACTGGCTGTCGAAGAGGCCGCCCACGAGCACTTCCGTACCCGAGAGGTGGGGCTGGACGACGAATCGCACCTGTTGGAATCCCGCTGCCTCGAGGTCGGCGGCCATGCGCTCGGCGGCGAGCTCGACCTCGGCCGGGCTGCGCAGGTTCACGCGGACGGCGGCACGTTCCGTCTTGTGGACGAGCCCGGGCGCCACCGCCTTCACGACCAGGGGCGTCTGCGCCAGCGCCTCCGCTGCTGCCCGTGCCTCGGCTGGCGTCGCCGCGAAGCGGCAGGGGACCAGGGGAATGCCGTAGCACTCCAGCAGCCGGAGGGTGTCCTCCCACGGCAGCCACCCGCCTCCTCGCCCGAGCGCTTGCGCCACCAGCGCCATCGCCTCGTTCCGGCGCACGGTGAGAGCTGGCGGCTCCCGTTCGGGTACTGCGAGCCACGCGGCGTAGTCGGCCACGCGCGCCAGGGCACGGACGGCACCTTCGGGGAAGGTGTAGGTGGGGATGCCGGCGCGCCGTAGCGAGGGGGGCGGCCCGCCGGCCGTCATGAAGACGGCGGCGAGCGGCTTCCCTCGTTCGCGCGCGAGCGCAGCCGCTTCCTCGATGCGCTCCGCGATGGCCTGGGGGTCGCTCTCCAGCGGCGGGAGGTAGATGGCCACGAGAGCATCGACCTCGCTCGCCTCCGCCAGCGTTCGGAGGGCGTGCGCGAAGTGCTCCGCGGTGGCGGGCGCCGTGAGGTCGACCGGGTTGACAACGCTCGCCTCGGGCAGGAGGCCCGCGCGCAGCTTCGCCGCCGTCCCTTCGGAGAACTCGGGAAGCTGGAGCCCGGCGGCCTCGGCCGCGTCGGCCGCCAGGATGGCCGGACCGCCGACGTTGGTCACGATTGCCAGTCGCCGACCCTTCGGCAGCGGCTGATGCGTCAACAGGCTCGCGACGTCGAACATCTCCTCCAGGGTGTCGGTGCGGATGACGCCCGAGTGCCGGAAGAGCGCGTCGACCCGGATGTCGGCCGCGGCCAGCAGCGCGCCGGTGTGGGAGGCTGCCGCCCGGGTTCCTGCAGTGGAACGGCCGGCCTTCACCGCCACGATCGGCTTCCGTCGGGCCACGCGGCGAGCGATGCGGCCGAATTTCCGCGGGTTCCCGAACGATTCGACGTACAGCAGGATGGTGTCGGTCTGCGGGTCCGTCTCCCAGAAGTTCAGCAGGTCGTTGGCGGAGATGTCCGCCTTGTTCCCTAGGGAGACGAAGCTCGAGAGGCCCAGCCCGAGCGTAGCCGCGTAGTCGATGATCGCGAGGCCGAGCGCGCCGCTCTGGGAGGCGAACCCGATGCGCCCTACCCGCGGCGGCTTCGGGCCGAAGGTGGCGTTGAGACGGACCGATTCGTCCGTGTTGATGACCCCCATGCAGTTCGGACCCACCAGGCGCATGCCGTACCGCCGGCAGATCTCGACCAGTTCCTCTTGCCGGCGCCTCCCCTCCGGTCCAACTTCGGCGAAGCCCGAGGAGATGACGACGATGGCGCGAACGCCGCGGCGTCCGCAGGCGTCGGCTGCTTCCGCCACTGCCTCGGCCGGGACGGCGATGATGGCGAGGTCAACGGGCTCGGGAACGTCTTCGATCGATGGGTAGGCGAGAACCGATTGCACGACCCGCGCGTTCCGGTTCACGGGGTAGACCGGGCCTTGAAAGCCGAAATCGAGCAGGTTGTGGAAGAGCTCACCGGAGACGGTGCCCCGCTGGCGAGACGCGCCGATCACGGCCACCGATCGCGGACGGAGGATCGCCTCGAGCGCGGCGATGGCGGCGAGCTGCTCCCGCCGCTCGAAGCGCTCGATGGCCTCCGGCGTGAAGGACGTGGGCATCGTGAACGCGATCTCGTCGAGCGTGGGTCGGAGCTGGAGGGGGAAACCGGACTGCTCGAGGACGTCGAGCATCCGGTAGTTCTCCGGCAGCATCACGCCCTCGAAGGTGGCGATGCCGTGGGCCGCTGCCGCCTGCGCCAGGTGCGCCAGGAGCAGCGTGCCCAGTCCTCGCCCCTGGAGGCGGTCCGACACGGCGAAGGCGACCTCCGCTCGGTCAGGGCCGGTGCGGACGTACGAGGCGACGCCCACGATCTCCGCCTCAGGACCGGCGGTGGCGAGCAGCGTGAGCCGATTGACGTAATCGACCTGGCAGTCGAGTTCGGCGCGCTCCTGGAGGACGCCCTTCCCCACGGAGAAGAACCGGAGGTGCCGGGAGATCGGGCTGAGGGAGCGGTAGAAGGCCGCCACCTTCTCGGCGTCGTCCGGGCGGGCGGCCCGGACGTGCACCGTCGTGCCGTCACGTAGCACGACGTCCGTTTCTCGATAGGGGCGGACACGGAGCCCGGTTGCCGGAGCCGCCTCGCGCTCCTCCATCCTCTCCACGATACCAAGCCCGGCGCCGGCGGGGCTCGTGCCAAGGGCGGGCCACCGTCGAGCGAGGACCTCGTGCGGAGGGGATAGCGGCTTGCGGCGGGGTGAGGGGGTGTCGCCGGCTCGGAGTCGCGACCACCCGCGCCACTGCCCGTGGTGACGGTCGGGGTTCGCACATGAGTTCGAGGCCGTCCCCTCCTGCGGGGCGCTTTCCAAACCGTCGCGGTGTCGCGTGCCGTTCGGCCGCCATCGGCTGAACAGTGCTGCTGGCGTTCCGCCTGGGTCACGGAGACACCCGCTGCGTTGCGCGCTACCCTGCTATCGGGTGCCCCCGTAGCTCAGCGGATAGAGCAGCGGTTTCCTAAACCGCGCGCGCAGGTTCGACTCCTGCCGGGGGTACCAACGAGACGGCCGCGCACACGGCTCCGCTGGAGCCTCGCGGCCCCGAGCCGATACCCTACGCCCCGTGGACACCTCCCGCGACCCGCGCCTCAACCTCGCCCGTTGGGTTCCCGATGAACTCCCGCCTGCCGGTCAGTGGCGCGCCCTGGTCCGGCTTGCGGCGGCGGTGCGGCAGGTCATCGATATCCTTTCCGATACCGAGGCGAGCGAGGCGGACCTGGATGCGGCAGCCGAACAGGTGGAGCGCGTCGCGGCCGAGCTCGGAGAGCTGCCGAGGGGACGGCGGCTCTGGGGCTTCGCGGAGACGGCGACGAGCGACTCCCCCAAGGCCATGTTCGACAACAGCCCCATCATCGGCATGGCGAATCCCGTCGCTCCGCCCCTGCGCCTGCGGGTCGAGAATGGACGGGTGGTGGGCACCGCGATTTACGGCCAGGCGTACGAAGGGCCGCCAGGTCACCTCCACGGCGGGTGGGTCGCCGCCTCGTTCGACGAGGTGCTGGGGATGGCCCAAACCCTGAGCGGTAAGCCCGGCATGACGGGCACGCTTACGGTCCGCTACCGCAGCCCTACCCCGCTGCATCAGGAGGTGCGCTTCGAAGGCTGGATCGAGCGGGTGGAGGGACGGAAGATCTTCACCCGGGGCACGCTCCATGCCGGCGGCACCCTCTGCGCCGAGGCGGAGGGCATTTTCGTCAGCGTCGATTGGGAGCGCTTCCGGTCGCTGGCCGACCGCCGCGCCGCGACGAGCTAGCCCTTCGGCCGAATCCGCACCTCGACGGTGCCGCCGGGGCCGGGCGCCAGAGAGACCTCTGCCGCGCCGAACGCCTCGATAACGTACGCGTTCGCCTCCAGGTGGCCTGTCACCCGTGGCGCGGTGAAGCGGGTCTCCCCCTCGCCGAGGGCGGCCGGGAGCACGAGCTGGTCGGCGAGGTGTTCGTCCACGTCGGCAATCCCCTCGAGGAACGCCGCCGCTTCGTCGCAGGCCCGGTCGGCGACCCGCTCCGACGGCAAGCCGCGTTCGCCCAGGGTCGAAAACCCGGCCGACGTGTGCTCGAACCTCAGGACAACGGTGACCGCCGCTCCAGCGGACGATGCGTCGCTCACCGCCGAGGATGCCTCGATGGGCACCCCGAGCGGAGCGAGCCTCCGCCGCACCTGGTCGGCCATCCGCTGGGGCACATGCTCCGGCAGCCGGGAAGCGAGGGCGAAGACGGAGACGCGCCGGAGCGGCCCGCGCCCTCGGGAGTGCCATGCCCGAGGCCGCGCGGGTCCGACCTCGAGGACGAGCCGGCCTCCACCAGCGGGATACCACCCGGGGCGGAGGGCGCGCACGGTCGCGCGATAGCCGAGCCGCGCCAGCGCCGGCGCCCAAACCTGTGCGACGTAATCGCCGGTCGGGCTCCACGGAACGTGGGTTCCACCCCTGATCTCGACCAGGCTCGGGGCTTCCGCGAAGGAAAGTGGAATCGCCACGGTCTGGGCGAGGAGCGTGGCTGCGCCGGCGCTCCCGCCCTTTCGGGCGGCGCCGATATCGAATCGGTACGTGCCCGCTTCGGGGCGGCGCCGCGGCGCGAAGGTGAGCTCCAGCGAACCGAGCCGGGCACCTTCGACCTCGGCGCCTACGATGCGCTGGCAGGCGAGCACGGTCGCGAGGTGCTGGGCTGCCAGCCCCGGATTCGGTCGGCCCGCGCGGATGCGGACGACGCGTACGGGCTCGCCGCGCACCATCGCCAGGGCGAGCGCGGTGCGGAGGATCTGGCCGCCGCCCTCACCGTACGAGCCGTCGATCGTGCGCATGGGCGTCCGTTCCGAAGGGGCTGACGCTGCTGTCCTGACCGTTCGGCCGCAAGTAGAGCAGGTCGCGCGGTCCGATGCGGAGGGCCCAGAGCGACACCAGCGCCGCCGCCACGATCGGCACGACGAGGGCGGCATGTACGAGCACGGCGAAGGCTGCGGCCGCTCCGGCGCCGACTCCGTACTGGGCCAAGACGGCCGTGACGGACAACTCGTAGGGGCCGATGCTGGCCTGGGTGAGGGGAATGCCGACGACGGTGTTCGCCACCACCACGACCACCAGCACCGCTCCGACGCTCGCGTCGATATCCAGCGCCTCGAGCACCGCCACGTACACGAGCGCTTCGCTCGTCCAGCTCGTCAGAGAAAAGAACAGCGCCTCGGCAGCCGCGCGCGGCCGCTCGAGGGCGCGGAAGCCGTGGGCGAACCAGCCGAGCTGCCACTTCGCCCGGGCGCGCAGCCCGCGGGGCGGCTCGCCCGCCGCCCAGCGCGTGCCCCGGCGGGCAACGGCCACGGCGGCCACGAACAGCACGGCCATCGCCAGGGCGTAGGCGAGGGCTGCCCAGGCCACCGCCTTTCCAGCATCGAGGAGTGTGGCCGCAGCGAGGATGAAGGCGAACGTGGCCAGGTCGAGCAGGCGCTCCGCGGCGATGGTGCCGAGGACCGTCATCCTCCGGATGCCGCGGCGGCCCAGCACCTGCACCCGGGCGAGGTCGCCGGCCCGCAAGGGAACGGCAGCGTTCAACCCCAGGCTCAGGAAGAGGATGCCCGTGAGTGTCCCGAGGCCGGCGTGCTCGGTCTTGCCGAGCAGCGTCCGCCACCGGGCTGCCCGGAGGACGTCCGAGAAAAGATTGGCGGCCGCTCCTGCCAGCAGCCAACCGGGGTCGGCCCTGCGGATGGAATCGGCGAACTCGGAGCTGTCGACGAGCAGCCAGAGGGCGGCAAGGAGGCCCGCGCTCAGGGCGAGCTGGAGTGCCCAGATGGTGATGAATCGTCGTCGCGAGCGCACGGCTGCCGCCTCAGACTGCGGGCGCAGGGGTACGCGCCAACGGGAGCGGACGCCCCGCGCGCACCGCCGCTTCCTGGTAGACCCTCAGGACCTCGTCGGCGAGAACGGCCCAGGCGAACCGTCGGGCGCGCTCGCGACCTCCCTCGGAGAGACTTCGCCAGAGGCGGACATCGCTCAGCACCTGGAGCATCGCCGCTGCGAGCGCTCGGTGGTCGCCCGGTGGAACGAGCACCCCGCTCCTCCCGTCCTCCACCACGGCCGCGTACCCCGGGTTGGCCGAGGCGACCACCGGGGTTCCGGCCGCCATCGCCTCGACCAGCACCAATCCGAAGCTTTCGTTCCCCGTGGCGGGCGCGCAGAAGAGGTCGGCGCTCCGGTATGCCTTGGGAAGCTCGCACTCGCGGACCGGGCCGGCAAAGTGGACCGCGCCGGCCACGCCGAGCTCGCGCGCCAGCCTCTCCGCGGCGGGCCGCAGCGGGCCGTCGCCGGCGATGACGAGCTCGGCCTGGGGAAGGGCGCGGGCGACCTCGGCGAAGGCGCGGATCGCCACCAGCACCCCTTTGCGCGGCTCCAGCCGTCCCAGGAAGAGGACCCGCTGCCCGGACGGCCTGCTCCGTGGGCCGCCGTCGAACCGCTCGTACTCGATGCCGTTCGGCACGATGCGGTACTCCCCGGGCACGAAGCGGGCCACCGTGCGCCTGGCAGCTTCCGAGACGGCGATGCGCGCGTGGAGCTTCCGCGCCAACGGCCGGACGATGGGCTGAGCGAAGAAGTACAGAAGGTGCGGACGCTCACGCGTGAGGTGGAAGGTGCCTACCGTCACCGTTCGTGAGAAGAGGAGCGCTCCGAACGAGGTCATGGGCACGAACGGCTCGTGGAGGTGAAGGACGTCGCACGGGTGCTCCGAGAGGAGACGACGCATCGCCGCGCCGATCCGAGGGTCGATGGCCAGTCGTGCCACCGACCCTGCGACCGGGATTGGGACCGAGGGCCCGCAGGGGATCGTCGGCACCCCATCGGGCAGACGATGCGGATCCGATGCTGGCCCGAAGAGAAGCACCGCCGCTCCTCGCCGTTGGAGCTCGCGGCCGAGGCCCGTCACATGCGTGTTCACCCCGCCGGACACAGAGAGGTCGTACGGGGTGACGATGTTCACGCGCAGGCCGCGGAGCGAGTCCGGCTCGGAAGCCACAGCCGCCATGGGCTGCCGTCCTTCAAGAAGGTCGCCCTAGTTGTACGGGCTCGTTCGCTTGCACGCCATCGCTGGGCGTGCAGTAGCCTCGAACCGTGCCAACGGAAGCGCGCATCGCCCGGATGTGGCAGACGGCGAACGCTCGGCAGCAGGGCGTCGTCGTCTTCGAGGACATCCACGACCCCCACAACGCCGAGGCCGTGCTCCGCACGTGCGACGCCTTCGGCTTCCACTACGCCTGGTTCGTGTTCGAAGCGGAGGAGCCGTTCGACCCCCGCCGCGTCGGGAAGGCGACGTCCGCCTCGGCGAACAAGTGGCTGGAGTACCGGGTGCTCTTCTCGATGGAGCAGTGCCTGCGTGACCTCCGGGCCGGCGGTTACGAGATCGTGGCCACCACGCCGAACGAGCCCTCCGAACCGCTCTTCGAAGCACGGTTCCCTGCGGCACGCCTCGCGATCCTGTTCGGGAACGAACACCGGGGGCTCTCCGATACGGCGTTGGCCGGCGCCGACCGGCGGGTGACGGTGCCGATGGTCGGGATGGTGCGTAGCCTGAACCTTTCGGTGACGGCTGCCCTCGTGCTGTACGAGATCACGCGGCAGCGGCGGCTGGCGGGCATGGAACGGTACCGCCTGCCGCCCGAGGAGCGGGCGCGCATCGTGGGGCGATGGCTGGCGCGGGAGTCCGAGTGAGCCTTTGACGGAGGGGACAGCTCCTTCCGGAAAAGGTTCGGGGAACCAGGCCTGGGCGCCTGGTTCCCCTTCCGGAGGACGGAAGCCGGGAGGACGGAGCGAGCCCGGCTCGGGAAGCAAGCGGCACACTGGGGAGGACAACCGCTTGCCTCGCTCCTTTATACCCGCCGGCGGCCCATTCTGTTACGCGTCCGCTCAATTTTGCAAGATCGACAAATCCTTGAATTGTCGCGCTCCGCGTTCTGCGTCAGGGGAGGGTGTGGCCCTCCGTAGGAAGGGCGTAGGAATTCCTCTGCCTGGTGGCGGAGCGGGGTCGGAACCGTAACGTTTTGGGGTTCTCCCGGGTCTATTCGGGTGAACGGAGGCCGGAACCCGGCTGGTCCCCCCGTTACCCAGGATGGAGGACACCCCCATGAAGGTTCGACGACCCTACCGCGCTTTGAGGCGCGGCCTTTCGCCGTACGGTGCTGCCGCGGCGCTGCTGGGCGTCGCGGCGGTGCTGTTCGGGCTCGTGGCGGTTCAGCAGGCTTTCGCGAGCGGCCCCGTGTCCGGTAACGGGGTCACGCCGCTCCACCCAGGTGACCCCGGCTATCCCTCGAGCGTAGGCAACAACCCTACGTGCAACGACTTCAACCCGAGTTGGCACCAACGGAAGGTCGACCCGCCCAACGAAGGCACCTATACGGGCGGAGGTCTCCCTAGCGGCGCCTCCATCACCGTGAGCAACATGCGCGTGGTAAGTGGCCAAGCGCTGTTCGACTGGAGCGCCTCGGGAGTGCTCATCGCCGCCGTCTTCGTGAAGCAGGCGAACGACGCGCACAGCTTGTACCTGTACTCCCCACCGTCGAGCGGGGACACCGGGCTCGGCCCGAAGTCCGGGGTCCAGCAGAGCGGCGGCATCAGCCACATCAGCTTCTGCTGGGACCCGAGCCAGCAGTCGACCCCGACGCCGAGTCCTTCGCCATCGCCGAGCCCTTCGCCGTCGCCGAGTCCTTCGCCGTCGCCGAGTCCTTCGCCGTCGCCGAGTCCTTCGCCGTCGCCGAGTCCTTCGCCGAGTCCGTCGCCGTCGCCGAGTCCGTCGCCTACCCCGACACCGACGCCGACCCCGACGGGGGTGGTCGAGACGACTGGCAACCTTTGGGTGAAGAAGGTGGTCGTCGGCGACCCGGCGGACTCCACCTCCTTCACGGTGTCGGTCTCCGGCCTCGGCAGCGGGCTCTCCTTCTCGCAGCCGTCGCCGCGCAGCTTCATCGGCGTCGCCCTCGGTTCCTACACGGTGACCGAAGGCACTCCGCCTGCGGGTTACAGCCTCGTCGGCTACGCCGTGGTCGGGGCCGGCGACGCGACCTGTCCCGCCTCGGCCACGCGCAGCGGGACCTCGGTGAACGTGACCCTGACGTCCGGCGCCCCGAACGCCACCGTCTGCGTCTACAACGAGCGGGTGTCGACGCCGACCCCGACTCCGACGACACCCGCACCGACGTCGACGCCGACCCCGACTGCGACGACACCGGCGCCGACATCGACGCCGACCCCGACTCCGACGACACCGGCGCCGACATCGACGCCGACCCCGACCGAGACGGTCGCCGGTGAGGCGACGCCCGGCCCGACGGCCACGCCGGTAGTGCCGCGCGCTGGCACCGGCACCTCGGGCGGCGCCGGCTCCGCTGCCGCCGCGGCCCTCCTTCTCGGCCTCGCCCTCGCGGCAACGGGGGCGGCGGTGCTGAGGATGCGGGCGCCGCGCTGACGCTCCTTCCGAGCCTGGGCACCGAGGGGGTCCCGCTCAGGGACCCCCTCGGTTCGTTCAGAGCGGCGGCTCGAAGCGGAGCCGGTGCCCCGCTTCGGTCTCGACGGCTGCTCCGAGGGGCAGCTCGGCCACGCCGCGGGTGCCCCGGGGGGCGAACGCGAGCCCTACCCAGGGGCGCAATCCCCGGACGACCTTCGTCACGACGCCCGCGCGGTCGAAGAACACCGCATCGATGGGGAAGCGCATCCCCAGCATGTGAATCGACGCGCACGGAACGATGACCAGCCCCTCGCCAGGACGCAGCCGGGCCGTGAACATCAATCCTCGCAGGCGCTCGCCGAAGCGTTCCGCCACCCGAGCCTCGGCCGCGAGGGTTCGCCCTGTCGTCTCGTCGACGATCGCGACATGGCGGGTCGGCATACGGCGCCATGCTCGCAAGGCGCGGCGGTACTGTCCACACGCCCCGTCGTCCGTTGACGTGAGGGTGAACGCTCTCCTACCGTGCGACGTATCGGCGCGACCGAACAGGATTCCGAATGGCCGACCTCTCCCGTGAGACAGACCGGGCGCTGTTCGGGCGCCACGAAGCCGCTGCGGCAGCCTCCGAGCCCGCGGGGCGCTTCGCCGCCTTCTCGGTTTTCCGGAATCGCGACTACCGCTACCTCTGGGTGTCCTCGGCGCTCTCGTTCCTCGGCATGCAGATGCAGCAGGTGGGACGGGGGCTCCTTGCATGGGAGCTGACCCACAGCTTCACGGCGGTCGGGGCGATCTCCCTCTCCTTCGGCCTGCCGATGCTCCTCTTCTCCCTGGTGGGAGGGGCCATCGCCGACCGGGTGAACAAGCGGAACCTCTCCCTGGCGACGCAGCTCGTGACGGTCGCCCTCGCCGTGCTCACGGCCGTGCTCGTGGCGACCGACCTCATCACCATCGGTTACCTCTTCGCCGTCGGGCTGGTCCAGGGGACGATGTTCGCCTTCAATGGCCCGGCGCGCTCGCCGCTGATGGCGATGGTCGTCGGGCCGCGGCAGCTCATGTCGGCCATCGCGATGTCGAACGCCGCGATGAACGGTACGCGGATCGTCGGTCCGGCCGTCGCGGGCGCCCTCGCGGCTCAGGGGCTGGATGCCGTGTTCTGGGGGCAGGCCGCCGTCTACGCCGGCGCGGCGCTCGCGCTCACGGGCGTCCCCGCGAGCCGCGGCGAGCCGATGCCGTTGGGGCCCGGCGTGCGGCGCCCAGCCGTGGGGCGGCAGATCGTCGACGGCGTCCGCTACGTCGCTCGGGAGCCATCGCTGAGGCAGCTCATGCTCCTCGCCTTCGTCCCCACCCTCTTCGGCATGCCGTACGTGATGCTGATGCCCGGATTCGTCCAGCGCGACCTCGGTCAGTCGGAGGCTGCCTACGGATTCCTCCTGACGGTCTCGGGCATCGGCGCGCTGGCTGGCTCGCTGACGCTCGCCCTCTTGGCCGATTTCCGACGGAAGCCGCTCCTCCAGTTCGTCACCGGCCTCGCCTCGGGGGTCTCGCTGGCCGCGCTCGCTGCTGCGGCGGCGGCCTTCGGATACCCCGGGGCGTTGGGGACGACGGTCGTCATCGGCTTCACCTTTACGGTCTACCAGACTTTGAACAACACGATGGTCATGAACACTGCCGCACCGGAGTACTACGGTCGGGTGATGAGCATCTACATGCTCACCTTCAGCGCCATGCCCCTCATGGCGGCACCCCTCGGGGCGTTGGCCGATGTGGTCGGGGCATCGGCGCTCTTCGTGGTTCAGGGGTGCCTCGTGGCGGGAGGGGTGCTCGCCATCGGCCTTGCCAATCCGCGCTTCACCTTCGGCGATGCGCCGCCGTCCGGGCGGGCGGGTGTGCCTCACGCGGGTGCGCGGCTCTCGATGCCTCCCGGAGCCTGAAGAGTGCCTATGGCCCCAGCTCGACGATGAGGGTCGCCCGCTCGTGATCGATGGCGCTGATGGAGACGCGGGCGACGCCTTCCATAGCCGCGAGCCGCTCCTGGAAGTCGAGGATGCGTCCGAAGTCGCCGCCGCGTACTTCGAGTTGTACCCGCAGGGGCTCGGCCTCGGTGGGGGCTTGCGGGCGCGCGGGGGGTGGCTGGGGTGCTTCCAGCTCGTCCGCCAGGCGCTCGAGCCCGCGGAGGACGGTGTCGATGGTGCGGGCGGCCTGAGCGTATTCGTCCCGCAGGCGAAGGACGGGGTCGGTGACTGCCTGCTGCAACCCGCGAGGCGTGGCCGGCTGCTCCGGAGGGGGAAGCCCGAGGCGGCGTTCGAGACGCTCGAGGCGCTCGAGCAGGCGGTCGTACTCCTGACGGAGCAGGTCGTACCGGCGGCGGAGCTGGCGAAGCGCCGCCTCGCCCGACGTGGTCTCGTGGAGACGTTCGCGGAGGAACTCCTCGTCGAAGTCCTGTTCCGTCATCCGACCCCCACCCACCGTGCCCGACGTGGAGGCCGGAGTCCAGAGGGGGCCTCAGGCGGTGTTGGCGGCGGCCGGCGCGTGCTGCGGCCGGCATCCGCCCCCCTCGAGGCGGTATCCGAATCCCCGCACGGTCACGAGGTAGCGGGGCTCTTCGGGCGACGGCTCCAGCTTCCGCCGGATCCGCCGGATATACACCTTCAGGACTTCCTGGGCCTCCCGCGGCCGGTATTCGTACTCGTCGCTGACGGCGTTCAGGATTTCGTGCGGGGCGAGGACGCGTCCGGCGTTCTTCGCCAGAAAGGCGAGGATGCGGAACTCCGATGCCGTCAGCGGGATGTACTCACCTCCGCGCTCGACCTCGCATCGATCAAGATCGACGACGAGGTCGCCGATCTGAAGCAGTCCCAGCGATTCCGAGGCCACGGGAGCGACGCCGCGCCGCCGCAGGACCGCGTGTGCCTGCGCCACGACGACCCGGTCGGGGGCGTCAGCCTGGAGGCAGGCATCGGCCCCTGCGGTGAGGCACTCTGCGACGGCATCGGGCAGCGCCTCCTCGAGCACCGCGATGACCGGCACGTCTGAGCGGGCGATGGCGGCGAGCGCATCGAGGTCGCGCAGGGCGAGGCCATCGCACCGCCACAGGACGAGGTCGAACTCTCCGGAGACGGCGAGCTCGAGGGCAGCGGGACCTTTGGGGCGTTGGAGGACGGCGAACCCGCCCTCGTGGAGCGCGCGGATGAGCGCCATGCTGGCCCGGCCGTCGTCGCCGACGAGGAGCGCACTCTGGAACCGGCGCGGCCTCGGCGTGTTCACCTGAATGACCCTCGGCAGCCCTTCCAGCGTCGTGGGCGCGATTATACACCCACGCGCAAGTAGGGGAAGTCCTGATTTCAGATCTCCCGAGCCCTTAAATTTTCGGCCGTGCCTAAGGCTTCGCCGCAAGCGAAGTATGGAAACCACCGATGGGCGCCATCGAGGGAAGCGTCGATACTGTCGATATGGGAGTGCCGAAGCGCGTCTGGACCTACGACGACGAGCTCGACCGGCGCCGGCGCCAGCTCGCTGCCCGCCATTGGCGGCCCCGTCCCGCGCCCATCGACCTGGTGGAGGAGCGCCTCCGCCGCCTGCGGGAACGCGCCCGCGACACCCGCGACCCGTAGCGGCCAACGGCTTCGTTTGCCGGCCGCGAACGAGCTCGCCTATACTCCCGGGAGGGTCCCGGATGGGCCCGGTCCGCCCGCCACCATCCCCCTTCCGGAGTTCGCGCCGCATGCCGAGCAGCTCGAAGAAGGACTGGCTCGAATCCACCTATCGGAAGGCCGTCGAGCGCGCTCCCGAGCGCCAGGAGCGGTTCGTCACCACCGGCGAGATGGTCGTCGAGCCGCTCTACACCGCCGAGGACCTAGCCGGCTGGGACCCGAACCGCGAGCTCGGCTACCCGGGCGAATACCCGTTCACCCGTGGCATCCAGCCGACCATGTACCGCGGCCGCCTCTGGACGATGCGGCAGTACGCGGGCTTCGGCACGGCGGAGGAGTCGAACCGTCGCTACCGCTACCTCCTTGAAAACGGGCAAACGGGGCTGTCCGTCGCCTTCGACCTTCCCACGCAAATCGGCTACGACTCCGACCATCCGATGGCCGCTAGCGAGGTGGGAAAGGTGGGCGTGGCCATCGACTCCATCGAGGACATGCTCATCCTCTTCGATGGCATCCCCCTCGACAAAGTGACGACCTCGATGACCATCAACGCCACGGCAGCCATCCTCCTCGCCATGTACATCGCCGTCGGCAAGACGCAGGGGGTCCCGCCCGAGAAGCTGGGGGGAACCATCCAGAACGACATCCTGAAGGAGTACATCACCCGCGGCACGTGGATCTATCCGCCGAAGCCCTCGATGCGGCTCATCACCGACATCTTCAAGTACTGCAGTGAGCACGTGCCGCAGTGGAACACCATCTCCATCTCCGGCTACCACATGCGCGAGGCGGGTGCGACCGCCGCGCAAGAGGTCGGGTTCACCCTGGCGAACGGGATCGCCTACGTACAGGCGGCCATCGATGCGGGCCTTGACGTGGATGAGTTCGCCCCGCGGTTGAGCTTCTTCTTCGCCTGCCACAACAACTTCCTCGAGGAGGTGGCGAAGTTCCGCGCCGCCCGGCGGCTCTGGGCCCGCATCATGAAGGAGCGCTTCGAAGCGAAGAACCCGCGCTCCTGGATGCTCCGCTTCCATACCCAGACCGGCGGAGCGACGCTCACCGCCCAACAGCCGGAGAACAACATCGTCCGCACGGCCATCCAGGCGCTCGCCGCGGTGCTCGGGGGCACCCAATCGCTCCACACGAACTCGATGGACGAGGCGCTGGGGCTTCCCACCGAAAAGTCGGTCCAGATCGCGCTCCGGACGCAGCAGATCATCGCTTACGAGAGCGGCGTGGCCGATACCATCGACCCCCTCGCCGGTTCGTACTACGTCGAGCACCTGACGAACGAGATCGAGAAGGCTGCCCGCAACTACATCGAGATCATCGACAGCCTCGGCGGCGCGCTGGCGGCCATCGAGCGCGGCTACCAGCAGCGGGAGATCCAGGAGTCGGCCTACCGCTACCAGCGTGAGGTCGAGGAGAAGAAACGCATCATCGTCGGCGTGAACGAGTTCGTCACCCGCGAGGAGGAGAAGCCCGAGATCCTCCGCCTCGACCCGTCCATCGGCCAGCGCCAGGTGGAGCGGTTGCGCCGGCTCCGCGAGACCCGCGACAGCGAGCGGGTGGCCTGCGCCCTCGAGAAGCTCCGCCGGGCGGCCGAGGGCACCGAGAACCTCATGCCCGTTATCATCGAGTGCGTCGAGGCCCGGGCCACGCTGGGCGAAATCAGCGACGCCCTCCGTAAGGTCTGGGGCGAGCATCGAGAAACGGTGGTGATCTGACGTGCAGCCCAGCGACACGCGCTCCCTGGCCGAAGCCCGGCACCGGCTCCTCGCCGAACTGGAGCGCGAGCGGAACCAGCTGTTGCGCAACATCGAGACCTGCCGCATCCGCGACATCGAGCACCCCTTCATCGGCGAATGGTCCCTGAAGGACATCGTCGGTCACGTGGCCACCTGGGAGGCGGAAGTCGTCCTTGCCTTGAAGCAGCTCCGCGCGGGCCGCAGGCCGGCCATCCTCGACTTCGACCGCAGCCGCTTGGACGAGTGGAATCAGGAGCACGTGGAGCGGAAACGCGACCTGAACTTCTGGTGCGTGCTCGAGCAGCTGAAGGGCGGCCGCCGCCGCCTCATGGAGGAGATCGCCCAGCTCTCCGACGAGGACGTCGCCTCGGAAGGCTCCATCCACCACAAGCTCATCCGCTCCATCATCGACCACGACCGGCAGCACTGGCATCCCATCGCGGCCCGGCTTGCGGGCATGGCCGGGGTCCGGGAGACGAGCTTCCACTCCGTGCCCGAGGAAGTGTGGGCGCTCGACTGACCATTCCCGCGGAAGGAGTATGCGCGTGATCACCAAGATCCACCACGTGGGCATCGTCGTGCGGAGCGCCGATGAGGCGTTGAAGTTCTACCGCGACGCGCTCGGTCTGCCCGTTACGGCCGATAAGGTCGTCGAGGACCAGGGTGTGCGAGGGGTTCTCCTCCAGATCGGAAACTCCGAGATCGAGCTCATCGAGCCGACCCGCACCGACACGGGCGTCTACCGTTTCCTGGAATCCCGGGGCGAGGGGATGCACCACATCTGCTTCGAGACCGACGACGTCGAGGCGGAGCTCGAGGCCGCCAAGCAGAAGGGCATCCAGGTGATCGATGAGAAGCCGCGCCGCGGCCTCGCTGGGATGATCTGCTTCCTCCATCCGAAGTCCAATCACGGCGTGCTGGTGGAGTTCGCCCAGCCGCTCCCCGAAGGGCATTGATGTCGATCGGCGCCACCCACATCGACCACATCGTCATCAGGTCGAGCGACAGCGCCGCAACGGCAGCGCACTTCTCGCGCCTCCTGGGCGCGCCGATTCGTCGTACCATGACGCGGCCGGGGACAGGCGCGCATCTCGAGTTCATGAAGTTCGGCGAAGTCATCCTCGAGTTCGCCGGCCCGCCGCAGCCCAGTGAGGGGGAGCCTCGGGCCGAGCTCGCCGGCTTCGTGCTCTGCGTCCGTGACATCCACGCCGCCGTGAGCCGCCTCCGCGACCGCGGTTACCCGGTGGGCGACCCGAAGCCGGCCGTACAGCCGGGCGCACTCATCGCCACGGTGCGGGGCGGCACCCACGGAGTCCCCTTCGCCATCATGCAGTACGGCGCCATTCCCCAATCCCCAGCGAACGAGGAGCCCGAGGCATGAAGCTGTTGAAGATCGACCACGTCGGCATCGTGGTGCGAGACCTTCAGGAAGCCCTCGCCACCTACGAACGGAACTTCGGCTTGAAGGCCGACCCCAGCCGCGGCGGCGAAATCCCGGCGCTCGGCATCCGCAACGCCTTCGTGCCCGTAGGCGAAAGCGACCTCGAATTCATTCAGCCCATCACGGACCAGGGACCGGTGGCCGAGTTCGCTCGCCAACGGGGCGAGGGCCAGTTCCTGCTCTCCCTCGCCGTCGATGACCTGGAGGCGGCCGTCCAGCACCTCCGTGCTCTCGGCTGCCGAGTGAGCGACCCGAACAACGGCATCGCCTTCGTTTCGCCCAGGTCGACTTTCGGGGTGAACCTCCAGCTCATCCAGCGGGGGTAGATCGGCGAACGGCTCGACATACAATGGAGGCGGTATGAGCAGCGCACCGTCCACGACGAAGAAGATCCGCGTCCTGATCGCGAAGCCAGGGCTCGACGGCCACGACCGCGGCGCGAAGGTCGTCGCCCGGGCGCTTCGTGATGCCGGGATGGAGGTGATTTACACCGGCATACGGCAGACGCCGGAGATGATCGCCGAGGCTGCGCTCCAGGAGGACGTGGATGTGGTCGGCCTGAGCATCCTCTCCGGCGCGCACCTCGAGCTCTTCCCTCGGGTCGTCGAAGAGCTGAAGAAGCGCGGCGTCGACGATGTCCTCCTCTTCGCCGGCGGTATCATCCCCGACGAGGATGTGCCGAAGCTGAAGGAGCTCGGGTTCAAGGAGATCTTCGGTCCCGGCACCAACACCCAGGACATCGTCAAGTTCGTCTTCGAACACGTGAAGAAATAGCCCAGTGAACGAGCTCCTCGAACGCTTCCTGCAGGGCGACCGCCGCGCACTCGCCCGCGTCCTGACCCGCGTCGAGAACGATACCGAAGAAGGCCGGGAGTACGTCCGCCTTCTGTACCCGCGCTCGGGGCGTGCGCATACCGTCGGGATCACCGGCAGCGCCGGCTCCGGCAAGAGCACCGTGACCGGGGCCCTGGCGGCCGAATGGCGCCGCCGGGGTAAGCAGGTGGGCATCGTCGCCGTCGACCCTTCGAGCCCCTTCACCCAGGGAGCCCTCCTGGGCGACCGCATCCGGATGCACGACCTGGCGCTCGACCCCGGCGTGTACATCCGCTCCATGGCCTCCAGAGGAGCGCTCGGCGGGCTCGCCCCGGCGGTGAACGACGTCGTCGCGGTGATGGACGCCTTCGGGTTCGACGTCATCCTCATCGAGACGGTGGGCGCCGGCCAGGACGAGGTCGAAATTGCCGGTACGGCCCTCACGACCGTCCTCGTGAACAACCCGGGTACCGGCGACGACATCCAGGCGATGAAAGCCGGGATCATCGAAATCGCCGACATCCTCGTCGTCAACAAGGCCGACCTCCCGGGGGCGGACACCCTGGTCTCGCAGCTCCAGGCGCTCCTCACGCTCGCCCCGGCGGGGGCGCGCCGGCCGCCCATTCTCCGGACCATTGCCATCACCGGAGAGGGCATCGCCGCCCTGGCCGATGCCATCGAAGCGCACCGTGTGGAGCTCGAGCGGTCGGGTGAGCTCGAGCGCCAGCGCTACGACGACGCCCGTCACCAGATCCTGGCGCAGGCTCAGGCGATCCTCCTCGAGCGCATCCGTGCGGCCACCCCGGCAGACGAACTCGATGCCCTCGTTGCCCGGGTGGCTGCCCGCGAGCTCGACCCGCACACTGCTGCCGAGGAATTGGCCAGCGCGGTCCTCGGGACGCCGTTGCACCCGTGATACGATCGCCGGCGTGACCCAACAGCGGATCCGCGTCTGGTTCCGAAAAGGGGAGCGCCTCCGATTCATCTCCCACCTCGATGTCCTGCGCCACTGGGAGCGGGCGATCCGCAGGGCAGGGTTGCCGCTCGCCTACTCGCAAGGTTTCACGCCCCATCCGAAGATCGCTTTCGCGGCGCCCTTGCCGTTGGGGTTCACGGGCGAGGCGGAGGTCATGGACGTCACCCTCACCGAGCGCGTGGCCGTGGAGGAGTTCTGCCGCCGTTTGGCGGAGCAGACGACCGATGACCTCGCGGTCGTCACGGTCCGTGAGGTCCCGATTTCGGCACCGGCACCCCAGGCGGCCCTGGCCTGGGCCGACTACGAAGCGGAGGTGCCGGTTCCTGCCGGGGAGGCGCAGCGGCGGGTCGCGGAGTTCCTCGCCGCGGAAAGCTGGTCCTACACCGACACGAAGCGGGAGCGGCCCCGCACCTACGACCTCCGGCGGGCCGTGGCCTGGCTCCAGGTGCGCCCCGCTGCAGGTGGCAGCGTCCTGGCCATGCGCCTCCAGGCCGACCAGGAGCTCACCGCGCGGCCGGAGCATCTGGTCGAGGCGCTCTTCCCGGGAGTGGAGGCGCGGCGCATCACCCGCACGGCGCTCGTCCTGCGCGACTCCACGCCGGCAATCGATGCCTGGCGCACGAAAGGGCGGTTCGAATGACGGTCGTTGTCCGTCCGGCGGGCAGTGGCGACGCTCCGGGACTGTACGTGCTCTGGCAGGCGATGCTCCGCCACTACGCCTCCGTCGATCGCCGCGTGATCCCGTCGCCCGTGAGCGAGCGGGAGTTCGCCGAGGCGCTCGACGAGATCCTGGCGAACCCGTATGCCGCGGCTTTCGTCGCCGAGGACGAGGGGACGCTGGTGGGCTTCGTAAGCGGCGGTATCGAGAGCGCGCCTACCTCACGCCTCCCCGACCGCCACCTCACCATCGGGCACTTCTACGTCGCTCCCGCGTACCGCGGGCTCGGGATCGGCCGCCAGCTCTTCCGGGCGATCGCCGAGTGGGGAATGCGGACGGAGGAGATCCACCACTTCGAGATGACGGTCCTCGAGGCCGACCGTGAGGCCCGAGAGTTCTGGTCGCGCTTGGGCTTCACGCCCTTCATCCAGCGCCTGTGGGCGCCGCTCTCCGTCCTCGAGGAAGGTCCGGAGCGGCCGTGACCCTCTACCTCATCCGCCACGGCGAAACGGCAGCGAACCGCGATGGTCTCGGGCTTGGCCGGGCCGACGTACCCCTCACGGAGCGCGGCTGGCGGCAGGCCGAAGCGCTCGCGACTGCCTGCGCTCGCTTCTCGATCGCCGCCGTCTGGACGAGCCCTCTGCAGCGGGCTCGGCTCACGGCGGAGGCCATCGCGCGGGCCGCCGGCGCTTCGCTCGTCGTCGAAGGGGCGCTCGCCGAGCTCGACGTCGGCGATACGGAAGGGCTGCGCCTCGACGAGGTCCGCCGCCGGTGGCCCGACTTCGTCGCCGCGTGGTTGGGGAACGACCCGGCCGCGGTGCGGATGCCAGGCGGAGAGTCCTTGGATGACCTCGCTGACCGCCTTCGCCCCCTGCTGCCGCGGGTGCGCGAGCTCGAACCTGGGGGATTGGCGATCGTCTCCCACACCTTCGTGTTGCGAACCCTGCTCTGTCTGGTGCTTGACCTTCCCCTCGCTGCCTTCCGCTGGTTCGCTTGCGACCTCGCCTCGCTCAGCGTGGTGGACCTGGCTCCCCGGCCGGTGGTTCGCCGCTGGAACGATACGTGTCACCTCTCCAGGCTTGAACCCGGCGCTCTCGCGCCGTACCGTGGAGAGCCACGATGAGGTTGCGTTCGCTTTTGGCGAGCCGCGGACGTCTGGTGTTCGCCGCCGCCGTTCTACTCGCTGCCTACTTCGCCTACGACGCTGCCCTCGGTGCGATCCGCACCTATCGCCTTGAACAGCAGCGCGCCGCGGCGGAGGCGGAGCTCGCCCGTCTCGAAGCCCAACGGGACTACCTGCAGGGCGTGCTCGATTACGTGGCCTCCGATGCCTACGTCGAACAGGTGGCGCGCCGCGAGCTATGCTACGTCCGCGACGGAGAGGTGCCGTTCCTGGTCGTGGGGCCGACGCCCGAGCCGGCAAAGCCCGGGCCTTGGTGGGAGGCGCAAGCCCCGACCCGATGAACGCACCCTCGACGGCACTCGCGGGGCACCCACCCCCGCGGTAGCGTTGTGCTGTGGAGGAGCTCGTCGAGCGAGTCGCTCGCTTCGCCGAAGACGAACGCCTCTTCCGCGGGGCGCGGCGCGTCGTGGCAGGCGTCTCGGGGGGCCCGGATTCGCTGGCCCTCATGGTCGTGCTGCAGGCGCTCGCCTCCCGCTTCCGATTCGAGCTGGTGGTCGCTCACTTCGACCACCAGCTACGCCCGGACTCGCGCGAGGACCTGGAGTTCGTGCGCCGCGTCGCTGCCGAGCGGGGCCTGAAATGCGTGACGGGGGAAGGCGATGTCGCCGCCCGCGCGAGGGAAACGCGCCGCGGCATCGAAGAGGTCGCACGCGAGCTGCGCTACCAGTTCCTCGGCTTCGTCGCCCAGCGGGAGCGCGCCGATACGGTTGCGGTCGGCCACACTGCCGACGACCAGGCCGAAACGGTGCTCCTGCGCATCGTCCGTGGCACGGGCATTCGCGGGCTCCGCGGTATGGTGCCCGTCGCGCCGCTTCCGGGTGCGCCCGCCTTGCGGCTGGTGCGGCCGCTCCTCGTCCTGCGGCGCGCCGAGACGCTCGCGGTTTGCCAGGCCGCTGGTCTGGAGGCGCGCCGTGACCCGTCGAACGAGAGCCTCGCCTTCGCCCGCAATCGCATCCGCCGAATGCTCCTTCCGGCGTTGCGGGAGCTGAACCCCGCGATCGAGCGTGCCCTCACCGGGCTGGCACGCAGCGCAGCCGAAGCCTTCGAAGAACTGGAGCGGCTGGCCCTCGCGGCTCGGCCCGCCGAGCGCTCCCCGGAGGGCGTGATCTTCGGCCTCGATGCCCTGCGCCGGCTGCCGACGGAGTCGCTCCTCCTGGTGCTCGAGCGGGAGGCGGCCTACCTCCAGCAGCCGGTCGCTTCGAACGCGACGCGCCTGGAGAACGCGCGGCGCGTCCTCCAATGCGGGCAAGGCGAGGTGTCCTTCGGCGGGCTCGTGCTGGAGGCATCGTGTGGACTGGTGCGGCTCGGTCCTGCCGTCCAGCCGCTCCACTTCACGCCGACGGTTCTGGAGGTGCCGGGCGTCACGCCGCTGGGTCCAGTCCGGGTCGCGGTAAGAACCGAGCCGGGGCCCGACGGGTGGGTCGCGCTCGATCGCGGAAGGGTTCGGGGTGTCCTGCGCGCCAGGCCGTTGCTGCCCGGCGACCGGATCGTCGTACGCGGCGTTCGGAAAAAGGTGTCCGATTGGTTGACGGAACAGCGGGTCCCTCGGTGGACCCGGCGTCGTACGGTTGCCGTCGCCGATGCCGAAGGCGTCGTCGCGCTGCTCGGTTGCCCCCCTTCCTGTAATCCCCCGCCCGCGACCGACGACTGCCTCTACCTTCGGCTCGAGCGTTCGACGGGGTGACGGGTGCGCGGTCAGCCGATTCCCCGGCAGTCAACGCACCGCCGTGCCATCGTATCCTCCCGGAATTCGGGGCCGAGGAGTGCCCGAAGCCGCTCGATCATCTCGCGTGGTGCTACCGGCCCGCCGCACCGTTCGCAGCGCACCTCTTCGCTCGTGACGGCGGCGACTGGACCGTCGAGGGCGGCGGGGTCGAATCCGGTGGCGACCCGAATGGCGCCCTGGGCCACCTCGGGGCAGTTGGCGGCGCACAGGCCGCAGCCGACGCAACGAGCGTGGTCGACTTCGATGGCCACTCCGCCGGGCGCCGGCCGTTCCGCGATGGCGCCGGTCGGGCAAACCCGTGCGCATGTCCCGCAGCGGGTGCACGGCCCGGGGTCGATGGTTGGCCGCCCGAGCCCTTCCAAGGGTTCGTCGTAGGGGTCTGTTGGGAGCGCTCCGGCGCGGAGGAGAGCCCGGAGGGCGAGTCCAGTGTGGGTGGCCCAGCCGGGCTCGGGTCGTTGACGGACCGTGACGGGACGTGGGTCCGGCGTCGGTGGCAGTTGGCCGGCGGCCAAGAAGGAGAACTCCGGCCCCTGGAGGCGGGCGCGGGCGTTCCAAAGCGAGGCGACGGCTGCGACGGCCTCCCGCGGTGCGGTGCCATCGCCCGAGCGGCACAGCTCGCCGTAGTGTGCGACGAGGACAGCGCCAGCGCCCAGCGCGGCGGCTCCGAGGAGAAGCCCCGGCGTGATCGCACCGGCGCAGGGGACTTCGACCACGGCCCAACCCGGCAGGGCCGCCCGCCGCCGGCAGGCGAAGGCGACCGCGGCTCCCGACAGGTCGGCCGTGAGCTGCTCGACCTCCGCTTCGAGGGCAGCGAGGCCGAAGGAGAGCAGTTCGGTAGCTCGGGGAGGGCAAACGCTCACGCACCGCCCGCAGGACGTGCAGCGTGCCGGGTCGAGTACCACGGCTCCATCAGGTCCGAGCGCGAGGGCCTGATGCGGGCACGATTCGATGCACCGGCGGCACCCCGCCTCGGCGGCGCAGAGGCGGGTGTCGACGGTGGGCAGGGCGTCGTAGCCGAGCGGAGGCAGGCCGAGGAGCGCACGGCGCGAGCGAACACCGGGACGGGGGCCCCAACGCGGCCGGAGGTGATGCCGGCCATCGGGCTCCTCGGCAGTCAGGCGCGCGCCTGCCGCGCGTACGCGGGCGAGGTTCGCGTACGCCGACCCAGGTTCCGTTTCGACCACGAGGAGACGCACCAAGGGATCGAGTGCTCCTCGCCGACGGAGCTCGCCGAGCCACTCACCGTCGGCATCGAGGGGCTGGCAGACCGCGGCCACGACGGAGGGCGGGAGCGATTCCGGTAACCGTGTCGGACGGCCCTCGCAGAGGCCAGGGACGAGGCCCCCATCGACCCAGCTCCCGTCGGTGTCGGTCTCCGGCAGGGCGGCATGGGGGCAGCGGAGGAGCATCCAACGCCGGGTCGGGGGGATCATTCCTCCCTCCTTGTGGCGTCCGCAAGGGCCGCGCAGAGCCGGTGCCAGTCGAACCGGCACGTGGCGGCCAAGGCGCCGATGAGCAGGGCCGCCTCCGGGAACGCCTCCTCGAGCGCCTCGCGCAGGGCGGGTAGCCAGGGTACGAGGTGATCCTCCAGCAGCTCGCGCCGGAGCTCCAGGGCACGCTCCAACGATGCTCCGTCGCCGCGTTCGTGGGCGTCCGCCTCCAGGGCGCAGAGTTCCGCCGCGAGCTCGAGCTCCACGGCGAGGTCGTCGGGCGTTCCCGAAGGCCGGAAACCCGCGCGGAGGCAGAGTTCGTACAGGGCGCCGGTGGGGTCCGTCCTGCCGCGCAGAAGCGTTCGCTCCAGGAAGAGGGGCGCATCGAAGCGGGTGCGGTCGAGGGCGAGGCCGCTCGGCCGGGCGGCGAGCGCCTGCTGCCAGGCGTGGCGCACGAGGGGGTCCGGGTGGAGGGGGAGGATTCGAGCCCGGAGAAGTTCGCCGGCCGCGCCGAGGTCCCCTTCCTGCACACCGGCGGCGCCCGCCAGGGCTCCGAAGCGGTACAGCGCTTGCTGAGCCCTGGCGAGCGCCGCCCCGCTCGCCTCGAACGCGTCGCTCACGTGTGGTCGCCGTTGCCGGGCCACAGCTCGTACACGATAGCAGCGATGAACACCATCATCACGCCCGCGACGAAGATGGCCGGCGCGAAGGGGACGCGCGGGTTGCTGTGCGCCACCGAATCGGGTGGGAAGCCCCACGGCGCGGCAAGAACGAAGTAGGCCACCACGCCGAGGATGAATCCGGCAAGGGCGATGCTTGCGGCAAGGAGTGCTCGCGTGCTCATCCGGTAACTCCTTCTCCTATGACGCGTGCTCGCTCTCGAGGGGAACGATTGGGAACAGCTTCGAAAACGCAAGGATGGCGAGCGCGCCGAGCGACATCAGGCCGACGATGATGGCAACCTCCACCCAGGTGGGGATGTACACCCCGTGACCGTACGGCAGGAGCGAGCCGTGGGTGAGGGAGGGCGTAACGATGATGAGCCGCTTGGCGATGGCCGCGATGTTGACGAGGATGCCCATCGCCACGACGGCACCGATGTTCCAGCTTCCCCGGAGGCCCTGCACCAGACCGATGGTCACCGCGGCGCCCAAGCCGACGGTCCCGGCCCAGAAGTAGGGCGCGTACGTGCCCCAGAGCAGGAGGGCCACCAGTTCCTGCTCACGTTCGTGGGCCGCATACCCCGCAGTGAGCACCTCGATGAGGGTGAAGTAGAGGTAGATCATCCCGAGCACCATGAGGAAGATGCCGAGGAGCCGGAACGTCGCCGGGCGGATCTGCTCGCGAGTG
This sequence comes from bacterium HR29, assembly GCA_002898215.1. Lineage (GTDB taxonomy): Bacteria > Chloroflexota > Dehalococcoidia > Tepidiformales > Tepidiformaceae > HRBIN29. The sequence continues at coordinate 1,001,505 of BEIF01000001.1, read as the reverse complement.
CTCGGGAGGAGCCAGCGCACGAGCGCGGCCATCACGGCGATGTGGCCGAGGCCCGACACCCCTGCGAGGACCACGAAGCCCGGAGCCTGCAGGGCGCTGAACCATCCAGGACGGCCGCCCATGAGCCCGAACACCAGGCCCAGCGTGGAGTGGGCCGTGACGAGCAGGGGGAGGATCGCGATCGCGAGGAGGAACGAAGTCCGCTCGTGGCGGGCACGCTGGGCCGGCGTGTCACGGTAGCCGGCCGCCCACCAGCGATAGAACCATTGCAGGCGGGAGGGTTCCTGCGCCAGGAGGTACGCGTCGCGGCGCCCCGCTAGGTAGAAGTACACGAGGCTGGCGAACAAGTACCCCGCCATGACCAGGCTGAAGGTCCCGAAGAACGGCGACTGCGGCCGCGCGTACCGGAAGAGGTTGGTGATCCCGCGGAGCGGCTGGCCGAGGTCGGCCAAGACGGAGAAGGCCCCGAGGACGAGGGAGACGATCGTCAGCAGCTCGGCCATCCGGGTTATCGGCTGGAGCGCTTCGATACGCAGCAGCCGTACTAGCGCGGCGATCGATATGCCGGCGAAGCTCACACCGATGAAGTACACCACGAAGGCAATGTACAGACCCCAGGGGCTTCCGCCTTGGGTCCCCCAGTCGCGGAGGCCGGTGACCACTTCGCCATGGATGAGCTGCTGGGAGTAGGCAGCGATGCCCACGGCGACGATGGCGAGAAGCGCTGCGCCTGCCGCAACGCTCAACGGTCCCCAGCGGCCGACGCCGGTGTCGCGGAGAGTACGGGCCTGGATGCTCATCCTTTCTTTCCTCCCTTGACCGCATCGAGCTGTCGGTGCTCGCTCGTCGGCGGCTGCCCGTTCAGGTAGAAGACCCTCGGCTCGGTGCCGACGTCCTCGAGCAGTCGGAAACGGTTCGACTCGCGGAGCTTCCGCGAGACGGTGCTCTCGGGGTCCTCGAGGTCGCCGAACTCGAACACGCGGACGGGGCAGTTGGCCACGCAAGCGGGCTCGAGCCCCTTCTCGACCCGGTGTACGCAGAAGGTGCACTTGCCCATGACGCCCTTGTAGTGGACCGCGCCGGCCGTCAGTCGCCGCTCCTCACCGTATCGGCGGTCATGGTCGGGGTTGTGCCAGGGCGGCGTTTCGCCGTTCCCGCGCTCCTTCACCTCGGCGTCCTTGTTCCAGTTCAGGTACTGGCCCTTCTTCGGCGATTTCCAGTGGAAGTAGTTCACGCCGTACGGACACGCGACCTCGCAGTAGCGGCAGCCGATGCAGCGCTGGAAGTCGGTGAGGACGATCCCGTCCTCGCGCTTGTACCGAGCGCCGACGGGGCACACCTTCACGCAGGGCGCGTTGTCGCAGTGCTGGCACGGCCGTGGGAGGAAGGTGAGGCGCGTGTCGGGAAACTCCCCCTCCTCCAGGCGGAAGACGTACATCCAGAACTGCTCTTCCGGGGTGTTGTTCTCGACCTTGCAGGCCACCATGCAGGCGCGGCAGCCCATGCAGCGGGCGAGGTCGATCGTCATCGCGTACTTCGGCATCGTTCAGGCCTCCTCCGCGCGGTAGACGCGCACCTTCACGTGGAAGGACTGGTCCGCGGTCATCTGGATGTATCCCGGGCCTGTGAAGAAGAGGGACGCCGCGCCCGGTCCGTCGTTCTCGGCCCACGGGTGTTTCGCTTCGCCGCCGAAGTGGTGCGGAAGCCCCACCGTATCGGGGCGGATGCCCTCCGTGAGCGCGAGCTTCGTCCGCACCCGCTTCGTCTCGCCCGTGACGGCGTTGTGCGCTTCCACCCAAACCTCGTCGCCCTCCTTCAACCCTCGCGCCTTCGCCGCCTTCGGGTTCATCCAGAGCCGCTGCTCGGGCCCCAGCTCAGCCACGAGCGGAAGTTGGTGGGTTCGTGCCTGCTTGAACTCGATCAGCTTGTAGCTGATGAGGTAGAGGTCGTACTCCTTCGGCGACTGCTCCATCGTGGGCGTGCGCCACGTCGGGAAGGGCGTGTAGTCCCGCCAGGCCCACTCTTCGGCTCCCTTTGCCTTCATCTGCTGCTGGGCGGCCAGCAGCGACTCGCCGTACAGCCGGTGGCGAATGCCACCGAACCGAGGCTCCGTCGCCCAGCCGTACAGCTTCTTCGGCGAAACCGGACCCTTCACCCACACGCCGTTCTGCTCGAAGTAGGCGATGCCTTCTTTCAGGCCCTGCGCCTTGGCCCAGCGGTCGAAGACCTCCCGCGGTGTCGGCTTCTTGTCCAAGGGCAGCGCGAACTCGTCCTTCAGCCCCAGCGCCTTGTTGATCTGGTCGATGTACCCGTTCTCTCCGTACAGCGTGCCCGTCGCCTCACAGATGTCGAGGTAGATTTCGAGCTCGCTGCGTGATTCTCCGAGCGGGCTCATGAGCGGCATTCGTAACGCTACCGCGTCGGTGTAGATGTCGCCCGCGGAGAGCGGGCCCTCGTACTTCTCCAGGGTGCTGGCGGGCAGCACCACATCGGCCAGCAGGTCGGCCGTCTTCGAGAGCCAGGGGTCAATGACCACCACGAACGGAATTCTCTTCAGGCCCTCGACGATGTCCTTCTGCGACCCGAAGGCGAGGACGGGGTTCGCCATGTGCACGATCAACACTTCGGGAAGCTTCTCGACGCCCCACTTCGCCGGGTCCTGGAGCACGAGCGAGACGACAGCGGTGCTATTCGAGTTGATGGGGAACCACTTCGAGTTGGATAGCCAGATGTTGTAGGGAGGGTCGGCCAGCTTGAACGTGCCGAACTTCTCGAAGTTCGCGTGGACCTTCCAGGTTGCGTCGATGAGTTGGCCTCCCGCGGCGCCCACCGCTCCCACGAGCATCATCGCCAGCAGCATCGTCCGGACCGCCTGGAACCCGAGCTCGGTTTGGGCCGCGTGGTAGGTATGGATGCCCACGGGCCGGTAGGCGACCTCTACCCCGTCGACCACGATGGTGGAGCCGATGCCGGCGGTTTGGACGATCTCCCGCGCGAGGTCGCGAATGGCCTCCGCTTCGAGGCCGGTGATCTCGGCGGCCCACTCGGCCGTGTACCCCGCCGTGTGCTCCTTGAGGAGCTCGAACGCCGTCTTCGCCGCTCGGCCGCCGACGCGGAAGCTGCCCTCGAGGGCGGGTTCGAGGCCCTCCGCGTCATACGGCTTCGCCGTGTTCGTCTTCGTGTCCCACACCAGCTCCTTCCCGCCTTCGCGGAGGAAGAAGCCATCCTCGCCGACGAGGAACGGCGCGTTCGTGTAGTTCAGCAGGTACTCCGTGTCGAGCTTCCCGAGCGCGATGATTTCGCGGACGAGCGCCAGAGCGAGGGCGAGGTCGGTCCCGGGCCTGATCGGCAGCCACACGTCGGTATGGGGACCGAACGCTTGCCGGCGCGGGTCGATGGAGATGACCCGCATGCCGCGCTCCCTCGCCTGGACGAACTGGCGAGGGAAGGTGATCCAGCAGAGCTTGTTGCCGCCTCCTCCGGTGAGGTTATACCCCCAGTGGATGGCGAGCTTGCAGAATCGGTAGTCCGGATTGAGGACGCCGTTCAGTCCGACGGTGTACTCGCACGCCCGGTAGCCTGCGTCGGAGCAGAAGGCTCCGTGGTGCAGCTTCTCCGTGCCCAGGGCCGCGGTGAAGGCCGTGTCGTAGAGGGGGCCCGACTTGCTGCGGCCCTTTTGCCACACGACGAGCTTGGGATCCTTGGCCCGAGCCGCCTTGATCCTCTCGGCGACGAGGGCGATCGCTTCGTCCCAGGTGGCCTCGCGGAACTCTCCGGGCACGCCCTTCTCGTTGGTCCGGATGAGGGGCCGACGCACTCGGTGCGGGTCGTAGAGCGCGGAGATTTGGGCAACACCCTTGGGACAGAGCGTCCCCACGTTCCGCGGATGCGAAACGAGACCCTCCAGCTTCACGACCCGGTCGCCGAACTTCCGGGCCGCGATGCCGCAATCCTGCTTCCCAATCCAACAGGCGGAGTACGCCCACGACTCGGCGGGCTCGGCCGCCGCGGCCTCGCCTTTCGTGGCCGGGAGCAGGGTGCGGCCTCGTCCGAAAAGCAGCTCCTCAGCAGCGAGCGTGCCGGCAGCGACACCGGTGCCTTTGAGAAATGTCCGTCGGGTGATCGTTCCCAAGTGGCGCCTCCTCGCTCCAGCGTGCGCGCGGGCAGCGCGCCGACCTTAGCCTACTGCCGCGCAGAAATTCGCTTTGGGGCCATTTGGGGAAGAGGTGGCGTCCCGAACGGCCCCTGGGAATACCAGGAGTTTTCAATAGCCGAATCGGCGCCGTCAATCGTCGAGAAATGCAGGAAACCTACGGAGCAGTGAGCCGCAGTATTCGCAACAACCGTGCGTGAGTCTCGACCGGGGCGGCCACCAATCCAAGGATTGCCGGGCGCGGCTTGTTGAACCGCAGCGCCGCTCCCCGAGCGTCCGTGACTGCCAACCCCGCGGCGCGACAGAGCGCCACCCCGGCTGCAACGTCCCACTCGGCGCGGGGCTGCACGGTGACGACAGCCTCGGCGTGGCCCGCGGCGAGGAGGGCCAACCGGTAGGCGATGCTCCCCACCCCCACGAGTTCGCTCTCCCGCGGGAGCGGGGGGACCTCGCCGGCCTCCGCTTCGCCGCGACCGACGAGGACACGCAGGCGTCCGTTCTCGCCGGCGCTCCGCGCCAGCGAACGAGTGGCGAAGGTTTCCCCCGTCGCCGGGTTGTGTACGACGCCGAGGACCGGCTCTCCGCCGCGGACCAGCGCTACGGACACGGCGAACTCGGGGATCCCGAGGAGGTACTCCCTAGTGCCGTCAAGCGGGTCCACCACCCAAACCCACTCCCGTGCCAGGCGGGCGCCCGTATCGCGATGCTCCTCGGAGAGCCATCCTGCCGCCGGGAAGGCGGCCGTGAGACGGTCGTGGAGGAGCTGGGCGGCACGCAGGTCGGCTTCGGACACGAGCTCGTAACCGGGCTTGCGGCCGTATCGCACGCCGGTGCGTCGCAAACCGGCGATGACGCGCCCCGCCTCCTCGGCGGCGGCGACGGCAGCCTTCTCCAGCTCCTCGGGCGTCATGCGAAGGCCGTGAAGACCTCTTGGAAGGCTTGTTGCTGCCCGCCCCGGGTCGAATTCGGGACGAGGATGGGGGTGTTCACGCCAGCAGCGTACCAGGCCTGAAGCCCCTCCCGAACCTCGGCCTCGCTCCCGTAGAGGGCGACGTCCCGGAGCCACCGCTCGCTGGGGATCTCCGCGACCCGTCCCGTGTCCCCCGCCGCCAACGCCCGCTCGACGGCCTCCATCTCCTCGATGTACCCGGCCTCCTTCCAGTAGTTGCGGTAGTTGGGGAGCATGAGGTAGCCGGTGAGGTAACGGCGGATGGCCGCTTCGGCTGCGCGGCGATCATCGTCGATGCACACCGGGAGCATGTTGCCCACGAAGAAGCCGGCGGCCCGTTTCTCGGCGGGGATCTCGGCCAGCGATGCCGGCATGTGGCTGAGCGCCGCGTTCGCCCACATCGCTCCGTCCGCGATCTCGCCGGCGAGCCGGGTCATCCGCTTCCGGAGCGCGGCCAGCACGAGCGGAGGCTGCGGGCCGAACTGGTCGCCGACGCTGCGCATCCGTTCCACATACTGACGCATGTCGGCGACCGGCTTCCCGGCCTGCACGCCGTATCGCTGGTGGGTGGGGCCGTGGCTCACCCCCAGTCCGAGCCGGAAGCGCCCGCCGCTCACCTCGTGGAGGTAGGCAGCGGATGCCGCCATTTCGAACGGGTGGCGCACGTAGATGTTCGCGATGCCCGTCCCGAACTGGATCCGCTCCGTGACGTGGGCGAGCGAGACGCAGAGCCCTAAGTTGTCGCCGAAGCTGGCGCAGTACAGACCGGCGAACCCCCGCCGGTCCGCCTCGCGGGCGATCTCGAGAGCGCGTTGGCGTCGACCGGGTGCGGCAGCGAGCGCGAGAGCAGGCAGTCGGCTCATGTGGTTCGGCCTCCAATCGGCAAAGGGCGACTTCGAGGGCGAGTCTACGGGCTTCGGCCCGCCACCGGAAGCGAACCTGCCGGCGCCTTTGCTACCGTGATGGGGAGAGGGGGTCGTCATGCCGAATCGTCTCGCCAACGAAACGAGCCCGTACCTGCGCCAGCACGCCGACAACCCGGTGGATTGGTATCCCTGGGGGGAGGAAGCCTTCCGCGCCGCGAAGGAAACCGACCGCCCGATCCTTCTCTCGGTCGGCTACAGCACCTGCCACTGGTGCCACGTCATGGCGCACGAGTCGTTCGAAGACCCGGCCATCGCGGCGCTCATGAACGAGTGGTTCATCAACGTGAAAGTCGATCGCGAGGAGCGGCCCGACGTCGACTCGGTGTACATGACGGCCCTCCAGGCGATGACCGGTCAGGGCGGGTGGCCGATGACCATCTTCCTCACGCCGGAAGGGAAGCCCTTCTTCGCCGGCACCTACTTTCCGCCCGAAGATGCCCACGGCCGTCCGAGCTTTCGCCGGGTCCTCGAAGCGGTGCATCGGGCTTGGACGCTCGACCGCGCGAAGGTCCTCGAATCGGCCGACCACGTCGCCGCTGAACTCAAGCGTTTCGCGGCCGCGTCGGGGCGCCGCGGCGCCGTCGGCGAGGACGTGCTGGACCGGGCGGTCGATGCCCTGCGGGCCGTGTTCGACCCGGAGTGGGGCGGGTTCGGGTCGGCGCCGAAGTTCCCGTCGGCGCCCACGCTCGAGTTCCTGCTCCTGCACCACGCCCGCCTCGAGCATGCCGGCCGGCCCGACCCGGGTCCCTGGTACATGGTGCGGGAGACGCTCCGCCAGATGGCCTGCGGCGGAATCTACGACCAGCTCGGCGGGGGATTCGCGCGCTATTCGGTCGACGCGCGCTGGGTCGTTCCCCACTTCGAGAAGATGCTGTACGACAACGCCCAGCTCCTCCGTCTGTACGCCGTCGCTTGGCAGGTCGACCGCGATCCCCTCTGGGCCCGAATCGTCCAGGAGACAGCCGCTTACCTTCAGCGTGAACTTCTGGGGCCGGAGGGCGGCTTCTTCTCCGCCCAGGACGCGGACAGCGAGGGAATCGAAGGGAAGTTCTACCTGTGGACGCTCGACGAGCTGCGCCGAATCCTCGGGCCAGACGCCGACCTGGCGGCGGCAGCCTTCGGGGTCACGGAGGAGGGGAACTTCTTCGACCCGCACCACCCCGAGCTGAGGGGCCGCAATGTGCTCACGCGGCGATACGACCCCCGGGCGTTGGCGGAACGCTTCGGCCTCAGCGCAGTGGAGTTGGAGGCCAGGGTCGAGGAGATGCGCGAACGGCTCTTCCGCGCCAGGTCCGAACGCGTGCCGCCGGCCACGGATGACAAGGTGCTCGCCTCGTGGAACGGCCTGGCCATCGCCGCTTTCGCCGAAGCCGGCCGCATCTTCGGCGACGATACGCTGGTCGGCATCGCGCGCACGGCGGCGTCGTTCCTCCGCGAGCAGATGTGGACGGGCAGCGAGCTGCGCCACACCTACAAGGACGGCGTCGCGCGGGTGCCGGGCCTACTCGAGGATTACGCCTACGTGGGGCTCGGCCTCGTCTCCCTCTATCAGGCCACCGGTGAGCTTGCTTGGCTGCTCTGGGCGCGGGAGCTTTGGCAGACCCTGCTCGAACGCTTCCGCGACGAGGCGGGCGGCGGATTCTTCGAAACCCCTCGGGACGGGGAGGAGCTTCTTCTCCGGCAGAAGCCGCTCTTCGACGCGTCGACGCCGAGCGGAAACGGCGCGGCGGGCCAGCTCGCCTGGTGGATCGGTCGGTACTTTGGCGACCCCCAAGCCATCCGCGCGGCCGAGGACGTGGTCTCCATCCTCGGTCCCGACCTGGCCCGCGCTCCGAACGGACTCGGCGCGCTCCTCTCGGTCGCGGAGCTGTTGCTGGCGCCTCACGAGGAGCTGGCCATCGTCGGCCCCCGGACGCAGCGCGCCGCCTTCGAGCGTGTGGCTGCTGCAAGGTTTCGGCCGTGGCTCGTCCTCGCTCCGGCGGAGGCCGTTGGCGGGCTCCCGCTCCTCGAGGGGCGGGAGGCGCCGCCGGGAGAGGCGCTCGCCTACCGGTGCATCGACTTTGCCTGCGAGCTCCCTGCTGCCACGCCCGACGAACTAGCGCGACAGCTGGGCGGCTAGGGTCATCAGCGGGCGAAAACCTCGTCCACCGGCACGATGGTCACCCGTTCGGGCGTAAGACCGAGGGGCAGCTCGGCCACGAGGGCATCCTCGGCGAGGACCTCGGCCGGCGGGGGCGACTGATAGGTGATAGGGCGCGGCGCCCCGGCCAGCAGCTCCTGGCGGAGGGTATCGGCGTCCTCGGTCACGAACACGACGTGGTAATCGCTCGGCCGCAGGTGTCGCCGGACGGCGTCGTTCACCCGCTGCGGGGTGAGCTTGTCCAGCTCGCGTCGGATGTACTCGACGTAATCGGGGATCCCATACCACCAACTGTCGATCGCGTAGCCAACCTGGTGACCGACGGTTTTCGTCATCAGGTATGCGTTCTTCTTCAGGTACGTTCGGGTCTCCTCGAACTCCTCCTCGGTGAGGCCGCGTTCGAGGAGGCGCTGGACCTCGAACAGGGCGAGCTTGAGGGCGAAGACGGCGTGGTCGGGGAGGACGGGCCGGATCCAGATTTCGAAGAGCTGCGCCCTGCGTGCCACGTTCGGGTCGGGGAAGAACTGGAACATCCCCCGCGGGAAGGCCTCGATGTACGCGTAGTCGCCGTAATTCAGACCGCGTAGCTCGCGCATCCGCTGGAAGAGCCTCCCCTGCTGCGCCCGGTGCTCCCCCAGCCACGCTCGCGCCAGCCAGAGCGCGGCGAAGTCGGGGTGGCCGCGGAGCACGCCGATGGGGTGTCCCAGGGAGATGGCTGTGGCGCGCGTGGGCTTCCGCACGATGGTCACTTCGAGCCCCGCCGGCATCCGCCCAGCGATGTTGCGCTGGATGGGAGGCGCTCCTTCCTCGAGGCGTCCCAGCTCGCGTTCGATGCGCTGGAGCACGGCATCGGGGAGATCGCCGCCCGCGCCGACGACGAGCCGTGCCTTCCCCAGCGATTCGGCGGCGAACGCCTTCGCGTCGTCAAGGGTGATGGCATCCAGTCCGGCGACCGTGCCGAGCGGCGGGTGCCGGTAGGGCGTGCCCGCGAAGGCGCGCTCTTGAAGCACCTCCTTCCCGAGCTCCTCGTCGTTGTTCGACCGTAGGTCCTGGACGAGCGCGTTCTTCTGGTGTTCGCGCAAACGAGCGAAATCGTTCTCCCTCCACCCCGGCTCGAGAAGTTGCGGAAGAACGATGTCGAGGGTGCGGTCGATGGTGCCCCGGGGCGCCGCGATGGAGAAGGTGGTGAGCTCCTTGTCGACCTGCGCCGTGAGGCTCCCTCCCAAGGGGAAGAGCTGGCGTCGGATCTCGTCGATGGTGTGCCGCCGCGACCCACCTTCGGCCAGCAGGGAGGCGGTGAGCTGGGCAAGGCCCTCGCGGCCAGGCGGGTCGTCCGCCGAGCCGGTGGTGAAGGCGAGCTTGAGGTGGACGAGCGGCACCCCGCTCCGGACGAGGATGACCGGCCGGCCGAGCGAGCCCGTTTCCCTTCCCGAGGGGAGCGCAGGCGGCTCCAGCACCTCGGCGGGAAGGGGCTCGAAGGAGAGCGTCGTCTGCACGAGGCTTGGGTCCGTGATGAAGCGCCGCGCGGCGGCGAGCACGTCCTCCGGGGTGAGGCGCTGCAAGGTGCGGTAGAGGCGGTTCACCGTCTGGGCCGAGCGCTCGAAGTGGGCGAAGCGGGCCACGAAGGCGGCCACCGATTCGGAATTGTCGAACGTTCGCAGGAGCGCGTTCCGATTGTGCTCCTTCGCCGACTCCAGTCGGTCGCCTGGCACCGGCCGCTCGCGCAGTTCGGCGAGCGTGTCGAGGATTCGCCGCCGCACGAACGCCGCGTCCTCGGGGCGCTTGAGGCGAGCGAGCACCGTCGCCAGCGCTGGGTCCACATGGGGCGTGAACCACGGGAAGAGCTGGTCTGCCACCTGGAGCTCGTCGACGAGCTCCCGGTAGAGGTCCGAAGTGGGCCCGAACGCCAGGTCGAGGGCGGCGTCGATAGCGACATAATCGGGAGCATCGGCGGAGAAGGCGGGGCCACGAAAGGCGATGGTGACCCAGGGGAGGGTGGGCGCCGGCCACGGCACGTGCGCCGTCCGCGGGCCGCGCGGTGGCGGTTCCTGCGGGATCTCCACCGTGTGGCTGCCCCGCCTCCAGCCTCCCCAGTGCCGTTCGACGAGCGCGATCACGCCGTCGGGGTCGACGTCGCCTGCGACGACGATGGTAGTGTTTTCGGGCCGGTACCAGCGTTCGAAGAAGAGCAGCGAGTACTCGAACTGTTCCGGCATCGCCTCGATGTCGCGGAGGAAGCCCATGGTCGTGTGCTTGTAGGGGTGCACGTCGAAGGCGGTGTCCCGTTGAACTTCGAAGAGCTTGACCAGCGGCTCCGAGGCGTTCTTGTTGTACTCACCGAGGATGGCCTTCGCTTCGATGCGGAACGCCTCTTCGCTGTACGAGAGGTTCATGAAGCGGTCCGCCTCGATTTCGAGGAAGGTTTCCAGGTCCTCCGCGGCGAAGGTGGCGTGGTAGTTCGTGTAATCGTCGGTGGTGTAGGCGTTCTGTCGGGCGCCGGTTCGGGTCACGATGGCGTGGTACACCTCGGGCGGGTACCGCTTCGTGCCCCGGAACATCATGTGCTCGAAGAAGTGGGCGAATCCGGACTTCCCGGGTTCCACCTCGTTGCGGGAGCCGGTGCGGACGGAGATCTGGAGCGAGACGAGGTTGGGCAGCCCCGTCGGGATGACGATCACGCGGAGGCCGTTCGCGAGCGTCTCCTCGCGGATGGGGAAGGGAAGCGCGTCGTCGGTCTGCGCCGGGGCGGCGATGCTCATCGGGTTCACCTCCGTGATGTGCCTTCGAGTGTACCGGCGGCTGTGGCCCCGAGGCCGGTAGAATGCGGCCGTTGTGACCACCCAAGGAGGATGGCATGCGCATCGGCGTCTCCCTCACGAGCGCTCACGCAGTCACCGACCCGCGCCTCGGCGTTCGGTGGATGATCGAACGGGCGCGGGCCGCTCGGGATGCCGGCCTGGATTCCCTCTTCGTCGGCGACCATCACGCGACACGCGTTCCTTACTACCAGAACGTGCCCATCCTCGGTCGGCTGCTGGCGGAGTGGGACGACCGCCCCGCGGGGTGCCTCTTCCTGCTGCCCCTCTGGCATCCCGTGCTCGTGGCGGAACAGGTCGGGACGCTCGCCGCCATCGCCAAAGGCCGGTTCATCATGCAGTGCGCCGTGGGCGGCGGAATGTACGACCCCGAGCAGTTCGATGCCTTCGGGGTGGACCCGCGGCAGCGCCCTTCGCGCTTCGAGCAAGCGCTCGACATCGTTCGCCGCCTCCTCCGGGGTGAGACGGTGACGTCGGAAGGGCGGTACCGCGTGCGGAACGCCCGCATCGCGCCGGTCCCCACCGAGCCTGTCGAAGTGTGGATCGGAGGCAGCGCTCCGCCGGCCATCGACCGGGCGGCGCGCCTCGGCGACGGCTGGCTGGCCGCGCCCGACCTCACGCCCGAACAGGCCCGCCAACAGCTGGAGCTCTATCGGGAGCGCTGCGCGGCCCACGGGCGCACCCCCTCGGCGATCGCAATCCGGCGGGACATCTACGTGGGTGCCGACCCGGAAGAGGCCAAGGCCGTCGCCGAGCCGATCCTGGCCCGCGGCTATCGAGGCTTCGACCCGCGGGCCTGTGTGTACGGCTCGGCGGAGCAGGTGGCCGAGCAGTTCCTCGCCTTGCGAGAGATGGGGTACACGGACGTCATCGTTCGCCACCTGACGAACGAGCAGCCCAAGGTGCTTGCCTCGTACGAGCGGCTGGCTCGGGTTCGCGAAATGGTGGCCGGCGCGTGAGCTACCGGTTCTGCCACACCGGCGGCCGCTTCTCGAGGAAGGCGCGCATGCCCTCCTGGGCATCGGCCGTCTGGCTGCTCGCGGCCATCAGCTCGACGGCGTAGGCGTACGCCTTCGGCTGGTCCATGTCCACCTGGGCGTAGAAGCCGCGCTTTCCGAGCCCTTTCGAGAGCGGGCTCCCGCGCGTCGCGCGCTTCAGCAGGTCCCAGGTGGCCTCGTCCAGCTCCTCCAGCGGCACGACGCGGTTGACGAGGCCCCATTCGTATGCCGTTCGGGCGTCGATCGTGTCACCGGTGAGGGCCATCTCCAGGGCCCGCTTCCGGCCGATGTTCCGGCTGAGCGCCACGAGCGGCGTATGGCAGAACCAGCCGCCCTTGCCACCGGGAGTCGCGAAGCTGGCGGTGTCGGCGGCCACCGCCAGGTCGGCCGTAGCCACGAGCTGGCACCCGGCCGCGGTGGCGAGCCCGTGCACCTTCGCCACGACAACCTGGGGGATCGACTGCATCGTGTCCATGAGCCGGGTGCAGGTCCACAGCAGCTTCCGCATCTCGGCCAGGGAAGCGCCGGCCATGTCGGCGAAATCGTGCCCGGCAGAGAACACCGGCCCGTTCCCCGCGAGCACGACCCCGAGTGCGTCGCTTTCCCCCACGCGCTCGAACGCGTCGATGAGTTCGAGCATGTGGTCCATCGAAAGCGCATTACGCCGCTCGGGGCGGTTCATGGTGATAGTGACGTAGGCGCCTTCTCGCTCGACGACGATGTTCCGGTAGGTGGTGCTGGTCATCCTCGATGCTCCATGGGCGGTGTCGCTGCCCGCATCGTAGCAGTCTGGAGGCGTGACGCGCGGTCACAGCGCGCGGAAGACCCGTCTCCCGTCGACGCGCACGATGCGGCCGATGCCCGAGTCGGGCCAATGGCCGGCCATCCACACCCTCCCGTCGGAGGCCGCATCGTCGAAGAGTCGGGCGCGCGTGCGTGCCGCCAGGTCGGGGTCGACGTCGAAGGCGGGGGACCAGTCGGGATGGTCGAGCTGAACGGGGTGGTGGCTTGCATCCCCCACGATGAGCGCCCGCTCACCTTGGGAGGCGATGCCGATGGCGACGTGCCCCGGCGTGTGCCCGGGAGCGGGCACGAACACCAGGTGGTCGTCGATTGCCTCCTCGCCGTCCTGCAAGCGGAAGCGGTCCGCAACGGGAGCGACGCACTCCGCGAGGTGAGGCTGGGCATCCCCCTCCAGGTGCTCGGGCCGCATCCAGAACTGCCACTCGGCTCGCTGCGCACGGTGCTCCGCGCGGGGGAAGTACGGCTGGGGGGCACCGTCGGGCCCCGGGACCGTGTTCCAGCCAACGTGGTCGATGTGGAGGTGGGTGTGGATGACGCCGTCGATGTCGGCGGGGCCAAGACCTGCCTCGCGAAGGGCCTGGTCGAGCTTCCCCGCTGGGAAGTTCGGGCGCCGCCGCGGTCCGATTCCCGTATCGACGAGCCACGTCTTCCCGGCCGACCGCACGAGGAAGCAGGTGATCGTCATCCGCAGCAGGCCCCGCTCATCGAGGAGGTGCGGGTACTCGCCGAGGAAGGCCTCGGCGTGCTTCGGCATGAAGATGCGCGGATCGCCGAGCAGGTAGGTGTCGACGAGGGGAAGCACCTCGACGCTGCCGATACGGACCACTCGCATGGCCGGCAGACTCCTTCGGGCGCGATTCTACGCTCGGGACAGACGGGTGTCAGACGAGCGGCCAAGGGTAGCTGCGGTGCGGCCCGGGCAACGGGAACCGGCCGCGCTCGAGCAGGGCGAGGGCTCGCTGGAGGGCCGCCCGATACTCTTCCGGCCGGATGAGCTCGCGCAACGCCGCGAACGGCGCCTCCTCCCCTTCGAGACCTTCCGCCGCGCGCTGGAGCTCATGCAGCAGCTTGGGAGGGATGGGCTCGCCGGCCCAATCCCACATCACGGTGCGCAGCTTGTACTGGACGTGGAAGCACAAGCCGTGGTCGATGCCCCACACGTGCCCTGCCCCGTCCAGGAGGAGGTGCCCCGCCTTCCGGTCGGCGTTGTTCGTCACCACGTCGAAGAGGACGATGCGTTGGAGCTGCTCCGCGAGCTCCGGCCTCTCCCGCTGTTCGAAGTAGTGCTGGTGGGGATCGTGGGGGATGAAGAGCTGGAGCGCTCCGATGCCCTGCGGCCCTTCCCGCACGACGGTGGGAGGCACGAAGTTCCACCCTGCCGCTCGGGCGAAACGGTACGCCGCTGCCTCGCGGCGGTAGAGCGCGCCGTCCGGGAAATCCCAGAGCGGCGCCTCGCCTCGTGCTGGTTTGTAGATGGCGAGGACTTCCCCCGCGCGCGGATGACGGAGAACGGCCAAGTAGACGTAGTTCGAGGAGTACCAGATGGGGCGGCAGTCGCCAAACTCCGCCTCCAGGAGCACCCGTTCGGCGGTGTCGAAGTCGAGCGGCTCCACGGACTCAGCCTAGCAGCGGTTCACACCTCGATGGTTCCTCGCAGGACGGTGACAGCGGTGCCGGCGATGCGGACGAGGGTTGGCTCGGAGCCGCGGGCCTCGACCTCCACTTCGACGAGGCCGGGGCGTCCGATGAGGTGCCCCTGTTCGACGACATACCGGGGCTCCCGCACGAGGCCGTACTTCCACAGGTACGCGGCCATCGCTCCGATGGCGCTGCCGGTGACGGGGTCTTCCGGCACCCCGGCGCTGGCGGCGAAGTGCCGCGCATGAGCTCGGTGCCCGGGTTCGAGCGCCTCCAGCGTGAACACGTGGGTGCTGAAGTAGTGCCCCACCTGCTCGAGGTCGCTCAGGTGCTGCCAGTCGGGCCGGAGACGGCGGAGCACGTCGAGCGAACGCACCGGAACCATCGCCTGGGGGGTCCCGGTGCTCACGACTTGGACGGGGACGTCGGGGAGGATGTCGTCGGGCGAGATGCCGAGCGCCTGGGCGTAGACCGTTCGGTCGAGGCGGCGGCCGAACTCCGGCGGGTTCTGGGTCATCACCACCCGGACCGCTCCATCGTCGCGCCGCTCGATGTCCACGGGGAGGATTCCGATGCTGAGCTCTTGGACGACACGTGCCCGTCCGGGCGTGAGGTCGATACGGCCTTCCTCGGCGAGGGCGTGCATGGTCGCGATGGTCGGGTGGCCGGCCAGGGGAATCTCCTTCGTCGGGGTGAAGAAGCGCACCCGGAAGTCGGCCCGCAGGGAGGGGAAGACGAAGGCGGTCTCGCTGAGGTTGAGCTCGCGGGCGATGGCTTGCATCTGCGCGTCGTTCAGGCCGTCGGCGCGGGTGATGACGCCGCACGGGTTCCCCGTGAACGGTGTGCGCGTGAACGCGTCGACGATCTTCACCTGGTAGGCCGGCATGGCGTGAAGGATACCGCGCCGAGCGGCCGCGTGCCCTCTCAGAAGACGTCGAAGAGGGGGAAGCGCGGGCCGTCCTTGCAGCAAAGCTTCACGCCGCGGCGGGTGAAGATGGCGCAGCCGTAGCACATCCCCCAGCCGCAAGGCATCCGTTCCTCCATGAGGATCTCGGGACGCATCCGGCGGCTGTTCCCGCGCAGGACGTCGGCCAGGGCTGCGAACATCGGAGCTGGTCCGCAGGCATACAGCTTCGTCGCCCAGTCGAGATACGCTCCGACATGCTCCGTGACTAGGCCTCGCAGGCCCGCGCTACCGTCCTCGGTCACGGTCACGTACTCCACCTCCTTCGGCCACGCGCCAGGGGGCAAGAGGGCGGCCGACGTTCGCGCGCCCATCATCGCCACGACCTGGTGTCCCCGGGAGACCGCCGTCTCGGCCAGGTCCACGAGCGGAGCGATGCCGACCCCTCCGCCTACGAGGAGGATGTTCGCCCGGTCGCGCGGCAGGCGAATGCCCCTCCCCAGCGGCCCGTACATCCGCACTCGGTCGCCTGGCTGTCTCCGCGCCAGCCAGGCCGTCCCCCGGCCCACGACGGTGTAGAGCAGCGCGAAGCGGTCGCCGTCGACGCGGTGGTACGAGAAGGGCCGCGCGAAGAACGGGTCGCAGCCTTCGCTGCTACAGTGCACCATGACGAACTGTCCGGGCTCGCGGCGTCGGGCCAACGCCTCGGAGGCGAACCACGTGACGAACGCGTTCTCGTACGCCGGTTCCGTGGAGAGGACGACCGCCTCGGCGACGTTCATCCCGCCAGGTACTCCTCGAGCGAGCGGATGTCGTAGGCGGCCGGCCGCACGGCCGCTTCGACCGCCACCCGCGCTGTGTCGAGGGAGGTGAAGCACGGGATCCGCCGCTCGGCTGCCGCCCGGCGGATATGGAAACCGTCGCGCAGCGACCCCGTGAACCGCCCCTCCGGCGTGTTGATGACGCACTGCACGGTGCCGTCCCGGATGACGTCGACCACGTTCGGGTGATTGCCCGTCAGCACCTTGGTGACGATGGTGACCGGGAGCCCGAGGGCGGCGATCATCTGGCCGGTGCCTTCGGTCGCATACAGCCGGAAGCCCGCGTCGGCGAGCTTGTGGATGAGGGGCAAGGCGTCGGCCTTCGTGCGGTCGCTCAAGCTCAGAAGCACCGTGCTCTTCGGCTTCAGCGCCATGTCGGAGGCGACGAGCGCCTTGTAGAGGGCGGCTTCGAAGTTGCGGTCGACGCCCATCACCTCGCCGGTGCTCTTCATCTCCGGCCCGAGGTGCGTGTCGACGGCCGGAAGCTTCGACATCGAGAAGACGGGCGCCTTGACGGCCACGAGATTCCGCTTCGGCCAGAGACCGCTCGGGTAGCCGAGGTCGCGCAGCTTCCGCCCGAGCATCGCCCAGACGCCGAGCTTCACCATCGGGACGCCGGTCACCTTGGAGAGGAAGGGCACCGTCCGGCTGGCTCGGGGATTCACCTCCAGCACGTACACCTGCGGTGGCTCGCCCGGAGCCCGTGGCATGACGACGTACTGGATGTTGGTCAGGCCGACGGCGCCGAGGGCGAGCACGATGCGTTGGGTGTACTCGACGATCGTAGCCTCTTCGTCGGGGTCGAGGTGCAGCGGCGGGTAGACCGCCATCGAATCGCCGGAGTGCACGCCGGCGCGTTCGATGTGCTCCATGATGCCCGGAATGAGGACGCTCTCTCCGTCGGAGATGGCGTCCACCTCCACCTCGCGCCCCTCGAGGTACTTGTCGATGAGGATAGGCTTTCCCGGCGCGGCCTCGGCCGCTTGGGCGAGGAACGTCACCATCTCGGCCGGACCCTGGACGATCTCCATGGCCCGGCCGCCCAGGACGTAGGAGGGCCGCACCAGCACCGGGTAGCCGATGCGCGCGGCCACCTTGAGGGCGTCCTCCAAGTTCGTTACGGCGGAGCCTGGCGGCTGTGGGATGCCCAGCTCCTGCAGGAAGCGTTCGAAGCGCTGGCGGTCCTCAGCGATATCGATAGCCTCCGCGCTCGAACCGAGGATGGGCAGTCCCGCTCGCCGCAACGGTCCGGCCAGGTTGATAGCCGTCTGTCCCCCGAACTGGACGATGGAAGCCGGGGGTGCGCCCGTTCCCGCTTCGTTTTCGAGGATGTCCCGTACGGCTTCCTCGTCCAGTGGCTCGAAGTAGAGGCGGTCGCTCGTATCGAAGTCGGTGGAGACCGTCTCGGGGTTCGAGTTCGCCATGACCGCCCGGTATCCCGCTTCGCGGAGTGCCCAGGCGGCGTGCACGCTGGCGTAGTCGAACTCGATCCCCTGGCCGATGCGGATGGGCCCGCTGCCGATTACCAGGGCGGCGCGGCCGTCGGCGGGTGGCGCCTCGTTCTCCTCCTCGTAGGTGCTGTAGAAGTACGGCGTCGCCGCTTCGAATTCCGCTGCGCACGTATCGACCATCTTGTAGACAGGTCGGATTCCCCACTCCCGCCGCAGCTCCCGCACCTGTTCGGGGAGCCGGTCGGCGAGTTGGCCGATCATTTCATCGGAGAAGCCGAGGCGCTTCGCTTCTCGGAGGAGGGAGGGGTTGAGGGGCTCGGAGAGGAGGCGTCGCTCCATCTGCACGATGTTCCGCATCCGCTCCAGGAACCAGGGGTCGATCCCGGTGAGGCGGGCGATGTCGATGGGCTCGGCGCCCCGGCGCAGGGCGGCCATCAGCGCCCAGATGCGTTCGTCGGTGGCGTCGAGGGGAAGCTCCCCACCGTCGCGCCATTCCGGGCGTTCCCACAGCAGCGTCCGGCCCCCCACTTCCAGGCCGCGGACGGCCTTGTTCAGCGCGGCTTCGAAGCAGCGGTCGATGGCCATCACTTCGCCGGTGGCCTTCATCTGCGTCCCCAGCCGGCGGTCCCCCAGGGCGAACTTGTCGAACGGCCAGCGGGGGATTTTCACGACGCAGTAATCGAGCGCCGGTTCGAAGGCGGCCGTCGTCTTCTGCGTCACCGCGTTCGGAATCTCGTCCAGCCGCTTGCCGCAGGCGATCTTCGCTGCCACCCGGGCGATGGGGTAGCCGGTGGCCTTCGAAGCGAGCGCCGAGGAGCGGGAGACGCGCGGGTTCACTTCGATGACGTAGTACGGCAGGCCCCGGCTCGTGTCCCCCGTCCAGGGGCGGACGTCCGGCCGGGGGGCGAGGGCGAACTGGACGTTGCACCCGCCCTCGATGCCGAGCGCATCGATGATGCGCAGGGCCGAGGACCGCAGCATCTGGTAATCCTTGTCGGTCAGCGTTTGCGAGGGCGCCACGACGATGGAATCTCCCGTGTGGACGCCCATGGGGTCGAGGTTTTCCATGTTGCAGATGGTGATGCAGTTCCCCGCGCCGTCCCGCATCACCTCGTACTCGATCTCCTTCCATCCCAACAGGTTCCGCTCGATGAGGACCTGGGTGATCGGGCTCGCCGCCAGGCCGCGGGAAGCGATCTCCCGCAGCTCCTCCATCGTGTGGGCGATACCGCCGCCGGTGCCGCCGAGCGTGTAGGCCGGCCGCACCACGACCGGCAGCCCGATCCGTTCGGCCGCGGCGAGGCATTCTTCGACGGTGTGGCAGATCTCGCTCTCGAGCACCGGCTCGCCGATGCGTCGCAACAGCTCTCGGAAGAGCTCTCGGTCCTCCGCGTACTGAATCGCTTCGAGCGGCGTCCCCAGAAGGCGCACGCCGTACCGGTCGAGTACGCCCGCACGGTGGAGGTCCACGGCCAGGTTGAGCCCGGTTTGGCCGCCCAGGGTCGGAAGCAACCCTTCCGGCCGCTCGCGGGCGATGATGCGCTCGAGGCTCTCGACCGTGAGCGGCTCGATGTAGACGACGTCGGCGATCTCCTGGTCGGTCATGATGGTCGCTGGGTTGGAGTTGACGAGGATGCTGCGGACGCCCTCTTCCCGCATCGCCTTGCAGGCCTGGGTGCCGGCGTAGTCGAACTCGGCTGCCTGGCCGATGACGATGGGCCCGGACCCGATGATGAGCACGCTTTCAGGTTTCTTCCGCATACCGACTCCTCGCAGGGGTGGGCAGGTGTTGCACGCCTCCGGATTCGCTCCGTTCCCTCAGCGCCGCCGGCGCTCGTCGCGACCGTGCATCCGCGCTCGACGGTGCCACTGCACGCCGGCGACGGTACCCGCGGCGGCGAGCGGCATGAGCGTCAGGAGCCACGGCGGCGCCATGGCGATGAAAAGCGCCCCCTCCAGGAAGCCGCAGGCAGCGCCGGCGGCCAGGGGAAGCGCCGTCACGGTCACGCTCACGGGCTCGGGGGAGATAAGCCCGCCCAGGAGGATGGCGAACCCCCCGGTGATGGCCAGCGCGGCGGCGAAGAGCCGCGCCAAGGCCGGCCCCGCACCCCCGCCGACCAGGTCCGAGGACACCACCGAGGCCAACCCGAGGACGGCAGCCATGGCGATGGCACACGACCCCACGGCGACGATCGCGTCGCGCAATCCGAACAGGAATCCATCCGCTCCCCCGGACGGGGCGACCCTACGTTGTGGCCGATTCATCGAACCCACCGTGGCCACAGGCACCTCACAGCGGCAGCTCGAACCGCATATCTGGGTTGCGGAGCGGCACCATCGCTCCGATCGACGACAGGAAGCTCAGAGCTGGTTCGTTGCCCTCGGGCAGCCTGCCCCGGATTCGCTTGTAACCGCGCTCCCGGGCGAAGTCGAGCAGCTCCTCGGCGAGGGCCGTCCCGATCCCCCGACGGCGGAAGTCCGGCAGCACCCAGACTCCGAGGAGCGCCGTGTTCGGCTCCACCGTCGAGTAATCGATGGCTCCGAAGGCGACAGGGATGCTCCCCTCGTACGCGAGCAGGATGACGCCGTTCTCTCCCAGTCGGTTGAGCCAGGCGCGCGCCGTCTCGGCGTCGAAGTCGGCGGGGAGGCCGACGTTTTCGTCCTTCCCCAGCCCCCGCACGATGCCCGCCACAGTCTCCGCGTCGGCGGCCGTCGCCCGTTCGATGCGTAGCGTCCCGGTCATGGCGCTCCCTTCACCTCCGCCATCATCTGTACGAAGCGGTCGAACATCGGCGTGCTGTCGAGAGGCCCGGGGCACGCCTCCGAGTGGTACTGGATGGTCATCACCGGCTCGGTTCGCATGGCCAGCCCCTCGACGGTGCCATCGTTCAGGTTGATGTGGCTGACGTAGGCGCCCTCCACGAGGCCTGCCGGGTCGACCGCGTACCCGTGGTTCTGGGCTGTGATGGTCACGCGACCCGTGACGAGGTCCTTCACGGGGTGGTTGCCGCCCCGGTGTCCGAACGGAAGCTTGAAGGTGGTCGCGCCGAGCGCCCGCCCGATGACCTGGTGCCCGAGGCAGATCCCGAACAGCGGCACCCTCCCGATGAGCGCGCGCGCCTCGCGCACCGCGGCCTCCAGCAAGTCGGGGTCGCCCGGGCCGGGAGACCACACGATGCCATCGGGCTTCCAGTCGAGCAACACCGACGCGGGCGTGGAGGCGGGGAAGACCCGCACCGCGCACCCTCGGGCGCGCAGCAGCCGAAGGATGTTCCGCTTCACGCCGCCGTCGACGACCGCCACGCGGTACCGGGGCTCGGCGGGAGCCTCCCAGTCGTACGGCGCCTCGGCGGTGACGGTCGAGACCCAGTCGATGGAGTCGTAGGATGGCAGGGAGCGCACCCGGGCGAGCGCCTCTTCGTACGTCTCATCGGTCGTGACCGTTCCGAGCATCACTCCGTACGACCGGATGCGGCGCGTCACCGCCCGGGTGTCCACCTGGTCGATCGCCACGATGCCGCGGCTTTCGAGCAGCTCCCGGAGGGTGCCCTGGGACCGAGGGTGGCTCGCGAAGGGTGCCAGCTCGCGGATGACGAGGGCGCACGGTTGGATGCGGCCCGATTCCTCCACCGCCGGGTCGATGCCGTAGTTCCCGATCATCGGGTAGGTGAGGACGAGGATCTGTCCCGCGTACGAGGGGTCGGTCAGCATCTCCTCGTACCCGGTCATCGAGGTGTTGAAGACGACCTCGCCGTCGGCCCGGCCGCGGGCCCCGATGCTTCGGCCGGCGAAGGCGGAACCGTCAGCGAGAACGAGCAGCGCGTCCGGCATGCAGGGATGCCTCCTCCTTCCATAGGACGCCGCCCGCGATGACGGCCCGCACTCGGCCGACGAGCTCGCAGCCGGCGAGCGGCGTGTTCTTCCCTTTCGAGGCGAATGCCGAGGGGTCGACCCGCCACGCAACGGAAGGGTCGACGACGACGACGTCCGCAGCTCCTCCCACGGTGAGCGTGCCGATGCCTGGCACCCGATGGCCGAGGGCGAAGGCCGATGCCGGTCCTGCCGTCAGCGCCCGGACGACGGTCGCGAGACGCAGCTCTCCCCGCGCGATCTGGGTCCACAGCGTGCCGACGGCCGTTTCGAAGCAGGAGATGCCCGGCGCGGCTCGGTCGAACTCGCACGCCTTGTCTTCGGCCGCGTGCGGCGCGTGGTCGGTGGCGATGGCGTCAATGACGCCCGCCTCCAGCCCTTCGATGAGCGCTCTCCGGTCGGCCTCGCTGCGCAAAGGGGGGTTGATCCGTGCGTTCGTGTCGTACGCCGGCTCCGACCCCGGTCCCCAGACGGCCTCCTCGGTGAGGAAGAGATGGCTGGGCGTGACCTCGGCTGTCACCGGGATGCCCCTGGCTTTGGCGTCGGCGATGAGCTCCACCCCTCTCGCCGTGCTCACGTGGGCGATGTGGAGCCGGGCGCCGGTCTCCTCGGCGAGGGCGATGTTGCGGGCGATGGCGGCGACTTCCGCCGAAGCGGGCGCCCCCGGAAGCCCCAGCCGTTCGGAGAGGGCTCCTTCGTTCATCACGCCACCCCGCGAGAGCGCCGGCTCGTCGCAGTGTTCCGAGAGCGGCACTCCCAGGTCCGCTGCCAGCTCCATCGCTCTGCGCATCAACCGGGCGTCGGCCACAGGGCTGCCGTCATCGCTGAAGGCCACGCACCCCGCCGCCGCCAGCTCGGCAAGCTCCGCGAGTGCCCGTCCTTGCCGACCGCGCGTGATGCACCCGACCGGCAGCACCCGCACGCGGGCATCGCGCCGGAACCGCTCGAGGAGGTCGGCCACCTGCGGCGCAGAGTCCGGTGGCGGCTCCGTGTTCGGCATGGCGCACACGGTCGTGAATCCGCCCCGAAGGGCCGCTTCGGTCTCCGTGGCAATGGTCCCCTTCTGTTCGAAGCCCGGCTCGCGGAGGTGCGCGTGGAGGTCGACGAACCCGGGGAGAACGAGGCAGCCCTCCGCCTCGACAACGACGTCGGCGGTCTCGGCAGGCGGTGTGCCGAGCGCAGCGATTCGGCCGTCGGTCACGAAGACGTCGCCGACGGCATCGACTCCGGTCGCCGGGTCGAAGATGCGGCCGCCGCGAATGAGGATGGACGTCATCGCGCCCGCGCCCCTGCGAGGAGGTAGAGCACCGCCATGCGGACGGCAACGCCGTTCGCCACCTGTTCTTCTACGAGGGACTGGAGGCCGTGGGCGACCTCCGGCGAGATTTCGATGCCCTCGTTCATCGGCCCCGGATGCATCACGAGCACGCCCGGGTTCGCCTTTGCGAGCCGCTCGGCGTTCACCTGATACCGCCTTACGTAGTCGCGGACCGAGGGGATGAGCCCGTGTTCCTGACGCTCCTTCTGCAGCCGGAGCGCCATGACGACGTCCGCCCCGCTGATTGCGGCTTCGAGGTCGGTGCTCCAGTGGAAGTTCGGGGTACCCTCCAAGCTGCGGATGAGGTGTCGAGGGAGCAGGGTCGCCGGCCCGCAGAAGACGACGTGCGCTCCCTCACCGAGCAGGAGCCAGAGGTTCGACCTCGCCACTCGGCTGTGGAGGATGTCGCCGACGATGACAACGCGCCGGCCGGCCAGGCTGCCGAGGTGCTTCCGCATCGTGTACAGGTCGAGGAGCGCCTGCGTCGGATGGGCGTGCATGCCGTCCCCACCGTTGATGAGGCTCATCGAGGCGTGTTTCGCTGCCACCGCCGGCGCGCCTGCGCTTGGGTGCCGCATGACGAGGATGTCGACCCCGATGGATTCCAGCGTGCGGACCGTATCGATGAGGGATTCGCCCTTCTCGACGCTGCTACCGGCGGCCGTCAGGTTCACCACGTCGGCGCCGAGCGCTTTCGCGGCGACCTCGAAGCTGGCTCGGGTCCGCGTGCTCTGTTCGTAGAACAGCGTCGCGACGGTCACGCCCCGGAGAGCGGCGACCTTCCCCACCGGGCGACGGCGGATCTCCGCCATGGCGTCCGCCGTGCTCAGGATCAGCTCCACCTCCTCGCGCCGGAGCCCCTCCGTGTCGAGGAGGTCCTTGCGCGTCCAGCGCGCTTGGGTTGCGGGCACCGCCGGTGCGGTCTGGGGAGCGGTGCTACGGGCCAACTGCCACCTCCTGCTCGACGACGTAGACACCGTCCTCGCCGTCGACCTCGGCGAGCCGGACCTCCACACTCTCCCGCGGTGAGGTAGGGACGTTCTTTCCGACGAAATCGGGCCGGATGGGAAGCTCCCGGTGACCGCGGTCCACGAGCACGGCCAGGCGCACCCGGGCGGGGCGTCCGAAGTCCATCAGCGCGTCGAGCGCAGCCCGAACCGAACGGCCCGTGTAGAGGACGTCGTCCACCAGCACCACGGTTTTGCCGTCGATGGACACCGGGATGTCGCTGGGCCGGATGCTCGGGAGGTCGTTGCGATGAGCGAGGTCGTCCCGGTACAGCCCGATGTCGAGCCGGCCGACGGGCACGCTCACGCCTTCGATACGGGCGATGGCCTCGGCCAGCCGTTGGGCAAGGGGGTAGCCTCGCGTGAGCATCCCGACGAGGACGACGTCGCGGCCCCCGTCCGTGTTCTCCACGATCTCGTGGGCGAGGCGCCGGACCGTACGGCCCAGGGCTTCCGCGTCGAGCAAGCGGCGAGAGGTCACGAAAAAACGCCTCCCCGGGAGGACGGGCAGGCGCGCGCGGCATAGACGTTGCCGGCCATCCGGCAGCCTCCTCCCTTTCCGGCCTCACGGGACCGGTTTAAAGGGTTTCTCCAATCGTAGGGCGACCGATGGCGGATGACAAGCCGCGGGCGCACACCCGCACGCGACCGTATAATCGGGCGCGATCTCACGCTCCGAAGCTATAGGAGCGGCGCATGCCCGACGGACTCGGCCCAAACGGTGAGCTTCGCGACGGCGACGTCCGGGAGCGCATCTTCGCCAGCGCACTCCGTCATTTCTCCCAGAAGGGGTACGCGGCCACCTCGCTCCGCGAAATCGCCGAGGACGCTCGCACCACGAAGCCGATGATCTACTACTACTTCGGCTCGAAGGAGGGGCTGTACGGGCACATCGTGCGCGAGTTCCTCGAGGAGATGGAGGCCGCGATCCGCTCGTCGCTGCCTGATGGCCCCCCTCCAACCGAGCAGGTGATGCGCTACTGCGAGCGGTACCTCGACTACTTCCTCCGCAACGAGGAGATCATCGCCCTGGTACTGCGGGAGGTGTTCGGCCTCGGCGGGACGCCGCTCTTCACCTTCTCGCAGGCGTTCGGCGAGCGCGTGCGCAAGCCGCTCGACGAGATCCTTGCCCGAGGGATCGACCGTGGTGTCTTCCCCAAACACGACGTGGCCGAATTGGCGACGGCCATCACCGGCATCCTGAACATGTTCATCCTCGCCCACGTATTCGGAGGGGCTCCCATCGAACGCGAGGCGCCGCTCCGGCAAGTCGCTGTCTTCATCCGGGGGCTCGAAGCGTCCGCCCGGTAGCGGGACGGGGACGAACGGGGATCCCCTCTGTGCGCAGCGTCATCTCCCGCCGTCTCCTCTGGTAGGAGGACGTCGTGCCCAAGCTGGTCGATTACTACGCGGTCCTCGCCGTTCCTCCCGATGCCGACCTCGTCGGTATCGAGAACGCCTACGCTCGCATCTCCAGCGAACTGGTGGCCGCTATGCCCCACGACGAGACGGCCGCGGCTGCCCTGCAGCGGGTCAACGAAGCCTACGCGGTTCTCTCCAACCCGGAGGCGCGCCGCCTGTACGACCAAGCGTTCTTCGCCTCCGAGATCGCCGAGGAACAGCGCCGGCTCGCTGCCGAGCTGCGGCGACAGCGAATCGTGCAGGGGCTGCTCGCGGCGGCGCTCACCGGCATCGTCGGTGTACAAGCGGTTGCCTTGGCGGCCATCTACTGGGAAAGGATCGCTCCCGTCCTGCGGACCGTGCTCGGCCCGCTCTTTCCCGACATCGCCGGCTGAGCCCCTCAGGCTTCCCGCAGCGCGAACGGCGTGATCGTCTCCGTCATGCTGACGCGGCTGTCGAGCCGCTTCTGCAAGCCGCTCATGAGGCCGAGGACGCGGAAGATGAGGACGACATCGCCCGGAATGCGGGTAACGGGATTCTCGTGCAGGATGCGCGAGAGCCGCTCGTTCACCTCCGGCATCACGTCGGCATCGACGTAAGGCCTACCGTCGGGGCCCGTGACCTCGAAGAAGGACCGTCCGAGGGCGACGAGCGTCGCCGGGTCGTCGTACTTCGTCTCGAAGCCCAATGCCCGGAAGGCTTCCACCATCGCCGCCTCGTCTTGCTGGAGGATGGCGATCGTGAGCCGCGCGTAGTTCCGACGGAACTCGTCGGGAAGCTGCTTCGTCATCCCGAAATCGAGGAAGACGACCACTGGCCCCGGCTGCACGAGGAGGTTCCCCGGATGCGGATCGGCATGGAAGAAGCCGTGGACCAGGATCTGCTCGCAGTACGCCTCGGTCATGATGAGCGCGACTGCGTTCGGGTCGATGCCGGCAGCGTGGAGCGCCGCTGTATCGGAGATCTTGATCCCGTCGATGTACTCGAGGGTGATGACGCGCCGGCTGGTGAGGTCCCAGTGAACCTTCGGCACGCGGATGTCCGTCCGGTGGGCGTGGATCTCCGCGATCCGCTCCGCGCTCTTCCCCTCCTCGACGAAGTCGAGTTCCCGCGGGACGTAGCGGGCCATTTCGTCGAGGACGACCCGGAAATCGAAGTTCGGCTCGAGCCGGGCGAGGATCCGCACCAAGAGCCGCAAGTTCTGCAGGTCGGTGGCGACCACGCGGGCGATCCCCGGGTACTGCACCTTCACCGCCACCCGCTCTCCCTCGCGGGTGACCGCCCGATGGACCTGCGCGAGCGATGCCGAGGCAATCGGCCGCTCTTCGAACGAGAGGAAGAGCTCGTGCGGGTCCGCACCGAGCTCCTCCTGGATGACGGTCCGGACCTGCTCGAACGGCCGGGGAGGGACCTGGTCCTGCAGCCGGCTGAGGACGGCGATGTACTCGGGTGGAGCCACGTCCGCACGGCTGCTGACGAACTGGCACGTCTTGATGAGCAGCCCTTCGAGCGACACCGCGAGGCGGTACATGCGCTCGGCTGCTCTCCGGTGCTGCTGGGCGTAACGGGCGGCCCGCTCCTCGGGGGTGAGCCTTCGGTTCCGCTGGATGCGCTTGTAGCCGAGATAGATGACGACGAAGTTCCAGGCGACTCGTAGGAACCTTCCGAGCCGGCGCGGCAGCGGCAGCGGGCGGAACTCCCCGATGTCGCGAGCCCCCATGTCGGTACTGTATCAGGAATGCGGTTTCCCGCCGTGAGCGTGCACCCCCTCCGAAAATGAGGAGGGCAGGGCCGAAGGAAGGCCCTGCCCCCAGCGGGGTCGTCGAACGTCGGCCCTCAGATGTCCTTCCAGTAGAACGGGAGCACCTCGGTTGCCCCGCCGTACCCGATGGTGACGTACTCCACCCCGTTGCGCACCCAGGGTTGATACGCCGTCCACGTCGTACCGGCACCAGCCTGGTTGGGGACGTAGTACATCTCGACGCCGTTGATTTTCTGGGCCTCGTGGAAGAGGGCGCGGCGCTCCTCCTCGTCCACGGTGGCCTGCTGCTTGAGGGCGATCTCCCTCAGCCGCGGGTCGTTCACCTTCCCGTGGTTCAGCGGGTCCTCGGTGAAGAAGCGGATGAGGTACGCACCGCCCTCGGGGAACGGCGTTTCGTAGCCGAAGGCGATGCCGTCGAAGTTCCCGACGAAGGTCTGGGTGATGTACACCGAGGAGTAATCCTGGACCTCGGTCTGGGCGTTGATGCCGGCCTGCGTGAGGTACGCTTGCGTCACCTCGGCGATGTTGTTGAACGTCGAGCCGTACCGGTTGTTCGTGTACTGGTACTTGATGGGCTCGCCCTTGTAGCCCACGGCTTCGAGGAGCTTCTTCGCCTCGGCCACGTTGTACTCGAAGTAGGCGCGCCCTTCGCCCATGTCGGGCGACTTCGGGTCGAGCCACCAGCGGGTCATGCCGGCGGGGATGATGTTGTTCCAGGGCGCACCGACGTCGAAGCCGGCGTCGCGGAGCTTCTTCACGTTGTAGCCGATGTCCGTGATGGCGTCCCGGTCGAGCGCCATGGAGACGGCGCGGCGGAAGCGCGGGTCGCGCCAGTAGGTGTTCGGCTTCGGGTCGAAGTAGATGAAGCTCAACAGCTGCGGGATCACGCCTGAGAGCTGAACGCCGCGGACCTGATCGCGCACCTGGACGAGGTCGTTCGCGTCGATTCCGGCCGCGTCGCTGTTGCCGGCGAGGAACTGGGCGAGCCGCGTAGCGTACTCCGGGATGATCGAGAGCTGCACCCCATCCATCAGGGGGAAGCCCTCGAAGTGCCAGTTCGGATTTCGCTCGAAGGTGAAGGCGACGCTCGCCTGGTAGCTCTTCAGGATCCACGGGCCGGAGCCGATCGCCTTCTCCGCGGGGTTGAAGCCGCCGTCGGCCTCCTTCGGCATGATCCAGAAGAGGTTGGCGTCGGCGAGGACGTCGAGGAAGGCGGCGTTCGGCCGCTTCAGCGTGAACTTCACCGTCGTCGCGTCGGGGAACTCGACGCGGTCGACGAACGCCACCTGGGAGCGGTTCGGGGTCGTCTCCGCCGTCATGCGGCCCCAGGAGAACTTCACGTCTTCCGTCGTGACGGCCCGGCCGTTGACGGGGGCGACGTTGTGGAACTTCGCGTTCGGCTTCAGCTTGATGACCCACTCGGAGCCGTCGGCGTTCGGCTCGGCGCTTTCGGCGAGGTCGGGGACAGGGCGGTTCTCGCCGTAGGCGATCCCCGGGCCGGCCTCGTACATGAAGAGGCGGCTGTAGACGTAGGCAGCGAAGCTCTTCGTGAGGAAGCTGAGGTTCCCGTAGGGGTCGATGGTCGGCGGGTCGCCGGTGCTTTGGCCGTTCCAGATGCCGCCCCGTTTGGCGTTGGCGAAGGGGTCGACGGGCGTTGGTGTGGGCGTCGGGCCGGCGGGCGTGGGGCTCGCGGGGGCGGGGGTGGGCGACGGGGCCTCTTCCTCGCCGCCGCAGCCGACGAGTGCCAGGCCGGCAGCCCCCGCGGTGGCGGCAGCGGCCCCGCCCAGAAAGCGCCGCCGACTGGCACGAGCCCGCCAGTACCGCTGCCAGTAATCGCTGCTGGTCATGCTGCTGTTCCCTCCTCTCCTTGGTCGGTGAGTGTGCCCGGGGCCTGGTTTGACGGCGGCACTATAGGCAGTGTCGATACCGAATACAAGTCCCCTCTGGCGAAATCACTTACTCGTCCAGGAGTACGACGGAACGCCATCGGCGGATTGCCGGAGAATTCGTGACAATCGTCACGATGCGTGTTGAGCCACGGCGCCGTCGGCACCCAGAGCGAAGCGGCCGCCCGCGAGGGCGGCCGCCAATTGGTAACGCCGGCTGCGCGGCTACCGGGAGCCGCGCAGGCGCGGGTCGAGGACGTCCCGCAGCGCGTCGCCGAACATGTTGAAGGCGAAGACGGCGAAGAAGATGGCGAAACCGGGGAAGATGGCGAGGTGCGGCGCCCGGATCATCTGCTCCCGGGCCTCGTTCAGCATCCGCCCCCAGCTCGCGGTCGGCGGCTGCACGCCGTAACCGAGGAAGGAGAGGGAGGATTCGATGAGGATCGCCCCGCCCACCTGGATCGAGGCGCCCACCAGCACGACGGCGACCACGTTGGGGAGGATGTGGCGGAACACGATCCGCATGTCCCCCGCACCGATCACCCGCGCCGCCTCGACGTACTGGAACTGCTTCGTGGCGATGGAAGCGCCACGGACGACCCGGGAGAGGCCGAAGGAGATGAGTACGCCCAGGGCGAGGATGAGGCGGAGCAGCACCGGCAGGTCGAGGAGCGTCTGGATGACAAGGATGATGAACACCAGCCCTGGAAGTGCGATCGCGATATCCACCAGGCGCTGGACCAGGATGTCGAACCAGCCGCCGAAGTAGCCGGAAATAGTGCCGATGAGCGTCGCCAGGGTGGCGCTCAGCGCCACGACGCCGAAGCCGATGATGATCGACGTGCGCGCCCCGTAGACGATGCGCGAGTACACGTCCCGCCCGAACTGGTCCGTACCGAACCAGTGCGAGGCCGAGGGTCCCTGGTACCGCTCGAGGGGGGAGATCGCGTTCGGGTCGTGCGTGGCGAAGAGTCCGGGGAAGGCAGCGAAGATGAGCAGGAGAAGGATGACCGCTGCTCCGAAAGTCCCGAGCGGCTTGCGGACGACGAAGTTGCGGAGCGCCCGCCACGCACGGCGAGCGAACGGAGCCTCCGGGCGGAGCGCGTACTGTTCGAGGATCGCGGCCGCTTGCTGCTCTGCCATGTCACGAATACCTGATGCGGGGGTCGATGATGGCGTACGTCATGTCGACGATGAGGTTGGAGAAGACGACGACGAGGGCGACGATCAGGACGATCCCCTGGATGACCGGGTAATCGAGCTGGTTGATGGCGGAAACGTAGTAGCGACCCATGCCGGGAATGGAATACACCGATTCGATGATCACCGTACCGCCGACGACGACCGGTACCTGCAGGCCGACGACGGTCACGACGGGGATGAGGGCGTTCCGCAAGGCGTGCCGCACGATGATGACTCGCTCGCGGAGCCCCTTCGCCCACGCCGTG
This sequence comes from bacterium HR29, assembly GCA_002898215.1. GTDB lineage: Bacteria > Chloroflexota > Dehalococcoidia > Tepidiformales > Tepidiformaceae > HRBIN29. Next base: position 971,213 of record BEIF01000001.1, on the reverse strand, counting down.
CGGATGTAGTCCTGGCGCAGCACCTCGAGCATCGCCGAGCGCGTGTAACGCATCACGCTGCCCGAGAGGGCTCCGCCGAGGATGAACGCCGGCATGGCCAGCATCTTCAGGTTCCCGACCGGATTGTCCGTGAAGTGGATGTACTCGCGGGGCGGTACGCCCCACGTGAAATACCGCGATGCCAACGTGATGAGGACGATCGCGATCCAGAAGCCGGGGGCGGCGATGAGGGCGATGGCGAAGCTTCGGCCTAGGTAGTCGGTCCAGGTGTCCTGGCGGATGGCCGAGATGATCCCCACCGGGATGGCGATGGAGACGGATACCAGCATCGCCAGGACGCCGAGCTCGAAGGTCACCGGCAGGCGATGCTTCAGCTCCGATATCACCGTCCGGTTGCTGATGATCGACCTCCCGAGGTCGCCCTGGAGGATGTCGCCCATCCAGAGCGCGTACTGCTTCGGGATGTTCTGGTCCAGGCTGTACTGCTTCAGAATGGCGGCCTTCACCTCCGGGTCGGCGGCGCCGTAGTCCCCGGAGATGAGCGAGACGACGTCGCCCGGAACGAGGCGGACCATGAGGAAGACTACGAAGCTGATGCCGAAGAGCGTCGGCACCATCAAGAGGAGCCGCCGCATGAGGTACCGCTGCATTCCTCCTCCTCGAAAAGCCCCTCCAGGAAACATTCGGAGGGGCAGACGTGCCGTCCGCCCCTCCGAATGTCGCGTCGATTATGCCCTATCCAGCCAGATGAAGGGCACCGTCTCCGTCGGGTCGCCGTAGCCCGGCGTGTTGTAGAGCGTGAACTCGACGGCGTTCTTCACCCACGGCTGGATTCCGGTCCACGTCGTGCCGGCTCCGGCCTGGTTCGGGATGTAGTACATCTCGACACCGTTGATTTTCTGGGCTTCGTGGAAGAGGGCGCGGCGTTCCTCCTCGTCCACGGTGGCCTGCTGCTTGAGGGCGATCTCCTTCAGCCGCGGGTCGTTCACCTTGCTGTGGTTCAGCGGGTCCTCGGTGAAGAAGCGGATGAGGTACGACCCAGCCTCGGGGAACGGCGTTTCGTAGCCGAAGGCGATGCCGTCGAAGTTCCCGACGAATGTCTGGGTGATGTACACCGAGGAGTAGTCCTGGACCTCGGTCTGCACGTTGATGCCGGCCTGGGCCAGATACGCCTGCGTCGCTTCGGCGATGTCGTTGAAGGTGGCCCCGTACCGGTTGTTCGTGTACTGGTACTTGATGGGCTCGCCCTTGTAGCCCACGGCTTCGAGGAGCTTCTTCGCCTCGGCCACGTTGTACTCGAAGTAGGCGCGCCCTTCGCCCATGTCGGGCGACTTCGGGTCGAGCCACCAGCGGGTCATGCCGGCGGGGATGATGTTGTTCCAGGGCGCACCGACGTCGAAGCCGGCGTCGCGGAGTTTCTTCACGTTGTAGCCGATGTCCGTCAGCGCATCCCGGTCGAGCGCCATGGAGACGGCGCGGCGGAAGCGCGGGTCCCGCCAGTAGGTGTTCGGCTTCGGGTCGAAGTAGATGAAGCTCAACAGCTGCGGCACGATGCCGATGAGCTGGAGGTCCTTCACCTGGTCTCGGGCCTGGGCGAGGTCGTTCGGGTTGATGTCGACCACGTCCAGGTTGCCGGCCAGGAACTGGGCGAGCCGCGTCGCGTACTCGGGGATGATCGCCAGCTTGACCCCATCGATGAGCGGGAAGCCCTCGAAGTGCCAGTTCCGGTTGGAGTCGAACGTGAAGGACTGCGAGGCCACGTACTCCTTCAGGATGAACGGCCCGGAACCGATCGCCTTCTCCGCGGGGTTGAAGCCGCCGTCGGCCTCCTTCGGCATGATCCAGAAGAGGTTGGCGTCCGCGAGGTAGTCCAGAAACGCCGCATTCGGTGACTTGAGGATGAACTTCACCGTCGTCGCGTCGGGGAACTCGACGCGTTCGACGAACGCCACCTGGGAGCGGTTCGGGGTCGTCTCCGCCGTCATGCGGCCCCAGGAGAACTTCACGTCCTCGATGGTGACGTTTCGGCCGTTAACGGGGGCGACGTTGTGGAACTTCGCGTTCGGCTTCAGCTTGATGACCCACTCGGAGCCGTCGGCGTTCGGCTCGGCGCTCTCGGCGAGGTCGGGGACAGGGCGGTTCTCGCCGTAGGCGATCCCCGGGCCGGCTTCGTACATGAAGAGGCGGCTGTAGACGTAGGCAGCGAAGCCCTTCGTGAGGAAGCTGAGGTTCCCATAGGGGTCGAGGGTCGGCGGGTCGCCGGTCGATGCGACGTTGAGGATGCCGCCTCGCTTGGCGTTGGCGAAGGGGTCGACGGGGGTCGGCGTGGGCGTCGGGCCGGCGGGCGTGGGGCTCGCGGGGGCGGGGGTGGGCGACGGGGCCTCTTCCTCGCCGCCGCAGCCGACGAGTGCCAGGCCGGCAGCCCCCGCGGTGGCGGCAGCGGCTCCCCCGAGGAAGCGCCGCCGGGTGGCGCGGTGTTTCCAGTACCGGGCCCAATACTCGCTCATTACCAGTGCTCTCCTCCTTGCTGCTGGCTCGAACGTCTGCACAGCGAGCGCACTATAGGCGCGGTGAATGCCGGGGTCAACCGACATTCGACCTGCGTAGGAGCTCGCTGGCCGGCTGCCCCGATCTACGACGCCGCGTGCCCCTCGGATCTCTCCGGCGTGCGATTTCGATCGGCGTTCGCCGAGCGGCCCGTTGACGCATCGGCGGGCACACCTCCACAATCCGCCCCGTGCTGGCCCGGGTGTACAGCTGCGCCCTCGTCGGGCTCGACGGCGAGCTCGTCGAGGTGGAAGTCGATGTCGTCCGTGCCGAAAACCCGACGGCGATCATCGTCGGCCTCCCCGACACTGCGGTGCAGGAGGCGCGGGAGCGCGTTCGGGCGGCCATCCGCAACAGCGGCTTCGCCTGGCCTGCCAATCGCCGGATCCTCGTCAACTTGGCGCCGGCCGACCTGCGGAAGGAGGGGCCCTCGTACGACCTCGCCATCGCCATCGGGGTGCTGGTTTCGAGCGGCCAGATCGAAGGGGACGTCGACGACGCCCTCTTCGTCGGGGAGTTGAGCCTCGAGGGCTCCCTCCGTCCGGTCCGTGGCGTCCTGCCGATGGTCTCCCTTGCCCGACAGCGGGGGCTGCGGCGGGCCTTCGTGCCGGCCGCGAACGCTGCCGAGGGCGCGCTCGTCGATGGCGTGGCTGTCTATCCCGTTGAGAGCCTCGCCCAGTTGGCCGCCCATCTGTGCGGCACGGCGTCGATACCGCCGCAGCAGCGGTCGGAGAGCGCGGCGCCGCCGTTGTACGAGTGCACCGATTTCGCCGACATCGTCGGTCAGGAACAGGCGAAGCGGGCGCTGGAGATCGCCGCCGCTGGTGGGCACAACATCGTCATGCGCGGACCTCCCGGCGCCGGCAAGACGCTCCTGGCGCGGGCGCTACCATCAATCCTTCCACCGATGAACGGGGAGGAAGCGCTGGAAGTCACGCGGATCTACAGCGTGGCTGGGCTCCTGCCACCCGGGGCGGGCCTCGTCACGGCCAGGCCGTTCCGGGCCCCGCACCACACTATCTCCCACGCTGGCCTGGTCGGCGGCGGCACCGTCCCCCGTCCCGGAGAAGTCACGCTCAGCCATCGTGGGGTGCTGTTCCTCGACGAGCTCCCCGAGTTCTCACCCCAGGTGCTGGAGGTGCTCCGCCAACCCCTCGAGGACCGGGTGGTCACCATCAGCAGAGCGCGGTTCTCGGTCACCTTCCCAGCGAATTTCATGCTGGTGGCGGCGATGAACCCCTGCCCCTGCGGTCATCGCGGCGACCCGGCCCGCGAGTGCCGCTGTCCCTCCCAGCTCGTCGCCCGCTATCAGCGGCGAATCTCGGGCCCGCTCCTCGACCGCATCGACGTGTTCATCGACGTTCCTCGCGTGGAGTACCAGAAGCTGGTCTCGACCTCGCGCGGGGAGCCCTCGGCGGCGGTGGCGGCGCGCGTGGCCCGTGCCCGGCAACGGCAGCGCCGCCGCTTCGCCGATACGGGCGTCGGCATCGCCCTCAACGCCGAGATGGGGCCGGCCCACGTTCGCACCTTCGTGCAGGAATGCCTCACCGCCGAGGCCGCCGCCTTGCTGGCACGGGCGGTCGAACGGCTCGAGCTCTCGGCCCGGGCCTTCCACCGGGTGTTGAAGCTCGCTCGCACCATTGCCGACCTGGCCGAGTCGGACACCGTCGAGGCCCATCACGTGGCCGAAGCGGTGCAGTACCGGTCACGCGGCGAATGACCTTGGCCGTGCGGAAAGGCAGGCGTCGGGCTACCATGGAGGACGGGTGCCCCCGTAGCTCAGCGGATAGAGCACTGGCCTCCGGAGCCAGGAGCGCAGGTTCGAGTCCTGCCGGGGGTACCATTCGTTATCGTTTGGTTGACAAAATGTAGCGGCGACCGCGCGGATCGCGACAACAGTTGTCGCGAATGGTTGCTATAGTGCCGCGCATGGCCGTTCGCCCATGGCTCCTTCCCCTGCTTTCGACGGCAGCGGGTGTCGTCCTCTTCGCTGCGGCAGCGTCCTGTGGGGGCGGTTCGACCGCGAGTGAGAGCGGTGGGAGCGGTGCTTCCGGCGCCTCCAGTGAGCGGCGCGAGTACCTCTGCAACGGTGAGCCGCGGCGGTTCGATGTCGTCGTCCAGGATGACCCCGGTCAGGCCGCATGGGTGTTGGGGAACCTGGAGCCAGCGTTGCGCTATCTGGTGGGGCCGGGCGATACCCTGACGGTGGTTACGGCGTCGGGACGGGTGCTGCTTCCCGCGACCCGCATCCTCTCGGGTGACCCAGCCAGCGATTGCCCTCCGCCGCCGTTCGAGGAGCAAAGCTGCAGGAAGCTCGGCGGCGGCAGGGCGTGCGCGGCCACGGCGGCAGCGGTCGCGAAGCGTGCTCGAACTGCGATCGCCGCGGCAACAGCCATTCGGCCGGCGTTCGACGAGGTCTGGCGGCGCGTCCGTGAAGCGGCCGGTGTGGCGAGCGCTCCTCCATGGTCGCCGGAGCAGGGGTGCGGCGGGGTCAGCGGGTGGCCGAGGGACGCCCTCCAGCAGTTCATCGACGCCCGCGTGCCGGGCGAGGGCGATTGGGTGATCCTCCTCCATGCCTGCCAGACGGGTGACCCGGACGAACAGCCCGAGCAGCCGCGCCTCAACGCCCGGTCGTTGGACGGTGCCGTCGTCGTGATCGTCGGGCTCACGTCGGGAGTGGAACCCGCGAAGGCCTGGTTCGACGGCACCGGCTACCGCTCCATCTTCGTCCTCGGTCCCGCGGAGATCACGCAAGTGGCGACAGCGGTCGTGAGGGCGCTCGCCCCTGGCACGCAGTCCAACCCCGAACGCTGAAGGAGGTCTGCCGTGACGTTCCTCTCCGCCGCTTCAATCCTCAGCGACACCATCTCCATCGGACTCCTGGCCGGCTTCGCCGGCGCCGTTGTCATCGCCGTCATGCTCCTCCTTCTCACGCCGCTGCTTCCGCTGACCACGTGGCTGAGGGATGGCAGCGTGCGGGGAATCCGCCGGCTGGCGGCCCTACAGGACCGGCTGTGGCGATCGTCTGCGTCCGCTGAACCGGCACGGCTCGGGCTCGCCATGCGCGAGGCGGCGCGTGAACGGCCACAGGCCGAGACGCGGGGCGGATTGCTCGAGGAGTTCGTCGACCTCTCGGTGCTCGCGGCGACGCTCTTTGCCGGCTTCCTCCTCATCGCCGTGGCGGTGAATACCGTAGGCCTCGACGGCGTGTTCCAATCCGCGGCGGCCACGCTGCTCACCTACATGCTCGGTCCGTCGCTCGTCCTCGCGGCGGCCTTCCCCTTCTTCGTGATCCACAACCGTTCCCAGGAGCTGGAAGCGTCGCGCTTCCGAAGACGGGTAGCGTACGCAACGCTCGGCGTGGCGCTGACCGCGCTCGCCCTCTTCGCGCTGATTAAGTCCGCTGACTACCTCCTTCCCGCAGCGGACAACGATCTCCAGGCCGGGGCTACTCAGGCGGCGGCTAGCTTGTCGGCTGACGTTGTCCCTCCGGCATCGGGTGATACCGTTGACCCCGCGGCCGCTGGGGCGACGGCCGGGACGTCCGGCGCGTCCGTGGAGGACGAGTCCCGCCTTGCGGGCGACGGCGCGTGGCGGAGCTTGGTAGAGATGCTCCTCAATTACCCTGTGCCCTTCTTCTGGACGGCGGCGGCGCTTGCCGTGGCTGGCGCAGCGGCGCTTGCCGATCGGGGCTTCTACGGCTTCGCACGCGTCGCCCTCTACCTCGCCGGAGCCATCCTCGGCCTTGCGGTGTTCGTCTTCCGGGCGCTCGTCTGGCTGCTCGTGGGCGTGCCCATCGCGCTCCTCGCCGCCGTCTTCGCGCTCGCGCAGGCCCTCGCCCTGCTGCCCGAGAGCGTCGTGAACTGGCTCCGCCGCCGCCGGGAGGCCGGCCAATCCCCCAGCGAGCCGGCTGCTCCCCCGGTTCCTCCTCACCCGGGGGAGGCAGCCATTGGGCTCGAACAGCAAATAGGCCGGGATTGGGAACCCAGCCCTGCGCCGGCGGCCCGGTGAGCGGGGAGGTGGCCTTTCTCGCTCCCAATCAGCGTGCTGTGGCCTCGTCGGCCGCGAGGAGGTCCGGCTGAACCGGCACGCCGTACCGCGTATCCTGTCGGTGCATGCCGGATGACGCCGCGCCTCGGGCTTGCGTGTTCGACGCGTTCGGCACGCTCTTCGACGTGCGCTCCCTGCGCGACGCCTGCGAAGCCTTCTTCCCCGGCCGGGGCGATGCACTGGCCCAGCTCTGGCGGGAGAAGCAGCTTCAGTACTCCTGGCTCCGCACGCTGATGGGGAGGTATGCCGATTTCTCGCGGGTCACGGCCGATGCCCTCGCCGCCTCCCTCGCCGCCCTCGGCCTTGGGGCCGACGGTGAGCAGCAGGAGGAGCTCCTGCGGGCCTTCGCGCGGGTCGAGCCGTTTCCCGAGGTCCGCCGCGTCCTCGAATCGCTCGAGGGATACACGCGGGCGATCTTCACCAACGGCTCGCCGAGCATGATCGCAGACGTGGTCGAGCATGCCGGCCTTGCGGGGATGTTCGAGCGAATCATCAGCGTCGACCCTGCACGGCGGTTCAAGCCCCATCCCGCCGCCTACGGGTTGGTTCCGGCGGCGCTCGGGCTGCCCGCAGACCGGATTCTGTTCGTTTCGAGCAACTACTGGGACGCGGCCGGAGCCAAGAGCTACGGGTTCCCGAGCGTCTGGGTGAACCGGACAGGGGCCCCACCGGAGCGGCTGGGCATCGAGCCCGACCACGAGGTCCTTTCCCTCGATGGCCTGCCCGCTATTCTCGGCAGAAGCTCCCTATGAGGAGCGGCGGCTCGGGAGCGCACGCTCTCTGTCGCAGGGAGGGTCGTGGGCGCGGTATGCTACCCGCGCACGTCCGCTGGAGGTGTACCCGTGTCGGAGACCAGCTTCGAACCCGTCCGCGAACTTCGACGGCCGGTGCAGGATGGCCTCCGGACGCTGCTTCGCGCTGCCGAGGCCGTTCTCGGTGACGACCCGAGCGAGGCTCGGGAGGCGCTCGACAGCGCCATGCGTTACCTGGAACGCGATCTCTTCCCGCACCTCGTCGCCGAGGAGTGGGTGCTCTTCACGGCCATCGACGGTGCGTTCGGGCAAGTGGGAACGGCCCACATCATGGCCGCCTTCCACGACCAGCTGCGTGCGATGGCTGTCGACCTGAAGCGGGTCGCCGACGCCGCCTCCGCTGCCGAGAGTCACACGCCCTTCCGGCGTTACCTCCTGCCGCTCCTGTACAGCCTGTACGGGGCGGCGCGGGCGCACTTCGCCGCCGAGGACGACTCGTACCTCACCTTCCTCGAGTCGAAGCTCTCGCAGCCGCAGGTGGACGTCATCGTCGAGAACCTCGAGCGAGTGGCCGAAGAAGCGAGGACGGCGGCCGCTTCGCGGTCGCCGTCCCGCGCCTCGTGACCGCTCGGGGGCGAGGTTAGCCGCGGGGCAGGCTGAGCCCTCGCGTCGCGATGATGTTCCGCTGGATTTCGCTCGTGCCGCCGGCGATGGTGGCGGCCACCGACATCATGTATCCCATCGATGCCCGGTTCCGGATGTTCCCGTGCATGCCGAAGAGGTGCATCGAGAGGTTGGCGATGCGCTGCTGCAGCTCGCTCGTGAAGAGCTTGCACATGCTCGCCTCGTAGTTCGGGATGAGGCCGCGCGCCTGGAGGCTCACGACCCGGTAGCTCAGCATGCGGGCCACTTCCGCCTCGATCCACCGATCGGCGAACTCGTACCGCAACATCGGGCTGCGGGCGAAGGACGCGTCCTTCCCCTCCTTCGCTCGCTGCAGGAGGCTCTCGAGGTTCTTCCGGATGCCGATCGCGCTCCCGATGGAGCTGCGCTCGAAGTCCAGCGTGGTCGTCCCCACGTACCAGCCCCGGTTCTCCTCGCCCACCCGGTTCTTAACCGGCACCCGCACGTCTTCGAAGAACACCTCGTTGAACGTCTGCGTGCCGGCGAGGGTCGTGAGCGGGCGTACGGTGATCCCCGGCGTCTTCATGTCGACCAGCAGGTACGTGATGCCCCGGTGCTTGGGCGCATCCGGGTCAGTCCGCACCAACATGTACATCCAGTCGGCGAACTGTGCCCCCGTTGTCCAAATCTTCTGGCCGTTGATGACGTACTCGTCTCCGTCGCGCACGGCGCGGGTCTGGAGCGAAGCCAGGTCGCTCCCGGCGCCCGGCTCGCTGTACCCCTGGCACCAGATGACTTCGCCCTTCAGGATGCGCGGCAGGTGTTCGGCCTTCTGCTCTTCCGTCCCGTGGACGATGAGCGTCGGCCCCACCATGGTGACGCCGAAGCCGCCGACATTGGCGGGCAACCCCGCCTCGGCGAACTCCTCGTTCATGATGAACTGCTCGACCACGCTCAGTCCCGCGCCGCCGTACTCCTTCGGCCAGGCGGGCGCGATCCAACCCTTCTGGGCGAGCTTGTCGCGCCACGCTTTGATGGCTCCGAGGCGAGAGAAGAACGCCCCCTCTCCCAGCTCCCCGGCTCCCAAAAGCTCCTTCGGCGCCTCCTTTTGGATGAACTCACGGACCTCGCGGCGCCAGGCCGCCTCGCGTTCGCTATCGGCAAAGGTGACCATATCGTCTGCAGCCTCCGTGAAGTCGAACCGCTCTCGAATTCGCTCCCTCATTCTCGCCTCGGGCCCGGCGCCTGGCAAGCGGCGAACGGTTCCCGTCGCTATCGGCGCCGTCAATCGCGCCTTCGCCGACTTCTATCGTGAGACCCTTCACGAACGACGTTTCGCTTGCTACGCTCAAGCTGTCCCTCTGTGGAGGCGGTGTGACAGCGTCGTGACTGTCCCTCCCTGAACTGCTCTGCTCACTGTCGCCCTCGCAGCTGTCACACCCGGGTCGGCCCCTCCGAAAGGAGGGGCCGACGACACTCTCCCGCTGGTATGATTGCCCCCGTGGGCTCGACCGCGGCCACCAAACCCGCCTGGCTCGCCCGTCTCGAAGAGTTTCGGGAGGACGTCTTCCCCTGGGCTCGGGAGGTCGTGCCAGGGCTCTACCAGGTCCGTACTCGCGGATCCCGCGCTTACCTCGTCGTCGATGACCGGGTGACGATCATCGACACGGGAAGCCCCGGCTCTGGCCGCCGCATCCTCGAGGCGCTGCGCGAACTCGGGCGCTCCCCCGAGGACGTCGAAACGATCGTCATCACGCACTACCACATCGATCACGTCGGTGGCCTGCCCGAGCTGCAGCGTCATCTCCCTGCCCGGACGGCCGTCCACGCGGTGGAGGCTCCCTTCATCGTCTCGGATGCTCCCCTGCCCAACCCGTTCCAGCACCCGCTGTTGGCGCGGATCACGGAGCCGTTCCTCCTCCGCCAGGACCCCGGGGCAGCCCGGGTGGACCTCGTCCTCCGCGACGGCGACGAACTGCCGGGCTTGGGAGGCATGCGCATCGTCCACGCCCCGGGCCACACCGCGGGCAGCATCTCTATCCATTTCCCCGAGCGGGGTGTGCTCCTCGTGGGCGATGCGATGCAGTACCGGTTCGGACGGCTGATGCTGCCGAACCGCCTCTTCACGCAGGACATGCGCCAGGCGGCCGACTCCATCCGGAAGCTGGCCGAGCTCGACTTCGATACCCTCTGTTTCAGCCACTTCCGCCCGATCCTCCGCGATGCTGACAAGCGAGTCCGCGAATTCGTCCGTTCGCTCCCCGTCTCGCCACGGTAGCGGGGTCGCCACGCTGCCGGCTCTGCTCGAGACTTCGGCGAGCCGCGTTCCCGACCGGCTCGCCCTGCAGTATCGCGCCGGCGTCACCATCGAGCGCTGGAGCTACCGGCAGCTCGTGGAGCGCGCACGGTCCTACGCCGCCCTTCTCAGGGCGCGAGGCGTGGAGAAGGGCGACCGCGTCGTCATCTGGGCGGCGAACCACCCGGAATGGGTTGCCGCCATGTTCGGGACCTTCCTCGCCGGCGGCGTGCTCGTCCCGCTCGACGTGCGCTCCAGCGAGGAGTTCGTGCAGCGTGTCGTTTCCCAGGCCGAGCCTCGTCTCGCCTTCGCCGACTCCCGCTTCGTGGCTGCCCTCGAAAAGCTCGGCGTCGAGGCCGTACCGCTCGGGCGGCTCCCGCCAGGGCTAGCCGACCCGCCTCGCGCCGAAATCGGCCCCGAAGACCTCGCGGAGGTCGTCTTCACCTCGGGAACCACGGGCGAGCCGAAGGGCGTCATGCTCACCCACGGGAACATCGTGAGCAACGTCGAGGCAGGGCTTACGGCGATCCGGATCTCCGAATGGAGCAGGATGCTCTCCCTCCTGCCGTTGAGCCACATGTTCGAGCAGGTGGCCGGGTGTTTCGCTCCCCTGGCCGTCGGGGCCTCGGTGTGTTACGTCGGGACCCGCCAGCCAGCCGCCCTGCGTGCGCTCATGAAGGAATGGCGGCCGACGATCATCATCGCGGTCCCTCAAGTGCTCGCCCTCTTCTGGAACGGCATCGAGGCACAGGCCCGGCGTGGCCTCCGCCGGCCCCTCTTCGCGGCGGCGATGCGGCTTGCGCCCCATCTGGGGATGGCGGAGCGCCGCCGGCTGTTCGCCGCGGTCCACCGGGAGTTCGGGGGTGCGCTCGATTTCGTCGCTTCCGGGGGTGCGCCGCTCGACCCGGCGCTGCAGCGGAAGTGGGAGCTCTTGGGCGTGCCGGTGATCCAGGGCTACGGCACCACCGAGTGTTCCCCCATCGTGACCATCAACCCTCCCGAGGACCGGCGGCCCGGAAGCGTCGGGAAGGTGCTGCCAGGGACGCAGATCCGCATCGCCGACGACGGGGAAGTGCTCGTGCGCGGCCCGAACGTCTTCGCCGGGTACTGGCGGAACGAAGCGGCGACCGCCGCCGCCTTCCGCGACGGATGGTACGCCACCGGGGACCTGGGGGAGCTGCGCGACGGGTTCCTCTACCTCCGGGGGCGGAAGAAAGACCTCATCGTCCTCCCCGACGGTCAGAACGTGTACCCGGAGGACGTCGAGCGTGTGCTCCTCGAACAGCCGGGCGTGGCCGATGCCGTGGTGCTCGGCATCGACCCGGGAACGGGCGTACAGGTCCACGCGGTCATCCTCGAACGGGAGCCTGGCGCTGCGGCGGCGGCCGTTCGCGCTGCGAACGAGCGGCTCGACGCGCGGCAGCAGATCCTCGGCTTTACCGTCTGGCCGGAGGAGGACTTCCCCCGCACCCACACCCTCAAAGTCCGCCGTCCGGTCGTGCAGCAGCTGGTCGAGGCCCGTCTGCGGGAAGAGCGCACCCCTTCGAGGCGGGAGGAGCCCCCGAGGGGGCGTGCGGCGGAATCGCCCGCGGACCGGGTGAGAGCCTTGATAGCCGAAATCGCCCGTGAGCCGCATCATGTCGCCGATGAGGCGACGCTGGGAGGCGACCTCGGGCTCGATTCGCTTGCACGGGTGGAGCTCCTCTCGGCGATCGAGGAGGAGCTGGGGGTTTTCGTCCCCGACGACGCCGTCGGACCGAACACCACGGTTGGGGAGCTGCTGGAGATGACGGCTGCGACGAAGGGGCGGGCACGGCGGGTGGCGAAGTTCCCTACCTGGCCGCGCTCACGGCCGGTGCGGCTCCTCCGCCGCGTCCTGCTCCGCGGGCTCGTCTTCCCGTTGCTGCGGATTGGGTACGCCCTCGAAGTTCGGGGACGGGAGAACTTCGACCTGATCGACGAGCCGGCGCTGGTCATCAGCAACCACAACATGCACCTCGACCAGGGGATGCTCCTCCGGGCGATGCCCGAGCGGTTCCGCGACCGGTTGGCGATCGCCGCCGCGGCGAGCGACATCTTCGGCAACCGTATCCGAGGGTTCGGCTCCGCCCTGTTGGGGAACGCCTTCCCCTTCGCCAAGGAGGGCGCGGGGGTGCGCGAGAGCCTCGAATACGTAGCCCACATGCTTGCCGAAGGGTGGCATGTCCTCATCTTCCCCGAGGGGAAGCTCACCGTGGGCGGGCCGATGCAGCCTTTCAAGTCCGGGATCGGGCTGTTGGCGGTGGAGACCGGTGCGCCGGTCCTGCCGATGCGCATCGACATCCTCCGGCCGGGCTTCTATGAAGGGAAGTGGTTGCCCCATCCCCGCGCTCGTGTCAGGGTGAGTGTGGGCGTCCCCCGCCGTTTCGAACGCGGCACGCCATACGCCGCTGCCACCGCCGCCCTCGAAGAAGCGGTGCGTACCGCCTGAACACGGCCGCGAAGAAAGGACCCCTCATGGCCATCGACGACGACATCCGGTTCATCGACCTCCTCTCCACGGCCGCCACCGTCGCGGCCTATCAGGGGGCGGAGGAGGTGGGTGCGGAACACCTCGCCCTCGCTGCCGACATCCTCCGCGGGCACCGCTCGTTCGAGGATACCGGCACGCCCGTGGCCCCCTTCATCGGGACGGGCGACCCCTTTTCGCGCCTGGCGCCGGCACTGCGGGAGCTCGTGCACGACTGGTACCTCCGCCTCGGGTCCGACGCGGAGGCCTCCCTCGACGACACCGCGCTCGACATCCTCCTCGCCGAGGCGCGCGCTCGGGAACACGAGGCACGGCGAAGCAGCTGACCTAGGCCGTCACCGGCCGCGCCTGCAACGCCACGAGCGTCCCCTTCTCGTCGACGGCGAATTCGACGTCGACGGGGAACCCGTAGGCAGCCTCGATGGCGAGGGCGAGCTCCGCCGCCGCCACGACCTGCTCGTCGCCGAGAGACGGCGCTTCGACGAGGTCTGCTGGCGTCTCGACGAGTTCGACCACTCCCTCCCGCGGGGCGGCCATCGCCGTCTTCGCCGCAATCGCTCGCTCGACGATGGCGCGGGTCCCGCGGTCGACGACGAAGCGGTCGGGCGTCACTCGCCCCGAAACCACCGCTTCGCCCAGCCCCCAGGCGGCCTCGATGACCACCTCGTCGCTGCCTCTCAGGGGGTGACGGGTGAAGGCGACGCCGGACGCACGGGCGCTCACGAGCGGCATCACGACGATGGCCATCGCCTCCTCGTGTCCCAGGCGCTTGATGGTTCGGTAGTGCACAGCGCGCGGTTGCCATAGTGCGACATAACATCGCTTGACGGCATCGGTGACGTCGTCGGCCGTTCGGAGCCCCAGGGCGGTTTCGTACAGTCCGGCGAAGCTCGCGCTGCGGCCGTCTTCGGCCACCGCGCTCGAGCGGGCGGCGAACAACTCCGCGCCGGTCTCGGCGGCGAGGGCGGCGAAGGCTTCCCGGAGCACCTCCACCACCTCGCTCGGGAGTGGTGTCGAGAGGGCCCGCTCCAGGACCGGCTGGCACGCCTCGCGCACCGCGGCCAGGGAGGGCATGCCGGAGAGGGCGCGAACGGGAGCCAGGCAGGCGTCGAGGTCCGCGGCGGCGTGGAACCTCCTGTACGCCTCGGCCGTCAGCACGAAGCCCGGGGGCACGGGGAAGCCTGCGGCGGCGAGCCGGGCCAGTGAGGCGCCCTTCCCTCCGAGGACCGTGGGGTTGGGCTCGGCCTCCGAAAGCCAGCGGACGAAGCCAGAGCTCATCGGTCGCGAGTCTACCGTGCCCGCGGGCGGCCTGCAGCGCTGCCGGCGTTTGTCCGTTCGGGTGCGGCCGCGGATAGTGGCCCCATGGCAGCTACGGCGGCGGTCGCAGCGGGCGTCGCGGCAGCGGGAGCGTTCGCGCTGGCGGTCCGCTGGCAGCACGTCCTCTACCGCCAGCCGGAGTACCGGGCGGAGCCCCTCGCCGGGCGGCGGCTGGCGGTCCATGCCACGGCCGCGGCCGTTCTGGGAGGCGCGGCCGTCGGCCTCGGCTTCCGGCCGGGCTTCGGCGGGACGGCGACCTCCACCCTGACAGCTCTCGCCGTCGCGGTGCTGGTCGTCGCCTCGAGCACCGACCTGCACCGCCGTCTTATCCCGGATCGGTTGATGTACCCTGCCATCGCCGGTGCGGCGGCGGCGATCCCCTTCTGGCCGGAGCGAACATTTGGCGAGTTCTGGCTCGGTGCGGCCGTAGCCTTCGGCATTGGCGCGGCACTCTTCGCGGGCGGGCTCCTCTTCGGCGCGCTCCTGCGAATCCAGGAGACACCGTTCGGCCTCGGCGACGTGAAGCTCATCCTTTTCATCGGGCTCGTCACCGGGTGGCCGGCGATCCTCTCCGCGCTGCTCCTGGGCGTCGTCGCGGCGGGCGTTCCCGCGGTAGTGCTGCTCTTCGCCCGGCGTTCGCGGTCGGTGTTCAGCTACGGGCCCTACCTCGCCCTCGGCGCGACCGTGGTCCTGCTCTTTCCCGGCGCGTTCGGCGGTTAGAACGCGTCGCGGAGCTGGATGATGGCCGGACCGCCGATGACGACCATGATCGCGGGAAAGATGAAGAACACCAGCGGGAACACCATCTTGATGGGCGCCTTGAAAGCTTGTTCCTCCGCCTTCTGGCGCCGCTTCGTCCGGATGACGCCCGTCTGCACGCGGATGACCGAGCCGATGGAGATGCCCATCACCTCCGCCTGCACGATGGCGTTGATGAGCGACCGGAGCTCGTCGACGCCCGTGCGCTCCACCATGTCCATCAGGGCCTCACGTCGGGAGCGGCCCATGGAGATCTCCCGGAGCGCGCGTCCGAGCTCCTCGGCGAAGGGCCCGTCGAACTTCTCCACCACACGTTGGAAGGCGGCGTCGATGCCGAGCCCGGCTTCGACCGATGCCATGATGAGGTCGAAGGCGTCGGGCAGGGAGCGCCAGATCTCCTTCTGGCGCCGCCGAATCTTCCCTAGGAGCCACAGTCGGGGCCCGTAGATGCCGACAGCGGTGAGCCCTCCCCAGACGAGTAGGACGTTCCGCGGTGGATTGCCGGCGCTGATGGCCAAGGCTGCCATGACCACGGGCAGGGCTCCGGCCAACAGCCCGACGGCGATCATGAACTGTCCCGGCTTCATCCGGAGGCCGGCCTGGACGAGTGCGCCTTCCAGGCGCCGCGAGATGGTCGACGGCAGGAGCGCGTTCACCCGCTGCGCGAGGCTTTCGATGAGCGGCCGCAGCACCCGCTGGCTGAACGGCGCTTCCGGGTCGGTGACCGGCAGGGGCCGAGGGCGGTTGTACCGCAACCCTCCCAGCCGGGCGGCAACGGGGTCCTCCGCGGGGCGCCGGTAGAGGAGGCCGTAGATGCCGAACGTCACGGCCAGGAAGGTGGCCAGAGCGATGAGGTACGGCATCTCACACCTCGATGTTCACGATGTTGCGGATGATGAAGAAGCCGATCACCTCCATCACCGCTGCTGCCCCGAGCATCATCCGCCCGAGCGGGTCGGTGAAGAGCAGCGAGGTGAAGTCGGGACTGATGACCGAGAAGATGAGCAGCAGCCCGATGGGGATCCCGCCGATTACGTACCCCGTCAATCGCTGCTGAGCGGTCAGCGTGCGGATCTCGCCCCGGATGCGGTCTCGCTCCCGCATGGTGTGGGCGACGTTGTCGAGGATCTCCGCCAGGTTCCCGCCCACCTGCCGCTGGATGAGCACCGCCGTGATGACGATGTCGAAGTCCGGGCTCCCCACGCGTTCGTTCAGGTTCTGCAGGGCCTGCTCCACCGAGGCGCCGACGGAGATGTCGCGCAGGGTGCGGCGGATCTCGACGGAGAGCGGGGGCGGAAGCTGCTGGGCGGAATGGTCGAGGGCTTGGATGAACCCGAAGCCCGCCCGCAGCCCGCTCGCCACCAAGGAGAGAAGCTCGACGAGCTGGCTCTCCAACTTCTTCCGTCGGGTGGCGATCCGCCGTTGCACCCAGAAACGCACGCCGAAGAAGCCCACGGGGATGCCCGCGAGCCCGAGCGCCGGCGCCGGGGCGATGACGGCGATCACGGCCGCCAGGATGACTCCGGCCAGGATGCGGGTGGTGAAGTACTCCCGCGGCGTGAGCGTCAGGCCGGCTCGTTCCAGCTCCAACGTCCACCGCTGGGCGAGGTCGCTCGGCACCAACGTGAGCCCCGCCAGCTGGACGGCCGCCCGGCGGCGCAGGGAGATGCGCACCGGAACCGTCCCCCTTTGTTGCTCACGAGGGGCGCGGATGCGCTCTAGCCGGCTGGAGGGTTCGGTCTGCCGGCCCGCCCCGCCGAGCCAGGCCACGAAGGCCGCCGCTGCAGCGCCGACCGAGGATGCGGCAAGGATGGCGAGCGGCTCCATCAGAACGCCCCCTCAGGCCGACCGAAGAGGTGTGGCGGCAGCTCGATGCCGTGCAGGGCGAACTTGTGGGCGAAGCCGGGCCGGATGCCCGTCGGCTGCATCGAGCCGTACACCTTCCCGTCCTCGTCCACGTAGTCGAGCTTGAAGAGGAAGATGTCCTGGAGGGTGACCGTTTCACCCTCCATCCCGGACACCTCCGTGACGTGTGTGATCTTGCGCGAGCCGTCCTGAAGACGCTGAACCTGGATGATGAGGTCGACCGCGGAGGCGATCTGCTCCCGAATTGCCCGGGCGGGCAGGTCCATCCCCGCCATCAGCACCATGTTCTCCAGGCGCGCCACCGCGTCTCGGGGCGAGTTCGCGTGGATGGTGGAGATCGAGCCGTCGTGGCCGGTGTTCATCGCCTGGAGCATGTCGAACGCTTCCGGCCCGCGAACCTCGCCGACGATGATGCGGTCGGGGCGCATGCGGAGCGCGTTCCGCACGAGGTCGCGCTGCAGGACCGCGTTCTTCCCCTCGATGCTGGGCGGCCGCGCCTCCAGCGTGATCACGTGCTCCTGCTGCAGCCGGAGCTCAGCGGGGTCCTCGATGGTGATGATGCGCTCCGTGTTGGGGATGTACGAGGAGAGCGCGTTGAGGAGCGTCGTCTTCCCGGTCCCCGTGCCGCCGGAGATGATGATGTTCAGGTGCGCCCGGACGCACATCGCCAGGAACTCGGCCGTCTGTTCGGACAGCGTCCCGACGGCGATGAGGTCGGCCATGCGCATCTTGTCCGCCCGGAACTTCCGGATGGTGATGGTCGGGGACTTCGGTGAGATCGGCGGGATGGTGATGTTCACGCGCGAGCCGTCGGGCAGGCGGGCGTCGACCATCGGGCTCGCCTCGTCGATGCGCCGACCCAGCGGGGCGACGATGCGCTCGATGATGCGCATCAGGTGCTGTTTGTCGCGGAAGCGCGCCGGGCTCCGGAAGATGCGCCCGTCCTGCTCGAAGTAGATCTTGTCGACGTCGTTCACCATGACCTCGGAGATGGACGGGTCGCGGAGGAGCGGTTCCAGCGGACCGAGGCCCAACACCTCGTCGGCCACCTGCTCCAGCAGCTCCTCCCGGCTGACGCCTCCGAGCTGGATCCCCTCCTGATTGATCAGCTCGCGGGCTGCGCGGATGACGACCTCCCGCTGCTTCTCCGGGGGGAGGTCCTCCAGGATCGTCTGGTCGAGCTCCTCGATGAGCAGCTCGTGGAGGCGCACCTTCGCCGCTTCGGCCTGGGGGTTGCCGCGGGTGGGCGGGCCCGAACCTACCGTCTCCAGCCGCGGCGTCGGCCGGGGACCTTGCGGCGGGACGGCGCCCGCCGTCCGGCGATTCAGCGGCACCGGCGCGGGCCCGTCCCCTTCCGGCTGGGCGGTAGAAGCGTCGTCGGGAGTTCCCCACGCCCGCCGGCGCGCCGCGAACTGCCCGGAGGGGCGCAGCGGCGGCGCCGGCGGGCGTGCGGGGCTTCCCTCCTGGGGCGACTCCGCCTGGTCGAGCTTCGGCGCCGTGCTGTCGCCGCTGGCGGCCAGCCGGCGCCGGAAGCTCGACCAGCCGAACCCCGGCCCTCGGGCGTCCGCCGCTCTCCGTTCCTCCCGTTCCTCCGTCATGCCCAGTCACCTCCTCACGTCGTGCCCGCGCACCCCTCACGCGGACCGTTTGAAGAGCGGTCGGATGAGGCGACCGAGCCCGCTACCCTTCGCCGCCCGGTTGCGATTGCGGATGCCGGCCAACGCCCGGGCGATCTCCCGCATCTCCACGGCTGCCTTGCTGTTCGGCCGGCTCATGACGATGGGCCGGCCGAGCTGGCCGGCCTTCATGACCTCCGGGTCCTGCGGGATCTTCCACCAGAGCGGACTGTCCAGCGTCCGCTCGACGTCCTTCTCTCTCACGCCGGTGTCCATGCCGGAGCGGTTGAGGATGACCTTGATCCGCTCCTCGTCGTTTCCGAACCGTTCGTGGAGCATCTCGAGGGCGAGCACGGTGTCCTTGATGCTCGCCATGTCGAGCGTCGTGATGAGGAGGATGATCGTCCCCACCTCGATCGCTGCCGCCACGATCTCGTTGAACGTCCCCGGCGTGTCCAGAACCACGAAGTCGTGGGTCTGCGCCAGGACGTCGACGACGTCGCGGATATGGGCAGCGGTAAGGTTCCGCCAGTCGCTGGGCCGGGTTGGCGCCGGGAGGATCCGCACCCCCGACTCGTGTTCCACCAGGTAGTCGCGGAGCGTCACCCGGTCGATGTTGTGCAGGTTCCGGGCGAGGTCGGCGATGGACCGTTCCACGGGGATGTCCATGGTGATGGCGACGTCCCCGAAGCGGGTGTCCATGTCCACCAGGGCGACCGTTTGATGGGCGTCCATCGCCAGGGCGACGGCGAGGTTCGAGGCGATGGTCGTCTTGCCGATGCCTCCCTTGGCGCCGAAGACGGTCACGATGGTGCCCTGCGGCACCGGGTCCTCCAGCTCGCCCCGGCGGCGAGCCATCTCCCGCTCCTTCCGCTCCAGGACGCGGAGGATGGACGACTCCAGCTCCTCCTCCGTCAGCGGCTCCTGGAGGTAGTCGGATGCGCCGCCGACCATCGACTGGCGCATCAGCCGGATGTTCGCCTCGGTGGAGTAGACGATGATGGGCAGGTCGGGCATGCCGTCGTTCAGCTTTACGAGGGTCTGGATGGGCCGGACGAGCGGCTCCTCTACCCGCAGGAGCACCAGGTCGGGCCGGAGCTGGAGGGCGAGGGTGAAGGCCTCGACGCCGTAGCCGGCGCTGGCCAGCACCTCGAAGCCGATGAGCTGCAGCATCTTCTGCAACTCGACGGCGCTCTCCCGGTCTGGGTCGATGATGATCACCCGCGGAACCTTCGCCATCACCTGTCCTCCACCGTCGCGGCATCCCCCGCTGGCGCCCCGTCCGTCCGAGACGGGACGCCAGGGGCTTCGACGGCCATCACTGGCCGCCCAGAATCTCGAGCTGATCCCACGTCGTCGTCGGCGCCGGCTTCTGGTCGCCGGTCTGGCGGACCAGGATACGGAACTGCGCCGCGTTGTCGGGCATGGCGTCGACCATCGCCACCATGGCTGCTTCTTCGGGCGTCAGCCCGAAGGTCACCGATACCGCCTCGTGGAAATCCTTGTTCCCCACCGGCCGGTACCCGCCCTCGGGGTTGCCGGTCACGTTCCCGGCCCGGTCCACTTGCGGAATGATGGGGACCAGCGTCTGCGCCACGGCGAGCACCGGCACGTTCTGGGCGATGATGCGGGCAGTCCAGTACTCCTTCTCCTCGCCCGTTGCCGGGTTGGTGGTCGTGACGGCCACGAGGGCGAGGATGTCGACGTAGTCACCGGGTTGGACGAGTCCTGCGGCCGCCCACGCCTCGTGCGGAATTTGGACGGAGACACCCCGCCGGCCTTCCGGCACCCGGTACGAGAGCGTGTCCTGGCCCGAATAGTCGCTCACCTTGCTCGGCACGAACTGCTCGCCAGGAACCATCGGGGCGGTGGTGACCTTGCCGATGAGCTGCTGCGGGTCGGTCAGGGCGCCGGCAAGCGCCGCGGCCGCGGGGAGCTCTCGCACCTCGAGCATGTCGGCGGTGATCTTCGTGCCGAAGGGGATCTCCCGCTTGGCCACGACGACCGACACCGTCGGGCCTCCCTCGGCGGCCGGTACGGTGGGCGTCTCGCTTCCTTCCTGGCTGTTCAGGTAGGCGAGCATCAGGGCCGCCGCCAGCACGCCGGCCAGCACAGCCACGAGCAAGAGACCGGGGCTGCGCCCGGCCTTCGTTCCTGCGGTTGCGGTTGCCTGTCGAGCCACTTCCTTGCCTCCCCTAGCAATATCGACCGGCCGCCGAACGCCCTACAGGGCGGCTTGGCGGCCGGGGCTGCCGTGCGCCGGTGCTCAGCGCACCAGGGCGATGTGCGTCTGCTCCGCCACGGCCTGGAACGCCTCGTCGAGCTGCTCCGCCGTCGGCGAGTAGAAGTACTTCCCTCCGGTCATCTCGGCGATCTGCCGGAGGAAGTCGTGGTCGACCTCGTTCCCGAGCCCGATGGTGTAGATGATGATCTGGCCGTTCTTCGCCCGCTGCGCCTCCGCGAAGGCGTGTTGCACGGCGGCGGAGGTGCCGCTCCCCTCGGAGCAGCTCGTGCTGTTGTAGGCGTTGGGACTGTACGTCGCCGATCCGCAGTACGTGTTCGCCACGCCGTCGGTGAGGAGGACGAGCACGCGCACGGCGTTCGCCCGCTTCCCTGCTCCGTCGAGGATCTGGCGGCCGACTGCGATGGCGTGGGCGATGTTGGTCGCGCCGTTGGGCGGATTCATCGAGTGCAGCGCATTCCGGACCGCCGAGAAGCTACTGGAGAGGTTCGTGACCAGGTTGGCACGGTTGGAGAAGTTCGCCACTCCGATCTTGTCGTACTGCGGGTCGAACAGCGTGACGAAGTAATCCGCGGCATCGACCATCGAATCGTATGGCTCGAAGGGGCCTGCCGTTCCGTTCGGCGCGGCGCGGACGCAGCTCAGCCGGTTCGCCCACACCTCCGCTCCCGCAGCGTGAGCGTCCTTCGTCGTCCACTGACCGGTGTTCAGATTCTGTCGGGCACGGCGGACCTGCATGCTGTTGTTCGTCGCGTTGATGCTCTGGATGGTGAAGAGCTCGCGGTCGATCATGATGGTCCCGGCACGGCCACCGATGCTCCGCTGGTAGTAGGGTGTCGAGGCGTTGTAGCCGAAGTTTTGGCTGTTCGCCGACGACGACGTGCTGTTGAAGATGGCGACGCTATCTAAGTAGATGGTGATGACGTCGGGGCCGCCCGCCGGGATCGGCTGCGTCAGCCGCGGGATGCGGTCCGCACGTCCCGGCGACATCCACGCCGTCTGGGCTTCCACTTGCGGGTAGGTGTCGAAGCACATCGACCCCGAGATGTCGAGCACCATGGCGATGTCGAGCACCTGCGACTCGGCCTCGCCCGCTGCCGACACGTTCCAGCGGTCGAAGCCCACGAGGCGCACAAACCAGGTCGGGATCTCCGCCGACGCTTCCACGCGCACGGCCTTGTTCCCCGGTGGGTAGGTCACGCGGAACTGGACGTTCCGCCCCTGGGAGCGGATGAAGCCGCTGTTGTCGAGCCAGAACCACTCAGCCTGCTGGGCCGCGTCCTGCTGGTCGGGCATGCTTTGGGCGGCGGCGAGCGCGGCTGCGTCGACCGCTGCCTGGATCTGCGTGCGGGCCCAGAGGAAGCGGCCGACATCGATGCTCAGCCCGAGGACCACGAGGAAGCCGAGCAGCCCGGCGGCGAAGAGCACGAGCGCCTGCCCGGCCTCGCGGCGTTGAAGAAGCGTCCGAACCATGGCTCCGTCTCCTCTGCCGACACGTCCTCCCGGGTGCCGGCGACGCCGTCCTCCCCGCCGGGCGCCCTACTCGAGGCGCATCGAGGCGTACCCCCGGATGGTGATATCGTCCAGGTTCCCCCCGCTGACGATGTTCAGGAGTGGCCCGATGGGCGTCACCCAGTCGAAGTCGTATCGGATTTCGACCGTGATGGGTTCCCCGCGCGGTCCCTGAACGTTCTTCAGGGTGACGGTCATTCGGTCTTGGTCGAGCGTGTCGGTGGCCTGCCGGATTCGCGTCATGATGGCGTTGTAGTCCTGCTGGGTGGCACCGACCCGCGCCCCCTCCCGCGCGCCGTTCGTGACGATGAGCCAGGTATAGAAGCCGCGGCCGAAATCGACGAGGGCGAAGATGAGGAGGAGCATGAGGGGCAGGATGAGGGCGAACTCCACGAGCGTCTGCCCCCGCTCGCGTGGTGCGAGGCGGGGGAGGAAGCGCCGCAGGCTGCGGATGGGTGCCGTCGGAGCGGTCATACGCGGGTCTCCTCTCCGCCCTCCGGAGGGGCGCCGGCCTGGCCCTGGATGCGGGGACAGGGTGGGCGGGGGACCCCGCGCCACCCTGCCGTTGCAGTCCCTTCGGGCCGGCGGTTAGAGCTGGCTAGCGACGTCGTTCAGCGTTTGGGCGATCCCGCCACCGAGCGTGGTGAGGGCCGCGATCGCAACGACCGCAATCAGCGCCAGAATCAGGCCATACTCGGCCAGGCTCTGACCCTCCTCCTCACGGGGCTGCTTGCGGGCCTGCACCCAGGTGTAGAGCTTGTTGAGCATCTCTCCTACCTCTCCTCTTCGGGTCTCGGGGTTCCTCCCCCGGCTTCCGCTCCCCTGCCCTTCGCCCGCCTCCCCTCCGTCGTTCCCGGGCTCCGGATCGGTGGAGCTACTCGCAATGTCGACCCTCTTCAGCAGGCGTAAAGAGGGGTCACCCTGTGGTTACCCAACTTCCCCCGCTCTCACCCGCCGCGGCCGCATCGGGGCCGCCGTGGCGGCTCCTGCCCCGTCTGCCGATTCTGACGGTAGAGCCGCCAGCAATGCGGCTCGAGGAGGCTCGCGGAGGATGACGTCCACAGCTACGCCTGCCCCTGCATCGCTCCCGTGGTACCATCGCCACGCCTGGCGTCGGCGCCTCTCCTACGGCCAGGACGCTGCGCTCGTAATCCTCACGTCCGTTTTCGTTTGGGTCCACCTCCAGGCCGTGCTCGGCGGCTCGCTGAAAAACCTGCCCTTCGTCGCCGAGCAGCTCGTCCTCGTGGCGCTCTTCCTCACCCGCCGGCGTCCGCGTGCCGTCACGACGCGGCCGTTCGATTGGGGAGCGGCAGCCATCGGCGGCTGGCTGCCGCTCGCCTACCAGATCGAGGCTGCCGCCCCAACGGCGGAGCGCATCGGAACGACGGTCCAGGCTGTGGGCGTCAGCGCAGCGGCATGCTGCATCCTCTACCTCGGGCGGAGTTTCGGGGTCGTCGCAGCCGACCGCGGACTGAAGACGTCGGGCCCGTACCGCATCGTCCGCCATCCGATCTATGCGGCGCACCTCGTCACCGGCTTGGGGTTCCTCGTGGCGAACGCTTCGGCTTTGAACGCGCTCCTTTTCTCGGCCGTCGTCGCGGGCCAAATCCTCCGGATTCGGGCAGAGGAGCGCCTCCTCCTCGCCACCGCTGACTACGCGGCGTACGCCGACCGCGTGCGTTGGCGCCTCGTCCCCTTCGTCTACTGAGCGGCGGCCGCGCCGAGCGTGGCCGCGATCTCGTCGGGGGTGGGCAGGTGGCGGGCCAGGTCGGCTCGGAAGGCGGCGAGCTGCCGTTCCCGCTCGCCCTCGTCCCACCCGAGCTCCTCGGCCATGACCGCCGCCGCCAATGGGGCGCACTCCACCGCCCGGTGTACGCTCCACGCCGCCCCCGTGCGCCTGAGGAGGACGTCGGAGAGGGTGACGGCGAGCTCCGTGCGCACGGCGTGGCGCACTTCGCCTGCCAGCAGGCCGCAGCGGCTGCAGAGCTCCTCACGTCCGGCGGCGAGCACGGCCGCCAGGCGGCCACCGTACTGGAGGAGCCGCGGATGCGGCGCCTCGGCGGGCGGCGCGGCCGGCGGCGCGGCCGGCTCGGCCGCCGGGCGAACGCCGAGCCGCTCCAGGAGCTCCCGGCCGAGCGCGCGGTAGGTACTCAGTTTCCCGCCTGTGGCGCTGTAGAGGCCGCGCACGCCACCCTGCCGGCCGTGGTCGACGAGCTCGTGCCGCCGGCTGATGTCGCCCTCGGGTCCCTTCCCGGAGCGCCGCAGCGGGCGGAGGCCGGCGTAGGCGTAGGCGACGCGCTCCCGCGTGACGCCCAGCCCCGGCGCCAGGGCCTGGGCCTCGGCGACGAGGTACTCCACCTCCTCCGGTGTCGGCCGCACGTCCCCGGGGTCGCCCTGGTGGCGGACGTCCGTCGTGCCGACAAGGTAGGCGTCCCGCTGGGGGATGATGAAGAAGACCCGCCCGTCGGAGCGGGCTGTCGAGATGAGGGCGTAGCGCGGAAGAGGCCCCTCGGCAGGGACGACGATGTGCGTCCCCCGTGTCAGGTCCAGGAGCGGCCGCTCGCCCCGTTCGCCCGCCAGCTCGCGCACCGCGTCGGCCCACGGACCGGCGGCGTTCAGCACGGCGCGGGCGGGCAGCGCGCATTCGCCTCCCCCGGGTGAGCGCACCACGATGCCCGTGACGCGTCCTCCGGCGGTGATGATGCCGGTGACCGGGGTGTGGTTGAAGGCGAAGCCGCCCGCCTCGACCCCTTCGAGCACGAGCTCCAGGGCGAGGCGCTCCGGCGCCCAGCAGCGCGCGTCCGAGAACGCGAACCCGCCTCGCTGCTCGTCCGCGAGGGCGGGGAAGCGCTCCGCGAGGGCCGCGGCGGTCAGCCGCTGGTGGCCGGGGAGGCTCCGCCTCCAGGCCAGGAGGTCGTACGCCGCCAGGCCGAGATGGATCTGCCAGCGGGGTCGTCGCGTCCAGGGCAGGAGGGGGAAGAGGAAGCGGAGCGGCTCCACCAGGTGGGGGCGCGTCCGCAGGAGCCACTCCCGCTCCCGCAGCGTTTCGACCACGAGGCGGACGTCGCCGTGCTCGAGGTAGCGAAGGCCGCCGTGGATGAGCTTGGTGGAGCGCCAGGTCGTGCCGAAGCCGAAGTCCTCGGCTTCGAAGAGGGCGACGCGGAGGCCTGCCCGGGCCGCTTCGGCGAAGATGCCGGCGCCGTTGATGCCCCCGCCGATGATGGCGAGGTCGAGGGGCGGCCCAGAGGCGAGCTCCTCGATGGTCATCCCGACGCGGCCCATCCGCGCGCCCGCTCCACGGCCCGGCGCCACCGGGCGCGGTGCTCTTCGCGTTCCTCGGCGGTCATCTTCGGCTCGAAGGTGCGGTCGGGCCGCCAGAGCGCGGCGACCTCGTCGAGGGAGGTGTAGAGGCCGTTGCCGACGCCAGCGAGGAATGCGGCCCCCAGCGCGGTGGTCTCGGTCTGGACCGGCCGGACCACGGGGACGCCCGCGAGGTCGGCCTGGAGCTGGAGGAGGAGGTCGTTCCGGGCCGCGCCACCGTCGGCCCGCAGCTCGGCGATCGGTTTCGGGAGCGCCGTGGCGAAGGCATCGAGGAGTTCGGCTACGGAGAAGGCGATGGCTTCGAGCGCGGCGCGGGCGAGATGGGCCCGCGTCGTGCCTCGGGTGATTCCCACGATGAGCCCGCGGGCGTGCGGGTCCCAGTGGGGCGTGCCGAGCCCGGCGAAGGCGGGCACGAAGGTGACGCCCTCCGTATCCGGCACGGCTGCGGCGAGCGCCTCAACCTCGTCGGCGCTGGCGATGATTCCGAGCTGGTCCCGCAGCCACTGGATGGCCGCGCCCGCGACGAGCACCGAGCCTTCGAGGACGTAGTCCGGCGCGCTGTCGGTGGCGGCTGCTCCCACGGAGAGGAGGAGCCCGTTCTCGGGAAGGGGGGGACGCTTCCCGGCCGGGGCGAGGAGGAAGGCGCCCGTGCCGTACGTGTTCTTCGCCTGGCCGGGGTGGAGGCACATCTGGCCGATGAGGGCCGCCTGCTGGTCGCCGGCCACGCCGGTGATGGCGACGCGCGCTCCGAGCACCTCCGGGTCCGTGAAGCCGAACCGCGACGCCGAGGGCTGGGTGTGGGGCAGCATCGCCGGTGGCACTCCGAAGAGGTTGCAGAGCCCCTCGTGCCACCGTCCTCGCCCGATGTGGAAGAGGGCCGTGCGGCTGGCGTTGCTGTAATCGGTGGCGTGCACGCGGCCGCCCGTCAGCTTCCAGATGAGCCAGGAGTCGACGGTGCCGGCGGCGACTTCGCCGGCCTCGGCCCGCCTTCGCAGCTCCGGCTGTTCGCGCAGGAGCCAGGCGAGCTTCGTCGCGCTGAAGTACGGGTCGAGGGTCAGCCCCGTCGCCTTGCGGACGAGTGGCTCGGCTCCCTCGGCTCGCAGCTCGTCGCAGAGGTCAGCCGTCCTCCGGTCCTGCCAGACGATGGCCCGGGCGAGCGGTGCACCGGTGGAGCGCTCCCACACGACCACCGTCTCGCGCTGGTTGGCGATGCCGATGGCGGCGATGTCGGATGGCCTTGCCCCGGCCGCCTGGAGAGCGTCTTCGATGGCAGCGATGCAGCTCGCCCAGATCTCCTCCGGGTCGTGCTCCACCCAGCCGGCCCGGGGGTAGTACTGGGGCAACTCCCGCTGGCCCATCGCGACGATCGTCCCCTGCTCGTCGACGAGGGCCGCCCGGGAACTCGTCGTCCCCTGGTCGATGGCGAGGATGTACCGGTCCGGCATGCCCGAAAGTATACCCGGGCCCTATCCGCGGCGAAGCGACCGCAAGGCCTCCAGCACCTCGGCCGCGTGCTGAGCCGGCTTCACCGTTCGCCAGACCCTCGCCAGCCGGCCCTCCGGGTCGATGAGGAAGGTCTGGCGCAGCACCCCTTCGAACTCCCGGCCGTACATCCGCTTCACGCCGTAGGCGCCGTACGCCTTCGCTACGGCGTGGTCGGCGTCCACGAGGAGAGGGAAGGGGAGGTCGTGCTTCGCCGCGAACTTGCGATGGCTGGCCGCGTCGTCGCCGCTCACGCCCAGCACGATGGCCCCCTCGGCTGCGAGCTCGCTGGAGGCATCCCGGAAGCCGCAGGCCTCGGCCGTGCAACCCGGCGTGTCGTCCTTCGGGTAGAAGTAGAGCACGACCCACTTCCCACGCAGGTCCTCGAGACGCACCGTGTTCCCGTTCTGGTCCTCGAGGGCGAAGGAGGGTGCGGGCGCTCCTTCGCTCAGCTCCGTCCCGACGGTCATGAACGTTCCCCCTTTGGCTGCCGCGTTTCAGCCCGCGAGCGCTTGGGCCAACTGGAGCATACCGAAGTCCGGGTCGGGCTTCCCGTGGGCGATGACGTCGCGAAGGGGCACCTCGACCGGGCGCCCGCACTGGATGCCGATCATCACGCCCGAGCGGCCGTTGGCGAGCGCTTCGACGGCCGACGCCCCGGAGAGGGAGGCGATGATGCGGTCCCGGGCCGTCGGTGAGCCTCCGCGCTGGATGTGGCCGAGCACGAGCACGCGGTACGGGTGGTCGGGCATCACCGCTTCGAAGCGTTTGGCGAAGCCGAAGGCGCCCCCGGCTTCGTCCCCCTCCGCCACCACGATGATGTGGCTCCGCTTCCCCCGGCCGATGGAGCGCCGGATCCGTTCGGCGATCGCCTCGACGTCTTCGTGAGATTCGGGCACGACGACGCTCGCCGCCCCGGCGGCGACCCCGACGTGGAGCGCGATGGCGCCCGAGGTTCGGCCCATCACCTCGACGAAGAACATCATGCCCGTCGATTCGCTCGTATCACGCACCTGGTCGATGGCACGGACGGCCGTGTTCACGGCCGTGTCGAACCCGATGGTCTCCTCCGTGCCCCAGATGTCGTTGTCGATGGTGCCGGGAATGCCGACGACGGGGACGCCGTGCTCCTCCTGCAGGGCGAGCGCGCCGCGGAAGCTGCCATCGCCGCCGATGACGATGAGGCCCTCGACGCCGGCATCGCGCATGCGGGCGGCCGCCGCTGCCCGCACGGCCGGGTCGAAGAACTCTGGGCAGCGGGAGGTGCCGATGACCGTCCCCCCGCGGTGGAGGATGTTTCCGACCGCCCGGTCGTCGAGGGCGACGAACTCCCCGGCGACGAACCCCGCGTAGCCGTCGAGGTAGGCGACGACCCGGATGTCGTGGCAGGTGGCGGTGCGCACTGCGGCGCGGATGGCCGCGTTCATTCCGGGAGCATCGCCACCGCTGGTGAGGATGCCGATGGTCCGCATACGTGCTCCTTGCCGGGGCCTGCGATCGAGCGTACACCACCGCCCTGTCTTTTCGATCCTGGGCCGGCGAGCTAGGATGCTGCCGTGGCCCGCCGGCTTCAGCTTCGATGGCGGTTCGGCGGCTTCCTCGGAGCGGTCGTCTTTCTCGCCCTGGCAGCCGCGGGGACGACGTTCGCCTTCACGCGCGGGGGCGGCCAGGCGACGCCGGAGGCTCCGCCCTCCGTGCGCGAGGTGACGGCCGCGGCTTCGCCGACGCCCGAACCGACGCCGACGGCGACGCCCACGCCCGAGCCGCGCTACCCCTCCCTCATCGATGGGGTGGAGCTCACGGAGGCGGAGTTTCGGCAGCTCGCCGCGCGCTTCCCCATCGGCGTGATGGTCGACAACAGCGCCCTCGCCGTGCCGCAGTACGGCCTCTCGCGCGCGGAGCTGGTGGTGGAGGCCTTCGTGGAAGGCGGCATCACCCGCTACCTGGCGTTCTTCTGGCGAAACGACGCCAGCCGCATCGAACCGGTGCGGTCGGCGCGCACGCCCTTCCTCTACTGGGTGCTCGAATTCGACGCCCTCTACGCCCACGCCGGCAGCGCTGCCACCGGCACGGTGGCGAATGCCGAACAGCAGGTCCGGGAGTGGGGCATCCGGGACCTCGACGGGCTCCTCCCGCCCGCGAGTTCGGCCTTCTACCGGGACCCCACGCGGGTGGCGCCCTACAACCTCACCACCTCGACCGCCGCGTTGCGCGATGCGGCAGCTCGCCTCGGGCTCTCGTCCGGCTTTCCGACGGTCGAGGTGTGGCCCTTCAAGGCCGATTTCGAGGAGACAGCGAACGCCCCGCTCGCCGGTGCGATCGAACTCTCGTACCGGAGCGCGCCCGTGCCCTGGGACCTGCGGCAATGGCAGTGGGACCCGGCGACGAACACCTACCTCCGCTTCTATCGGGGTGGACCGGACATCGACCTCCTCACCGGCGAGCAGCTGCGCTTCAAGAACGTCATCGTGATGTACGTCCCCGCCTACGTGGCCGATGACCGTGGCCATGTCCTCCTCGAACAGTTCGGGGAGGGCCGGGCGCAGGTTTTCCTCGACGGCCGCGTGGTCGAGGGCACCTGGCGGAAGGCGGACCGGGCGAGCAGGACCCGCTTCTACGACCGCGCTGGGAACGAAATCCGGCTCAACCGGGGCCCCATCTTCATCCAGATGGTCGCGCCCGATTCCTTCGTACGGGTCTACTGGCGCGTGCCCGACCTGCCGCCGCTCCCGCCCTATCAGCCGCCTGCGGTCGCTCCCGACCCGGCCACGGAGCCGGAAGAGCCGACTCCCACGCCGCCCGCGGAGACCCCCACCGCCACGCCTACCCTGGAGCCGTCCCCGACCGCTACGGCGACGCCCGAGCCGAGCCCCACGGCCTCCCCGACGCCCGAGTCCACGCCGACGCCGCCGGAACCTCCGGCGAGCCCAACCGCGGCGGGAGGTTAGCGCGGGTGGTGGCCGTTGGCCCGGACGCAGACGTGACCCTGAGGGTCCATCGGCGCGGAGCAGAGCGGGCACGGCTTCCTGCCGGCGGCGATGATGGCTGCGATCCGCGGCACGAGCGCCCGCCCCTGGTCGAAGCCGAAGCGGAAGGAACAGGAGGTCGGGACGTCATCGTCGGGCGCGAGCGGCTCCGCGCGCAGCTCGAACTGCCGCTCCTGCCGGTCCATCGAGAGGGTGAGCTGGCCGGCCTTGAATTCGCATCGCCAGATGGCTGGGAAGACCGGCTCCTCCGGGGTCTCGGCGGGGGGCTCGCCGCCGGCTTCGTCGCTGAGCACCTGGCGCAGCGCGTCGCCGAGCGCGGCGAGCTGCTCCTTTTCGAGCCAGATACAGACCGCGTCGGTGCCGCTGCCGAGCGCCATGATGCGGAATCGGCGGCGTCCCGGCTCGCCGATGGCCTCGGCGGAGACGTACGCGGCCAACCCCAGGTCGAACGGCTCCCGCATCTTCACCATCGTACCGGACGCGGCCCCGGCGAACGATTCCCCGCGGTGCGGCGGAATCGCGACAGGAGGTGACGCGACGAGCCGGTAGAGTGTCGCCAACCTGGTTCCCTTCCGGAGGAGGACGGAATGACAGAGCAGACTCGCCGAGCCTCCCGGCTCATCGAACTGGAGCGGCTGCTGCGCCGCGCCGGCGCGCGAGGGCTTTCCACGAGGGAGCTCGCGCGCGAGCTCGGGTGCAGCGTGCGTACGGTGCAGCGCGACCTGCAGTCGCTCGACGTCGACCTGCGCGTGCCGCTGACGAGCGATGGGCGACGGTGGCGCATCCACGAGGCGGCCGACCCCCTCGCGCCGCTGCATCTCAACCTCCACGAAGCGCGCGCCATCCTCTTCGCCCTCCGCCTCTTCCTCCGGTACGCCGACGAGCAGGACCCCGATGCCATCTCCGCCGTCGACAAGTTGGGCGAGGTGCTGTGGGGCCCGCTCCAGAGCTTCGTGCGTTTCACGGGGGACCAGCTCCGCCGGCGGCCGAGCCTCCAGGAGCGCACCGACGTTCTTCGCACGCTCACCGAGGGGTGGGCGGAGACGCGGCGCGTGGAGATCGAGTACCGCCACGGTGAGGGGACGCGCACCACCACCATCGAACCGTTCTTCCTCGAACCCACGGCCAGCGGGCTGACCAGCTACGTCATCGGCCGCAGCTCGGCCCACGGCAACGAGGTCCGGACGTTCAAGCTCGACCGCATCGCCAACGCGCGCCTGCGCGACGAGCGCTTCGACCCGCCCGATGTCGGGGGCCTCCTCGAGCAGCTCGGCCGGAGCTGGAGCGGGATCGTCCTCGCCGAGGACGAAGTCCGAGTCGTCATCGACTTCAGTCCGGCGGTGGCGGGGCGCGTCACGGAGACGTTCTGGCACCCGACGCAGGTGCTGACGCCGCTGGAGGGAGGCGGGGTCCGGCTGGAGCTCGTGCTGCCCTCCACGCTCGAGCTGTTGCCCTGGGTGCGGAGCTGGGGTCACGACGCCATCGTCCGCGAGCCGCCGAGCCTCCGTGATGCGGTGGCGAGCTCCTTCTCCCAGGCCGCCGCCAACTACGCCTCGTCCGCCGAACCGGCCTCCGCGTAGACTACCCCCAGGATGGATGCCATCGAGCGATGGGCTGCCGCGGTGAGATCCCGCCGGGAGCGCGCGGCGGCCGCGTGGCAGCTCCGCAGCGAGCTCGTGGTCGTGCCGGCGGGGATCCCCATCCCCATCGCTGGCACCGATCAGTTCCACGAGTTCCACGCGCACCCGGAACACTACTACCTCGCCGGCGTTGCCGACCCCGGCGGCGTGCTCACCTTCGACGCGACCGAGGGCTGGACCTACTTCGCCCCGGTCGTCACCCTGGAGGAAGCGGTCTGGACTGGCCCCGGGCGCCCGCTCGACGAGTACGCGGCCCGCACCGGCCTCGCGACCGTCCGGCCAGTGTCGGAGTTCGCGAACTGGCTGGAGCGGAAGCGCGGACGCACGGTCGCCCTTCTCGGCAACGATGACATCACGCGGGCGCCCGAGGGTTACCGCCTTCCCGGCTGGGCCGAGTTCGAGCTGGCCCTGGACACGACGCTGAGCGCGAGGCTGCGCGAAGCGGTCGACGTCCTGCGGCGACGCAAGGACGCCGAGGAGCTGGAACGAATCCGCCGCGCGGTCGCTGCCAGTATCGAGGGGCACCGCCTCGCCCTCAGGCTCGCTCGTCCGGGCATGACCGAGCGGGAGCTGCAGGTCGAGCTGGAAGCGGAATTCTTCCGACGCGGGGGAGACCGCACCGCCTATAGCTCCATCGTGGGCAGCGGCCCCAACGGCGCCACGCTCCACGTCAGCCCGTCCCGCCGGGCCCTCCTCGATGGCGACCTCGTGCTCATCGACGCCGGAGCGGAGGTCGAAGGCTACGCGAGCGACATCACCCGGACCTTTCCTGCGGGCCGCCGGTTCACGGGCGTCCAGCGGGACCTGTACCAGCTCGTGCTGGACGTTCAGCGCTGGGCCATCGCCACCGCCGCCCCCGGGGTCGACTATCGGGACCTCCATCTCGGGGCATCGAGGCGTCTGGCCGAGGGGCTCCAGCAGCTCGGGTTCCTCCGCGGAGGCCTCGACGCCATCCTCGAGCGGGACGCGCAAGCGCTCTTCTTCCCCCACGGCCTCGGGCACTTGCTCGGCCTTGCCACCCACGACGCGGGCGGCTGCATCCCGGCGCGCCCCCGCCCCGACCGCCCGTCGCTGCGGTACCTTCGCCTCGACGCGCCCCTCGAGCCGGGTTTCGTCGTCACCATCGAGCCGGGCATCTACTTCATCCCTGCCCTCCTCGACGACCCCGCGATCCGCCGCCGGTACGCCGAGGAGGTCGATTGGGGCCGGGTCGACGCGCTGCGCGGCTTCGGCGGAATCCGCATCGAGGACGACGTACTGGTGACGGAGACGGGGGTGGAGGTGCTGAGCGCTGCCCTCCCGAAAGACATCGACGCCATCGAAGCGCTGAGGTCGGAGGCGCCGCGGTCATGGACCGGAAGCTGACCCTCGCCGACCTGGCTCGGTTCCCCCGTCCGGGAACGCTCGTCCCCCAGCGCTGCCGGTTCAGCTCCGATGGCCGCTGGCTCTTCTTCCTCTGGAGCGAACGAGGAGACCTAATCCTCTCGCTCTGGGCTCTCGACCTGGAGACGGGCCAGCGCCGGGTCGTCGCCGGGCCCCAACCGGAGCAGGCGGACGAGTCCCGCCTTTCCCTGGAGGAGCAGCTCCGACGGGAGCGGGCGCGCCAACGGGCGGTCGGTGTCACCACCTACGACGTCGCCACGCGATCGGCGGAGGTGACGCTCCTCTGGCCGACGCCAGCGGGGCTGATGGTGTCGCGCGGGCTCGGCGAGCCGCGCCTCCTCCCTGGCACGGAGGGGGCGCTCGACGCGCGCCTCTCGCCCGACGGCAGGCGGGCGGCCTTCCACCGCGACGGCGGGCTCTGGGTGGTCACCCTCGATGCGGGCCCGCCCGTGCCTGTGGCCCTGCCCGAGGGAGAAGGAGTTTCCTACGGCGCCGCCGAGTTCATCGCCCAGGAGGAGCTGGACCGGAGCGAGGGCTTCTGGTGGAGCCCCGACGGCCGCTTCCTCGCCTTCCAGCGCACCGACGAACGCCACATTCCGCTCTTCGCCATCGCCCACCTCGGACGGCCGCGGCCCGAGGTGGAGTACCACCGCTACCCCTTCGCGGGCGCCGAGAACGCGAAGGTGGAGCTCTTCGTGCGGGACCTCGAAGCGGGGACGACACGCCGGCTGGACCTCCCGGCGCTGGCCGAGGGCGAAGGCTACCTGGCCCGTGTCTGGTGGCGCGACCGAGAGAACCTGGTGGTGTACTGGCTGGCGCGTGACCAGCGCTCCGCCGACGCGCTCCAGTTCCGACTCGCCGCCGACGGAGAAGCCGCGCTCGCCGCTCCGTCCGGATGGTCGGCCTTCCCGGGGGCGCCGCTCTCGCTCTGGCACGACGAGCAGGAGCCCTGGATCAATCTCGACCACCACACTCGCTTCCTCGAGTCGGGAGAGTTCCTCCGGGCGAGCGAGGCGTCTGGCTACAAGCACCTCTACCTCCACGGCGCCGAGGGACGCCTCGTTCGGCAGCTCACGGCCGGCCCCTGGATGGTTACCGACGTCGCGGGCGTCGACGAGCGCGCTCGGATGGTGGTGTTCGCTGCCACGAAGGAGACTCCCCGTGAGCGGCACCTCTACCGAGTCTCGCTGGACGGTGGTGAGCCCGAGCGGCTCACGGCTGAAGCAGGCTGGCATGCGGGCGTGCTCTCCCCCGATGGCCGGTGGCTCGTCGACCTCTGGAGCAGCCTCGAGCAACCGTGGTCGGCGTGGCTCGTCGACCTGCGGAGCGGCGAACGGCGGGCCATCGTCCCGAGCGAGGGCGTGACGCCCGGGTCCCTCGGGCTCCGGCCGCCGAAGCTGTTCGAAGTGACCGCCGCCGACGGGGCGACGGCGCTCGATGCTGCCCTCTACCTCCCCGACGGCGAACGTCCCCCCGCCGGCTGGCCGCTCGTCGTGTCGGTCTACGGAGGACCCCACGCCCAGCGGGTCGCGAACGAGTGGTCCCTCACGGTCGACCTGCGCGCCCAGTACCTCGCTCAACGGGGAGTGGCTGTCCTGAAGGTGGACAACCGCGGAGCAGCCGGCCGAGGGCTTGCGTTCGAGGCGGCCATAGCCGGCCGGTTGGGCACGGTGGAGCTCGAAGACCAGGTGGCAGCCGTCCGGACGTTGATCGATCGAGGCCTCGCCGATTCCCAGCGCATCGCGATTTACGGCTGGAGCTACGGGGGGTATATGGCCTGCCTCGCGGCTGCGAAGGCGGGCAACCTCTTCCGTGCCGCCGTCGCCGGGGCGCCTGTCACCGATTGGGAGGGGTACGACACCGCCTATACCGAACGGTACATGGGCACCCCCAATTCGAATCCCGAGGGGTACCGCGAGGCGTCGGTTCTGACCCACGCCCGGAACCTCCGAAGCGCCTTGCTCCTCGTACACGGCGGCATCGACGAGAACGTCCACTTCCGGCACACCGCCCGGCTCATCGTGGCCCTGACGGAGGCGCAGAAGCCGTACGAACTCCTCTTCTTCCCGGAAGAGCGCCACATGCCCCGCGACGCAGCCGGCCTCGAATACCAGGAGCGCCGCGTGATGGAGTTCCTCGGTCGGCATCTGGGCCTCCCGCTTGTTGACGGCCCCGACCTAGGCGGCTAGCGTGCGCCCGAGACCAAGGCGGAGGCTTCCTCATGGAATACGCCCGCCCCGAGCTCTTGGCCGAGCCCGATTGGCTGCAGGAGCACCTGGACGACCCGGGGGTGCGGATCGTCGACTGCGCCCGGCTGGAGGCGTATCGCCGTGCCCACATCCCCGGGGCCGTGTACCTTCCCGTGCACTACTACATCAAGGAGCCGGGCCCGCCTGGCGAAGAGTTCGGCACCTTCGTGATGCCGCCGGAATCCTTCGCGCAGCTCATGGGCTCCCTCGGCATCGACAACGACACCCTCGTCGTGGCCTACGACGACAACAACAGCCTCCTGGCCGCTCGCCTGTGGTGGGTGCTGAAGTACTACGGGCACACCAAGGCGAAAGTGCTGAACGGGGGCTGGCACCGCTGGCTTACCGAGCGCCGGCCGGTGACGTTCCACGCCTCCCATCCGGCACCGAGGAGCTTCGTCGCGCGTCCCAATCCCGACGTCATCGCCGACGCGGAGTTCCTCCTGCAGCACTACGCCGACCCGGCGTGGTGCGTCCTCGACGCGCGCACCGACGAGGAGTGGGATGGCCGCAACGACCGGGGCAACAAGCGCCGCGGGCACGTCCCTGGAGCGCGTCACCTGGAATGGATCCGGTTCGTCAGCCGGGATGACCGGCGCGTCTTCCTCCCTGCCGCCGAGCTTCGGCGGCTGCTCGACGAGGCGGGGGTCCCGCGCGACGCTCCGGTCATCACCTACTGCCAGGGGGGCATTCGGGCCGCGCACGCCGCCTTCGTGCTCGAGCTCCTCGGCTACGAGCACGTCCGCGTCTACGACGGCTCGATGCGCGACTGGGCGAACCGGGACGACACGCCGCTGGAAGTGTAGGGGCTATTCGACCGTGGCCGGCGTTTCCTCCCGTGCCTGCTTCGGTTCGAACTTCAGCAGCGCCTCCAGCGTGAAGCCGAGGTCGGCTCGTTCGCACAGGGAGCTGCAGTAGGTCATCTTCAACGTCGAGCTGGGCGACTTCCGCCAGTCGTACCGCTGGCCGCAGCGCCGGCACCGTTTGATGTTGCCGAGTTCGGTCAGGGTGGTCACGTGGGAACCTCCAGGGGCAACCTCCCCTGGTTCCAGCGTAGAACATCCTTTCGGTGCGGGCGAACAGGCTCCGGCTAGGCCGCCAGCAGCCGCTTCAGGACCGCCGATCGCGGCAGGAAGACGACGTCGTTGACGAGCCCCTCGATTGTGAAGCCGAGGTCCGCTCGTTCGCACAGCGACCCGCAGTACGTCATCTTCATGCAAGCACTCGGCGACCGACGCCAGTCGTAGGGCAGCTTGCACCGTTTGCAGATGCGGATGTGCGGGTTCTTCCGTTCCACGGCTATCCTCCCCGACGGGCCGGCCCTGGCGGGGCAGTCCCTTCACTTCCATCTTCGGCTGCCATATCGGCCGGCACAGTGGGGGTTGGCCCTTAGGAATCCCTGTCCGCCTCCCCGAAATGAAGCTTGCCGAACCCCCGCGGCCCTGCAAGAATCCGGCCGGACGTTGTTTCGAAGGGAACGAACGATGGGCTTCAAGGTCGATACCGGCATCTACTCGGCGCGGCTGGAAGAGGTTCCGGCACAGGCGAGGCGGGCGGAGGAGCTCGGCTACGACGGCATCAACGTGGCCGAAACGGCGCACGATGCCTTCCTTCCGCTGGTGCTCGCGGCGGAGCATACCCAGCGCATCCAGATCGGCACGTCCGTGGCGATCGCCTTCCCCCGCAGCCCGATGGTGACGGCCATGATGGCCTGGGACCTCCAGCGCTTCAGCAAGGGCCGTCTCATCCTCGGATTGGGAACGCAGGTCAAAGGTCACAACGAACGCCGCTTCAGCGTGAAGTGGTCGCCTCCAGCGCCGCGCATCCGCGAGTACGTCCTCGCCTTGCGTGCCATCTGGCGTACCTTCCAAACGGGCGAGCCATTGAATTTCGTCGGCGAGCACTACACCTT
The DNA here is from genome assembly GCA_002898215.1 of bacterium HR29. GTDB lineage: Bacteria > Chloroflexota > Dehalococcoidia > Tepidiformales > Tepidiformaceae > HRBIN29. The sequence continues at coordinate 934,149 of BEIF01000001.1, read as the reverse complement.
CACGCTGATGACGCCGAACTTCAATCCCGGCCCCATCGATCATCCCCACATTCCCGTTCACATCGCCGCCGTGAACGAACACAACGCGCGCGTCGCCGGCGAGGTGTGCGACGGCATCAAGCTCCACGGCTTCAACACCATGAAGTACACGAAGGAAGTCCTCCTGCCGGCGGTGATGAAGGGCCTCGCCAATAGCGGTCGCAGCCGCGACCAGTTCGAGGTCTGCGGCGGCGGCTTCCTGGCGACCGGCAAGATGTGGAGCGACGTCGAGCGCGCCGTCGAAGACGTCAAGCGCCAGATTAGCTTCTACGGGTCGACCCGCACCTACCAGGCGGTCTTCGATGCCCACGGCTGGGGCGATGTCACCGCACGCCTCCACGAGATGAGCCTCCAGGGGAAGTGGGAGGAGATGCCGAAGCTCATCACCGACGACATGGTCCAGGAGTTCGCCGTCGTCGCACCGTACGACAAAGTCGTCGATGCCATCCGCGAGCGGTACGAGGGCGTATGTGACCGTGTAGGGTTCGGCATCCCGATTCGAAGCCCCGAGGACGAGGAGGCCGCGAAGGCGATCATCCGCGAGCTCCAGAAAGACTGACCGCGCAACAGGAACAGCGATGACGGCCGAAAGCTCCCCCGCGCGCGAAGACCTCATCACCTGGTTCTTTCGGGCGAGCGCCCTCCTCGACCCGGTGCGGCTCGCGATCTGGGACAGCCAAGGGCTGACCGTCACCCAGCTCCGGCTTCTCTTCCATCTCTTCGAGCGGGAAGGGATGTCGAACGCCGAGCTAGCCGATGCCATGTACGTCACCCGCCCATCGATCTCGGCGCTCCTCGACCGGCTCGAACGGAGGGGGTTCATCCGCCGCGAGATTTCGCCCGACGACCGCCGAGGCATTCGCATCTTCCTCGAGCCCGCGGGCCGGGAGGCCGTCACCTCGCTCCGGCCCGCCATCCGTCGGTACGTGGCCGACCTCATCGCCGACCTTTCCGAGGAGGAGGCGGCGGCCATCGCCCGCGCGTTCGAACGCTTCGTGCAGGCCGGAAGGCGCCGCCAGGCGAAGAAGGCGGCCGAAAGTCGCGAGTCGTAACCGCGGCTCAGCCCGCGCCGAGGAGCAAGAGGCGCACTCCGACGAGGATCAGCCCCAGGGCGAGACCCCGCATGATCGCCGCCCCCGGGGCGCGCCGGGCGAGGAGCGCGCCGGCCTGGGCCCCGGGTACGGCCCCCGCAGCCAGGAGGCCGCCGCGCGCGAGCGTTTCGTTCCAGCCGAGTACGCCGCGGGCGGCGTGGACGAGGGTCGCCTCTCCGGCCGCGAAGGCGAGGACGAAGTGGGACGTAGCGGCGGCCACGTGGACGGGGAAGTGGAGGCCGACCACCATCGCCGGGACGTGCATGATCCCGCCGCCGATTCCCAACAGGCTGCTCAAGAAGCCGACGGCAGCGCTGATTCCGATGCCCCGCCAAAACGGGTAGGCGTAGCGAAACACGTTCCCTTCCCGGTCGCGAAGCTGGCGGACCACCACCCAGCGGCCTCTGGGCGGCTCGCGGATACCTTCGCTCCACCGTCGTAGGGCGAGCCAGCCACCGATGGCGACCAGCAGTACCCCGAACAGCAGGTCGAAGGCGCGCCGGGGCACCCATCCCACCACGAGCGCGCCGGCAACCGCTCCCGGCAGGGTGGCGGCGGCGAAGACGAGCCCGGACCGGTAGTCGATCCTCCGCTGGCGGGCGTAGGCCATGCTTCCGGACGTCGCATTCGCCCACACGACGAGCAGCGAGGTGGCCGTGATCGACACCGGCGCCGCGTGCGGCTCCAAGAGCAGGAGCGCCGGCACGAGGAGGAAGCCGCCTCCGGCCCCGACGAGCGTACCCGCCATGCCGACGGCGGCGCCCAGGGCCAGGAGGCCGACCGCTACCGCCGGCGCGATGGCGGCCTCCTCGGGGCGTCCCAGTCCTCCCTCGTTCGGTCGCTAGAGGGGAATGCCGGGCACATCGTCGTTCGGGAAGCGCTGGCCGCGTCGGCGAACCCGCGTGCGCAGCTCCGTCAGACGTTCGGCGAGGTGTGCAAGGCGCCGCTCGAGCTTGCCCCGGACCGAGCTGTGCACCGGTCCGAGCTCGCGGTACCGCTTCCAGCGGCGCTTCAGGCGCCGCCCCGTCCGCTGGCGCTGCACGTCGACCAGGTGACTGACCAGGGCGCGGCGGAGCAGGCGTATCGCCTCCTCGCGGTTGGCGTGGGCGCCGTCGGCCGGCTCGGGGACGGTCGCATCGACGACGCGGAGGCGTAGGCAGTCGTGCGAGGTGAGGCGCAGGCGTTCGGCCACCTCGCGCGTATCCTGGGCGGCGGCCGGTCGGCCGGCCAGGATGCTCGCTGCGTCCTCCGGCCGGATGACTTCGAAGACGGCGTTGTCGAGCATGAGCACCCGGTCGGCGATGGCGAAGGTCATCGCTGCTTCGGAGCCGCCCTCGCCGGTGATGACGGCGATGGTCGGCACCTTCGCCTCCAGCAGCTCGCGCACGACCGCGGTGGCCGCAGCGCCGAGCCCGGCCTCCTCGTTCTCGAGGGTCGGCTCGAAGCCCGGCGTGTCGATGAAGGCGAGGAGCGGTAGCTCGAACCGGTTCGCCAAGGCGATCGCGCGCCTCGCCTTGCGGAGGCCCGCCGCGCGCACCCAAGACTGGCCGGTCTTGCTTCGGCGGTTGTGGGCGATGACGACCACCGATTGCCCAGCGAGGGAACCGATGCCCGCCACGACCGAATCGTCATCCGTGCCGCAGCGGTCCCCTCGGAGTTCGACGAACGGAGCGACGGCGCCCAGCGCGAACTCGGCTGCCGTGGGCCGGCCTTCGTGCCGCGAGAGCTGGACCTGCTCCCAGGCGGCCCGGTAGGTGTGCCCCGATGCTCGCACCCGCGCTTCCCGTGCCGGGGAAAGCCGGTAGCTGTTCATGATGACATCGAGGACGAGCCCGATCCCGTCCCGAAGGTCCGGCCGCGGGATCACGGCGTCGACGAGGCCGGCTGCGGCGTGCGATGCGGACGTGTGCGCCCCCTCGGGGAGCCCCTCGTGTTCAACTGCCTGGACGACGCGGAGGGCGGCGTACCCGAGCACTGCGTTCGGCTCGGCGATGAGGTAATCGGCGAGGTTGGCGAGCCCGACGTAGGCGAGCCCCGTGGTGGGGTCTGTGAGGACGGCGACATGCGGGACTCTCGCCTGGGCGAGGGCGCGGGCCGCCGTCGCCACCCGCGGCACCTGCATGAGCGCCAGCAACCCCTCCTGCATGCGCGTTCCCGCCGAGGAGTACACGATGACGAGGGGTGCGCGGCGTCGGGCAGCCCGTTCGAACGCCCGGGCCAACCGCTCGCCAGCCGCCACCCCGATGGAGCCGCCCAGAAAGCCGAAATCGATCGCTGCCAGCACGACTTCCCGGCCGAACATGGCTGCCGTACCCGTGAGGGCGGCCTCGGCGAGGCCCGTTCGCCGCTGCGCCTCGATGATGCGGCTGCGGTACGGCCGGCGGAGGGCGAAGTCGAGCGGGTCGAGCGCGGAAACGTCCTCGTCGTGGGGGTCGAACGTGCCCGGGTCGGCGAGCAGGGCGATGCGCTCCCGGGCGGTGAGGTGGTAGTGGAACCCGCACGCGTGGCAGACCTTGTACTGCGCGTACAGCCGCGATTCGCGCAGGTCCGCCTGACAGGAGAGACAGCGCTCCGGCTCGGCCTCGGGCGTCCGCTCGCCCGGCTGCCGCCGGAGCAATCCTCGGAACGGCTTCACGGGCATCAGTCTATCAGCTCCACGCCTCGTCCTCGTCGGCTACGTCGCGGACGAGCACGCGGCGCGATTCCCCCTCCTCCCTGGGGCCGACGATGCCCTCGGCCTCCAGCGCCTCGATGAGCTTCGCGGCCTTCATGTAACCGATGCCGAGGCGCCGCTGGAGCATCGACGGAGAGATGCGCCGGTGGCTCATCGCCAGTGTTCGCGCCCTGGAGAGAAGCGGGTCGTCCGGCGACATGCCCAGGTCCTCGTCGCCGCCGTTCCTCGCCACAAGTGCCTGCTCCAGGAGCGCGTCGGCGCGTTCGGGGGCGAGCCCGGCGAAGCGCTCGTCCTTCCAGTACTGGACCACTCGCTCGATTTCGGCATCGGAAACGTAGACGCCCTGGATGCGGATGGGCTTCGCCGCATCGGTGGGCAGGTAGAGCATGTCGCCCCGGCCGAGGAGCTTCTCGGCGCCGCCCATGTCGAGGATGGTGCGCGAGTCGGTCTGGGATGTGACGGCGAAGGCGATGCGGGTGGGGAAGTTCGCCTTGATGAGTCCGGTGACGACGTCGACCGAGGGCCGCTGGGTGGCCACCACGAGGTGGATGCCCGTCGCGCGTGCCAGCTGGGCCAGCCGGCAGAGAAGCTTCTCGACTTCGAAGGGGGCCGCCATCATCAGGTCGGCCAGCTCGTCGATGATGACGACCCAGTACGGCAGCTTCCGCAGCACCCGGGGATGGCGGTTGTACGCCTCGATGTTCCGGACAGCCATTTCGGCGAACTTCCTGTACCGGGCCTCCATTTCGGACACGACCGCCTGGAGGACGCCGACGACCTTGTCGACGTCGACGATGACCTCGCTGAAGGCCAGATGCGGGATGCCCCGGTACGCGGTGAGCTCCACCCGCTTCGGGTCGATCATGACGAAGCGCACCTCGTCGGGCGTGGCGTTCATCATCAGGCAGGTGATGATGGCGTTCATGCAGACGCTCTTGCCGCTTCCCGTCGCGCCCGCGATGAGGAGGTGAGGCATCTTCGCCAAATCGGCGACCACCGGCGTCCCGGCCACACCCCGACCGAGGGCAAGGGCGAGCTTCGACTTCCGTGCCAGCTCCCGGAACTCCTTCGTCTCCATCACGCCGCGCAGGGTCACGACGGAGGCGGTATCGTTCGGAACCTCGATGCCGACGATGGCCCGGCCGGGCACGGGTGCTTCGATGCGCAGGCTCGGCGCGGCGAGTGCCAGAGCGAGGTCGTTCTGGAGGGCGGTGATGCGATTCACCCGCACGCGTGTGCGCCCGACCTCGATGCGCTCCGTCTTCGGGCGGCCGTCCGGGCCGATGATCGGCCGCCCGCGCTCGTCCTTCAGGGGCACTTCCTTGTAGCGGATCTCCCAGCCCGGCTCCACGCCGAACTGGGTCACCGTCGGGCCCTCGTTGATCTCCACCACCGATGCGTCTACGCCGAAGGAGGCGAGGGTATCCACGATGAGCTGCGCCCGAGCGGCGTTGTCGTGCTTCCGGTTCGAAGTGGGCTGGGGCGGGTTCAGGAGGTCGAGCGGCGGGAGCTGCCAGCCGCTCGGCGTGGCCTCCAGCGTGAGCGGGAGCTGTCGAGGCTCCTCCGGCGCCTCGGCGTCCGGTACCGACTCGGCGTCGGAGGCCGGCTCGTCGAGGGCCGGCGGCTCGGGGGGAGGCTCGTGCCGGAAGGCAGCGGCGGCGCCCACCCCGATGATCGAGCCGGGCGAGGCGGGGTCGAAGGACGGTCGGAAGACGCGCGGCTGCTCCTCGACGGGCGGAGCGAACCCGGTGAGGGTCGCGTCGATCACGATGTCGCCGGGGGTGCGGCGCCGGAACGGCAGGGCGGCGGCTCGCCTGAGGGTGCGGGTCGCTCGCCAGGCTGCGGAAGCCGTGCGGTGTGGGTACCGTCGCTTCCACGCTTCCGCGGCCCAACGCGGCGCGTTGCGGACCGCCCAGGCCGTCGGGCGCGGCGCCAGGAGCCAGGCGGCCGCTCCGCCTGCTGCCAGCCACAGGAGGATGCGCCACCAGGAGCCGACGATAGCCTCGCCCGCCCGACCGCCGAGGGAGACGTCTCGCATCGAAACCCCGCCGATCGTCCAGTCGGCGTGGTTCAGGCCTAGCGCTCCCCATGCGAACAGGAGCAGGGCGAGCGTGCCGACTCCGTAGCGCAGCACGGCCTGGGGGTGCCTGCGGTGCAGGCGCCGATGCACGACGATGCCGCCGGCGATGGCTGCCAGGGAGAGGAGCAGCACGCCGAAGCCGAGCGATTCGAGCACCGCTCGCCGGACGGCCTGCGCGGCCGTCGGGACGTCGATGAGCCAAGGGACTGCTGCGGCGGCGCCCGCTGCCAGGGCGAGGCCGATGAATTCGGCCCGTGCGAGCCGCCGGAGCTGAAGCCGTTGCCAAAGATTGCGGGACCGGCGTCGCCGGCGCGCGCGGACTGGGCGGGGCCGCGCGCCTGCACGTGCAGCCATGGGCGCACCTCGCTCGCCACCGGAGCCCACCCCGCCAGCGCTCCGGAGGCCTTTCGACTTAGGAATACTACACCTCGACCGTTACCGTCAGCACCATGGGGCGGCGGCGGGTCCTCTCGTAGAGGAATCGCCCCACCGCGTCCTTGATGCGGCTGTTCACCTCACCGAAATCGGCGATGTGGTCGGCGAGCGCGAGCGACTTCGCCACCACCTCTCGGCACTGGTCCAGCAGCTCGCTCTGTTCGGCCTCGTCGACGAACCCGCGCGTCAGGATGTCGGCCGGCCGTGTGAGCTTCCCGGTCAGCTTGTCGACGGTAGCGATGACGACAACGACGCCGTCGGTCGAGAGGTGGGCCCGGTCGCGGAGGATGTGCTGGTCGATGTCGCCGATGCCGAGCCCGTCGACATAAACATAACTCGCGGGAACGCGACCAGCGATGCGGGCGCACGTGTCGTCGATTTCCAGGACGTCCCCGTCGGTGAGGACGAAGGCGTTCCCTTCCGGCACCCCCACCGCCTCGGCGAGGCGCGCGTGGACCACCAGGTGCCGGTACTCGCCGTGGATGGGAACGAAGTACTCCGGTTGGACGATGCTCTGGATGATCTTCAGCTCCTCGCGGCTCGCGTGGCCGCGGACGTGCACGTTCGCCACGCGGTTGTACAGCACGTTCGCCCCGAGCCTGAAGAGGTTATCGACGTTCCGGAAGACGGCGTGCTCGTTCCCGGGGATGGCCGTGGCGGAAAGGACCACCGTGTCCCCCTTGGTGATGGTGATGTGGCGGTGGTCACCGTTCGCCATGCGCGTCAGGGCGCTCGTCGGCTCTCCTTGGCTGCCGGTCGTGATCACGGCGAGCTGCCGGTGCGGGAGGCTGCGCATCTCATCGACGCCGATGAGGAGTCCTTCCGGTACGTTCAGGTAGCCGAGCCGCTGCGCCATGGCGACGTTGTCGATCATGGAGCGGCCGGTGACGAACACCTTTCGCCCGGTGGCGACGGCTGCATCGATGACCTGCTGGACGCGGGAGATGAGCGAAGCGAACGTCGCTACGATCACGCGCCCGGGCGCCTCGGCCATGATGTTTCGCAAGGCGTGGCCGACCAACTCCTCGCTGGGCGTGAAGCCCTCCTGCTCCGCGTAGGTCGAATCCGCTAGCAGGAGGAGGCACCCTTCCGCGCCCACCTGGGCCAGGCGGATGAGGTCGGTGTGCTGGTTCATCACCGGGGTGTGGTCCAACTTGAAGTCGCCCGTGTGAACGACGGGACCGTACGGAGTGCGAATGATGAGCCCGCAGGCATCGGGGATGCTGTGCGCCACCTGGAAGAACTCCACTTCGAAGACGCCCGCGCGGATGACGTCGCCGGGTTTGACGACGTGGAGTTCCGCGCGGTCGAGCAGCCGATGCTCCGCGAGCTTCACCCGGACGAGTCCGTCCGTGAGCCTCGTGCTGTACACGGGAACCTGGAACTCGCGGAGGAAGTACGGCAGGGCGCCGACGTGGTCCTCGTGTCCGTGCGTAAGGAACACGGCGCGGAGCGCATCCCGCCGCTCACGCACGTAGGTGAAATCGGGAATCACGAGGTCGACGCCGAGCATCTCCTCTTCCGGGAACATGAGCCCGACGTCGATGACGATGAGGTCATCGGCGTACTCGAGGAGCATCATGTTCCGGCCGATCTCACCGAGTCCGCCGAGGGGGATGACACGGAGGGGAGGACGTGACATAAAGCTCAATCGAACAATCGCATCTGCGAGGCGGGCACCTCGCGAGGTTCAGGGGAACGGCTCGCGCGGGCTGCCCGAGCCGCGCGCAGCACATCGGCCAGCGCGCGAAAGTCCTCCACGATCGTCTCGCGCAGGCTCTGCTGGTGCAAGGCTGCGGCCGGATGGTACATCGGGACGTACCAACGCGTACCGACCTGCCTCGCCTTCCCGTGGATCTTCGAAATCGACTGGTTCGGGAAGAAGCGGGCCATGGAGTACCGCCCCAGGGTCACGATGACGAGGGGATCGACGATCGCGATCTGGCGGTCGAGGTAGTCGCGGCAGGCCTCGATTTCGCCCGGCAGGGGATCCCGGTTGCCGGGCGGGCGGCACTTCAGCACGTTGCAGATGTAGACCTCGCTCCGGCGCAGGCCTGCGGCAGCGAGGAGCTCGTCGAGGAACGCGCCGGCCTGGCCCACGAACGGGCGGCCCAGGCGGTCTTCGTTCGCCCCCGGCGCTTCGCCGATGAACATGACCTCCGCGGTGACGGGGCCTTCACCGGGAACGGCGTTGGTACGGGTCGCGGCGAGGGCGCACCGCGTACAGCTGCGCACCTCACGCTCGAGCTGCTCGATGGCTGCGCGCTTCTCATCCGGCGTCATGCGTCGGGGTTCCCTCCACCTGCGCTGCGGGAGTGCGGGCGGCACGCCAGCCGCTCCACACCATCTGGGCGCCGACGGCCAGCAGGACGGCTGCGAAGCCGCGCTGGAGGACATCGGCTCGGAGGGATGATGCCACCGCCGCTCCTGCGGCGCTACCCGGCACCGCTCCCAGCGCCAGCCAGGCGGCGACGGAGCCGTCGACGCTCCCGTGGCGCCAGTGGGTCGCCGTGCCCGCAGCCGCGGTGGGAACGATGACCGCCAGCGAGACGCCCTGGGCGGCGTGCTGACTTTCGCCGAAGAGGAGCACGAGCGCCGGTACGAAGACTGCTCCGCCACCCACTCCGAGCGCGCCCGAGAGGAGGCCGCCCGCCAGGCCGGTTCCGGCGCCGAGGAGGAGCCTCCAAACTCCGTCGACGTGCGCGGCAGCCCCGCCAAGGGGGAGCGCCATGCGGAGAGCGACCGCGAAGAGGAAGGCTCCGAAGAGCGCGCGCAGCCTGATGGCCGGGATGCGCTGGACGAACGTTGCCCCCGCTGCCGCACCGAGCAGCGCGGTCGGCAGGAGGGTCATCGCCAGCGGCCAGTCGATGCTGGTCGTCCGGGCATACGTCGCCGCCCCGGCGAGTGCCCCGGCGCCGATGACCGCCAGCGACGTGCCGTGCGCCGCATGCTGCCGCATGCGCAGCGCACTCACGAGCAAAGGAACGAGGATGGCTCCTCCGCCCACGCCTGTCAGGCCCGCGAAGAGGCCGCCCGCCGCGCCGATGGCCGCCGCTCGCGCGCCGCGCGGGACCCTCATATCCCGAAATCTTCCTCACGCGTTCGCGGGCGCGCCATCCAGGCGAGGACCACCCCGACGAAGTAGAGAACGAACAGCGGCCCTGCCACCAAGGACTGCGTGAGGGGGTCGGGCGTCGGCGTGACGACCGCGGCAACCACGAACACGGCGACCAGGGCGTATCGCCAGAGGCCTAGCATCTTCCCCGCCGTCACCACTCCCAGACGGGAGAGGAACATCATCAGCATCGGCAGCTCGAAGGAGACGCCGACCCAGAAGACGATCCGGGTCACGAAGTCGACGTACTGGCGGATCCCGATGACGTTCCGGATGTTCTCCGAGCCGAAGTCGAGGAGGAAGCCGAGCGAGGCGGGGAGAATCACCCAGTAGGCGAACGCCATCCCGCCGAGAAGGAAGAAAGCGCTGCCGAACAGCACCGGGAGGACGAGGCGCCGTTCCCGGGGGGTGAGCCCCGGCACCACGAAGGCGAGGATCTCGTAGACGACGACCGGCGACGCCACGAGGAGGCCGCCGTACAGGGCGATGCGGAAGAGGATGGCGATCCGGTCGGTGGGGGAGAAGCTCGAGACCTGGAAGTCGGGGTTCCGCTCCCGTGCGGGGGCCAACAGCCAGCCGAGGATGTCCTCCCAGAAGACGGCGCAGATGACGATGCCGACGACCACGGCCAGCGCCGAGATGATGACCCGTCGCCGGAGCTCGATGAGGTGCTCGATGAGGGTCATCTCCGGTCCGCCGGTGAACTCCTCGGCGGTCCGGAGCTCCTGGCGCTGGCCCTCCTCCGTTTTCGTACCCTGCGCCATTCGGCACCTCCTCCCCTAAAAGACCAGGGGGTCGCGTGGCGGCCCACTCTCGCGCGGTGTCGCCGAGGCGGGAGAGGATGCCGACGTGGCAGCGGAGGCGGCGGGAGGGGAGCCGTTGGATGGAGGCGTCGCCGGCGTGACCCGGGATGTGGCCGCGGGGAGCGGCTGCAGCCCCGCCTGTGCTTCCCGGCGTACGCGCTCCAGCTCCCGGTTCGTCTCCTCGAGACGGGCGCGCAGCTCCGCCTCGTGGGCGCGGAGCTCGGCCCGGGCGGCTTCCATCTCGGCCCGGATGCCCTTGTACTCCTCCTCGAGCATCTGCAGCTCTTCGCGGAACTCGTCGCGAACGAGGCGGGCGTACCGCTGCATGGTACGCACCGCCCGTCCGAGCTGGTACGCCACCTGCGGGAGCCGCTCGGGGCCGAGGAAGATCAGGGCCACCAGCAGGATGGCCAGGATCTCCTGGTAGCCGATCCCCAGGAACTCCACGCACCCCTCCCCGGGGGCCCTGCCCCGGGGGCAGGGCTACTTGTCTTCGACGCCGTGCTCCTTCAGATAGTCTACGGCGTCCTGGACCGTCACGATCTTCTCAGCGTCCTCGTCGCTGATCTCGATCTGCGCCTCGTCGCCGAACTCTTCCTCCAGCGCCATGATCAGCTCCACGAGGTCGAGAGAGTCGGCGTTCAGGTCCTCGACGAACGAGGTCGTGGGAGTCACCTGGTCCTCGTCCACTCCCAGCTGTTCGCAGACGATCGCGCGGACACGCTCGAAGACTGTAGCCACGGGTGCAATCTCCTTCGTCGTTGTGTGGTATTTGAGGATGCAGGGACGGCCCGCTCCGCGCTATCCCTCCGTGCGCTTCCGCTGGCCGCGGATGCGTTCGCTCACGGTATGCAGGACGGCGTTCACGAACCCTGGCGACGCCTCCCCTCCATAACGATGTGCGAGCTCCACCGCCTCGTTCACGACGGCTCCGACCGGCGCCGCATTATCGGAGAGGAGCTCCCAGATGGCAAGGCGGAGGATGTTCCGGTCGATGACGGGCATCGCGTCGAGGGGCCGCTGGGTCGCTGCCGCAGCGATGTAACGGTCGATGGTTTCGCGCATGCGCATCACCCCGCGGACCATTCCGCGGCCGTAGCCGGCCGGGCCGGGCTTGGCCACCTCCGGGTCTTCCTCGGCCACCTCGTGGAGGCGGCGATTGTAGGCGCGCTCAGCGTCGTGCCCTGCCGTGTCGGCTTCGTAGAGCGCTTCCAGGGCCAAGCAGCGAACCCGACGGAGGACACTGTCGGTGGTGTCGATCACGCCATCACCATACCGCCGTCCACGTGGATGCACTGCCCCGTGATGTACGCGGCAGCGTCGCTGGCAAGGAAGGCCACCAGCGGCGCCACCTCCTCGGGCTTCGCCACTCGCCCCAGGGGAATCTGCGGCAGGATGGCTGCGAGCTGCTTCTCCGAGAGTTGGGCGGTGATGTCCGTCTCGATGAAGCCTGGGGCCACGGCGTTCACGGTGACCGCCCGCGAGGCGACTTCCCGCGCCAGGGCGCGCGTGAACCCGATCAGCCCTGCCTTCGCTGCGGCGTAATTGGCCTGGCCCGCGTTCCCCATCACGCCGACGACGCTGGAGATGTTCACCACCCGCCCGGCCTTCGAACGCAAGAGGTGGCGAAGGGCGGCCTTGGTAACGAGGAAGGCTCCACGCAGGTTCGTGTCGTGAACGGCATCCCAGTCCTGCTCGGACATGCGGAGGAGGAGGCCGTCACGCGTGATGCCGGCGTTGTTCACCAGGATGTCGAGTCCGCCGAACGCCGCCACCGTCTCCTGGACGATGGAAGCGGCGTCGTCCGGGCTCGCCACGTCGCCCCGCACGACGATGGCCTCGCTCCCGCTCTCCCGGATGATGCGCGCGACCTCCTCGGCGGCGTCGGCCCGTTCCCGATAGTTCACCGCCACGCGCGCCCCTTGTCGACCGAGCTCGATACAGATCGCCCGGCCGATACCTCGGGACCCGCCGGTCACGAGGGCCACCCGTCCCTCGAGGGGCCGTCCTGCGCTCATCTCACCACGGGAGCCGAAGGGTGTCGACGCTGTTCACGTTGTGGACGTTCGCCTTCCGCACCATCCGCTTGATGATGCCGGTGAGGACGCGGCCCGGGCCGAACTCGACGAAGTTCGTCACGCCCTGAGCCTCGAGGAACTCCACGGTCGCGCTCCACTGCACTGGACGGCACACCTGGTCGATGAGCTCGTGCCGGATGGAGAGCTCGTCGGTGATGGGGCGCGCCGTGCAGTTGGCGACCACCGGCACGATAGCGTCCCGAATGGCCGCCTCGCCGATCGGTGCGACCATACCCTCTCCCGCCGGCCGCATCAGGGAGCTGTGGAAAGCGCCGCTTACGGCGAGCGGGATCACCTTCGCCGCCCCGCGCGCCTTGGCGTAGTCCATCGCGCGGACCACCGCCTCGCGCCGACCGCCGATGACGATCTGTCCGGGCGCGTTGACGTTGCAGATCTCCGCACCGGCCTCCCGGCACACCTCCTCGCAGTCGGCGATGTCGAGGCCGATGATGGCCGCCATCGTGCCTGGATTCCGCTCGCCCGCCTGCTGCATCAGCTCGCCGCGCACGCGGAGGAGGCGGACGGCGTCGTCGAAGTCCATGGCGCCCGCGGCCACGAGTGCGGAGTACTCCCCGAGGGAGTGCCCGGCCACGAATTGCGGCCGCCGCCGGAGCTCCGGGTTCACCTCGCAGGCCGCCCGGAGGAAGGCGAGACTGGTCACGGCAATGGCAGGCTGTGTGTTCCGGGTCTGCTGAAGCTCCTCCTCGGGGCCCTCGAAGCAGATGCGGCTCAACGGAAATCCGAGGATTTCGTCCGCTCGGTCGTACAGCTCACGCGCCGAGGGGAAGGCCTCGTACAGCTCCTTCCCCATCCCGACGAACTGCGAGCCCTGGCCGGGGAATACCCACGCCTCGCCCGTCCGGACAGGCTCCTCCAGCGGGACGAACCGCTGCGGGGATGTGGCGCTCAGCTCTCCAGGTCCGGCGAGGGGATGCGCACCGCTTCCCGTCCACGGTACGTTCCACAGATCGGGCAGGCGTGGTGCGCTGGACGAGGATTCCGACACCGGGGGCACTCCACGATGTGGGGGATCTTGACGGCCAGGTGACTGCGGCGCTTCCCCTGACGCGACTTCGGGTACTTCCGTTTCGGAAGCGGCGGCATCCGGTCGCTCCTTCACGTGCTCATCCATCGAGTCGTTGCTTCAGCGCTGCCAGCGCCGACCACCGCGGGTCGCTCTGCGTGCGGTCGCAGCCGCAGTCGCTCATGCTCAGGTCCTGACCGCATTCCGGGCAGAGCCCGGGGCAATCGGGCCGGCATAGCGGCTGCATGGCAGCCGCCATCAGGCTATATTGCCGGACGGCCTCGGTAATGTCGATCGTGTGGTCCAGCCCGATGAGGAAGTCGCCCGGCTGCGCCCCGCTCTCGATCCGCGCGCCGGTGTCGACGTCCACCTGCTGGTAGAACACCTCCTCGATGTGCAGCGTGGCCGGATAGCCAAACGCGACGAGGCAACGGGCGCACTCCGCCTCGAGGATGACGTCGATATCGGCCGTCACGAGCACCCCCTTGGGCACCCGCAACAGCTCCACGTGTCCGCGGTGGACCGGGAACTCCGGCTCCAAGTCGTACGAGCGGGTCGCGCCAGGGCGCTCCCGCAGCAGCTGGGCGGCGTTGAAGATCATCGGGGATCCCCTCCAGCAGCCTCACGCTCAGTATATCCGCACCTTCGAGCCCTTCGGCACGAGGCGTCATAATCGCCCCTCCACCGTTCAAATCTTCTCGATCGCCTCCCGCGGTCTGGAGCGGGGAGCACCGTCCCGCTACTGTTTGCGCTAGGGTTAGCCTCATGAGCCACGCGACTGCCCTCCTAGCGCTCCAGCTTGCCGACGACGAACTCGCCCGCCTTCGGGCGCGCATCGAAGCGATCGATGCCCGCTTGGCGCACAACGAAGCGCTCGAGGAGGCGCGCGCTGCCGTTGCCGACCGTGAGGCGGAACTGCGCGAGCTCCGTCGCCGCCAGCGGGAGGAGGAGGCTCGTATCGCTGACCTGAACGCCAAGATCGTCCCCGAAGAGCGGCGGCTGTACGACGGCTCGGTGCGGAGCCCGAAAGAGCTGGAGAGCATCGCCCGCGAGGTGGAGTCGCTGAAGGCGCAGCGCGGCCGGCACGAAGACGCGCTGCTGGACGTCTTGGCCCAGGTCGAGGAGGCCGAGGGTCGGTTGGAGGAAGCGCGGAGGGAGCTCGCGGCGCGGGAGCGGGAGTGGGAGGCCGAATCGGCCGCCCTCCGCCAGGAGCGCACCGCCCTCGAGGCGGCGCTCGACCGCACGGCGGCCGAGCGTGAGCGCCGCCTCCCGGCCGTGCCACCGCAGCTCGTCGCTCTGTACGAGGAACTCCGTCGTCGGAAGGGAGGCATGGCGGTGGCCCGCATCCAAGCCGGTACGTGCACCGCCTGCCACGTCACCGTCCCCGATGCGGTTCGGCGCGCCGCCCGCGCTCCGGAAGGGGTGGCTCGCTGCCCCAACTGCGAGCGCATCCTCGTGGTAGGCTGACGCGATGCGTGCCGTGGCGTACTTCGTCGATGGCGCCAAGCGGGGCGGGGTCCGCCGTCCCATCGCCGACCAGAGCCGCGCCTTCCTCGAATTCTGTCAGGCGCACGGGTACGAAGTGGCGGCGACCTTCCTCGATACCGACCTCGACGCCCCCGACCCTCCCGGCTTCCGCCAGATGCTGGAGTACCTCCGGCAGGCCGGCCACGGGTTCACGCTCGTCGTGGTCGATTCGCTCGGGGTGCTCGGCAAGGATCTCGGCAAAGCCGCCGCCAAGCTCCTCGCTATCGAGGCCCTGGGAGTGCGCGTCGTGACGGCCGACACAGGGGGCGAAGCCGCCCGCCAACTGGTCGATACTTGGGCCGAACGAGGTGAAGGCACGCCCATCTCGGAGCGTGTGCGTTCGGCGATGCGGCGAAAGGCTGTGCGGGGCGAGGTGCTGGGCCGCCCGCCCTACGGCTACCGCGTGGGCCCGCGGAATCGCCTCGAGCTCGTCCCGGACGAGGCCGTGGTCGTGCGGTACATCTTCCGGCTCTACCTCCAGGAGGGCATGGGCATCCGACGTATCGCCGGCCAGCTCAACCAGGAGGGGATCCGCACCAGGAAGGGCGGCCGGTGGTCGATGGTGACCGTGCGCGACATCCTTCGCAACCGCGTCTACCTGGGGACCTACTCACGCTTCGGCGTTCGGGTCCCGGGTAGCCATCCCGCGCTCGTCTCGCCGGAGGACTTCCGTCGCGTCCAGGAGCGGATGGAGCGTCGGGGCGCGAAGGCTCGCGCGCGCAGTGTCACGCCGTTCCTCTTGAGCGGCCTCGTGCATTGCGCCCGCTGCGGCAACCGGATGATCGGGGTCTCGCGCCGGCAATCGTGGATGACGAAGGATGGGGAGCGCAGAGCCGGGCTCTACCGCTACTACCAGTGCGAAACGCGCACGAACCAGAACGCCTGCGACTACAACACGCAGCGCGCGGCCGAACTGGAAGCGAAGGTCCGCGAACAGCTCGCCGAAGGCGGTGAGACGGCAACCCGGGTGCGACGGGCGGGGGACTCCGATGCCTTCACGCTCGACCTCCAGAACCAGATCGAGCGACTGGAAGGCCGCCGGCGCCGCCTGCAGCGCCAGCTCGAAGAGCTCGTGGCCGATGCCGCCCACGGTCACATCACCGTCGAACGGATGCGTGCTCTCGGGTCGGACGTGGTGGCGGAAATGCAGGAGGTCGACGCGGAGATCCGTCACCTGCGCGACCGGCTCGCCGCCGAGCGGGACGAAGCGGACCGCCGCCGGCGCATGGCCGAGCTCCGCGACCGGCTCGCGGCGCTGTGGGACCAGCTCCCCTTCGAGGAACTCCAAGCCGCCCTGCGGGAGGTCGTCGACCGGGTCGAGGTCGACGGGGCCCAGGTGCGGGTGTTCCTCCGGGCGTGAGCCGACGATGAAGCTGGTCGTCTACGCCGACGGCGCCAGCCGGGGCAACCCCGGCCCGGCGGCCATCGGCGTGTCGGTGGTCGATAGCGAGGGGCGCGAGCTCGCCTCTCTCAGCCGGCAGCTCGGGGTGGCCACGAACAACCAGGCGGAGTACACCGCCGCCATCGAGGGTGTCCGGCTCGCCGCTCGCCTCGGGGCCCAGAGCGTCGAACTTCGCGTCGACAGCGAGCTGTTGGCGCGCCAGCTCGAGGGCCGGTACCGCGTGAAGGATGCGAAGCTGCGGCCCCTGTACGACGAGCTGATGCGGGAGCTGGGGAGGTTTCGCGAATGGCGAGTGAGCCACGTGCGCCGGGAGGAGAACCGCCGAGCGGACGCCTTGGCGAACCTCGCCTTCGAACGGTCGTAGAACGCCCAGCGGGCCTATAAGCCGGATTCTGTACCCGCGCCGCGGCGCGGGCGGTGGCCATCTCTCTGGGCGCCGCATCGCTGCGGCGCTCTAGCGGCCTACCCGGGAGTGCGAACGGGCCGGGCTCCCTCCTCCCCTATTCGGCCTTGCTCCGGGTGGGGTTTGCCTGGCCGCCCCGTTACCGGGACGCCGGTGCGCTCTTACCGCACCATTTCACCCTTACCGGGAAACTCCCGGCGGTATGTTTCTGTGGCACTTTCCGTCGGCTCGCGCCGCCCAGGTGTTACCTGGCACCCTGCCCGGTGGAGTCCGGACTTTCCTCTGCGGGCAGCGCCCGCAGCGGCCACCCGGCCCGCTGGGCGTCCCCCTCTAGCGTACACCACTGCGGCCCCGCTGTTGGCGATCCCTCCTGCCGGTTCCGTACGCTAGAAGCAAACCTTCCTTCACGAAGGAGGTCGCGATGCCGGCCGACGCTGCGGTCATCGAGGTGAGCGACGCCGATTTCGCCTCCAAGGTGCTCGAGAGGTCGAAAGAGGTGCCTGTCGTCGTCGATTTCTGGGCACCGTGGTGCGGCCCTTGCCGCATGCTCGGCCCCATCATCGAACGCGTCGCGGCGCAGTTCGATGGCCGCGTTGTGCTGGCGAAGCTGAACACCGACGAAAACCCGCGCACGGCCATGCAGTACAACATCCGCGGAATCCCCGCGGTAAAGGCCTTCCGAGACGGCCGCGTCGTGGCCGAGTTCGTCGGTGCCCTGCCGGAACCCCAGGTTCGCGCCTTCTTCGAACGGGTGGTCGGCGCTCCGGCCAACCCCGCCCTGGCGGCCGCCCAGGCCGCGCTCCGAGCGGGCGACCTTGCCACGGCGGAGGCGAAGTTCCGGGAGGTCCTGGCGGCCGAACCCTCCAACCGCGATGCCATCGTCGGCCTCGGCGATACGCTCGCTCGCCTGGGGCGAACGGAGGAGGCGGAGCAGCTTCTCGCCCGATTGCCCGCCGACCGCCAGGCGAAAGTCATCCGTCACCGCATCTTCCTCGAGGGGTTCGCGAAACGTCACGCGCACGAGGACCTTGCCGGCGAAGCGGCCCGGAACCCTCGCGACCCACGGGCTCGTTACCGGTACGGCGTCTGGCTCGCGGCGCAAGGGGAGTACGAACGCGCCCTCGACGAGCTGCTCGAGTCGGTGCGGCTGGACCGGAACTTCGCTGACGGCGCCGCCAGGAAAGCGATGCTGGCTGTCTTCGACATCCTCGGCCTCGACTCCCCGGTTACCAAGGAGTACCAGCGGAAGCTGGCGCAGGCGCTCTTCTAGGCGGCGAGGCTCCCGCCGCTCCTGGTCGGCGTTGCCGATAGCGTATGCTCGGGCCTCGAAGGAACCCTTCGTGGAGGCCGCCGTGATCGACCGTGACCGCCTCGTGTCGACCTTCCTCGACCTCGTCGCCATCGATTCTCCCTCGGGGAGCGAGGATGCCGTCGCCGCCGAGCTGGTGCGCCGCTTCCAAGCCCTCGGCTGGGAAGCGCACCAGGACGCGTTCGGGAACGTGATCGCCCGCCGCGAGGGAACCGGCGAGCCCGTCCTGCTCTCGGCGCACATGGACACGGTGGAGCCCGGCCGCGGCATCCGCCCCCGGTTCGACGGCCCCGACGTCATTCGCTCCGACGGCACCACGATCCTCGGCGCCGACGACAAGGCCGGCTGCGCGGTCATCCTCGAGGTAGCGGCCTCGCTTACCGAGGACGGCGTTCCTCACCGCCCGGTCGAAGTCGCGATCACGCGCGGAGAGGAGATCGGGCTGGTCGGGGCGCGCCATCTCGACCCCACGGCATTCCGGGCGCGCACGGCCATCGTCATCGATAGCGGCGGGCCTCCGTCCCATATCCAGGGCCAGGCGCCGTACCACTACACGTACGACATCGAGGTGCACGGTCGTGCGGCCCACGCCGGAGTCGAACCCGAGAAGGGGGTTCCCGCGATCGCCATCGCCGCGGAGGTCGTGACTCGCCTGCCGCAGGGCCGCCTCGACCCGGAGACGACGGCGAACGTAGGACGGATCGTCGGAGGGACGGTGCGCAACGCCGTCCCCGATTACTGCCGCATCGAGGGCGAGTTCCGCTCCATGGACCCTAAGCGGGCGGAGGAGCTGTCGGAGCGCGTGCGGGGCGCGGTGGACGAAGTTCGCGCTCGTCATCCCGATGCGCGCCTCGAGGTCGACGTTCGCCTCGAGTACCCCGGCTACACCTTGCGCGATGACGACCCCGCCGTCCAGCTCCTGTTCCCGGTCCTCCGAGAGCTCGGGTTCGAACCGGAGCCGAAGCCGCTCGGCGGCGGAACCGACGGCAACATCCTCCGCGGCTTCGGCATCGCCAGCGTCGTCATCGGGCGCGGGGGATACGCCCAGCACACGAAGGAGGAGTACCTCGTCGTTCCCGAGATGGTCGATTGCGCCCGCGTGGTGGAAGCGGCGTTGCGGAGGCTGGACTCCTCCGGCGACGCGGCTCCTCAATCGTCCTGAGCGGTCCGGCGTTCGAATTCGCCTCGGGCGAGCTGGGAGACCCGTTTAGCGAGCCAGCCCGTCTCCTTGCCGGCGCCGGCGAACTTCCAAATCACCGCCTCTTCGAAAACCTCTGCCGTTTCGAACGGCACCCCTCCTTCGCGCGCCATGATCCACGAGCCGGCGAGGAGACGGAGGTGGTAGATGGCCGCACCCCGATAGAACCGCGTGTCGACCCGCTCCACCAGCTCGGGCCGTTCGCGAGCGACGCGGTCGGCCAATGCCTCGGCCGGGCCTTTGAGGAACGGCTCCCGGTCGATGATGCGCCCGAAGGAGGTCATCAGCCGGCCGTAGACGTCCTCGGTGATGAGCGGCTTCCGGCGAAAGGGCCACAGCTTCATCGCGTCCTCTCCCGAGTCTAACGCGGTGGCGATGACGCTTGGTTGACACGCCTACCTGGCTACCTATAGTGAATCGAAGGGAGCCATGCCGAACGCGCGTTCGCACCGGCCGTCCCCCCACCACCGCAAGACCGACGCCCCGTCCGTGCCGTCCCGGGGAGTGTTGGGAGGAGAGGAACCATCATGAGTCTAGAACGACCGCGGACGCTGGGAGAGCTGAAGGCATCGGGATACAAGGTTCTCCCGGTCCGCGAGGAGATGCGGCGGAACCTCATCGAGAAGATCCGTCGCGGCGAGCGGCTCTTCCCCGGCATCTTCGGCTACGACGAGACGGTCATCCCGCACATCGTGAACGCCATCCTCGCCGGGCAGGACATCATCTTCCTCGGCGAGCGCGGCCAGGCGAAGTCACGCATCATCCGCTCGCTCGTCAACCTCCTCGATGAGTACACGCCGGTGCTGGCGGGCTGTGAAATCCCGGAAAACCCGTACGCGCCGATCACGAAGCAGGGCCGCGACCTCGTTGCCGAAGCGGGAGACGAGGCTCCCATCGAGTGGCTCCACCGCAGCGAGCGGTACGGCGAAAAGCTCGCCACCCCGGATATCACCATCGCCGACCTCATCGGGGAGGTGGACCCGATCAAGGTTGCCGAGGGACGGTATTTGAGCGACGAGCTCACCATCCACTACGGGCTGATCCCGCGGACGAACCGCGGCATCTTCTGCATCAACGAGCTCCCCGACCTCGCCGAGCGCATCCAGGTCGGCCTCCTCAACATCATGGAGGAGCGGGACATCCAGATCCGCGGCTACCGCATCCGCCTCCCCCTCGACGTCTACATCGTGGCCAGCGCGAACCCGGAGGACTACACGAACCGCGGGCGGATCATCACGCCGCTCAAGGACCGGTACGGAGCCCAAGTGCGTACCCACTACCCGCTCCGCATCGAGCACGAGATCGACATCATGGAGGCCGAGGCGCATCCCGTGCCGGCCGATTTCGACGTGGCCGTCCCGGGCTACATGAAGGAGATCATCGCCGAGATCAGCCGGCTGGCGCGCCGCAGCCCCGATGTGAACCAGCGCTCGGGCGTCAGCGTACGGGCGAGCATCGCCAACTACGAAAGCCTGTTGGCCAACGCCATGCGGCGGGCCATCATCACGGGGGAGGACCGGGTCGTGCCCCGAATCAGCGACCTCCCCTACGTGATCCCCTCCTTCTCGGGAAAGGTCGAATTCGAGACGGTGGAAGAGGGCCGCGAGGAGCAGATCATCGAGAAGCTGTTGCAGGGCGCGGTGGCGGCCGTTTTCAACCGCACCTTCAATCTCTCCGAGCTCGAACCCATCGTGGCCCGCTTCAAGTCGGGCATCTCGGTCGAGGTCGGCGACATGGTGCCGAGCGGCCAGTACCTGAAGCTCCAGCGCGACATCCCGGGCATGGCCGAAGCGGTGGCGCGTGTCGCACCGAATGCTTCCCCGGGCGAAGTGGCCTCGGCGATCGAGTTCATCCTCGAGGGTCTCCACCTGAACAAGCGGCTGAACAAGGACCGCTTGGGCCAGCGCGTCCAGTATCGGGGATGAGCGCCTGGCGAATCGTGCCGCTTCCCACCCATGGCCCCCTCTTCGCGGGGGCCATCGATGTGTACAGCGCCGCCTTCGCCCTCCCTCCCTACAGCGACCCGGACCGGGGCGACGAGGTGCGGGAGCGGATCGTGGAGATCCACCAGTACCGGGAGGGGTTCCGGGCGTTCTGCGCCGTGAGCGACACTGGCGAGGTCGTGGGCATGACCTACGGCTACCGCGGTGCCCCCGGTCAGTGGTGGCACGACGCCGTCGCGGCCGCCCTCGAGCCGGCTGCCGCTGAGCGCTGGCTCTCGGACGCGTACGAGCTTGTGGAACTCGCCGTGCATCCCGTCTGGCAGAACCGCGGTATCGGCACCGCCCTCATCGCCGCCCTGTTGGAGGGGGTGCGCCAGGCGACCTGCGTCCTTTCGACGCGCAGTGACAGCCGGGCTCATCGGCTGTATCGGCGGCTCGGCTTCCAAGTGCTCACGGAGATGCGGTTTGCACCGGGCGGCGCGCCCTTCTACGTCATGGGGCGCCCCTTGCCGTTCGATGCCGTAGCCGCGCCGCAGCCCGGCGAGGAGGGGCGCCCGGCGCCCGTGTGACTCCCCCTAGAGGGCCAGGCTTGCCGGATTCTCCAGGAGGGACTGGATCTCCTTCAGGAAGCGCGCGCCTTCGGCACCATCGGTCACTCGGTGGTCTGCCGAGAGCGCGACCTTCATGATCTGGCGCACCACGACCTGGCCGTCGCGCACCACCGGCTTCGGCATCACCGAGCCCACGCCGAGGATCGCCGCCTGGGGCGGGTTGATGATGCCGATGAGGGTCTCGACCCCGTAGGCGCCCAGGTTCGTGACCGTGAAGCAGCCGCTTCCGTACTCCTCGGCTCGCAGGCGACCGCCGCGCGCCCGCTCGATGAGGGCTTTGCTTTCGGCAGCGATCCGGCCGAGGGTCTTGTTTCCGACGTCCAGCAGGGAGGCGGCGATGAGCCCCTCCTCGAGGGCGATTCCGAGGTCGATGTTGATCTGGCTCGGGTACCGCAGACCCTCCTCGCTATAGCTCGCCGTGAACTTCGGGTGCCGCTGCAGGGCGATGGCGCACGCCTTCACGATGAGGTCGTTGATGGTCACCCTTTGGTCCTGCGGAACGGTCGCGTTCAGGGCCTCGCGGAAGGCGAGGGCCTCGGTCATATCGATGTCGAGGGTGAGGTAGTAGTGCGGCTGCTCCCGCTTCGATTGCGTCATCCGCCGAGCGATGGCCTGGCGGATGCGCGTCAGCGGCTCCGTGCGCGCTCCGGCGGGTGTGGGCACCGCCTCGGCGGCCGGGGTCGCGGTTGGAGGCGCTCCCGCCGCAGCGGGCGTCGGCGCAGGGGCTGTCGGTGGGGGAGCAGCCTGCCGGGCGCGAATCGCCTCTTCCACGTCCCGCCGGACGATCCGGCCGCCGGGGCCCGTGCCGCGCAGCGTGCTCAAGTCGATGCCCGCTTCCTCCGCGAGGCGCCGCGCGACCGGCGAAACGCGCAGGCGCTCGCCCGCAGCGGACGGGGCTTCCATGGCCCCCGCTGCGGGCGCGGAAGGCGCGGCAGCTTCCGCCGCCGGCGCGCCGGCTGCCGGGGCCGCTCCACCGTCGGTCGAGGGCGCGCGACGGCGCGAAGGCGCCGCCGCGACGGAAGGAGCCTTCCCGGTGGGCACCTCCTCGCCAGGTTCGCCAAGGTAGGCGATGACCTCGCCCACCGGTACGACCTGGCCCTCCTCCGCGATGAGGGCGAGGACGGTGCCGCTGTGGAACGCCTCGAGTTCCACGTTCGCTTTATCCGTCTCGATTTCGGCTATCACCTCGCCCTTCTCCACCCGGTCGCCCACCTTCTTCAGCCAACGGACGAGGGTGCCCTCGGTCATATCGGCGCCCATCTGGGGCATCGTCACTTCGTAGGCCATGGTGCCTCCTAGAACATGGCGAGGACGGCGTCGACGACGTCCTCCTCCGATGGCAAGGCCGCGTACTCGAGGGTGCGATTGTAGGGCATGGGAACGTCCTTGCTGCAGACGCGCGCCACTGGCGCATCCAGCCAGTCGAAGGCGTGCTCCATCACCAGGGCGGCGATTTCGCCCGCGAAGCCCCCGAACTTCCAATCGTCTTCGACGACGACGCAGCGGTTGGTCTTCTTCACCGATTCGACCACGGTGGCGATGTCGAGGGGTCGCAGGGTGCGCAGGTCGATGACCTCCGCCTCGACCTCCTCCTGTTCCGCGAGGATCTCGGCCGCTCGCAGCGCCTGATGGACGCTTCCCGAATAGCCGACGATGGTCACGTCGCGCCCTTCACGCACGATGTTCGCCTGCCCGAACTCGATGAGGAAATCCGGGTCGTCGGGGACTTCGCCCCTGAGGCCGTAGTTCGCCGTGTGCTCGATGAAGATGACGGTGTTCTGGTCGCGGAAGGCCCGCTTGAGGAGACCCTTGGCATCGGCCGGGAACGCCGGACAGACGACCTTCAGCCCGGGAAAGTGCGCGTACAGCCCTTCGAGGCTGTGGCTGTGGGTGGCGCCGAGCTGGCTGCCGCCTCCGCTGGCCATCCGGATGACGAGCGGGACGTTGATCTGGCCGTTCGACATGTAGAGGAGCTTGGCGGCGTTGTTCACGATCTGGTCGAGGGCCAAGAAGCTGAAGTTGATGGTCATCAGCTCGACCATCGGGTGGTAGCCGGCCATCGCCGCGCCGATGCCCGCCCCCACGATCACCGATTCGGCGATGGGCGTGTCGCGGACGCGCTCCTCGCCGAATTCTT
Source organism: bacterium HR29 (assembly GCA_002898215.1). Classification (GTDB taxonomy): domain Bacteria; phylum Chloroflexota; class Dehalococcoidia; order Tepidiformales; family Tepidiformaceae; genus HRBIN29. Next base: position 910,280 of record BEIF01000001.1, on the reverse strand, counting down.
CGAGCAGGCCGGCCGTGACCGCGTACGAGCCCCCGTACTTCCCGATGTCCTCGCCCATGAGGAAGATTTTCGGGTTGCGCCGCATCTCCTCGCGGAGGGCCTCGCGCAGGGCGTCACGCATTCGTAGGACGGCCATGAGGGTCCCCCTTCAACACGTGGTCGTACAGCGTCTCGATGCCCGGCTCGGGGCTCTCTTCGGCAAACTGCACGCACGCCTCGACTTCCGCCTCGGCTCGCTCGTTGATGGCGTGGAAGCCGGCCTCGTCGAGCCAACCGACCTCCTCGAGCTGCCTCCGCAGGCGCTCGATACAATCGCGCTTCCGGGCCTGCTCCACCTCCTCCTTCACCCGGTACAGCTCGGGGTCGGCCATCGAGTGGCCACGGTATCGGTACGTTTCGGCCTCGATGAAGTACGGGCGCTTCTCCCGCCGGACGTACTCCACTGCCTCGCGCGTCGCTTCGTGCACGGCGACGACGTCCATACCGTCGACTTTGACGGCGGGGATTTCGTAGGCGGCGGCGAGCTTGGTTATGTCCGTCACCAGCGATTCCTTCAGGTGGACGCCCATGCCGTACAGGTTGTTCTCGCAGAACCAGAGCACCGGGACCTTCCACAGCGCCGCGAGGTTCAGGGATTCGTGGAACTCGCCCTCGGCGATGCTGCCGTCGCCGAAGATGCACATGGCGATCCAGTCTTCGCCCGACATCTTGGCGGCCAAGGCGAGCCCGACGGCGATGGGCATGTGCCCGGCCACGATGGCGTAGCCGCCGAGGAAGTTCTTCTGGACGTCGAAGAGGTGCATCGAGCCGCCCCGGCCCCCGGCGCACCCCGTCGCTTTCCCGAAGAGCTCCGCCATCACCGTCTTCGGGTCGACGCCCTTCACGATGGCGTGACCATGGTCGCGGTAATGGGAAACGACTCGGTCCTCCGGCCTGAGGACGGAGATGGAGCCGACGGCACAGGCCTCCTGGCCGGTGTAGAGGTGAAGGAAGCCGCGAATCTTCCCCTTCGTGTAAAGCTCGCCGGCACGTTCCTCGAAGCGCCGGAGGAACACCATTTGGTACAGGAAGTCCAAGAGACGCTCGCGGCCGATCCGCTCCAAGACTTCCGGCGTTGTCGTTCGAGTCGTCATGCGCTGCCTCCTCCGGTCGCCGCTGCCCGCTGGGCGCGGCGCCGCGCGATGTGGATTGCCTCGCCGTCGACTGCCAACGCGGCCTCTTTCACGGCCTCCGGGAGCGTCGGGTGCACCCGCACGGCGAACCCGAGCTCCTCGGTGGTGACTTCCAGGAGCACGGCCAACGATGCCTCCCCCAGGAGGTCCACGACGTCGTGGCCGATGACGTGGATGCCGAGCACCTGCTTCGTCTCCGCGTCGGCCACGACCTTCACGAAGCCCTCGGTTTCGCCGACCGCGATCGCCTTTCCGAGGGCGGTGAACGGGAACCGCCCCGTGCGGACTTCGAATCCGGCTGCCCGGGCGGCGGGTTCGGTGTATCCGACCGAGCCCACCTGGGGCTGGCAGAACGTGGCCCGCGGCATTTGGACATAGTCGAGCGGCGGAACGGAACGGCCTGCGAGCCGCTCCACCGCCGCGACGCCTTGCTGCATAGCCACATGCGCGAGCATGAGCTTCCCCGTTACATCGCCGATGGCCAGGACGCCGGGCACGTTCGTCGCCATGGCGTCGTCGATGGCGATGAAGCCGCGGTCAGTCGCGACGCCCAGCTCCTCGAGCCCGAGGCCCGCCGTGTTGGCGACGAATCCGACGGCCACGAGGACCGTGTCGGCATCGAGGGTGGTCCGAGCGCCGGCGTGCTCGACGGTGACGCGGGCGCCCGAAGGGCTTCGCTCCACTGCGCCCACCCGTGCGCTGGTGAGGCAGCGGATGCCCCGTGCCTCGAACGACCTCCGTAGCGCCCGGCTCACGTCCGGGTCCTCCTGGGGGAGGACCGTATCCAGCAGTTCCACCAGCGTGACGTCCGCTCCGTAGGTGGACCAGAGGTGGGCGAACTCCACGCCGATAGGCCCGGCCCCGATGATGACGGCCCGTTCGGGCACGTTCCGCCTGGCGAGGGCCTCGCGGCTGGTGATGACGACGTCACCGTCGACTTCGACGCCGGGGAGCTGGCGCGGCGTCCCGCCTGTTGCGACGACGATCCATCGAGCCTCGAACCTCTCCCCGCCACCTTCCACGACGCCCGGCGCGGCGATACGCGCCCGCGCCGATACCACGTCCACGCCGTTGTCCCGCAGGAGGCCTTCGACGCCGCTGACGATCTGGTCGACGACCTTCCGGCTCCGGTCCACGGCGGCCCCGTAGTCGGCTTCGACGCCATCGACACGGATCCCCCATGCCGAAGCGTTCCGGACGAGGGTGAGGACGTCGGCGTTGCGGAGGAGCGCTTTCGATGGGATGCACCCCCAGTTGAGGCACAGGCCGCCCACGCGGTCGGCTTCGAAGAGGACGGTGCGGAAGCCGAGCTGGGCTGCGCGAATGGCGGCCACGTACCCGCCGGGGCCGCCGCCGATGACCGCGATATCGTACGAACCCATAGCCACGCCCTAGAGTACCATAGCCTGAGCCGAGAGCACTCCTTCTCTCGGGCCTCGTAACGTACTCTTCACACCCTGCCACATCGGCAGACGGGCCGCTACGGCGTATCGGCAAAGGGCGAGGTCGCCGGACGCCGCAGGACGTACAGCGCGTGGGTCCGCAGCACCGGGATGGCCGCGAGTGGGCCGTACAGCCAGGGCGCGGCGCCGCCGAGGAGACGGGCGATGGGCGGCGCGAGGGTGAGCGTGTACCGTCGCACCGGACAGCGTGGAAACCATCGGCGGATATCGTCGAACTCGATAGCGTGCACGGCCGGGTTCCGGGGGTTGCTGCGGCGCATGTCGTACACCAGGATGAGGCCGCCTGGCCGCGTGACCCGGAAGAGTTCGGCGGCGATGCCCTCGGCTGTTTCCTCGTTCCGCACCGAGCTGAAAAGGGTGAACGCCAACGACAGGTCGAAGCTCTGGTCGGGCTCCGGGACGCGGTCGGCCGAACCGTGATGGAGGCGAAGCGGGGGCGAATGTCGTCGGGCGTACTCCAGTGCCTCCTCGTCGATGTCCATGCCCGCGAGGAGTTCCGGGTCGGCCCCCCACTGGATGAGCACGCGGAGGTTGTAGCCGCCGCCACAACCGGCTTCGAAGACCCGCACACCGTCGAGGCGCCGGTACCCGTGCCGGCGCAGGATTCGTGCCAACAGCCGCTCACGTTCCTGGAGCATCAGGAGGTTGCCGGGCTCCATCACTGCATGCCGCTCGCGCCGCTCGGATGACATCGCCGCTCCTCGCACGCGGAATTGACGCGTCCTACTCTACGCGGCCCCCATCGGAATCTCCATGTCCCGTATCATCGAACCCGGAGCTGCCATGGGCATCGAGGCTGAGTACGCCGAACGCCACCCGAACTCGCGCCGGCTTGCCGAACGGGCGCGGCGCGTGCTTCCGAGCGGCGTAACGCACGATGCCCGCTACCTCCGCCCTTTCCCTGTGGCGGTGGAGAGGGCTGCCGGGAGCCGGAAATGGGATGTCGATGGGCACGAGCTCATCGACTACGTCATGGGCCACGGTGCGCTCCTCCTGGGCCACGCTCACCCTGTCGTGACCGAGGCCGTGGTCCGTCAGGCGCAGCGCGGGACGCACTACGGTGCCGGCCACGAGCTGGAGGTCCGCTGGGCCGAGCTCGTTTGCGGCCTCGTGCCCTCCGCGGAAGCGGTGCGATTCACCTCGTCGGGCACCGAGGCGACGCTGATGGCGCTCCGTCTCGCCCGCGCGGCCACCGGCAAGCCGGCCGTCGTGAAGTTCGAACGCCACTTCCACGGCTGGCACGACTACGTCGTGGCGGCCGCCCGGTACGATGGCTCGGCCCCGGCCGGCATCCCGGAGGAGGCGCTCGGGACGGTGGTCGTCCTTCCGGTGGATATCGCTGCCGTTCGCGAGACGCTCGCTTCCCGGAAGGACATCGCCGCCGTCATCGTCGAGGCCTCGGGCGCCTCGATGGGGACCGTGCCCCTGCCGCGCGGGTTCCTTCGGGAGCTCGCGGGAATCTGCCGGGACGCCGGGGTTCTCCTCGTGCTGGACGAAGTCGTGACCGGGTTCCGGTGGGCCCCCGGAGGGGTGCAGGCGCTGGAGGGCGTTCGCCCGGACCTGACGGCCCTCGCCAAAGTGCTCGCCGGTGGCCTGCCGGGCGGTGCGGTGGCGGGGCGCGCCGACCTCCTTGGGCTGCTCGCCTTCCCCGAGCCGGGCAAGCCCCGGGGGGTGAAGGTGGGGCATCCCGGGACGTTCAACGCGAACCCGCTCTCGGCCGCGGCGGGGGTCGCCTGCCTGCAACTGGTGAGCGAAGGCGAGCCGCAGCGGACCGCATCCGCGCGGGCAAGGGCGCTGCGCGAAGGGATGAACTCGGTCCTCCGCGACCTGGACATTCCCGGAGCCGTCTACGGGCAGGCGAGCGTCTTCCGCATCCTCCTGCGCGAAGGTGTCGAGCCGCCGGACGGCGACAGCGACGGGCTCGACCTTCCGGACGACGCGCTGGCCGCCGGCACCGAAAGCGAGACCCTTCGCCTGCTGCACCTGGCGATGATCTGCCGAGGCGTCCACCTCTTCGGCAACGGCGGCATCCTCAGCGCTGTCCACACCTCCGAGGACATCGCCCGCACGCTGGAGGCGTGGCGGGAGGCGCTCCTCGCTCTGCGCGCGGAAGGCGCGCTCCCCGGCGACGACGCATGAGCGACCTCTCCACTTCGGAGCTGAAGGACCTCCTCGCTCTCGCCCTCGAGGGGGCGCGCCGTGCCGGCGAGGTGATCCTTCGCCTTTACTGGCAGGGAGTATCGGCGGAGCTGAAGGCCGACGCGACACCGGTGACCGAGGCGGATCGTCGAGCCGAGCTCCTCCTGCGGGAGTACTTCGCCGGCGAGACCCCGGGCTTCGGGTTTCTCGGCGAAGAGTACGGGGAGGTTGCCGGCGCGGTCCCCGGGCGGTGGATCGTCGACCCCATCGACGGCACGAAGGCGTTCGTGCACGGCGTGCCGCTCTTCGGGACGCTCATCGCTCTCGAATGGCGGGGAACGCCGCTCGTGGGGGTGGTGGCCTGTCACGCGGTGGGCGAGACGCTCTGGGCAGCGCGCGGACTCGGGGCGTACCGCAACGGCGCGCCGTGCCGCGTTTCCTCCCTGGGCACGCTCGAGGAGGCGACCGTCCTGGCGACGGATTGGCGGGCGGTCGTCTCCCGTCCGGGAGGCACGGAGCTCTTTCGGCGCGCGCATCTGGCCCGCACGTGGGGGGATTGCTACGGCTACGTGCTCGTGGCTTCCGGTCGAGCGGAGGTAATGCTCGACCCCGAACTCAACCTTTGGGACGTTGCCGCCCTCGAGCCGATCATCACCGAAGCGGGGGGGAGGATCGCCGATTGGCCCGGCGCCCCCACCCCCCGCTCCTCGGCCGTCGCCGCCAACGCGGCGCTCTTTCGCGAGGTGATGGGGCTACTGGCTCCCTAAGATGCCTTCCCGATCTTGTACATGGTGGTGCCGCAGACCGGGCACACTCCTTGGGTTGCCGGCTTGCCGTTCTTCATCGTGACCGCCTTGGCGTCCTTCATCTCGCGCCGCGTGCGGCACTTCAGGCAATACGCCTCCATGGTTTGCCCTCCTTCCTCGACGGCGAATTGCGCGATCGCCTATGCAATTTCGCAAATCGCCGCAGCTCGCTGGCATGATAGCGCCGCCTGGCATCCTGTCAAGACGTTTGGCATCGAATCGTCGGTCACCCCGTTTCGGCGATCACCTTGAGCGGGCGGATGTGCCCCGTTTCCAGCACCCGGCCCATGCCGATGAACTCTCCCCGGGTATCGTAGAGGCGGGCGAGTTCGCTCGGTCGCCACGGGCGAGGGGAAGGGCCGATGAGCTCCCCGTGGGCGAGTCGCCAAGCGCGAGAGGGAGTCACGATCGCCGCCTCGTAGGAAGCGACCCCTTCGTCCGGCGGCAAGATGAGCTCCGGGAGGCGTCCCTCGGCACTCGCCGCGGCGAGCTGGTCGAGGGTGTGGGCCTGGGAGAGCCGGAACACGCCCACCTCGGTCCGCGCGAGGGAGGCGAGATGGGCACCGCACCCGAGGGCCTCGCCGATGTCGCGGGCGAGGGCGCGGACGTAGCATCCGGCGCTGCATCGCACGCGGATCCCCAAGCGGTCCGGCGCTATCCGGCGGAGGCGCAGCTCGTAGACGGTCACCAGCCGGGGCGGCAGCTCGACGGCTTCGCCGCGCCGGGCAAGGGCGTACGAGCGTTCGCCGTCGACCTTCACGGCGCTGTAGGCAGGAGGCCGCTGGAGGAGTTCACCGGTGAACGCCTCCTCCAGCTCGCGGAGGCGCGCCTCGTCGAACGCCGGAACGGGCCGCTCCTCGAGGACGTTGCCGTCAGCGTCATCCGTATCCGTCCGCACCCCGAGCGCGATCTCGCCCTCGTACGTCTTCGGGAGGGCGGTCATGAACTCGGCGAGGCGGGTGGCGCGGCCCAGACAGAGCACCAGGAGGCCCGTGGCGTTCGGGTCGAGCGTGCCGGTGTGGCCGATGCGGCGTTCCCCGCTGAGGCGGCGCACCTTCGCCACCACGTCGTGACTCGTCCACGCCGGGGGCTTGTCGACAAGGAGTACGCCGTGGAGGCGGTCGCGCTGCGGCTGCCTAAACGTCATGCTCCGGCTCGGCGTCCTTGCGAGAGAGTTGGCGGATGAGGACGGAGAGCCGTGCCCCCCGCTCGATCGACGGGTCGAAGCGGAACCGGAGTCGGGGGACGTGCTTCATGGAGAGGCGGCGCACCAGCTCATTGTGCAGGTAGGCTGCCGCGTGCTCCAGCCCCTCGAGGACTTCCGCGCGCTCCTCCTCGCTGCCGAGGTGGGAGACGTACACGGTTGCGTACCGGAGGTCGGGCGAAACGTCGACCGCGGTCACCGAGACGAGGCCGTGCTCGACCCGTGGGTCCTTCACGCCTCGCACGAGGAGCTCGCTCAGCTCTTGTCGGAGGAGCTCGCCGACCCGTTCGGTCCGCCTGCTCATCGCCTCACCCCATCAGTCGGGCGCGGAGGCGGACTTACCGCACGCGCTCTTCGTGGTAGAACTCGAGGACGTCGCCTTCCTGGAACTTGTCGAACCCGCCGATGGTGAGGCCGCACTCGTAACCCGCCTGCACCTCGCGGACGTCGTCCTTGAACCGCTTGAGCGATTCGCACCGGCCCCGGGCGATTTCCTCGCCGTTGCGCAGCACGCGAACCCAGCTTCCGCGGCGGATCGTGCCGTCGGTGACGTAGCAGCCGGCGATCTGCCCGACCCGGCTCGATTTGAAGACGGCCCGGACTTCCGCGTGGCCGTCGACCACGGTTTCGAACACCGGTTCGTACATGCCGGTGAGGGCTTGCTGCACGGCGTCGATGAGCTCGTAGATGATGCGGAAGCTCCGGATTTCGATGCCCGACTGCTCGGCCCGCTTCTTCGCCGTCGGCTCGATGCGGGTGTTGAAGGCGATGATGATCCCGCGCGACGCCTCGGCCAACATCACATCGGAGTCGGTGACGGGACCGGGCGCCGCGTGGATGATCCGCACCTTCACCTCGGGCGTGCTCAGCCCCTCCAGGGCGGTCTTGATGGCCTCGACGCTCCCGTGGACGTCGGCCTTCACGATGAGGATGAGCTCCTTCAGCTTGCCGGCGCTGATTTCGTTGAACAGCGTGTCGAGGGCCACGTGAGCGTGGGCAGGCTGCTCGCGTGCTTCGCGCTCCCTTCGCCGCTCCTCGGCGATCTGCCGTGCCGTCTTCTCGTCCGCGACGACGCGGAAGCGGTCGCCCGCCTCGGGAACCTGCTCCAGGCCCATCACCTGTACAGGCTTCGAGGGCCCGGCTTCGTTCACCTGCCGGCCGTTCTCGTCGAACATGGCGCGCACCTTGCCGGGGGCCTCCCCGGCGACGAGCGCGTCGCCACGTCGCAGGGTGCCGTTCTTGACGAGGAGGGTGGCCACGGGCCCGCGGCTGGTGTCGAGCTTCGCTTCGATGACGTACCCGCTGGCCGGACGATTGGGATTCGCCTTCAGCTCCAGCAGCTCGGCGACGAGGTTGATTGCCTCGAGCAGGTCGTCGATGCCGGTGCCTTTGACCGCCGAGACCTCGACCGCGAGGGAGTCTCCACCGTACTCCTCGACGACCACGCCGTGCTCGAGGAGCTGCTGCTTGACACGGTCGGGGTTCGCCTGGGGCAAGTCCACTTTGTTGATGGCGACGATGATGGGAACGTTCGCCGCCTTCGCGTGGTTGATGGCTTCGATGGTCTGGGGCATCACCCCGTCATCGGCGGCGACAACGAGGACGGCGATATCGGTCACGCGGGCGCCGCGGGCGCGCATCGCCGTGAAGGCGGCGTGGCCGGGCGTGTCGATGAACGTGATCGTCTTCCCGTTGCGCGTGACCTGGTAGGCGCCGATGTGCTGGGTGATGCCGCCCGCTTCGCTGGCGGCGACGCGCGTCTTTCGAATGGCGTCGAGGAGCGAGGTCTTCCCATGGTCGACGTGGCCGAGGACGGTCACCACGGGCGGCCGCTCGACGAGCTGTGAGGGATCGTCGGGCGTTTCCTCGTCGGAAAGAACCGGCTCCTCCTGTACGGGCTCGATCTCGGGCTGCTCGAGCTCGGCAGTGAAGCCGAAGTCCTTCGCTACGAGCTCCGCGGCGCGGAAGTCGATGGTGTTGTTCAGCGCCGCCATGATCCCGTGCGTCATCAGCCGCTTGATGACTTCGATGGGCGACACGCCCAGGATGTCGCCGAGCTCCTTCACCGTCAGCGCGTCGGGAATGCGGACGGTCTTCGCCGGTTGGGTCTTGGTCTGCGAGGTCGTGCGTGAGGTCATGGAGCGTCGTCGCCTTTGTCTTCCGGCAGGCTCATGCCGAACGCTCGCAGCGCCTCGACATCGTCAGGTGCCGGGGTGATCTTCAGTGCGTACCTTATGCTACCGCGTTTCAGCGCTTTCTCCCAGCACGCCCGCTGAGGGTGGAGGTAGGCTCCTCTGCCTGGCATTCGGCCGGTGGGGTCGACGGCCACGCGGCCTTCCGGCGTTCGGACAATGCGGAGGAGCTCCCGCTTGGGAGATTCCTCTTGGCAGCCGATGCACGTACGGATCGGAACGTGCTTCGTCCGGGGACCCCGGCCGCGAACCATCGTCCTCCCTCAGTGGATCCGGCCGTGGTAGTCGATCTCCTCCATCTCGTCGAAGTCCTCCTCCAGCCGCGGCCGGGGGCCCTTCCGCTTCTTCTTCGCCTTCTTCGCTGTTTCCTCTTCCTCGATTCGCGGCAGGATCTCCTCGGCGAAGCGCAGGGCCTTCGGCCGCTCCTCTTCGACGATTGCGACGGGGATCTCGTACTCCTCCTCCTCTTCCTCGAACTCCTCGATGCCGTACTCTTCCGACTCGCGCTCCTCGCGGTCGGGCACCTCCATTTCGGCGATGGCGGCAGCGAAGCTGAACTCCTCTTCCGGCTCTGGCTCGGATGGTGGGGCGGGCGCTTCGGGCACAGGAGCGGCCTCCGCGGCGGTCGCGGGCCGTTCGACCGCGGGGGTGGCGGGCGCGGGGGCAGTCGGCGCTGCGGGTGCCTCCTCGGCCACCAGGTCGATATCGGGCTCCTCGCCCGGCTGGTAGGGCACGAAGGTCGAGGGTGCCTCGGGCGCCGTGCCCGCCGCTGCGCGCTCCACCGCCGACTGGCTGTGGATGTCGATGCGCCAGCCCGTGAGCTTCGCTGCCAGGCGCGCGTTCTGGCCCTCCTTGCCGATGGCGAGGGAGAGCATCTTGTCGGGCACGATGACCACCGCCCGCCGCTCGTGCGGGTGCACCTCCACGTCGAGGACCTGGGCGGGGCTGAGGGCGTTCGCCACGAAGTTCGCCGGGTTCGGGTCCCACTTGATGACGTCGATCCGCTCGCCGTTCAGTTCGTTGACGATGTTCTGGATGCGCGTGCCCCGCAGGCCGACGCAGGCGCCGATCGGGTCGATGCTCGCGTCCCGGGCGTGGACGGCCACCTTGCTTCGGTAGCCCGCCTCGCGGGCGATGGACTTGATCTCGACGAGGCCGTTCGCGATCTCGGGCACTTCCATCTCGAAGAGCCGCCGCAACAGGTTCCGGTGAGCGCGGCTCACGATGATTTGCGGACCCTTCGCCGATCGCAGCACCTCGAGGATGACGACCTTCACCCGCTGTCCCGGCCGGAGATGCTCGTTCCGCACCTGCTCCGAAGCCGGCAAGACGGCCTCGGTACCCCGGCCGATGAGGAGGAGCGCCTGGCGCGGGTCGATGCGCTGCACCGTGCCCACGACGAGCTCGCCTTCCTTGCCGGCGTACTCCTCGTAGATGGCCTCACGCTCCGCCTCCCGCAGCCGTTGCAGAACCACCTGCTTCGCTGTCTGGGCGGCGATGCGCCCGGCGTTCTGCGGGAGCTTCATCTCGAAGTCGAGGATGTCGCCCGGCTTCGCGTCCCGCTTGTACCGCCGCGCATCCGCCACCGAGATCTCCACTTGCGGGTCGGTGACCTCTTCGACGACCACCCGTTGCTGATAGGCGTGGATCTCGCCCGTGTCCGGGTCGATCTTGACGTAAAGATTGGGTGCGTTCTCCCCGTCCCGGCGGTAGGCAGCGGCCAGCGCGGCCTCCACCGCCTCGATGACCACTTCCTTGGGCAGGTTCTTTTCCGCGGCGAGCTGGCTGATGGCGAGCAAGAACTCGTTCTTCATAGCTCCAACAAAAAGGTGGGCGAGAGCCCACCTGTCTCAGGTCTGCCTACCCGTGAAGTATAGCATCACGACGCAAGCGTTCGAGCGGCTCCCACCGCTCCCGACTCCTCCTCCAGGATTGTGCGCACCGCCTGTACCGCTTCGGCGGCCGGAACGATACGCGTCTCGCCCGTCCGCCGCCGCCGTACCTCCACGCCGCCCTGCTGAAGGGCTCGGGGGCTGACGGTGAGCCGGACGGGAATGCCCAGCAAGTCCGCGTCCTTGAACTTGATTCCGGCCGACTCGTCGCGGTCGTCGACCAGCGGGTCCAAGCCGGCAGCGGCGAAGCTCGCCTCGAGGGCGGCGAGCGTATCGGCTACCTCGGGGCGGTCGGCGTTGAGCACCACGATATGGGCGTCGAAGGGGGTGACGTCCGGCGGCCAAATGATTCCGTCCTCGTCGTGATTCGCCTCGATGCAGGCGGCGATCATCCGCTCCAGGCCGATTCCGTAACAGCCCATGACCACCGGGCGCTGGTCTCCGCGCTCGTCCAGGTAGCGGACATCCATGGACTCCGCGTACACCGTACCGAGCTTGAAGACGTGCCCCATCTCGATCCCGCGTCGGGTCTCGAGGGTGCCCTCGCAGCGGGGGCAGCCGTCGCCCGCCCGGGCCAGGGCGATATCGGCGACGATATCGGCCCGCCAGTCCCGGCCGTAGTTCGTGTTGAGGAGGTGGAAACCCGGTTCGTTCGCGCCGGCGACGAGGTTGGGGGCGTCGACGACGCTCTCGTCCGCCACAACCAGAATCCCGGCGGGCAACCCGATGGCCGACGCATATCCCGCGACGAGTCCCGCGCGCCGTACCGCCTCCTCTCCCATCGGAGCGAGGTCCTTCGCCTTGAGCGTGTTCTTCAGCTTCACCTCGTTCACGTCGAGGTCTCCACGGATGGCGACGAACACGGGGCGCCCGTCCACTTCGTAGAAGACAGCTTTGCAGGTCGCCCGGGGCTCGATGCCGAGGAAGGCCGCCAGTTCGGCGATCGTGGATGCTCCGGGGGTAGCTACCTTCTCCAGGGGCCGGGGTTCACCGGGGATCGGCGGCGGCCGCCGGAAGTCGGCCTTTTCGGCGTTCGCCGCATACCCGCAGCGCTCGCAGCGGAGGATGGTGTCCTCGCCCACCTCCGTCAGGTACATGAACTCCTGGCTGTCCTTTCCGCCGATGGCGCCGGAATCCGCCTCGACGGCGATGACCGGGATGCCGGCCCGGGCGAAGATTCGTAGGTACGCCTGGAAGGCTGCCTCGTACGAGCGGTCGAGCCCCTCCCAATCGGCGTCGAAGCTGTAGGCGTCCATCATGATGAACTCGCGCAAGCGGATGAGGCCCCCGCGCGGACGAATCTCGTCGCGGAACTTCGTCTGAATCTGGTACAGCGTGAAGGGAAGGTCGCGGTAGCTCTGGATGTGGCGAGCGGCAAGGAAGCTGACGACCTCTTCGTGCGTGGGACCGAGGGCGAACCACCGCTCCCGTCGGTCCTGCAGGCGGAACAGCACCGGGCCGAAGGCGCGGTCCCGTCCCGACTGCTGCCAGAGCTCGATGGGCTGGAGCGCGGGGAGGTGAACCTCGAGCGCACCGGAGCGGTCCATCTCTTCGCGGATGATGGCCTCCATGCGCCTAGCGACCCGCCAGCCGAAGGGCGTGAAGCAGTAGAGACCGGCTGCCAGCGGGACGACGAGCCCCGCTCGCAGCAGGAGGCGATGGCTCGGCGTCTCCGCTTCGGAGGGCGCCTCCCGCAGCGTCTTCACTACGAATCGGGTCATCCGCATCGGCTTGGTCCCCGCAGGTCGTGGCGCCGTTCAGGGCTCCCCCACATCATTGCGTTGCCGGCGCGGACGTGCCAGTTCGTCGGAGTCGAGGACGATCGTCACCGGCCCGTCGTTGATGAGCTCCACCAGCATCTCGGCGCCGAAGGCTCCCCGTCGGCAGGGTACGCCGGCGTCTTCGACGGCCTGGCAGAAGGCCTCGAAGATGGGCCGGGCTGCCTCCGCCGGTGCCGCCTTTGCGAACGAAGGGCGACGGCCGCGCCGGGCATCGGCGTAGAGGGTGAACTGGCTGACGGCCAGCAGCTCGCCGCCCGTCTCCAGGAGCGAACGGTTCATCAATCCTGCGGCGTCCTCGAAGATGCGGAGCTCGACGGTCTTCCGGGCGAGCTGGCGTGCGGTCTCCTCCGTGTCGCCACGGCGAATGCCCACCAACACCAGCATGCCTTGCCCGATGGCGGATACCTGCTGTTCGCCAACGGTGACACTGGCGCGGTTCACCCGCTGGATGACGAGCCGCATGCCTGCGCTCAACTCCCGGCGGCCGGGACCGCCCCTCCCACGAGCCGCTCCGCGGTCCGGAGCAGCCTGCCTCGATACTCGGGACTGCGGAAGTACGATGGCGCGTCGGTACCGTAGCGAATCTGTGCGGGATACACGGTCCCCAGGACCGCGAGCGTGAGGGCGTCGGCCACGCGCTCGCGTCGGCCGGGAGGCAAGGCGAGGCGGCGTTCCAGCCAGCGGAGGAGGTACTGCCTCCACCGGGCGAGCGTGTACTCGCGGAGGGAGCGGGCCGTTCGGTCGCCGGCGAGGGTGCGCACGGCTGTGAGGCGGATGATGGTGTCCTGGGCGGCGATGGTGTCCGCCACGGCATCGACGAGCTCGGCGAGCGTGGAGGGGAATTCGGGCTGTTCCCTGCCCCCGAAGCGCCGGATTTCGGGGATGTCCCAGAGCGCTTCGAGGAGTTCGTGCTTCGAGCGGAAGTAGTAGTAGAGCGCGGCGTCGGACAGGCCGACCCGCGCAGCCACCGCCTTCATGGACGTTCCATCGAAGCCGCGTTCGGCGAAGAGCTCCGCCGCCGCCTGCAGGATCCGCTCCCGCGTGCGCTCATTTCCCCGCTCCCGTGGCGTACGACGGATGGACTCGCGCGGCCCTCCTCCGGCCTCGTCGTCCGGTCGGTGCGAGCCGTCCGCATCGAGGCGAAGCTCCGTCGCGCGGGGGAACGGAACGATGGGCGCAGATGGCGGCCCCGGAGCCGCCTCCGGAAGGACCAAATCGACCAATGTGGCCAACCAAGCGCGGTATTCCTCGGAGGATGCGTACCGTTCGAGCTGGTCGACAGCGTGGAGGAGGGCGTCGGCGATGGCACCGAAGCGCACTGCATCGAGCGCTTCGCTGACGGCCTCCGCTTCGTCGGGAGGGAAGACCTTCGCCGCCGCATCGCAAATCCGCTGCTCCGCCAGTTGGGTCATGCGGACCGAGAAGTGGCGCGCCAGCGGCTGACCGGAAAGCGCCTCCCGCATGGTGAGGCGGACGAGCGAGGCGTTCTGCAGCCAGGCGGAGAACTGGTCTAGGGCGAGCTGACGGAGGTCGGCGACCGTGCGGATGGGGCGCTCCGGGTACGGCCACTGGGGCTCCACGAGGAGGGCTTCGAGGATCGCTGCCTTACTTTCGAAGTAGTAGTAGAGCGCCGAATCCGAAACGCCTGCACGGCGGCCGATAGCGCGGACCGTGGCCGCCTCGTAGCCCTCCGAAAGGAAGAGCTCCAGCGCGGCGGCCAGGATGCGGCGCCGGGCCGCGACGCCACGAGGATGCACCCCCCGGGCTCGATCGGTAGCGCTCAACTCGGGCGCGAGTATACCCTACGGCGCGCGCGCCCCAAAGGCTGTTCCTTCGCGGTGAACGAATATTCCTCCAGGCGCCCTACGAGGCCGCCGACTCGGACTTCACGCTCTCGCTGGAGGAGTCGGAATCGGAAGGCGAGCCCTTCCGGTTATCGGTGACGTAGAAGCCGCTCCCCTTGAAGACGATCCGCGGGGCATGGAGCACCCGCTTCGCCGTTCCCCGTTGGCACTTCCGGCAGGTGTGCGTCGAGGCGGCTGTGAAGCTCTCCTGGAGCTCGTAGGTCGCCCCGCACTCCTGGCACTGATACTCGTAGGTCGGCATCGTCTTCTCCCCCGCTGGGCTGTGCAATCCGTGCGTCGGCTCCATTCTTCCGGCGTTAGCACTCAAACGTCAAGAGTGCTAAGGCGCGGGGCCGTACAATGGCTCTCGGAGAGGTGCCCGAGTGGTTGAAGGGAGCCGTCTTGAAAACGGCCGAGGCGTTCGCCTCCGTGGGTTCGAATCCCACCCTCTCCGCCGAAGGGAGCTTCGCGGTGGTTCAACCTAGGGCGCGGCGCTGGTAGGCTTCCCTCAGTCCCAGTTCCCCTCTGGAGTCGCGTGTGAAGATCCACGAGTACCAGGCGAAAGAGCTGTTCGCGCGCTACGGCGTGCCCGTGCCCCGCGGCCGTGTCGCTGCCACGCCGGCAGAGGCCCGTGCCATCGCGCAGGAGTTGGGCGGCAAAGCGGTCATCAAGGCCCAAATCCATGCCGGGGGGCGCGGCAAGGGCCGCATCGTGGCGCCCGAAGAGGCGCCCGCGATGTACCGCAGCCTCCTCAGCGACCCGGCCGCTCATGAAGGCCAGGTACGGGGTCCCCGCGTCGGCGGTGTTCGTCTGGTCGATTCGCCCGAAGAGGCCGAACGGGAAGCGGCGAACATCCTCGGTAAAGTCCTCGTCTCCATCCAGACAGGTCCGGAAGGGAAGCCGGTCCGCCGCGTCCTCGTGGAGGAGCAATCGTCCGTCGTGCGCGAATACTACTTCTCCATCATCGTTGACGGGGCGACGGCCTCTCCGCTCATCCTCGCGTCGAGCGAGGGCGGGCAGGAGATCGAGGTGGTGGCCCGGCGGAATCCGGATGCGATCGTCCGGCTTCCGGTGAACCCAGCTGCGGGCTACCAGCCGTACATCGGCCGCGTCCTTGCCGCACGGCTAGGCTTCGCCGACCCCGACCTTTCCGCGCAGCTCGCGAAGCTCGCCGAGGGCCTCTATCGCTGCGCCGTCGACAACGATGCGAGCCTGGTGGAGGTCAACCCCCTGGTCGTGACCGCCGACGGCCGGCTCCTCGCCCTCGACGCGAAATTCAACCTCGACGATAACGCCCTCTTCCGGCGACAGGACCTGGCAGCACTGCGCGACCGGGAGCAGGAGGACCCGCTCGAGGTGCGTGCCCAGGAGCTCGGCATCGCGAACTACATCAAGCTGGAAGGCAACATCGGCTGCATCGTGAACGGCGCCGGCCTGGCCATGGCGACGATGGATGTCATCAAGCTCGCGGGCGGGGAGCCGGCGAACTTCCTCGACATCGGCACCGTCAACGACGCGCAGCGCGTGGTGAACGCCATTCGGGTCATCCTCGAGGACCCGTCGGTGAAGGCCATCCTCATCAACATCTTCGGGGGGATGGCCAGGGTCGACATCATCGCCCAGGGCGTCATCGAGGCGTTCCGACAGATGGAGATTCGCGTCCCCATCGTCATGCGGCTGGTGGGGACGAACCTCGCCGAGGGCGAGGCGCTCCTTCGCGAGGCGGGAATCTCCGTCATCCGTGCCGCCGAACTCGGCGAGGCGGCGGAGAAGGTTGTGGAGGCAGCCCGGGCAGCCGCGGCGAGCTGAGCGCGGCGTCTCGAGTTCACACCGCCGCACCGGGAGGCGTCGAGGATGGCCGTCGCCGCAGCCGCCACGGAGGCCGAGGGGCAAACGGGCGGGCTGCTGGTCTCGCCGTGGTTCCTCCTCGCCGCGTTGGCCGCGGCGGCCGGGGTTCAGGCGCTCGCCATCGACGGTTGGTTCGCGTTCGACGACCCGTGGTTCCTCGCTTCCGCCCGCAGCATCGGGTTCTGGGATTACGTTCGCCGCTCCTTCGACGTCACGGACGTCGGCTCGCTCCCCGAATTCGACCGCTACCGTCCGTTGTGGCCGATCTGGTTCCGGTTGCAGTACGAAGTGTTCGGGCTACGGGCAGCCGGATACCATGTCACCGCCATCGTCCTCCACCTCGCGGCGGCGGTCCTCGTCCGCCGCCTGGGGCGTTCCGTGGGGCTTTCCCGCGGTTCCGCGAACCTCGCCGCAGCCCTCTTCGCCCTGCACCCCGCCTACGCCGAGGCAGTGGCGTGGATCAGCGGCTCGAATCGGGTGGCGGCCACGCTGCCGGCGTTGGGAAGCCTCGTGGCGTGGGTCGCCTGGCTCGAGCGCGGGTCGGGCGTGCGGCTCGCAGCAGCTGTAATTCTCTTCCTCGTGGCGTGCCTCTTCCATCCGTCAGCGCTGGCGCTCGCGCCGGTCTATCCCGCCCTTGCTTGGCTGCTGCAAGGGACTTCCGCTTCCCGCGCCCGCGCCGGAGTCGCCACGGCTTGGCTGCCGATCGCCCTCCTGGCGGTCGCGCTCGCGGGGGTACAGGCTTGGGTTCGGCTCGAACGGCCTGTGACCGGGGGGTTCGACCTCGGGTGGCATATCTGGGCGAACTACGGCGCGTTCTTCGGAATGGCTGCCGTGCCCGTGTGCCCGTCATCGCTCGGCTGCTACTCGGGACCGCTGCGCACGGCTGCCGAGGCCATCCTGTTGGGGGGGTCCGCTGCGCTCGTGGTCGGTGCCGCGGCGACGCTCCGGCGGTGGGGGCTCCGGAGCCCGCCCGTCGTGTGCCTCGTCTGGTTCGCGTTGGCGCTGGCGCCCGACGCGACCCTCGTGATGGGCGCCTTCGGTCGCACGATGCACCTGGCGGGCGTCCCTTTCGCGTTGTGGGCGGCAGGAGTCGCGACGGAGGCAGCCGAAGTCGCGCGACGGAGGGTCGCTCCACCTGCGCGGTGGGGATTGCTGGCGGCTGGCGTGGCGGGCGTGGGTGCGATGGCTGCCCTGGCGGTGAGTGCCCACTTCGTGCTCGAGCTTCGAGAGGCGGGCCGCGAGAATGCCGAGTTCGTTACGGAGCTCCGGCGCTCCTACCCGGCGATCCCCCCGGGCGCGACGCTCGTCGTCGAGGGCGCGCCGGCGAACCTCACCGTGTTCGACGACACGCGCCTGCAAGCGCTCGTCGAGGTGTACTACGAGGATGTGGGAGCGGTCTCGGCCTCCCGGGCCGGCGAGCTCACCGGGCCGGTGGTGCGTTTCACGTTCGGGCGCTAGCTAAGGCCGCTCCGTGGCGCGCTGCTTCTCCAGCGCTTTCGCCAAAGCACGCCCTTTGCCCGGGGTGGGGTCTTTGACGAGGCCGTAAATCTGCCGGCCTTCGTGGTCTTCCGGCAGGTACTCGGTGATGGGCAGACCCTCGGGGGTTACGAAGAGGAGGCAGTGACAGTATTTGTAGATTTGCATCTCATCGCAGGCGCAGATCCACGTCCGGCGCTTCACCTCCTCTTCCTTCGGAAGGTAGAGGCCTTCAGGCCACGTGCCGTCGGGGTTCTTCTCCGGGTAGAAGTTGCAAGGGCAAAGCGGCCGGCCGTACTGGTCGACGTGGCGGGCGAGCCCGAGGATCACCGCCTCGGTCACCGAACGGTCGGGGTGGAACACCGTCCCCGATTTCTCGGCGTACTTTTCGGCGTACCGCCACATCTTCTCGATGGACTCTTTGCTCGGCATCTCCATGCGACGGCCCTCCCGCCAGTTTCCCCTCCAGCGTACGGGAGGAGTAGGGTGCCTGCAGGCAGTCGTCAGATGGTGAGGCCGCCGAGGCCGAGCAGCCCGCGGACGTACTCGATCTCGCCCACGTGCCGGTAGCCGTGGGAGAGGCAGACGCCCCACAACGCGTTCCAGAGCGGCATCGCTCCCAGCGGCTTGATCGTCACGGCGCGTGATTCGAGCTCCGCTGCATCGAGCCCGGCCACGAAGGCGTGGGTCGCCTCCCACGTTGCCCGCTGGTAGGCACGCCATGCATCGAGGTCCCGGAGCACGACGGCCGCAGCCTCTTCGGGCGTCATGCCGGTGCCTTGGCTCGTGCGGGGGAGGCCGAGGCGCTGGTCGTAGCCGCCCTCGAGCCACACCGTGTTCCGCCCCTGCGCGACGAAGTTCACGATGTTGTCTTCGGTGCGAACGTAGTGCCAGAGGCTGAAGAAGGCCGACAGGCCTCGCTCGGGGCGCCAGTTGAGCTGCTCCACTGTCATGTCGGCCACGGCCTTGTCGAGCAGCGCGTGCATGTCCCGCAGGCCGTCCAGGAGGATCTGCTTCGCGTCGAGCACCGGGGACCTCCTGTGTGAGGTGAGTGTGCCCGGATGCTACCACGCACGAGTCGCCTCAGGCTGCGCGGGGCGGAACCTCGAGCGCGTACCCCGCGCCCCATCGGTTGACTATGTACCGCGGGCGGCTGGGGTCGTCCTCCAGCTTCTGCCGGAGGTAGCGGATGTAGAGCCGCAGGTAGTGGGTTTCGTCGGCGTACTGGGTACCCCACACCCTGGCCACGAGGGCGCGGGCTGGTACCACGTGGCCGGCTCGCTCCGCCAAGGTTGCCAGCAGGCGGAACTCCGTCGGCGAGAGGGGGATTACCTCACCTCGCTTCCGGACCGTCTGCGTTCCGAAATCGATCTCCAGGTCGCCGATCTGGAGGCGGTCATCGGCGGGGCGTGGCGCGGAGAAGCGGGCGGCGCGGCGGGCGATGGCTCGCAGCCGGAGGTCGATTTCCGCTGCCGGTGTGCCGGGACGGCAGTAGTCGTCGGCGCCCGCTTCGATGCAGGCGGCCATCTCTTCGAGCGTGCCGCTGCTGCCGACCACGAGGATGGGCGCCTCGGTACGCTGCCGGACGGCCTCGGCCAGCTTCTGGGGGAGGATGCGTGCCCCGTTCCCCTCGATCACGACTCCCGCGAGGGCGTCCCAGTGACAGGGCTCGCCCTCGAGCGGGGCGCTCGCGTCGACGGCGTGAACCGCGTACCCGAACTGCTCCAGTTCGCGCGCGCGAAGGTTCGCCCGGGGCAGGTCCGGTGCCACCACGGCCACCGGCGCGCCCACCAAACTCGGCAGCCCATCGCCTGCCAGCCGACGGGTCGAGACCATGCGCTTCCTTCCCTTGCCGGTTCGGGGAAACCGCCGATGCACCTCGCCGCCGCGCTGCCGATGCCCACGACGTGCGGACGCTGGTGCGGTTCCCCTTCGTGTTGTCAGCGGCGGCGGCGTGCAGCGTATGGGGCGGGCTGCTGGCCTATCACGACGCCGGGCCTGGGCCCGCCGTAAAGGTCTCCCACGCCGACCCTCCGATCGAAGCGTCGACCCCCGTTCAGCCTGGGCCGAGCCCTACGGCTTCCATTTCCCGAACCGCTACCGAAGTTCCACCATCGTCGCCCCCTGCCGCGGCTGCGTCCGCGACGCCAGCGCCGGTGGGCCGGCTACCAAGCGGCGTCGATGTTTCGGCACCCGGCGAGCCCGCGGCTCTCCTCGCCGACGAGCTCCTCGCGCGGATGAACGATGCCCGCGCCTCGATGGGGTTGCCCTCGCTCATCCGCGACTCGCGCCTCGATGCCGTTGCTCGGACGCGAGCCGAAGACCTCGCGCGGCGGAACTACTTCGCCCACGTCGGGCCCGACGGGGCGAGCGCCTTCACGGAGCTTCAGGCTCGCGGGATCGTCTACCGGCTCGCAGGGGAAAACCTGGCTCGAAACAACTTCCCGGCCGACCGAACGGTGGCGGTGGCCTTCGAGGGGCTCATGGCCAGTGCCGGGCACCGGGCGAACATCCTGGAGCCAGCCTTCCGGTACGTCGGCGTGGCCGTGCTCCGCGTCGGCAAGACCTGGCTCTACGTCACCGTCTTCGTGGACGCCCTGGTGGGCGATGGAGGACTCGAACCTCCGACCCCCTCGTTGTAAGCGAGGTGCTCTGACCATCTGAGCTAATCGCCCGCACCGCCAGTGTACCGCTGGCGCAGCATGGGCTGTACGGGGCTCGGCTCGCGCCGGCCCTTCGCGACCGAGCCAGCGGGGCGAATCGAGGTGCCGGGTTGCCGGCAGGTTTCCGCTCCGATGTGTCGCCGTGCCTTCCTCCGGTACGATGGACCCGTGGAAGAGCGCCGCACGCGTCTAGCGATTCTCGGTTCGACCGGATCCATCGGCAGGCAGACGCTCGACGTCGTCTCCAAGTACCGACGGGAGTTCGAGGTCGTCGCCCTGAGCGCCGGACGGAACGCGGATCTTCTCGCCGCTCAGGTGGTGGAGGTGCGGCCCCGGTTCGTCGATGCCCTCGAGCGGACGCCGGTGCTCGAGGACGCAGTCCGGAGCGTCGGGGCCGTCTGGCTGCCGGCGGAGGAGATCGCAGCGCATCCGGACGTCGACCTGGTTGTGGTCGCGACCGTGGGCGCGGCCGGGCTTCTGCCGACGCTGGCGGCGCTCCGCGCGCGCAAGGCGGTGGCGCTCGCGAACAAAGAGGTTCTCGTGATGGCCGGTCACCTCGTGAGGCGCGAACTGGAGCGCTCGGGTGGGGAGCTCCGGCCCATCGACTCCGAGCACTCCGCCATTTGGCAGAGCCTCTGGGGAGAGGAAGGGCACGCGATTCGGCGGATTATCCTGACGGCGAGCGGCGGCGCGTTCCGGGACCGGACCCTCGACGAGCTGGCGCGGGTCTCTCCCGAAGAGGCGCTCGATCACCCGACCTGGCGGATGGGCCCGAAGATCACGGTCGACAGCGCCACCCTGATGAACAAGGGGATGGAGACCATCGAGGCGGCATGGCTCTTCGGCGTCCCGATGGAGCGCGTGGAGGTGGTTATCCACCGTGAATCGGTCATCCACTCGCTCGTCGAGTTCAGCGATGGCAGCGTGAAGGCCCAGCTCGGTGTGCCGGACATGCGGCTGCCGATCCTCTGCGCGCTCGCCTATCCGAAGCGGCTGCCCGAACCGGTGGCGCCGCTCCTCGACCTCGCCGCGTACGGCCAGCTCACCTTCGGGAAACCGGACTTCGACCGGTTTCCCTGTCTGCGGCTGGCGATGGAGGCGGGACGGCTTGGCGGGACGTACCCTGCTGTCATGGCCGCGGCCGACGAGGTGGCGGTTGCCCGTTTCCTCGCCGGAGAGCTGGGCTTCCTCGACATCCCCGCGGTCATCGAACGCGCACTGGAGCGCCACGAGCCCATTCCGGACCCTTCCCTCGAAGAGGTGCTCGCCGCCGACGCCTGGGCGCGCCAGGTCGCGGGCGCGGTCCCGGCAGGAGCGTGGTAATGGAGTTCGCCGGGGCAGACGTGTTCGGCATCCTCCGGGCGGCGGGGCTTTTCGTGCTGGTGCTCGTGCCGCTTGTCGTGATCCACGAGCTCGGCCACTTCCTGGCGGCGAAGGCCTTCGGGATCAAAGTCCTGGAGTTCGCCATCGGCTTCCCGCCCCGGATCAAGGGGCTCGCGTGGCGTCGGGGGGAAACGGAGTACACGGTGAATTGGCTTCCCCTCGGCGGATTCGTCCGGCTCCTGGGGGAGGAAGATCCCTCCGACCCGCGCTCGCTCGCCGCCGCAGCGAGGTGGAAGCGGTTCGTCGTGCTCTCGGCGGGGGTATGGATGAACGCGCTCCTCGCGGTCGTGCTGATGAGCGTCAGCTTCATGGTCCCGCGGGAGCGGTCCCTTTCGCTCGCCCAGGTGACGTCGGTCGCTCCGGGGTCGCCCGCTGCCGAGGCGCGCATCGTGGGCGAAATGCCCGACGGAAGCCCCCCGATGCAAGGATTGCAGCCGGGCGACATCGTGCTCGAAGTCGAGGGCCGCGAGGTCGCCAACGTCAACGAACTCATCTACGCCAGCCGCCTGCACCTGGGGAAAACGCAGGAGTGGGTGATCAAGCGTGGCGGAGCGGTCCTGAAGGCGTACGTCTACGCCCGTTGGCACCCGCCGGCAGGGCAAGGGCCCACCGGGATCACCGTGGGGCCGCCCACCGTCTGCTCCGACGTCGACGACCAGGGCAACCCGGCCAACTGCCAGCTCATCTACCCCTTCACCGAGCGGGTTGCCTATCCGCCGTGGGAGGCGGTCCCGAGGGGTATGCGCTCCCTGCTCGAAACGGTGCAGCTTTCCATCAACGAGGTGCGCGTGCGAATCGGCGGTGGTGGAGGCGCCGCGACCGACGACCAGCCGGTGTTCACTGGTCCCGTGGGCATCGCCGACACCACCAGCCAGGTGGTGAGCGAGGCTGGTTGGCGCGCGCTCATCGAGCTTGCCGCCCTGCTCAGCCTCAGCTTGGCCGTGTTCAACTTCCTACCCTGGCCCGGGCTCGACGGAGGGAGGGTGCTCATGTTGGGCATCGAAGTGCTGCGGGGAGGGAAACGACTCTCGCCGGAAGTGGAGGGGCTCATCCACTTCGCCGGTATGGCCGCGCTGCTGAGCCTTGTGGCCATCGTCACGTACTTCGATATCGCCCGGCTCGTCACCTGAGGGCTTCCCCGTGCTCTTCGATGCCGTGTTCGTCGGGCTCTTCGTGCTCGGCTGGCTCGCCTGCGGGCTGCTCGCCTGGCTTGCTGGCTCGGTGGCGACGCGCGGGAACGCCGGCCTCGCGACGCTTCCGCTGGCGGCCCTCGCGGGCGTCACCGGAGGGCTCATCGTTCCCTTCGCCGGCTTCACCGGCGGGGGCGGCCTCGCCGCGAGCTTCGCAGCCGCCGCGAGCCTAGCCGGCCTCGTCACCTTCGCCCGCATCATCAGCCGTACGGGGCGGGGGCCGTGACGTTGGTCGCGCTCTCCACGATGTACGCCCAGCAGCCGCGCTTCGATGACGGCGGCGCCTTCGCCCGCTTCGCCCGTGAGGCTGGGTTCGAGGCCATCGAGATCTCCCATTCGACCGCGGCCGAGAAGGTCGATGCCATCGCCGCCGAGGGGGCCCTGCCCGTCGTCTCCGTGCACGCTCCGGCCCCTTTCCGCCTGTTGGCTGACGGCCGCCCCAACAGCGCCCTCAACCTCGCTTCGCTCGACGAGCGGGAACGGGTCGCGGCGGTGGAGGAGGCGCTGCGCTCGGTTCGGCTCGCCGAACGGCTGGGGGCTCAGCGGGTCGTCGTCCACCTCGGCCACGTGGACCCACCCGAGGGGGACCGGCTCCACCCGCTGGAGCGGCAGCTCCGGAAGCTGTTCGACCGGGACGCGCTCCGAACGGACGAGGCGCGGCAAGTGGCCACGGAGCTGCTGGCGTGGAGGCGGTCGACGGCTGAGCCGTATCTGGAGGCGGCCCGGCGCTCGCTCGAGGCGCTCGTCGCCGCGGCTGCGGCTGCGGGCATCGTCATCGGGATCGAGACGCGACTCCACGCCCACGAGATCCCCCTGCCGGAGGAGGCCGTGCTCCTCTTGGCCGGTCTCGACCCCCGCGCGGTCGGCTATTGGCACGACGTCGGGCACGTGGAGGTCCTCGCGCGGCTGCGGCTGGTCCCGCGGAGTCGCTGGGAGCGCGCACCGGGGCTTCGGCTCGTCGGGGTTCATGCCCACGACGTGCGCCGCCTGCTCGACCACCGGGCGCCAGGGAACGGAAGCATCGACTGGGAGCGGGTGCGGCGCTTGGCCGCCCGCAGCCCGCTCGTCACCTTCGAGATCGACCAGCGCGAACCGGAGGAGGGCGTCCTGCGTGCCCGGGGGATGCTCGGGAGCGCGCCCGACTAGAACTCGAAATCGAGGGCGATGTCGAGCGCCCGAGCGCCGTGCGTCAGCGCCCCGACCGAGACGGCGTCGACGCCCGTTTCGGCGATGGCACGCACGGTCGTCAGGGTGACCCCTCCGCTCGCTTCCAGCTTCGCCCGGCCGGCCGTCCGTCGGACGGCCTCTCGCAGCTCCGCCGGCGGCATGTTGTCCAGCAGGACCCAATCGGGCCCCGCTGCCAGCGCCTCCTCGAGTTCGGCGAGGGTGTCGACTTCGATTTCGACGCCGATGCCGGGTGTCCGTGCCCGAATCCGGCGCACGGCCTCGGCCATGCTTACCCCTGCCCGCGCGAGGAGCTCACGGTGGTTGTCCTTCAGCATCGCCATCGAAGCGAGGTCGCGGCGGTGATTGGCGCCCCCGCCGCAGCGGACCGCGTACTTCTCGAGGTCACGCAAACCGGGCGTCGTCTTGCGGGTGTCGAGGATGAGACACCCCGTCCCCGCGACGGCGTCCGCGAAGGAACGCGTTAGGGTAGCAATGCCCGAAAGCCGCTGCAGGAAGTTGAGCGCCGTCCGTTCGCCCTGGAGCAGGGCGCGAGCGGGACCCTCGGCCGTGGCGAGCACGGTTCCGGCAGGGAAGCGCTCCCCCTCGCCCAGGTGGGGCACAACGCGAACGCGTGCGTCGAGCTGCCGAAAGACCTCGGCGACAACCGGCATTCCTGCCAGCACCCCCGCCTCCCGGGCGACGAACGCCCCGCGTGCTGCCGCATCGGCCGGGATCGCACCGAGCGTTGCGGCATCGTCGAAAGCCCTGTCCTCGGCGAGGGCGCGGGCAACGGCCTCGGCCACGATCGAGGGCGGCGGGGGTTCAATCGACATAATGGAACACCTGGTGCCGCTTCCAGCGGATGTCGTCCGGCTCCGGGTAGTCGCGCCGGAAGTGAGCTCCACGGCTCTCCGTTCGGCGGAGGGCTGCCTCCAGTACGAGCTCGGCGACGAGGGCGAGGGCTCGCCGTTCGAGCAGGTCCCGGTCGGGCGCGGCATGGTCGTCGTCGTGGGGCCACTGCCGGAGCGTTTCGAGGGCGCTGGCCAGGCCTCGCTCCTCGCGCTCGATCCCGGCGGCATCCCACATCAGGCGCTGGAGGGTGCGTTTGTCCGGCGGGAGGCGACGCGCGGGCGAGAAGGGGATCGCCTCGGGGTGCGGCGGAGCTGCTGCGCGCTCTCCCGTCGCGATCGACTCGACGCACCGCTTGCCGAAGACGATCGTTTCCACGAGCGAGTTGCTCGCCAGACGGTTGGCGCCGTGAACGCCCGTGCAGGCCGCCTCGCCGACGGCGTACAGCCCCGGCACGGTTGTCCGAGCCCAAGTGTCGGTGCGGAGTCCCCCCATGAAGTAATGGGCGGCCGGCGCCACCGGCACCAGGTCCCGGCGAAGGTCGATCCCCTGGGAGCGGCAGAACGCGTACACCCCTGGGAAGCGTGCCGCAGGGTCGACGCCGTTGAGGGAGCGGCAATCGAGGTAGACGCACTCCGCGTCGTCGCGGCGCATTTCGGCAACGATGGCCCGCGCCACCACGTCGCGGGGAGCGAGTTCGGCTCGCTCGTCGTAACGGGTCATGAACGCCTCGCCGCGCCGGTTCCGCAGAACCGCCCCCTCACCGCGAACGGCCTCGGAGATGAGGAACGGCGGCGCTCCAGGCGCGGCGAACGCCGTAGGGTGGAATTGGACGAACTCGACATCCATCACCTCGGCGCCGGCGAGGAACCCCAGGGCGAGGCCGTCCCCTGTGGCGACGTCCGGGTTCGTCGTGTGGGCGTACAGCTGGCCGGCGCCACCGGTCGCAATCACGACGTACGGCGCGAGGAAGCGTTCCGTCTGTCCGCCCTCGGCGTGCACGGCCTCGACTCCCTCCGCGCCGTCGTCGCCCACCAGCAGCCGCGTCACCGCGGTGAAGTCGAGCACGGTGATACCGGGCTGCCGCACCGCCGCCGACAAGGCGCGCTCGATTTCGGCTCCGGTGCGGTCGCCGCCGGCATGGAGGATCCGGTCCCGGCTGTGGGCTGCCTCTCGACCGAGGACGACTTCCCCGCCGAGGGAGTCGAAGGAGACGCCGTACTCGATGAGGTCGCGGACACGCCGTGGGGCTTCGCTGCAGAGGATCCAGGCCGCCACCTCGTCGACGAGCCCGGCGCCCGCCGCTACGGTGTCCTGGAAGTGCTGTTCCGGCGAGTCCTGGGGCCCGATCGCGGCGGCGATGCCGCCCTGGGCCCACCGCGTGTTGCAATCGTCGATGCTCCCCTTCGTGAGCACCAGCACGGGCCCTAATCCCGCCCGGTGGGCTTCCAGAGCTACGAACAGCCCCGCGATGCCACTGCCGACGACGATGAGGTTGTACCGGGGCGCCGGTGCTGCCATGGAGTTAGTGTACTCGGTACACGAACTCCCGCCTACGCTCGCCCGCGAGGCTGCCCCTTCCTAAGCTGGACATCGTGAGCGCTCACGCCCGCACGACGGCCCGGGACCGCGCCCTTGCCGATGCTGACCGCCTCGTCACGGTTCGCATCGAAGACTTGGTGTTCGGTGGCTCGGGGATGGGCCGGCTCGACGACGGACGCGTCATCTTCGTCGACTTCGCGGCACCGGGGGAGCTCGTCGAAGCCGAGGTCGAACGGGTCTATCCCGACTACGTGGAGGCGGTGACGGTGCGGGTTCTCGAGCCGTCCCCGGACCGCGTGGAGCCGCGGTGCCGCTACTTCGGGCAGTGCGGCGGATGCCAGCTCCAGCACCTGCGTTACGAGGCGCAGCTTGCGGCGAAGGAAGCGGCCGTAAGGGAGCAGCTCCAACGGATCGGGAAGCTCGACCCGAGCGTCGTCCGGCCCATCGTCGGGGCCCGCGAGCCGTGGGGATATCGCAACCACGTCCGCTTTTCGACGGGGCGGAAGTACGGCGATGTGGGGTTCATCACCCGGAGGGGCCGGCGGCTCCTGAAGGTCGAGGAGTGCCCCATCGCCCATCCGTTCGTGAACCGCATCCTGCCCGAACTGCAGGGCAAGGGCGCCGGATTGCACCAAATCCAGGTGCGGATCGACCCGAGCACGGGCGAGTACCTCGTTTACCCTCGAATCGAGGGCGTGAGCTTCGAAACCGGACAGGCGTGGTACCGGGAACGCCTGGCGGGCTTCACCTTCCGCGTCAGCGCCTCCTCCTTCTTCCAGGTGAACCATGAGCAGGCCGAGGCCCTGGTACGGCTCATCGGCGAAGCTCTCCCGGCGCGCGGCAGGCTGCTCGTCGATGCGTACGCCGGCGTGGGGACGTTCGCCATCATCTTCGCCGAGCGTTTCGACCGCGTCATCGCTATCGAGGAGTCGCCTTCGGCAGTCCGCGACGCCACCGCGAACCTTGCCCAGGCGAAGAACGTGGAGATGCGGGAAGGAAAGGTCGAAGAGCTGTTGCCGTACCTCTTTCCCGTGCCAGACGTGATGCTTCTCGACCCGCCCCGCGCCGGGTGCTTGCCCGAGGCGTTACACGCGATCCTCCGCCTACGGCCCAACGAGCTGGTGTACGTCTCCTGTAATCCCACAACCCTCGCCCGCGACCTGCGGACGTTGGTGAGCGGCGGCTATCGGCTCCTCAGCGTGACGCCCCTCGACATGTTCCCACAGACGGCCCACATCGAGTGCGTCGCCAAGCTCGAGCTGGCGGAGGGCCGGTGAGCGCAGGCCGTTCCGGTTCACCGCCGGTCGTCCTCGCCTCCGCGTCGCCGAGGCGGCGGGAGCTGTTGCGGGCCCTCGTGCCGGCCTTCGACGCGCGGGAGCCGAACGTCGAAGAGGTGCTCGGGCACGACCCGATTGCCGACGCGCGGCGGCTAGCGCTTGCCAAGGCAGCGGTCGTCGCCGCCGGCCTGCCGGACGCGGTCGTTCTGGGCGCCGACACCGTCGTGCACGATGGCCGCCGTCACTACGGGAAGCCGGCGTCTCCCGACGAGGCCGCAGCGATGCTGCGCGCTCTTCGCGGCCGGCCCCACACGGTCGTCACCGCAGCGGCCGTCGTCCACGCTGGGGAGGTCTGGGTCGGCCACTCGGAGGCGCGGGTCTGGCTCGCCGAGCTCGACGACGCGGCGATCGCTGCCTACGTCGCCAGCGGACGGCCCATGGACAAGGCTGGGGCGTACGCTATCCAGGATGAGGACGTCCCTACCGTGGCTCGCTTGGAGGGGTGCTACTGCGCGGTGGTAGGCCTACCGCTCTGGGTCGCCTGGCGGGGGTTGCGTGCCCTCGGATTGCCGGCGGAGGCGCCGTCCGCAGCGTATCCTCGCTGTGAAGCGTGCCCCGACCGGAACGGCCCATGATGCTTCCCATGCAGCGGTTCACTCTCCAGGTCAGGTCGCGAAGCCGCGAAGAGCTCATCGATGTCACGCGGGATGTACAAAGCCTCCTCCTCCGGGTTGGCGTAGCCCGTGGCCTCTGCACGCTCTTCGTCCCCCATACGACGGCGGCGATCACGGTAAACGAGAACGCCGACCCGGATGTCCAGCGCGACCTCCTCGAGCACCTTCGACGTCTGGTTCCTCGCGATAGCGGGTATGCGCACGCCGAGGGCAACAGCGACGCCCACATCAAGTCCTCATTGGTGGGAGTCTCGGTCACCCTGCCAGTGGAGGGCGGAAAACTCGCGCTCGGTACATGGCAGGGCGTGTATTTCTGTGAATTCGACGGTCCGCGGCTACGGCGTCTCGATGTTTTCGTCATCGCCGCGGACCCGGAGAGCGACGGAGGGCTTCGATGAGCAGGGACGAAGCGGTCCGGGTCGAACGGGATGCGCTGGGCGAGTTCCCGGTTCCGGCGGACGCCTACTACGGCATCGATACGGCGAGGGCGGCCGCCAACTTCCCCATCAGTGGCCTCAGGTTTCCGCGGGTCTTCATTCGTGCCCTGGGAAACATCAAGCGGGCGGCGGCGCTCGCCAACCGTGACCTCGGGCTTCTCCCCGAGGAGCTAGCCGGGGCGATTGTACAGGCGGCGGAGGAGGTCATCGCCGGGAAATTCGACGACCAGTTCATCGTGGACGTCTTCCAGACCGGTTCCGGAACGTCGACGAACATGAACGCGAACGAAGTCATCGCGAACCGGGCGAACGAGCTGCTGGGAGGCGGCCCACGGGGCGTGTATCGCCCCGTGCACCCGAACGACCACGTCAACAAGGGCCAATCCTCGAACGACGTCATCCCCACGGCGATCCATTTGGCCGCCCTGCTCCTCATCAATCGGGAGCTCCTGCCTGCGCTCTACCGGCTGGAGCATGCGCTGCAGCGGAAAGCACGGGAGTTCGACGGCGTGCTGAAGACCGGGCGGACGCACCTCATGGACGCGACCCCCATCCGCATGGGGCAGGAGTTCGAGGGGTACGCCGGGCAGATCGAGCGCGGGCGGAAGCGCGTGACGCGGGCGGCGGAGGCCCTCCGCGAGGTGGCGTTGGGGGGCACCGCCGTGGGTACGGGGATCAATACGCACCCGGAGTTCGCGGCGCGAGCCCTCGCCTACATCAACGAAGCCGAGCGGCTCCAGCTCCGCGAGACGACCAACCACTTCCAAGCGCAGGCGACGATCGACGCGATCGTCGAGGCCCACGGGCAGCTGCGCGTGCTGGCGACGTCGCTCGTGAAGATCGCCAACGATATTCGGCTCATGGGGAGCGGTCCGCGCGCCGGCCTCTACGAGCTGCAGCTCCCGGCCCTTCAGCCGGGGAGCTCCATCATGCCGGGCAAGGTGAACCCGGTCATTCCCGAGGCGGTGGTGCAGGTCGCGGCTCAGGTCGTTGGCAACGATGCCACGATCGCCATGGCCGGCCAGTGGGGATTCTTCGAGCTGAACACGATGCTCCCGGTCGCCGCCCACAACCTGCTCCAGAGCATTTCGCTCCTCGCTCGCGCCTGCGACGTCTTCGCCGAGAAGTGCATCGACGGCCTGGCAGCCACGGAGAACGGGCCGCGGCTGGTGGAGTACGGCTTGGCCTTGGCCACCCCGCTCGCGGCCGTGATCGGCTACGACCGCGCGGCGGAGCTGGCGAACGAAGCATTTCGCACCGGGAAATCCATCCGCCAGGTCGCCCTCGAGGCGAACGTCCTTCCGGCGGAGGAGCTCGAGCGCGTCCTCGACCCTTGGAGGATGACCGGCCGCTGAGTGCTTACCGCAGCACGCCCGCGACGCGCGCCAGCGCCAGTGCGGCCCGCTCGAAATTCGGGTAGACCGCCAACCCTCGGTCCGTGAGACGCCGGCGGTTTTCCGCGAGCCACGCCTCCTCGTGTGCCGGGTGCATCACGACCAGGAAGGGCTTCTCGGAGCGCTCTCGGTGGGCCGCCAGCACGTCGAGCATGGCGTCGAACGCCTGAGGGTTTCGCTTCCACTGACGCACGCCGAACATGGCGGACATCTCCATGGCTATCCCGTCGACGTTCGCATCTGCATCGACGATGCGCAGGATGCGGTCGAGCACTTCCGGGTTGCCTTGGATCGTGCCGCCCATGTCGAGGGGGTTCTGGTAGCTTCCTCCGATGATGTTGAAGAACTCCGCCAGCGCGGCGTACGTCCTCTCGGTGAAGCGGGGCACCTCGAACCCCGCCTTGGCGAAGGCGTCGGTGATGGAAACCGACTGCCCACCGGTTTGGGCCAAGAGGGCCATTCGCCGGCCCCGCACGGCCTTAACTCGGGTGAGGGCTTGGACGACGTCGACGGTTTCGTCGAGGCTGTTCGTAGGAATGGCGCCAACTTGGCGCATCATGCCATCCCAGATCGCCTGGGGCGCCGCCAGCGAGGCCGTGTGCGACATCGTCGCCCGGGCACCCGCGGCCGTCTGACCGCCCTTCCAGACGAGCACGGGCTTCCTGGCTGCCGTCCGCTTCATGGTCTCGAAGAAACGGCGACCGTCGCGCACCCCCTCCACGTACATGGCGATGACGTCCGTTTCGTCGTCCGCGGCCAGATACTCGAGGTAATCGCTCACGTCGAGAACGATCGCGTTCCCGAAGCTCACCGCCCGGCTGAGGTGGAGGCCCAGCGTTCCGCAGACGAGCGAGAACATGATGCCGTGCGTGCCCGACTGGGAGAGGAACGCGATACGTCCGTCGTCGGCCACTGGCGCATCCACCGCGAAGCGGACGCCGACCTTCGGCAGGTAGAGGCCCATGCAGTTCGGGCCAACGAGGTTGAAATTCGCTGCCCGGGCCATCTCCTGAAGCTGTCGCTGCAGCCTGATGCCGAGCTCTTCGCCCGTTTCGGCAAAGCCCGACGTGAAGAAGGCGGCGCCCCCCGCTCCGACGTCGATGAGGTCCTGGAGCACCCGGGGCGCGACCTGCCGGGGAACCGCCACGACCGCGTAGTCGATCGGCTCGGGCACCTCTTTCAGGGAGGTGAAGTTCTGGACGCCCAGCGCCTCGATACCGGGAATTTGCGCCGGGTCGATCTGGACCGAATACAGGTTTCCGCCCCGCTCCTTGAACGGCAGGTTGTTGTGGAGCCACATGTACCCCGGCCCCTTGTCGCCGATGACGACCACGGTCCGGGGGTTGAACATCCGGTCGAGGCGGTGTCCGGGTACGGCCACGGCCGTTACTCCGCCACGACCATGCGGGCATCGACGGCTACGACGCCGTCGGGGTAGACGAAGACGGGGTTCAGGTCAAGCTCTCGCACCTCGGGATGCGATTCCACGAACCGGGATACGGCGAGCAGGAGCTGCCGCAGGGCGGCGATATCGCCGCCCGGCTGGCCGCGGACGCCGTCGAGGATGGGACGCGCGCGGATCTCGTCGATCATTTCGGCGGCGTCCTTCTCCTCGAGTGGGACCAGCCGGAAGGCGACGTCCTTCAAGACCTCCACCATGATCCCGCCCAGGCCGAACATCATCACCGGCCCGAACTGCGGGTCGGTCGTCATCCCCACGATGACCTCGATGCCCGGCTTCGCCATGCGCTGCACCGACACGCCCTCAATGCGGGCCGTCGGCTCGGCCGCTCGAACGGCCGCCATGATCTCATCCCAGGCGCGGCCGACGGCCTCCGCATCGGCGAGGTTCAGCTTCACGCCCCCGACATCGCTCTTGTGGGCGATGTCGGGCGACACGATTTTGAGCACGACAGGGAAGCCAAGCTCGCCGGCGATGCGCTGCGCTTCCTCTCGCGACCGGGCAAGTCGGGTTTCGACGACCGGGATGCCGGCCTCGGCGAGGGCGCTCTTCGCTTCGACCTCGGTGAGCAGGGTACGACCTTCCGAGCGGGCCTGGGCAAGCACGGCAGCGAACGACATCGGGCGACCTCGAGAAGTTGGGAGTGACGGAAGCCGCCACGGTAGCGGCCGCGCCCATGATACCCTCGGCTTCCCCTCGTGTCAGGCGCGGAGCACGGCTTGACCTTGGAGTCGCTCCAAGGTCTACCTTGGGGGGCGTGAGAAGCTTTCGGGTGCAGGAAGCGGCGCGGGCGTGCGGCCTCTCTGCCGACACCATTCGGTACTACGAACGGGTCGGGGTGTTGCCGCGGGCGCCTCGCGCTCCGTCGGGATACCGGGTCTACAGCCAGGAGCACGTCGAGGTGTTGCGGTTCGTCCGCCGGCTGCGGGACCTCGGCCTCCCCCTCGATGCGATCCGCCAGCTCGCGCATCTCGTCCACGATGCGAGTTGCGGGGCGCTCCGAGAGGAGCTGCTCGGCCGCCTCCACGAGGCTCGGGCGCAGCTCGCCATCCGTCGCCGCGAGCTCGAACGGATGGACGAGCAGCTCTCCCTCCTCGAGGCGGACATCCGGGAGCTTCCGCCGGGCGAAACGCGGCTTCGGGCGTCGGCGCCCTGTCCATGCTTGCGGGCGGTGGAGGGGGGCTGGGCGTCGCCGTAGAGGGGGGGGCGCCTGGCCCGAGCACGAAGAAGCAGGAGAGCGCAGCATGTACGACCTCGTCATCATCGGCGGAGGGGCCGCGGGGTTCGCCGCCGCAACCCGCGCCAACGACCTCGGCGCGAAGACGCTCATGGTCAACGCGGGGCTGCCCATCGGGGGGACGTGCGTCAACGTCGGTTGCGTGCCCTCGAAGCACCTCCTCGCCATCGCGGACGCACTGCACAGCCGGCGCAGCAGCCACTTCAGCTCGGTGCCGACGGCGGAGACTCCCCTGCCTTCCTTCTCGGCGGCGAAGCGGGAGAAGGACGAACTGGTCGCCACCCTCCGGCAGCGGAACTACCTCGATGTCTTGGGTGCGCTCGAACACGTGGAGTTCCGGCCTGGGAGGGCGACCATCGTCGGGCCCGGGCGCATCAGGGTAGGCGACGACGAGGTCGAGGGGCGGCACATCCTCATCGCCACCGGGGCGCGGGCCGCCATTCCCCCGATCCCGGGGCTCCGCGAGGCAGGGTTCCTTACCAACGTCGAAGCGCTCGAACTCGAGGAGGCGCCGCGGCGCCTGGCGGTCATCGGTGGAGGCCCGCTCGGCCTCGAATTCGCCCAGATCTTCGCCCGCTTCGGCTCCGAGGTGACCGTCATCGAAGCCGCGCCCGAAGTGGTGCCCCGCGCCGAGCCGGAGATCGCGGCGGTCCTCCGCGAGGCGCTGCAGGCCGAGGGGATTCGCATCGTTACCGGCGTCCGCATCGAGTCCGTCCGACCGGGACCTCCGCACCGGATTCGCTGCGCCGACGACCTGTGGGTGGAGGCCGAGGCGATCCTGGTCGCAACGGGCATTCGCCCGAACACCGAAGGGCTCGGCGTCGAGGCCGCCGGGGGACAGCTCGACGAACGTGGCTTCGTCAAGGCGGCGGCGTGGTACGAGGCGGGCCACCGACTGTGGGCTGCCGGCGACGTGGTCGGCAGGATGCCGCTCGAGACCGTGGCCGCGAAGGAGGGCGCCCTCGCTGCCTCGAACGCCCTCGAGGGGCGTCGGGACGCCATCGACTACGACACGGTGCCCTGGGCGGTGTTCACCTCGCCCCAATTGGCGGGCGTCGGCCTCACCGAGGCCGAGTCGATGGCGCGCACCCGTTACTGCAACTGCCGCACGGTGTTCTTCTCGCAGCTTCCGCGAGCGATCGCGGCGAAGGACACGGTCGGCGCCATCAAGCTCACGGTCGACCGCGGGGGACGCATCCGCGGCGGCTACGCCTGCGGTACGAACGCGGCGGAGATCATTCACGAGGTAGCGCTCGCGGTCCGCTTCCGCCTCACGGTGCACGACATCATCGACGCGGTGCACGTCTTCCCTACCTACTCCGAGGCTGTCAAGCTGGCCGCGCACGCGTTCACACGGGACATCTCCGTGATGACGTGCTGCATTGGCTGAGTCACGGCGGCGGCGCGGCCGGCTCCTACCCGCCGCTCGCGGGGTGGAGCCGGTCGGCAGTACGATGCCGCTGGCGGCGCGCCTATTCGCCGCCAGTGGGAACGGATGTCGGCGAAAACACTCCTCATCGCGGGGGCCTCGGGGCTCGTGGGCTCGGCGGCGGCCCGAGCCTTCGCTGCTGCCGGCTGGAGAGTCCTCGGAGTTTCCCGGCGGCCTCCACCCCTCCAAGGAGTCGAGCATCTGGCGCTCGACCTCCTGGACGAGGCTGCCTGCCGGGCGATGCGACCTCGCTTCTCCGACGTGACCCACCTCGTGTTCGCCGCGCTCGAGGAGCAGCCGGGGCTCTTCCCCGGGTGGACCGACCCGGCCCTCATGGAGCGGAACGCGCGGATGCTGCGGAATCTCTTCGAGCCGCTCGCCGAGAGCGCGCCGCTGGAACACGTTTTGCTCCTCCAGGGCACCAAGGCGTACGGCGTGCACCACCCGGCGGTGGACCGAACGACCATCCGCATTCCGCTGCGTGAACGCGAGCCGCGTGTCGAACATCCGAACTTCTACTGGCTCCAAGAGGATTACCTGCGGGGAAAGCAGCGGGACGGGAAGTGGGGGCTCACCATCTTCCGGCCGACGGTGATCTACGGCGATGCAGCCGGGGTGAACATGAATCCGATGCTGCCCATCGCCGTGTGGGCTGTGGTCCAACAGGAGGCAGGCGAGCCCCTGCACTTCCCCGGGCGTGGCTCGGGGCTGGCGATCCAAGAGGCGGTGGATGCTGACCTCCTCGCTCGGGCCCTGGTCTGGGCGGCGGAGTCCCCTGCCGCTCGCGACCGGACGTTCAACATCACGAACGGCGACGTCTTCCAGTGGCGATGGGTGTGGCCGGCCATCGCCGACGAGTTCCGGCTCGCCCCGGGCGAACACCGGCCGCAGTCGCTCGCGGAAGAACTACCCCGTCGGAGGCGCGACTGGGCACGTGCCGTCGAACGGTACGGGTTGGTGGCCCCGCGGGACCCGGTGGCATTCTGCGGTTGGAACTCCATCGTCTACACCGACATGCTCCTGGCGATGCGGGAGAGCCCGCAGCCGCTCCTCAACAGCACCATCGCCTTGCGTCAGGCCGGATTCCACGCCTGCATGGACACGGAGGACATGTTCAGGTCGCTCATCCGGCGCCTCCGGGCAAAACGGCTCGTTCCGTAGTGCGTGTCCGTCGGCCGCTCGCTCGCCTACAGCCGGTCGGCCATGCGGAGCAACGCCGGCCCTACCACCAGCAGCAGCATTGCCGGCAGTACGAGCGTGACCAGGACGATGACCATCTTCACCGGTGCCCGCTGCGCCTGCGCCTCGGCCCGTTGACGCCGCTGGAGCCGTACGTGGGCCGCTTGGCTCCGCAGCACCTGTCCGACGGGGACCCCCGTCTGCTCGGCTTGGATCAGCGAATGGATGAATGCCCTCAGCTCTGGTACCTGCGTGCGTTCGATGACGCCGAGCAAGGCGTCCCTGCGGCTTCGCCCGAGCGTGGTTTCCCGCACCGCGATCCCGAGCTCCTCGCCGAGCGGGCCTTGGGTTTCGGACGCGACCTCGGCCAGGGCACCATCGATGGCCATCCCCGCTTCGACCAAGGTCACGATGAGGTCGACGGCGTCGGGCAGCTCCTTGAGGATTCGGGCCTGGCGCTGCCGGATGCGCCACCGCAACCAGAGGGCTGGTGCGGCGGCACCCAGAGCGCAGCCCGCCAGACCAGCAACGGTCGCCCCGGCGGGCAGATCTCGGGCGAGGATGGCGATCGCCGCGAAAAGGCTGGCGGCCCCGGCGGCCGCCTGGAACAACACGAAGACGTGCAACGTGATGGGCTCTCCGGCCAGGATGAGCTTCCGTTCCGCCGAGTCGAGCAGGGAGGTCGGCAGGACAGCGGCGGCCGTTCGGCGCACGCGCCGGGCGAGGGGCCCCACCGCTCGCACGGTAAACGGCTGTGCGAGCATCGCGGCCCGCTCCGGGTCGAGGCTGCGTTCGTGCCTGTTCAGCCGCTGCAGCAGCTCCACTGCCTGACGGTTGGGGGTCGCGAGGGCGTACACCAGCACGAAGGCGGCTGCGGCAGCAAGGAGGGCGGCGGCGAGTTCCATGGCTTATACCTCGATGGCCAGGATGCGCCGCATCACGATGAACGCAGCGAGCTCCATGCCTGCGGCGAAGGCGAGCAGGAGGCGCCCCACCGGCTCCTTCCACAACGGAGAGATGAAGTCAGGGTCGGCGACGAGGAAGAACCCGACGATCCAGAGCGGCAGGAGCGCGACGACCAAGCCGCCGAGCCGCTGTTGTGCCGTCAGGGCCCGCACGTGCCCGCGAAGCTCCTCCCGTTCACGCATCGTCCGGGCCACCGACTCGAGAATGGCGGCGAGGTTGCCGCCGACCTTCCGGTGGACCGCCAGAGCGCGGGCGACGATGCGCAGGTCGGCGCTCCCGATGCGGTCGGTCATCGCTTCGAGGCCCTCCTCGAAGGGCCCGCCCATGCGTGAGAACTCCAGGAGGCGACGGAATTCCTGTGCCAGCGGAGGCTCGGCCTCGCGGGCGACGGTCGCGACGGACTCCATGACGCCGAACCCGGACCGAAGCGACGTCGCCATCACGTCCAGCGCCCACGGGAGCTGTTGCTCGAACTTGTTCAGGCGAGCTCGCGCCCGTGCTCGAAGCCAGAGCTCCCACCCGAGAACACCGGCGATCCCGAAGAGAACCCCAGCGGGAGGGAGGCCGCTTACCGCTGTGCCGGCCACGGCCAACAGAGCGAAGGTGCCTGCCAGGAGGAGCACCCACTCGCTCACTTTGAGCGGCACGTTCGCCCGGTCGAGCAACACGGCGCGCGTCTTCGCCCATTCCCACCGCCGCAGCACGGAGGCGACCGAAGCGCTCCGGGCAAAGCTGTCGCGGCGCAGGAGGTGCGTCCGCCTGGCCCTTCCCGAGGCAGACCCGCGGGCTGCGACGGCGGCGGCCCGGTCGAGCGCCCGGCGGTAGGAGCGACCGAACTGCCCCGTGAGCGCGCCGGCGAGCACGAACACCGTCATGCCGGCGAGGATCGCCGCTGCCAGCGCTGTCATCGCCACCCCTCCGACAGGAAGAGCGAGGGCGCCAGCACCCCGCCCTGCAGCTCGATGGCTTCGCTGAAGGTCGGGCGAATGCCGGTTGGCTCGAACCGGCCCGTGACCCGCCCTTCGTCGTCCAGGCCCGTGCTGCGGAAGACGAAGAGGTCCTGCAGCGTGACCGTGAGCCCCTCCATGCCCGTCACTTCGCTCACGCGGACGATGCGCCGGCTCCCGTCCGCGAAGCGCTGGAGCTGAACCACCACATCGAGCGCCGACGCGATCTGCTCGCGGATGGCATGGACCGGTAGATCGACGCCGGACATCAGCACCATGTTTTCGACGCGGGCGAGGGCATCACGCGTGCTGTTGGCGTGGACGGTGCTCAGCGAACCCTCGTGGCCGGTGTTCATCGCCTGGAGCATCTCGAAGGCTTCCGGACCGCGGATCTCGCCGATGATGATGCGGTCCGGGCGCATGCGCAGCGCGTTGCGCAGGAGGTCGCGCTGGGTGATAGCGTGTTGTCCCTGCATGTCGGGCGGCCTCGCCTCCATCCGGACGACGTGCCGCTGCTGCAAGGCGAGCTCGACCGGGTCTTCGATGGTGATGATCCGCTCCGACCTTGGGATGAAGGCGGACAGCGCGTTCAACAGCGTCGTCTTCCCCGACCCGGCGCCGCCCGAAACGAGGACGTTCCGGCGGTAGGTCACGCACGTCCCGAGGAACTCTGCAAGACGCTCATCGAGGGTTCCGACACGGATAAGGTCTTCGATGGTGTACCGGTCACGGCGAAACTTGCGGATGGTGATGGTTGGGTGCTCCGGCGTCGCCGGCGGCATGGTGATGTTCACCCGGGAGCCGTCAGGCAGCCGCGCGTCGACCATCGGCGCCGCCTCGTCGACCCGTCGCCCGATCGCCGAAAGGATGCGCTCGGCGAGCCGCCGAATGTGCTCGTCATCGCGGAAGCGGACATCCGTGAGGGAAATGACCCCGTTCCGCTCCACGCAGACGTGGTTCGGCCCGTTGACCATGATCTCGCTGACCGAGTCGTCATCGACGAGTGGCTGGATGGGGCCGAGCCCGAGGACTTCGTCGACGACGGCCCGTACCAGTCGCTGGCGCGCCTCCCCGTAGACGGACAGCTCCCGCTGGCCGACGAGCTGCTCGGCCGCGTCGGCGACCAGTTCGCGCGCGGCCTTCGGCGAGGAGGCGTTGAGCGCATTCGTGTCCAGCGACTCGATGAGCGCCTCATGGAGCTCGGCGACGAGGTCGAGCTCATCGGGACCCCGCGGCGGCGCCAGGACCTGGCCGTCGCTCCCCGCCAGGCGTGCTGCCAACCCCCCCTCGCGGTGCGAGGTCGAGAACCGGAAGGTCGCGAGGCCGTCGCTTCGTCCCAAGTCACGCATGGCGCAGTCCTCCTATCCGGCGGAGACCGGCGCGAGACGGCGGAACAGTCCGCGCCGCCTGGGTTCGGGTGCGGAAGCCCCGCTGATCTTCGCCGCGAGCTCGGCCAAGCTCCGGGACACCTTGGACCTCGGCTTCACCAAGACGACCGGCCTGCCGAGCTGCGACGCCGTCACCACCTCATCGTCGTGGGGGATCTCCCAGAAGACCGGAGTGCGGAGCACGCGTGCGACGTCGGCGGCGCGGATGGCGTTCGCGCCGTTGGCGTGGTTCACGGTCAGATAGACGCGCTCCTTCGGGAACCCCTCGCTTTCGAGGAGGTCGAGCACGAAGGCCGTGTCCTTGATGCTCGCCATATCGACGCTCGTGACGAGTAGAACCTGCGTCGCCACCTCGAGGGCACTGCCGACGATGTCGTTGAAGGCGCCAGGCGTATCGAGGATGACGTAATCGAACAGGCGGGCGGCGAAGCGCACGAGGTCGCGAATGTCGTCCGGGTCGACCGTCCGCC
This sequence comes from bacterium HR29, assembly GCA_002898215.1. Lineage (GTDB taxonomy): Bacteria > Chloroflexota > Dehalococcoidia > Tepidiformales > Tepidiformaceae > HRBIN29. Next base: position 870,809 of record BEIF01000001.1, on the reverse strand, counting down.
AGTCGCTCGGATGCTTCGGCGATGGCAGGACCCAGACGCCGGAGGCGTGGCGCTGAAGCGCGGCCCGGAAGGTGGCGCGTTCGAGCGTCCGGACCTGGGAAGCGAGTTGGGCGACGGTGACCTGCGGTTCGAGGTCGTACATGATCGCGACGTCGCCGAAGCGGGTGTCGAGGTCGATGACCAGGACGGAGTTCTGCGCCCGTTTGGCGATCGCGACAGCGATGTTCGTGGCGATGGTCGTCTTGCCGATGCCACCCTTGGCGCCGAACACGGTGAGGACGACGCCGGCGGAGGCAGGCCGGGCGGGCTCGTCCTGGTCCAATCCCCCCTCGCTCGGTATCGGCGCAGCCAATACCCGTTGGAGCGAGCCGAGCAGCTCGTCCCGCTTCAGGGGCATGGGAAGGAGGTCGCGGACGCCCGCGTGCATCGCCTGCCGGACGATGCGAAAGTCCGGATTCGCGGCGTAGGCCACGATGGGCGTCTCCGGTGCGATGACGCGGATCGCCTCGATCGTCTGGAGGGCGCGAAGGTGCGGCTCGGCGATGGCCACCAGGACGATATCCGGGCGGGTCTCTTCCGCGAGGCTCGCTGCCTCGACCCCGTAGCCGCAGTCGGCGACCACGGCGAGCTTCGCCGGCGCCAGCATCGCCTGCAGCTCCTGCCGGAAGGGCACGTTCTCGTCGACGATCATCACGAGCGGATTACGGGGCATCTCCTCACCTTCCTCCCCCCGTCAGTGGGACGAGCTCATCCTGGGCGACCGCGAGGGCAGGCACGGTCGCGTCCTCTCCTGCCGGGCGTACGGCCAGACGGATGGCTCCCCGCTCGTCGGCGAGCAGGACGCGGAGGGCGACGTCCGGAGGCAGCGCCAGGGTTACGACGGTCGCCGCGGGGTCCGGTTCGGGTTGGTCGGCGAGCGTACCGTCGCTGCTGGTCGCCCCCGGAGCCCGTTCGATGATCCGCTGTTCGACGGCGAGGACTTCGACGTTCTGAGCGAGGAGAAGGCTTTGCTGGACGCTCTGGCGCGCGCCCGTCGCGTCTTCACGGGTCGTTTCGATGACGGCGAAGACGTCCACACGCTCGCCGGGTCGCACGTTCCCACCGGCGGCGACGACTTTGTTCACCTCGACCGCCATCGCCCGCATGCCCGGGGGTACGACGTAGGCGAGGCCTTCGCCCAGCGGAGCGGCCGTGAGCTTGCCTGCGATGACCTGCTCTCCCGAGTAGATCGGAATGCGCGCCACTTGGCCGATCGCCGCGTCGAGCGATGTGAGAGCGCCCGCCAGGGTGTCCTCGGCGTCGACGGGAGCGAGGCGCAGCATGCCGGGCGAGATGACGGTGCCGGCGGGGATGTCACGTGCCGCCACGACGACCGTGCGCGTGCTCGCCCCGCCGGCGGTCTCCCGGGACTCACCCCCCGCGTTCGATTGAAGCGCGAGGTAAACGAGGACCCCGGTCGCTGCCGCCAGGACGGCGGCGAGCAGGAGCCCCGTGCGGCTGCTTCCTCGCAGAGAGAATGTTCGTGCTTGTGCCATGTCCTTTCCTCCGGACGCGCGGAGTGGCGCGGTCATTCGATGAGCTGGATGACCTTCAGAAGGGCGTCGTCGTCGAAGTCGCCGAGGCCGTCCTGGACGTACGTCGAGATGGGAGCCCGGTGCTCGAGGATGAAGCGCCCGACGATCTCGCACTGTCCCGGCGGCCGGCCCCCGCCACCTCCTCCGCTGCCGGGCGCTCGACAGCGGGGCTGCGTCTGGGACCAATCGATCCAGAAGAAGGCGAAAAGGCGCGGTTCGAACCCCGCTCCGACGATGTCGAGGTCGCAGCCCCCCTGACAGAAGGCTGCTACGACGGGAATGACGATGACGGCGGTGGGCTGGGCTTCCGGGTAGTCCGCACGCGTCCCCCGTGCGGCCTGCGTCAGCGGGTTACAGCGTTCGTTGAGCACGCCCCCGGGCGCCACATGCTCCCACGTGAGGCACTGGTTCGCTCCCGCAGCCTGCATGCGGTACGCCAGCCCATCGGCGAGTGAGCGTCCGGTATTCCCCGTCTGCTGATCCACCGGGTCGGTAATGGGGTTCCGTGAGCCGCCTACCAAGCCGGCTCCCAAACCCGCGATTCCCCGGCCATCGATATCGATGAGCTGGTACGAGCTCCGGGGGTCGTCGTTGTTGCCCGACCACTGTTTGAGGGTCACGGTCGTACAGGTGCCGGCCGAAGCGCAGGAAAAAGCGGTGTCTGCAACGGCGAGCGGCACCACGCCGGTGCCCGGAAGCAGCGGTTGCGCGACGCGCGCTGCGGCCCGGGCGCTGATGGCGAATCCGCCGTAGCCGAACCAGCTCCCGAAAACGGTCGCGGCCGGCTTCCCCACGGTGACACGGATGGCGCGATTGCCGTCGAAGAGCTGCGCTTGGAACGACGCGAGCCCGGGCACGTTCTTCGCTGCCCACGCCTGGGCGTCGGTGAGTGCCGCCGCGGGATTTTCGGGGAGTTGCTGGGCGCCGGCAAGAGCGGCGGCGTCGGCGGCGTTCTGCAGGTTGCGGCGCTGGATCCAGATGAGCGACGTTTCCGTGGCGATGGCCGCCAGCATGAACACCACCACCGAGAGCAGCGCCACTGTGACCAGCATCTGGCCGCTCTCTCCCGCCCCACGCCCCTTGCGTTGACCTGCTGGATGCGCCATGGTCAGCAGCTCCCTCTCGTGTACGGCGGGGTCGTTTCCATCCGCATCGTGGCCTCCTTGGAGAAGGCGAAGGTTCCCGAAAGGCCTGGGATGAGCCCGACCGGCGTTATCCAGTCGTAGTCGTAGGAGGCGGTGACGGAGATGTCGTCGCCGATGGCCGGCCCGCGGTCGATGGAGGTGACACCTGCGAAGTTCGCGAGGCCGCCGCTCGTCTTCTCGACGCGGGCTGCGATGGCGGCATCGGTGCCCCCGACGGCTCCGCACCGCGCCCCTTCGCGGACCGCGTTCGTGACGCTGATGTAGGAGTAGCCAAGCAGCGCCATGTCGGCGATGAGGAAGAGGAAGGCAAGGAGGAAGGGAACGGCCAGAGCCATCTCCAAGACGGCCTGACCCTGCTCCCGCTTTTCGCCGATGCCCGTAGGCATGTGCGACCTCCTGCTTTCCCCCATCAGGCGTCCCCGAGGGCCGTGTCGGCTAGCGAGACGATGGACTCAAGCCAAGCGGGGGCGGTGTGTGCGAGGATCACCGCGGCCACGGCGGAAACCAGGCCGATGACGAGCGCGTACTCGACGGCGCTCTGGCCGGCCTCGCGCACTTCATCCCACGTCATTCCGTCCTCCTGAAGGGCTGGAGCGGGAGAGGTTCCGGCCGCTCGGCTCGAACCGGTGGCGGGCCGAACCCTCCCGCTCCGAACGGCGCTAGCTCAACGCGTCGGTGACTTCGGCCGTCACCGCATTGATCCAGCCGGTGCCGGCGGTGGCGAGCACACCGGCGAGGACGATCGAAACGAGACCGACGATGAGGGCGTACTCGATCACGCCTTGGCCCCGTTCGAGCTGGCGGGCTTGCGCCCAGACGACGACCCTTCGAATGAGTTCCTGCATGGTCCCGGTCCTCCTTCATGGCGGAGTGATGGTTCGGTCCGCCTGTTCCTCCGGCCACCCGGCAGCGCGCCGGCGGACTCTTCGCGCGGCTGACGGCTTACCCCAGGAGCGCAGCGACGAAGGCGGCGACTACTGCCCTGCCGCGAGCTCGGATTTCGAAAGCGCGGGCGTGGACGCGGAAGCGGAACAGCTCCGCCGTCGCCCCGGCAATTCGGCGCCAGATCCGGAAGGAGCGGTGCCGGGCAGGCGGCGGGAGCCGGCGGGTCGCCTCGAGGAACTCCTCAGCCACCTGCATGAGGAGCTCGAGCTCTTCCCCGGTGGCACCTCTCCCCGACAGCTCCTCCCGCCAGGAGCGCCCGGAGAGAAGGGCATCGATGCACCGGTCCAGCAGGCGCTCTCGCTCCTGCGGTGTCTCCTCACCGGTCATGGTCTTCCTCCAGCAGGCGCCGCATTCGTGCCAGCCCCCGAAACTGCGCCGCGCGGACGGCACCGGGGGTCCGGCCCAAGGTCCTGGCCACCTCTTCATGGGGACGGCCCTCGACGAAGCGGAGGTACAGCACCTGCTGCTGCTCCGTCGTGAGGCGTCGGAAGAATCTCCAGATGCGGTCGTCGCTCGCCGGCTCCCCCACCTCCTCGGGGGGAGGGAGGTCGAACTGCCCGAGGGGAACTTCGTACTGCCGGCGACGCACGCAACCGCGGACGTAGTCCGTCGCGAGGTGACGAGCGATCGCCAGCAACCAGGCTGTGGCTCGGGACTCGTCCCGGAGCGCGTTGCGCCGCTGCCAGGCGCGGACGAATACCTCCGCACTAACGTCCTCCGCTGCCGAAGCATCCCCGACGAGCGCGAAGACGTAGCGAAAAATGCGGTCACAATGTTGCCGAAACAGCGCGTCGATCCATTCGGACTCCTGTTCGCGAGCACGAGGTACCGCCGCCACGGCAGGCAATGCCGTGTTGACTGCCAGCTCCATGGCATCCACCCCGCAAATTCCAGGGCCTCGCGGCTCGACCCCGCGCCCTGCTAACCGGAAAGACGGAGCGAACCCCCACCGTGTTACGGGAAATCCACTAAGAGGAAACTATGATACGGCAATGGAATGACGGCTATGAGGAAAGGCCGCTGACGGCAGCATCGACCCTGCGCCAGGGTGCCGTCCCGGCCGATGCTCCGATCGTGAACCTCCCCTTGCCGGCGTGGTGGACGTGGAGGCAGTCGGCGCGCTGGCGCCGGGTCTGGCTCGCGTATGCATGGGTCTTGGTGCTCTTCCGCGGGGCTTTGGGGCCGGCCGCCTTCCCGCTCGCAGCGCTGCGGACGGCGGGCTCGATGGTACAGTTCGGTTGGAACCTCCGGCTGGGGCGGCGCCAGCCGCTGCCGCGGCCAGGCTTCGCCGATTGGATTCTGGTCGGAATCACGCTCGCCGCTGCGGCAGGATACTCCGCTGCGACGCACACTCGACCGACGGGCTGGAGTTGGACCGAATTCGCGGCGGGGCTGACGCTGCTGGTCCCCTACTCGCTCGTACAGCTCCGCGCGGCGGAGCACTGCTTGCGGGCCGAGATCCTCGCGGGAATGGAACACCTGGTCGCGGCGCGCCCGGTTCCGATGCCCCTCGAACGCCAGTGGATTCGACGGGCTGCTGCGCCGGTTGTCTTCCGCCGGGCCGCATGAATGGTGAGCCGCGGAGGACTCGAACCTCCAACCCGCTGATTAAGAGTCAGCTGCTCTGCCAGTTGAGCTAGCGGCCCACCGATGCCATCCAGCGCCGTCCCAGCGGCGACGCTCACCCCGAGTCTAGCACTGGCCCCTCATTGCTGCGAAGCTGCGGCTTCCGTGCCGTGACCGTGCTGTTCTGTTCCCCCAGCGGCCCGCACCACGTGTCCCGGAAGCCGGCCGCTTCCAGCATCGCGGCGATCTCGCGCCGCGTCCTGTTCCTTCCCCCCAACAGCGCCATCGTCAGCCCGGAAACCGAAGGGTGGTCCGGGCCGGTGAAATCGTCAGCCAGCATCGGCTCGGTCACGACGATCGTTCCCCCGGGCTCGAGCGCTTCGTAGCACGCCCTCAGGATGCGCGCACAATCGTCGTCCTCCCAGTCGTGCAGGATGCTGGAGAGGAGGAGGACGTCGTGCCCTCGAGGGAGAGGGTCGTCGAAGAAGGAACCCGTTGCGAAGCTCACGCGGCCGCCGAGACCTGCCCGCTCGATGTTCTCCCGCGCGATGCCGTCGACGCCGGGAAGGTCGAAGATCGTCGCCTCCATGTGAGGGTGTGCGCGCAGGATGGCGATGGTGTATCCGCCCGGGCCGCCGCCGACGTCGAGCAACCTCCGGAAGGGCGCGAAGTCCACGGTCCGTACGAGGGCTTCCCCGCCGTGGATGGCGTTCGCCAGCATCCCCTCGGCGAACCAGCGCTGCTCTTCGGGCGAGAAACCGGCGAACATGTCGTGTTGGCCCGCGGGAGTCCAGGGCCGGCCGGTGGCGAGGGCGGTGTCCAGATGCCCGATCGCTTCGTAGAAGCCGTCGAAGAGGAGCGCCCGCCCGCCGACATACCGGGGGCTGCTTCTCACCAGGAAGTGCGAGGCAGTGGGCGTGTTCCGCCAACGGCCGTCCGGGCCGCGCTCGATGAGCCGCTGCGCAGCGAGGAAGGCCAGCAGCGTTGGATACACCCGGGGGGCCAAACCGAAGCGCTCGGCGAGCTCCTCCGAGGTGAGGGGGCGCTCCTCCAGGACGTCGAAGAGACCGATACGGAGACAGAACGCGAGCGTCCGCGCGCGCACGGCGCCGTCCTGCAAGGCGTAGATGCGGAGCCGTTCGGCCGCCAAGGCAGCGTCGTCCATCGACCCGATCCTCTCCGCCCTCGCTTGTTAACACAACCGCGTGCATCGTATGAGTGTGGGGGTCGATGAGGAGCCGCTCTTCTCCGTCGCCCATCGTGGGCGACGGGCGGTTCTCACCTGTCACCAGGGACGGCTCACCGAAGGGGACCCTCCCAACGCGCTGAGCAGCATTGCAGCCTGCGTCGAAGCTGGAGCCCAGCGGGTCGAGCTCGACGTGACGTTCACGGCCGACGACGTCCCAGTTCTCAGTCACGACGAGATCTTCCAGGTGCGAGGCCGGAAGGTTCCGGCTCGGACCGTCGCCTCCGAAGAGGTTCCGCACCTACCGCGCCTCGCCGAAGTGGTGCCGCTCTTCGCTGGCTGGGGCTGCCTTCTCCAGGTGGACTTGAAGCGCCGGGGACCGATGACGCCCGGCGAGGTGCGGGCGCTGGCCGAAGTGCTCCGGCCCCTGGGACCGAACGTCATCGTGGGTTCGCAGGCCCACTGGAACCTGCGCATGCTTGCGACGGAGGGGCTGACGGTCGCCTTCGACCCCTGGCTGCATCTCCGCTACGTTCCTTCGTCCGCACCGCGTTGGTGGACGGCCGGCGCTCCCCGCCGCACCGGGACCTGGGGCTTCCGGGACGACGCCGCCTACGCCGGCGACCGCGGCTGGAGCTTCGAACGGTACCTGGCTGCCCGGCTCGACGACCTCCTGGCGCTCGTCCCCGGGTGCGTCGAGCTAATGGTCGACATCGGAACCATCCTCAGGATTGGAGAGCTCGGGCTGCCGCTCGGAAGGGAGCTCGCTCAGCGGGGTGTCGCCCTCGCGGCCTGGACGGTTCGGAGCTTTCGTGGCCAAGAGACCATCGACCTCGTCTGTCGGCTCCTCGAACTCGGAGCGACAACGGTGATCACCGACGTGCCTTTGGAGATTTGGATGGCCATGCGGGGTTCCGAGGCCGTGGCCGATCACGCCGGTGCAACGCCTTCTCCTCCTGCAGTTCCCGTTGCCCCCGCTCCGGAGTGTCGAATGTGAGCAGTAGGGAGGACGGACCGCAGAAGGGAGAGCAAACGTGGACGCGCTGCGCAGAACGCCCGGCCGGGTACGCGACCGCAAGGCATGGCGATTCCGCGATGAGGGCCAGAGCCTCGCGGAGTACGCCCTCATCCTCGCCTTCGTCGCCCTGGCTGCCGTCACCGCCCTGAGCATGCTCGGCAACGCGATCGCGGACTCGCCAGGATTCCGCCTCTTCCAGTAGGCCGCTTCGGCCAGGTTGGCATTCGCGGGTCGTTCGCACGCCGGCAGCCCTCCGGCGGAAAAGCTTCGCACCGCCCAAAGTAACGGCGTACAATCGCCCCGACGCCCAACAGGGCGTTTGGAGGGAGTGCGATGGTGCGAATCTACGGTAACGTCCGGCCCGAAGACGACTACCCCCACCCCCTCGGTCCGGAGGAGCACTTCAACGAATCGGTCTACTTCAACTTCTTCGACCGGGAGCGGCAGCTCGGCGGCTTCCTCCGAATCGGGAATCGGGCGAACGAGGGGTACGCGGAAGTAACCGTCGTGGTGTTCCAGCCTGACGGGTCGGCCCTCTTCAACTTCAAGCGGCCCCAAATCACCTCGAACGATGCTTGGAACGCCGGCGGCCTGCGCGTCGATGTGCTGGAGCCGGGGGAGCGGCTCCGAACCGTGTATGACGGCTCGGTGGTGTACCTCCGCGACCCTCGCGCCATGCGGGACCCCTCGAGCGCTTTCAAGGAGAACCCCCACCGGCGACTTGTGATCGACCTCCTCCACGAGGGAGTCGGGCCCATCTACGGGCATGTGGCCCAGCCCGGCGAGAGCGATAACGAGTTCGCACGTGCCCACTACGAGCAGCACATGCGCGTCACCGGCACGGTCCAGCTCGAAGGGGAGGAACCCATGCCGCTCCGGGGTTACGGGCTGCGCGACCACTCCTGGGGCCCGCGGTATTGGCAGTCGATCGCCGACTACCGGTGGATCACCGGCAATTTCGGCGACGACCTCGGAATGGTGATCTCCGTCGTCGGCGACCGGAAGGGTGGCGTGTTCCACTACGGCGATGAGCTTCGGCGCATCGCCGACGTCGAACTCGAATCCGAATACGAGCCGGGGACGAACTACCACCGCGCCCTTCGCGCCATCGTCACGCTGGAGGATGGAACGAAGCACCGGGTCGAGGGTACGGTGCGCGGCTTCATTCCCCTCCGGAACCGGCGCGCCGGTCATCTGACGCACATCGGCGAGGGGATGACCGAGTACCTTCTCGATGGCCAGCGGGTGGGGTACGGGCTCAGCGAATACCTCGACCAGCTGGCGTAGAATCCACGCCGTCGGGGAACGGCCCGTGGGGGTGCTCCCCACAGGGCTCGCCCGTGTCCGACCACGCGAACCCGGGAACGCCGTTGGCGTCGAGGAGGAACATGCACTCGGCCGATGACCGCCCAGCCATGTGGCTCTGCTCGCCCTCGCTGCTCCGAAGGGCTCGCTGCGAGCCGATGGCGGCACCGATGACGGCCGCCGCACCCAGCCACACGAACACAGCGCACGGGCGCGTCATGGGCAGAAGCATCGCGCAGGGAGGACGCTTGGGTTGTGGCGTGCGTCACGCTCGGCCGGTGGAGGGGGCCCGGCCATGATCCCCGTCCATGGCGGGGCGCCGCTCGAGGGTGTGGTCGTGCTCGACCTCACCGAGTACGTCGCCGGTCCTTACGGGACGATGATGCTCGCCGACCTGGGCGCCGACGTCATCAAGGTCGAGCCGATCGAGGGAGACCATTGGCGCCGCCAGCAACCGGTGGTCGGCCGGGAAAGCCGCTACTTCATTGGCGTCAATCGCGGCAAGCGGAGCATCGCCCTCGACCTCGAAAAGCCCGCAGGGCGAGCCGTCTTCGACCGCATGGTGCCCAAAGCCGACGTCGTGGTCGTCAACCACCGGCCTTCGACCCTCGAACGCCTTCGCCTGCGGTACGAAGACGTGGCCCGACTGCGGCCGGACATCATCTACTGTTCCATCACGGCGTTCGGCGAACGGGGGCCCTACTCGGGACGTCCGGGCTTCGACCTCCTCGTGCAGGCCCTCACCGGGATGATGGATTTCGAGCGGAAGGTCGAGCGAGGGGTGCCGGTCGGGATCACGTCCTTCGCCCCGGCCGACCTCTCGACCGGGATGTACGCGGCGTTCGCCATCGCCTCCGCCCTGTATCGGCGGGCCCTCACGGGCGAAGGCCAGCGAATCGAGCTCTCCTTGTTCGCCGTCGGCCTGGCAATCCAGTACCGCCCGATGCTTCAGCTCGAGCGGTACGACCGCGAGCCGCGGGAACGCATGCTCGCCGCTGTCCACGCTGCGCGCGAGCATGGGCGCACCTACGAGGAGATGCTCACGTTTCGGACCGGGCTCGGCCTCCAGCGGGCGACGGCGCCTTACTACCGTGTTTACCAGACGGCGGATTCGCTCATCGCCGTCGCCTGCCTCAACAACCGGCAGCGGCGGAAGCTGTGCGAGGTGCTCGGGATCGACGACCCCGCGGTGCAGGGGGAGGTCTTCGAGCTTGCCGCCGCGCTCCCTGCCGAGGAGCACGAGGCGAAGATGCGCCGATTCGAGGCGGCATTCCGCGAGCGCACGACGGCGGAATGGCTCCAACGGCTCGAAGCCGCCGATGTCCCCGCTGTCCCGGTGCTGCTCACGGAGGAGGTCTTCGACCATCCCCAGGCGGCCGAGAACGACCTCTTCTACACGCTGGAGCATCCGGCCGTGGGACCGATACGCCAGCCGAAGCCGCCCGTGCGGATGGAGCCGGCGAGCGTCGGGGCGCCTCGTCCGGCACCGATGTTCTCGGCCGACGCGGCGGCTATCCTCGCCTGGGCTGGGCTCAGTGAAGGCGAAATCGCAGAGCTCGTTCGAGGAGGCGTCGTCCGCCTGCCGGGGGAGTGACCGGCGCTGGCGGATCATCAAACGCAGAGAAGGAGCATCGCATGCAGTTCTGCCGCTACGAGAAGAAGGGTCACGTCGCCTACGTCACGATTACCCGACCGGAGGTCATGAACGCGCTCCACGGGCCCGCGAACGAAGAGCTGGACCAGGTTTGGGATGACTTCGCGGCCGACGACGACCTGTGGATCGCTGTCCTCACGGGCGAGGGGGACCGAGCGTTCAGCGCGGGGAACGACTTGAAGTGGACGGCGGAGATTTCGCGCCTCCCGGCGGACCAGCGGCCGCGCATCACCTTCCCGAAGGGCGGCTTCGGAGGGCTCACGCACCGCTTCGACCTGTTCAAGCCGATCATCGCGCGGGTGAACGGGTACGCGCTGGGCGGTGGATTCGAGCTTGCCCTAGCCTGCGACATCATCGTGGCGGCGGAACACGCCGAATTCGGCCTGCCCGAGCCGCGTCGGGGGCTCATCGCAGGGGCGCTCGGTGTCCATCGCTTCCCGCGTCAAGTGCCGCTGAAGGTGGCGATGGGCTACATGCTGACCGGGCGGCACTTCTCGGCGCGGAGGGGATACGAAATCGGGATCGTGAACGAGGTCGTGCCCCTGGCCGAGCTCGATGCTGCGGTGGACCGGTGGGTCGAGGATATCCTCCGGTGCGCGCCGCTCTCCGTGCGTTCGACCAAGGAATCCGCAATGCGCGGGCTCGACATGACCCTCCCCGAGGCGGCGCAAGCGCGGTTCGAGTGGGAGGAGCGCCGGAGGCGGAGCGAGGATGCTATCGAAGGCCCCAGGGCTTTCGCCGAGAAGCGCGAGCCGCAATGGAGGGGTCGCTAGGAAGGAGACAACGATGGTGCTGAGGCCCAGATTCGAACTGGGGACACCCGCATTTTCAGTGCGGTGCTCTACCAACTGAGCTACCTCAGCACCCGTGCCAATTGTGCGAAGGCGTTCCGTGCCGGGTCAAGGCGCGGGAAGGCCCCGGGGTCGCTTGACAAAGTAGAGCGAGAAGGTCGACAATGCGCCTATGCCGCGTGTCGACCGGAACGCGCTCCGCTTCAATCAAGCTTGCATCGTCGCGGGCGTCGTCGCTGCCTTCGTGCTGGGTGACGGTCCCGGGCGATGGCTGATCCTCGCCGTCGCGGCGGTGATGCTCGCCGGCACGGCGTGGGAGCCACTCTCCCTCTTCAAACAGGTATACCGCCACGGGGCGGTCCGGCTCGGGCTTCTCAGGCCCCGGCCGGTCGACGAGGACCCGACACCCCACCGCTTCGCGCAAGGTCTGGGAGGGACGTTCCTTCTCGGGAGCTTCCTGGCTCTGTTGCTGAGTGCCCCGCTCGTTGGCTGGGCTCTCGCCTGGCTCGTGGTCGCGCTCGCCCTGGTGAACCTCCTCTTCGGATTCTGCGCGGGCTGCTTCCTCTACTTCCAGCTCGAGCGCGCCGGCCTCCTGCCCCGCTCCGCGGAGGCCCGATAGCCATGGACGAACTCCTGCGCCTCGTCGCCGCTGCCGGGATCCTGGGGCTGGTTTGCGCCGGGGCGGCCGGGGTGCGCACCTGGTCGCGAAACCTCGCTGCACGGCATCGCGGCGCACACCTCGGTGACCTCGCCGACCGCCTTGGCTTGCCTCCGGGCCGGCCGAGCATCATCTACGTGTGGAGCGAGCGGTGCGCCCAGTGCGTCCAGCTTCAGGAGCCGGCCCTCGTCCGGCTCGAGCGGGAGCGAGGCGTCTTCGTGCGAAAGGTGCACGCGCTGGAGGCGCCCGAGGTCGTGCGCCGGTTCAACATCCTCACCGTGCCCTCGACGGTGGTGGTCGACGGCGAACGCCGGGTGCGGGCAGTGAACTTCGGTTTCGCCGACGCGGAGGCGCTGGCGGCACAGCTCGCCTAGGTTCATGGAGGCTCCTAGGGCCCGTATGATGGGGCCTCATGGAGCCACGACCGTATCGCATCGCCGTCCCCGACGACGTCCTGGTTGACCTCCGCGAACGCCTGAGGCGCACGCGCTGGCCCGACGCGATCCCGGGCACGGGCTGGGATTACGGCGCCGACATCGGCTACGTGCGGGAGCTCTGCGCCTACTGGGCCGACGGCTACGATTGGCGACGCCACGAAGCCGCGCTCAACGCCTACCCGCAATACCTCGCCACCGTCGACGGCGTCGACATTCACTTCTGGCATGTTCGGGGGAAGGGACCGCGTCCCTTCCCCTTGATGCTCGTTCACGGGTGGCCCGGCTCGATCTACGAGTTCTACCGGCTCATCGGGCCCCTCACCGACCCCGCGTCGTACGGCGGAGCCCCGGAAGACTCCTTCGACGTCGTCATCCCTGCCCTTCCGGGGTACGGCTTCAGCGGGAAGCCTCAGGAGCCGGGCTGGAGCCCTGCCCGCATCGCCCGCGCCTTTCGGACGCTGATGCGTGATGTCCTCGGCTACCGGCGATGGGGGCTTCAAGGCGGCGATTGGGGGGCCATCGTCTCGACGAAGATGGCCGAATTCGTTCCCGATGAGGTGCGCGCCCTCCACCTCAACTTCGTCGTCGTGCCGCAGCCGTCCGAGCTTCGACCCGAGGAGCGGGAGGTCGTCGAACGCCGGGCCCTATGGGATGCCCTCGAAACGGGCTACAGCCGTATTCAGGGCACGAAGCCCATGTCTCTCGCCGTCGCTCAAGCGGACTCGCCCGCCGGGCTCGCCGTCTGGATCGTCGAGAAGTTCCGGACCTGGAGCGACTGCGGCGGGGACGTCGACGCCAAGTTCGGGAAGGACACGTTGCTGACGAACCTCATGTTCTACTGGGCGCCGAACAGCATTGCCAGCGCGGCGAGGCTGTACTACGAAGCGTTCCGCGACCGTTCGAGCATCGTCCCGTCGAAGCGGATCGAGGTTCCGACGGCTGTAGCAGTGTTCCCGAAGGAGCCGTGGGTCGCTCCCCGGCGGTGGGTCGAACCGTTCTTCCGGCTGGAGCGTTGGACGGAGATGCCGCGTGGCGGGCACTTCGCCGCCCTGGAGGAGCCCGACCTCCTCCTCGAGGATGTGCGGGCGTTCTTCCGCGCCTTCCGCTAGCGCGGATGGTCGGAACGCGGGGCTGGACGAAGGGCATGCACCAGCGGCGGTTGCCCGTCTCGCCGTACGACCTCCCCTTCGACGCCGAAGACATCCCGCAAGAGGTCGGCGGTCAGGATATCGGCCGGCGGGCCGTCGGCGACGATGTGCCCCTGCTGCATCACGATGAGCCGACGCGCGAACCGTGCCGCCTGGTTCAGGTCCTGGAGCACGAGCAGGAGGGTAAGCCCGTGTTCCCTGTTGAGCCGTTCGAGGAGCGACAGCACCTCGAGCTGATGGCCGATGTCGAGGTAGGTGGTCGGCTCGTCGAGGAGGAGAACGCCCGGCTGCTGCGCCAGGGCCATGGCAATCCAAACTCGCTGGCGCTCTCCGCCGGAGAGTTGCCCCACCGGCCTGCCGCGTAGCGGTCCGAGGTCGGTTGCGCTGATCGCCCATTCGACCGCGTCGCGATCGGCCGGCTTGGCGAGCCCGAAGAAGCCGAGGTGGGGGTGACGGCCGCGCCACACGAGCTCCTCGACGGTGATATCGGGCGGCGCGATGGGCGCTTGCGGCAGGAGCGCAAGCCGTCGGGCGATCTCCCTCGGCCGTAGACGGGCGATTGCCTTACCGTCGAGCAGGACCGCGCCTGTCTTCGGACGCAGGGCCCGTGCCAGGCCGCGCAACAGGGTCGACTTCCCGGAGCCATTCGGGCCCACGATGACCAGGAACGCGCCGGCCTCAATGGCCAAGTGGGGTACCGATACGACCGTGCGCCGTTCGTATCCCAGCTCGAGAGCGTGTGCCTCGAGAACGTTCATGCCCGCCTCCGCACGAGGTAGAGCAGGAAGGGCGCCCCCATCGCCGCGGTGAGGACGCCGACCGGCAGCTCGCGGGGGTCGAGGATGGTGCGCGCCGCCGTATCGCCAACGACCATCAGGAGGGCGCCGAGGAGTGCCGAGGCCGGGATGACGAGCCGATAGTCGGAGCCGAAGAGGAACCGCGCGATGTGCGGCACCGCCAGCCCGAAGAACCCGATCAGCCCGGCGACGGAGACCGCGCTCCCGGCGAGCAGTGCCGCCACAGCCACGAGGAGAAGGCGTACCCGCTCGACCCGTTGTCCGAGGCTGGTGGCGACCTCGTCGCCAAGGACGATGATGTTCACGTGCCGGGACGCAAGCAGCGCTCCCGAAAGCCCGGCAGCGGAGTACGGCCAAAGCCAGGCGAAGTGGTCCCATCCACGGCCCAAGAACCCGCCGACCAACCAGCTGACGGCGATCTGCGCTGAGGTCGTGGATGTGACGAGGAGGGTCGAGGTGAAGGCGGTGAGGAGGGACGAGAGCGCCACGCCCGACAGGATGAGCCGCGTCGGCGAGATGCCTCCCTTCCAGGCGGCTAGATAGGTGAACCCGCCTGCCGCCAAGGAGCCCCCGAACGCTACCGCGGCGCGCCATTCGGGGCCGATGCCCGGGAGCACGGTGAGGGTGGCGACGGCGGCGAAGACGCCGCCAGCGGAGATGCCGAGGAGGTAAGGATCGGCGAGGGGATTGCGTGTCACCCCTTGGAGGAGCGCTCCGCTCACCGCGAGATTCGCCCCCACGAAGACCGCCAGCAGCACGCGAGGGAGGCGGAGGTCCCAGACGACGGTGTGCGCGAGGGAGTCGTGGGAAGAGACGAGCGCCCGCACGACCTCCGAGGGAGAGAAGAGGAGCGGGCCCGTGCCGATGGCGGCCATCATCACGAGTGCGAGGAGGGCCGTAAGCAGAAGGAGCCGGAGCCACGCCGCGGCGCGGCCCCGGCTCCCGGCGAACCCGAACCTCGGCTCAGCGGCTGCTCGGATAGAAGAGCTTGGCGAGCTCATCGATGGCCTGCACGACTCGCGGCCCGGCGGACTGGACATAAATCACGGGATCGGCGTCGAACACGCGCCCTTCTTGGAAAGCCTTCAGGCCCGCCCAGGCCGGGTTGTTTCGGAGTGTCTGCGAGAGCGGCGGCGCGCCCGGAACCGGATTGATGAAGATGATGACGTCGGGGTTGGCCTGGACCAGTCGCTCCTGGCTGAGGTTGGTGTAGCCTGCGACCCGGCCCACGGGCTCGTCTTCCGAGACGATGTTCTCGGCCCCGAGCTTCTCGATGATGGTGCCGATGTAGGAGCTCGGCTTGGCTGCGAAGTACTGCTCGGGGCCCGCGGCGATGATGGCGACTACTTTCGGCCGCTGTGCGGGGAGGTTCCTGGTGACAGCAGTGATGCGGTCCTCGATCTCCTTGGCCAGCTCCTCGCCTTTCTCCGGCACGCCCACCAGGCGGCCGATGGTCCGCAGCGATTCGATGACCCGGTCGACGCCGCTGAAATCGATAGCTACCACCGGCGCTCCGAGGCCCTCGAGGGCGGGAACGAGTTGGGCCTGAATGGTCGCATCGGCGATCACGAGGTCGGGCCGCATCCCGGCGATCCGCTCGAGGTTCGGCTGGTAACTCGTGCCGAAGGATTCCACGTTCTGGGCCTCGGGCGGGTACTTCGCCGTCTCGGGGCGTCCTACCGGTGTGACGCCGAGGGCGAAGAGCGTCTCCACCACGGAGGGGCTCATCGCCACCACCCGTTCGGGCTTCGCGGGGATGGTGACGCTCCGGCCCAAGGAGTCGGTGATCGTCAAGGGGAAGGCGGGCGCGGGCGTCGGCTCCGCGGCCGCCGTTTCGGTCGCCGCGGCCGCGGTCGGCGTGACGGCCGGTGTGGGCTCGGCGTCGTCGCCCCCGCAGGCGGCAAGGGCTGCGGTAGCGACGACGGCGATGGTGAGGGTGAGAAGCCGTTTCCGAGACGCGAAACGGAACTGGCGGAGCATCGTCGTCGAATGCCTCTCCTCGGTTCGGAATGCTTGGCCGGCCGAAGCTAGGCTACCACAAAAAACTTATCGGGGAAGGGGAATCATCGAGAGGTTTACGATAGTTGAGAAGTTCGAGCAGCGACCCTTGGGCTCAGCTCGGGGAGGGAGCTCGCTTCGGAAGGCGGCGGAGGGAGCGTGCCGCCGCCGCGAGGGGCAGGTTACCGGTCGCAGCGTAGAGGGCTAGCTCGGCCACGCCGAGCGCGACGCCACCGAAGGCGACGAAGTCCCCCAAGCTGTAGATGTTGGGGCCGTAGACGGGCACCGATACGAAGAACCGGTCGGAGAGGAAGTAGAAGCGCACGTCCTCACGCCAGAGGACGACATCCTTCGAGTTCTCCACTTGGGAGCCGATGGTCGCGGGCGTGACTTCTGGGAATTCGCCGGTCGCCGCGATGACCTCGTAGGCGATGGGCATCAGCCCGCCGTGAGCTGCCATGGGAATGAAGTTCATCAGGATGCCGGCGGCCACGACCCATGCGGCGACGTATCGCCGCAAGACGAGGGCCAAAGCGACGAACAGGAGGGTCGCCGCGAAGAAGGCGGAAGCCCGGAGCCATGCCAGCGAGCTTTCGGGCCCGATTCGCGATATCGCGAGGTCTTGCAGGAAGAAGAGGGAGAGTGCGCCGAGCAATGCCAAGGGCTCGCGAGACATCCGCCGAAGTCTCGCGAGCCCCCGCGCGGCATCGTTGGCATTCATCCGCGGTGTGGAATGGTACCTTCCGCTGCTCCCTAGTAGTGCATCCAGGGTGCGGCACCACCCAGGGCCACGGCGGCGAGAGCGGCGGCGGCCAGCGCGGCGGTGATGAGTCGTGCCTTCATCCGTTCCTCCTTCGCGTGCCCGGTTCTCTCTTTCTGGGCAGCTGGAGGCTACGGAGCTGCTTCTCGCGAAATTCTCGCGGGAGGGTTTCAGCTGGCAGCGCCCGTCGCGATCGCCCGCCGCAGCCGGCGCAGCCGCTCGGGGAGCTCCTCTCCCAGCTCGCGACGGAGGACCTCCGCGAAGCGGTCGATAACGGCCAGCGCCGCCATGGCGTTCCCGCCCTGTGCCCGGAACCGAGCCAGGTGGTAGGCGGCCTCGTCGTTGAGGGGATCGGCGGCTAGGACCCGCTCCAGATAGCCGGCAGCCGTCTCGAACTCGCCACGGGCGGCGTGGAATCCGGCGAGCGTAGCCAGCGCTTCCACGGCCCCTCGGTCCAGTTCCGCGCGCAGGGTGGCGGCCCATTCGGATTGCACCGTCGCGGCGAAGGGACCGTGGTACCGGCGCACCGCCTCCTCGAAGAGCTCCGCCCGCTTGCGCGAGCCAGCGGGCGCCTGGCGGGCAGCTTCGAGCGTGCGCCGGAACTCGTCCACATCCCACACGAATTCGCCGTCGGGATTCAGTAGGTAGGTGTGCCCCCGCTTCACGATGCACTCGGGGTAGAGGGCCTTCCGGACCCGGTACAGGTTGGAGTGGAAGGCGCTGTTGCAGCGCGCAGGCGGCAAGTCGGGGTACAGCTCGACGACCGCCTGCTCCTTGGCCAGCCCTTCCCGACGGGCCAGGAAGAGGAGGAAGAACTCGATCGCCTTGGCGCTCGCGAAGGCGGCCTCGGGAACGACGTGTCCCTCCTTGTAGATTATGAGCTTCCCGAGGGACTCGACCCGGATCGACGGGTAGGGCGCGAAGGCCCCGGGGTCCGGTTCGGTGCCGGCGGCGAAGGTGGCCGTCCGGAGACGCTCACGGGCGAAGGGAGGAAGGACGTCCCGTGAGGCAGCCCACTGGGCGAAGAGCGGGTCCTCCCGGGCCAGAAGCGCCACCGCGGCCGCTTGCCACGGCTGTTCGAGCAGGGTTGCCAGCTCGTGAACGTCGGCCTCGGCGGCAGCCCTCTTACCTGCGCGGAAGGCGGCCATCGCGCGGCGGTACAGGGCTTGACGGAGGAGCCCGAAGGCTTCGATCCGCTTCGTTAGGGCCACGGCCTCGTCGCAGGCGGCGAGGGCCGCAACGTGGTTGCCAGCCGCGCTGGCTAACATCCCCGCCTGGAGCCGGCACACGGCGAGTTCGTACGGACTGCCGAGCGTCTCCGCGATAAGGTTCGCGCGCTTGGCGTACACGTCCGCCTGCACGAGGTCGCCGCGGGCGAGGGACGCGGCCGACAGTCCGGCGATGACCATCGCCGCGAGGGCCTCGTCTGCGACGCGCTCCTGGCACTCGTCGAGTGCTTTTCGGTAACAGGCGACGGCAGCATCGGCGGCTCCGTCCGCGAGAAGGGCGTCGCCCAGTGAGGCCATCGCATAAGCGCACGCTCTCCGGTTGCGAGCGGCCCGCGCCGCGGCAAGCGCCGCTTTCGCCGCTTCCACGGAGCTGGCCGTATCGCCGGCAGCGAGGTGAGCCATGCTGAGGTTGTTGAGGACCCAGGGGAGATTGCCGAGGGATTCAAGAGCTCTCCATCCGACGGCAGCCTTCGAGAGGCATTCGATGGCGCGGGGGATGTCACCTCGCATGCCGAGCGACTGGCCGAGCGCTGACTGCGCCAGCAAGGCGAGCGGTCCTTGCATCTCTGCCTGAGCTACGGAGAGCAACAGCCGTTCAGCCCGCGAGAACTCGGAATTGAGGGCGAGGAGGGTATGGGCCTCATACCATGCGAGCTCTCGCTGGGCCGCGGTGTCGAGCTGGCCTGCCAGCTCCGCCGCCCGCTGCAGGAGGTCGAGCGCCTCGCGCTGGCGGCCGAGTAAGCGGGCGGCACGAACGGCGGCAAGCAGCCCGTGGAACCGCGCCTCCGCCGGCGCGCACGGGTCCTCGGCCAACGCTCGCCCCTCCTCGAGCGCCTGCCGTGCATCGCCGCCCAGGGACCACGCTCGGGCGCGGAGGCCCCGGAGGACCGCGTCTCCTTCCAACCGCTCCGCACGCACCAAGGCGAACGCTCTCGTGAGCAGGTCGAACGCGCCCCGCTCGATGAGCTCCCGAGCGTGCGAACGGAGGACGCGCTCCACCTCCTCCTCGGCGCGGAGCTCCGTTGCGGTTGCAAGCGCGAGGAAGGCGTTGCCCCGAAACAGGTACGCCTCGACCGCAAGCCGGGACGCTTCCCGCATCCCCGCCGGGTCGACTCGCCCGAACTCATGCCTCAGGAAGTCGCGCAGCGGCGGGAGCAGACGCAGTCCGCCGCGCCCGTGCGGTTCGGCCATGAGCCCAACCTCCTGGGCCCAGCGCGCTGCAGCCTCCCACGCCTCGGAGCCGACGACAGCCACGGCGACATCGGGTTCGCATGCCGGGAGGAGCGCAAGGCGGAGGAGCACCGGCCGTAGGGGGCTCGGAACCGACCGCCAGACCTCGGCCAGCAGGTACCGGTCCCAGGTGCTTCCGGCGAGCGCCCGCCTCGCTCCTTCGAGGGGAACCGCCCCCCGCAGGATGCTCATGACCGCCACGGGCCAGCCCCCTGTCAGCTCGAGCAACTCCTGCGGGTCGACGGCGGCTTCCCGTCTGCGACACAGCTCTTCCAACTCCTCTGCGGTGAACCGGAGCTCGTTCGGGCCGAGCACCAGCGATTCGCCCGAGGCGAGACGACGGTCCAGCGCCCTTCGGGCAATGGGCTCGCGCGACACGAGCGCGAGTTCGCCCCAATCGCGCACGGCCTCCGCCAGCCAGTCCACAAGCGCCCATGCCGGTGCATCGGCGCCGAGCTCCTCGAGCGCATCGAGCACGATGATGGGGGGCCGGTCGCACCGCTCGCGCCACCGGTGAAGCACGGCGGCGAGGTACGAACGATAGTCCTCGCCGAGCGTGATGCTCACCGGTGCCCAGGCGTCCGCACCGAGGGCCGCTGCCGCGAACCGGTCGGCGAACCCTTCCTGCGTTCGGCAGGTCGCGTCGGCGGTGAGCCAGATAGGCTCGAACTGGAGCGAGCTATCGCTGACGAAGCTCGCGAGCAGCGTCGTCTTGCCGTATCCAGCAGGCGCTTGAACGACGATGAGCCCGCTCCCGATGGCAGCGTGCAACCGGTCGATGAGCCGCGGCCGCGGCAGGAGGTCACGCGGCAGGCGGGGCACGCGCCCCGCTCCCGGCAGCAGGCCCTCCGCCGTTGGAATTGCCAACGACACCGCGCTGTCATCCTACACCACATTGGGCGCCTGCCGGTACCGCCGAAACGGTGTCCGTTCGGTACCCGCGCGACCCGTCGTTCGGCGTCGCATCGGCATGCCGGTTCCGGTACGCTACCGCCCATCACAGGGGAGGGCAGGGCAATGCGAATCCTCGTACCGCTCGATGGAACCGAGGCGGGCGAACGTGTGTGCCCGACGATCGCGGCGCTCGCTTGGACTCTGGATGCCGACGTCGTCCTCTACCACGTGGTCCATCCCGACGAGGTTCATGCCGTGCCCACTTCGACGGCGCCGCTGGGCGAACCCATCGCGCCTGCCGGGACCGTCATGGGGCAGCGACTCACGGTCGAGGAGCCCCGACCGAGGCCAGCCGAGGACCGAACGCAGGCCCTCGCACGAGTGCACGCGGAGCGTGAGGACTACCTGCGCGAGGTCGCACGGCGGTACTTTCCGGGGGTGGTGGTGCGGGTGGAGGTCGATGGTGCGAAGGACACGGCGGCTGCCATCGCCGCTGCGGCGGCGCGGCTGGGCGCCGATGGCATCGCCATGGCCACGCGGGCCCGCGCCGGCCTCGCTCATGCGCTCTTCGGGAGCGTAGCCGAACGCGTCATCCGTCAGGCCCCGGTCCCGGTGCTCGTGGTCGGGCCCCACGCCGTGGCGGAGACGGGATGAGACCGGAAGGGTTGGACGTCTGGCTGGCTGAACGGGGCGTCGAAGGCGCCCGTCGGGTCGTCGCGGTCGATGACCGCCGAATCCTCCTGTCGAAGACGCCCGAGGGCTTCGCCGAGCGGCTGTTCGAGGCCGTCGAGGCGATGGAGGACGCCCTGCGCGACGAGCAGGTCGCCGCTGCCATGGCGGCCCTGTCCGCGCCGACGCGGTCTCGCGTCGACGCCTGGGAGGCAGCAGTGATGCGGTGCGTCGCCGACCAGGCCGCGAAGCTCGGCCTGCCGGCAACGGTGGTCGAGGAAGTCCGCTTCGGCGTGGAGTCGGTGGCCGCGCTCTTGCGCGCCGTGTCGTGGCGCGACCTGCCCGGGGACAGGCCTGTCCAACCCACGCCAGCCGAACGAGCCGCTTTCCGGGACCTCTGGGAGTCCATCGCCGGAGACGGAAAGCGGTTCACGCGCGTCTACGGGGTCTTCGATGGTCGGGTGGTCGTGGCACACTGCCCCGGCGCACGCCTCGCGCGGACACTTCTCGCTCAGGGCTGGCACCTCTGCACCGGGGACGCGGTTCCTGAACGGTCGTAGCAGGGGGGAGGCTCGAACTCCCGACCTCACGATTATGAGTCGTGCGCTCTGACCAGCTGAGCTACCCTGCCGCGGACTCGCCGCCCGCACCGTCGCGGGCGTCCATCGCCAATCTACCAACCGGGCGGGAGCGCGGCAACGCGCGCCGGGGCGCTCACACGACCCGCGCGACTGAGCCCCGCTCGGGGTCCTTCTGCACTTCGATCCGGCGCTCGAACCGCTCCTTCAGCTCGTCGAGATGGGTCACGACGAGGATGAGGCGGAACTCCGGCGCGATGGCGTTCAGGGCCTCCACCAGCCGGTCGATACCGTCTCGGTCCTGCGTCCCGAACCCCTCGTCGACGATCAGGGTAGCCAGGGTGGCACCCGAGCGCTCGGCGAGCATCTTCGCAAGGGCTATCCTAAGCGCGAAATCGACCCGGAAGGCTTCGCCTCCGGAGTACATCTCGTAGGCGCGGTTGCCCAGCTCGTCGCTCACGCGGATTTCGAGCGTCTCCTGCTGCTTCCCCTGCTTCGAGACGAGCTCGCGCTGGGTGCGAATGTCCACGTGGATTCGACCGCCGGTCATGCGGTCGAGGAGGGTGTTCGCGATCTCGCGAATGCGCGGTACGGCCTCGTCGATGAGCATCGCCTGAACGCCGTCGCGACCGAACGCCTTCGCCAGCTCGGCGTAGAGGTCGGCTTGTTCGCGCAGGGAGGTGAGACGGTCGCGGAGCTCGGCCGCTTCGGCTGCCATCGCCTCCAGCAGCCGGCGCCGCTCTTCCAGCCGTCCGAAGGCGGTGTTGGCCTCGTTCAGCTCCGCCTGGAGGGATGCTCGACGCGCTTCTACCTCTTCGAGGCGCGGACGGACGTCCTCGCAGGTCGCGAGGGTCTGCTGCAGTTCGGAGAGGCGCGCTGCGGTCTGCTGCTGCTCCGATTCGAGCCGGCGGCGGTCTTCCGCGAGTTGGGTGAGCCGGTCCCTCAGCCAGGCAGCTTGCTGGGCTGCCCTTTGCACCTCGAACCACGCTGCCTCGGCGTCCTGAAGGGCGGCGATACCGCTCCGCAGCGTCTCGTGGCGGGCAGCGTCGTAGCCGAGGGCTGCCAACTCGTCGTCGAGGTGGCGGAGCTCCTTACGGATCGCCTCGCCGAACTCCTCCCGCGCGAGGCGCTCCTCGGTCGCTCGGATTTCCTCCTCGAGGGTGGGGATCGCTCGGCTCGCCTCCTCCGCTGCCCGGCGGGTCGTCTCCAGGAGAACAAGCCGTTGTTGGTCGGCGCGGGCCTCCTTTTCCAGCTCTTGCTGGGCGCGGTCCGCTTCCTTGGTGATTTCGTCCGCCTCCTCGGTGAGCTGGCTGGCCTCGGCGCGGAGCGCTCGGAACCGGTCGCCCATCGCCCGCCGTCGCTCCGCCGACTCCTGGAGAACGCGCTCGACGTGCTCGGGGGTGAGCGGCTGGTGACAGATTGGGCATTCGGGAGCTCCGGCTGCGGCGCGGAGCTGCTCCTCCTGGCTCTTCAGCTCGTCGGCCTGGGTGCGGAGAGTACGCGCCTCGCCGAGCTTCCCCTCCGCTTCGCGGCGCAGCTCCTCGGCCCGCCGGCGCATGTCGGCGATGGCGCTCTCCCGCTCCGCCCGTTGCTGGGCACGCGCTTCCAGCTCAGCGAGTTCGGCGGCGGTCTTCTCCGCCTCCCGAATGTACCCATGGCAATCGGCGAGGCTCTGTTGCTTCTGCTGGAGGAGCACGATGAGGCCCTGCCGCTCGAGGTCGAGCTGGTGCTCCAACTCCCGCTTCCGCTCGGAGAGTCGAAGGTGGGCTCGCTGGAGCTCGGCGAGCGCCTGCTCCTCCTGTCGCAGTCGTTGCAATTCGAGGTACCGGGCTTCCGCCTCGGTCCGTTTTGCCGCCACCGCCTCGCATGCCTGGAGATCCTCCAGGCTCTGGCGCTCGGCGTTTCGGTTTGCTTCGAGCGCCTCGGCGAGCCGGGCACACTGCTCCGCGAGGTCTTCGACGCGCCGAGCGAGCTCCTGCCGACGGGCTTCGGCCTCGCGGAGGGCGGCGAGCTCCCTTTCGGCGGCTGCGAGGTCGTTGGCCAACTGGGTGCGTTGCGCGTCGAGCGCGCGGAGCTGTTCCGCCACCGTGTCGAGCTGCTTCGTGGCTTCGGACAGCTCCTCCACTCGGGTTTCGACTCGCTGGAGCTCTCCCTGCACCTCCTTGCGAAGCTCGGCTGCTCGCTGCGCGAGGAGCTCGTACTCCTCCAGGCCGAGGATGTTCCGCAGCACCTCCTTCCGCTCGCTGGGGAGCTTGGCGGTGAACTCGTTGCTCCGTCCCTGGGCGATGAAGGCGCTGTTGACGAACGTCTGGTAGTCGAGGTGGAGACGGCGGACGATCTCCCGTTCGGTATCGGTGATCCGCGAGCCACCGAGGGGCACGGCGGTGCCGTCGGGGAGAATCTGGTGGAAGTCGAGGCGGGAGCCTTTGCCGGGCACAAACCGCCGGATGACCCGGTACACCGCGCCGTGGCTCTCGAATTCGAAATCGACCAGCATCTCCTTGGCGGTTCCGTCTCCGCGGATGCGGTCCGCGTCGCGTGCGCCACGCGCCTCGCCCCAGAGGGCCCACGTCATCGCGTCGAGCAGAGCCGACTTTCCGTGGCCGTTGGCGCCCGAGAGTACGGCCAGGTGGAGCCCTGTGAAATCGACCGTGCACTCGCGGTACGAGAGGAAGTTCTGGAGCCGAATTCGCCGCGGGATCACGCGTTCTCGCTCCCCAACGTGTCCTCCACCAGCTCGCGCGCCGCTGTGAGCAGCTTCTCCCGCCGCGCATCGGGCACCTTCCGAGCGCGGAGGTAGTGGTCCAGGGCATCGACGGGGGAGAGGGCCCGGACCTCGACGCCGACGGGAAGGCTGAACCGCGGACGCTCGGGGAGGGGAGTGGCGACGTGCACGACATAATGGGCCTCCTCGAGGAGGCGCCGGACTTCGAACGGGTGGAAGTGCTGACGCTGGTCCTCGTCCAGGTGGACCGTGACCCGAACGATCGCGTCGCGGATGTCCCGCCGCTCCACGGCGGCGAGCACTTCGGGCATGGGGTCGGGCTCCTTCGGGCGGACCTCGATTGTTACGAACTTCCGCGTCGGGACGTCCACGAAGCGCGGCGTGCCGCTGCCACCAATGCGCGCGCCCTTGGGCCTCCGCGGGTCGAGGTCGAACACGACGAAGCCCTTCCGCTCCCCCTCCTCCCCGAAGTCGACCGGTTGCAACGAGCCGGCGTAGAAGGTGGGCGTGTGGAGGTCGAGCTGCACCCGGTTGTGGTAATGCCCCAAGGCGACATAATCGAAGGAATGCGCGGAGAGGCTCGCCTTGGACAATACCGGGGCGGTCCCGAGTTGCATCTGCTGTTCGCTGCCCGGGCGCTCGAGGACGAAGCGGTCGTCGACGGTGATGTGCGCCGCTAGGATGGCGGGCACGTCGGGGTCGAGGCTCTCGGCTTGGAGGCGGATGACGTTGGCCATTTCGGCACGGACACGGTCGAACACCGCCTCCAGCGGCTCGCTTGCTGCGTCGGGGTTGCGCGCCGTGTAACGGCCGATCTGGGGCCACGGAAGGATGGCCACCTGCAGGGGGCCGCTCCGGGTCTGCAGAAGGATGGGCCGGATGCCGTTCGTGGCGAACCAGGCGTTATCGCCCACCCACACGTTGGGCACGCCCAGCTCGCGGTAGATCTCGAGGGCGTGGGCGCGGCCCTCGGCGCCCCCGAGGTCGTGGTTGCCGACCAGCAGCAAGGTCGCGATGCCCGCCTCGGAGAGCCGACGGATGCGGCGAGCGAACTCCCGCTGGTACGTTTGGTTCGGTTCCCGGTCCTTGTAGGCGTCCCCCGCGAAGATGACGGCGTCGGCGCCCTCGGCGATGGCGTAATCGACCAAGAAATCGAACGCGTCGAGGAAATCCTGCACCCGGGAGTTCCACGGACGATCCGGGAGCGGGCGCCCATACCGCTCCACGCCGATGTGGAGGTCGGCGAAATGGATCACGCGCATAGACGAATGGTACGAATTCGCTGAGGCCTTTTCCAGGGAATTCCGCGTCGATTGCCCGTAGGGCCTGCCCCGACGACCCTGCTCTCGTGGAGTTCCTGCGGGCGATCGTGCTCGGCATCGTGCAAGGGTTGACGGAGTTCCTCCCTGTCTCCTCCTCCGGCCACCTCATCCTCGTCCCGGCGCTCTTCCGCTGGCCCGACCAGGGGCTCGCATTCGACGTCGCCCTCCACGCGGGCACCCTCATCGCACTCTTGGGCTACTTCTGGCGCGACTGGGTGGGAATGGTGGCAGGGCTGGCGGGCGACCTCCGCAGCCGATGCTTCCGCTGGCACGCTGTGGCACCGGGGACCCGGATGGCGGCCCTGATCGCGGTCGGAACGCTCCCCGCGGGCGTCATCGGACTGCTCTTCAACGACTGGTTCGAGTCGAACGTGCGTCAGCCGTGGCTCGTCGCGTGCACCCTCGCGCTCTTCGGTGCGGTCATGCTGGTCGTCGATCGCAGGGCGAGCGGCACCCCAGACGCCAAGGTCCTCGGTCCGGCGGATGCCTTCCTCATCGGCTGCGGGCAGGCGTTGGCGCTCGTACCGGGTGTATCGCGCTCCGGGGCGACGATCGTGGCGGGGCTCCTGCTCGGCCTGCGCCGGGAGGAAGCGGCCCGCTTCGCCTTCCTCCTCGGAACACCGGCGTTCGTCGGAGCCTTCGTGCTCGAAGCCCGGGACCTGCCGCAGGCGGAGGGTGGTGTGCTCACGCCGCTGGTCGGGATGGCCGTCGCCGCGGCGACGGGGGCCCTGGCGATCGCCTGGCTCCTCCGCTTCCTGCGCACGCGGTCGCTGCGGCCGTTCGTCTACTACCGGTGGGCTGCCGCGGCGTTGACCCTCCTCGTCGGAGCCATTCGCGTGACGTGATGGTGCGCGAACCGGCGCCGGTGGGTAGGATGCGCGCGGACGCCGAATACGAGGAGGCCCCGATGGTGCTCGAACGGTTGCGGCTCGACGGCAAGACGGCGATTGTGACTGGCGGCAGCCGCGGCCTCGGACGGGAGATGGCGCTGGCGCTCGCGGCTGCCGGCGCGGATGTGTGCATCGCCGCCCGCGGCGCCGAGGCGCTGGAAAACACGGCCGCGTTCATCCGGGAGAGGACGGGGCGCCGCGTCCTCGTCGTGCCCACGAACGTGCAGCACCGCGAGGAGTGCGATGCGCTCATCGCGCGCACCGTAGCCGAATTTGGCCGCCTCGACATCATGGTCAACAACGCGGGGATCGGAGACCGTCGCGGCGCCGGGGCCCGAATCTGGGACCTGGACGATGCCGACTGGCACGACGCTATCGAAGTCAACCTGTACAGCACCTTCTACTGCTCCCGGGCGGCGATCCGCCAGTTCCGGGCCCAGGGTGGCGGCGGCGTCATCGTGAACGTCGCCAGCGGGACGGCGCTCCGTGCGGCGCCGGATTCGCTCGGATACGCCGCTGCGAAGGCGGGCGTGATCTCCCTCACGAAGAGCGTGGCGGCGCAGGTGGTCGGCGAGGGGATCCGGGTGAACTGCATCATCCCGGGATTCGTGGCCCAAGCGCCGGCGGAGAGCGACCAGGCGCGCGAATTTCTCGCCCAGCGGGGCCGGTTCATCCCCGTGGGTCGGCTCGGGGAAGCGTGGGAGCTCGGCCCCCTTTGCGTGTTCCTCTGCTCCGATGCGTCGAGCTACATCACTGCCGAGACGTTCGTCATCGATGGCGGCGGCCTCGCCGGGGGTATCGCACCCACCGGCTACAGCCCGCTCGCTGCGCAGGAGGCATGACGATGGCTGACTGGGAACGGAAGCCAGGGTTCGACCTGACGGGAAAGCGCGCTGTCGTGGTGGGCTTCGGCACGCCCGCCGGCGAAGCGATCGCCCTGGCGCTGGCGGAAGCCGGCGCCGACGTGGCCACTGCCTCGGCCACACCGGATGGCGAGGAGGTGATGGCCGCCAAGCGGGCAAGCAAGCAGATCGTCGAACTCGGCCGGGTCACCTTCTCCCAAGCCTGGGATGCCTCCCTCGGGACGAACGTGCAGGTGAGCATGCGGCAACTCGTCAAGGAGTTCGGGGCGCCCGATATTGCGGTGTTCGCCGGCGACACCTTCGTCGCCAAGCCAATCGAGCACACCTCGGACGCCGAGTTCGCGCGGGCGATCCAAGGCAACCTGGCCGCGGCGTTCCATCTCGCTCGCTCCTTCTTCCGAGAGCTGCCGCAGGGACGGGCCGGCCGGCTCATCTTCGTCACGCCCGTATTCGGCGAGCGCGGCCTCTCGCATCTCGCCGCGTACGGGGCGGCGAAGGCCGGCATCCTCGGGTTGGTGCGGGTCCTCAGCCAGGAGGGTGCGCCGCGGAACATCACCGTCAACGCCATCTCCACCGGGTGGATGGACTGGACTCCGGGACGCGGGCCAGACGACATAAGCCAGAACCGCCTCCTCCGGTACATCCCGATGCGCCGCTTCGGCAAGGCGGACGAACTGGGGCCGCTCGCGGTCTGGCTGGCGTCGGATGCCGCCGGTTTCGTGACCGGCCAGGTGTTCCACGTCGACGGAGGGCTTACCGCGCATCTTTGAGCCCGTGGCGACGGGGATAGCCGCGTTTTCCCCTGGACGTCCGTCGTCCCGCGGCAAGGCGGACGAACTGGGGCCGCTCGCGGTCTGGCTGGCGTCGGATGCCGCCGGTTTCGTGACCGGCCAGGCGTTCCACGTCGACGGAGGGCTTACCGCGCATCTTTGAGCCCGTGGCGATGGGGATAGCCGCGTTTTCCCCTGGACGTCCGTCGTCCCCGCGGCAAGGCGAACGAACTGGGGCCGCTCGCGGTCTGGCTGGCGTCGGATGCCGCCGGTTTCGTGACCGGCCAGGTGTTCCACGTCGACGGAGGGCTTACCGCGCATCTTTGAGCCCGTGGCGATGGGGATAGCCGCGTTTTCCCCTGGACGTCCGTCGTCCCGTTCACCCTGGTTCGCGCGGGAGCACGCGCGGACGGCACGGATGGGCCAGGGGACGGGCGTTCCGCGTCGACGGAGGGCTCGCGGAGCTCCGGCGAGGAGTTAGGCCGTCGGTGCGACCCCGCCGGAGCTCATCGCCGCGATGTCGCGCTCCTCGGCCAGAACGATGACGATATCGCCCGGACTCAGGATGTAGTCGCCTCGCGGTCCCACGACCAGCTCACCGTCATGGGTTCGAATCCCCAGCAGGGTCGCGTTGCGGGTGTTCGCCAGGAGTTCGGAGCAGGTCCGTCCCGCCAGGGGATTGCCGGCGCTGACCTCGAATTCCGCGAGGACGAGGTCGCCGTGACGCCCCGCCGCCAACGTGTCCATGAAGTCCGCGGCCAGCGGCTGGAGCGCGGAGAGCACCATCCTCCGCCCGCCGAGGGTGTACAGCGAAAGCACTCGGTCGGCCCCTGCGAGCTTGAGCTTCTCTTCGTTGTGCGGGTAGCCGACACGAGCGACCACGTAGCAGTTCGGGTTGATGGCTTTCGCCGTCAGGGTGATGTACGTGTTGCCGGCATCCGAGTCGCTGGCGGCAAGGAGCGTCCGCGCACGGGCGATGCCGGCGCGATTGAGAACGCGTTCGTCCGCGGCGTCGCCCTCGACCACGAGGTAGCCGAAGGAGCGAGCCAGCTCCACCTGCTGGGGGTTGTTCTCGATGATGACGAAGGGAACGCCGCGCTCGCGGAACTCCCGCGCCACTTCCTGCCCGACGCGGCCGAACCCGCATAGGATGGCGTGGTTTTCGAGACGGTCGATTTCCATCCGCATCCTCCTCTGAGCGAAGCGAGTGCGGTAGTCGGTCGCCAGCGCCTCTTCGATGGCCACGGTGAGGGTGAAGAAGAAGGCGGCGACTCCGAGCGCCACCAGTCCCACGGTGAACAGCTTCGCCGCCGTGTTGAACGGCCTGACCTCGCGGAACCCGACGGTGGTGAGCGTCGTCACCGTCTGGTAGAGGGCGTCGACGGTGGACATATCGGCTAACACGACATAACCAACGATCCCGGTGGCGGTGACCGCGGCGAGGAAGACGAACGCGGCCAGCAGTCGCCGACTGGGCAGGAACGCAAGCATCGCAACCGGGAGCATCGCGGCGCTATTATGCGGGCATCGCCTCCGGGCCGCGATGCGCCGGGGCGAAGCACGTGCGGGGTGCGAGGATGCCGGCGGCGCGCTCCGGCGACTGGGAGATCTGGTGGGAAGCGAGGGGGCGGTCTGGCGCGACGGCGCTCCTCCTCGTCATCGGCCTCTCCCATCGCGCTGCCCACTGGGGACCGCTGGCCGAGCTGCTGGCGCGTGAATTTCGGGTCGTCCTCTTCGACCCCCGCAACATCGGTCGGAGCAGCCAGCGCGACGAGCCCTCCTCGCTCGCCGACGAAACGGAGGACATGCTCGCGGTGCTCGATGCCGCGGGCTGCAGTCAGGCCTGGGTGTACGGCCGCTCGCGTGGCGGGATGCTGGCGCAGGAGTTCGCGCTGCGATACCCCGACCGCGTCCGCGGGCTCATCCTGGAAGGAACGAGCGATAACGGCCCGTCGCGCGTCGGGCCCACGCGGCGCGTCGAGGAGGCGCTCCGGCTCGTACCCGGGATGAGCAAGGAGGAGATTTTTGCCCGCCAGAACGAGGCGATGGCTGCCCCGGGCTGGAAAGACCGTGACCCCGAGGCGTTCGCCGCCTTGCTGGAGACCGACCTCCAATCGCCGCCGCGGCGATTTGCGGTCCTCCGTCAGCAAGAGGCGGTGGCAGGATGGAGCGCCTGCGGGCGACTGCACCTCCTCCGCTGCCCCGTGCTCGTCATCTGCGGGGAGGAGGACGGGATGGTGCCGCCGGAGAACAGCCGTCACCTGGCGGCCGAGATACCCGGCGCGGAGCTCGCGATCATCCCAGGGATGGGGCATCTCGGCATGTGGGAGCGGCCGGAGACCCTCGCCGAACTGGTCTCGACCTTCGTCGCCCGCTGCAAACCGGCAGGGGGAGCGGCGGACTGAGGCGGTGGCCAGGACTCAGCCTTGCTCCTCCGGCTCGGCGGCTGGCGCGTCTGCCGGGGGTTCAGCCAGGCTGAGGACCAGCGTCTCCCGGACCGGCTCGGGGAGCGGGGCCGACCGGCCGTCCTCGCCAAGCCACACCTGGACGCTCTCGCCTTCGGCGACTTTCTCGCCGCCGCGGAGGAGTTCGTACCGGAGGCGGAAGCTCGAACGGCCGACCGCGACCGTCGTCGTGCGTACCACGACCCTGTCTCCGTAGTAGAGGGGGAGCAGGTAGCGGCAGCGCGTCTCCACAATGGTGAAGAGTCCGTGGTACGGGACGTGCCGCGGCTCGCGTCGGATGATGCCCAGGCGGGCGAGATGCGCGAGGCGGCCCTGCTCGCAGTACTCGTAGTAGCGAGCGTTGTTCACGTGGCCGTCGGAATCCACATCGGTCGAACGGACGGCGATCTCCGTCTCCGTAGCCTGCTGGATCATTGCTGGGCACCTCCTTGCGGCAATGGATGATGCCTCTCGCTGCGCCGGGGATTCCAGGGCGCGCCGGCAACGGTCGGCAGCCGATTGCACATGTTCGCACTATATAAGTTATGTACGAGACCTGATCCGCTGGGCGGGGATGAGTCCCAAGGAACGACTGGCAACCGCGAGCCTTTCGCATCTTGCGAAAGAATCAGCCAGCGTGCATCATACCGGGCACCATCCCCGAGGGAGCCCAGCGATGACAGCTGCCACCCAGAACGCCCAGAGCGGTGTGCATCCGGCCTCGCCCGAGCGGTACGACGTCGTCGTCGTCGGCGCAGGATTCGCCGGACTCTACGCCCTCTACTGGTTCCGTGAGAAGCTCGGCCTGCGGGTTCGCGTGCTCGAAAAGGGGGGCGATGTTGGCGGCACCTGGTACTGGAACCGGTATCCCGGCGCGCGCTGCGACAGCGAGAGCGTCTACTACTGCTTCTCCGACCACATGCCGCCCGAAATCCTCCAGGAGTGGACCTGGAGCGAACGGTACGCGCGCCAGCCGGAGATCCTCGCCTACCTCCGATGGGTGGCCGACAAGCTCGACCTCCGACGCGACATCGACCTGAACACGGCGGTCACCGCCGCGCATTATGACGAGAATGCGAACGTCTGGCGGATTGCGACGGCGAATGGCCGGATCGTCGAAGCGCCGTACTTCGTGACCGCGGTGGGGTGCCTCCACGCCGCGCACCTTCCGCAGTTCGAGGGGTTGGAGAGGTTCCAGGGGCGCTGGTACCACACCGCTGATTGGCCGGAGGAGGGGGTCGACTTCACGGGCCGTCGCGTGGGGGTCATCGGCACCGGGGCCACCGCCGTCCAGGTCATCCCGGAGGTGGCCGGAGTGGCCGAGCACGTGTACGTATTCCAGCGCACGCCGAACCACTGCATCCCCGGCCGGAACCGGCGCCTCACGCCCGAGGAGATCGCCGAGATCAAGCGCAACTATCCGAAGATTTGGCAGAAGATGCGCCAGAACCGGGGCGGCTTCCCGTTCGACCCTGCTACCCGCTCGGCGCTGGAAACGCCACCGGAGGAGCGGCGCCAGGTGTACGAGCGCGCATGGGAGAAGGGTGGGCTCGCTTTCACCCAAGAGTGCTTCAACGACCTCGGACTCAACGAGGAGGCGAATCGCACGGCGGTGGAGTTCTTCGCGGAGAAAATCCGCGAGATCGTGCGCGACCCGAACGTCGCCGACCTCCTGACGCCGAAGTATCCCTTCGGCACGAAGCGGCCGCCGCTGGAGCACGGGTACTACGAGACCTTCAACCGGCCCAACGTCACGCTCGTCGACGTTCGCACATCGCCCATCGTTCGTATCACCCCGCGGGGTATCGAAACCGCCGACCGCGAATACGAGCTCGATGACATCGTCTTCGCCACGGGCTTCGACGCGATGACCGGCGCCCTCTTCGCCATCGACATCCGCGGGCGTGGCGGCGTAAGCCTGAAGGAGTACTGGGCCGAAGGGCCGCGCACCTACCTCGGGCTCACAACCCACGGGTTCCCCAACATGTTCATCATCACCGGCCCCCAGAGCCCCTCCGTGCTCACGAACATGGTCGTCTCCATCGAGCAGCACGTGGAGTGGATCGGAGCCTGCATCGAGTACATGCGCGAGCACGGGTACGACGTCATCGAGGCGACGGCCGAAGCGGAGCAAAGCTGGGTCGACCACCACAATCAGGTGGCCTCGATGACCCTGCTCTTGAAGACGGACTCGTGGTGGGTCGGTGCCAACATTCCCGGGAAACAGCGGCTCGTGTACCCGTACGTTGGCGGTTTGGACGTCTACCGGGCGTTCTGCGACAACGTCGCCGCTACCGGCTACCAGGGCTTCCGGCTCCAATCCAGGGCGGCCGCCCACGCCTGACAGCCGGCGACAGACCGTCGCCGGCGAAGGGCCGTCCGTGACCCTGGCAAGCCGCCGCGATATCGTGTCCGGCGAGGGCGTTCCCCGCCGAGACTCGCTCCCGAGGACTGCCCGCCGTTGGACGAGCCGCCGTTCACCGTTCCCCTCGCCCTCCAGCGTCCCCGCGGGGGTATCGTGCTCCACGAGGGCGGCGCGACGACGCCGCTCGCCGAAGGGGGCCGCTGGCCTCTGTGGTCACCCACGGGAGACCGGCTCGCGGTCTCCTTCCTGGATTGGCACGACACCGAGCTGAAGAGCCGCCTGACGATCCTGGGGCGCTCCGGGGCGCTCATCGCCCAGCCGTACGTGACGCCCACGGGAGCCAGCCCCCTTCTCGGCCCCGGCGTCCCCCATTATGGCTATTGGAGTCCCTCGGGAGCGGAGCTGGCCTTCGTCGCACCCTCCGTGAACGGACTCACGCTCTTCCTCGCCGCTGAAGAGGGCGAGGCTCGGCCGCTGGTAGTGGGCGCCCCCCTCTTTCCCGCCTGGTCGCCCGATGGACGCTGGCTCCTCGTCCACCACGAGGCGAATCTCGACCTCTTCGACCGCGTCGCCGGTACCCGACGGACCATTGCCGGCGGCAACGCAGCCGGGTTCCGTACCCCTGCGTTCTCGGACGACAACGCCCTCATGGCGTACGCCGTCGTGCGCGAATCACGCGTCGAGATCTGGTGCGGACCGCCCGGGGACCGGGGCGCCGCCGAAGCGTGGGCGCGTTTCGATGGGAGTGTGGCCTTCTCCTTCCTGCCGGGGTCGCGCACGCTCCTCGTCGCGGCGGCGAGCAGCCCCGAACAATCCTTCTTCGATCGCCTGCTGCGAGTCGACGAGGATGGCGTGCGGGCCGTGCTGTACCGCGGCCCTCTGCAGGCCTTCTTTCCCGCGCCGGATGGTCGCCGGGTTACGGTGGTGGTGCCGGGGCACAGTCCCGACGGCCGGCTCGTGGTCCATCTGCGCGATGCGTGGGACGGTCGGCTTCTCGCAGTTTCCGATTGGTTCCTGCCGTCCGCCGGCCAGGCAACCGTGTTCGCGTTCTTCGACCAGTTCCAGCGGTCGCACCGTCTGTGGCCACCCGATAGCGCCTGCTTCGCGGTGTGCGGCTTCCTCCTGGGCGACGGCCTTTCACCGCTGCTCGGAGACGGCCAGCCGCATCTCCTCTGGTGGACGGGCGAGCGGGGCGTGCCGTGGGTGGCTGGTCCAGCGGCCGAGCTTGCGTTCTTCCCTCCTGCGATACCGCTGTAAACCCGCGGTAATTGGCTCGATTGCCGCCGCGGAACGGCGGCCGCTAGACTCGGGTAGAACCCCGTTCCTACGGAAGGCCGATGGATACCGCTCAGGCCCCTCAGCTTCCCTTCGCGGCCCGTTTCGCCCGTGTCGCCGTACCGTTCTTCCTGCTGCTCGCCATCGTCGCGCTCGCCTTCGGCCTGGGCTATCTCGTCCACGACCTCCGCACCGGCGACACGGTCTCGGCGCCCGCTGCAGCGCCGGCGACATCGCAGAGCGACCCCGTCGGGGCCGCTCTCCTGGACGAGATCTACGAAGTGCTGCGCCAGAACCATGTCGACGGCGACCTCCTTACGCCGGAGTCCGTGCGTCAGGCGGCTATCGATGGGATCCTGCGGCTTCTCAACGACCCGCACACGTCTTATGTCTCGCCGGCTGACATCGCCGCCGGTGCGCTCGATCTCGGGTCGACCTACCAGGGAATCGGCGCCAGCGTCACCGACCGGAACGGCGTCATCGAAATCGTGGCGCCCTTCCGCGACTCCCCTGCCGAGCGGGCCGGCATCCGGCCCGGGGATATCATCCTCGCGGTCGACGGCGAGCCGACCGATGGCTGGACTTCGGTGCAGGCCGTCCAGAAGATCCGTGGCCCCGCCGGCACCGAAGTCACGCTGACCGTGAAGCACACGGACGGGACGGTTGAGGAGATCACGATCGTCCGTGGGGACATCCTCATCGAAAGCGTCTTCACGGAACCGCCGCTCGAGGTCATCCCCGGTGAATCGGGGACGAAGCTCGTCGACCGGAACGGCAACGAGGTCAGCGATATCGCCTACGTGCACATCTCCCAGTTCCACGACCGGACCCTCACAGAGCTCCGGCAGAAGCTCGCCGACGTCGAACGGAAGGGGTACCGGGGGCTCATCATCGACCTCCGGGCAAACCCGGGAGGGCTCCTCGGCGCTACGGTTCAGGTCACCGACGAGTTTCTCGACAGCGGCATCATCCTTACCGAGGTCGACGCCGAGGGCCGGCGCCAGACGTGGGATGCGACGCCGGGGGGGCTGGCGACGACGATCCCTCTGGTGATCATCGTCGACAGCTCGAGCGCCTCCGGGGCGGAAGTGATGGCGGCGGCACTCCAGGACCACGGGCGCGCCAAGGTGGTCGGCACGCGGAGCTTCGGGAAGGGCACGGTCAACCAGGCCATCGAGCTCTCCAAATGTGGGCTTCCGGAGGGCTGCGGGGCGCTCTACGTGACCGTCGGTCGGTGGCTCCGGCCGAGCGGGAAGGACATCGAGGGTCTCGGCGTCACACCGGACGTCGAGGTTCCGATGACCCAGGATGATTACGTCAACCAAGGCGACATCCAGCTCTTCGCCGCTATCGACCTGCTGCGGGGCCGATGAGCGCCCGCTGGGAGACGTTCGTCCATGGCGGAACGGGTCGTCATCGCCCAGAACCGGCGCGCTCGGCACGACTTCGAGATTCTGGAGTCGTACGAGGCGGGTATCGTCCTGACAGGGCCCGAGATTAAGTCCATTCGGGAGCGGAAAGTAAACCTGCAGGGGGCGTACGCCCGCATCCGTGATGGCGAGGTGTGGCTCGAGGAGATGCACATTGCGCCGTACCCGAGCGCTGGCTACACCCCGCAGGACCCCAAACGGAGCCGGAAGCTCCTGCTCCACAAGAAGGAGATCTCGCGACTGGCGGGGCTGGTCGCCCAGAAGGGGCTGACGTTGATCCCTCTCTCCCTGTACCTCAAGGACGGCAAGGCGAAGGTGGAGCTGGGCGTTGCCCGAGGGCTCCGGAAGTACGACAAGCGGGAGAAGATCCGGGAGCGCGAACAGGCGCGCGAGATCGCGCGGCAGCTCCGTCGAGGCGTGTGACGAATTCGAACAGGTGTGCTACGATGGCCCATGGGAGACGGGGACGAAAGGATTCGACAGGAGGGTAGGTAGCCGGGCAGCAGGCCGAGGTTGGCCGTCACCCTCGTAAAACCGGCGGCCGCACAATAGGCGCCAACGATCGCCAGCTCGCTCTCGCCGCTTAAGTCGCGGTGAGCGTCCTCGGGAGGTCCCGCCCCGGCGGAGCTCCCAGAGGGCGACGCAAAAGCCGGGGTGCGGCGAACCGACGCCGATACGGTTCGCCTAAGGCGCATCGGCTGGCCGGGAGCCGTGGGGCCCACCTCCGAAGGCTTCTGGCGAGACCCGAAACGGTGGGAAAGCCTGTAGAAAGCCCGGAGCCGAACCTCGCTGGACCGGGGGTTCGATTCCCCCGCGTCTCCACCAACCTTCGACGCACGCCGGGGCCGGCATCTCGCCGGCCCCGTTCCCGTTCGAACCCGTGGAGCGCCTCGCCTCATGAGCGCCGCTGAGCGGCGGCCCGCTTCTCCTCGATGAGCCGGTCGAGCTCCTCCTTCAGGCGGCCGAGTACTTCGTCGTAGCGGAACGCCCCCAGGTGCTCGCTCCCCCGCTTCAGGTTCACGAACGTCGGCGCGCACCAGAGGCCGAGGTCCGCGTCGTCGGTCTCTCCAGGGCCGTTCACGCGGCACCCCATCACCGCGATCGTGATGTCGTAATCCTTCGCGTATTGGGCCATCTCCCGCACCTTGAAGGCCAATTCGACGAACGCCTCGTTCTCGACCCGGCTGCAACTCGGGCAGGAGATGATGTTCAGCCCGCCTTCCAGGAACTTCGGCACCGACCGGAACCGTCCCGCTTCGATGTCGGCGACGATCTGCTTGCCGACCTCGACCTCCCGCCATTTCTCCGCAAAGGGGAGCGTCAGCGAAACCCGGATCGTGTCCCCGATGCCCTGCGAGAGGAGCTGCTCGAAGGCGATGCGGGTTTTGATGGCTCCATCCGGGAGCATCCCCGCCTCGGTAACGCCCAGATGGAGGGGTACGTCCGGACGGATGGCGAAGAAGCGGCGGTTCGCCTCGATTACTTTCCGCGGGTCGCTGTCCTTGAGGGAGACCACGTACCGGTCGAATCCGAGGTCGTCGAGGTAGCCCGCGTGCTGGAGGGCGCTCTCCACCATGGCCGAGACGCCGTCGAGCTCGGGGGGATCGGCGCCGCGGAACTTCTCCTCCAGCTCGGGGTCGACCGAGCCGCAGTTCACCCCGATCCGGAGAGCGAGGTCGTGCTGCGCGGCCACTTCGGCGATGAAGGCGACTTTGTCGCGGGCCGACTTCTGTTTCTCGTGGTGGTAGAGGTGGCCAGGGTTGTAACGGATCTTGTCGACGTACGGCGCGACCTGCGCGGCGAGCCGATAGTTCTCCTGGAGGTCGACGACAAGGTTCGCCTCGGGGACGCGAGCCCTGATCTCCGCCAGCGCCTGGACGTCCTTCACGCTGTCGACGGCGACCCGGACGAGGCCGGCCCCTGCTTCGTGGAGCATCCGAACTTGGGCGACGGTCGCCTCCACGTCTTGCGTGCGGGTGGCGGCCATCGATTGCACGACGATCGGGTTGCCGCCGCCGATGACGACGCGGCCGGCACGAACGGGACGGCTGGGAGCGCGCTTCATCGCCCCGAAGTGTAGCAGGCGAATGTTCCGGCGGGTGAACGCTTGCTCACCACCACCCCTGGCCGATCCCGGCGAACACGATCCAGGGGATGACGAGCACGAGGACGGCCGCCCCCAACCCCAGGAGCGGCTCCTTCGTGGCCCGGAAGAAGTTCTGGCTCGGAGCGATGAACACGTTCCCCACGCTTTCGGCGATGGCGCGTGCTCGCGTGCGGAGGCGCAGGCTGTTCGCCACCACGCTGACCGAGCTGAAGGCCATCGCCGCGCCGGCGATGAGGGGGTTGAGAAAGCCGGCCGCAGCGATGGGAATGGCCAGAGCGTTGTAGGCGAAGGCCCAGCCGAGGTTCTGCCAAATGGTCCGCATCGTGGCTCGCGCCAACGCGATCGCCTCGGCCACCTTGGCGATGTCCCCGTGGAGGAGCACGACGTGGCCCGCTTCGATGGCGATGTCGGTGCCCGTGCTCATGGCGATACCGATGTCCGCCTGGGCAAGTGCCGGTGCGTCGTTGATGCCGTCGCCGACCATCGCCACCCGCAATCCCTGGGCCTGCAGCTCGCGAACGAGGGCCAGCTTGTCCCCAGGCTTCAGCCCTGCCCGCACATCTTCGATCCCGACCTTGGCTGCGACGGCTCGAGCGGCACGTTCGTGGTCCCCGGTGGCCATGATGACGCGCAGCCCCATCCGTTGGAGCGCTGCCACGGCCCGGCGCGCCGTGGGCTTGATTTCGTCCTCGATGACGAGGATGCCAGCGACGCAGCCGTCCACCGCCACGCCTACCACGGTGGCGCCCCTGGATTCCGCCTCCTCCCACCGACCCGCCAGCTCCTCTGGGAGGTCGGGCGGAAGGAACGCTCTGCGACCCACCGCGACGGTGCGGCCGGCGATTCGGGCGCGTATGCCCTCCCCGGCGATGGTCTCGACGGACTCCGGCGGCCCAAGGGGAATCTCCCGCTCCTGCGCAGCGTCGACGATCGCTCGGGCCAGGGGGTGGGAGCTGCCGAACTCGGCGATCGCGGCCAAGCGGAGCACCTCGCCTGCGTCCCATCCTGGCGCCGGAGCCGTGTCGGCGACGTGGGGACGCCCCTCGGTGAGCGTTCCGGTCTTGTCGACGACGACCGCATGGAGCCCGCGGATCCGCTCCAGCACCTCGGCGTTGCGCACCAGGACGCCGCGTTCGGCGGCCAGGCCGGTGCCGACCATGATGGCCGTGGGTGTGGCGAGCCCCAGGGCGCAGGGGCAAGCGACCACCAGCACAGCGATGGCCGCCAGCATCCCCTTGAGCCATTCGCCGGCAAAGGCGCCCCAACCGAGAGCGGCTCCGGCGGCAATCAGGATCACCACGGGCACGAAGACGGCAGCTACCTGGTCGACCGCGCGTTCGATGGGCGAGCGGGTGCCCTGTGCTTCCTCCACCATCCTCGCCATCCGATGGAGGATGCTCTCGGCGCCCACGGCGGTGACTTCGACCTCCATGACTCCGTCTTGGTTCACCGTGCCGCCGACGACTGGGTCGCCGGGGCCCCGCTCCACCGGAAGGGGCTCACCCGTCAGCATCGACTCGTCGACGACGCCTCGCCCGTTCCGTACCCGGCCATCGGCGGGGACGCGCTCCCCGGGGCGGACGATCACGATGTCGCCCGGACGGAGCGCTTCCACCGGCACGGGAACCTCCTGTCCGTCGCGAAGGACCGACGCCGTCTTTGCCGCCAGCCGGAGGAGGCTGGCGACGGCATCGCCCGCAGCACCCTTCGCTCGCTCTTCGAAGTACTTCCCGAGGGAGATGAACAGCAGGACCGCGATGCTGACGTCGAAGTACATCGCCCGGTCGTGGAGGCGCAACAGCGCGACCGCTGCGCTGTAGAGGAAGGCCACGGATGTCCCGAGGGCGATGAGCACGTCCATGTTGGGGTTGAGCTGCCGCAGGCTCGCCACAGCTCCTCGATAGAACCGCCACCCCAAACCCAGTTGAACGGGTGTGGCCAAGGCGAGCACGAGGTACCCGTGAAGCGTGTGGTTGCCGAAAAGTGCCAGCCCACCGAGGTCGCTCGCCATGGCCAAGAGGAGCCCGGGCACGCCCGGGATGGCCATGAGGAGGAGCATGCGCAGAGTCCGCCGGGCCTCGCTGCTGCGCGCCTCGGCCCGCTCGAGCCGGCTCGCCGCGGGGGCGGCGTCGTATCCGGCCGCCCGTACCGCGGCGATCAGCGACTCCAATTCGACGTCGCCCGTAACCTGAGCGGTTTCAGCGGCGAAGTTCACGCTGGCGGTCTCGACGCCCGGAACGCGGCTGAGGGCGCGCTCCACGCGCCGCACGCACGACGCGCAGGTCATGCCCTTGATGTCGAGGATGATTGGCTCGACTGTACGGGCCATGTGACCTCCTCGGTGGCAAGAGGCTGAAAGCCTATGCCTTCAGCGACGCCTCGTACCCTTCCTCGCGCACGGCGCTCACGAGTGCTTGGGGGTCGAAGTCGTCGCCTTCGACGCGTGCCGACTTCGCCTCCAGGCTGACGTGGGCCTCTCGAACCCCGGGCACGCTGCGCAACGCCTTCGTGACCGAATTCACGCAGTGTTCGCAGGTCATGCCTTCGATGGCGAGCTCGACGACCTTTGCCATGGCGGTTTACTCCTCTGCCGGGGTTTCGACGGGACGCTCCGAGTCGGCCGGGCCCTGCACGCGGTAGAGCCGCAGGAGCTCACCGACGGCCCGCTCGCTCTCGCCGCTCTGAAACTGCTCCGCGACGTGGGTCCGCAGGTGGCCCTCGAGCACGAGCAAGTCCAGCGAGCGGAGCGCTCGCTGAATGGAGAGCGACAGGTCGAGGACATCCATGCAGTAACGGTCTTCCTCGATCTGGCGCTGCAGGGCGTCGAGCTGGCCGCGGATGATCTTCAACCGCTGGAGGGCCTGGCGACGAACCTCGGGCGTCACGCGTACAGGATACCCCCCTACCCTCCCAGCCATCAAGCGCGTAGAATGCGCCCGATGGGCCCGCCCCCCGCGAAGCGCCACCCCGTGTTCGCCGCCCTCTACGACCGGCTGATGGGGAATCCCAGGCCGCGCGAACGCCGGCTCCGGGCCGAGCTGCTCGCAGGCCTCCGCGGCGACGTGCTCGAGATCGGAGTCGGGGTCGGCAACAATTGGCCCTTCCTCCTCCGGGACGGCATTCGGTATGTCGGCATTGAGCCGGACACGGCGATGCTCGAACGTGCCCGGAAACGGGCGTCGGCCCTCGGGCTCACCGTCGACCTGCGCTGTGCCCCAGCGGAGGCGATCCCCTTCCCCGACGGCTCCTTCGATGCTGTGGTTTCGACGCTGACCCTGTGCACGGTCGACGACCCGGAGCGCGCGATTGCCGAAATCCGGCGCGTCCTCCGCCCCGGGGGCGAGCTACGGTTCTGGGAGCATGTCCGGCCGGCGGGTGCGGTTGCAGGCCGCCTCTTCGACGTCCTCACGCCGGTATGGGGCATGGTCGCCGGGGGCTGCCATCTGAACCGGACCACGATGGCTTCCCTCGAGGCCGGCGGTTTTCGTGTGCGCGTCGACCGGCAGTTTCGGATGCTCCTCCTTCCGATGGTGGTTGGCCGTGCCGTGCCGGACGAGGCGGGCGGGGCCCTATACTGAACGGCAGCCGAGGAAGGAGTCGAGCGTGCGCATCGGCGCCCATGTCCGCAGCGCTGGCGGCGTGAAGGAGGTCGTGCCTCGGGCTCTCGAGTTGGGGGCCGAGGCGGTGCAGTTCTTCATCTCCGCGCCCCAACAATGGCGGCCGCCGGTCATCACCGAAGAGGATGCGGCCGCGTTCCGCCGCGCTCGGGAGGAGGCGGGGCTCCCCTGCTTCCTGCATGGCGTCTACCTCGTGAACCTCGCCAGCAGTGAGCAGGCGCTGCTGGGGCGGTCGGTGGGCTCGCTCAAGCAGTACCTGAAGTGGGGCACGGCTCTCGGCGTGGAGGGGGTGATTTTCCACGTCGGCAGCCACAAGGGCCAGGGATTCGAGGCGGTCGCGCCGCAGGTGTGCCGGCTCGTGCGCGAAGTGCTCGAGTACGCGCCGGACGGTTGCAAGTTGATTATGGAAAACAACGCCGGACAGGGCGGAGGCGTCGGCTCGACGTTCGCGGAGCTGGGTGCGCTCATCCGCGGCCTCGATAACGACCCTCGCGTCGGCATCTGCCTGGACACCTGCCATGCCTTCGCCATGGGGTACGACCTTGCCAGCCGCGAAGGGTGCGAGCGCGCGATGGAGGAGTTCGATCGGTACATCGGGCTCGACCGGCTCCTCGTGGTGCACGCGAACGACAGCAAGGTGCCGCTCGGGGGGGTCCGCGACCGCCACGAGAACATCGGTGACGGCTACATCGGCTACGAGGGGTTCCGCACGATCTTGGCGCACCCCGCCTTCCGCAACGTGCCGTTCATCCTCGAGGTGCCAGGCATCGATGGCGAAGGGCCCGATGCCGAGAACGTCGCCCGCCTGAAGCGCATCCGTGAGGAGCTGGGCCTCGCATGAACGGACCGGCGGAAGCGGCCCGGCCCGGGCGACTTTCGGGTGCCCTCTTCACGGAGTGCGCTGAGTGGATTTGGGAGCAGCTCCAGGAGGAGGACGGGATCTTCCTCTCGGGCGAGCTCGTCGAGCTCATTCTCGTGACCGAGCGGGAGCTCGGCATCCACGATCGTGACCTGTTCACGATCGCCTCCACGCTGGCAGCTGAGTTCGCCGCGCGAGGCATCCAGACGGCTCCCGGTGCCATCACGGCCGACCTCATCCGCGCTGTCCTCGAATGGGAGGACCAGTTCCTGGGACTGGCCGGCATTCCGCGCGCGGAGAGCTGAGCGAGCGGTTGACCGTCGGGATTCGGCGGGCGAGACTTCGAACCGACCCCGAGGGAAAGGAGGATTGGCACACAGGAGACCGGAACGGCGCGCTCGCGTCACTGGTCAAGCGCCTGGTCCGCCGCCTCCGGCGGCGGATGACGAGGAGGGAGCAGCATCGAACCACTCGGCGGGTGGCTCCCCGGCGTGGCACCGTCGTGAGGTTCCTGACAAACCAGCCTGGGCAACCGGCTGACAAAGCAGGGGCCGTGTGCTGGCGGCTGGATTGCCGCCCATGACGTAGAGCGCATCCGTGGACGGCGGTTCGAGCAAAGGGCAGCCGCGCCTGCCCCGGTCCCTCCGTGTGCCGACGGCATGTGCGGAATCGTGGGGTATGTCGGCCGGCGGAACGCTGTGCCCATCCTCGTCCAGGCGTTGAAAGACCTGGAGTACCGGGGGTACGACTCCGCCGGCATCGCGGTGCTCGCGCCCGAGAGCAACCGCCTCGTCATCGTGAAGCGGGAGGGCAAGATCGCCAGGCTTGAGGCGGCGTTGGCTGAGGCTGGCATCCCCGACGCGAACCTCGGCATCGGCCATACCCGGTGGGCGACGCATGGCCGGCCCGCGGACCACAACGCTCACCCCCATACGAGCTGCCACGGCGAAGTCGTGGTCATCCACAACGGGATCGTTGAGAACTACGCCGAACTCCGCGCCGAGCTCGTCTCCCGCGGCCACCGCTTCGCGAGCGAAACCGATACCGAGACCGTGGCCCACCTCATGGAGGAGCAGCTCGCCGAGGGCCACAGCCTGCTCGATGCCCTGCGGCTCGTGGCGGGCCGCCTCGAAGGCTCTCAGGCGATCGTCGCCGCAAGCCCTCGAGAACCGAACGCGCTGGTCGCCGCGCGCGTCGGAAACGCGGGTGGGATCGTGATCGGCTTCGGTGAGGGGGAGTCCTTCCTTGCCTCCGACTTGCCCGCCCTGTTGCCCCACACGCGGCGAGTGGTGTTCCTCGAGGACGGTCAATTCGCCCGTGTGTCCGCCGACGATGTGCTCGTGGTCGGCCGCGACGGCGCGCGCCTCGAAATTCCCGTCCACGAGGTGGCGCTCGACCCGAGTTCCGCGCTCAAGGGGCCGTACCCGCACTTCATGCTGAAGGAGATGCTCGAGCAACCCGAGGCGATCTCCGACACGATTCGTAGCCTCGTCACGTTCGAGCCGCCCACCCTCCATCTGGACGACGTCCCGATCTCGCCGGAGCGGCTTCGCCAGGTCCAGCGGGTGGTCCTCATCGGCATGGGGACGAGTCTCCACGCGGCGATGGTCGGACGGCAGTTCGTCGAGCAGATTGCCCGCCTGCCGGCGGAGGCCGACAACGCGAGCGAGTTCCGCCATCGCGAGCCCGTCATCGACGCGCGCACGCTGGTCGTGTCGGTGACACAGTCAGGAGAAACGGTCGACGTGCTCGAGGCGATGGCCGTCGCCGCGCGTGCCGGCGCCCTCCAGATCACCGTCTGCAACACGGAGGGGTCGCAGGCCACTCGCCTGGCAGACGGCACCGTGTACACGCGAGCGGGCGTCGAACGGTGCGTGGCGAGCACGAAGTGCTTCACAACCGCCCTGGCGGCGCTGTATGGGTTAGCGCTTTGGTTAGGTCACATCCGTGGTGTGCTGGACAGCGGGGAGTTGCAGCACCATCTCTCCGAACTGATGAGGGTTCCCGACGCCTGTGCGAGGGCGTTGGAGCTACGGCCTGCCGCGCAGCGCCTGGCGGCGGAGCTCGCCAGCACGGCGAGCATGCTGTACCTCGGCCGAGGGCTGGCGTACCCCGTGGCCATGGAAGGTGCGCTGAAGATGAAGGAGGTGAGCTACATCCACGCGGAGGGGTACGCGGCCGGGGAGATGAAGCATGGTCCCATCGCTCTCATCGAACCGTCGGTGCCTACGGTCGCAGTGGCTCCCAAGCACGCTCTCCGTTCGAAGATGGCAGCGAACGTGGAACAGGTCCGCGCGCGAGGCGGCCGGGTGATCGCCGTCGTTACCGAGGGCGACGAGGAGCTCATCCGGCTGGCCGATGCGGCCCTGCCGGTCCCCGAGGTGAGCCGTCTCGCCGAACCGATCGTGGCTGTCGTTCCGCTGCAACTCCTGGCGTATGAGACGGCGGTGGCGCGGGGCTGCGACGTCGATCAGCCGCGGAACCTTGCCAAAACGGTGACTGTGGAATGAAGTTCCGCGTTTCGGAACCGAACGGCCCCGCCTCCTTCCGCCAGTCGGCACCTGCCGGGGGGAGGAGGGCGGGCGTTATAATGGGGCGCGCTATCGGTCGCGCCCATGGACTTCCGGCGGAGGTATAGACGAGATGGTCAGTGTCACCCGGAGCATCCTCTGGTTCTCCGAGAT
The DNA here is from genome assembly GCA_002898215.1 of bacterium HR29. Lineage (GTDB taxonomy): Bacteria > Chloroflexota > Dehalococcoidia > Tepidiformales > Tepidiformaceae > HRBIN29. Next base: position 825,876 of record BEIF01000001.1, on the reverse strand, counting down.
CGGGAAGGAAGACATACCGGAAGCGGGCGGGAAGGGCGCGAACCTGGGCGAGCTCACGCGCGCTGGTATCCCCGTTCCGCCGGGGTTCGTGGTGACGGCCTCGACGTACCGCGAGTTCGTGCGCCTGAACCGGCTCGACGAAGTCATTCGCCGCGAGCTGGGGAGCCTCGATGTGCACGATACGCAACAGCTCCAGGCGAGGGCGGCCGCGGTTCGTGAAGCTTTCATGGCCGCCCCGATGCCTCCCGACATCGCGGCTGCCATCGCGGAGGCGTACCGAGAGCTCGGCCGCGGCCCAGTCGCCGTGCGGAGCTCCGCCACTGCCGAGGACCTTCCCGAAGCCAGCTTCGCCGGCCAGCAGAGCACCTTCCTGAACGTGGTCGGCGAAGAGAACGTGGTGCGCGCCGTTCAGGCCTGCTGGGCATCCCTCTTCGAGGCGCGCGCCATCTTCTACCGCGCCGAGAACGGCTTCGACCACCTGAAGGTATCGCTCGCCGTCCCCGTTCAGCGGATGGTCCAATCCGAGAAGTCCGGCGTTATGTTCACTGTCGAGCCGGTATCCTCCGACACCTCGAAGGTAACCATCGAGGCGGTATGGGGTTTGGGCGAGGCCATCGTGTCCGGGGAGATTTCCCCGGATTTCTATCTCCTGGAGAAGGCGACGCTCGCCGTCGTCTCGCGCCAAGTGACGCCGCAGGAGCGGATGCTGGTGCGCGCCTCGTCGGGCAACGGGCGGCACGACGTGGGGAACGAGTGGGTTCCCGTGCCGCCGGAGAAGGTTGCCGCGCCCAAGCTCTCCGACGCCGAGTTGGTGACGCTGGCGGGCATCGGCCTGAAGGTCGAGGAGCACTACGGATGCCCGCAGGACATCGAATGGGCGTTCGCCGACGGCCAGTTCTTCATCGTCCAATCGCGCCCGGTGACGACGCTCCGCGAGCCCTCGCACGAGGAGCCGGAGGGGGAGGAGCCGGAGACGGCACCCGTGCTCCTGCGGGGCCAGGCCGCAAGCCCAGGGGTGGCAGCAGGCCGGGTGAAGATCGTCCACGACCCCTCGGAGATCCACATCGTGGAGCAGGGGGACATCCTCGTCGCCGAAATGACGACCCCCGACTTCGTCCCCGCCATGAAGCGCGCCGCCGCTATCGTCACGGAACGAGGGGGGCGCACTGCCCACGCGGCCATCGTCAGCCGGGAGCTCGGCATCCCCTGCGTCGTCGGGGCTCAACACGCGATGAGCGTGTTGAAACCCGGCACCCTCGTGACGGTCGACGGCAGCAAGGGCGTGGTGTACGAAGGGCGGGCGGAGCGCCGCCTCGCCTGGGCCGAGCGCCAACGCAGCAGGTACGCCGCCGCAGCCGCTCTCAAGACGCACACGAAGCTCTTCGTCAACCTGGCCGAGCCCGAGCTCGCTGACGTGGTGGCGAAGCGGAACGTCGACGGCGTGGGGTTGCTGCGGGCCGAGTTCATCGTCGCACAGATCGGGACGCATCCCCGTCAATTCATCGAGGAGGGCAGGCCGGAAGAGTACACCCGCCAGTTGGCCGAGGGGATCGCCGCCTTCTGCAAGGCGTTCGACCCGCGTCCGGTGGTGTACCGGCTCACCGACTTCAAGACGAACGAATACGCGAACCTCCGGGGCGGCGAGAAGTACGAAATCCAGGAAGAGAACCCCATGATCGGCTTCCGGGGTGCCAGCCGGTACATCCGTGAGCCCGACGTCTTCCGGCTGGAGGTGGAGGCCATCAAGGAAGTTCGCCGTCAGTGGAAGAACCTGTACGTGATGGTGCCCTTCGTGCGTACGCCGGCCGAGCTGCGGCAAGTGAAGCAGCTGATGGCGCAGTTCGGCCTCGTGCACGACGACTCCTTCAAGCTGTGGATGATGGTCGAGGTACCTTCGAACGTGCTGATCCTCGACAAGTTCATCGACGAGGGGATTGACGGCATCTCCATCGGCTCCAACGACCTCACGCAGCTCGTCTTGGGAATCGACCGCGACAGCGAGCTTCTGGCCGACACCTTCGACGAGCGTGACGAGGCGGTGATGACGGCCATGAAGATGGCCATCACGACAGCCCGTAGCCGTGGCCTCACCGTCTCGATCTGCGGGCAGGCGCCAAGCGTCTACCCCGAGGTGACGGAGCGGCTCGTCATGTGGGGGGCGACGAGCGTCAGCGTGAGCCCCGACATGATCGACCAGACGCGCCAGCTCATCGCCGACGTGGAAGCCCGCCTCGGGCTCTCCCCAGCGCGGTAAGGGAGCTCGGCGCTGCCGAGCGGCGATGGCTGAAGGAGTCGACCTCTGGAAGGTCCGCGCCCGCCTCGAAGATCGCGAGGCGGCGCTCAGCCCGTTCGCGGCGCGTTCCGCGACGAGCCGCGGCCGGAAACGGCGGGAGGAGCCCTCGCCGCTCCGGACCGAGTACCAGCGGGACCGCGACCGGATCCTCCACACGAAGGCATTTCGCCGCCTGAAGCACAAGACACAGGTGTTCATCGCGCCCCAACAGGACCACTTCGTGACCCGGATGACGCATACCCTGCTCGTCGCGCAGGTCGCGAGGACGATCGCGCGGGCGCTCAACCTGAACGAGGACCTCGCCGAAGCGGCGGCTCTGGGGCACGACATCGGCCACGGGCCTTTCGGCCACGCAGGAGAAGAGGCGCTGGCGGAGCTGCTGCCGGAGGGGTTCCGCCACAACTACCAATCGGTGCGCGTGCTCGACCGGCTGGAGAACGGCGGCCAGGGACTCAATCTGACGTTCGAAGTCCTCGACGCAATCGAGAAATCGAGCAAGGCGCGCGAGGACATCCTGGCCGAAGGTTGGGGCGTCCCCGCCACCCTCGAGGGCCAGGTGGTGAAGATAGCGGACGCGATCGCGTACCTGAATCACGACATCGACGACGCGCTCCGCGCCGGGGTCATCACCGAAGCGGACCTGCCCGATGCGGCCTGGAAGCTGGGCGCCAACACCCGGGAGCGGCTCGACACGATGATCCGGGACATCGTCGAGGCGAGCTGGGACGCAACCGGTGAGCGGGGAACGAACGTGACTCCCGTCATCACCTTTTCGCCCCGCGTCCACGCCCTCGCGAACGACCTCCGCGACTTCATGTTCGAGCGTGTGTACTTCTACGACGCCACGAGACGCGAAGCCGAGCGGGGGAAGGCGATCGTCCGTTTCCTCTTCCGCTACTTCGTCGAGCACCCGGAGGAGATATCGCCCGGATTCTCCCTCCCGGAGGACCCTGTCGAACGGCGCGCGGCCGACTACATCAGCGGCATGACCGACCGGTTCGCCATCCGGCTCGCTCGGGAGCTCGGGTGCCCAGAAGCGCTCGACTGGCCCGGCATCGCGTAAAGCCGGGTGGGCGGCTACGAGCGTCTCGGTTGCCACTACGGTGAGCGGCTCCGGATAATCGGCCAAGGGCCCCCGCCCCTGTGTGACAATGAGTGATCGTTTTCGACGTGAGCCGCCCCGCGAGCCGGTGATCGGCGAGGAGTATCCGCCAGTCATCGGCGGGTACGGCACCGGCGAGCCCGTCATCGGCCAGGACGAGCCCGAGCCGTCGGCGTGGGTCGAGGAACCCGGGTACGAAGACGAGCCGTACGAGGCCGAATGGGAGTACGGGTACCCCGAGTCGGAGCCGAGCGAGGCGCGCCAGCCGCTCCTGTACGTCTTCCTCGCTCTCGTGCTCGGCTTCGCGGCCGTCCTTGCGTACCTCGTGCTGGATAGCATCCGGTCCGACGGGACTGCCGAGCCGACGGCGGCCCTCGTCATCGACCGACCCCTGAACGAAGACCGGATCACCGTCGGCACCGATGCCGAGGTCGCCGTACGCGCCGCGGCCGACGCGCCGATCGCGCGCTTCGAGCTGTACTTGAACGGCCGGCTTGTGGACAGCCGCGAACCAGGCCCGCCCCAGAACGGCATCTACTCCGTCCTCCTGCGCTTCCGACTGGAAACGCCCGGTGTGTACGAGCTCCAGGTACGGGCGGTCCTCCAATCGGGCGCGGTGAAGGAATCCGACCGTATCCGCGTGGTCGGGGTCGAGACCGTGGGCGACCGTCCCGTGACGATCGAGGGCGAAGTCATCGCGGCCACCACCGTCCGGACAGGTCCGGGGGATTCCTACCCATCTCTCCGCACCCTCGAGGCAGGGGCCCGCGTGCGGGTCACGGCGCGCACCACCGACAACGCCTGGCTGCTCCTCGAAGGCGGCGGCTGGGTACGGCGCAGCGCCATCCGCCTACTCGACTCGATCGAGTTCCTCCCGCGGCGCGATCCTACCCCCACGCCCGTGCCGACGCAGACTCCGACTCCGGAGGCCTCGCCGTCGCCGTCGCCTTCGCCCACGCCCGGGCGTGACCGGCCCGACCTTACTCCGGTGAACGCGTCCCTTGGGAACGGCGGCACGGTTCTCGCGGTCACCATCGCCAACCTCTCCCCGGTGGCCTACGAGGGCCCCTTGGAGATCGAGCTCTCGGGACTGCCGAACGGGAGCCGCACGCGCGTCTTCCAGGTGGCTATCCCCGAGAACGGAAACACGACGGTGACCTTCGACCTCGGCGCCGCAATCACCGGGTCCGCCACCGTACGCGTGACGCTCGACCCCAGCAACGCCGTGGCGGAGCTCTCCGAGGACAATAACAGCGCGACCTTCACGCTGGCCCCGCCGACTCCGGCGCCCAGCCTCTCCATCGCGAGCGCGGCTGTCGAGGGGAATCAGGTCCGCGTCCGAATTCGCAACGACGGCGGCCCGTTGTCCGCTACTTCCGTGACCGTTCGCGTCACGGCCGGGAGCGAATCGCAACAGGCGACACGGAACATCGCCCTCGCCTCGGGCCAGGAAGCGGAGTTCACGGTCGCCCGCCCCGCGGCCTCCGGCAGCGCGACCGTGGAGGTGGTCATCTCCGGTACGGTCGTGGCAAGCACCACCATCACGCTGCCGTGATGCCCACGACGTAATCCCCGCGCCTTAGTTCAGACTGTCACGGCAGTATCGGGGTTCGGCGCTCGGCCAACGTACCATGGGGCCGGCATGAGCGCTGTGGACGAGATCAAGCGCCGCATCGACCCCGTGGCGTACATCGGGCGAACCGTCCGGCTCCAGAAAGCGGGGCGGAACTTCCGCGGCTTGTGCCCGTTCCACACGGAGAAGACGCCCTCGTTCTACGTCTTCCCCGACCGGGGCACCTGGCGCTGCTTCGGCGCCTGCAGCGAAGGAGGCGACCTCTTCTCCTTCGTCATGAAGCGGGACAACTGCAGCTTCCGCGAGGCGCTGGCGGAGCTCGCCCGCGAGGCGGGCGTTTCCCTGGCGGAGGAATCCCCGGAACGGCGCTCCCGCCGCGAACACCTCGCCCGCGTGGTGAGCGCTGCGGTCGCCTTCTACGAATCCCAGCTACGCTCCCCCGATGGCGAAGAGGCGCGAGCCTACCTCGAACGACGCGGCCTGGAACCGGAGACGGTCGCAGCCTGGCACCTCGGGTGGGCGCCCGACGACTGGCGTGTCCTCCGCGACCATCTCGCCGCCCGCGGCTACTCCGACGAGGACCTCCTGGCCACGGGCCTGGCCGTGACTCCCGAGCACGGGGCGCCGTACGACCGTTTCCGCGGACGCATCATCATCCCCATCGCGGATGAGCGGGGAGTCTTCGTCGGCCTGGCCGGTCGCAGCCTTCGGGGAGAAGAACCGAAGTACCTCAACTCCCCCCAGACGGAGCTCTTCGATAAGGGCCGCTTGCTGTTCGGCCTCCACGAAGCTGCTGCCGCGATCCGCGAATCGGGCGCCGCGATCGTCGTCGAGGGGTACTTCGACGTCATCGGCCCATGGCAGGAGGGATTCCGCAACGTCGTTGCCACCATGGGAACGTCGCTCACTGCGGAGCACGCGAAGGTCCTACGGCGGTGGGCGAAGCGCATCGTCCTGGCGCTCGACCCCGACGCCGCAGGCTTCGCCGCTGCAGAGCGGGCCGGCGATGTGCTCGGGGCGGTCCAGGCCACCCGCGGGGCCGAGTCGCTGGCTGCCGCTGCCGACATCGAGCTCTTCGTCGCCCAGCTTCCCCAAGGTCGCGACCCGGACGAGGTCGCGCGCGCGGCTCCGGAGGAGTGGCGCAGACTCATCGCCGAGGCGAAGCCGTTTCCGGAGTTCGTTCTCCAGCGCCTCGTTGGCGGGGAGCGCCCCGGGACCCCCGCCGAGATTCGGGCGGCTATCGAGCGAGCGGTGCCGGTCCTCCTCGCGCTTCGGAACCCCGTCGACCGAGGGATCTACGTCCAGCGGCTGGCGCACACCTTCGGCGTCTCCGAGCCGGCAATTTGGGAACGGCTGCGGCAAGCCCGGCGCTCGGCCACTCTCCGGCCCGTGCGGCGCGGCTCTGCCGACCCCGAGCGGCCGTCCCGTGAGGACATCTTCCTGGCCGTCCTCCTCCGGTATCCGACCCTCCGCGAGCATGCCCGCCACATTCCCGAAACGCTCTTCGCCGACGCACTCAATCGGGGGCTGTTCGCAGCCTGGCGCGACGGGCGCGATTGGACGAGTGACGAGCTCCTCCGTGAGCGGGCGGAGCGGCTCTCGCGGGTCCGCCTTCCCGACTCGCTCCCTCCCCAGGAGGCGCGGCGCGCCGCCACGGAGGCGCTCCAGCGCCTCCTGCGCGACCGTCAGAGCGAACGGTTGGCGGCAGCGGCGGCCGAACTCGCCGAACTGGAAGCGCGGATCGGCTCGGCCAAGCTTGCGGAAGCAGCGTGGCGCCTCTGGATGGGCGAGGACGTGGACGACCCGGGTGCGGCGGACGCCGCTCACAAGGTGTTCGAAGCGATGGAGCTGGGGCGGGCACTCCATCGGCCCGACGTCCCCGAGTTCCAGTAGGCACCGCTCGGAGCGGCGGTGAATGGCTCGCCACCGAGTTGACACCGTGTGTCCACTTCGTGTACGAAGGAACGGCCGAGCGGCTCGCCGCCCGGCAGACACACGGGAGGTGCCAACCCCAATGGCCAAGATCATCCGGTGGTAGGTCGAGCACCTCACCCGAGGCCGCGGCTGACCGCTCGCACCGGTCCGCCGCGGCCGCTTCCAGCCTAGCTCGCTCGCCGGCGCGCCTCCCGCCGGGCGACGCTCTGGGGCAGGTAGATCGGCCGGCCGCCCTCCACCGTTTCCCGCTCCCAGCGCGGATAGAGCGCCTCGAAGGCCTCGACCACCTTCGGGTCGAATTGGGTTCCTGCCCCTGCGAGGATCTCTCGTAATGCCGCCTCCGGCGGCTGGCCCTTGCGATAGGGCCGGTCGGAAACCACGGCGTCGTACGTATCGCAGACGGCGAAGATCCGCGCCCCGAGGGGGATCTGCTCGCCCTTCAGTCCCCGCGGATATCCTTGGCCGTCCCACCGCTCGTGATGGGCGAGGACGATGCGGGCCGCTGGACGGAGGTACGGGACCTGGGCGAGGATTCGGTAGCCGAGGGCCGGATGTCGCCGCATGAACTCCCACTCCTCCTCGGTGAGGGGCCCGTTCTTGCGCAAGATGGCGTCGGGAACGCCGATCTTGCCGACGTCGTGCATGAGCGCCCCCTGGTAGATCATCGCGAGCTCTTCCTCGTCCCGAACCCCGAGCTCGCGGGCCAGCTCGACGGCGTGCGCTGCGACCCGTGCCGAGTGCCCCCGCGTTTCCTGGTCCCGCATGTCGAGCGCAGCCACGAGGGATTCGAGGGTCCCACGGTAGGCCTCGGCGAGGCGCTCCGACATCTGGCGAATTTCGACGTAGGCAGTCCGGAGCTCGTCGTTGGCGCGCTCCAGCCGAAGGACGTTCTCTCGCGTCTTGTCGATGACCTGCTTCATGGCGTAGCGGCTGGCTGCCAGCGGCAACACCAGAACGAGCAGCCCCGGGACGCCGAGGTTCGCGTAGACAGCTGCGAACCCGCCGGAAGCCGCCGCCACCGCGAGGTAGTGCGGGACGAGCCACCCGAAGTTGGAAAGGAACACCGCGTCGGCGCGGCGGCCGCTGTCCAGCGCCATCGCCACCGACACCAGCAGCGAGGAGGCGAGGAACATCGCACCGCCGGCCACGAGGCCGCCCAGCACGAGCACGGCCGCTCCCGTGATGCCCTCGGTTGGCGGGGGAAGAGGCCACGCCGCGAGCGCACCGGCGAGCCCGGCAACGTTCGCCTGGCCGAAATTGAAGAGCAGCTTCCGCTTCGAACGGTCGGTGAAGGCGTACCCCGCCAGGACGGCCGCGGTCTCCACCAGCACCGTCGGGCCTGCACCGAGCCAGACCGCCGCCAGGACGGCCGCGGCGAACGCGACCGACACCCAGCCGTCGCGGTAGAGACGGAAGGCGAACCGTTCGCTTGCCGCCGCCAGGATGAGGAGCACCGCGAGCCCCGCTGCGTCGTCCGGCGGCTGCCACCAGAGGGCAGCCGTGAACGCCACCGCTCCGCTGGCGAACACCAGGGCTATGAACACGCGCAGCCACCGGCTGGGCTTGCCGACCATTCTGTAGCTTCTCATCGACTGGCAGGGCTCGCGCCAACAGCCGTCGTAGCGTTCGAGTGAACGCTCAGGATCGCGCGAGTTGGCGCCAAAAGGGCGCGACGCAAGGCCGAAGTGAACATGCGTACGAACGGTGCTCGGTCCCCGACGAACTCGAGCGCGAAGGCCGCGCCCCGGAGGCGCCGCCTCGACTGTGGCGTCGTCGGGGCCCAGGGGAAGGGACGGTGGAAGTTGGGTGAACGCCCGCTCGGGCGGACGGCAGTGTAGACTGTCGCACGATGGAGCCACTAGCCGGAATCCGAGTCCTCGACTTCAGCCGCTACCAGCAAGGCCCCTTCGCCACGGTCATCCTGGCCGACCTGGGGGCCGACGTCATCAAGGTCGAGCCCCCTGGGGTCGGCGACTTCGGCCGACGTCTCTGGAAGGAGCCCGACGGCTTCAGCGCCTTCTGGGAGGCTCTCGACCGTGGGAAGCGGTCCGTAGTGATCGACCTGAAGCGCCCTGAAGCGCGGGAGATCGTCCTTCGGATGGTCGAACAGGTGGATGTGGTGGTGGAGAACTTCCGGCCGGGGACGATGGAGGAGTGGGGCCTCGGCTACGAAACCCTTCGGGAGCGGAATCCGCGCCTCGTGTACGGACAGGCGACGGGCTGGGGAACGAAGGGCCCCCTCGCGCGGCTGCCGTCGTTCGACCAGATCGCCCAGGCCCATTCCGGGTACTCCCAGCACGCGGGAGGTGGCCCTGGTCAGCGGCCCGAGGTGCCCTTCCCCGGCCTGGCGGACCAGGTGAGCGGCATGAATCTCGCCCTCGCGGTGATGACCGGCCTCTTCGTGCGCGAGCGCACCGGCATCGGCCAGAAGGTCGAAGTTTCGCTCCTCGGCACCATGCTCGCCGTCCAAGCGCCGGAGATCCTGCACTACCTGCATTTCGGCGTGGAGCGACCGCGTGAGTTCCGCGCCTCCCCCATCGCCGGCCACTACGAATGCCGCGACGGCCGCTGGGTCATGATCGTCTGCACCGACCAGAAGTTCTGGCCGCGCCTCTGTCGGGCGTTGCATCTCGAGGAGCTTATCGACGACGAGCGGTTCGCGCGCGGCCTCGGCCGCTGGCTCAATCGCGAGGAGCTCCAGCGCATCCTCGAGGCGCAGTTCAAGACTCAGGATTCGGCCTATTGGCTGGCGCGTTTGGAGGCTGAGGACGTCCCGTCGGCCCTGGTGCGAAGCTACGCGGAGGTGGCCGAGGACGAGCAATCGTGGGCCAACGGGTACCTGGCCGAGACGGAGCATCCCCGCTTCGGACGCCAGCGCGTCGTCGGGCCGCACATCCAGTTGAGCGCCACGCCTGCTCGCCTGAGCCGGCCTGCGCCGGAGCTCGGCGCCCACACGCTCGAAGTGCTGCGGGAGTTCGGGTTCGCCGAAGCCGAACTGCGGCGGCTCCTCGACACGGGGGTCATTTGGGACCCGCAGGGCCAGGTTCCAGCCAGCCCGTAGCGGGGCCGGGTGCACCGGCGAAATCGAATCCCAACACGGCTAGACCGGCACGGAGCGCCGCTCTCTCGGTGGAGCCGGCCGCGCCGGAGAGCACGCGGCCGGCAAGCGCATCGAGCGCCTCCAGCGCCCGCGGGACGTCGAAGTCATCGTCGAGCGTGTCCCGGACAGCAGTGGGAAGGTCATCCGCAGCGGGCCAACGCGGCGGCCCCGGCTCGGCAGCGGCCGCGCGGAGCCGTTCGTACCGCTCCACCAGGCGCTCGAGGTCCCCGGCTCGGAAGTCGGGGTCGGAGCGGTAGTGGAACGAGAGCAAATAGAGCCGCAGGTGTGCCGGCGGAACCTTCTGGAGGAGGTCGCGGACGAGGACCAGGTTCCCCAACGACTTGCTCATCTTCACGCCTTCCAGGCGGAGCATGCCGTTGTGGAGCCAGAACGTGCAGAACGGGCTCCGGCCGGTGAGCGACTCGGCCTGGGCGATCTCGTTCTCATGATGGGGAAAGAGCAAGTCACGCCCGCCGCCGTGGATGTCGATCTGTTCGCCGAGGTGGGCGATGCTCATCACGGTGCACTCGATGCTCCAACCCGGGCGTCCGGCGCCCCAAGGGCTGGGCCAGCTCGGCTCGCCGGGCTCTGTTCGCTGCCACAGCAGGAAGTCGAGCGGGTGGCGCCGTTTCCACGCTTTCTTCGCCTCCGGATTCTCGCGGCGGGCGAGCTCTTCCAACGATGCGCCGTTGAGCGCGCCGTACCGCGGAAACCGCTCCACCGAGAAGAACACGTCGCCTTCGACCTCGTAGGCGTATCCGCGCTCGATGAGCTTGGCGGTGGCCTCGACGATCTGCGGGATATGGTCGGTCGCGTACGGGTAGGCGGTGGGTCGGAGCACGTTCAGCGCGTCGAGGTCCGCGCGGAAGAGGCGGTCGTTCTCGTCGCGGATGGCGGCGATGGGCCGCCCTTCACGGCGCGAGACCGCGATCATGTCGTCGTCGATGTCCGTCACGTTCTGCACGTACCGGACGCGATAGCCGAGGGCCGTGAGGTACCGTCGCAGAGCATCGAACTGGACGTAGGAGAAGGCGTGTCCCAGGTGGGTCACGTCATAGGGGGTCACGCCGCACACGTACATCCGCACCTCCCCGGGGGCGACGGTGCGGAACGGAAGCACCGCGCGGCCAAGGGACGAGTACAGCCGAAGCATCCTGTAACCTCCGAACGCCACCGCGCAGCCTAGCAGATGCCGCGTTTCGGTTCGAAACCTGGCGCTGCGCACTTATGTCGAAACCGCGTTACCGAAGCACCACGAAACCGACACGGCCCTTCCGTTGTTCTGTCACCCATGACATCTGAAGCATGGGGCCAGTCGCCCGACCATCGTGGCAGGGCATCCCGCCGGCTCGGGCGGCACGACGGGAAGGACAGGAGACCAACGATGGAGTGGACCTACGAGGAGCCGGGAGGCCACGAGCGAGAAGGCGAGACGGACCAAGCCGAGAGCGGACATCGACTGCCCTTGGAGGAGCAACAGCGTCTCGTCCTCCAGTACGCCCCGCTTGTGCGCAAGATCGCCCGTACGCTGCCGCTCGAGATCCCGGGCGTGCTCGAATACGAGGACGCGGTGGGATACGGCACCTGTGGGCTGGTCGAGGCCGTTCGACGGTACGACCCCACGAAGGGCACCAACTTCCACGCCTACGCCGTGCGGCGCATCCGTGGTGCGATGATCGACGCTTTCCGCCGCATGGACCGCCTGAGCCGGACGATGCGGCAGAAGGCGCGCGACGTACAGCGTGCCCAGAGCGAGCTGCAGGCCATCCTCGGCCGTGACCCCACCGAGGCCGAGGCCGCCGACCACATGGGGTTGACGCTGGCCGAATACCGTGAAGCCGCAATCAACACGAAATGGGTGACCGTCTCGCTCGACCGGATGCTCTCGAAGGACGAAGACGGCGATTCCTTCCCGGCCGCGGAGATGCCGACGGCCGAGGAGGACCTCGACTTCACGAAGAGCTTCGAGGAGAAGGAGCTGTACGAAGAGCTGGTCGAGGCCGTGAAGGCGCTGCCCGAACGCGAGCGTCTCGTGATTTCGCTCTACTACGTGGAGCGCCTCACCATGCGGGACATCGCCGCCGTCCTCAACGTCTCGGAGACGCGGGTCAGCCAGCTCCACGCCCAAGCGGTGAAGCGCCTGCGGCGAGCCCTCACCCGTTCCGCCGCCTGACGGCTTCACCGGCTCCCCTAATGGTTCCGGCTCCGACGGCCGAACATTGGAATGACACGACATCCGCGGGAGCGGCTTCGACACCCCGCCGCAGCAGCGGCACGACGGGGGAACCCTCGGGGATTGCGGGAGACGGGAGAGAGTGACCATGTCGAATCGCGGAACGGAAACATTTCGCCCCTCGGTGGCCTTCGTGACCCATACCCGGGAGTACAGTTCGGCCGACGTGCTTCCCGCGCTCGCCCGCTGCGGCTTCACGACCACTGAGCGCCCGCACGACCGCGATACCGAACGTCTGGTGGCGCAGTTCCGCCCCGACCTGGTCGTGCTCGCCATCGACCCTCGGCAGGAGAGCGACCTCCGCATCGTCGAGAACGTCGCCCGGGTCGCGCCCCACGCGGTGCTGATGGTGATCGCGCCCGGTCCGCACGCTGCCGGGCTGGCCTCGGCGTTGGAGGCCGGCGCTGACCTCTGCCTCCGGGACACCGACGGCGGGGACGTCTTCGCCGCCCAGGTGGCCGCGATCGCCCGGCGACGGCGGACGGCGCAGCCCTCCGAAGACGAGGAGCCGAAGACCATCGCCGTGCGGGACCTCATCCTCGACTTCGACCGGTGCCAGGCTATCCGAAACGATGAGCGGATCCCGCTCACGCCGACGGAGTTCAAGATCCTCGCCTACCTGGCGAAGAACGCCGGCAAGGTCGTCAGCCCGGTGGAGATCCTCCGCGCCGTGCAGGACTACTCCTACTCCGAGCGCGAGGCGCAGGAGATCGTGAAGGTGTACATCCGCCGCATCCGCCGGAAGATCGAGCTCGACCCCGCCGAGCCGAGCTACATCGTCAACGTGCGCGGCTTCGGCTACATGCTCGAGCGCCGCACGAGCCGGCGGCCGGAGCAAGCGTTCCGCGCGGCCTGAATATCCTGCCCTCGCCGCGGGCGACCACTCCAGGAACCCCGGGGGGCCGGAGCAAGGGCTCCGCCAGGCGCGAAGCTCGCCCCATGCCATCTAGCGCCGTGGAAGGCCATCCGGACGAGGGGAGCCCGGTGGTACAATTGCCGGCATGAACGGGACGCTTGCTGCTTGCCTCGACCTTTCTGGAAGCCGCCCGCGGCTCCGCGACGCCGCGGCCGTGAAGGCCAACATCGACGACATCGTTCGCCTCGCCGTGTTCGGCTCCGACGAGGAGAAGGAGCTGGCGCGCTACGCCATCCATGCCGCCGCTCCGGAGCTCGGCGCGGTCTCCGCCAGCATCCACGAGCTGTACATGGCCCGGGGGCGCGGCGAAGTCGCCGGTTTCACGGTCCCAGCCGTGAACATCCGCGGCATGGCATACGACATGGCCCGGGCCCTCTTCCGCGCCATCAAGGCCACGAACGGCTACGCCACCGTTTTCGAGTTGGCCCGCTCCGAGATGGGATACACCCACCAGGAGCCAGCGGAGATCGCAGCCGTCGTGCTCGCCGCCGCCATCAAGGAAGGCTACACAGGTCCAGTCTTCATCCAGGGGGACCACTTCCAGGCGAACGCCAAGAAGTTCGCATCCGACCCGGAGGGCGAGACGAAGGCACTGGAAGAGCTCATCCGGAAGGCCATTCGCGCCCAGTTCTATTGCATCGACATCGACGCGTCGACGTTGGTCGACTTGAGCTACGAGCGCGTCGAGGACCAGCAGGCGCCGAACTGCAAGCTCACCGCTCACCTCGCGAAGCTCGTCCGCTCCCTCGAACCGGAAGGGGTCACGATCTCGATCGGGGGCGAAATCGGTGAGGTCGGCAAGCACAACTCCACCGTCGAAGAGCTTGTCGCCTACGCCGACGGCTTCCGTGAACTGGTGGGACCGGACTTTCCTGGGCTCTCGAAGGTGAGCGTCCAGACGGGTACCACGCACGGGGGCATCCCCCTGCCCGACGGCACGATCGCCCAGGTGGCCATCGACTTCGACACCCTCCGCGAGCTGTCCCGCGTCGCCCGGGAGCGGTACGGGATGGCGGGGGCAGTGCAGCACGGGGCGAGCACGCTCCCCGACGAGCTCTTCCACCGGTTCCCCGAGGTGGAGACGGCCGAGATCCACCTCGCCACGGGCTTCCAGAACCTCATCATGGAGCATCCGCTCTTCCCGGCGAGCCTCCTCGAGGAGATGCGCCGCTACTGCGAGCGCGAGTTCGCCGACGAGCGCAAGGAGGGGGAGACCGACATCCAGTTCTTCTACAAGACGCGGAAGAAGACCTGGGGCCCCTTCAAGCGCCAGGTGTGGGACCTCCCCGAGGAGGTCCGCAGCGAGCTGCGACGCGCCCTCGAGGAGAAGTTCGTCTTCCTTATCCGCCAGCTCCGCGCTGCCGAGACGAAGGAGATGGTGCTGAAGTACGTGAAGGCGAAGCCGGTGGAGGTGGAGCCGCCGCTTCTCTCCGCTCGCGCCTGAGCCGTCTTTACCTTCCGTTCGGCGGCACCGCGGTACGGTGGAAGGAGAACCGTCGCGGAGCTGCGAGGCGATGCGGATCCTGGTCGTCGAAGACGAAGAGCCGATTACCGCCGCGCTGGAGCGGGGGCTCACCAAACTTGGGTATGCCGTCGACACAGCCTACGACGGCGCTGAGGCGCTGGAGAAAGCCGCGGTCACGCGGTACGACGTCATCTGCCTCGACCTCAACCTCCCCCGAATCGACGGCGTCGAGGTGTGCCGCCGGCTTCGCGCCGCCGGCTACACCGGGGGCATCATCATGCTCACTGCTCGCAGCGCCATTCGGGAGCGGGTCGAGGGCCTCGATTCGGGCGCCGACGACTATCTGGTGAAGCCCTTCGCCTTCAGCGAACTCGCCGCCCGCATCCGCGCCCTTACCCGCCGCGAGACCACGCTCCGCGAGCCGGTGCTGCGGACGAAGGGGCTCGAGCTCGACCCGAACACGAATAAGGTCCGCCGGAACGGGGTCGAGATCCACCTCACCCCGAAGGAGTTCGCGCTGCTGTACTACCTGGCGCGGAACGCCGGGAGGGCGGTCCCTCAGGAGGAGCTCTTGGAGCACCTCTGGGACGAAAACACGAACCCGTTCACGCAAACCGTGAAGGTGCACATGAACAACCTCCGCCGGAAGATCAACGAGGGGTTCGACGAACCGCTCATCGAGACCATCCGCGGGAAGGGCTACGTGCTCTGAGGTGCGGCTGCCAGCATTCACACAGACCATCCGCTTCCGGCTCACCATCTGGTACTCGAGCCTCCTCCTCGTCTTCGGCGTGGCCTTCGTCGTGGCGCTGAACGTGGCGGTGCGGCTCGACCGACCGCAGGTCGTCCTCTTCGACACCCTCCACGTGCCCGATATCGAATGGCAGCCCGTTCAGGCGGCACCGGAAAGCTCGGTGAACGGATTCGTGCCGGTCGTCTCCCCGGGCGTCATCGTGCAGGAGGCAGAGGCGCAGATCCGCTCCCAGAACCTCGATCGGTTGCAGACGTGGTCCCTCGGGGCTGTTCTCGCCTTGGCGCTCGCGTCCGGCGTCGGAGGGTACATCATCTCCGGCGTGATGCTGCGGCCGATCCGCGATATCACCCAAGTCGCTTCGGAAATCAGCGCGACGAACCTGGCCAGGCGCATCGGCTATCAGGGGCCGGAGGATGAGCTGAAGCGGCTCGCCGATACGTTCGACTCGATGATCGCCCGGCTCGAGGACGCCTTCGAGCGTCAGCGGCGCTTCGTCCAAGACGCTTCGCACGAACTCAGGACCCCCCTGGCCGCAATCCGGGCGTCCATCGAAGTGGCCGAGATGGAGGCCGAGCTTACTCCCGAGGAGTACCGTGAGCTGTTGGAGACGGTGAAGGCGCAAACGGAACGGCTCACCCGGCTCAGCGAGGACCTCCTGCTGCTGACGGCGCACGAGGGTGCGGAGCTCGAGTGCGAGCCGGTGGCGCTCTGCCGCCTGGCTGAGGTCGTGCTGCGGGAGATGGAGCCGCTCGCCCGGCGCCGGGGCGTCGCACTGGAGGCGGACGTACCGCCTGGCCTGGCCGCCCTGGCTCATCCGAATCACTTGCACCGGTCGCTGATGAACCTCGTCGACAACGCCATCAAGTACGGCGCCGACGGTGGCCGGGTGGTCATCGGGGCCCGCCGCGAGGGCATCGAGGCGGTGCTCTGGGTACAGGACTTCGGCCCGGGCATCCCCAAGGAGGCGCAGCCCCGCGTCTTCGACCGCTTCTACCGCGTCGACCGGGGCAGGAGCCGGAGGGAAGGGGGCAGCGGGCTCGGGCTCGCGATCGTGGCGGAGCTGGTTCGGGCGATGGGCGGCGAAGTCCGCCTCCACTCCCAGCCGGGTCACGGCGCCACCTTCGAAATCCGATTGCCGGCAGCGAATGAAGCATAGGTCACTCGAATACCTTCCTGTCCAGCCCTTCGTAGCCTGAATACGTCCCGCGCGGTAGACTGCGCATCACCATCAACCGCGGGAGTGGCACTGCATGGCGTTTACCGTCGACCCCGAGAAGTTTCGCTTCGGCCCGGAGCTGCGCGCCGGCGTCGAAGGGAAGCGCGTGTTCATCAGCGGCGCCGGCAAGGATGGCGGCATGGGCCAGGCGTTCGCCCTCGCTGCCGGTCTCAACGGCGCGGCGTCGGTCGCCGTTCACTTCTTCCGCAGCTACCAGGACGGGCTCGACTTGGTCGAGTTCCTTCGCAACCAAGGCGTGAACGCCTTCCCAGTCCAGGCTGATGTCACGAACACGAGCGACCTGTGGTCGATCCGTAGCTACGTGATCGAGCGCATGGGCGGGCAGCCACCCAACCTGCTCATCTGCAACTCCGGGCTCACGGAGCAGGGCTACAGCTTCGGGCGTCCCCCGCGGCCCATCGAAGGCGAGAGCATGGCGATGCGCCGGGCGCGGGTTCGCCAGGCTTTCGTCGACAACCTGGCCGAGACGCGCGACGTGCTGGACACGAAGATCGACGGGTTCCTCTTCCTCACCCACCTCTGGGCGGGCGAGGCCGTGTACGCCAACGAGCCGCTCCAGATCGTGTACATCTCGTCGCGCCAGGCGATCGACCCCGGCGTCAGCGTCCCCGGTTATGTCGTGGCGAACTGGGCGGTGCTCGCCTTGCCCCGCGTGCTCCACGTCAACTTGGGGCGCAACGCCGGGCTCGTGAAGGCGTTCTCGGTCCTGTATCCCTTCGTACGCACCGGCATGACGGAGGAGTACGCGCAGAACGAGCGCGTCTTCGGGCGCTGGCAACCCCGCATGTTGGAGACACACGAAGCCGCGGAGGCGTTCCTCCAGGCGCTGGCGCGGCCCGCCGAGGAGCTGGACGAGGCGATGCTGGAGCTGCTCGTCGAACCGGAGGAAGGTTCCGGGACGATTCGCGTCACGTGGAAGAAGGTCCGCCTCGACGTGGTCGAGGAGGCGCTCCCTTGGAGCGAAGCATCGCCCCTGCGGTACCCGCGATAAGGCAAGGTTGCTCCTTGGGGAATCTTGACCGGTACTTCTAGGCCGCCGTACGTTGCCCCCGGGCGGGCTGCGTAAGCTGCCGTACGCCCGGTAGCGGTGCGCTCTGGTCAACTGGAGCGTGAGCTCTCCCGAGAGGAGGTACCGAGGTGGCCCGTATCCTCGACCGCGTCAATTCGCCCGCCGACCTCCGCGCCCTCACCTACGAGGAGCTGGAGCAGCTCGCTCGCGAGATCCGCGAAGAGCTCGTGGAGATCGTGAAGAGCATCGGGGGCGGAGGGCATCTCGCGTCCAACCTCGGCGTCGTCGAGCTCACCCTCGCCCTGCACCGGCTGTACGACTCCCCTCGCGACAAGATCATCTGGGACGTCAGCCACCAGGTGTACGTCCACAAGATGCTGACAGGCCGAAAGGACCGGATGTACACCATCCGGCAGTACGGTGGGCTCTCCGGGTTCGCCGACCGGCGGGAGAGCGAGCACGACATCTTCGGTGCTGGGCACGCGGGTACCGCGATCTCCGCTGCGGTCGGCATCGCAACGGCCCGGGACCTGAAAGGCGAGGATTTCCACGTGGTGGCGGTGGTGGGCGACGGGGCGATGACCGCGGGGATGTCGTTCGAGGCTCTCAACCACGCCGGTGACCTGGGCCTCGACATCCTCGTCATCCTCAACGACAACGCAATGTCCATTTCGCCCAACGTGGGGGCGCTCAGCCGGAACATCAACAAGCTGCGGATCGACCCCCACTACCGCCGCGCGAAGCAGGAGATCGGCAACCTCGTCGAGCACCTGCCCCTCGGCAAGACGATGTGGGAGCGGGCGAAGCGGGTGAAGGCCAGCGTGCGCGACCTGCTCGTCCCGGCCAGCTTCTGGGAGCAGTTCGGCTTCGAGTACTACGGCCCCGTCGACGGGCACGACATCCGGGAACTGGAAGCGACCCTCCGGGCAATCAAACAGGTGAAAGGGAAGCCGGTGCTCCTCCACGTGCTCACCGAGAAGGGGCACGGGATTCCGGAAGCAGCGGCCGACCCGGTGAAGAGCCACAGCGGGACGTACTGGCTGAAGCAGACGGCGTCGGGCGCACCCCCTCCGCCGACGTACAGCCAGGTCTTCGGTGAAGCGGTCGCGGAGTTGATGGAGCAGGACGAGCGCGTCGTGGCCATCACGGCAGCGATGCTCGAAGGTACCGGCCTGGCGCCCGTCCAGAAGCGCTTCCCGCGGCGCGTGTTCGATGTCGGCATCTGCGAGCAGCATGCCGTGACCTTCGCTGCAGGCCTCGCCACCCAAGGGCTGCGCCCCATTGCCGCCATCTACTCCACCTTCCTGCAGCGCGGCTTCGACCAGGTCGTCCACGACGTCGTCGTGCAGGGGCTGCCGGTCATCTTCGCGATGGACCGCGCCGGGTTCGTCGGCGACGACGGCAAGACGCACCAGGGGTTCATCGACACGTCGTACCTGCGCTGTCTTCCCGGGATGGTCGTCTCGGCACCGAAGGACGAGGCCGAGCTTCGCGATCTCCTCTACACGGCGGTGCTCTACGAAGACGGGCCGTTCGCCGTGCGATACCCGCGCGGCACTGGCCCCGGCGCACCGACGGACCGCCCCATGCGTCGGCTCGAAATCGGGAAGGCAGAGCTCCTGCGCGACGGCAGCGACGTCGTGCTCATCGGCTTCGGAGCGCCCGTCTCGGAATGCCTCCGGGCGGCTCAAATCCTCGAGGAGTTCGAGATCGACGCGGCGGTGGTGAACGCCCGCTTCGCCAAGCCTCTCGACGAGGAGCTCATCCTCGAGCTCGCGAGCCGCACGCGGGGAGTCGTCACGGCCGAGGAGAACGTCCGCGCGGGCGGCTTCGGGTCGGGCGTCCTGGAGCTGCTTGCCGACCGACGGATGGCGGAGAAGTTCCTGTTGAGCCTGACGATGCCCGACGCCATCGTGGACCACGGCCCACAGAAGACGTTCCGCAAGCTCTACTTCCTCGACGCCGAAGGCATCGCCTTCCGCGTGCGCGAAGCCCTCGGGGCTCTCCGCGACGAGGAGCGGCAGCTCCCTCCGATGGCGATCCGTTGAACCATGCCAAACCCTTCCGTTCCGTCCGCCCTCGTGCGCTACCGCCCCGCTGTCGAGGACGCGCTCCGGGCGGCTGTGGGAGCCGGGAACGACCCCCTCGTCCGAACGGCGAGGTACGTCCTCGGCTGGGAGGACGAGAGCGGACGCCCTTCGAGCGCCGGAGGGAAGCGGATCCGGCCAGCGCTCTGCCTCCTCGCGGCCGAAGCGGTCGGCGGTACGGCCGATGACGCCCTCGCCGGCGCGGCGGCCGTCGAGCTCGTGCACAACTTCTCCCTCGTTCACGACGATGTTCAGGACCGCGACGCCGAGCGCCATCACCGCCCCACGGTCTGGGCGCTTTTCGGGGAGGCTCAGGCCATCAACGCCGGCGACTTCCTCTTCGCACTCGCCGTGCGGACCCTGGCCCGAGCGCCGGTGCCGAGCGACCGCAGGACTGCGGCCCTCGACGCCCTCGACCGAGCGGTGATGGAGATGATCCGCGGACAGTGGCTCGACATCTCCTTCGAGTCGCGCGCCGAGATCTCCGTGGACGAATACCTGGAGATGGTTCGGGGCAAGACCGGCGCGCTGCTCGGCGCCTCGCTCGAAGTCGGCGCGCTCCTGGCCGGGGCCGACGCTTCCCTCGCCGGAGGCCTACGACGCTGGGGCGAGGAGATCGGCCTCGCCTTCCAGGCGCACGACGACTACCTCGGCGTGTGGGGAGACCCAGAGCAAACCGGCAAGTCGAACACGAGCGACATCGCTCGACGGAAGAAAACCCTCCCCGTCGTGATCGCGCTCGGCCATCCGTCCGCAGGGCCGGCCGTCCGGGAAGCCTATTCGAAGCGCGAATTGACCGCCGATGACATCGCAGCCGTAGTGGCGGCGCTGGAACGAGCCGGTGCCGACGGCCGCTGCCGCGAGCTCGCCCGTCGCCACGAGGCGCGCGCCCGCGAACTCCTCGACGCGTTGGCGCTCGCACCCCATTGGCGTGAGGAGCTGAGCGCCATCGGCGAGTTTCTGGTCGAGCGCTCGAGCTAATCTCAGGGGAGAACGGTCTCCCCCATGAGGTACCGGTCGATGTTGCGCGCCGCGGCTCGCCCCTCGGCGATCGCCCAGACGATGAGCGAGGCGCCTCGGGTCATGTCGCCGGCGACGAACACGCCTTCGACCGAGGTCATCTTGTTCTCGTCCGCCTTCACCGTGCCGCGCTCGGTGAGCTCGACCCCCAGCTGTTCGATGAGCGCGCCGCGCTCGGGCCCCACGAAGCCCATGGCGAGGAGGAGGAGGTCCACGTCCTCCTCGAACTCGGTACCGGGAATCTCGCGCATCACCTGGCGGCCGTTCTCGTTCACGAACTCGACGCGGACGGCGTGCAGCTTCTTCAGGACGCCGTTCTCGCCGGAGAGGCGCTTCGTGAGGATGCTGTAGTCGCGAATGCCCCCTTCCTCGTGCGCCGACGAGACGCGGAAGATGTTCGGCCACATCGGCCACGGGGTCTCCGGGGGCCTGGTGTCGGGCGGCCGAGGGAGGAGTTCGTACTGACGTACCTCGCGCGCCCCCTGGCGATGGGCGGTGCCCAGGCAGTCGGCGCCCGTATCGCCACCGCCCAGGATGATCACCTTCTTCCCCTTGGCGCTGATGAACTGCTCGTCGGGGATCTCGTCGCCGGCGATGCGGCGATTCTGGAGCGTCAGGTACTCCATCGCGAAGTAGACGCCCCTCAGTTCCCGGCCGGGGACCTGCAGGTCACGAGGCTGGGTGGCGCCCGCCGCGAGGCAGATCGCATCGAATTGGGCGCGAAGCTCGCGGGCGTCGATATCGACCCCCACGTTCACGCCGGGGCGGAACTCGACCCCTTCCGCCTCCATCTGGGCGATGCGACGGTCGATGAGGTACTTCCGCATCTTGAAGTCCGGAATCCCGTACCGAAGCAAGCCGCCGATGCGGTCGGCCCGTTCGAACACGGTGACCGAATGCCCGGCGCGGGCGAGCTGCTGGGCGCAGGCGAGCCCGGCAGGGCCGGAGCCGACGACGGCGACTTTCTTCCCCGTCCGCACCTTGGGAGGCTGGGGCACGATCCAGCCCTGCTCCCAGGCGTAGTCGACGATGGACTGCTCGATGAGCTTGATGGTCACGGGGTCGTCGTTGATCCCGAGGACGCAAGCCGCCTCGCAGGGGGCCGGGCAAAGCCGCCCGGTGAATTCGGGGAAGTTGTTCGTCGCGTGGAGGCGCTCGATCGCCTCGCGCCAGCGGCCGCGGTAGATGAGGTCGTTCCAATCGGGGATGAGGTTCCCCAGGGGGCAGCCCTGGTGACAGAAGGGTATCCCGCAGTCCATGCAGCGCGCCGCTTGCTTCCGGAGCGTCTCCACCGGGAACTCTTCGTAGATCTCCAGCCAGTCGTGGATGCGCTCCTCGACCGGACGGCGCAAAGGGCCTTGACGGCGGTACTCGAGGAATCCCGTCGGCTTACCCATGAGCAGCTCCCAAGGCAGGCTGCTGCGCAGCCCCGGCAGCGGCGCGCCGCTGCTGCTGCAGCACCCGCTTGTAATCGAGCGGCATCACCTTCACGAACTCCCGGGTCACCTCCGGCCAGCGGGCCAGCAGCCGGTCGGCGACGGCGCTCTCCGTATATTCGCGGTGGCGCAGCAGGAGGCCATGCACCAGTTCGATGTCCTCCTCGTCGTCGAGCGGCTCCAGCTCGACCATCTCCATGTTGCAGCGCTGCGGGAACGTGCCGTCGGGGTCCCACACATAGGCGATGCCGCCGCTCATCCCAGCGGCGAAGTTCCGACCCGTGGGCCCAATCACCACCACCCGGCCGCCAGTCATGTACTCGCAGCCGTGGTCGCCCACGCCCTCCACCACGGCGACGACGCCGCTGTTCCGGACGCAGAACCGCTCGCCGGCGAGCCCGCGGATGAAGGCGACACCGCTGGTTGCTCCGTAGAAGGCGACGTTTCCGATGATGATGTTCTCTTCAGCAACGTAGGTCGCCTCCCGCGGCGGGCGGACGATGATCTTTCCGCCGGAGAGCCCTTTCCCGATGTAGTCGTTGGCATCCCCTTCCAGGTAGATGGTGATCCCCGCGGGCAGGAAGGCGCCGAGGCTCTGGCCCGCCGAGCCCTTGAACCGCAACTCGATCGTGTCGTCCGGCAGCCCGTTGAACCCGTACCGTCGGGTGAGCTCGCTTCCGAGCATCGTGCCGACGGCACGGTTGATGTTCCGGATGGGAAGCTCGATGCGGACCTTCTCCCCGCGCTCAAGGGCCGGCTTCGCCAGTTCGATGAGCTGGTTATCGAGCGCCTTCTCCAGCCCGTGGTCCTGCTCGCGCACGCAGCGGATGGGGACGTCGGGACCCACCTCGGGCTTGTAGAGGATGGCCGAGAAGTCGAGCCCCTGCGCCTTCCAATGGTCGATCGCCTTGCGCACGTCGAGGAGGTCGACCCGCCCGATGATCTCGTCCAGGCGCCGATACCCCATCTGAGCCAGGTACTCGCGCACTTCCTCCGCGATGAAACGGAAGAAGTTGATGACGTGCTCCGGTTTGCCCGTGAAGCGCTCCCGTAGCTTCGGGTTCTGTGTCGCCACGCCGACCGGGCAGGTGTCGAGGTGGCAGACGCGCATCATCACGCACCCCATCACGACCAGCGGGGCCGTTGCGAACCCGTACTCCTCGGCACCCAGCAGCGCCGCGATGATCACATCCCGCCCCGTCTTCATCTGACCGTCCACCTGAACGATAATCCGGTCGCGAAGGCGGTTCATCACCAACGTCTGCTGGGTTTCCGCGAGGCCGAGCTCCCAAGGGATGCCGGCGTGCTTGATGGAGGTGAGCGGGCTTGCCCCCGTGCCGCCATCGTGCCCGCTGATCAACACCACGTCCGACTTCGCCTTGGCAACGCCCGCCGCCACGGTGCCGACGCCGATTTCGGCCACGAGCTTCACGGAGATGCGCGCCCGCGGGTTCGCGTTCTTCAAGTCGTGGATGAGCTGGGCCAGGTCTTCGATCGAGTAGATGTCGTGGTGAGGCGGGGGGCTGATGAGGCCGACGCCGGGCGTCGAGTAGCGCACCTCCGCGATCCACGGGTACACCTTGTGGCCGGGGAGCTGACCGCCCTCGCCCGGTTTCGCGCCCTGGGCCATCTTGATCTGGAGTTCGTCGGCGTTCACCAGGTACTCGCTCGTGACGCCGAAACGGCCGGATGCCACCTGTTTCACCGCGCTCCGGCGCGAATCGCCGTTCGGGTCGGGCGTGTAGCGGCGGCGGTCTTCGCCGCCCTCGCCCGAGTTGCTTTTGGCGCCGATCCGGTTCATCGCGATGGCGAGCGTTTCGTGAGCTTCGGCGCTGAGCGCGCCGAACGACATCGCCCCCGTCACGAAACGCTTGAACAGCTCCTCGGCGGGCTCCACCTCCTCGATGGGGATCGGCGGGCGGTCCGACTTGATCTCGAAGAGCCCGCGGAGCGTGCACATCCGCTTCGACTGGTCGTCGACGAGCTTCGAGTACTCCTTGAAGATGCGGTAATTCCCGGTTCGCGTGGCGTGCTGGAGCTTGAAGACGGTGTCCGGATTGAAGAGGTGGTATTCGCCGTCCCGTCGCCACTGGTACTGGCCGCCCCAGGGAAGCTGCTGCAGACCGCCCGAGCGCTCGGGGAATGCCCGCTGGTGGTGCGCCAGCGTCTCGATGGCGACTTCGTCGATGCCGATGCCGCCCACCCGGGAGACCGTTTTCGTGAAGTACTTATCGACGAACTCCTCGCGAAGGCCAATCGCCTCGAAGATCTGGGCGCCGCGGTAGCTCTGGATCGTGGAGATGCCCATCTTCGACATGACCTTGACGACGCCCTTCTTGATGGCCTTCAGCAGGTTGCGGACGACCTCCTCCTCGGTGAGCTCCTTCTCGAGCAGCCCCTCCTCCCGCATCCGAAGCGCCGTTTCGATGGCGAGATACGGGTTGATGGCGCTGGCACCGTACCCGATCAACAACGCGAAGTGGTGAACTTCCCGCGGCTCGCCGCTTTCCACGACGAGGCCGACCCGGGTTCGTCGCTTCGTCCGCACGAGGTGGTGGTGCAGCCCCGAGACGGCGAGGAGGGCTGGGATCGGCGCGTGCTCGGCATCGACCCCTCGGTCGGAGAGGATGAGGATCGCCGCCCCCTCGGCGATGGCGCGGTCAGCCTCCCGGAAGAGGCGTTCCATCGCCTGCTCGAGCGCCCGCGGGCCCTCCTTCGCTGGCCACAGCGTCGACAGCGTGACCGCTTTGAGGCTTCCCTCGCGGAGGTTCTTCAGCTTCGCCAGCTCCTCGTTCGTGAGGAAGGGGAGGTGCGCCCAGATGACGTGACAGTGTTCAGGCGCCGGTTCGAGCAGGTTGCCTTCGGGGCCGATCAGCGTCTCCACCGAGGTCACGAGCTCCTCGCGGATGGCGTCCAGCGGAGGGTTCGTGACCTGAGCGAAGAGCTGCTTGAAGTAGTTGTACAGCGGTTGCGGGCGGTCGGAGAGCACGGCGAGGGGCGCGTCGTTCCCCATCGAGCCCACGGCCTCCTCGCCGTCGCGCGCCATCGGCCCGAGGTGGTACTTCAGGTCTTCGACGGTGTAGCCGAAGGCGAGCTGCTGGCGGAGGAGGCTCTCCGGGTCGAGGCGCGGCGGAACCTCGCCGGGCGGCAGGTCCTCCAGCTTCACCATGTACCGGTCCAACCACTCCCGGTAGGGGTGCGCCCGAGCGAGCCCCTCTTTCAGCTCGGTATCGTCGATGATGCGCCCTTCCTCCAGGCTCACGAGGAACATGCGGCCCGGCTGCAGGCGCCCCTTCGCCAGGATGCGCTCCTCGGGGATGGGCAGCACGCCCACCTCGGACGCCATGATGACAAGGTCGTCCTTGGTGATGATGTAGCGTGAGGGGCGAAGGCCGTTCCGGTCGAGGACGGCGCCGATCGTCTTGCCGTCGGTGAAGGCGACGGAAGCCGGGCCATCCCACGGTTCCATCAGGCAGGAGTGGTACTGGTAGAAGGCCTTCTTCGTATCGCTCATCGATTCGTGGTTCTCCCACGCCTCGGGGATGAGCATCATCATGGCGTGGGCCGGGCTGCGGCCTGCCCGCACCAGCAGCTCGAAGGCCATGTCGAGGTTCGCCGTGTCGCTGCGCTTGTCGTCGAGAACGGGAACGATCTTGTTCGTGTCCTTGAAGTAACGGGAGGAGAACAACGCCTCCCGCGCAGTCATCCAGTTGATGTTCCCGCGGAGGGTGTTGATCTCGCCGTTGTGGGCGATCATCCGGTAGGGGTGCGCCAGGTCCCAGCTCGGGAAGGTGTTCGTGCTGAAGCGCGAGTGGAACATGGCCAGCGCGCTCGTCATCCGGCGGTCGGAGAGGTCGGGGTAGTACTCTCGCAACTGTTTGGCGGTGAGCATCCCCTTGTAGACCACCGTGCGACAGCTCAGGCTGGGGAAGTAGAACGTCTCCGCGTCACGGATGCCGACGCGGTGGATCGCCTTTTCGAACCGCTTGCGGATGACGAAGAGTCGCCGCTCGAAGTCGTCCTCGTCGACGACGTCGTGCCCCCGGGCGATGAAGCACTGCCAGATGGATGGCTCCGACTCGAGGGCGGCCCGGCCCAGGGAGACGTTGTTCGTGGGCACCTCACGCCAGCCGAGGAGGTGCTGCCCCTCCTCCTCGACGATCTGGGCGAACACCGCCATCGCCTGCTGGCGTGCCCGCGGGTCCTTCGACGCGAACAACATGCCGACCGCGTACCTGCCCCGTTCCGGAAGGCGGATGCCGAGCAACGCCGCCTCGTGCGCGAAGAACTCGTGCGGGATCTGGATAAGGATTCCCGCGCCGTCGCCCGTGTTCACCTCCGCCCCCGACGCTCCGCGGTGGCTGAGGTTCTCCAGCGCAGTCAGTGCGTTCTCGATGATCGCGTGCGACCGCTGGCCCTTGAGGTGGACGATGAACCCGACGCCGCACGCGTCGCGCTCGAACTCGGGACGGTAGAGCCCCTGTGCAGACGGCCGAGCCGTGGTCATCCGCGTCTCCCCCTCTGCCCGCCAGGAAATGGGACTGCCCCCGACTACGCGAGCGCGTAGTTTGTGAAAGAGTTCCCAAAGTTCCGACGACGGGCTTTGTGAAAACCTAGTATATCATCGACGGTCAACCGGCCCGGTCGGTCGCATCCCTACCGAGATCAATCGCCGGTATCGCCATTGCCGATGCTCCGCCGCCCGGCTCCCTGGGCGAGGGGCTATACTGCGCCCACAGCCCCGGGAGCGCACGCGATATGGAGGGCACCGCCGACTTCGAAGCTACCCTCGAAGGCCTGCTCAGCCGACGCGCCCGCATCGTCGG
Organism: bacterium HR29; assembly: GCA_002898215.1. Classification (GTDB taxonomy): domain Bacteria; phylum Chloroflexota; class Dehalococcoidia; order Tepidiformales; family Tepidiformaceae; genus HRBIN29. The sequence goes on along the minus strand of BEIF01000001.1, from coordinate 798,890 downwards.
GCCGACGGTTTGGGCCGCGGCCCAACCCGACCCTCGCCCCGTGATTTCGTTCGCCGGGGGCCTGCCCGACATCCCTTCACTTCCGGCCGGTGAGCTGGAGCGGGCCGTGCGCGCGGTGTTGGAGCGCGAGCGGAAGGAGGCGCTCGAATACGGGGGAACGTACGGTCCTTACCCGCTCCGTGTGGCTGTCGCGGAGCGCTCGAGCCGCATCGAGGGAGTGCCGGTCGCCGTCGACCAGGTCATCATCTCCTCGGGTTCGGCGCACGGTATCGGCAACCTCTGCGAGGTGCTCCTCGACGTCGGCGACGTGGTCCTCGCCGAAAGCCCGAATTTCCCCGGGAGCCTGCGCACCTTCCGCTCCTTCGGGGCGGAGCTGGTCGCGATCCCGCTGGACGCTGACGGCCTCCGTGTCGACGCCGTCGAAGAAGCTCTCCGACAGCTCGATGCCGAAGGACGGCGCCCGAAGCTCCTCTACACGATCCCGAACCACCAGAACCCCGCTGGGTGCACGATGAGCCTCGCGCGCCGGGAACGACTGGTACAGCTCGCCAAGGAGTGGGGCTTCCTCATCCTGGAGGACGATGCCTACGGGGAACTCTGGTTCGACGCTCCCCCTCCACCGTCCCTCTTTGCCCTCTCGGGTGGGACGCATGTGGTGAAGGTGAACAGCTTTTCGAAGATCATCGCCACAGGTCTGCGCCTGGGATGGACGCTCGGCCCCGCACCCCTCGTCGCCCGCATGGCCGCCATCCGCTACGACATGGGGACGAGCCCGTTCCTGGGCCGGGTGGTGGCGGAGATGATCCGCTCTGGCGACCTGGACCGTCACGTCGAGCGTCTCCGCGGCATCTACCGCCGGAAGCTCGAACGGATGGAGGAAGCCCTGCGGCGGTACTGCGCGCCGTACTGCCGCTGGGAGCGTCCCCGGGGCGGCTTCTTCCTCTGGCTTGCGCTTCGGGAAGGCATCGACGCCCGGGAGGTGGCCATCGAGGCGAACCACCGCGGCGTCCTGGTGGGTGCAGGGGCAGCTTTCTTCGCCGATGGCCGTCCCACGAACCACCTCCGCCTCGCCTTCAGTTACGTCGACTACGAGGACATCGAGGAAGGGGTTCATCGCCTGGCCGAGGCCATCGAGGCAGTGGCGTCGCGTTCCCGAGGCAGTTAAGGGGGATTCGCCCAGCGCGAGGGGCCGGCGTACAATCCGAGGCGCCGTTTGGAACGGGAAGTTCGTCAGCGCACGGGAGGAGGATGCCGCCATGCCGCTCGACCCGCGCCACCGCAGCCGGAGGCTCGTCGACGGGCCCGATCGAGCCCCGGCACGCTCCTATTTCAAGTCGGTGGGGTTCACGGCGGAGGACCTGCAGCGCCCGCTCGTGATGGTCGCGCATTCCTGGATCGGCACCATGCCCTGCAACTGGAACCACCGCGAGCTGGCGGCGAAGGTGGCGGAGGGGGTCCGCGCAGCCGGGGGCACGCCGATGGAGGTGAACACCATCGCCATCAGCGACGGCATCTCGATGGGCACCGAAGGCATGAAGGCGTCGCTCATCTCGCGGGAAGTCATCGCCGATTCCATCGAGCTGTGCGGCGTCGGCTACGCCTTCGACGCGGCCGTGATCATCGTGGGCTGTGACAAGACGATTCCGGCGGCGGCCATGGCGCTGGCGAGGCTCGACATCCCCGGGCTGATCCTCTATTCCGGCTCGATCGCCCCCGGCCGCTACCAGGGACACGACATCACCATCCAGGACGTGTTCGAGGGGGTGGGCAGGTATCACGCCGGCGCCATCAGCGAGGGCGAGCTTATCGCCATCGAAGACGCGGCGTGTCCGGGCGCCGGTGCCTGTGGCGCCCAGTACACGGCCAACACCATGGCCATGGTCCTGGAGTTCCTTGGCCTGGCGCCGATGGGGAGCGGAACCGTCGGCGCAACCGACCCCCGGAAGCTGGAGGTAGCCCGCCAATGTGGCGAGCTCGTGATGGACGTCCTTGGCCGCGGGCTGACGCCGCGCAGCATCCTTACCCGCGAAGCCTTCGAGAACGCGATAACCGGCGCCGTGGCAACGGGCGGTTCCACGAACGTCGTCCTCCACCTGCTCGCGCTGGCGAGGGAGACGGGCGTTCCCCTCGTCATCGACGATTTCGACCGCATCAGCTCGCGTACGCCTCTCATCGGCGACCTCCGCCCCGGCGGGCGCTACGTGGCTCTCGACCTCGACCGGGCGGGCGGTGTGCCGCTGGTCGCGAAGCGGCTCCTCGAAGCCGGAAAGCTGCACGGTAACTGCCTCACCGTAACCGGCCGCACCATCGCCGAGGAGGCCTCTCGCGCCGTCGAGACGCCCGGTCAGGACGTCGTCCTTCCCGTCGAACGGGCGCTGAAGCCCACCGGCGGGCTGCTCATCCTGAAGGGCAACCTCGCTCCCGAGGGAGCGGTGGTGAAGGTGGCCGGCCACGAGCGGATGTACCATCGTGGGCCGGCCCGCGTCTTCGATTGCGAGGAGGATGCGTTCGCGGCCGTCTCGCGCCGCGAGGTCCAGCCGGGCGATGTCGTGGTCATCCGGTACGAAGGGCCGAAGGGCGGCCCGGGCATGCGGGAGATGCTCGGCGTGACCGCCGCCCTCGTCGGAGAGGGGCTTGGCGAAAGCGTGGCCCTGCTCACCGACGGTCGGTTTTCCGGCGCCACGCGGGGGCTCATGATCGGCCACGTGGCCCCCGAAGCGGCTGTGGGCGGCCCGATCGCCTTGGTCCGCGATGGGGACACCATCGTCATCGACGTGAACGCGCGCCGGCTCGACGTCGAGGTCGAGGAAGAGGAGCTGGCCCGTCGCAGGGCTGCCTGGCGGCCGCCGGCACCGAAGTACACCGTCGGCGCCTTCGCCAAGTACGCCCGCCTCGTCTCGAGCGCTGCCGACGGCGCGGTGACCTCGCTCGACCTCTCCGCGAGCGGCGTGGCCCTGCAGCGTTTGTGACGAATAGCACAGGCACGCGTGTGCTCTGGTAATCTACTTCCTAGGAAGTCGTGCGAAAGGGACGCCCGTCCGTCGAGCACGGCAGCGGGAGTCGATACAGGCGAAAGGGGTTCCGGGCGCCCGATGAAGACGGCCGCGCGCGTTTCGCTCCTCACCCTGGTTCTCACCGTCATCCTCATCGGCATCGGTGCGCTCGTGCGCGCCACGGGTTCGGGGCTCGGTTGCCCCGATTGGCCCCTGTGTCACGGGGGCGCCGTGCCTCCTACCGATTTGGGCCACGAACCGGTCATCGAATTCTTGCACCGCGCGGTCGCGGCCGTCGTCGGCCTCCTCATCATCGCCACCGCTTGGCTCGCCTGGCGCCATTTTCGGGCCTCGCCCGTCGTCGCCTGGGGCGCGGTGCTGGCGGTCCCGCTGGTGGGATTGCAAGGGCTCTTGGGCGCCATCGTCGTCTGGCACGAACTACCGCCCGAGCTTGTGGCGACCCACCTCCTGTTGGCGATGCTCATCGTCTCGGTCGAGGCGATGGTCACTGTGGGGATGTTCCGCGAGCTCGGCAAGGGGCAAGACCCTGAGCCGGAACGCATCGGTCCTCTCGGGTCGCTCTCCGTGCTGGCGCTCGCCTGGCTGGCCCTCACCTTCTGGATCGGCGCCTACATGGCCGAAAGCGGGGCTTCCACCGCCTGCAGCGGTTGGCCTCTGTGCAACGGGGCGCCCTTCCCTGGCGCCGACGACCAGGAGGTGACGCACATGGTCCATCGGTACCTCGCCGGCGGGTTCGTCTTCGTCCTCCTGCCGCTGCTCGTTTCGGCATGGCGCCGGCGGCACCTCGTCCCTTGGGCCTTGCCGGTCGCCCTGGCGGCGGCCGCCGTCTTCGTCGCCCAAGTCATCGTCGGCGCCTTCAACGTTTGGTACACGTTCCCGGACCCGCTCACCGTTTCCCACACCTTCATCGCTGCCACGATTTGGGCCACGCTGTCGGTCGGGGCTTCGCTCGCTACCTACCGCCGTGTCGGCGTGGCGGCGACAGTCCTCGAAACCGCCGAGGCGGCGAGATGAACGCCACGACCGTCGCGCTCCCGCGGACGACCAGCTTTGGAGCCACGTTCCGCGCCTACGTCTCGCTCACCAAGCCGTGGATCGTCGTCCTCTTGCTGGTGACGACGGTCCCGGCGATGGTCCTCGCCGCGGGCGGCTGGCCATCCACCTGGTTGGTGCTCGCCACGCTCATCGGGGGTTCGCTCTCCGCAGGGGGCGCCAACGCCGTGAACTGCTGGTACGACCGGGACATCGACGCGCAGATGCGGCGAACCCGGCACCGTCCGCTCGTGACGGGAGCGGTTCACCCGGCCGGGGCGCTCGCCTTCGGCGTCGGGCTCGGCGTCTTCGCCTTCCTATGGCTCGCCTCCACGACGAACGTGCTCGCGGCCGTGCTCGCCGCCATGGGCTACCTGTTCTACGTCTTCGTCTACACCGTCTGGCTGAAACGGCGGACCCCGCAGAACATCGTTATCGGCGGCGCCGCCGGGGCGTTCCCGCCGCTCGTGGGTTGGGCGGCCGTTACCGGAGGGCTCGATTGGCCCGCCCTGCTCCTCTTCGCCGTGGTCTTCCTCTGGACGCCACCCCATTTCTGGGCTCTCGCGCTGAAGCTCCGCGACGATTACGAGGCCGTTCGCGTGCCCATGCTGCCCGTCGTCGCGGGCGAACCGACGACCCGGCGGCAGATCCTCGCCTACAGCATCGCGACGGTAGCCGTATCGCTCCTGCTCGTGCCCGTAGGGGGCGCGGGCTGGTTCTACGCGGCGACCGCAGCCGTCGCGGGAGCCTGGCTCGTCTGGCAGGCGTTCCGCCTCTGGCACTGGCCCGCACGCACCTCGCCGCTCGCGCTGTACAAGTACTCGCTGCTGTACATCGCGATCCTCTTCGGGGGTCTCGCGGTCGATGTGTTCGTCGCTTGATGCGTGGGCGTCCGAACGACGATCGGCTATCTGTTCGGATTCCTTGACAGGTAGGGGGGCCGCTCCTATAACTCGATTGCGACGCTGTTCACAAGCGCGCCGAGCGGGGGCCGCCGGTTCCGCACGGTGTCGGTGCGCGCGTCGAACAACGCGCGCGTACGAGGGGGCAAAAGGAGTCCACGCATGCGTCTGAGCCGTATCGTTCGGGCGATGGCGAGCGTCTGGGGGGTCGTAGCCGTCGCCGCCTTGGCGCTGCTGCCCAGCGCCATCGCCTTCGCGCAGGTCGGTCAGCCCACGCCCATTACCGACGAAGCGCGGAGTATGCACCGCCTCTACATCGTCGTCCTCTCCCTGGCGTTTGCGGTCTTCGTCGGGGTGGTGAGCGCCCTCCTGTTCGCCATTTTCCGCTATCGGCGCCGGCGAGCCGACGACCCGCTCCCGCCGCAAATTCACGGCTCGGCGAAGATCGAGGCGATGTGGATCGCCATCCCCGTCATCATCGTCCTGACGATGTTCACGTATTCGGCGGTCGTCCTCGCCAAGACGGACAGGAAAGCCCCGGAGGACGCCCTCACCATCCGCGTCACCGGCTTCCAATTCCAGTGGCAGTTCGACTACAACCTCCAGGACCTCGGCAGCCGGAAGCCGGTGGACCGGGAGGGTACGGTGACGATCCTGGGGACGCCGTCGAACATCCCCGAGCTCGTCATTCCCGTCGACGAGCCGGTGGAGTTCGTGCTCCATTCGAACGACGTCATCCACTCGTTCTTCATCCCGAACTTCCTCTACAAGCTCGACGTCATCCCTGGCCTGGAGAACAGGTTCGTGGTGGTGCCCCGGGTGACGGGAACGTTTCGGGGGCAATGCGCGGAGCTTTGCGGCGTCGACCACGCCTTGATGCTGTTCACCGTGCGGGTGGTGACCCGCGATGAATTCGACCGCTGGATCGTCGAGCAGGCTGCGGGGACGGCATCGGGCAGCGCCGACGCGTCGGCAGGGAACGGACAGCAGCAATGACGGGACGGGGGCGCGTCGTGCTGCTGATTTCGCGGGGGCAATCGTAACAGGGGGAAAGGAGGAGCCATGGCAACCGTCGCACTGCCTCGGCCGGCCGCCTACGAGCGTCCAGCGCTCCTCGAGTGGCTGACCACCGTCGACCACAAGAAGCTGGGGATTCTCTACCTGTACACGACGGTCTTCTTTTTCGCCGTCGGTGGCATCCTGGCGCTGCTGGTGCGGACGCAGCTCGCTGTGGCCGATAACACCTTCCTCGGCCGCCAGGCGTACAACGAAGTCTTCACCATGCACGCCTCGGCGATGCTCTTCCTCTTCGTCATCCCCGTTTGGGCGGGGTTCGGAAACTACCTGGTGCCGCTGATGATCGGCGCCCGCGACATGGCGTTCCCGCGGATTAACGCCCTGTCGTACTGGCTCCTCCCCATCGGCGGGATCCTGATGTTCGCCGGTTTCCTGGTCGATGGCGGCGCTGCTTCGGCCGGCTGGACTGCCTACAGTCCGCTCGCCCGAACCCTCGGGCCTGGGATGGACTTGTGGATCATCGCCGTCATCATCCTCGGGATCTCGTCGACCATCGGCGCGGCCAACTTCATCGTGACCATCCTTCGGATGCGGGCTCCGGGGATGACCATGTTCCGGATGCCCATCTTCTGCTGGACCGTCCTGGTGACGGCCGTGCTCCAGCTCCTCGCAACACCGGTCCTGGCCGCTGCCTTGGCGATGCTGTACATCGACCGGAACTTCGGCGGCTCCTTCTTCGACCCGAACGGCGGCGGGAACGCCGTGCTCTGGCAGAACGTGTTCTGGTTCTACTCCCACCCGGCGGTGTACATCATGATCCTGCCGGGCATGGGCGTGATCTCCGAGGTCATCCCGGTCTTCGCTCGGAAGCCGCTCTTCGGCTACAAGGCCTTCGCCTTTGCGACCATCGCCATCGGCGGTCTCGGATTCAGCGTCTGGGCCCACCACATGTTCACGACGGGCGCCGTCCTGAAGCCGTTCTTCGCGTTCATGACCGCCCTCATCGGCGTGCCGACCGGGGTGAAGATCTTCAACTGGCTGGGGACGCTGTGGAAGGGGTCGATCACCTTCGAGACCCCGATGCTCTTCGCCCTCGGCTTCGTCTCGATGTTCCTCATCGGCGGGATCAACGGGACGTTCGCCGCCGCAGTACCGGTGGATTACGCCATCCACGACACCTACTTCGTCGTCGCCCACATCCACTACGTCCTCTTCGGGGGCGCGGTGTTCGCGATGTTCGCGGGGCTCTACTACTGGTTCCCGAAGATTTGGGGCCGCCGCCTCGACGAGCGCCTCGGGCGGCTGCACTTCATCCTGATGATGATCGGGTTCAACCTCGCCTTCTTCCCCATGCACCTCCTCGGGCTCGACGGCATGCCGCGGCGCATCGCCACCTACGGCGCTGACACGGGGTGGGAGCTCCTCAACCTGCTCTCAACCATCGGCGCCTTCATCATCGCGGTCGGCATGCTCCCGTTCATCGTCGCCGTCGTGAAGGCGCTCATGTCGCCGAAGGATCAGCCGAACGACCCCTGGCAGGCGAACACGTTGGAGTGGTATACGTCCTCTCCACCGCCGGCCCACAACTTCGATGACGTGCCGGAGGTTCATTCGGAGCGGCCGCTCTTCGACCTCCGCCACGGTACCGCGCACTGAGGGGGTGGCAGGAGATGGCGACGCAGCCGATTGCGCACGAACGGCAGCCCCTCAGCAACGCGATGCTGGGATTCATCCTCTTCCTGGCATCGGAGGTGATGTTCTTCGGCGGGCTCTTCGCCGCCTACTTCATCGCCAGGGCCGACGCGCCCTCGTGGCCGCCGACGGAGCTCCTGACCCCGGAGCAGGTCCAGCGCGGTGTCAAGCTCGAGCTCGAACTCGCCCTGCCTGCAATCGCCACCGTTATCCTCGTCTCGAGCTCGTTCGTGGTGCAGTGGGCCGTGTGGCAGATCCGGAGGGGGAACCAGCGGGGGCTCATCTGGGGGCTTCTCCTCACCATCGCGATGGGCGTGGTGTTCCTCGTGATGCAGCTCTACGACTACAGCACCCTCCACTTCAGGGCGGGTGACACGATCTTCGGCACGACCTTCTACACGCTCACCGGCTTCCACGGTATGCACGTGGCCGGTGGCGTAATCTTCCTTGCCGTCGTGCTCGTCCGCGCCCTCGGCGGGCAATTCGATGCGCGCCATCACGAAGCCGTCGAAGCGGCTTCGCTGTACTGGCACTTCGTTGACGTGGTTTGGATCGCTCTCTTCACTACCCTTTATCTCGTACCCTAGGACCGACGAGGAGACAGGATTGCCCATGGAGCAGCAACACGCGCACGGACACAACCCCCACGAAGACATCCACCTTCCGGACCCGAGCCCGTGGCCGCTCGTTGCTGCTCTCGCGACACTGGTCGTCGGCGCCGCGCTCGTGTGGTGGTCGAACGACCGCTCCAACGACATGGCGGCGATCACCATCGGCGCGGCAGCTTTCGCCACGCTCTTCGCCGTCGGTGGCTGGGCCTGGGAGGACAGCCGCATGCGCCGCCGCGCGGCCCAGCACCCGGAGGGCGCCGCGCCCACGCGCTACACGCAGGTCATCACCTTCCTCATCCCCGAAGGCCAGCTCGACGCTGCACGCGCGAAGGACGGCGTCCTCGCAGCGATCGACGATGCCGACAACGCCCTCCGCAATCTGCGCGGCTTCCAGGACCTCCGCATCACCGTCTCGCCAGCCGCGACCGGTCCTTCCCAGGTCCTCGTCGAGACCACGTGGACCGACCGGGAGGGCTTGGCCAGCTACGAAGAGACGCGGAAGACGATCCTCGACCTGCTCGCCCAGCACGAAGAGCAAGTGGTGCCGGGTTCGGTGCAGGTGTTCGACATGGAGGTGGTGCGCGACACGAAGGACGTGGCGTTCCGCTTCAGCTTGGGGGCCGCCGCGACGATCGTCTCCGCCTTCATCGTCGGCGGCTTCATGATCGGCGCGGGCCTCACCCTGTTCGGCAGCGAGGGCACGGCCGCTGGCGGGGGCGAAGGGACGCCACCGCCGAGCGGCTTCGAGGAGACCGGGATCATCCCGGCCCGCAACATCCGGTTTCTGGTGACCGAGATCCGGCTGCCGCCCAACACGGAAGTCACGCTCACCTTCGACAACCGCGACCCCTCGCCGCCGCACAACATCCAGTTCCACGACGGCGATGCGAGCGCGCCGCTCCTCCGGGGCTGCAAGGACGGCTGCCAGACCGCGAACGGACAGCCGACCGACGAGGTGAGCACGGCCATCGCCACGGGGCCAGTTCAGCAGAAGTTCACCTTCGTCACGCCGGGTCCGGGTAGGTACACCTTCGTCTGCGTTGTTCACCCGGTCGATATGGTGGGGACGATGATCGTCGAGGAAGGGGCACCGGTACCGCCGGGAGCGCAGCCTGCGGGAGCGTCCACCGCACAGGGGACCTCGACGGAAAGCGGTACGAGCGGGACCGGTTCCTGAAGGCGACTCGGCGCCGGTCGATCGGCGTAGAGAGAGGCCGCAAAGGGCGGCCTCTCTCTTTCGTCGCCAGCCGCCCGTCGGTTACTCGAGGACGCCTTCGACGAGCAGCGCCTCGTACTCGTCATCGGAGAGGCCGAGGAGACCTTTGAAGACCCGCTCATTGTCCTCCCCGAGGCATGGGGCAGCCTTCGTGAGCTCGCCGGGCGTCAGCGAAAGTCGGAACGAGGGGCCGTCGTACGAGCGCCTCCCCATAACGGGGTGCTCCAGGAACCAGTAGTGCCGCCGGTGGCGCATCTGCGGGTCGCGGAACATCTCCTCGGCCGTCTTCACGATTCCGCACGGGACGCCGAACCGCTGCATGAGGTCGAAGACGTACTTCGCCGTGTACTGTTCGCACCACCAGCCGATGTGCCGGTCGATCTCTTTCTGTTCGCGCAAGCGGCTCCCTTTGCGCCGCATCCGTTCGAGGTCGCACCATTCGGGCCGGCCGAGAGCAGCCCGGAAACGTTCCCAGTGCTCCTCCGTTTCACAAGCGATGACCACGTAGCGGCCGTCCTTACAGCGGTAACAGCCATGCGGGGCAGCGTCGATATCGTGGTTGCCGAGGCGAATCTGTTCGCGGCCGTTGACGGTCCAATCGTGGACCGCCGTCCAGAGTCCGTGGATCGACGCCTCGAACTGGGAGAAGTCGATGTACTGGCCCTCGCCGGTCCGTCGCCGGTAGTCGAGCGCGGCGATGAGCGCGATGGCTGCGAAGTGGGGCGCGAGGAAATCGGTGTAGGCCACGCCGGTGCCGATTGGCGGGCCATCGGGCCAGCCGGTGAGGTGGTTGAAGCCAGCGGCCGCCTGGAGCACGTGACCGTATCCCTGGTAGTGCGCCCAGGGCCCCGTTTGCCCGAAGAGGGGCATGGAAATCATCACCAGGTCGGGTCGCACTTCCCGAAGGCGCTCGTAGTCGAGGCCGAACTTCGCCATCGTGCCCGGCGTGAACGACTCGGCCACCACGTCGCAATGCGCGACGAGCCTGCGGGCGAGCTCCTGGCCCTTCGGATGCTTCAGGTTGATGGAAACGCCGAGCTTCGAGCTGTTGAAGTTCGCGTAGTAGCCCGAACGGTCGAGCCCGGGAACGTCGTCGACGAAAGGACCTGCCCGACGAAGCGCTTCCGGGTAGGTGGCTGACTCGATGCGGATCACCTCTGCGCCGTGGTCCGCGAGGTACTTCGTTACGGTCGGGCCGACGCCCACCCAGGAGAAATCGGCGACGCGGATGCCAGCGAACGGCTTCACTCCCTTACCACGAGGCATCTCAAATCACCATCCGGAGACGGAGGCGGCGGAGGGTCGCGGAGTCGATGCCGAGCAGCTCTCCGTACACCTCTGCGTTATGTTCACCAACGTGCGGGGCGCGGCCACGCTGCCGCCACGGCGTTCTGGAGAGGCGGAAGGGGGCACCCGGGTACACGAACGTTTCGCCCAAGTCCTCGTGATGGACGCGGACCCAGTACTCCCGAGCTCGGAGCTGTTCGCACTCCACGATTTCGCGAGGCGAGTACACGGGAGCCCACCCAGCTCCACGCTGCTGGGCCTCGGCCACGAGCCAATCCTTGGGGAAGCGGCGGCAGAAGGCAGCGAGGCGCTCCTCCAGATACGCTCCCTCCTCGGGAGAGAGCGGCTGAAGCCCCTGGAGCCGGTGACGCCACGCGGGTGAGGTCAACTCCCCCGCCTCGCCGTACTCGGCGAGCCAGGCGACGATGGCTTCGCTCGCCGGTCCGACCAGGCCCCCGTAGGCGAGGCACGCCACCCACCCATCGGCCGCCTCGTAGAGGTAACGGGGTCCTGGCAGGCCATCGCGATTCCGGCGAAGTCCCGGGCCACGCGGGTTTACCCTACGGATGTCCCAGGTCTGTTGGGCATTGTCCATGGTGTTTGCCATCGCTTCCTGCATCGAGACGTCGACGAGCTGTCCCCGCCCGCCGTTGTTCCAGCGCGCATAGAGGGCGATGAGGGCACCGACGCACGCCTGCACGTTCGCCTGGGTGTACGCCTGGGGAGCTGTGGTGCGAACCGGACCTCGCTCGGGGTCGCCGTTCAACATCATGTGGCCGCCCATTGCCGACCCGACGATATCGGTGGCCTCCTTATGGCGGTACGGCCCGGTGAGGCCGAAGTTCGTGATGCTCACCACGACGATGCCAGGGTTCCGCTTGGCGAGAGTCGCATACTCCAATCCCAACGCCTTGGCCTCGCCGGGGCGGAAGGTCTGGATGACGATGTCCGCCTTCTCGGCGAGGCAGCGGGCGAGCTCGCGGCCCTCTTCGAGGCGGAGCTCCAGGGTGATGGAGCGCTTTCCTGCGTTCAGCGCCCACCACACAAGGCTCCGCTCCTCGCCCGGCTGGTCACGGTAGAAGGGACCCCGCTCCCGGGTCGGGTCACCGCCACGCGGCTCGACCTTGATGACGTCGGCGCCGAGCTCGGCGAGGAGGCGCCCGCACAGTTGGCCCTTGACGTCCGAGAAGTCGAGGACGCGGTACGGGGAAAGCGGCCCGTCCGGATGAGGGAGGGGGACCGGGGACCGAAGTGACTTTGGAGCGCTCATCCTCGCCACGTTCTACCGGACGCGCGCTGCAGATTCAAACCGCCGCCGGCGAACGGTCGGCCGCCCCGAGGATGGCCAAGACCGCCTCTCGGGCCGCGGGTGCGTCGCCGTCCAGGCCCGCCTCGACCCGGCGCAGGAGCGTGGGAAGGTTCCAGCCGTGGAGGGCCGAAACCGGCACGGCACGCTCGACGGCGACGCCACGATGATGGAGCGCATCCCCCACGTCCTCCCACCGGGACGTGGCGGTGCCGTCGGGCATGAGGAGGCGGTCGACTTTGTTCAGGACCAGCAACGCCGGCTTCTCGGCCAGTCCGAGCCCCTCGAGGGTGGCGATGACGGTCTGCACGTGCTGCACGGCGTGCGGATGGGAGATGTCGACGACGTGCAGCAGGAGGTCGGCATCCTCCAGCTCCTCGAGCGTGGCGCGGAAGGCTGCCACGAGCTGCGCCGGCAGCTTCTGGATGAACCCGACCGTGTCGGTGAGGAGGACGACCTCACCGGAGGGGAGGCGAAGCCGCCGGGTGAGCGGGTCGAGGGTAGCGAAGAGCTTGTCCTCCGCGTGGGCGTTAGCTCCCGAGAGGGCGCTCATCAGCGTCGACTTGCCGGCGTTCGTGTAACCGACCAGCGCCACGACCGGGACGCCCCGGCGCTGGCGGAGACGGCGGTACAGGGCTCGCTGCCGCCGCACCACCTCCAAGTCGCGTTTGATCTTCGCGATACGGTTGCGAACGAGCCGGCGGTCCGTCTCGAGCTGGGTCTCGCCCGGGCCACGCGTTCCGATGGCGCCCTCGAGTCGCTCCAAGTGAGACCACTGGCCCGCCAAGCGGGGGAGCAGGTACTCCATCTGGGCGAGCTCCACCTGTAAGCGCCCCTCCCTCGTCCGGGCGCGGGTCGCGAAGATGTCGAGGATGAGGGCCGTACGGTCGATCACCTTCAGGCCGATTGCCCGTTCGAGGTTTCGCTGCTGGGAAGGGGAGAGCTCGTCATCGAATATCACGACGTTCGCTCCCAGGGCGCGCGATTCCTCAATGACCTGCTGGAGCTTTCCCTTGCCGATGTAGGTTGCCGGGTTCGGGTGATCGAGGCGCTGCGTGGCCGCTCCGACCACCACTGCCCCTGCGGTACGTGCCAGCTCGGCAAGCTCCGTAAGCGAATCCCGGGCGCGCAGAAGCTGCCCAGGGGTCTCGGCAGCGACGAGGTACGCTCGGTCCGGCGTCGGTTCGGTGGAGTGGACACGCGGTCGGGCCATCGCTTCCAGCGTACCGCGAACGAAGCGGGCCGGTTAGCCGCGGAGGCCGCCCCAGCGTCGGAGCCGTTCGAGTCCCTCCTCGAGCTCGTCGTCGGGCGTCGTCACCGAGAGCCGAATGTATCCCTCCCCGTGCTCGCCGTAGCCGCGGCCGGGTGTGACGACGACGCCGCACTCTTCGATGAGCCGCGCTGCGAACTCTCCGCTCGTCACGCCATCGGGGAGCTTCGCCCACACGTAGAGCGATGCTTTGGGAGGCTCCACCTCCAGGCCAATCCCCCGGAGCACCTCCACCATGCGGTCCCGGCGCCGCTGGTAGATCCGGTTATGTTCATCTACGCACTCCTGCGGGCCGTACACCGCGGCGATGGCCATCCGCTGAATCGCCTGAGGGATGCCGCTGTCGATGTTCGACTTGACCCGCATCAGCGCGTCGACGAGAACGGGATTCCCGACGACCATACCGATGCGCCAGCCGGTCATGTTGTAAATCTTCGACCAGCTATTGAATTCGACCGCGACCTCCTTGGCGCCGGGAACCTGGAAGATGGAGACCGGCCTGTAACCGTCGTAGGCGACATCGCAGTACGGGTTGTCGTGGCAGACGGCGATGTCGTGCCGCTTCGCCCACCACACGACCTTCTCGAAGAACTCGAGCGGAGCGACGGCGCCGGTTGGGTTGTTCGGGTAGTTCAGCCAGAGAACCTTCGCCCGCGACACGACATCCTCGGGAATCGCCTCCAGATCGGGCAGCCACTCCCGTTCGGGGGTAAGAGGGAGCCGGTAGCAGCTCCCGCCGGCGAACATCGTGCCGATTTCGTAGACGGGGTAGGCAGGGTCGGGCACGAGGGCGATGTCGCCGGGGTCGATGAGGCAGAGTGCCACATGAGCGATGCCTTCCTTCGACCCGATGAGCGGAAGCGTCTCTCGCTGGGGGTCGAAGCGCACCTCGAACCGGCGCTCGTACCAGTCGGCGATGGCCTGGCGGAGCTCCGGAAGGCCCTCCGATTCGGGGTATCGGTGGTTCGCCGGGTCATCGGCGGCACGATGCAGCTCGGCGAGAATATGGGCCGGGGTGGGGATGTCCGGGTCCCCGATGGCGAAGGTGATGATGCGGACGCCTTCGGCCCGCTTCGCGGCGATCTTCCGCGAGATCTCGGCGAAGAGGTAGGGAGGAAGGGCCTGGACGCGGCCGGCAAGTCGCATGGGGCAGGTCCCTCAGGGGTGGGATGGCGCGGAGGTTGCGCGTTCGCTCGGATGGTAGCGGGGCGTGTCCCTCTCGTTCCACTCGGCGTCGAAGACCCGTACTGCCGGGCCCGTCATGAACACGGAACCCGTGCCGTCCCACTCGAGCAGGAGTTCGCCACCGGGCAGGGAATCGACGACCGGACTCTCGAGCAGGCCCTTCAGGCAACCGGCCACGCACACCGCCGCCGCGCTCGTGCCCGAGGCGAGCGTGAGGCCCGCCCCACGCTCCCACACACGATGCTTGACGCGATGACGCTCGACGACTTGCACGATTTGGAAGTTCGTACGCCGCGGAAAGAGGGGATGATGCTCCACCTGCGGTCCGAGGCGCTCCAACGGGAACTCGTCGGGGTCGCCGTCGAGGAAGTGGACGGCGTGCGGATTGCCCATGCTGACGAACGCGAGCCGTAGCTGGACCCCGTCCACCTCCAGCGGGTAGTCGAGGATCGGCCCTTCGCCCTCGACCGCGACGGGGATCTCGGCAGGACGGAGCCTGGGCTGGCCCATATCGACGCGGGCACCGACGACTTCGCCTCTTTCCCGGACGAGGTCGATGGTGAGAACCCCCGCGAGCGTTTCGATTCGCAACCGCTCGGCCGTGGGGTCGACCAGGCCTTCTTCGACGGCGTATTTGGCGAGACAGCGGATGCCATTGCCGCACATCTCGGCTTCGGAGCCGTCGGCGTTGAAGATGCGCATCCGCAGGTCGGCCACTGCGGACGGCAGGGCGAGGATGAGACCGTCGGCCCCGACGCCGAAGTGACGGTCGCTCGCCCTCCTCGCGATGTCGGACCAATCGCGCTCCTCCTCTTCGCCCGGAGAGGGTGTGTAGAAGAGGTAGTCGTTTCCCAAACCGTGGAGTTTCGTCAGGCGCATCGTCGGGCTCCCTAGGCACGGCCCCGGCCAGGACCGCGGATGGCCGTGGTACAGGCTCCGGTGAAGATGTTCGCTTCGAGCTCGATCTCCGCCGGCTCCCGGATCCAGCGGATACGCGGGTCGTCCCGCCGGAACCACTGGAGCTGCCGGCGCACCAGGCGCCGCGTGGCGCGCTTCGTTGCCTCCACCGCTTCGGCAAGGGTGCAGAAGCCGTGGAGGTAGGCGATGACCTCGGCGTAGCCGATCGACTGCAGCGCGGGAGCGTCGGGCGGCACGCCGCGTGCAAGCAGGGCTTCGACTTCCTCCACGAGCCCCGATGCGAACATCGCCTCGACACGGGCATCGATCCTCCGTTCGAGTTCGTCGCGGGGAACGTCGATGGCCGCGATCAGGACCTGAAAGTTCGGCTCCCCTTTCCGTTGCCAAACGCTGATGGGAACGCCCGTATGCTCGTACACCTCGAGAGCCCGAATGACCCGTCTGACGTTGCGGGGGTCGATCCGCTCCGCCGCTACAGGGTCGACAGCCGCCAGCCGGGCGTGGAGCGCTTCCGCTCCCCTTTCGGCCGCCTCGGCGGCGAGCCGCGCTCGCAGCTCACGGTCCGGAGGGACGTGCGGAACCTCCCAATCCTCCAGCAAGGCCCACACGTACTGGCCGCTGCCGCCGACCAGCCACGGGAACGTCCCCTTCGCCCAGAGCTCCTCGAACTTCGCCCGGGCAAGGTCGACGTAAGTCGCCAGGCTGAACTCGTCGGTCGGGTCGGCGATGTCGTAGAGGTGGTGTGGCACGCGGCGGCGAACGTCCGGTGGCGGCTTCGCCGTGCCGATATCCATGCCCCGGTAAACCTGCCGGCTGTCGGCGTTCACGATCTCTCCGCCGAGGCGTTCCGCCAATTCGAGCGCCGCGGCTGATTTCCCGCTCGCGGTGGGGCCGACGATGGCGATGAGCGGGCGGATCATTCCTCTGCTGCCCGTACGATGGTTGCGAACTCGTCGGCCCGCAGCGAGGCTCCGCCGACCAAGGCACCGTCGATGTCTGGCTGCAGGAGGAGCTCTCGGGCGTTCTTCGCGTTCACACTTCCACCATACTGGATGCGAACGCGCTCGGCCTCGGAGCCGGCCAGTGAGCGAAGGAGCGAACGGATGAATGCGCACGCCTCCTGGGCTTGCTCCGGTGTGGCCGTTTCGCCGGTGCCGATCGCCCAAACCGGCTCGTAGGCGATGGTGATCCGGGCATCGACGGCGAGCCCGGCGAAGGCGCCCCGAACTTGCCGCTCGAGGACCGCGAGTGTGCTGCCGGCGCGGCGCTCCGCGAGCGTTTCGCCCACGCAGACGATGGGCCGGAGTCCGTAACGCAGCGCCGCCTCGACCTTGCGGCGCACCCAATCGTCGGTTTCGCCGAAGTACTGTCGGCGCTCGCTGTGGCCGATGATGACGAGCTGGCAGTAATCCGCCAGCATGGGCGCCGAGACCTCGCCGGTGAACGCCCCTTGAGGTTCCCAGTGGAGGTTCTGCGCGCCGAGGAGCACATGGGTACCGGCGAGGGCTTCGCTCACCGGGGCGAGATGGGGAAATGGGACGCACACCGCGACCTCCGCCGCCGCTCCGCTGGTTTCGCGAGCCACCGCCCTCGCCAGCTCCACCGCCTCGGCGCGCCGGGTGTGCATCTTCCAATTACCGGCGACGAAGGGCCGACGCATCACGAGTCTTTGTCGAGGAGCGCAGCGACGCCCGGGAGCACCTTCCCCTCGAGCATTTCGAGGGAGGCGCCCCCGCCGGTGGAGACATGGGTGAACCGGCCCTGGAGGCCGGCCTGGCTCACGAGGGCGACCGTTTCGCCCCCGCCCACAACCGTCACCGCCTCGAGGCCGGCGATGACGTTCGCCATAGCGAGGGAGCCTTTCGCGAATGCCGGCCGTTCGAAAACGCCCATCGGGCCGTTCCACACGACGGCCTTGCAACCCTCCAGCGCTCGCCGGAACGCCTCGACGCTCCCAGGACCGATGTCGAGCGCCATGAGATCGTCAGGGATGGACTGCGCCGGCACGACACGGGCCTCGCCCTCTGCCTCCAGCGACGGCGCGGCGACGACGTCGACCGGCAACGCCACCAGGACACCGCGGCGTTCGGCATCGGCGAGGATCTCCCGCGCGGCGGGAAGGAGGTCGGTTTCGATGAGCGAACGGCCCACGGAGATTCCTTGAGCGGCAAGGAAGGTGTTCGCCATTCCCCCGCCGATGACGAGCCGGTCGACTTTCTCGAGCAACCGCCGCACGGCCCCTAATTTCGTGCTCACCTTCGCGCCGCCGACGACCGCCGCGAAGGGACGCGGCGGCGACTCGACGAGTTCGCCGAGGTAGCGGAGCTCCTTCTCCATCAGCAAACCGGCGACCGCTGGCCGGAGGCGAGCGATGCCCTCGGTCGAGGCATGGGCTCGGTGGGCGGTCCCGAAGGCGTCATTCACGTAGACGTCGCAGAGTGCGGCGAGCGCCTTCGCGAACTCGGGGTCGTTCGCCTCCTCGCCGGGGTGGAAGCGCAGGTTCTCGAGCAGAGCGACCGCGCCGGGTTCGAGCGCCTCGACCACCGCGAAAGCCGGCGCCCCGATGCAGTCCTCGGCGAAGGCCACCGGTGCGTTCAACAGCTCCTCCAGCCGCCGCGCGACGGGGCGGAGGGAAAGCTTCGGGTCCGGACCCTTGGGACGCCCCAGGTGGGACCCAAGGATCACCCGCGCGCCTTGCTCCTGCAGGTAGCGGATGGTGGGCAGCGATTCGCGGATGCGCGTGTCGTCGGCCACGCTGCCCGTATCCGTAAGGGGGACGTTGAAGTCGACGCGCACGAACACCCGTTTGCCGCGCACGTCGATGTCGCGGACGGTCTTCTTGGCAAAGCCGCTCACCGGAGGTGCACCTCGGCTTCGCGGGCAGCGATCCCGCGCCGTTCCACGTCGTGGAGCTTCTGCAGGCGACGCTCGTGCCGCCCTCCCTCGAAGCTGTTCTCGAGGAACGCGCGGAGGATCTCCTCGGCCACGGCCGGGCCGATCTCCATCGCCCCAAGGGCGAGCATGTTTGCATCCACGTGCTGCCGAGCCCGAGCCGCGCCCCAGCTCGTGTGACAGAGCGCGCAGCGGATGCCTGGGACCTTGTTCGCCGTGATGCTGATGCCCACCCCGTTCGAGCAGATGACGACGCCCGTGTCCGCACGGCCGTCGAGCACTGCCCGGGCCACCGCCTCCGCGAAATCGGGGTAGTCCACGCTCTCGGTACCGAAGGTGCCGAAATCCAGCACCTCGTGCCCCCAGCTGCGGGCGGCCGCGGCCAGGTGTTCCTTCAGATGGAAGCCGGCGTGGTCGGCGCCAAAGCCGATGCGCACCGTCCTCTCCTCCGCGAACTCGTCGGCTTCGAGTATACCCGAGGGCATCGAAGGCGCCTCCGTTGTCCGGAGAGGGGCCGTCTGATACGTTGCGGGCACAAAAGGTGAACCGCTCGATGACCGAGCACGCCCTGGCCTCCGGCTCACCCGCCAATCCCGACCCTGCCACTTCCCACGAGACGATCGTCGTCCTCGATTTCGGCTCGCAGTACTCCATGCTCATCGCGCGACGCATCCGCGAGCTGAACACCTACTGCGAGCTCCTCCCTTGGCACACCCCTCGCGAATCCCTGGCCGGGCACGACCTCAAGGGCATCATCCTTTCCGGAGGGCCCAACAGCGTCTACGACGAGGGCGCCCCCCGCGCTCCGGAGTGGGTCTTCGAAGCGGGGGTACCGGTGCTCGGCATCTGCTACGGCATGCAGCTTCTCGCTCACCAGCTCGGCGGTCGAGTCGGGCCGAGCCTCGAGCGGGAGTACGGCCCCGCGCGCATCGAGCTGCTCGCCGAGATACCCCTTTTCGCCGGCCTCCCCCGCGAGCTCGATGTCTGGATGAGCCACGGCGACCGGATCGAGGAAGTCCCGCCTGGCTTTCAGGTTGCAGCACGGTCGGCGAACTCACCCATCGCCGTCATGGCGGACCCGGCCCGCGGTTACTACGGGTTGCAGTTCCACCCCGAGGTCGTCCACACCCCGCTGGGAAAGGAGGTCCTCCGGAACTTTCTCGAGCGGGTCTGCGGTTGTTCGCGGAGCTGGACTCCGGGGAACTTCGTGGAGGAAGCCGTCGCCGCCATCCGTAGCCAGGTAGGCGATGGCCGGGTGATCTGTGCGCTGTCGGGCGGGGTCGACAGCGCGGTGACGGCAGCGCTCGTTCACCGGGCCGTGGGCGACCGCCTGACCTGCATCTTCGTCGACAACGGTCTCCTTCGGGCCGGCGAGGCCGAAGAGGTGGTGGAAACCTTCGGTCGCACGATGCGCATGAACCTCGTTCACGTCGATGCGCGCGACGAGTTCCTCGCCGCCCTCGCCGAGGTTACGAACCCGGAAACGAAGCGCGTGCGCGTCGGTAACACCTTCATCCGCGTCTTCGAGCGAGAGGCCCGGAAGATCGAAGGAGCCCGCTTCCTCGCCCAAGGCACCCTCTATCCCGACGTCATCGAGAGCGCGGGGCACGGCGCCGGTTCGGCGACCATCAAGACCCATCACAACGTCGGCGGGCTACCGCCGGATATGCAGCTCGAGCTCGTCGAGCCGCTCCGCTACCTTTTCAAGGACGAGGTTCGCAGGATCGGCGAAACGCTAGGCGTCCCCGAGGAGATTCTCTGGCGGCACCCGTTCCCGGGCCCGGGGCTCGCCATCCGCATCATGGGCGAGGTAACCCCCGAGAAGCTCGCCATCCTCCGTCTCGCCGACAAGATCGTCGTCGACGAGGTGAGGGCAGCCGGGTGGTATCGGAAGCTGTGGCAGGCGTTCGCGGTGCTCACCAACACCCGCACCGTCGGCGTGATGGGCGATTACCGGACCTACGGGTACGCGGTTGCCGTCCGGGCCGTCGTCGCCGACGACGCCATGACCGCCGATTGGGCCCGGCTGCCGTACGACCTCCTGGGCCGGATCGCCAACCGCATCGTGAACGAAGTCCCCGATGTGAACCGGGTGGTGTACGACATCACCAGCAAGCCGCCCGGCACGATCGAATGGGAATGACGCCCGAACGGAGGAAGGCCCCATGGGCGCCAAGGTCCTGCTCGTAGGGAGCGGCGGGCGCGAGCACGCCCTCGCCTGGAAGCTCCGCCAGAGCCCGGATGTCGACGAAGTGATCGTCGCGCCTGGCAACGCTGGGACGGCTGCCATCGCCCGCAACGCACCCATCCAACCCAAGGACATCGAGGGGCTCGTCGACCTCGTGCGCCGTGAGGGAGTCGACTTCTATCTCGCCAGCATGGACGACCCGCAGCCCCTGGGGCTGGTCGACCGGCTCCACGCTCTGGGCGTCCCCTGCTACGGGCCGACTGCCGCCGCGGCCCGGATCGAAGCCAGCAAGGCGTGGGCGAAGGACTTCATGGCCCGCCACGGCATCCCCACCGCTCCCTACCGCGTCTTCCAGCGGTACGAGGACGCGAAGGCGTACCTCGAGTCCCGGGGCGACCGCCCCGTCGTCGTCAAGGCGAGCGGTTTGGCTGCCGGAAAAGGAGCCATCGTTTGCAATGGCCTCCGCGACGCGCTGGAGGCCCTCGACATCATCATGGTCCGAAGGGATTTCGGCGCCGCGGGCGACACCGTCGTCATCGAGGAGCGGCTGCATGGCTGGGAAACGAGCGCTCACGCCTTCTGCGACGGCCGGACCGCCCGGCTGATGCCCTTCGCAACCGACTACAAGAGAGCCCAGGACGGCGACAAGGGCCTGAACACCGGAGGCATGGGTGCCTACAGCCCGTCGCTCCGCGTGGACGACGCCTTGGCCCGAGCCATCCAGGAACGCGTGGTGGACCCGGCAGTTGCCGGCCTGGCCGAAGAGGGAGCGCCGTTCGTCGGGACCCTCTTCCCCGGGCTGATGGTGACGGAGGAGGGGCCGTACGTCCTGGAGTTCAACGCCCGCTGGGGCGACCCGGAGACGCAGGTCATCCTCCCGCGCCTGGAGTCCGACCTCTTCACGATCTGCCGATTGGCTGCCGAAGGCCGGCTCGAGGAGGCCGACATCCACTGGTCCTCCAAGGCGGCCGTGGGCGTGGTGATCGCCAGCGGCGGATATCCGGCGACCTACAAGATCGGGTACATCGTCCAGGGACTGGAGAAGGTGGACCCCGACATCCTGGTGTTCCATGCGGGCACGGCGCTCGACCGGCGCGGCATCGTCACGAATGGGGGCCGCGTTCTAACCGTGGTGGCGCTCGGCGATACCGTCGCCGAAGCCCGGCGCCGAGCCTACGAGAACGTCGCCCGCATCTCCTTTTCGGACGCGTACTATCGGAGGGACATCGCCGCCGAGGCAGCTGAACCCTCAACCCAGGAAGGACGACGATGAGCGGTGGTGGTCTGGTCGCGAACAGCGAAGTGACCCCGGTCGAGATGCTGCCGGGCATCGTCCGGCGCACGCTGAACGAAGGCGCGCACACGATGCTGTGCGAGCTGCGCATGGCGAAGGGCGCGGTGGTGCCGGCCCATACCCACCCGCACGAGCAGATCGGCTACCTCGCCAGCGGCCGCCTGCGCTTCCGCATCGGCGACGTCTGGCGCGAGCTGGGCCCCGGCGACAGTTGGTGCGTGCCCGGCGGCGTCGAGCACGAGGTGCACGTGCTCGAGGACACGGTGTGCATCGACGTGTTTTCGCCGCCACGCGACGAATACCGCGACCCGAAGCGTGCCTAGCGCGGGGCGATCGAACCTCGTCGCCGGGTCGGCTATCCTGAGCACGCCATGATTCCTCGGTACTCGCGGCCGCAGATGGCCGCCATCTGGTCCGACGAAGCGAAGTTCCAGCGTTGGCTCGACGTCGAGGTCGCCGTCTGCGAGGCGTGGGCCGAGCTGGGCGTCATCCCGGCCGACGCCGCCGAGCGCATCGCCCGCAACGCCCGCTTCGACCTCGCCAGGATCGGCGAGTACCTGCGGGAAACCCATCACGACATGACCGCGTTCCTCCGCTCCGTCGCCGACTCGCTGGGGGACGATGCTCGATGGGTGCACTTCGGGCTCACGAGCAGCGATGTCTGGGATACAGCGACGGCGCTCCAGCTTCGCGACGCAGCCGACCTCCTCCTGCGTGATATCGATGCCCTGCTCGTCGTCCTCGAGCACCGGGCGCGGGAGTATCGTCGGACGCTCTGCGTCGGGCGGACGCACGGCGTTCATGCCGAACCCACCACCTTCGGCCTGAAGCTCGCCGTCTGGGTGGATGAGATGCGCCGGCAGCGCGCCCGTTTGGAGTCGGCGCGGGCCTCCGTGGCCGTCGGCGCCATCAGCGGCACCGTGGGGACGCACGCCTCGGTCCCGCCCGAGGTGGAGGAGATCGTCTGCCGGAAGCTAGGGCTGGGCATCGAGGCGGCATCGACACAGGTCATCCAGCGAGACCGCCATGCGCACTTCGTGCTCACGTTGGCACTCATCGGGGCGAGCCTGGAGAAGTTCGCAACGGAGATCCGCCACCTCCAGCGCACGGAAGTGCTCGAAGCGGAGGAGCCCTTCGCCGAGGGGCAGACGGGCTCCAGCGCCATGCCCCACAAGCGGAACCCGGAGAAGTGCGAGCGCATCTGCGGGCTCGCCCGCCTCCTGCGCGGGTACGCGATGACGGCGCTCGAGAACGTCGCCCTGTGGCACGAACGGGACATCAGCCACTCGTCCGCGGAACGGATCATCCTTCCGGACGCCTGCCTCGCCCTGGACTACGCCCTCGACCTCTTCACGCAGATCATGGGCGGGCTGGTGGTGTATCCGGAGCGGATGCGAGAGAACCTCGACCGCTCCTACGGCCTCGTCTTCTCGCAGCGGGTGCTTCTGGCGCTCATCGAGGCCGGGATGTCGCGGGAGGCGGCCTACCGTCTCGTCCAGGAGCACGCCATGCGCGCCTGGCGCGAGCGCCGGCCGTTCTACGAGCTTCTGCGCGAGGACCCGCGCGTAACCGAGCGGCTGAGCTCCGAAAAGCTCGCGGACCTCTTCGACTACGACTTCTACCTTCGCAACATCGACGCAACCTTCGAACGGCTCGGGCTGTAGGCAGCCGAGCCGTCGCGCCTTAGGCTAGAGGAATCGGCCTTCGCCAGAGCTCCCGCCGGCCCGGTCCCTGCCGCACGGGCGCGAACCCCGCCCCGGCAAGGAGGCGCCGTGTCCCGGTAAACGCTTCGGTCGGCGAGACCCGCCCGCGGGCGGAGACTGGATATGCCTCGAGCATCTCCGCCCCGTGGAGCGCCGCGAACTCGGCGGCTGCGGCACAGAGCCACCGGGCCACGCCGGCTCCCCGCGCCTCGGGCGCCACATAGAAGCACACGATCGACCACACGGGACGGGAATCCGGCGGCGTGAGCGTCCGGGAGCGCGCGAGCCGCGGATACGAGGTCCTGGGGCCCACGCGGCACCAGCCGACAGGCCTCCCGCCGGCGTAGGCGATGAGCCCCGGCGGCACAGAGGCCGAGGCGACCTCGTCGCGCATCTGCCGGTGATTCTCCTCGCCGAGATTCGCCCTGAAAGCGTGGGTGGTCTGTTGCCACCAGCGGCACCAGCATCCCCCGCAGCCATCCGTCGGGGCCATCAGAGCCTCCAAATCAGCCCACCGTTCGGGAGTGAGGGGCGCTACCTCCACCTCGGCCACCCGCCGCCTCCTACCATGCCGCAGCGGCAACGGCCAGGACCGGCGGAAGCGTTCCCGGCAGCCGCGTCCACACTTCCCCGATGTCGAAGCTGGCGTGCACTTCGCCATTGCTCGTGCCGAGGTACACCCCCTCTGGTTCGAGACCGTCGCACGCCAGCCCCTCGCGGTAAACGCTCTGGTAGTCGTGCGGGCCGGGGAGCCCGCCTGTCAGCCGGGCCCACGTCCGGCCGCCATCCACGGTGCGGTAGACGGCGAGCTGGCCGGGACACACGCGGAAGTTGTCGGCTCCGTAATCGAGGGGCACGACGAACACCGCGCCGGCCCGGCTGACGGCGATGGCGAAGCCGTGGAAGCTCGGGAGTCCCTCCGTGACATCGACCCAGGTCGCGCCGCAATCCTCGGAGCGGAACACGCCCCAGTGGGCCTGTCCCCAGAGGCGGTCGGGGTTCGTGGGGTCGAGGCGGAGGGCGTGGAACTCGTTCAGTCCGGCTGGGTCCTTGTCCCAGGGGCCGCGGTCCGTTCCCGCAGGCATGCCTTCGACGATGAATTCTTGGATGAGCCGTCGCGCTTCCGGGTGGGTCGCAACGGCGTTGTGGGCGATGAGCTCCCAGGTCGCGCCCCCATCGGTGGAGCGGTAGACACCGCCTGCGCTCACAGCCACGTAGAGACGGCGCGGGTCCCGCGGGTCCACCAGCACCGAGTGGAGGCACGAGTCCCCGCCTCCTGTCCCACTCCAGTATTTCCGGTAGGGGTGGCGGTTGATGCCCTCGACGGGGCGCCACGTTCGCCCCCAGTCGTCGCTGCGGAAGAGCCCAGCCGGCTGCGTGCCGGCGTATACGGTGCCCGGCTCGGCCGGATGGCCGGGCGCCACGTACCAAACGTTGCCGATGACACCCGGCGGCGTGCTCGACCACTCACCCGGCGCTCCGGGTACTTGCGGAGCGGGACTCCGCATGTCCGGAGGAAAGGCGAGGCCCTCGCTGCGGAAATCCCAGGTTGCCCCGCCATCGGCGCTCTTCGCCACGCTGGGCCCCCAAGCCCAGTGGTTCGCCGCCAGGTAGGCCCGAGGAGCGCCGTCCCGGAGATCGAACGCTGCGTGGTAGACGCTCCAGCCGGGCAGGATCGGGTCGGAGAGCTCCCAACGCCGACGATCGGCGCTGGAGTAGCGAAATGCCCCCTTCCGCGTGCCGACGAGGAGGTGGAGACGCTCCGGCATGGTGGCTCCTTTCGCCCGAGATGGGCAGGCCGTCAGCCTAGGCCCCCGGGAGGGCGCCGTCAACGATGGACCGAGAACGAAGGCGCCACGGCTGGTATCCTGGCCTCGCCGGAGCAGCACGAGGAGCGATGGCCGCCGAGACCGACGTCCTGCTCGAATCCCCTCTCCCGAACCCGACCCACCGGGGCAAGGTTCGCGACATCTACGACCTCGGCGACCAGCTCCTCATCGTCGCCACCGACCGCGTCTCAGCGCTGGACGTGGTGTTGCCGACCGGCATTCCCCGCAAGGGCGAAGTGCTCACGCGGCTTTCGGCATGGTGGTTCGAGCGGGTCGCCGCCGTCGTTCCGAACCACTTCATCGCCGTCGTCGACCGGAGCACCTCGCACCTCCTTCCCTTCGAGATCCCGACGGCGTTGTTCGGACGGTCGATGCTCGTGTGGAAGGCTCGGCGGCTGGAGGCCGAATGCATCGCGCGCGGTTACCTCGCCGGTTCGGCGTGGAAGGAGTACCGGGAGACGGGCCGCGTCTGCGGGATCCCTCTCCCCGAAGGCCTCCGGGAGGCCGACAGGCTTCCGGAGACGATCTTCACGCCCTCCACCAAGAGCGCCGAAGGCCACGACCGCAACATCACCTACGAGGAGCTGGAGCTGCTCGTCGGGCCGGAGGCGGCCAATGCCATGCGCCGGCGGACCATCGCCCTCTACGACTACGCTCACCAGGTCGCCTTCGAGCGCGGCATCATCATCGCCGACACGAAGTTCGAGTTCGGCTGGCGCGACGACGAGGTGATCCTCATCGACGAGGCGCTGACGCCGGACTCGAGCCGATTCTGGCTCGCCAGCGAGTACCGCCCCGGAGGGCCGCAGCCGAGCCTCGACAAGCAGCCAATCCGTGACTGGCTCGCGGCGAGCGGCTGGCGGGATGGCGAGCCGCCACCGCCCCTGCCGCCCGAGATCGTCCGCGCTACGACCGAGCGGTACCTCCTCGTGTACCGCATGCTGACCGGAGAGGAGCTACCCGACCCATGACCAGCGCGCGCCGCTACCTCGCGAAGGTGTTCGTGAGCCTGAAGCCCACGGTGAATGACCCGGAAGGGGAGACGATCGCCGGTGCCCTACGGAGCCTGGGGTTCCAGGGCGTGGCCCGCGTTCGCTCGGGGAAGTTCTTCCAAATCGAGCTCGAGGCCGCCGACGAGACGTCCGCCAGCGAAGCGGTCGAGCGCATGTGCCAGCGGCTGCTGGCCAACCCGGTCATCGAGACCTTCGCCTTCGAGGTGGGAGAGGTGGCCCCGGCGAGCTAGGCGCCGGAAAGGCCCTGGCCGACCGGGCCCGGGTCGCGGGCGAAGTACAGCTCGCAGGCGCGCCGCACCGCCCCCGGCTCGAGGACGGGCGGCCGCTTCACGAATCGCGCCTCTTCGATGATGAGCTGGAGGATATCCCGCGGGTGACAGGAGCGCGGGTTGTTCTCGCTCGCCCGAAAGACCATCTGGACGGCGATCTCGATGTTCTCTGCCGTAGCTTCGACGCCCATCGCATCGGCGAAACGTCGGAAGATCTCGGCCATCTGCGCGGGCGTGGGCTCGGGAATTCGGATCTTGTAGGGGATGCGGCGCAGATGCGCCTCCTCCAGCATCGTTCGCGGCTCCAAGTTCGTCGAAAAGACGATCGTGCTCCGGAAGGGGAAGGTGATGCGCTCGCCCGTCACCAGGGCCATCGTGTCCTCACCGCGCTCGAGAGCGGCAATCCAGCGGTTCAGGAGGGCATGGGGCGATACCTGCTGGCGGCCGAAGTCGTCGATAGCCAACAGGCCCCCGTGGGCCTTCACGTGCGGCGGGGCCTGGTGGTAGCCGAGGGCCGGGTCGTACGCCAGGTCGAGGTCTTCGTGGCGGAGCTCCCCTCCGACGAACACGAACGGCCGGCGGATGCGAAGCCACCGCCGGTCGACGGTGTTCGCATTCTCGTCGCCATCGACAACCACGTGAACGAGGTCATCGTACAGGCGGATGATGTGACCGCTGACCCACACGCAAACCGGGAGCAGCGTGACGCCATGGATGGCCTCGCTGCACAGCTCGAGGATGGTCGTCTTCCCGTTGCCGGGAGCGCCCCAGAGCATCGCTGGCCGCCCGGACGTGAGCGCGAGGCACACTTTCGCCACGATGTCCCGGGCGAGAACGAGCTGTTGGAGCGCCCGTGCAAGGCGAACCGGATCGGGCGCACCGACTTCCGTATCCACCTCCAGCCGCCGGAAGTACTCCTGGATGGGCACAGGAACTGGCCCCACGTAACGGCTGCGGGCGAAGGCGTTCTCGACCTCCTTCATCCCGAGCTCGGTGAGGCGGTACTGCCACTCGGTCTCGAGGCGGCCCGAATTCGCCGTGGTCTCGATGAGGCGCTGCCGTTTGAGGCTATCGAGCAGATCCCGCACGAGGGCCGGCGGAAGGCGCAGCGCGTTCGCTAGGCCCGTGCTCGTCGGCACGGCAATCCGGTGTAACGTTTTCAGCGCCAGGTCCTCGAGGAACGCCTCCGGCAGCCCCAAATCTGCCAGGCTTTCCGGTGCGGGCGGTAGCGACGGGATGGGCCGGAGGTTCGATGTGGACGCAGCGGGCGGGCGTTGGTGGTTCGTACGCTCGGCTCCCTCGGCTGAAAGCGCGAGCGTCCCGTCCGTCCGGAGCGAGGATTGCTGCATCGTGGTGTCCTCGTGCGAAGGAACTTCCGACGGGCCGTCGGTTGAAAAGTCGACCGCCAGGAGCTCCCCCGTCAGACCAGTGTCCCTCGGGCGGCAGGAGCTGCCCGGAACAGGAGGGTGGACGGTGAGGGACGAAGGCGTTGCCGCCGAACGTCACTCCGACCGATTCGGAAACTGGAACCGGCCCTCGGCCTCCCACAAGAGCCACCACTCGCGCAGTGCTTCCATCCGCACGTACCGCTCCCCGCGACGGAGAACGATGGCCGTCGGCTGGAAGCCGACCCGCGCGAAGCATCGGCGGGCGCGCTCGTTCCACTCCAGCGTGTGCAGCACGAGCCGCCGCCAAGGACGTGCCGACCAAGCCCACCGCATGAACGTCACCATCGCCTCGGTCCCGTACCCCCGTCCCCGATAGTGCGCCTCGCCGATGGTGATGCCGACTTCGGCCGACTCGAGCGACGGCGAGAGGTTGTAGACCATCAGGTTTCCAATGTGGGCTCCCTCGCTCGTCTCGATCGCGTAGAGCTCCCGGTCGGGCCAAGGGCCGAGCGTCTCGGCGGGATACCGGCGGAGGAACTCCTCGAACCCGACCTGGAGGGGCTCCGCCCCGTCCAACCGGGCAAGCTCCGGGTCGGTGCGCCAGCGGTAGTCGTTCTCGGCGTCCTCGACGCGCTTCGCCCGGAGGATGATGCGGGGGGACCGTGCGAGGATTGGGACTGCGGGTTCGTTGCTCACCTGGCCGCCTCGATCCGGCTCAGTGCCCGCTCCAGGATGGCCCGTTCGTTCGGGTACGTGAGCATGCGCAGAGCCTCGCCCGCGGGAACCCAGCGCACCTCATCGAACTCAGCGTCGTGCTGCGAAACGTCCCCACCGAGCGGGCGCATCAGCCAGTGGTGCACGTACTTGTGGTACCGCGCGCCGTTGGCGACGAACCAGTAATCGATCGTTCCCACCTTCTCGCCAAGCTCGACCCGGAGCCCCGTTTCCTCTTCTACCTCGCGGCGGGCCGCAGCGTCGTACGATTCCCCCGGGTCGGGGGTCCCCTTCGGGAGCGCCCAGAGCATCTCGCCGTCGGTTCGGCGCCCGCAGAGAACGACCTCGATGCCACCGTTGGCGTCGCGCCGCCAGACGATGCCGCCGGCGGAGACTGCGGATTGGACAGGAAGCTTCCCGCTCATGGCAGCAATCCTGCAAGGAAGGAGTCTCCGTTCGACCTCGCCAGCTCCAGCGCCTCCTCCACGAGGGGGCGAAGGGAGTCGGGAGCACGCTCGAGGAAGGCCGCGAGGCACTCCGCAGCCTCGCTGCCGCCGATATCCCCCAGAGCGCCGACGGCAGCTCGGGCCACTTCGAAGTCCGGGTCGTCCAGGAGCGGGGTCAGCTCGGCGACCGCTGCTTCCGAACCGATCCGTCCGCAGGCGTAGGCGGCCCAATACCGGAACTCAGGGTCGTCGCTGGCCAGGTGAGGCAGAACTTCATCGAGCCAGCGTTCGTCCTCCGAGTTCGCCATCGCCGCGAGCGCGGCGAGCCGCAGCTCCCGGTCGTCGGCCGAGGCCGCGTTCCAGATGAGAGAATCCACCCACGCTTCGGGCCAGGCGCCGAGACTGGCGATCGCCCTTCCTCGGACGTCTGCCGGTTCGGAAGGGGATTCCGCAGCAGCTCGCAGTGAGGCCACCACGAGGTCGCCCGTCTCGCTATCGATTTGTTCGAAGGTGTGGAGCTGGACGAACGTTCCCAGGGTCGTCGCGATGGCAGCACGGACCGAGGCGTCCGGTTCGCGTGCGAACGCGTCCAGCAGGGCGCGAGCCACCCGTCGATCCCGCGACTCCCAGAGGGCTTCGGCAGCGAGCCGACGCACGCGGGGATCCGGGTCGCCGATGGCAACGAGCGCGAGCGAGGCGAAATCGAGCTCGGCGTTGTCCTCGGCCAGCTCGATCGTCCGTTCCATGAGCGACACGCGGCTGTCAGCCGGGATCGACGTCCAAACGGCGGCGAGCTGGTCACGGTCCGCTGGGCGCAGGTCCGAGAGCAGGGTGAGCTGCACAGCGGTCGGCCGCTCTCCGGCTACAAGCCGCCCGAGGAGCACGCTGAGTTCGCTGGAGGCCACGGCTACCTTCAGTCTACCAGGCCCGGCACCGGCCGTTCCTCGGTAAGCGGCCGCGAGAGCAAGGCGCGCATCGCTTCGGGGACCGTTGCCCGACCTCCGAGTACCGCGGCCACCTGCTCGGTCACCGGCACCTCGACACCCAGCGCACGGGCTTTGGCAAGGGCGACCGGGGCCGTCGGCACCCCCTCCACCGCCTCACCGATGGAGTCGAGCGCCTGCACCAGCGTATGCCCTCGGGCTAGGAGCTCGCCGAGCCGGCGGTTCCGCGATAGGGGCGAAAAGCACGTCGCCGCGAGGTCCCCGACTCCCGCCAGCCCCTGGAAGGTGAGCGGGTCGGCACCGAGGGCGGTACCGAGTCGGGTCATCTCGGCCAAACCACGGGTCATGATAGCGGCGATGGCGTTGGCGCCGGCGTCGAGCCCGGCCGCAGCGCCGGCAGCGATGGCGATGACGTTCTTCAGGGCTCCGCCCACCTCGACCCCCACGACGTCGTCGGAGCGGTAGACACGGTAGGTTGGCGATGCGAGCGCGCGCTGCCACATGGCCGCCACCGAGGCGTCGCGGCAGGCCACGACCGCCGCAGCCGGCAGCCCCCGGGCGATCTCGGCCGCCAGATTCGGCCCCGAGAGCGCCCCTGTCAGCGCCGCGGGCCAACCGAGGGCGGCCAGAACCTCCGTCATCCGCATCCCGGTATCGGTCTCGAGCCCCTTCGCCGCGGACAGCACCGGCACGTTCCGGTCGAGCCGTGCACCGGCGACGGCTCCCCGTACCGATTGCGCTGGAACGGCAACGACGACACCGTCGACGGGCTCCGCAGCTGCCGAGGGGAGGAAGGTCACGGACTCGGGCAAGCGGAGCCCCGGCAACCGGGGGCTCGCGCGGGAAGCGTCGAAGGCGTGCGCTTCTTCATCGGTGCGCGTGAGCACGGTCACGCGGTGGCCATTGCCCGCCAGCAGCCAAGCAAGCGTCAGCCCCCAGGATGTTGCCCCGAGAACGGCGAACCGCTCCATGTTCAGCCTGTCGCGGGGCGGTCGCCACCCTCACCGATGCGGGGCTCGGTTCCGGCGAGCAGGCGGCGGATGTTCGGGATGTGCATGTACTCGATGACCGCGAGGGCGAACAGCGCGTAGTAGGCTGCAGGCCACGACACCCAACCCGCGGCCGCCGCGGCGACGACGATCACCACCGCTATCGGCGTACCGACCACCGACATGAACGACACGATCCGCGTGGGGATGATGAGGATGGCACCGATGACAGGAAAAAGGAGGGACACGAGCGGTGCGAGGCCGAGGATGCCGCCGAAGGCGGTCGCCACTCCCCGTCCGCCCCGGAAGCCGGCGAACACGGGGAATACGTGCCCCACGACGGCCGCCGCGGCGCCCGCTGCTGCCACGCCCGCGTCGTCGAAGACCCATGTGCCGATGACCGCCGCCGCCGCGCCCTTCGCCACGTCGGCCACGAGCACGATGCCCGCCGGGACGGGGCCGGCCACGCGCAGCACGTTCGTCACACCGGTCTTGCCCGAACCGTAGCGCCGGACGTCCTTGCCGGAGAACAGGTAGCCTACGATGAGCCCGTAGGGCACGGCGCCGAGGAGATACCCTGCAGCGATGTTGACCAGGTACGCCCACCACATCGCTAGGATTCTTGCACGTTTCGAGGCCGGAAGATGATGCGGATCGCCGTGCCCTCGAAGTCGTAGGCCGTGCGGATCGTGCGCTCAAGATACCGCCGATAGCTGAAGTGGACGAGCTCCGGGTCGTTCACGAACAGCACGAACGTGGGCGGGTCCACCCCCGCCTGCGTCGCATAGAAGAGCTTGAGGCGCTTGTGGCGAACGACGGGCGGAGCGTGCTTGCGGAAAGCTGCGCGCAGGAGGGTGTTCAGCTCCCCGGTGGGAACGCGGCGCCGGCGGGCCGCCCGTGCCTCGGCAGCGAGCCGCAGCAGGTCATCGATGCCCCTACCGGTCAACGCGGAGACGAACGCCACCAGCGCCCAGGGCGCGAACCCCATCTTCCGGCGGAGCTGGGCGGACAGTTCCCGTCGCCGGGCTTCGAACCCCTCTCCCCAAAGGTCGGTTTTGTTCACGGCGACGACCAGGCCTTTGGTCGCCTCGAGGACCATGCCCGCCACGTGCGTATCCTGGGCGGTTACCCCCTCGCTCCCGTCGATGACCAACACCGCGACATCGCTCCGCTCGATCGCCGCTCGAGTGCGCAGCACCGAGTGGTATTCGACGCCGCGCTCGATCTTCCCTCGGCGGCGCACGCCGGCCGTGTCGATGAGGGTGAACGGCCCGAACGGCGTATCGATGTCGGTGTCGATGGCGTCGCGGGTTGTACCCGGGACCTCGGAGACGATCACGCGCGGCTCTCCCAGCACCGCGTTCACGAGCATCGACTTCCCAACGTTCGGTCGCCCGACCACGGCCAGCCTGACGCGGTCCCGCTCGATGGACGGCGGGGTCTCGGGAAGGCGCTCGGCTACGAGGTCGAGCAGCCGCACCACGTTGATGTCGTGGAGGGCGCTCACCGGGACGGGCGTCCCCAACCCCAAGGCCGACGCCTCGGCGAGAGCCACCGCCTCACGGCGCTCCGAGTCGGCCTTCGTCGCCACCACGATCACCGGCTTCCCCGTTTTGCGCACGAGGTCAGCCACTTCTTCGTCTGCTGGGGTCACGCCCGCTTCGGAATCGACGCAGAGAAGGACAAGGTCGGCTCCAGCCAGCGCCGCCTCCACCTGTCGGGCCACGAGGGGCCCGAAGCGGTCGAGGTCGCCCTGCTCGTAGCCGCCGGTATCGGCGAGGACGAAGCGGCGGTCGCCCCACTCCACCTCCGCCTCGATGACGTCGCGCGTGGTCCCGGGCTCATCCTCGACGATCGCTCGGCGCTCTCCGACGATGCGGTTGAAGAGCGTCGACTTGCCCACGTTCGGGCGCCCGGCGATGACCACGCGCGGGAGGCTACTTCCCACCGTGCCGGTCATGGTCCCGCTCCTGACACGGGAACGAGCGTAACGGTAACCGTGCCCACGGAGACGACCTGAATTCCCGGGGGAGCGGTCACGCTCGGGCGAAGCGTATGCGTCCCCGGAGAGAGGCCAGCCAACGAGACCGCGGCCGTGAACGATGCCGGTGTGAGGTCATCCAGCTGGCTCAAGGGGCCGAGGACCTGCACGGTGACGAAGAAGGCTCCCGGCCCGACCATGACCCCCTGAGGCAGGTCCGTGAACGACGGCGCCACCACGAAGGTCGCCCCCGCGCAGGCGCCGCCCTCCG
Source organism: bacterium HR29 (assembly GCA_002898215.1). Lineage (GTDB taxonomy): Bacteria > Chloroflexota > Dehalococcoidia > Tepidiformales > Tepidiformaceae > HRBIN29. Next base: position 765,519 of record BEIF01000001.1, on the reverse strand, counting down.
CGCCGCAGCGGATTGGCGCCACTTGCACCTGCACCGTGACGGTCTCCCGGGCCAGGGCCACGTTCGCGGGCGCGGCGATGCGCACCGACCGCGTGATGGTCGACGAGGCGTTCGTCAGGTCGATCGCCTCCGTCGCGAGTTGGGAAAGTCCCTGCACCACGTCCACCGGGCCAGAGACCTGCACCGTCGGCGGCTCGACGGTGACGTTCGCCACCAGGTAGCCGGGAGCCGGGGCTCCGGTCAGGAGCGGCAGCACGGCGAGCGTCCGTTGGGAGAAGCGTTGCTCGATCTTGAAGGTGGCCCGAGCACGCGGTGAAGAGAGGAAGACTTGCTGGACCGCGCCCGTATCGCTGCGAGGCACCAGTTCGCCCTCGACGATGTAGGTGGGCTCGCGGACGCCGCTCAGATTGACGTCGAGCTGGACCTTCGTCACGTTCGCCACCAAATCAGGATGCCCCGTAACCGTGACGAAGGGCGGGTCGACCGTCGGGGGCTCCGCAAGCACGTAGCCGGTCGGCAGTCCCCCCGTGAGGTTGACCTCCACCGGGAGCTCTTTCGAGGCGGCGCGGATGAGCGTGATGTCCACCCGGTCGGGCACCACGCGCACGATATCGACGCCTGTTCGTTTCGCCTCGACCCGAACGGGGAGAGGAACGGTCCCCCCCGGTTCGAGCCCCTGGACGTCGACCGTCGCGACGAAATCGCTGGCGCGCAGGCTTGGGAGCACGTCCTGGCGCGCTTCCACCTCGACGCGCACCGTGGGCGATTCCAGCACGATGAATCCCGAGGGAACGTTGACCGGGCGGACCGGGATCGCGGCCGCGGGCGGCTCGGGGGCGACGCCGCGAACCCGCGGGTTCTCCACGTCCTGGATGACGACCCAGACCGCGAAGGCAGCGATCAGGCTGAACGTTGCGAGCGCCCAGTGCTGGACGAGGCTCGTGACCCCGGCGCGGAGGAGGAGGAGCGCTGTCCGCACCGTATCGGCGATGCCTCGGGGCAGGGCGGTGAGGAAGCTCACGGCACTGGCTCCCGCTCACGCTCCCGCCGGAGCGCGCCGCGGCGCTGCACCAGCCACTCGAGCACGGTCCGCAACCGCTGCTCGTCGGCGACGTGGGTGAGCCGCCCGTCGACGGCAACGCTGATCCCCCCGGTTTCCTCCGAGACGACGATGGAAACCGCGTCGGTGTGCTCGGTGATGCCGAGGGCGGCCCGATGTCGGGTGCCGAGGTGGCTCTCCTCGGGGGGAAGCTGATCGGCAAGGGGAAGGACACAGCCGGCGGCCACCACCCGGTCATCGCGGATGACTACCGCCATGTCGTGCAGCGGCGAGTTGGGGAAGAAGATGCCCTCCAGGAGCTCGGGCGTGACCCGGGCGTCGATGGGAACGCCGGTGTCGATGACGTCGCGGAGCCCGGTGCCGCGTTCGATCACCATGAGCGCTCCATGGCGAGCCCGCGAGAGCTCGCCCGCCGCGCGTGATATCGCGTCGAGCACCTCGGAGGCGTCGGGGCGGGAGAGGAGACCCCGCAGTCCGGTGCGGCCGAGCCGGTCCAGCGCCCGCCGGATCTCGGGCTGGAAGATGATGACGACGGCAATGAGGAGTGCCGGCAGCGAATTCTCCACGATGTAGTTCACGACCGTGAGGTCGAAGGCTCGCCCCAAGAGCACGGCGACCAGGAAGAGGATCACCGCTCCCCGGAGCTGGGTCATCGCCCGCGTGCCGCTCATCACCCGCAGCGCGCCGTAGATGAGGGCCGCGATCAGCAGCACATCGATGACGCTCGACGGACCGAATTGATCGATGACTTCGCGGTAGTGTTGCCAATCGAACATCGCGGGCACTGGTGCCGGCTTCCTGCCCGCATCATACCCGACTGACGACCGTGCCCGAGGGAGGGAGCTAGAACTCGGGCGCCGCCCCGAGAAGGAAGGCGACCACCGCCGCCTGCGCCCAGACGCGGTTCTCGGCCTGGTCGAAAACGATCGACTGCGGGCTCTCGATCACCTCATCGGTGATCTCCTCCCCCCGGTGCGCGGGGAGGTCGTGCATCACGAACGCGCCGGGAGCGGCGAGCTCCAACAGCTGCCGGTTGAGCTGGTAGCCGGCGAAGTCGATGCGCCGGCGCTCGGCCTCTCGCTCCTGGCCCATCGACGTCCAGACATCGGTGTAAAGTGCGTCCGCGCCTCGTGCCGCCTCCGCCGGGTCGACGAGAGGCGTGAACGAACCCCCCGTTTCGCGCGCACGCCGGGACGCTTCTTCCATCACCCAATCGGGGAGCCAGTACCCCCGCGGCGTGGCGATGCGCACGTGCATGCCGAGGGCCGCCGCGGTGAGGACGAGGCTCCGCGCCACGTTGTTGCCGTCGCCGATGAAGGCAATCGTCCGGCCGGCGAGCGACCCCCACTTCTCCTGCAACGTCAGCAGGTCGGCCAACGCCTGGCAGGGATGCTCCTCGTTCGTCAGCGCGTTGATGACAGGGATGGAGGAGTAGGAGGCGTACTCCTCGACGATCACCTGACCGTAGGTGCGCACTGCAACGATGTCCACGTAGCGCGCAAGGACGCGGGAGACGTCCTTGATCGCCTCCCGTTCGCCGAGCCCCACCTCCTGGGGTGCGAGGTAGATGGTCTCGCCGCCGAGGTGACGCATCGCCACCTGGAAGCTCACCCGCGTCCGCAACGAGGGCTTCTCGAAGAGCAGTGCGAGCTGCTTCCCCGGGACGAGGCGCCGAGGTTCGGCCTTCAACTTCGCAGCGAAGGCCAGCAACCCCGCGATCTCTCGCGGCGTGAGGTCGGCGGAGGAGAGGAGGTGTCGGCGGGTCGTCATCGCAGCTCCGAGTATAGGTCCCTCCGTTCTTTCGCCCCATGCGGCTGCACAACTCGCGCTCGCCAGCCGAGGATCTCGGCAGACCGACTGCACCGGAGGTGGAGCGATGCTCCCCGAACGCGTGCTCCGCGGCGCCCGGCGGCGGCTCCAGTGGCGTGTCTGCGCCGACTGCCGCGCACGCTTCGTGTACGACGAGGCGCCCCGGGTAACCCGTCTCCCCCGCTGTCCGCGCTGCCGCAGCTACACCACCTGGCCTGCGACTTGAGGGTGGGTTCTGGACCGGCGCCGCCGATTTGCTACCATCGTTGGCGGGCAGGGGTGTAGCTCAGTTGGTAGAGCATCGGACTCCAAATCCGAGTGTCGCGGGTTCGAGTCCTGCCACCCCTGCCAATCTTCCTTTTTGGAGACCCGCAGCGGCGCACCGAAGTCGGTGGTGTACCTCATGCGGTGCGGGTATCGCGTTCCCGGGGGAAAGCATGGCTCCCCGGCGAGGATTCGAACCTCGAACCTAGCGGTTAACAGCCGCCCGCTCTACCGTTGAGCTACCGGGGAACCCGTCCTCAAGTGTCTCGGCTGGCGGTCGATCGGGCAAGCCGCGATTCGATAACCCCCCAAGCCGCCCGCGCAAGGCTCTCCTTCGGGACGGGGCTTCTGCCCAGCTTGACGGTTAGAACATCCGTTCGCTACAGTGGCGGCACCATTCGAACGGATGTGCGAATCGTGGATGCTACGCTGACCGTCGGGCTCCAGGCCGTTCTCGTCCTCACCGTCGTCTATGCGGCAGTCGCGGCCTTGCGGGGTGCCCTCACCGAGCCAGCGGGCCCACCCTCGGACAGCGCACGCCGGCGCCTCAGCCGAGAGGCCGAGGGGTCGCCCCGGACCCGTCGACGGCCTTCGTGCGGCGCCGCTCCATCGCCCGTTCGACCGAGCGGACGCCGCGCACGACTTCGAGTTTCGTAAGCAGCCGCGAGAGCTGCTCGATACCCGAGGTCTCGAGGGTCGCGAGGATAAGGATCGAGCCGTCCCCGTTCTCGATGGTGCGGACCCCCACCATGTTGACCTGCTCTTCGGCCACCACGGTCGAGATGTCCCGCAGCAGCCCAACCCTATCCCAGGCTTCGATGCGGACATCGACGGGGTAGAGCCGGGTCGGCTTGCCCCACTCCACCTCGACGATCCGCTCCCGCTCCTCCTCGCGGAGGACGTTCAGGCAGTCGGCGCGGTGGATGGTCACGCCTCGAGAGCGGGTGACGTAGCCCACGATCTGGTCCCCCGGTACCGGATTGCAGCACCGAGCGATCGTCGTCAGCAGATTCCCGACGCCCAGCACCCGGACACCGGGGCCGCCGAGGGGCGGCGCTGTCTCTCCCTTCGACTCGGCCGAGGGAGGAGCCGATTCCTCTTTCCCCTCGTCGACCTGGAGATGCGCGGCCAGCCGCCGGGCGATGGAGGTGGTGCTGATCCCGCCGTAGCCGATGGCTGCCAGGAAGTCCTCCCAGCTCGCCATGTTGAAGAGCCCCAAGAGGGTCTCCTGGTGCTCCGCAGGGTCGAGTCCGAGCCGGCGCATCTCCTTCTCGTACATCTCCCGGCCGCGCTCGATGTTCTCGGCTCGCTCCTGCCGGCGGAACCACTGGCGGATCTTCTCGCGCGCGTGGGAGGAGCGGACGTAGCCCAAATGGGGGTTCAGCCAGTCGCGCGACGGCCCGCGGCTCGAGCGGGAGCGGATGATCTCGACGACGTCGCCCGTGCGGAGCTGGTGGTTGAGGGGCACGATACGGCCGTTCACCTTCGCGCCGATGGTCTGGTGGCCGAGGTCGGTGTGAATGCGGTAGGCGAAATCGAGCGGCGTCGCCCCTGCCGGGAGGGCGAGGACGTCCCCCTTCGGGGTGTAGACGAACACCTGGTCGCGGAAGATGTCGGTCTTGACCGACTCCACGAACTCCTCGGCGGCGGTCATCTCCCGCTGCCATTCCAGAAGCTGACGCAACCAGGCGATGCGCTCTTCGTCCGTCCCCTGGGTTCGTGCGCCTTCCTTATAGCGCCAGTGGGCGGCGACGCCGTACTCCGCGACCTGATGCATTTCGTAGGTGCGGATCTGCACCTCGAGGGGCTTCCCGTCCAACGCCACAACCGTGGTGTGGAGGGATTGGTACATCGAGTCCTTCGGGTTGGCGATGTAGTCGTCGAACTGACCCGGAATGGGCCGCCAGATGCTGTGCACGACCCCGAGCGCGTGGTAGCAATCGGCCACCGTTTCGACCAGGATGCGGAGGGCGAGCAGGTCGTAAATCTGGTCGAAGGTCTTCGATTGGGCCGCGTACCGCTGCATCTTCTGATAGATGGAGTAGATGTGCTTGGCTCGGCCCGTGACCTCCGCCCGAATTCCAGCGCGTTCGAGGTGCTCCTTCACGACCGCGACGGCGCGCTCGATGTACCGTTCGCGCGCGGCCCTGCGTGAGGCGAGGAGGTCGGCGATTTCCTTGTACTTGGCAGGCTCGAGATAGCGGAAGGCGAGGTCTTCGAGCTCCCACTTGAGCTGCCACACGCCCAGTCGGCTCGCCAGGGGGGCGAAGATCTCCAGTGTTTCGCGGGCGATGCGCTGCTGCTTGTCGGGCGGCAGGGCCCAGAGCGTGCGCATGTTATGGAGGCGGTCGCAGAGCTTCACCAACACCACGCGGATGTCCTCGGCCATGGCGAGGAACATCTTCCGCAGGTTCTGAGCCTGCACCGCGTCGCGGGTGAGCTGCTCGGGGGATGCAAGCAGCTCCATCTTGTTCAACTTCGTGAGTCCATCGACGAGGCGGGCCACCTCAGGGCCGAACTTCTCCCGGAGCGTCTCGTTCCGGACGCCGCAGTCCTCTTGGACGTCGTGGAGGAGCGCCGCCGCGAGGGCGTGGTGGTCGAGCTGCAGCCCGGCGACAAGGTAGGCGACAGCGACGGGATGCGTGATGTACGGGTCGCCGGTGCTTCGCGTTTGCCCGGCATGACACCGCTCCGCGAAGGCGTACGCCTCGCGGAGAAGCGTGAGCCGTTCGGCTGGGAGATACTCGCCCGCGCGGCGTACGACGTCCTCGATGGTCGGGGATGCAGCGGGTGAGTCGGCTGCTGGAGACGCCGTACGCATGGTTTCCCTACCGCAAATCGTACCCTATGCTAGCACCCAGGTTCTCGCGCGACGATCGGCCCGCAGGTAGCCCGTGCCACGTTTCCAAGCCCCTCGGGGAACGCAGGACATTCTGCCCGCGCAACAGCCCTACTGGCAGCGTGTGCTCACCGTCGCCCAGGAGACGGTGCGCCTCTTCGGGTTCCGACGTATCGACACCCCCATCTTCGAAAGTGCGGCCCTCTTCGAGAAAGGCAGCGGCGACACGACGGATGTCGTCGAGAAGGAGATGTACGTTTTCGAGGACCGCGGCGGGGACCTCCTCGCCCTCACGCCCGAAGGCACGCCGGCCATCTGCCGGGCGTACCTGGAGCACGGAATGGCGAGCTGGCCCCAGCCGGTGCGTCTCTGGACCACGCATCCGATGTTCCGCTACGACCGCCCGCAGCGCGGCCGATACCGGCAGCACACCCAAATCGACTGCGAGATCATCGGGTCGGCGTCGCCGCTTGCCGACGCAGAGGCGATCGAGCTTCTCTGGACCATCTACGAGCGTCTCGGGCTCCGAAACCTCGAGGTCCGGCTCTCCTCCATCGACGATCCGGAGCCGCGCCGCGCCTACGTGGCCGCCCTGAAGGAGTACTACCGTCCCTTCCTCGAACGGCTCTCCGAGGACAGCCGCCGCCGCTTCGAGCGCAACCCGCTTCGGCTCCTCGATTCGAAGGACGAGCGGGACCTCCCGTTCAAGGAGGGTGCGCCGAAGCTCGTCGACCGCCTCAGTCCTGCCGCGCGCGACCACTTCGAGGCCGTGCAGCGCCTGCTCCAGGCAGCCGGCATCCCGTACCGCATCGACCCGCTGCTCGTTCGCGGGCTCGACTACTACAACCGCACGGTGTTCGAGGTGGTCCCGCTCGACGATGAGCGCGCCCAGAGCACCGTCGGCGGCGGCGGGCGGTACGACGGTCTCATCGAACTGCTCGGCGGGCCACCCACCCCCGCCGTGGGCTTCGGCACCGGGATCGAGCGCATCATCCTCGAGATGGAGCGAAACGGCATCGTGCTCCAAGAGGCCCCGACGACCGACCTGTTCGTCGCCGTCCTCGGTGAGGCGGCAGCCCTGGAAGGGACACGCGCCGCGCGGAAACTCCGCGCGGCAGGGCTGGCCACAGTGGTTGGCGAACCCGAGCGTTCCCTCAAGGCACAGCTCCGCACCGCTGACCGCCTCGGTGCAGCGGCGGCGGTCATCATCGGCGAAGACGAGATTCGGGCCGGGGTCGCCGTCCTGAAGCCACTGCGCGATGAGCGCCCACAGGAGGAGGTGCCGCTCCACGACCTCGTCGAACGGGCGGCAGCCTTTGTCCGCGCCCGCTGATATCCTCGAATCAGGGCGCCCGGCTGCGCGGCGCCCAACTTCCGCTGGAGTCGCATGGAACCGGCTGTCCGTACGCAACTGGAAAAACTTCGCGAGCGCTACCGCGAGCTGACCGAGGAGATGGCCCGCCCCGACGTGGCCGCCGACTACGAGCGCGTGGCCCAGCTCGCCAAGGAGCGCGCCGAACTCGACGAGATCGTCCAGCTCTTCGAAGAGTACGAGCGTGTCGAGCGAGACGCGGAGGCAGCCAGGGGGATGCTGAAGGAACGCGACCCCGAGCTGCGCGACCTAGCCGAGAGCGAACTGCAGTCCGCTGAGCGGCGGCTCGAAGAGCTCGACAAGGAGATCGTCCGTCGCCTCCTCCCGAAGGACCCTCGCGACAAGCGCAACGTCATCGTCGAAATCCGTGCCGGAGCCGGAGGCGAGGAAGCCGCCCTCTTCGCCGCTGACCTCTTCCGCATGTACACGCGATACGCCGAGCGGCACGGCTGGAAGACGGAGGTGCTCAGCGCCTCCGAGTCGGACCGCGGAGGATTCAAGGAAGTCATCTTCGAAGTCAAAGGCGAAGGCGCGTACTCCCGACTGAAGTACGAGAGCGGCGTACACCGGGTCCAGCGTGTCCCCGAAACCGAGGCGCAAGGCCGGATCCACACGTCGACGGCGACCGTCGCCGTCCTGCCCGAAGCCGAGGAGGTCGACGTCGAGATCGACGAGAAGGACCTGAAAATCGACTTCTTCCATTCGTCCGGAGCGGGCGGCCAGAACGTGAACAAGGTCGCGACGGCGGTCCGCATCACCCACCTCCCGACGGGGATCGTCGTCACCTGCCAAGACGAACGGTCGCAACTGAAGAACCGGCTGAAGGCGATGACGATCCTCCGGTCGCGCCTCCTCGACATGGAGCAACGGAAGCGGGATGAGGAGATCGGCGAGGCACGCCGCCGTCAGGTCGGAACCGGCGAACGGAGCGAGAAGATCCGCACCTACAACTTCCCCCAGGATCGGATCACCGACCATCGCATCGGGCTCACGGTGCACAACCTGCCCGACCGGCTCGATGGGGACATCGACGACATCATCGATGCCGTCGCTGCGGCCGCCGAAGCGGAGCGGCTGCAGGAGAGCCTGGCATGAAGGCGCGCTTCGCGGCCTCGCGGCTGGCCGAACAGTTCGAGGCGGCCGGGATCCCCGACGCAGCCTTCGAGGCCGAACTGCTCGTCCGCGCTGCTGCGGGCATCAGCCGCAGCGCCTACTTCGCCGGGGCCTCTCTCGACGACGAGGCCCTTCGCCGGCTCGACGAGCTTGCGGCCCGACGTCTGCGGCGCGAACCGGCGGCGTACCTCATCGGCAAGCGGGAGTTCTACGGTCGCGAGTTCGTGGTGACTCCGGCCACGCTCATTCCCCGCCCCGAGACGGAGCTCCTCGTCGAGTGCGTCCTCGAGGCTGCCGAGGAGCGCTCGGTCCCGCCGACCGTCGTCGACGTCGGGACCGGGTGCGGATGCATCGCCGTCACCGTGGCCCTCGAGCGCCCATTCCTGCGGGTGGTCGCGACCGACATCAGTCCGGCGGCCGCCAGCGTCGCGTGGGAGAACGCCCGCCGGCACGGCGCGAGGGTCGACATTGTCGTCGGCGACCTCCTCAGCCCGGTGCGCACGGCGGACATCGTGGCTGCCAACTTGCCGTACATTCCCACCGAGGAGCTGCGCCAGCTCGAGCCGGAACTCCGAGAGTGGGAGCCTTGGGTGGCCTTCGACGGCGGCCCGAGCGGGACGGACCTCATCGAGCGCCTCCTCGGCGAATGTGTCGCCCGCCGGGTGAGCTTCGCAGCGGTGGAGGTCGGGTATGGCCAGGCCGCCCGTGTCCGGCGATGCGCGGAGCGGCTCGGCGCCTCGACGGAGACGCGCACCGACCTCGCGGGCATCGAACGGGTAGTCGTGGCCCGATGGGCGTGAGGCTCGTCGCACTGGACATCGACGGCACCATCGTCCCGAAGGAGAGCCCGCACGGCCTCAAGCTCCCGCTCCCCTCGGCCAGAATTCGCCGTGCCGTTCGAACCCTGCAGCGCGCTGGTATCGCGGTCGTTCTGGCGACGGGCCGGATGTACCGCGGCACGGCGGCGGTCGCGCGAGCGCTGGAGCTCGAAACGCCGCTCATTTGCCAACAGGGGTGCGCAATCCACAATCCCGACGGCAGTCTCCGCCACGTGTTCCGCATCGACGGCAGCATCGCCCGGGACGTGGCCGCCTTCGCCCGTGAGCGGGGCCACCCCTACGAATGGTTCGACCCCTTCCGTTACGTTGTGTCGCGGCCGACGCCGGAAAGCGCGCTCTATGCGAGGCTCTCGGGGGTCGAGCCGGAGTACCACCCATCACCCGAGGCACTCGGCTTCGTTCCGACGGGCGTCGGTATCATCAGCACTCCCTCCGAAGCGCCTGAGGTTCACCGCCAGCTGCAGGCACTGCACGGAGAGGCCGTGCACCTCCTCGACTTCCCGTCGGTCACGGTCGCGGTTGCGCCCGAGGCGAACAAGGGGCACGCGCTGGCGCTCGTCGCCGCCGAGCTCGGCGTGGACCGTGAGGAGGTCGTCGCTGTCGGCGACAGTGTGAACGACGCGCCGATGCTCGCCTGGGCCGGGCTCGGCCTCACCGTCGCCCACGCCGACCGATACGCTCGTGACGCTGCCGACAACATCGTCGGAGAGGGCGAGGACGACGTCGCCGCGTTCCTGGAGGCTCTAGCCAGCCGCGCCCGCCGCAGATGATCTTCGGGCGCTAGGTGGGGTCGATGCGGTGCCACAACCGCATGAGATAGAGTCCCACAGCGAATATCGCGGCAAGGGCGACGCCCACGGGCAGCCCCACTCCAAGCCAGTCGAAGGTCCGTCCGGGTTCCGGAGTGCCGGGGTAGGCGAGCTGGCCCGTTGTCCGGCGGAGCGCCGCGACGAGCTCTTCTTCGGAGATCGTCCGGCCATCTCCCGAGCGGGCTACGCCGTTTCGAATGACGAACACCTGGCCTTCCGCGGGCCAGCGCCAGCCGCCTGGTGCCGGCTCGAGTCCGGCGAGGATTCGGGCGTCCGGCTCAAGAGCCGCCGGCGGGCACTCGCCCTCCTCAGGAACGAGCAAAAGTGGCCCGCCAAGCGCCGGGCCGCGAAGGTAGAACTCCGGCACCAGTTCGAGCGCACCATCGGAACGCGTTTCGACCCGGGCCATCACGATCAACGGGAAAGCGAGGACCTCCGCCGCTGGGGCTTCGGGGTCGAGCGGTCGACAGGAAAGCTGCTGGGGGGCTGCGGAGACGCGGGCCCCTAGCGCGGCGGCGAGCAACCCGCTCAGGAAGATTCCGACGAAAATTTCACACTTCAAGGGGGTGACAAACTCTTGAGCGCGCGCTAGAGTACGACTCGGCCTTCGGTTGTCCGCTCCGGCCGAAGGCCGCCGCTCGAGTGAGGCCCCTCGTGTCCGCTCCGCGAGGGGCCGTCTTTCTTGCCCCTACTGCTGGATGTGGGTCATGCCCAACGCTTGAGCCATCTGGTACGTCTTGCCTTCGTACTTGATGGCGGGGGCGATGACCATCTCCGCCTTGTGGAACTCGCGGATGGTTCGCGCGCCGCACATGCCCATGGCGGTGCGCAGCGCGCCCACGAGGTTCTCCGTCCCGTCGGTGCGGCTCGTGGGCCCGAAGAGTGTCTTCTGAATGGTGGTGTTGACGCCGATGTTGACGCGCGTGCCCCGCGGCAGGTTGGGATGCGAGGTCGCCATTCCCCAGTGGTAACCGCGTCCGGGGGCTTCGGTGGTGCCCGCGAACGGCGAGCCCATCATCACCCCGTCCGCGCCCGCGGCGAAGCACTTGCAGACATCCCCGCCTGTGCGGATTCCGCCGTCCGTGATGATGGGCACGTAGCGGCCGGTCTCCTTGTAGTACACGTCCCGCGCCGCCGCACAGTCGATGGTCGCGGTGACTTGCGGTACGCCGATGCCGAGCACCTCGCGGCTCGTGCAGGCAGCACCCGGCCCCACGCCCACGAGCACGGCGGCTACGCCGGTACGCATGATCTCCAGCGTTGCACTGAAGGTGACCGTGTTGCCCACAACGACCGGGATTTCGATCTCCTTGACGAGCTTTTCGAAGCGCAAGCCTTCGATGCTCCGCGATTCGTGCCGGGCGGTGGTCACCGTCGACTGCACGACGAGGATGTCCGCCCCTGCCTCCTTGATGATCGGTGCCAGCCGCTTCGTGTTGGCCGGCGTGACCGCCACGGCCGCCACTGCCCCGCCGTCCTTGATCTGCTTGATCCGGAGGGGGATGAGGTCCTCCCGGATCGGACGGGTGTACGCCTCCTGAAGGACCGCCGTTGCCTCCTGTGGGCTGGCGGATGCGATCCGCTCCAGGACTTCCTCCGGGTTCTCGTACCGCGTCCAGACGCCCTCCAGGTTGAGCACGGCAAGGCCGCCGGCCTTGTGGAATTCGATCGCGAACTTGGGGTCCACGACCGCATCCATGGCCGAGGCCAGGAAGGGGATATCGAAATGGTAGGGACCGATGTCGAGCCCGATTTCGACGAGCTCGGGGTTGATGGTGACGTCACCGGGCACGATGGCAACCTCATCGAAGCCGTAAGCCCGGCGCAGCTGCTTGAACTCGGGTACAGTCACGGCGGCCTCCTGCAACGCGTCATGGCCGCCCGCTGGCGAAGCCGGGGCGGCAGGGTGGATTGGAGTCGGGGATGTCAAGGCTGGACCTGATGTCGCTGGTGGAGTATTTCCCCTGAGTGTAGGGAGCGCCTTCCGGCGGGGTCAACTCGCCGCCATCCTTCCCCGGGAGACGTCCATGGATTTCGACCTCACCCCCGAACAGCAGGCGATCCGCGAGCAAGCCCGCGCCCTCGCGGCTCAGTTCGACGACGCCTACTGGCGTCGCTGCGACGCCGAGCACCGCTTCCCCTGGGAGTTCTATCAAGCGTTCGCCGATGCCGGCTGGCTCGGCATCTGCATCCCGCCGGAGTACGGCGGCGCCGGACTGGGCATCTCCGAGGCAGCGATCCTCCTCGAAGAGGTCGCCGCCTCGGGCGCGGCGATGAACGGCGCCAGCGCCCTCCACCTCACCGTCTTCGGCCTGAACCCGGTCGTCCGCCACGGCTCGGAGGAGCTGAAGCGGCGAATCCTTCCCGAAGCGGCGGCAGGCCGCCTGCACGTCGCCTTCGGTATCACCGAGCCGGACGCGGGCTCCGACACGCCGTCCATCACGACGCGCGCCATCCGTGACGGCGATCACTTCATCATCCGCGGGAAGAAGGTCTGGACTTCGAAGGCCCTCGAAGCATCGAAGGTACTCCTCCTCGCCCGCACCACACCCCTCGAAGAGTGCCGAAAGCGGACGGATGGAATGACGCTCTTCCTCGCCGACCTCGACCCACGCTATGTCACCATCCGACCGATCGAGAAGCTGGGGCGGAACGCCGTCGATTCGAACGAAGTCTTCTACGACGACCTCCCCGTCCCCGTCCGCGATGTCGTCGGCGAGGTGGACAAGGGCTTCTACCACCTGCTCGACGGCCTCAACCCGGAGCGGATCCTGGTGGCGGCCGAAGCGCTCGGGATCGGGAAGGCCGCCTTGCGCCGCGCTACCGCGTACGCTCGCAGCCGGCATGTCTTCGGGCGCCCCATCGGACAGAACCAGGGCATTCAGTTCCCGCTCGCCGACAGCTACGCGAAGCTGCAAGCCGCGGAGCTGATGGTCCGGAAGGCTGCCTGGCTCTACGACAACGGCCGGCCCTGCGGCGCCGAAGCGAACATGGCGAAGTACCTTGCCTCCGAGTGGGCCTTCGAGGCCGCCGACCGCGCTCTCCAGGTGCACGGCGGCTTCGGCTACGCCAAGGAGTTCGACGTGGAGCGGTACTGGCGGGAGGTGCGGGTGATGCGGATCGCGCCCGTCACCCAAGAGATGGTCCTCAACTATCTCGCCCAACACGAACTGGGCCTCCCGCGGTCCTACTGATGACGCCCTCGGACATGACGTCCCCGGACTCGGCGGCGGCGACCTGGCTCCCCTCGCCGGGCCTCTACGTGGTGGCCACCCCCATCGGCAACCTCGGCGACCTGAGCGAGCGCGCCATCGTCGTGCTCCGCTCCGCGGCTCTCGTTGCCGCCGAGGACACCCGAACCACGCGGATCCTCCTCCGACGGGCGCAGAGCCCGGCCAAGGTAGTGAGCCTTACCGAACACAACGTCGAGGACCGCATTCCCTCCCTGCTCGAAACGGCGAGCAGAGCGGTCGCGGCTCTCGTTTCAGAGGCAGGCACGCCGCTCATCGCGGACCCGGCCGCCCGGCTCGTCGCCGAAGCCCACCGCCGGGGAATCCGCGTCTCGCCGATTCCCGGCCCCTCGGCGCTCACGGCGGCGCTTTCGGTCGCCGGTTTCGAAGTGCGCGACGTGCTCTTCGCGGGGTTCGCGCCGCGCAAACCCGGCGAGCTGCGCGAGCTCTTCGCACGGGCACGGGGCGCAGCGCGCCTGCTCGTCCTCTTCGAACGGGCGAACCGGCTGCCGACGCTGCTCGAGGCAGCGGCAGACGCCCTCGGAGACCCGGAAGCAGCCGTCTGCCGGGAGATGACGAAGCTGCACGAGGAGATCGCTCGGGGCCGCTGCTCGACGCTCGCGGGGCGGTTCCGGACGGCCAGAGGCGAATGCACCGTGGTCATCGCCCTTCCGGAACCGGAGACGCGCCCCGAAAGCGAGGCGCGTCGGCTCTTGGCGGCGATGCGCCGCGCTGGCGCTCGGCGCTCGCACGCCGCAGCCGAAGTCGCGCGGCTCACCGGAGTTCCGCGTGACCGTGTTTACCGCCTCTGGGAGGATTCGAACGGCGCTCCGGAGGGAAACGGCTCGTAAACGGGGGCTATGGTAGACTCGCCCACAGCCGCGGGTTTCTCCCCAGGGGTCACTGCATCGTGTCGGAACGGATCCTCGTCTGCGTCGCGTGGCCGTACGCGAACTACCTCCTCCACGTCGGCCAAATCGCCGGAGCGTACCTTCCCGCCGATATCTTCGCCCGCTTCCAGCGTCTCCGGGGAAGCGAGGTACTCATGGTGTCGGGCTCCGACTGCCACGGCACGCCGATCACCGTATCGGCCGACCGCGAAGGGGTGGAGCCCCGGGCGATCGTGGAGCGGTACCACCCGAAAATCCTCGAAACCTGGCAGCGCCTCGGGATCTCCTTCGACCTGTACACGTGGACGCTGACCGAGAACCACTACCGAACCACCCAGGAGGTGTTCCTTCGCCTCCTGGAAAAGGGGCTGCTCTACCGGGCGACGACCGACCAACTGTACGACCCGGAGGCAGGGCGCTTCCTCCCCGACCGGTATGTTGAGGGCACCTGCCCCCGCTGCGGCTACCGCGAGGCCCGCGGCGACCAATGCGACGCCTGCGGCTCAACCCTCGATGCGATCGACCTCATCGAACCGAGGAGCCGGCTCACAGGGGCAAAGCCGGAGGTCCGTCCCTCCGAGCACTTCTTCCTCAAGCTGTCGGCCCTCGAAGAACCGCTCCGCGAATGGGTGCGTAAGCAGGCCCACTGGAGACGGCACGTCCTGAACTTTACGTTGGGATGGCTGGAGGAGGGCCTGAAAGACCGGGCCATCACCCGCGACATCTCGTGGGGCGTTCCAGTCCCGGTCGAAGGGTTCGAATCGAAGCGCATCTACGTGTGGTTCGACGCCGTGATCGGCTACCTCTCCGCCACCCGGGAATGGGCCCAGCGCACCGGCGACCCGGAGGCGTGGCGCCGCTACTGGCAGGACCCGGCGGTCAAGTCCTACTACTTCATCGGCAAGGACAACATCCCCTTCCACACCATCGTCTGGCCCGGGATGCTCCTTGGGTACGGCGGCCTCAACCTCCCCTACGACGTCCCCGCTAACCAGTACGTCAACTTCGCCGCGGGGCAGAAGCAGAGCAAGTCGAAGGGTACCGGCACCTGGGTGCTCGACCTGCTCGACGTCTACGACGCCGATGTCATCCGCTTCTACCTCGCCAGCATCATGCCGGAGACCAGCGACTCGGAGTTTCGGGAAGAGGAGCTCGTCCGCACCAACAACGAGGTGCTCATCGCGACTTGGGGGAATCTGGCGAACCGAGTGATCGCCATGGTTCACCGCTACTTCGGGGGCGTCGTGCCGGATGCCTCCCTGCAATCACCTGAGAGCGTGGCTCTCCTCAACGAGGCCGACGCAGCGTTCGACCGGGTGGGCGGGGAGCTGGGAGCGGTCCGCTTCCGCACCGCGTTGCAGGAGGCACTCCGCCTCGCCCAGGCGGGGAACCGCTACCTGGATGCCCGGGAGCCCTGGCGCATGGCGCGCGAGGACCGCGGCCACGTCGCCGAAACGTTGCGCACGGCGCTCGACACCGTCAGCGCCCTCGCCACGCTCCTCCACCCGTTCATTCCGTTCTCGACCGAACGGCTTTGGGCGCAGCTCGGGCACCGCCAACCTCTCGCACAGGCCGGCTGGCGTCGTGTTCCCGTACCGCCCGGACAGCAGCTCGGCCCTGCCGAAGCGCTCTACCGGAAGCTCGACAGCGCGGCACAGGCGCCATGAGTCGACTCGCGCTGGCCGATACCCACTGCCACCTGCAAGACCCGAAGATCGCAGTGCGGGCCGAAGAGCTCGTCGCTCGAGCGCGCGAGGCCGGCGTTCGCTTCATCCTCGTGTGCGGATACGATCTGCCGTCCTCGGCCCAGGCCCTTCACCTAGCGGACCGGTTTCCGGAGGTGTACGCCGCGGTCGGGGTCCATCCCCACGACGCCAAGACGTTCGGGCCGTCCGCTGCCGCCGAGCTCGAGTCGCTCGCCCGCCATCCGAAATGCGTCGCCATCGGCGAAATCGGGCTCGATTTCTACCGTGAACTCTCCCCTCGGTCGACGCAGCGGGAGGCGCTCGAAGCGCAGCTTCAGCTCGCCACCGAACTGGGGTTGCCCGTTTCGGTGCACTCACGAGGTGCCGAGGACGCCATTGCCCCGCACCTCGAGCGGTACGCCGCCGCTGCCAACGCTCTCCGCGCCCAGGGCCGCCCCCTCGGCGTCATGCACTGCTTCGGGGGCAACGCTCGCCAGGCGCTCCGATACGCCGACCTGGGCTTTTTCGTCTCCATCGCCTGCACCATCGGCTATCCGAAGAACGAGCGCGCTCGCGAGCTCGCCCGAACGCTGCCGCTGAGTGCGCTCGTTGCCGAAACCGACGCCCCGTACCTTCCGCCGCAGTGGGCGCGCGGCCAGGTGAACGAGCCCGCGAATGTCCGGGCGGCGGTGGAAGGGATCGCCGAGGCGCGCCAGGTACCTTTCGAAGTGGCCGCGGCGGAAACGACCGCCAACACCGCCCGCCTCTTCGCCCCCGCAGAAACGCTCCTCCCTGCGAGGGAACCGTGATGGAAACGCCGCTCGTTACGCTGTACGGCCCCGTCGCCGACGACCTCGTCCTCGTCGAGGACCTACTGGAATCGACGAAGCGCGTCGACATCCCCATGCTCAAGCGGATGCTCGACCACGCCCTCGAGGCGCGCGGGAAGCGACTGCGGCCTGCCCTCGTGCTCCTCGCCGGCACCTTCGGCGACTACGACCTCAACCGGCTCGTGCCGCTCGGCGCGGCCATCGAGCTGCTCCATACCGCCTCGCTCGTCCACGACGACGTCGTGGACGGGGCCACCAGCCGCCGCGGTCGTCCGACGGCGAACCAGCTCTTCGACAACGCCCTGACCGTCCTCCTCGGCGATTACATGTTCGCCAACGCAGCCGAGATGGTGACGCGGACAGGCAGCCTCCATGTGACCCGCCTCTTCGCCCTCACCCTGATGAAGATGACGAGCGGCGAATTGGACCAGGATGCCGCTGCCTTCGACGTGGGCAAGGACATTCAACATTACCTCTGGCGGATTGGCGGCAAGACCGCCTCGCTCTTCGCCAACGCGACCGAAGGAGGCGCGTCCCTCGCAGGGTGCCGGCCCGAATGGGTCGAGGCTTTGCGGTCGTACGGCTACAACCTCGGCATGGCCTTCCAAATCGTCGACGACGTTCTCGATTTCGTCGGCGACGAGGCCGTGCTCGGCAAGCCGGTAGGAAGCGACCTCCGAGAGGGGAACCTCACCCTGCCGGCCCTCCTCCTGCTCGAGCGCTACCCGAAGAACAACCCGATCGCCAAGTTCTTCTCCGCTCGCCGAAAACGGGAGCAGTACCTCCAAGAGGCCATCCGCATGGTACGCGAGAGCGAGGTCATCGACCTCTCGCGCGATATGGCGCGTGATTATGTTGCCAGGGCCTGCGAAGCGATCGGTGGCCTGCCGGACACGCCGGCGAAGCGGAGCCTCCTCGATATCGCCCGGTACGTCCTGGAAAGGAACTCCTAAGGGGCTCGCTAACTCGAAGGGCCCTCCGGCGGGAGTCCGTACTTCGGCGTGCCCTTCTTCAGGATGCGCCCAGCCTCGTACATCTTCCGCACTTCGCTGGGCTTCACGTAGTTCCCGTAGAGGTCAGTGAGCTCGCCCCGTTTCGCCAGCTCCCGCATCTCCCGGATTTCGGCCAGTTCGCCCTTGCTGAGCTTCGGCTTCGGCTTCGGCTTGTTCACCTCGGGGTGCTCGTTCGGCCGCCCGCGGGTGAGCGGCTTCGAGACCTTCTGTCCGAAGTGGTAGTACTTCCCGTCGTCGGGGATGCGCCGCGGGTACCCGTCACGGAAGGTGAAGGCGGCGAACGAGGTCGGCATGATGCGCGGCGCGTCCTTGTAGCACACCGGGCAGGGCATCGGCTCCGACGCCTCGCTCACCGGGCGCCGCTCCTCGAAGATCCCGTCGCAGTTCTTGCAGTAGTACTCGTAGATGGGCATCGCGCCCCTCCCTCCGCTGTGCATCTCGAGCTGGTGGTTAGGAATGGTACACCGCCTCGGCAGGCCGCGTGCGCGCTTCCAGCGCGCAGATCTCGTCGAGGTAGCGGGCGGAAACGGGTTCGCGCTCCAGGAGGTGACACACCCAGGCGCGCAGCGCCCTGGCGGCCTGCTCGGCGGTCGCCTCGTCCACGCGGAGCGCTAGGAACCGCTCGAGCGGCTGGGCAAGGCCGTACCGGAGCAGCTTGATGACTCGCACCTCGAGCATCGTCCCCGGCACTCCGTCGCTACGACAGCCCGAACAGAGCAGCCCGCCGGCGCTGGGTGCGAAGAACGCCGGTTCGGGCGGAAGCGCGCTTCCGCACCGTACGCACGAACCGAGGTGCATCGCATACCCTGCCTCGGCGGTCGCCCGGAGTTCGAAGTAGCGGACCGCGAGGAGGCCAGCACCTGCGTCGAGCGCTGCCAGCACGCTCACCAGCAGTCCGAACAGTTCCGGAGCGGGTTCCTGCTCTGCCGCGAGCCCCGCCGCGAGGTCGGCCGTGTAGAGCGCGGCCGCTTGCCGCAGCAGCGATCGTTCGAGCCGGGGAAAGGTGCGCAGGGTCTCGGCCTGGGTGAGCACGTCGAAGGTGCGTCCGCGGGCGAAGAGGTACCGTCCGTGGGTGAGGGGCTCCACGTGCCCGCGCGTCCGGCTGGCGGGCTTCCGCACACCCCTCGCCACCGCCGTGAAGCGGCCGTGCGTCGGGCTCAACAGCGTGACGAGGGCGTCAGCTTCCCCTACGGGTTGGCGGCGAAGGACGATCCCTTCCGCGGTGTAGAGTCGGATTCGGTCGGCCATCCCTAGAGAGCCTGCCGGCCTTCGAGTGCGCGAGTCAACGTGGCATCATCGAGGTAATCCAGGTCGGCACCGGCCGGCAGCCCGCGGGCAAGCCGGGTGACCTGCACCCCGAAGGGTTCCAGCAGCCGACGCACGTACATGGCCGTCGCCTCGCCCTCGAGGCTCGGATTCGTGGCCATGATGACCTCCCGGATGCCGCCCCGGCGCACCCGCTCCACCAGCTCCGCGAGCCGGAGCTGCTCCGGCCCGACCCCTTCCAACGGGTTGAGCACGCCGTGAAGCACGTGGTAGACGCCGCGGTAGCCGGTCCGTTCGATGGCGAAGACGTCGAGCGGCTGCTCGACGACACAGACGAGCCCCTGGTCGCGGCTTTCGTCGAGGCAGAACCGGCACCGCTCGCCCTCCGTGATGTGGAAGCAGACCCCGCAGAGCCGCACTCGGCGCTTCACTTCGACGATCGCCTCCGCGAGCGCCTCGGCCTCGGGTTGCGGGGCCCGCAGCAGGTGGAAGGCGATGCGCTGTGCCGAGCGGGGCCCAATTCCCGGCAGCCTACGGAGCTGCTCGATCAATCGGCCCACCGGGTCCTGAGCGGGGAAGCTCACGCGCCGACGTCCCTAGCCGAGCCCCGGAAGCTTCAGCGATCCGGCGATGGCCGCAAACGAGCGCTCCTGCAGCTCGGCAGCCCGAGCCGACGCATCGGCGATTGCCGCCATGATCAGCTCTTCCAGGAGCTCGACGTCCTCCGGATTCGCCACTTCCGGGTCGATCTTGATGCCTTTGATCTTCTGGTCTCCGGACATCGTGACGCGGACGGCGCCGCCTCCGGCCGAGCCCTCTACCGTCGCTTCGGCGAGCTCCTGCTGCGCCTTGGCGATGAGCTCCTGGGCCGCAGCGAGGGGATTGCCGCCGCTCGCCGCCGGCCCGGTACCGGCGCGCCGCAAATACCGGTTCCGTCCTGCACCCTTTCCCATCAGGAGCCTTCCTTTCTCACCGGCGTCGCCCCGTGCCGCAGCGCGGCGTCGATGAGGTGGCCGCCCCGAGGGCGACGGTCGGGCGCGTTCTGCCGGGGGATCTGACGGACCTTCAGGCGTACAGGCCGGCCGAGGATGTTCGAAGCCTGCTCCTCGACGATTGCCCGCCCGTCCCGCTCCACGTTCTCCATGTGGAAGGAATGGTAGAACCCGAGCTCGAGTTCGTCCCCGTCCATCGCCAGCACTTCGCAGGACCCGTTCAGGAGCGCACCGAGCTTCACGTTCACCATCGAGCAGCGCTGCCGCAACTCGCGCAAGAAGCGCTCCTCGCGCGACGTCTCGGCCTGCCCGGCCCCGCCGGCGCGCGGAGCGCGCGAAGGCGGCGCCGACTGCCGCGCCGGCGTCGGCGCCGCCGCCGCCGCAGCCGCGGGCGCGACGGCGGCGGCTGCGGGCCCCAGGATGGCCGACGCCACGGCCACCTCCAGGGGGACGGGGCTCGCCGGGTCGAGGCGGAAGTCGGCGCGCGCAAGCTCCGCGACCGCGTGGGCGAGGAACGGCAGTCCGCCCTCGGCCGACCGCGCCCGGTCGGCGACGGCCATGCTACGCGGCTCTCCCTCGCCTCCGCCGGCCGCCCGCCACAGCCCGTCGCGCAAGAGGTCGATGACCTCGCGAGTGAAGGCGGCGAGGTCGAGCCCGCTCGCGGCTGCGTCCCGCGAAAGGGTGAGCGCCTTGGCCAGGTCACGGTCGAGCACCGCGCAGGCGAGCTCCTCAGCGCGGGGGTCGTAGACCATCCCCAGCGCTTCGAGAACTTCGTCGGTCGAGGGCGTCGGACCGAAGCGTGCAGTCACCTGTTCGAGCAGGGTGATCGCATCCCGCAGCCCGCCCCGCGACTGGATGGCGATGGCGAGCAGCCCCTGGTCCGAAAGCGCGAACCCTTCCTGGTCAGCGATGTACCGTAGCCGGGCGACGATAGCCTCGTTCGGTACCCGGTGGAAATCGAACCGCTGACACCGGGAAACGATGGTGGCTGGGACCTGATGCAGCTCCGTCGTGGCGAGGATGAAGAAGGCGTGCGGTGGCGGCTCCTCCAGCGTCTTCAGGAGGGCGTTGAACGCCCCTTGGGTCAGCATGTGCACCTCGTCGAGGAGGTACACCTTGCAGCGTAGGTCGCTGGGGGAGTAGGCGATCTTGTCCCTGAGCTCGCGGATGTCATCGATGCCGCGATTGCTCGCCGCGTCCATCTCGATGAGGTCGAGCGCACGTCCCTCGAGGATCGCTCGGCAGGAGGGGCAGCGGTTGCACGGGTCGCCGGCCTTCAGCTCCTCGCAATTCAGCGCCCGAGCAAGGATGCGAGCGGTCGTCGTCTTCCCCGTGCCCCGAGGCCCAGCGAATAGGTAGGCGTGCGCTACCTGGCCGGTCGCGAGCGCGTTCCGCAGCGTCTGAACGACGTGGTCTTGGCCGACGACCTCATCGAAGGAGCGAGGCCGCCACTTCCCGTAGAGCAATGGGTCACCTCAGCCGGGGAGGCGTCGAGCAAAAGTATAGAACAGATGTGCCGCTCACGGAGTGCGGTGCCCGTGCGCCGGGCCAAGGTCACCGAGATAGTGCTCCTCTCTCGCCCGCATCCTCGCCTCCTCCTCCGGACCGGCGGTGTGGTCGTATCCGCACAGGTGGAGGATGCCGTGGACCACGACGTGTTCCAGCTCCTTCGCCGGCGGCAGGCCGTACTCCGCTGCCTGGCGCTCGACGGTAGGAAGGGCCACGAAGATCTCCCCCCAGGGCAGCTCCTCGGTTCCGGGGAACTCCTCCGCGCCCTCGTACGGGAAGGAGAGGACGTCGGTCGGCTCGTCGATGCCCAGAAACTCGCGGTTCAGCGCCCGGACGGCCTCGTCGTCGGTCACGACGATGACCAGCCGCCGGGCACGCGGGGCGCCTTCGCCGTCCAGCACCCGTGCTGCCAGCTCCTCGAGGTTCACGCTGAACTCCGCGGGGTCGCCCCGTTCCCAGACCACCTCCACCGGGCGACGGGGTTCCACTCCCTCACTGCCTGGCGAAGATTTCCACTGCATCCCGGGCGGCCGAGAGCACCGGCGTGGGCAGGATGCCCAAGACGAGGACCCCTGCCACCGCCACGGCCAACGCCACCGCTGCCCCCGGCGCTGGTCGGAGCCCGGGCTTCCCCTCGGCATCGCCGAGGAACATCTGGCGCACGATCCCCAGGTAGTAGAAGGCCGAGACAGCGGTGTTGAGGACGCCGATGGCTACCAACCAGACGAGGTCGGCCCGCACGGCGGCGTTGAACACGTACAACTTCGCCCAGAATCCAGCCGTGGGCGGGATGCCCGTAAGGGACACCAGACAGAAGGCCAGCGCCAACGCCAACGCCGGTGCGCGCCGCCACATGCCTGCGTAGTCGGCGATGCGGTCGCTCCCGATTCGCTGTGAGATAGCGATGACCGCGATGAACGCGCCGAGGTTCGTGAAGGCATACGCCGCCACGAAGAGGAGGACGGCGCTGGCCCCCAAAGTGAACTCCCCGCCCGCGGCCGAGACCGCCGCCACTCCCACGAGGAAGTTCCCCGCCTGCGCGATCGACGAGTAACCCATCATCCGTTTGATATCGCTCTGAACGAGCGCCATCACGTTGCCCAGCGTCATGGAAGCGGCAGCCAGCCCGGCGAAGATGAGCGACCAGTCATCGACGAGGAAGTCGGCTCGGAACGCCTCGAAGAAGACGCGCATCGCCACGGCGAACCCAGCCGCCTTCGATGCAACCGAGAGGAACGCGACAACGGGCGTGGGCGCCCCCTGGTAGACGTCGGGCACCCACATCTGGAACGGTACCACCGCCATCTTGAACCCGAAGCCCGCTGCGACCATGAGCATCGCCGCCACGAGGAGGGGTCGTTGGTCCCCACCGAGGCCGCGAAGGACATCGGCGATTCCCGAGAGGTGCGTCGTCCCCGTGTACCCGAACAGGAGGACCATCCCGTACAGCAGGACCGCGGAAGCGATCGCCCCCGTCAACAGGTACTTCAGTCCGGCCTCACTCGACCGCTCGTCCTTCCCCCAGCCGGCGAGGACGTACTGCGGGATGGAGGAGAGCTCGAGGGCCACGAAGATGGTGATGAGGTCCCGGGCGCCGGCGAGGAACATGAGCCCCGAGGTCACCACCAGCAGCAGGGCGTAGTATTCGGATTCGCTCCGCCGAGCGCTCCGCACCCAATCGATGGAGGCGAGTATCACCAACGCGGCGATCCCGGCGAAGACGTACTGGAAGAAAACCGCGTACCGGTCCAGCACGTAGGTTCCGGCAAACCACTCGGGGTACTCGTCCCGCGCAACCCACGAGGTGGTGTACATCGCGGCGAGCACCGTGCCCCCCAACGCCACGAACGGGATCCAGCGCCGTCCCTTCGGCCAGAGGGCGTCGATGACGAGGATGAGGCCCGCCGCCACGAGCAGTGCGAGCTGCGGTCCGACGATATCCAGACTCTTCATGCCGGCAACCTCTCGACGATGGCAGCGAGGGCAGGCTCCATGAGATCCATCAGCAGGGACGGATAAACGCCCAGGAGGATGATCGCCGCCGCCAGCCCCGCCGTCACGGCGTGCTCCCACCAGTGCCGCTGGTCAGTGAGGGCGTCCCATTCGTGGCGGACGGGTCCGAACACGACCCGCTGAAGCAGCCACAGAATGTACCCGGCGGAGAGCACCACTCCGAAGATGGCAGCTAGCACGGCGGCCTCGTACCGCTGGAACGTCCCGAGGAAGACGGTCACTTCGGCGATGAACCCAGCGAGCGCGGGCAGTCCCAGGCTCGCCATGCCGGCGAACACAAGCCCCGTCGCGATGAGCGGCATCTGGCGGGCGAGGCCGCCCAGACGCGCGATCTCCCGCGTGTGGGTACGGTCGTACATCAGTCCGACCATGACGAAGAGCATCCCCGTGATGAGGCCGTGGGCGAGCATCTGGTAGGAGGCACCGAGGAGGCCGGTCGTGCCGAGGGCGCTCACTCCTAGGAGCACGACGCCCATGTGGCTCACCGATGAGTAGGCGATGAGCCGCTTCATGTCTGTTTGCCGGAGGGTGACGAACGCCCCGTAGAGGATGCTCACCACGGCCAGAGCTGCCAGCCACACCGCGTAATCGTGCGCCTGCTCCGGCAGCATCCCCATGCAGAACCGGATGATGCCGTAACCGCCCATCTTCAGGAGGACGCCCGCAAGCATGACGGACACGGCCGTCGGGGCATCCGAGTGCGCGTCCGGCAGCCAGGTGTGAAGTGGGACGACCGGCAGCTTCACAGCGAAGCCGATGAGGAGGAAGAGGAACACCCACCGCAGGGGAACGATGGTATCCGGCTCTTCGGTCAGCGCTGTGAGAGCGCGGATATCGAACGTTTCCGCTCCGAAGGCCAGCACCAAGATGCCCAGGAGCATGAAGGCGGAGCCGGCAATGGTGTAGAGCACGAATTTCGTGGCAGAGTACTCCCGTCGCCCGGAGCCCCAGATCGCGATGAGCAGGTACATCGGGGCGAGCTCCAGCTCCCAGAAGAGGAAGAAGAGGAGGGCGTCGAGGGCGGTGAACACGCCGAGCACCGACGTCGCCAGCACCATGAGGCAGGCGTAGTACAGTCGCTCCCGGTGGTCGATGCTGAAGGACACCAACACCGCCGCCGTCGTGAGCACGGTCGTGAGCACCACCAGCGCCAGACTCAGGCCGTCGACCCCGAGCGCATAGCGAAGGTCGAAGGCCCCGACATCGATCCAGCGCTCGTCCACCACGAACTGGAAGCCCTCGGCGTTCCGGTCGAAGCGGGCGAACAGCCAGAGGGAGAGCGCCAGCGTCGCCAACGACGCGCCGAGGGCGACGTACCGTGCCCATCGCTCGCGGGAGGAAGGAAGGAGCCCGATCGCGACGGCGGCCGCGGCAGGCAGGAAGACGAGGACCGTCAGTTCCATTCCTCGGCGCTCCTCACGATGGATTGGCCAGCAGCACGGAGACGACGATCACCACGACCCCGCCGACGATCGCCGCTCCGTACGCTTGGGCCTCTCCGGTTTGGATCATTCGCAGACGATCGCCAGCCCAGCGGACGGCACTCCCGGTGCCGTTGACGGCGCCGTCGACGACGTACCGGTCGAAGAGTTCGAAGCCCCGGCACACGCCGCCGTAGAAGAGGCGCCGCACGAGCAAGCCTTCGTACAGGTGGTCCATGAAGTACTTCTGCTCGAGCACGAGGGCGATAGGGAGGAACGCGCTCCGCAGCGTCGACGAAGCGATGACGCGTCGGTGGTAGACCGCCCACGCGACGAGAATTCCTGCCGCGGCAACGCCGAGCGAGCTGAGGGCGATACCCCATTCGAACGAGGCAGCGTGATGTTCCGCTTCGGGGAGGGCGCCGCTCACGATGCGGCCGAACCCATCGGTCACGCCGGACATGTTGAACACGCCGGCGACGACGGACATCACCGCCAGGACGACCAGTGGTGCGGTCATGACCAGCGGCGATTCGTGCGGGTGCGCCGGGTCGATGAGGTGTCCGTGAGCGTCGTCGTCGTGTCCGTGAGCAGGAGGCTCGCCTCCTCGGTACTCGCCGAAAAACGTGAGGAAGATGGCCCGGAACATGTAGAACGCGGTGAGGAACGCCGCACCGAGGCCGATGGCCCACAGGGTCCGGTTCTCGTGCCAGGCGTCGCGAAGGATTTCGTCCTTCGACCAGAAACCGGCGAAGGGGAAGACGCCGGCCAACGCCAGCGAACCGACGAGGAACGTCCAGAACGTCACCGGCATCGCTTTCCGCAGGCCGCCCATCTTCCGCATGTCGAAGGTATTCGTGGCGTGGTTCACCGAGCCGCTCCCGAGGAAGAGCAGAGCCTTGAAGAAGGCGTGGGTGAACAGGTGGAAGACCGCCGCCACGTACCCGAGCACGCCCAGGGCGAGCATCATGTAGCCGAGCTGGCTGATCGTGGAGTAGGCCAGAACGCGCTTCAGGTCGGTCTGCACCAGAGCGATGGTCGCGGCCATGATGGCGGTCACCGCGCCGAGCCAGGCCACCACGTCGCGAGCATCGGTCGAGACTTCGAACACGGGGAAGAAGCGCGCCACGAGGTAGACGCCGGCGGCGACCATGGTGGCCGCGTGGATTAGCGCGGAGACGGGTGTCGGGCCCTCCATCGCGTCGGGCAACCACACATGGAGCGGGAACTGGGCCGACTTCCCTGCCGCGCCAGCGAAGATCCCTAGCCCGAAGAGGGTGATGGTCGTGCCGGAGAGCGCCCCCGTAAGGGCCAGCTCGTGGATTTCGTCGATGGCGAACGTGCCGCCCCGCGTCCAGATGAGCAGCATCGCCGCCAACAGACCGAGGTCGCCGATTCGGGTGGTGATGAAGGCCTTCTTCGCCGCTGCCGCAGCGCTCGGGCGGTGGAACCAGAAGCCGATGAGGAGGTAGCTGGCAAGGCCCACCAGCTCCCAGAAGATGAAGAGCATGAAGAGGTTGTCGGCGAGCACGAGGCCCAGCATCGCCGCCGTGAACAGCGACATGTAGGCGTAGTACCGCCCGTAACCCGGGTCGCCGGCCATGTACCCCTGCGAGTACACCTGCACGAGGAAGGACACCGAGGTCACCACCACCAGCATCACCGCCGAGAGGCCGTCGAGCCGCACGCCCAGCTCGACGCTCAGCGGCCCGGCAGTGAACCACTCGTGCCGGAAGATGGCCACGCCTCCGTCGGCCGCGACGACATCCAGCAGCGCGACGACGGAGAGGGCGAAGGAGGCCAGCACGGCGCCCTGGGTGAGGTGTCCAGCGAGCCGCGGGGCCTTCCGTACGCCGAGCGCGATGGCCGCGAAGGAGACGACCGGAACGACGAGGACGGCCCAAAGCAGCCACTCCGGCGTGGCCGGGACCGAGGGCTCCGCAGCGAGGAAGACTCCCATGGCCTCAAATCTTCCTCAGGATCTCGCGTGCCACGTGGGCCTTCCCCGTGGGCACGTACAGTGTGCGCTCATCGAAGAGCGAGGCCCGTTCCCCGTATCCGACCGGGGGAACGACTCGCACGGAGAGCCCCTCGGCCGCGAAGAGCTCCCGCCAGGTTTCGGCAATAAGGCCGTTGCGGACGGTCATGAACGGCACCCACATCTTGCTACGCCCTCAGTGAGGTGACTTTGTCGACGTCGACGGTCTCCCGGTTGCGGTAGACGGCGACCGCGAGCGCCAGGGCTACAGCCACTTCGGCCGCCGCAACCGTGATGACGAACACCACGAACACGTGGCCCGTGATGGCCAGCGATGTCTCGGCAAGGCGGGCAAAAGCCACCAGAGCGAGGTTGGATGCGTTCAACATCAGCTCGACGCCCATCAGGACGGCAACAGCGTTCCGCTTGCTCAGGGCGACGAACAGCCCGATGGCGAAGAGCAACGTGGAAACGGTGAGGAAGTGCTCCAACGTGACGCTCACCGCCGCTCCTCCTCGTCGATCTCCTCCCGCTCCTCTCGAGGCGAGCGCACCAGCACGACCGCCCCGACGAGCGCCGCCGTGAGCAACACGGAAGCGAGCTGGAAAGGCAACACCCAAACGCCCAGCAGCTCGCGCCCGAGATCGGACACCGGAAGGGCCGGCGCCGAGGAGAGCGTCCGCCACTCCGCATCCAGGATGGCGGGGATGAGCAGTCCCGCCACGGCGACCCCCGCGACCAGCGCTACGGGGGCCATCCGCGTCTCAGCGTTGTCACGACTCGCTCGCGGCGTGAGGACGATGGCGAAGAGGATAAGCACGGCGATGGCGCCCACGTAGATGATGACCTGCGCCATCGCGAGGAAGTCGGCCGAGAGGAGGAGGAAGAAGCCGGCAATCCCGAGGAAGACGACGATGAGGAAGAGGACGGCATGGAAGAGGTTGCGGGAGACGACGACGCCTCCAGCCGCCAGGAGGGTCAGCGCCGAAAGACCCCAGAAGGCAGCGACAGGTCCGGCACCTTCGATCATCGCCCTCCTCCCGTTTCAGCCCCGGGGGCCACGTAGCCACCGACGTGCTTCACCAGCCGCGGCCGCGTCGGCACCCGTTCCGGCCGATACCCCAGAACTCGGGCCCAACCGACCACGAGGAGAAGGGCGAGGGCGATGTTCGCGGCTGCGAAGAGGTAGACGATCCCGTCACCGAGTCCCGCTTCGTGCCACCAGAGCCGCTCGGCCGCTACGACCAGGAGGTTGATAGCGGCGAGGGGCAGCATGTACTTCCACGCGAGCGCCATAAGCTGGTCGATGCGCAGACGCGGAAGCGTGCCACGAGTCCAGATGAACACGAAGTAGAAGAGGTGCGTTTTCGCCACCAGGATGAGCCAGGGCGGCACCCACTCCTCGAGACCGAAGAGCGACCACCCTCCCAGGAACACCGTCGACCCGAACGCGGCCGCCGCGAGCGCGTAGCCGATATCCATGCCGTAGAAGAGCCCCCACTTCATCCCCGAGTACTCGGTGAGATAGCCGGCAACGATCTCCGATTCCGCCTCGGCGATGTCGGTCGGGGTCCGGTTCAATTCCGCGCTCGCGGAGATGAAGTAGATCACGAAGGCGAGCGGCTGGAGGAACACGAGCCAGATGTCGTGCTCCCGCTGCCATTCGACGATGGCCTGGAGTGACATCGTGCTCGTGAAGAGCACCACACCCAGGAGGCCGAGGACGAGCGCCACCTCGTAGCTGATGGCCATCGCTACGACGCGCATCGCCCCGAAGAGGCTGTACTTGTTGTTGCCGCTCCACCCGGCCATGAACGCCGCCAGCACCGGCAGGGCGGTGATGGCGAGGAAGTAGACGAGCCCTACCGGGATGTCGGCGATGACCATGTTCGGGCCGAAAGGAATGACCGCCCACACGAGCACCGCCGGTGCCACGAAGACCACCGGCGCGGTCCACATCACCCATTTGTCCGCTCCGCGGGGCGTGATCGCTTCCTTCTGGATCAGCTTGATGGCATCGGCGATCGGCTGCAGGAGCCCGAACTTCCCGACGCGGTTGGGTCCGAGACGGGATTGCATTCGTCCGATGAGACGGCGCTCGCCGTACACACCCACAAAGAGCTGCGAAGGAAGGACGAAGAGAAGGAAGGCGGCCACGAAGCCGATGAGGGGTGAGACCACGTAGGCGAGCCAATCCGGCCCGACCCGGTCGAGGAACTCGAGGATCTCGCGGGAGATGTTCGAAAGGTCCCGCAGGTCCCACCAGTGTTCGGTCGCCAAGAAAGGCGCGCCGCTCACCGGTCGATCTCCCCGACGACGATGTCCACCGACCCCAGGGCCACGATGGCGTCGGCCACGGTGCCTCCCACGGTCATCTCCTTGAGCAGGGAGAGGTTGATGAAGGACGGCGGCCGAATATGGAACCGGAACGGCGCGGGCCCGCCGTCACTGACGACGTAGTAGCCGAGTTCGCCCCGCGGCCCTTCGACCCGAGCGTACGCCTCGCCCTTGGGTGGTCGGAGCGCCAACGGCACCTCGGTGCGGTACGGCCCTCCGGGAAGGCCATCGAGGGCCTGTTCGATGATGCGCACGCTCTGGCGCATCTCCTCGAGGCGCACGATGAAGCGGTCGTAGCTGTCCCCGTTGTAGCCGACGGGGATATCGAAGTCGTACTGCTCGTAGCCGCAGTATGGGTCGGCCTTCCGGATATCCCACGCCACGCCGGAGCCGCGCAGCATCGGGCCGCTGAGGCTAGCGTTGATGGCCTGCTCGGGGGTGATGACTGCGATTCCGCGCGTCCGGGCGATGAAGATCTCGTTTTCGCTGAGAAGGCCGTGGAGCTCGTCGATGAACGACGGGAACGTGGCCAGCAGCTTCCGACAGGCCGGTTCGAACTCCTTCGGCAGGTCGAACGCCACCCCGCCGATGCGCATGTAGTTGCACGTGAGGCGCGCCCCGCTGGTCATCTCGAAGAGGTCGAGGATCTTCTCGCGCTCCCGGAAGGTCCACATCACCGGGGTCTGCCAGGCCCCCGTATCGTTCGCGAAGGCGCCGATGGCCATGCAGTGCGAGGCGAGTCGCTGGAGTTCGGCCATGATCACCCGGATGGCGTTCCCGCGCGGGGGGACTTCGATGCCCGCCAACTTCTCCACCGCCAGGCAGTAGCCCAGGTTGTTCGACATGCTGGAGAGGTAGTCGGTCCGGTCGGTGAACGGGATGTTCTGGGTGTAGGTCCGCTCCTCGGCCAGCTTCTCGATGGAGCGGTGGAGATACCCCATCACCATCTCGGCATCGACGATGCGCTCGCCGTCGACGGTGACCTTGACGCGGAAGACGCCGTGGGTGGAGGGATGCTGGGGACCGATGTTGACGACGAACGGCTCGCTGCGGATCTCCGTCATTCCACCACCCTCACCGGCGGCGGTTCGCGGCGCGCCGTGCCCGAGAATTCGTTGAGGCCCGGCTGCAAGCCGCCCGGCATCGAAAGCCAGTCCTTCCGCAGCGGCCAGCCGGGGAATCCGTCCCAGAGGAAGATACGGTAGAGCTTCGGGTGACCTTCGAAGCGGATGCCGAACAGGTCGTACGCTTCACACTCCTGCATCCAGGCGCCGTACCAAACGGGCACGACGCTCGGCACCACCGGGTTCTCTCGGTCGAAGACCTCGACCTTCGCCACCGCGAGGTGGTTCTTCTCCAGCGACATGATGTGGTACACGACTTCGAAGCGCGTCCAGTAGTCGGCGGCACACAAGTTCGCGAGGTAGACGAAGTCGCCCTCCTCGCTGTCTCGCAGGGCCCGCATCGTCTCGACGAGCGATTCCGGCTTCAGGTAGGCAGCGACCTCGTCGGCGCGGGCCACCGAGCCCGGAACGAGCCGCTCGGCCAACTCCGCAAGCTGATGCCCCGTCCACCACTGCGTTCCCATCAGCCCCACTCCATCGCGCGCTTCCGCCAGGCGTAGAGGCCGCCCACTACGAAGGTGGTCAGGAAGAGGAGTACTTTCAGGAAGCCGACGGTGCCCACCTCTTCGAAGACCGCCGCCCAGGGGAAGAGGAACACAAGCTCCACATCGAAGAGGAGGAAGAGGAGGGCGACGTAGTAGAAGCGGAAGTTGAACTGCACGAGGCTCGGGCCCTCGGTCACCATCCCGCACTCGTACGTATCCTCCTTCACCGGGTCCGAGGGGACCCGCGGCCGGATGCGGACGAACTGGAGAGCCCAAGACGTAACGAGGGCACCCAGCGGGAAGATGATCGCGACGACGACCAGGATGGCGATGTGACCGTAGACGTCGAGCACGTTGCCGCCGCTTGTGAAAATCGTCCCGAACGCTCGGGTCGCGCCGACTATAGCACGCCTCGGAAGCACGGACAAAGGAGCGGCTCCGACGCCCGGCCCCGGCCCAGGCCGAATGCTCATCGGGCGACTGGAACGTTCCATAGGCACGGCCGATATCTCGGCCGGGAGGAATTCCCAGAATCTGCACTTTGACCGTACAATCCTCCTCACGCGCCCGGATCCCCTCGAGCGAGGAGCAGCCATGCTAGTTCAGGTGAAGAAGGACCTCTACGACATCGGTGAGATTCCGCCCATCGGCTACGTGCCGAAGAAGATGCACGCCCAGGTGATTCGCCAGAGCCGTTTCGGCGAGCCGCGGAAGGCGTTCCAGCACGAGATCATCGATGTCCCCGAGCCGGGTCCCGACGAGGTCCTCGTCTTCGTGATGGCGGCCGGCGTGAACTACAACAACGTCTGGGCCGGCCTCGGCATCCCCATCGACGTCATCGCCGCCCGGCAGAAAAAAGGCGAGCCGTGGGACCACCACATCGGTGGGTCGGACGCCTCCGGCATCGTCTACAAGGTCGGCTCGAACGTGAAGAACGTGCAGGTGGGTGACCGGGTGGTCATCCATTGCGGTATGTGGGACGTCCACGCGCCTGAAATCGTCAGCGGCGAGCTCGACCCGATGTTCCACCCCTCCTTCCGCATTTGGGGGTACGAGAGCACCTGGGGCTCGTTCGCCCAGTTCACCCTGGTCCAGGCGCACCAGTGCATGCCGAAGGCCGAGCACCTCACCTGGGAAGAGGCGGCCGCACCGACGCTCGTGGGCGCCACGGCCTACCGCATGCTCTTCGGCTGGCCGCCGCACACGGTACGCGAGGGCGACGTCGTTCTGGTGTGGGGTGGCGCCGGGGGGCTCGGCTCCATGGCCATCCAGCTCGTGAAGCTCGCCGGCGGCCGGCCCGTCGCCGTCGTGTCGAGCGAGTCGAAGTTTGAGTTCTGCAAGCGGCTCGGTGCGGTCGGCTGCATCAACCGGAAGCAGTTCGACCACTGGGGGCGGCTCCCCGACTGGCAGGACACCGAAGCGATGGAGCGCTTCACCGCCGGTGCCCGCGCCTTCGGCAAGGCCATCTGGGACATCATCGGCGAGCGGAAGAGCCCCCGCATCGTCTTCGAGCACCCAGGTCAGGACACGATCCCGACCTCCATGTTCGTCTGCGATACGGGTGGCATGGTCGTCGTGTGCGCCGGCACCACCGGCTACAACGCCGACGTCGACCTGCGCTACCTCTGGATGCGCCAGAAGCGGCTCCAGGGCTCCCACTTCGCCAACGACGAGCAATCGTACGCGTTCAACGACCTCGTGCGCGAAGGGAAGATCGACCCCTGCCTCTCCCGTGTCTTCTCCTTCGACGAAGTGGGCGAATGCCACCAGCTCATGTACGAGAACCGGCACCCCGACGGGAACATGGCCATTCTCGTCGGAGCGCCGCGGCCCGGCCTCAAGGACTTGCCCTGACGCGGGGCCGTACGCCCCGGCACCGAGTGGTACGCCGGCGGGCGCACATGCCCACTGCCGCCCGCCGGCGGATAATGCCTCCAAACGGCAATCCTGAACCTCGAGGAAAGGCGGGCATCGATGGCACGCGATTACGCCGCTGACATTCTCGACCCCGTGGCTCGGGAGATCGTCACGAACGTCGGCATCTGGGTCGACCGTGAGGTCATCCCTCACGTGGCCGAGTACGAGCACGAGGACATCTTCCCCGAGCCCATGGTGAAAGGGATGGCCGACATGGGGCTCTTCGGGATCAAGATCCCGGAGGAGTACGGTGGCCTCGGCCTCACCTTCGAATGCTACGCCGGGGTGTGCATCGAGCTCGCTCGGGGCTGGATGAGCCTCGCCGGCATCATCAACACCCACGTCCTCGTCGCCTGGGCGATCAACGAATACGGCACCGAGGATCAGAAGCGGCGCTTCCTGCCGCGCATGGTCGCCCCGGAGATTCGCGCCGCCCTCAGCATCACCGAACCGGACGCGGGCTCCGATGCCCAAGCGATCAAGACGACCGCCACGCGTGATGGGGACGACTACCTCCTCCGCGGCCAGAAGATGTGGGTCACGAACGGGCAGCGCGCCGGGGTCTATCTCGTCCTCACGAAGACGGACCCGAACGCGCAGCCGGCCCACCGCGGAATCTCCGCCTTCCTGGTCGAAAAGGACACGCCCGGATTCTTCGTCGGCCGCAACCTTCCCAAGCTGGGGTACAAAGGCGTCGAAACCACGGAGCTCGCCTTCGACGATGCCCGCGTCCCGGCCCGCAACCTCCTCGGCGGCGAAGAAGGCCGCGGGTTCCAGCAGGTGATGAGCGCGCTCGAAGTCGGCCGGATCAACGTGGCGGCACGGGGGGTGGGCGTGGCCCAGGCCGCCTTCGACGACGCGATCCGCTACGCACAGAAGCGGGTCGCCTTCGGGAAGCCGATCTTCGAGCACCAGGCGCAACAGATCCGCCTGGCAGAGATGGCGACGAAGATCCGCGCCGCCCGCCTGCTCACCTTCGACGCCGCCCGGAAGAAGGACGCGGGCCTTCGCTGCGACCTGGAGGCGGGCATGGCAAAGCTCTTCGCCACCGAGATCTGCCAGGAGGTGGTGCTGGACGCGATGCGCATCCACGGCGGCGTCGGCTACAGCAAGGAGTTGCCCCTCGAACGGTACTACCGCGACGCCCCCGTCATGGTCATCGCCGAGGGCACGAGCGACATCCAGAAACTCGTCATCGCGCGGAACATCGTCCGCGACTACCCCGTGTAGGAGGCGCGCAGCAATGACGGTCCACGACGGACGGGAGAAGTTCGGGCGGTACTTCGAGGACTTCCAGATCGGCGACGTCTACAAACACTGGCCGGGGCACACCATCACCGAGGCCGAAGACCACCTCTTCTGCGCCCTCACCATGAACCTCCACCCCCTCCACTCCGACCGGTGGTACGCGGAGGAGGAGACGCAGTTCGGGAAGAACGTGGTGGTCGGGAACTTCGTCTACTCCCTCGTCCTCGGGATGAGCGTGCCGGACGTCTCGGGCAAGGCCATCGCCAACCTCGAAGTCGAAAGCCTCCAACACAAGGCCCCGACCTTCCACGGCGACACCATCCGCGCCGAAACCAGGGTCATCGACAAGGTGGAATCGAAGACGAAGCCGGACCGCGGGGTCGTCACCGTCGAGACGCGGGGCTACAACCAGCGCGGCGAGGAGGTGGTCTACTTCCGCCGCAAGGTGCTCGTCCCGAAGCGGAACCCGGGCTTCTCCGGCGAAGGGCAGCAGCAACAGTCCTAGCGCCGAACGGCGAGGGCGTCGCGACCAGCGTAAAGGGCGCCCTCGCCGAGCTCCGCCTCGATTTCGAGCAGACGGTTGAACTTCGCGGTACGCTCGCCTCGCGCGGGCGCGCCGGTCTTGATCTGCCCTGAACCGACGGCCACGGCCAAGTCGGCGATGAACGTGTCCTCCGTTTCGCCCGACCGGTGGCTGATGATCGTCCGCCAACCCGCCCGGTGAGCCAGCCTCACCGCTTCGAGAGCCTCGGTGAGCGTCCCAATCTGGTTCACCTTCACCAGCAGGGCGTTGGCGACGCCACGGTCGATCGCCTGACGAATTCGCTCCGGGTTGGTCACGAGCAAGTCATCACCCACGAGCTGGCAGCCTGCCCCGAGCTCGCTGGTGAGCATCGCCCAACCCTCCCAGTCGTCCTCGGCCATGCCGTCTTCGATGGAGAGGATGGGGTAGCGACGGACCCAATCACGCCACAAGGCAGCCATCCCCTGGCTGTCCAGCGTGCGGCCCTCGCGGGCGAGCAGGTACCGGCCGTCCCGATACAGCTCGCTCGCCGCTGGGTCGAGCGCCAGCACCACCTCGTCGCCCGGGCGATACCCGGCCCGCTCGATGGCCTCGACGACGACTTCAACTGCGGCCTCGTTCGAAGGAAGGGAAGGGGCGAAGCCTCCTTCGTCCCCAACCGAGGTCGCCAGCCCCCGCTCGTGGAGGATCGCCTTCAACGCGTGGTAGATCTCGACACCGGCGCGGAGCCCCTCGCGGAAGCTCGGCAGGCCGATGGGCATCACCATGTACTCCTGGAAATCCGTGGAATCGAGCGCGTGCTTCCCCCCGTTGAGGATGTTGAACATCGGGACAGGGAGTACCCGCGCGTCGGAACCACCGAGGTAGCGGTAGAGCGGCATCCCGAGGCTCTCGGCCGCCGCCCGGGCCACGGCAAGGGAGACGGCGAGGGTAGCATTGGCGCCCAGGCGCGATTTGTTGGGGGTGCCGTCCAACCTCCGCAACGCCTCATCGATGGCCCACTGCTCGAAGGGGTCCATGCCTGCCAGCTCGTCGGCGATCTCGCCTTCGATGGCCTCGATCGCCTGTAGGACCCCCTTGCCACCGTAGCGGGAGCCGCCGTCCCGGCGTTCGTGGGCTTCGTGCGCGCCAGTGGAGGCGCCCGAAGGCACGCTGGCTACGCCGAGCGACCCGTCCGAGAGGACGACGCGTGCCCGAACCGTCGGGTTGCCGCGCGAATCGAGGACCTCCAAGGCCGTTATGTCTTCGATCACGATGCCGAACATGGGCTCAATCCTTTCGTCGCGCGAACTGCTCGCAGTAATCCACCGCCTCGGCGGGCGAGTGGCAAGCGACGATGGGCACAGCTTCACCGTCGGGAGTGCGAAGCTCCCAGGTTCGCAGGCCCGCTACGGGGCGGCCAGCAATGAAGGCGAAGGCGATTTCGGAGAGGGTGCCGTAACGCCCGCCGATGGCGATGAGAGCCTCGGCCGTGCGGGCGATGATGGCGTTCCGAGCGAAGCCGATCCCGGTCACGATGGGGAACTCGACGTACTCGTTCGCCTCGGAGGCGTCCTCGCCCGGGAGGATGCCGATCGTATGGCCCCCTGCCTCGCGTGCTCCCCGGCAGGCCTCGCGCATGACACCGCCGCGGCCGCCGCACACCAAGACATGGCCCCGGCGGCCGATCTCACGGCCGACTTCGTACGCGAGGCGCTCTTCGTCGGGGGTCGCCTGCTCCCCGCCGATGACGCCGATGATCACCGCCGCACCTCGGGCGCGTCTTCGAGCGGGATCAGCGCGTCAGGACCCGGCAGGTAGTCGATGTAGAGGATGCCGTTGATGTGATCGATCTCGTGCTCCAGAGCTTGAGCGAGGAGGTCGTTTTCGGCCTTGATACGCACCTCCTTCCCGGTCGCCGGGTCGATGCCCTTCGCCACCACCTTCACCGAGCGGGTGATCTCCCCCCGGAAGCCCGGGACGGAGAGGCAGCCTTCGTCCACACGCCGCTCGCCCGAACGCTTGACGATTTCCGGGTTCACCAGGGCGATCCGCTCGTGCCCGGGGACGTCGATGACGATCACGCGCAGGGGAACGCCGATCTGCGGAGCCGCCAGACCCACTCCGGGCGCGTCGTACATCGTGTCCCACATGTCCTCGATGAGCTTGTGAATGGAGCTGTCGATGACGCGCACCCGTTTCGCCTTTTCGCGGAGGACCGGGTCGCCAGCGCGTCGGATGGGCAGGATGGCCACGGCACTGCTCCGTCGTGGTTTGGCGGTGGGCGATGCCCAGTGTAGCGGGGGATTCCGGCACGCGCTCCGGGAAGCGCTGCCTCCGTCGGTGACCGTTCCCCGAAGCGCCGTCATCTTGTAGGCTAGGTGGCAGAGCGGCCCCGTGGTGTAGTGGTCTAACATGCCACCCTGTCAAGGTGGAGATCGGCGGTTCGAATCCGCTCGGGGTCGCCATCTCCCCCCACAATCCCGCCGGAACCTCCCCGGAGGAGCCACGGCTTTCGTACGAGTGACCGGTGGGCGGCAGAAGGGTCGCATCTGGCGGTGAGCACCCCGAGGTGCCGGCCCGCCATATGTCGGAAGCGAAAGGTGGGCTCCGATTCAGGCGCGGAGGGAGGCTGCGACCCGGGAGCTGCGGTTCCCTAGCTCCGCGGAAGGCCGAGCCCCCGCGTGGCGATGATGTTCCGCTGAATCTCGCTCGTGCCGGCGGCGATGGTTCGGGATACGGCGTGGAGGTAGAGCCGCGCTGCCGTCCCTCCGAATTCGCCCTCCTTCCACGCCGCACCGGAAAGCTGGAGGAGGTTCATGGCCGCCTGGGTGACCCGCTGGGACCACTCCGTCCCGAACACCTTCGCCATCGATGCTTCGGCGTTGGGCACGCGACCGGT
The DNA here is from genome assembly GCA_002898215.1 of bacterium HR29. Lineage (GTDB taxonomy): Bacteria > Chloroflexota > Dehalococcoidia > Tepidiformales > Tepidiformaceae > HRBIN29. The sequence goes on along the minus strand of BEIF01000001.1, from coordinate 728,072 downwards.
GCTCTGTAGCCAGGCAACGCGGTAGCAGAGCAGGCGCCCGACTTCCAACTCGACTGCCAGTTCGGCCAGCCGGTGCCGCAAGGCCGGCGGCAGCCTGCCCTCGCGGGCTAGGCGCCGCGCAAGCTCGATGACGTCCCAGAAGTGCCGTTCGAGCTCCACCAGGCGCTCGATGCCGGACCGCTCGAAGTCGAGGTGCTCCGCGAGGATGTACCAGCCCTGGTTCTCCTCACCGACCCGGCGCGAGACGGGCACGCGGACGTTTTCGAAGAACACCTGGTTGAAGTGGTGGCCGCCGGTCATGTCGTACAGCGGCTGGATGGTGACACCAGGCGCGCGAAGGTCGGCGATGAGACAACTGATGCCCCGATGTTTCGGGGCGTTCGGGTCGGTGCGCACCACCAGCCAGATGTGGTCGCAGAGGTGAGCGTTGGACGTCCAGATCTTCTGCCCGTTGACCACGTAATCGTCGCCGTCGCGCTCGGCCCGAGTCTGAACGTTCGCCAGGTCGGATCCCGCATTCGGCTCCGACAGGCCGAGAGCGAAGCTGACGTCGGCGTTGATGATCTTCGGGATCCATTCTCGCTTCTGCTCTTCCGTGCCGTGACGGATGAGCGATGGCCCGACTTGACGTTCGGCCACGAAGTGGTAGCCGCGCGGGGCGTCGTGGAGGATCATCTCCTCCGTGTAGATCATCTGTTCGATAGGCCCCAGCCCCTGGCCGCCGTACTCCTTCGGCCACGCGAGCCCGATCCAGCCTCGCGCGGCCAGCTTCTTGCTGAACGACTGGCTGAAGCCATCGACTGCTTCCGCCTTCGGTACCTCTTCGCGCAGGAACTCGCGGAGCTCCTGGCGAAACGCCTCCTGCTCGGGGGTAAACCGGAACCGCATGGGGTCGCCTCCCGCGTCGCCTTTCACAAAGGGAACGATTGCGCCCGCCAGCCTACCACGGCCGCGGAGGCTTCGGCAGCGTCCGAGCGGTCACTCAGGCTGCCAGACGCGCGTTTCCGGATGGAAGGCCGCCCAGGCGAACCAGAACGGCACCTGGTGAGGGGCGGGGACGAGCCGCGTGCCGGCGAGCGGCCCCTCGACGGCCAGCCCGGCGAGGGTCCAAACGCTTCCGGTTCCGCGGTCGCGGAACCGACCGTCCCCGGCGAGTTCGAATTCGAGCACCATCTCGCCAGCGCGCCGGTAGAAGACCGTGGCACTGCCGATATCGCGCGCGTCCGGTATCCACCCCTCGCCGAGCGCCGTGGCCGTGCCCGGTGCCCAGAAGACGGCAACCGGCGAACCCTCCACATCGGCATGGACAACGCGAACCGTCTCGAGCGCGGAGAAGGGCACGGCAAGCGGACCGTCGCCGCTGGCGAGGCCGACGACCCGCTCCATGGGAGGCAATCTCGGGTCGGGTTCGCCCACGAAGAGGAACGGCGTATTCGTGGGCCTGTCGTACCCGTCGTACGGGTTGATGCCGTAGTTCCGCTCGACCCCCGTGTTTTCGGAAAGCACCGCCCCATCGGGGAAGGAGCGCAGGAACTCCCCGAACGAAACGATGGGCGCTGGAATCGCGCGGAGCCGAGTCCCGGCGTACGTGCCGACGATCGCCTCACCGAGCGCCTGCTGCCACCAGCTCTTCGTCTGCCGGTCCCACATGATGAGGTCGGAATTCCGCAGCATCCCCGACACGCCGAAATCCAACACCGTATCCCCGACCCTCCGCTCGAAGGCGAGGGCGGTGTTGCAAAGCGGGCAGAACGTGACCACCACCGGCACGCCGCCGACCAGATCGTTCACCACCTCGTGCCAGGTGAGGATGTGGAGTGGGTACGCCTTCGCTTCGCCGTTCACGACCACGTACGTCACCGGGATCCGCTCGGGATACTGAGCCGCCGCCGCGGGGACGAACCGCGCTTTCCCTGCCCGCGGTGAAGCGATGGAGGTGGCACCGTCGGCATCGAGCGGCGGGATGCCATCGGGCGAAACGCCGCCGCTGATGATCTCGAGAAGGGAGACGGTCCGTTTGCTGAAATCCGTCTCGGGCCACAGGAGGGAGAACTGGTACGCCTCGTAGTCGAACGGCGTCGCGTCGGACGCGGCTGGCGTGGGCGCCGGCGTGGGCACCGGGGAGCTGTCACCTCCACACGATGTCCCCGCGACGGCCACGGCAACGAGCGCGGCGAGCAGCACGGCGAGCTTCATGCCGGCATCGTAGCCCCCGCCCTCGGCACCGAGGCGTGACGCGCATCACGGCCGGGAGAACGAGCCCGCCCTACCCTGCGCGGCGTGGACGAACCCCTCGTGGTCTACGTCGACCCCTCCTGCCCGTGGTGCCAGCGTGCCCTGGGCAAAGTGCTGGACTGCCCGGCGCTGCTCGAACGGGTACGCGTCGAAGTTCGCGACATCGATACGGTGCCGTCCTCGGAGCTGTTCGGGGCCGTGCCGGCGTTCGCCTTTCGCGGACGGCTCGTCCACCTCGGCACGCCGGATTGTGGCGCCCTCCTCCGGGTGATCGAGGCGCTCCTCCCGGGCGACGAGGGCGACGGGACTTGCGATCGACCTCGAGGAGTAGAATTCGGCGAGGAGGGCCGTGGATGACGACGAGCCGCACCTCCGACGCGCCGAGCAACCTCTCGGAACGGGTCGCCCTGCTCCGCGCGCACGAGCTCTTCCACGGGGTTCCCGACGACTTCGTCGCCCGCATCGGAGCGCGCCTGCCGATGATGACGGCGCGCCGAGGGACGGTCGTGTACCACCCCGGCGTCACGCCGGAGGGGCTCTTCCTCCTGAAGACCGGACGGGTGGCGCTCTACCGACTCACGGGCGGCGGCCGAAAGGTCGTCGTCGGCATCCTCGAACCGGGGGCCACGTTCGGCGACATGCCAACCGTCGCCCAGCGAATGGGGGACACCTTCGCCGAGGCCATCGAAGACTCGGCCATCTGCGTGATGAGCCGGCAGGACATCCAGGAGCTGCTGCGCGAACACCCGAGCGCTGCGCTCGCCATCCTCCACAGCGTCGCCCGGAGGCTACGGGCTGCCGAGGACGAGCTGGAGAACGTGGCCGTCCGCTCCGTTCCGGCCCGGTTAGCGAGGCTGCTCCTCCGCCTTGCCCGGAATTCCGGCCGTATCGAGGGCTTCACGCACCAGGAACTGGCCGAGCTCCTGGGGACGACCCGGGAAACCGTGTGGCGCACCCTGAACGAGTTCGAGCGCGCAGGGCTGGTGACGGCCGAACGCCGCTTCATCGCCGTTGCCGATGTCGAGGGCCTCGAGCGCCGGGCCGCTGAGCGAGGCTCGATCGGGGAAGGCCGCCGCGCCCAGGAGCCAACGTGACCGCCGACACGTGCCTTCGGTCGGGCAGCGTGTCACCATGGAAGGCGAAATGGGCAGCGCTTCAGCCGAGCTTGGAACCACCCGGGGCGAACGGACATCCGCGGCCTGGCCTGCGTACGCGGTCTTGGGGGTGTTGGGCCTGTTGCCGGTGGCGGGCGTGCTCGCCTTCGGGCTCTCCGCAGATTCGTTCGACCTCCGTGGGGCTGGCGGGCCGCTCCTCGCCTACGCCGCCGGCGTGCTGTCGGTCGTGTCCCCCTGTGTGCTGCCGCTCGTGCCCATCTACCTCACGCAGGTGGCGGGCGCCAGCATCGAGGATGGCCGGATCGCCGCGAGCCGAGGGGCGGTGCTCCGTCAGGCGGCCGCGTTCCTGCTCGGCTTGGCGGCCGTGTTCATCGCCCTCGGAGCGGGTGCGGGCGCCCTGGGGTACTTCCTGCAGGACCACCAGCGGGAGCTGCAGCAGGGAGCCGGCATCGTGGTCATCGTGCTCGGCGCCTCGCTCGTGCCGTCCTACGGTAAAGGCTCGCTCTTGAAGTCCGCGGCGATGCTCGCCGCCGTCTCCCTCCTGCTCGTGGGCATCGTAGAGCTCGCCGACATCCGAGGGGACCGGCTGCGCGTGGGCCTTCTGATGGGAGCGGCCCTCGTCGCCTGGCTGAAGTTCTCGGGGATCGTCCAGTTTTCGCTCCTCTCCCGCACCGTCCAATTCGACCCCGGCGCCGGTCGGAAGGCGGGGTACGTGCGCTCGGCCGTGACCGGTGCTGCCCTGGCTGCCGGGTGGACGCCGTGCGTGGGACCGGTGCTGGGTGGCATCCTTTCCTTGGCCAGCCAATCGGGCGACGTGGTTACCGGTACGTACCTCCTCGGCTTCTATGCCCTCGGGTTCGCGGTTCCCTTCCTGGCAGCAGCCCTGGCCGTGAGCGATGCCACCCGGATGGTCCGCGCCCTCCAGCGATGGACTCCCGCCGTGGAGGTCGCGGCAGCCCTCATGCTCATCGGGCTCGGCGTCCTCTTGCTGAGCGGACGGCTCTCGGCGCTGAACCAGTACTTCGGATTCTCCCAGGTCGACTCGAAACTTTGAGTGAGATGACCGCAGCCGCCGGTGTGAGCCGCGCCTCGGAGGACGAGAGCGGAGTCCTCCCCCCTTGCGATCGCGGCGCTCACTCCTTCGCTCGCTTCCGGGTCGAGGGCGACGACGGGGCACCCGTCCACCTTTGCCTCCGGCACACGCTTTCTTCCCGCAGGGTCGTGCGGACGGCCCTCACCGTCGCCGCTGTCGTGGGTACCGTCCTCACCGCCATCAACCAGGGGGACCAGCTCGCTTCGGGGAACCTCCAGGCGGCGATGCTGTGGAAAACACCCTTGACCTACTGCGTCCCCTACTGCGTGGCGACGGTCTCCGCCCTGCGGGTGGCGCAGCTCCGGCGGCACGGGCTTCCGCGCCGCTGAGTTAGCTACGCTGCCCGGCGGAGGAAGCCCAGCAGCCCGCGGCGTTTCCCCTCCCGCGGCTTCTCCTTCCGCTCAGGCCCGGCGAAACCGCGCCCGCAGCCCTGGCAATAGACGTACACGTTCAGGTTCTCACGTCCGCACCACGGACACCTGCGCATCGGCAGGACTCCTTCCCATCGTTCCTGCGAAGGATTGTACCGGCTCCGGCGGGATGGCCGACGGCCGTTCGGCCATCGGCTTCCGCTTGGCAGCTTGGCCGGCGGCACCGCACACTGGAGAGCGAGAGGAGGCGTTCATGGGCAGCTATGAAGTCCTGCGCGACATCATCGGTGGCAACGTGCCGCCGCCTCCGTACCTTCCGCCCACGAACATCATCCCCTACGTCATCGAGTCGGACGGGCGGCGCGAGCGCGCCTACGACATCTACTCCCTGCTTCTCAAGGAGCGGATCGTCTTCCTCGGCACCCCCATCGACGCGATGGTGGCGAACATCGTCATCGCCCAGCTCCTCTATCTGGCGCGCGAGGACGACGAGAAGGACATCATGATGTACATCAACTGCCCGGGCGGAAGCGTGACGGCAGGGCTCGCCATCTACGACACGATGCAGTTGATCCGCCCAGACGTCGCCACCGTGTGCATCGGCCTTTCGGCCAGCATGGGCACCGTCCTGCTCACCGCGGGCGCGAAGGGGAAGCGGTATGCGCTGCCCCACTCCACCATGCACCTGCATCAGGTCATGTCCGGCGCGCAAGGCCAAGCGCGCGATATCGAGATCCAGGCACGGGAGACACTCCGCCTGCAACGCGTCCTGCGGGAGATCATCTCCAAGCACACCGGTCAACCGCTGGAGAAGATCGAGCAGGATACCGACCGTGACTTCTGGCTCGACCCCCAGCAGGCGAAAGCGTACGGCCTCATCGACGAGATCCTCGAACGGCCTGAGCACGCCGCGACGGCTGTGGGACAGAACGGCCACGGGAAGAGCAGTTGACGGTCGCGCGAGACAATCGCTGCGGGCCCCGCTTGGGCGGGGCCCGTACTATTCCAGCGGCTCGATGCGGTCGGTGCCGACGTACGGCCGGAGGGGGCGGGGGACGGTGATCGTCCCGTCGGCGTTCTGGTACGTCTCCATCACCGCGATGAGCGTGCGAGGCAGGGCCAGCCCCGAGGCGTTGAGCATGTGTGGGAAGGTCACCGGGGCTTCAGGCTCGGGCCGGTAGCGGACGTTCGCGCGCCGGGACTGGAAATCGAGGCAGTTCGAGGCGGAGCTCACCTCGAGCCACTCGCCCGCCCCGGGAGCCCAGACTTCGATGTCGAACGTCTTTGCCGCGCTGAACCCGAGGTCGCCGCTACAAAGCTGGACGACTCGGTGGGGAAGCTCCAGCTCCTCCAGGAGCGCGCGAGCCCTCCGAACGAGGCCGTCCAGCTCGGAGTTGCTGGTAGCCGGCTCGCAGATGACGAAGAGCTCGACCTTTTCGAACTGGTGCAGCCGCTTGATGCCGCGGACGTCGCGGCCGGCGCTCATCTGCTCCCTTCGGAAGCACGGAGTGTGCGCCACCAACCGCTTCGGCAGGCTCCCGGGCGGCAGGATCTCGTCGCGGTACAAGTTCACGAACGGCGCCTCGGCCGTGGGCACCCAGAAGTAGTCCTCCTGGTCGTCGTGGTAGAGGTTGTCGCGAAACTTCGGGAGGTGGCCGGAGGCGTACAGCGACGCCTCGGTGAGCATGTAGGGCAGGTAGTGTTCGACGAAGCCGGCCTCGCGGTGGCGGTCGAGCATCCAAGCGATGAGCCCTCGGTGCAGCCGTGCAAGCGGCCCCCGCATCACGAAGAAGCGGCTCCCGGCCATCTTCACCCCACGCTCGAAGTCGAGGCCGCCGAGGCGCTCTCCCAGCTCCCAGTGGGGCAGGGGCTCGAAATCGAAGGTCCGCCGTTCGCCCCACTCCTCGACGACGACGTTGCCGCTCTCGTCCGGGCCTGGAGGCACGGAGGGGTCGACGACGTTCGGCACCTCGAGAAGCGCTTCGCGGAGGGCGCGCTCCACATCGCGCAGCTCGGCCTCGAGGGCATCGATGCGCGCACCGACGGCACGCATCGCCCGGATGCGCTCCTCCCGCTCCTCGGGGTCCTTCGTCTGCCCGATGGCCTTGCTCGCCACGTTCCGCTCGTGCCGGAGGGCCTCGACCTCCTGGAGCAGCGCGCGGCGCCGGTCGTCCAGGTGGAGAATGCGGTCGATGGGCGCCGTCGTGTTGCGGAGAGCGAGGTCGCGACGAACCCGCTCCGCGTTCTCGCGGATGAACTGGACGCTAAGCACGGACCGCCTCCCGAGAGCTCACAACGTCGATGGCCTGCACCCCTAGCAGCCGGACGTCCTCGGCCACGGGAACGAGCGTCCCTTCGGGGTTGGGCAGGGCAAGCCCCGCGTCGAGGAGCTCGGCGCGCGTCAGCCAACGCGCCGGCCCGCCGGGGACCGGAGCCTCGAAGTCCACTTCCCCGCGTGCACGCGTGAAGAAGACGTGGTCGATGTGCTGATGATACGGCTGGTCGGGCCGGATGATGTCCTCGAGGAGGATGACGGCAGGCGGCGGGAGCACCTGCGGTGCCGAGCACTCGATGAGGGGATGCAAGGGCACCACTTCGACATCGAGGCCGGACTCCTCGCGGGCCTCGCGGACAGCGGCCGAGACGGGGTCCTCGTTCAGCTCGCAGTGGCCACCGGGAGGAAGCCACATCCCCAGGTTTCGATGCCAGATGAGCAACGTCCGCTCGCCGGCAACGACGTACGCCGTTGCCGTGTGGTGGCGCTCGATGTCGGCGTACCGCGGCGTTCCCGACTCTGCCACCGCCCCCTCGCTACGACTTCACCTTCCGCAGCTGCGGAAAGAGGATGACCTCGCGGATGGTCGCGTGACCGGTGAAGAGCATGGCCAAGCGATCGATGCCCATGCCGAAGCCGCCGGTGGGGGGCATCCCGTGCTCGATGGCGAGGAGGAAGTCTTCATCGAGCATCTCCGCCTCTTCGTCGCCCGCCGCCCGCATCGCCAGCTGCTCTTCGAAGCGCCGCCGCTGATCGATCGGGTCGTTGAGCTCCGTGTAGGCGTTGCCAGCTTCGAGACCGCCGATGAAGAGCTCGAACCGCTCCACCAGGCGCGGATTGTCAGGCTTCCGCTTGGCGAGCGGGGAGAGCTCCACCGGGTAGTCGAGGAGGAACGTCGGCTGGATGAGGTTGGGCTCCACGTACGCGCTCATCGCCTCGTCGAGCAGTTTGCCCCACCCCCAGCGGGGGTCGGTCTCGAGGCCCCGACGCTCGAGCTCGGCGCGAAGCGCCTCGGCCGTGCTGAGGCGCTCGGCGTCGATGCCGGCGTACCGGTCCAGCGCCTCGTACATCGTCATCCGTTGGAATGGGGGTTCGAGGGAGATCTCGTGTCCCCGGAACGTGATGGTCCGCGTGCCCAGCACCTCCGATGCCACGGTCGAGACGAGCGCCTCGGCCATCTCCGCGACACCGTGGTAATCGGTGTACGCCTCGTAGGTCTCGAGCATGGTGAACTCGGGGTTGTACTTCCAGCCCAATCCCTCGTTCCGGAAGTTCCGGCCAAGCTCGTACACCTTGTCGAACCCTCCCACGATGAGGCGCTTCAGGTACAGCTCGAGGCTGATGCGAAGGTACCGGTCCTCATCGAGGGCGTCGTAGTGCGTTACGAAGGGCTTGGCGGCGGCGCCCCCGGTAACCTCCTGAAGGATTGGTGTCTCCACCTCCATGAATCCCCGCTCGTCGAGGAAACGGCGGATGGCACGCACCATCTCCGTCCGGATGCGGAAGGTGCGGCGCGTCTCCTCGTTGGCCATGAGGTCGAGGTATCGCCGCCGCTGCCGGAGCTCCGGGTCGGCGAGGCCGTGGTACTTCTCCGGCGGGGCATGGAGCGCCTTGCACAGCATCCTCCACTCCCGCGCCTCCACCGTCGGCTCACCGGTTCTCGTAAGCATCGGCTGGCCTTCGATGGCGACAAAGTCCCCGAGGTCCACCAGGCGAAACAACTCGTAAGCGTCGGGCCCGAGGATGTTCTGGCGGAGAAGGGCCTGAATCCGGCCGCTCCCGTCCTGGAGGTCGACGAAAGTCGCACGGCCCATGTCCCTGCGCGCCATGACGCGACCGCACACGACCACCGCTCCGTTGTCGGCAGCGGGTTCGCGGCCCGCAGCGATGGCGAGCTCCCGGGCCTCTGCCGCAGTGTGTGTGCGGCGGACCCTCGGCGGGTACGGGTCGATGCCGCGGGCGCGCAGCTGCTCGAGCTTGGCGAGCCGCGCTGCCAACAGGTCGTCCAACGGGCCTTCGCCTCCTTCGTTCGCCCTCCGCCCGGCAGGCGGTTCGACGGGGGCGCTCACTCTACCTTGAGGATTTTGAGCTTAAGCACTCCCTTGGGCACGTTCACCTCGACGACATCGCCCGGCGCCTTCCCCAGTAAGGCGCGGCCGACGGGGGACTCGTTCGAGATCTTCCCTACGGAAGGGTCGGCCTCCGGAGCGCCGACGATACGGAAGACCCGCACCTGGCCGTCCTGCTCGACCTCGACGCGGCTGCCCACGACGACGCGCCCGGCCCCCTGCACCTTCGACTCGTCGATGATGACGGCCCGGCGGAGGATCTCCTCGATCTCCAGGATCCGCCCCTCCACCATCCCCTGTTCCTGCTTCGCATCCTCGTACTCGGCGTCGGTCTGACTTGTGCCCAGCTCCTGGGCGTGGTGGATGCGTTCGGCGATGAGCTTTCGCCGACTGCGGAGCTCTTCGAGCTCCTTCAGCAGCTTGTCGCGGCCTTCCGGCGTCAACGGGATCGTTTTCTCGGTCATAGACGCTAGCCTCGCTCACTGGCCGACGGTAAAAAAATGGACCGAGGCCCGCCGCGCCTCAGTCGGGGGGAGTATACCCCGTTGCGGGAGGCGCCGACAACGGCAAGCGGGAGTTTCGACCTGCGGCGACCTGCTGGACCGATACCGCAGCGCCGTGCCACCCTGCTGATCCGGAGCGGGTTCGACCGCCGGAGGAACGATGCGCGATACGCCGAAAGCACGATGGGGACGCCCAGCCCCGCACCGGCCGAGCCGCCGCCTGGGCCCGTCGTGGCCGCGACTGGCAGCCTTTGCCGGGATCATCGGCGGGCTGGTCATCGTGGCTGCCTTCATCATCGGCTGGGTCCGCGGCGATAGCTGCAGCGACGTGTACTGCCCGAGCAGCGTCGAAGCCGAACCGCCAGCCGGGTTCGCCTTCGCCAGCAAGCTGTACGAACTGAGGGGTGACACCAGGGACCTCCCGGACGGGGCCGAGTTCCAGCTCAGCGTGAAGCTCGAACGGGCCGCTGACGACGCCGGGGGACTCGCCCTCTACGAGTACGACCCCGCGAGCCGGACCTGGACGCCGCTGGGGCCGGCCGTGCTCGCCGAGGAGGGCAAGAAGGCGCAGGCGACGGTCGCGAAGGTCCCGCCGTTCGTCGCGGTGCTCAGACGGCTCCTCCCGGCGGGTCACGTCATCGGGTACCTGCCGGCTGGACAGACGCTCCATCCTTCGGCGGCGGGTGCCCTCACCATGCTGCATACGCTCGACTTTCGGCCTTCGGCCGACGGGGGCGTGGAAGGGCAGCCCACGCTCGTCGCCGACCGGGGCGGGGCCCTATGGCTCCCCACCATTTCCGCGAGCAGCGCGGCAACGGGCTCCCTGGCGAACGTCGACGCAATCCTCTCCAGTGCCGCAAGCCGCACGACGCACGTCCAAGCCATCCTCCGCGTGGTCCGCGACACCGGCGCCGACGGCATCGACGTCGCCTACCTCGACCTCCGGCCGGACCTGCGCCAGTCGTTCTCGCTGCTCGTCCTGGAGCTGTCCCAAGCGCTGCACAAGGAGGGGAAGCTGCTCAGCCTCACGCTTCCCCCGCCGCAGCGCCTAGCCGACCGTGTCGAGGAGGGCGCGTACGACTGGAAGGCTCTGGGCGAAGCCGCCGACATCGTCCAGATCGCCCCCATGCGCGACCAACGGCTGTACCGTCTGCATATGCCGGAGATCCTCGAGTACCTGAAGCTCTCGGTGCCGGCGAACAAGCTCGTCCTCACCGTGACGCCGTATGCAACCGAGTCCTCGGCGGAGGGCTTCCGCACCCTGAAGCTAGCGGAGGCGATGCGGATCGCCGCAGCGATTGCGCAGCCGGGCTCGTCGGCCGAGCCAATCCGCACCAATGCGAACGTCGAAATCAGCGCTCCGAACATCGATCGGAACCTCGGTGTGTCGGGGATCGTGTGGGACCCCAACACGGCGACGGTGACCTTCACCTACAAGCAGAACGGAAACCGCACCGTGTGGATCGAAAACGCGTTCAGTATCGGCTTCAAGCTGGAGCTGGTGACGAAACACCAGCTCGGCGGCGTAGCCATCGAGGACGTCAGCGCTGACCCGTTGCTCGGTGACATCTGGCCGGCCTTGGAGCCCTTCATCGAATCTGGCCAGCCCGTGCTCGTCCAACCGAACCCGGCCGACCTGGAGCCGCGGTGGACGGCCTCGGGCGGCACGCTCCAGGGCGGTGCGCGGGGAGCGGTGACCTGGACGGCGCCGCCCCAGCCGGGCACGTACCGCATTACGCTTCAGGTAGGCGACGGCGTATTCCGATTCGAGAACACCATCGAGGTGGCGGTGCAGCCACCGCCAGCGGCCGCCGGCGGCTGACGATGGCGAGGCGTCCCCTCCGCATCACCGGTGGAGAGGCTCGGGGGACGCCCCTCGCCGAGCCGCGAGGCGTCCGTCTCCGCCCCACAACCGGGCTGGTGCGCGAAGCGCTCTTCAACATCCTGGGCGCGAGGGTCACCGGGGCGCGGGTCCTCGACCTCTTCGCGGGAACGGGCGCCCTCGGCATTGAAGCGCTCAGCCGCGGCGCAGCGTCGGCCGTGTTCGTGGAGCGGGACCGCGAAGCATGCCAAACGATCCTCCGGAACCTGGCGGCGGCCGGCTACAGCGACCGCGCCACCGTCATCCGGGGACGCCTCCCAGATGCCCTCCGCTGGGTCGAGGGGAGGTTCGACATCGTCCTCCTCGACCCGCCATACGGAGCGCCCGAGGGGGAGGAGACGCTGGCGGAGGTCCGCCGCCTGCTAGCGCCGGGAGGCGTGGTCGTCTACGAGCATGCGAGTCGGTACAATCCGCCCGGACGGCCAACGGGGCTTGCGCTCGTTGACGCGCGAACCTACGGCGACACCACGTTGAGTTTTTACGTCGAGCAGGAGGCGGCATGAGGATTGCAGTGTTCCCGGGCGGGTTCGACCCAGTTACGAACGGGCACCTCGACCTCGTCAGGCGGATGACGCACCTCTTCGACCGCGTGATCGTTGCGGTCGTAAAAGGCCGCGAAAAGGGTTCGCTTTTCTCCTGGGAAGAACGCATCGAGATGTTTCGAAAGGCCGTCGAAGACCTGCCGAACGTGGAGGTGGAGGGCTTCGACGAGATGACGGTGGATTTCGCCCGACGGAAGGGAGCGGTAGCCATCGTACGCGGGATTCGCGCCGTCAGCGACTTCGAGGCCGAATTCGACATGGCGATGATGAACCGGAAGATGGCCCCCCACTTGGAGTCGGTCTACCTGATGGCGAGCCAGGATTTCCTCTACATCAGCGCCAGCCGCATCCGCGAAGTCGCCCGCCTCGGCTACGATGTGAAGGACCTCGTTCCCCCGCACGTGCGCACGGCGCTCCGCCGGCGTTTCGGCTTCGAGGACTGAGCGCGAGCACACCGTGGAGATCTTCGATCTCATCGACGCCCTGGAGGAGCTGGTGGTCCAAGCACGGAGGCTCCCCGTGGGCGGCAACCTGGTCGTCGACCGGAAACGGATGCTCGACATCATCGATCAGCTCCGGCTCGCCATCCCGGCCGACCTGCGCCAGGCTGCTCAGATCCTCGAAGGTCGGGACCAGATCATCCAGGACGCCCGCGAAACTGCTCGGCGCATCATCGAGGAGGCGTACCGCGAGCGGGAACGCATCCTTGCGGAAAGCGACATCGTGCGCGAAGCCGAAGCACGCAGCCAGCAGATGCTCCTCGAGGCCGAGCAGCGCGCCCGCCAGACGATTGCGGAGGCCGATGCCGTCGCTGCCGCCCACCTGAGCGAAGCGGCGGAGGCGGCAACCAAACAGCTCGACGATGCCGACCAGTACGCTCTCGAAGTGTTGCGGAGGCTCGAACACCAGCTCCAGGCCTTCCTCGATGCGATTCGTACGAGCATCATGAACTTGCAAGAGCGCCGCTGAAGGAGAGGTCGAACGCTTCGACGAGCCGATTCGCCCGCTTTCGCTCCCGCAGTATCGGAGGGTGCGTTCACAGGCGAAACTCGTTTGGGACAAATTGGAGACGTTGCCGTTACGATTGCCAAAACGGTCGACAAAGACTCGGACCTCCGCTAGAGTCGAATACGGAAGCCATATTTCACCTTGGGAGGTTCGAAGTGGCAGTTTTTCGCAAGCTCCCCGCTGACCAGGCACCACCCCCCAGCCGGCAAACGGGCCGTCTCACCGCCCGAATGCGGCTCTATGAAGATTTCGTCCGGCAGCTCGGTCCCAACGAGGTCGGCGAGCTCCGCCCCGAGGGAAACGAGACAGCGCGCGGCCTCGTCCTTCGTATCGCCCGGGCGGCCAAACGTCTCAACGTGAAGGTCGAGACCTGGGTCTATAACGGCAACGTGTATTTCCGCACGTATTAGGTACCTACGACGACTTCGCGTCGGGCCCCGCTCCGCCCTCCCACAGGCAGCGGGGCCTTGTCACGATGGAGCTGTGACAGCCTCTCTCCGCGGCAAGCTGCTCGTCGCAACGCCGAAACTGCTCGACCCGAACTTCGTCCGCACGGTCGTCCTGCTCTGTTTCCACGACGAGAACGGGGCGTTCGGCCTCGTGCTGAACCGGCCGGTGGAGACGGCTCCGCTCCGCGAGCACCTGCCCGAATGGACCGAAGCGGCCGCCGACCCTGCGTTCGTGTTCTCGGGAGGCCCCGTCGAACCATCCCACGCCTTCGGACTCGCGAGGCTACGTCCCACCGCCGAAGCCCCGTCCGAAGGGTGGACGGAGATCATCGACGGGGTGGGCATCGTCGACCTCTCGAGACCGGGGGCCCTCCTGCCCCTGCTGCAGGCTGTTCGCGTCTACGCCGGGTATTCGGGTTGGGCAGGCGGGCAGCTCGAGGGAGAGCTCGCCGAAGGCGCGTGGTTCGTGGTGGACCCCCGAGCGGAGGATATCTTCACACCCGAACCGGCCATCCTCTGGCGAACGGTGCTGCGGCGCCAGCGCGGCCAACTGGCGATGTTCGCCTGGGCGCCGATGGATCCCCGCCTGAACTGAGCGCTACCGCTCTTCTGTCGAGACGAGGGAGAACGACGGGGCGGAGCGAGACCGCGACCCGGGCCGCGATGGGAACTCGGCAGGCGGCGCCCCGATGGCCCCCACCGGAGCCGGCTCTGGCGGCCGCTCCGCCACCCGGTCGGGAGGAGGTGGCGTCGCTGCCGCAGGCCGGACGCTTGGCACCACCTCGACCGTCGCCGAGAGGGACGCGCCCTCCTCGACCACGAGCGTAGCCGCCTTCAGGCTGCCACTCACGACGGCTGTACTGGCGAGGACGGCCCGCCCGCTGCACGACACGTCCCCCTCGATGCGTCCCCGCACCACGAGGTCTCGCGTCTCGACCTTCGCCTTGACGGTTGCCTCTCGTTCCACGGTGAGAGTGCCGCCGCAATGGATCTGCCCCGCAGCTGTTCCCTCGATGCGCAGGTCCTTCTCGGTACGAAACTGGCCATCGAACGACGACTGGCGGTCGATGAGGCTGACGGCCGTGCGGGTCACCGCTGCAGCCGGCTCCTCCCGTGACTTCTCGACTCCATTGCTCAGCGCGGCGAGCACCGCGTCGACATCGGTCTCCTCGTGGGGGATGCGGTCGCGTGTGCGCTCGTCCACTACGGCCTCCTTCTGCGTGCGCCTGAGCTGCATCCCGAACCTCCTCGACGAGGATGTGGGCGCAACCCGCAAGGTAGTTCCCCGGCTCTCCGATGTCCACCGAGGAATCGCAAATTTTTCACGAAGTTCTCCGTTCCTCCACGGTGACGGGCTCCGCGCGCTCCTGCCCCTACACAACGAAGTTGACGAGCTTGCCCGGGACGTAAATCACCCGCCTCGGAGTGCCCCCGTCGAGCGCCGCCCGCACCCGCTCCAGTTCGAGGGCGCGAGTCCGAGCCACTTCCTCAGGGGCATCGGGCGCGAGCCGCAGATGCCCGCGCACTTTCCCGTTCACCTGAACCACCACCTCCACTTCCTCGTCCTTAGCCAGGTCGGGGTCGTAGGAGGGCCACCGCTGGAGATGGATGCTGTAGGGCTTTCCCAGCCGCTCCCAAAGCTCCTCCGTGATGTGGGGTGCCAGCGGCGCGATGAGCAGCAACATCGTCTCGACCGCCTCGTTCCAGGCGTCGCGGTCGGCCTGGCCACGCTCCCGTACCCGCTGCAGCTCGCTGCAGAACTCCATGTGGCGGGCGATGAGCGTATTGAAACGGAAGTGCTCCATGTCGTCGGTGACGACCCGAATGGTCTTGTGCATGGCCCGGCGGAGGGCGAGGGTCTCCGGAGCATCGGGGGCGTCGACGAGCTGAGGCGGCTCGAGGGCCAGCGACCAGACCCGCCGCAGCCACCGGACGATGCCCTGCATGCCGGTGGGGTTGTAAGGCCCGCCAAGCTCCCAAGGACCGATGAACATCAATTGGCAGCGGAAAGCGTCAGCGCCGTACTGCTCCACCTGCTCGTCCGGCGCCACCACATTCCCACGGCTCTTCGACATGCGGTTCCCGTCGGGGCCGAGGATGACGCCCTGGTTGAAGAGCCGGAGCATCGGCTCGTCGCCCTTCACCAGCCCCATGTCCCGCGCGGCCTTCCAGAAGAAACGGGTGTAGAGCAGGTGCATCACGGCGTGCTCCGCACCCCCCGTGTACTGGTCGACCGGCAGCCAGTACTCCGCCAGGGCGGGCGAGAAGGGCCGCTCCGCGTTGTGTGGGTCGATGTACCGCATCTGGTACCAGCTCGAGCAGATGAACGTGTCCATCGTGTCCGTTTCGCGGCGCGCCGGCCCACCACACTGCGGGCAGGACGTGTTCACCCACTCGGGGATCATCGTGAGGGGCGACTGCCCGGTGGGAAGGAACTGAACCTTTTCGGGCAGAAGCACGGGAAGCTGGTCTTCGGGTACGGGCACCGTTCCGCAGGCGTCGCAGTAGACAATGGGAATGGGAGCACCCCAGTACCGCTGGCGGGAGATGAGCCAGTCTCGCAAACGGTAGGTCACCGCCCGCTGGCCGATCCCCTCCCGCTCGGCATACTCCACAACCGCGCGGATGGCGTCCTCCGCCGGCGTTCCGTCGAAGGGGCCGGAGTTGATCATCCGCGTCCCGTGTTCGAAGGCCCGCTCGAGCGGCTTCGTCACGTCGATCTCGGGGTGGTCGAACACGGGGATGATGTCGAGCCCGTACTTCGCCGCGAATTCGAAGTCGCGCTGGTCGTGGGCGGGGACCGCCATGATGGCGCCCGTCCCGTACGTGACCAGCACGTAGTCAGCGATCCAGATGGGGATTCGACGGCCGTTGAAGGGATTGATGGCGTAGGCCCCGGTGAAGACGCCGGTCTTCTCGCGCTCGGTCGACATCCGCTCGATCTCGGTCTCCCGCGAGGCCTGACGCTGGTACTCCTCCACCACCGCCCGCTGCTCGGGCGTCGTGACCTTCGGGACGAGGTCGTGTTCCGGTGCGAGTACGACGAAGGTGGCACCGTACACCGTGTCGGGGCGGGTGGTGAAGACGCGGATCTTCTCCTCGACGCCGGGAACGTCCACCGGGAAATCGAGGTACGCCCCCTCCGACCGCCCGATCCAGTTCCGCTGCATCACCTTGATGCGCTCGGGCCAGTCGATGCCGTCGAACTTCAGCAGCTCTTCGGCGTAGGCGGTAATACGGAAGAACCATTGGGTGAGGAAGCGGCGCTCGACGATGTCATCGGAGCGTTCGCACCGGCCGTCGATGACCTGCTCGTTGGCGAGCACCGTCTGGCAGCCAGGGCACCAGTTCGCGAGGGCCCGGGCGCGGTAGGCGAGCCCATGCTTGTAGAACTGCAGGAACCACCACTGGGTCCACTTGTAGTACTCGGGGTCGCAGGTGACGATTTCGCGGTCCCAGTCGAAGCTGGCGCCCATCATGCGGAGCTGCTTGCGCATCCGCTCGATGTTGGCGTACGTCCACTCCTTCGGGTCGATGCCGCGCTTGATGGCAGCGTTTTCGGCCGGGAGGCCGAAGGCGTCGAAGCCCATGGGAAAGAGGACGTTGTACCCCTGCATCCGCCGGAAGCGGGCATGGGCGTCGCTCGGCGCCATCGCGTACCAGTGGCCCGTGTGGAGGTCCCCCGACGGGTACGGAAACATGGTGAGCGCGTACCACTTCGGCCGCTGGTCGAAATCGACCGCTGCGTAGATCCGGTCGGCTTCCCAGCGACGCTGCCATTTCTCCTCGATGGCGCGCGGTTCGTAGCGGTCGACCACGGGCTCACCTCACGAGGGGCATCGATACGGTCACAGCCCGCCGCAGGGCAGCGGCCGAGAGAGCGGGCTTGTGTCACGATCGTACGCGACACACCCCGGAGGGTCACGGCGGGCCGACTTCCGGTCCCTGGCAGTAGTGGGCGATGAACAGCGTTTCGAACTGCCGCGCGGCCGAGCAGCGCCCACAGGTGAGGTACCACACCCAGACGTGGTCGGGCGGGCGCCCGTACCGCTCGCGAGCGGCCGCAACGGTCCGCTCCGCTTCGCGCCGGAGGGCTCCGAACGGCGCGGGGACGAGACGGCTGAAGGCGAAGCCGCCCGGACGCCACACGCCGGGCGCTTCCCCTTCGACCTCGAGAAGCAGGAGGCGCCGGAAACGGCCCCGCCCGAGAAGCAGCATGGGGTCCTCGGGCACTCGAAGGCCCACCGCTTCCGCTCGCTCCATCAGCCGACGCCGTGCGGCGTCGTAGCGAAGCGGCACCCCGAACAGCGCAGGGAGCCCCGCACGGAGGAAGGCGATGTCGGACCAATCGGACTCCACCTCGTGCCAATCGGCCGGCTCGAGGCGGGGACACTCGCAGGACGGCTCCTCTTCCCGAGGCGCCGGAACCTCCGCGCGGAGGGGCCTACCGCCCTCGTCGAGCCGCACGCGCCTTCGCTGGGCCATGTCGTCGCCAGGATACGGGAACTTCTCGCGGCCGGGCGACGTTGTTCTTTGCAAGGCTCCGAGCAGAAGGTACGGCGGTGGCATCGTGGCGGCACGAGGAACCCGCGACGTCGTTCCGTTGGAAGGCTCCGAGCAGGGCTATTCTCCGCGGGAGGATCAGGCATGCGCCTCCTCTTCGCCCTGTTGCTTGTTGCGCTCGCGCTTGCCGGCTGCCGGGGGCGTTCGAACGACGTTCCGGTGCCCACCGCTGCCCGCCCCTCCCCATCGCCGACGGGGGAGAACCTGAAACACCGCTCAAGTCCGACGCGCCCGCCGAGCGTACGCCTGAGGCCATCGGGGACGGAGTGGCCGTTTCGCGTGCGCTCGTCTTGCTCGCACGATCCCCTCTGGGCAATCGATTGCACGTGTACGACCTCGACCGGAAGGCTGTCGTCCTCTCCCGCACCGTCTTCGGTCGGTCGGCCAGCCATCGTCCCTATTTGGCGGCAGAAGGGATTCTGATTATTCAAGCGGAAGGCGGTGTGCGGGCGAAAAGCTTCGACGGCCGCACGGTTCGGGAGCTGTGGCACGCGCCGCCCGGTACAACAATCACGGGGGTGTCCATCTCTCCCGATAGGAGCGCAGTCGCCATCGGCTACGAGAGCGACCCCCTCTTCGTCCGCGAACGGAGCGGCCTTGTGGTGGTTCGCATCGCCGATGGGCAAGTTCTCCGCGAGTTCGGCCCCGAGCTCTTCGACCTCTTGAGAGCCGCGCCCGCGCCCCTCGTTTGGCAGGACGGTGGCTCCGAGCTCGTCCCCCAGGCCGTCACGCACACGGAATGGGGTCGCTTCGGCTGGGCAAGGCTCGATGGCTCGTACGGCAGTCTTCCCTTCAATCAGTACATGGCCACCGACAGGAGCGGAACGTTTTCGGCATTCGGAGACGGCCTGCTCGGAGGCTGCGCCGACGTCCGGCTCGCCGCCCGCACCATCGCGATCGTCGATACCCGGACGGGCCGGACGGTCTCGACACTGAGCGGCGGAGACCAAACGGCGTACGACGTATTGGCCGTGTCACCGGATGGACGAGCGCTGGTTGCCCAGTACCCGGTCAGCCGGAACGAGTGGGGTGCGTGCATCGAATTTCGGTACGACCTCTTCGTCTGGGACGGGTCCGCCAGGGAGCCGATTGCGGACCCCCTCGGAGTGATGCTTTCCTTTTGGGGACTCCCCGACGTCAGGCTCGAATGCCCGAACGAGGCGGACGAGCGCTGGCATCGGCCGTCTGCCATGGCGTGCTCCTCCAACCCGGACGGGGAGCTGCGGGTCGACGGCCGGGCATTCGGAAGACTCTCGGCGGTCGAAATCCTCGGCGTGGTCGAACGCTGACCGTGCCCTCAGGCAGCTCGGGCTAGGTTTCCCTCGCGCCATGCTTGCTCGAAAGCCGCCACCAGCTCGGGATGACCTTCGAGGGCAGCGCGGCCGAGGAAGGAGAGCGAATCGACCCGGCGGTGTTCCCTGTAGAGGTGGCGGATCCACAGCTCGCCCAGGAGGGCCGCGGCGCGCTCGCGGAAGGACGCCGTCGGCGCCTCCCCCAACCGTTCCGCCAGCCACTCCGCTGCAGGGTCGTTGAGGATGACGGCCGCCTCTTTGTCGGGCAGGTTCGGTCGCACCACGAGGAAGTTGGCAAGGGTGCCACCCATGATCTCCTGGGCGCCCTGCCCGGGGCCCTCGTAGAGCACGGCGATCTCGGCGGCATCCGGGGCCTGCACCATGGTCACGACTCCTCGGGCTTGGCGATTTTCAGCGGCTCGGGGATATCGCCGAGAAGCTGCGCCCGCGCCTGCACGCGAGCTTGCAGCCCCCAGATGGTGATGAACCCCACTGCCGCGGACTGGTCGAACCGGTCGCCGCGATCGTAGGTCGCAAGCGAGCGATCGTACAAGGAGCGATCCGCCTGGCGCCCCACCACAATGGCCTGGCCGCGGTCGAGCTTCACTCGAACGGTGCCGGTTACGTATCGCTGCGTGCTGGCGACGTACGCCGCGATGTCCTGGTGATGGGCCGTGAACCAGAGGCCGTTGTAGATGAGCTCGGCGTACTCCTGGGCGATGTACCGCTTCAGCTTCAGCTGCTGTTTGGAGAGCGTCATCGATTCGAGGGCGCGATGGGCCGTGTGGAGGATGACCGCCGCCGGCGCTTCGTACAGCTCCCGGCTCTTGATGCCCACCAAGCGGTCCTCGATGTGGTCGATACGCCCGACCCCGTATTCGCCGCCCAACGTATTCAGCGTTTCCACCAGCTCCACGGGTGGCAGGACTCGGCCATCGAGCGCGACCGGGATGCCGCGCTCGAAGCGGATCTCCAGGTAGCGCGGCTCCGGCGGGGCCTGGGAGGGGTCCCGCGTCCACTCGTACGCCTCGGGCGGCGGCTCCTGCCAGGGGTCCTCCAGGACGCCCGCCTCGGCGCTCCGCCCCCACAGATTCTCGTCGATGCTGAACGGCCCCTTCTCGCCCCAGGGGATGTCGACGCCGTGCGCCCGGAGGTATTCGATTTGCGCCTCCCGCGGCATGGCGAGCTCGCGCGTCGGCGCGATGATGGTCAGCGAGGGGTCGAGGGTCTTGATGGCGACGTCGAACCGCACCTGGTCGTTCCCTTTCCCGGTGCAGCCGTGCGCTACGGCCACGGCGCCCACTTCGTGCGCTGCGTCGACGAGAAGCTTCGCCATCAGCGGACGGGCGAGCGCGGTGGCCAGCGGATAGGCGTCCTGGTAGACCGCGCCCGCGGCCAGGGCGGGAAAGGCGAAGTAGCGGAGGAACTCGTCCCTGGCATCGACGATACGCACGGCCACCGCCCCGGCAGCCATGGCACGGCTTTCGATGACGGGCTGCTCCCGGCTCCGGCCGAGGTCGATGTTCAGCGCCACGACGCGATAGCCGCGGTCGTGGGTGAGCCAGGCGATGGCCCACGTCGTATCGAGTCCCCCCGAGTAGGCGAGGACGAGCGTCTTCTCTTCGGTCACCAGCGCGCACTCCGGGCGGACGGCCTTCGGCGGCCGCCCGCTACCGAGTATCGCCGTTCGACGCCCCACGGGAAACGGCGCGGGAGGCCCGGCGGACAGCGATGGCCGTCGCCACCGGCGTGGGGGCGAGGATGAGGAGAGCCGCCCCCAACCCAGCCCAAAGCGCCCCCTCTGCGGAGAGGACCCCGACCCACAACAGCAGAGCGGCCAAGAGGGCGACGCCGTCCGCTAGCCCGCCGGATGCGGCCATCATCGGGCCCGCAGCGCGGTGAGCGGCTTCCCAGGCCGCATCCGACGCCATCGTGGAAGGGAGCCGGATACCTGCCCATCGGTTTCGGGGAAGGCGCCCCCGTGCGCCCGCGGCCCCAACAGCCACCATCGCCGAGCCACCCATTCCGACCGCCGCGAGCACGGCCGCTGCCACGGCCACCTCGCCACTCATTTCGGAGGTTCTGCCTCCGCCAGCGCAGCCGCCAGGATTTCGCAGGCGCGGTCGATCTCTTCGTCCGTCACGATGAGCGGAGGGAGCAGACGGATGGCGTTGGGTCGCACCGCGTTCACCAAGAGACCCCGCTCAAGGCAGCGGGCCGTGACCTCCGCCGCTGCGTCCCGAGCGAGCTGCACCGCCGCCATCAACCCTCGGCCGCGCACCTCGGTCACCAGCGGCAGCCGGTCTTCGAGCTCCCGGAGGCGCGCCATCAACCGCTCGCCCGCTCGAGCCGCACGCTCGGGAAGCCGTTGCTCGATGATCGTCCGCACCGTCGCAACGCCTGCCGCACAGGCGAGCGGGTTTCCCCCGAACGTCGTTCCGTGGTCGCCGGGGACGAAATGCGCTGCCACCTCGCCGCGGGCCAAGACCGCCCCGATGGGGACGCCGCCCGCCAATCCCTTCGCCAGGCAGACGACGTCGGGCCGAATGCGTTCCTGCTCGAAGGCGAAGAAGCTCCCGGTGCGACCCATCCCTGTCTGGATCTCGTCGAGGATGAGCAGCAGCCCGCGCTCGTCACACCAGCGGCGCACCTCCGCTAGGTAGCCGGGGGATGGGACGTTGACGCCCCCCTCGCCCTGGATGGGCTCCAGAAGGACCGCCACCGTCTTCGGGGTAGTCGCCGCCCGGATGGCCTCGGCGTCGTTCCAAGGGACGTGGAGGAAGCCGGGAGGGAGCGGCTCGAAGGGTTCCTGGTACCGGGCGTTCCCCGTGGCGGCCAGCGCGCCCAACGTGCGCCCATGGAAGGAATCCCGGGCGGCGATGATTTCGTACGCGCCGCCCTTCGTATCGCGGCCCCAGCGGCGGGCAAGCTTGATGGCCGCCTCGACCGCTTCGGTGCCCGAATTGCAGAAGAAGACGCGCTCGAACCCTGATACCTCCGAAAGCAGACGGGCCAGCTCGATCATGGGCACGGAGTAGTACAGGTTCGACACGTGGATGAGCTGCTCCGCTTGCCGGCGGATCGCCTCAGCAACGGCGGGGTGGGCGTGTCCGAGGACGTTCACGGCCAGGCCGCCGACGAAATCGAGATACTCGCGCCCTTGGTCATCCCACACGCGCGTCCCTTGGCCGCGAACGAGCACCACGGGCTGCCGAGCGTAGTTCTGGAACAGGTAGCGCCGTTCCTCGGCGATCCAGTCGGTCATCGTGGCCCTGCTGCAGGAAGGAATGGGGCCATGGTAGCCCACCCTCGGTGCGGCCGCTAACGCTCCGGGAGCACGAGCGTCCCAGGAGGGGTCCCGGCCGCGAGCCTGGCGGCGTCCCGCGCATGGAGGATCCGGGCCGGCACTCCCCGAGCGGCGGCAGCCAAGCACGCCTCGACCTTGGGGATCATCCCGCCGGCGATGACGCCCTCGGCGATGAGCGCCCGCGCTTCGGAGGCCGTGAGGGCCGTCAGCGGCTCGCCCCGGCGACCGCGCACCGCCTCGACGTCGGTGAGAAAGTTCACCTCCGTGGCCCGGAGTGCCGCGCCGAGAGCGGCAGCGACGGTATCGGCGTTGACGTTCACCAGCTCCGTTCGGTCCGCCGCCCGGACGAATCCGATAGGGGCGACGACGGGCACGAACCCCGCGGCCAACAGCGCCTCCAGGACGGCCGGGTTCGGCGTTTCCGGTTCGCCGACGAACCCGAGCTCGGGGTCGGCGATGCGGCAGGGAAGGAGACCCCCGTCGACGCCGGAGACCCCGACGGCGGAGACGCGGGCCTCGGCGAGGGCGGCCACGAGTCGCTTGTTCACCAGCCCCGCGAACACCGCTGCCACGACGGGCAGCACACGCTCATCGGTTACCCGCCGCCCTCGTTCGAAGCGGGTCGGGATCCCCATCGCCTCGAGCCATCGCGTCGCTTCGGGCCCGCCGCCGTGCACGACGACGACCCGTTCGCCGCTCTTCGCAAGCGCTGCGATGCCTTCGATGCCCGCCTCGCCGCGGTCGATGGTACTGCCGCCGACCTTGATGACGAAGGGGGCGCTCATGTGTGGTAGTCCGCGTTGATCGAGACGTATTCGGCCGAAAGGTCGCAGCCCCAGCCCGTCGCCGCTGCCTCGCCGGCGCCGAGGTCGACCACGATCGTCACCTCGGGGCCCCTCATCGCCTCGGCTACTCGAGCGAGGTCGCACTCCGTCGGCCGTCCACCGGCGAAGACTTCCGTTCCGCACAGAGAGACCCGCACGGCCGACTCTTCGTACCGCGCACCCGAGCGGCCGATGACCGCCACGATGCGCCCCCAGTTCGGGTCGGCGCCGTGCACCGCGCTCTTCAGCAGGTACGACGTGCTCAGGAGCCGGACCAGGCGGCGAGCGTCCGTTTCGTCGGCAGCACCGCGGACCGTGAATTCGATGAGCTTCGTCGCGCCCTCGCCGTCCCGGGCGATGGCCTTCGCGAGGTGCACGCAGAGCGCTTCCACGGCCTGGACGAACGCGGCCGCCAACGGGTGTCCCTCGCTCAGGGGATCCCCGCCGCCCCGACCATTGGCGAGCAGGATGACCGTGTCGCTCGGGCTGGTGTCGCCATCGACGGACACGAGATTGAAGGAGCGGTCGACGGCGGCCCGGAGCGCCCGTTCCAGGAACCCTCGCTCGACAGGCGCGTCCGTGGTCAGGAAGGCGAGCATCGTGGCCATGTTGGGGTGGATCATCCCCGCGCCCTTGGCGCAGCCCCCGATGGTGTACGGACCGAAGTGGACGGCACCGTGCTTCGGCCGGGTATCGGTGGTCATGATCGCCCGTGCGAAGGCGAGTCCGCCGAGCGGGGAGAGCTCGATGGAGGGCAGGGCTGCCTCGATTTTCTCGAGGGGCAGGAACTCGCCGATGACGCCCGTGCTGCAGATGAGCACGTCGCGGGGGTCGATTCCGAGGCGAACCGCGGCCAGCTCCGCGAATCGCCTCGCATCGGCCAGGCCGCGTTCGCCGGTGCCCGCGTTCGCTACGCCGCTGTTGACCGCCACCGCCTGGGCTCTCCCGTCGGCGAGGTGCTCCCGGTCCACCTCGATGGCCGGCGCTCGAAACCGGCTGGTGGTGTAGACCGCGGCCGCCGTGCACGGAACGTCGGAGACGAGCAGGCCGAGGTCGAGCTTCCCCTCACCGAAGGTCTTGATGCCCGCGTACGTACCGCCCGCCCTGAAGCCGCGGGGGGTTGTCACCGTCCCCGTCGAGTCGATGGTCGTCATGGGTAGAGCGGCGCCCCGTCGAGGCCGGCCGTCTCGGGAAGGCCGCACATGAGGTTCATGTTCTGGATGGCCTGGCCCGCTGCCCCCTTTCCGAGGTTATCGAGCACGCCGATGGCCACAAGCATCCCGTTCCGCTCGTCGACGACCGGATGCACGAGACAGCGGTTGCTTCCGAGCGTGTGTTTCGTATGGGGAGGGGTCTCGGTCACACGCGTGAACGGATGCCCGTCGTAGAAGTCGCGGTAAAGCTCGACCACCTCCGGTTGGCTCACCGCCTTGCGGAGCGGTGCGTAACAGGTCGCGTGGATGCCACGCGTCATCGGCACGAGATGGGGAACGAACGTCACCGTCGGCCGAACGCCTTCGGCCAAGGCCGCCAACTCCTGGGCGATCTCCGGTTGGTGGTTGTGCCTCGCGATCTTGTACGCCGAAACATCCTCGTTGACTTCGCTGAAGTTGTAGCCGCCGCCGGTCCCGCGGCCCGCGCCGGAGATCCCCGACTTGGCATCGACCACGATGCGAGGCTCCACGATGCCCGCCGCCACCGCCGGGGCCAAGGCAAGAATGGAGGCCGCGGGATAACACCCAGGGTTCGCTACGAGCTGGGCGGAGCGGATCGCCTCGCGATGGAGCTCGGGGAGCCCGTAGACCGCCATCTCCAGCAGCTCCGGTGCCGGGTGGTCGGCGCCCATCCAGGCCGCGAACTCCCCGGGGTCGCGCAGGCGGAAGTCGGCGGCAATGTCGATGACCTTCACGCCGGCGCGGACGAACGGCGCGCAGGCGGCGGCGCTGGCAGCGGTCGGAAGCGCAGAGAGGACAACATCGACCTCGGCATCGATCTCGGCGCCGATGACAAGGTCCTCGAAGGAAGAGAGGTGCGGGAACACCTCGCCGAGCCGCTGCCCAGCCAGGGAGCGACCCGTGGCAGCCACCAGCCGCGCCCCTGGATGGGTCTGGAGGATGCGCGCCGCCTCCATACCCGCATAGCCGGTGACGTTGATGATGCCCACGCGAACGGTCACGGTTGCATTTTCCGAGGAAGCGGCGAACGAATCCACCGCCCCCGTAGAATGGCTCCGGGATGGCTCCGCTACCGCTCTTCTTCATCGGCTCGGGGAACGCCTTCGCGCCCGGCGGACTCTGCTGGAACGGGTTCGTCGCCGGCGAGCGCCACCTCTTCGAAGCCCCACCGCAAACGCTGATGGCGCTCAACCGCGCGCGCATCGACCCGAACGCCATTGAGACGGTCGTCATCTCCCACCACCATGGCGACCACTGCCTCGGGCTTCCCTTCCTCTTGCTCCACTGGAAGTACCGGGGCCGCACGGCTCCGGTGGACATCGTCGGCCCGCCGGGAACCCGCGAGCTGGCCGAGGACGTGGGGCTGCGCGTCTTTCCAGGGCTGTTCGAATCGGCGGTCGAAATCCGCTGGCACGAGCTTAGGCCGGGAGAGGAGCTCAACCTGAACGGAATGCATCTCCGCGCCTTACCGATGAAGCACGACGAGCGGCTTGCCTACAACCTCGGCTACCAGGCGACGATCGCCGGGCGCCGTCTCGCCTATACGGGCGATACCGCCTGGTGCGATAGCGTGGAGGAGATGGCGCGCTGGGCCGAGATCCTGGTGGCAGAGTGCGCATCGCGCGACGAGCGTATTCCCATCCACATGAACCTCGTCGACGACATGCCTCGGCTCCGCGCCGCCATGTCAGCCGAGAGCCTCCTGGTGCTCACTCACCTCGATGCCTCGATCCGAAGCACGGAGCTCCCCAGAACGTTCGTAGCGCGGGACTTCGGCCAGCTCGTGCTGTAGGCTGAGGGGCGGATGCCGCGGCCGTTTTATGCCAACTTGCGTTCTTGACAATTGACGCGGAATTACGGGGGCGCGACATGGCGGCCCGATTTGCCATCGTGCTCTGGACCACGGACGTGCCAGCGCTCGCCTCGTTCCTACGTGAGGTGGTCGGCGGCCGTGTGGAGGAAGCGTACCCCGGGTTCGCAGCCCTCGACGTGGGAGGGGTCCGGGTCGAGCTCCACGATGACGAGGCCTACCGGGGGCACCCCTGGTACGACGCGCTCCGCCGGGAAGGCGCGGCCCGTGGCATCGGTGCCGAGCTCCGAGCCGAGGTCGACGACGTCGAGGCGGCGTACCGCCGGGCGCTCTCCTTGGGCGGGACGGCTGTTCAGCCCCCCTACCGCGGCGAGGGCTTCATCGAAGCCGTGGTCATGGGCCCCGACGGCTACCTTCTTTCGCTCTGGTCTGCCACGTCCGCTGACCACCGCGGGCGAGGTGCGTAGCATAGATGGTGTCAGTGGGTGGTATTCACACGGTGAGTTGCATCCTCGTTGGCGGGATGTGATACTGCTTGTGAAAGCGGTCACATTCACGAGAGGGGGCAACCGCCATGTACACGATCGCTCCGCCCTACCCAGCCGTTATCGTCGGTGAGCCCGGCGTCGTTGCGAAGCTCCGCGAGCAGTGGGCGCAGCGCCGCAAGTCGCGCCAGCGCCGCCGCGAGCCCGTCTGGCCGCCGGTGGACATCGAGCGTCTCCGGGCCGAGAACGACGTGAAGCTCGCGGGCTTCGTCCGCTTCGTCTAAGCGGCGCCCTTGGGCGACCGATCGCGGGGGCGTGCTCCGGAGCGCGCCCCCGCTTCTATCGAGCGGCCCTTATTCGAACCGTAGAGCCTCCGCCGGCGCCACGCTCGCAGCCCCGCGGGCCGGCAGAACCGTCATCATCATCGAGGCGCCGAAGGCCACCGCGCAGATGAGCGCGAGATGCAGCCAGGGAACGGTGAACCCGGCACCAATCGTCTCCTCGTCACCGGTGCCGCCCGAGGTGAAGAGCACCCAGGAGAAGAGCACCCCCAACACGAGCCCGAGAACGATCCCGGACAACGCCACGAAGGCCGACTCGAAGAGGAAGGTGAGGGAGACGAGCCGCCGGCGGAACCCGATGGCCCGTAGCATGCCGATCTGCTGACGCCGCTCCACCACTGCCCTGAAGGCGATCACGCCCAGGGCGGCGATGCCAACGACCAACCCCAGCCCCAAAAACCCTTCGAAGAGCAGCAGGAACCCCGCCTGAGCCGCCCGCTGGTCATCGAGGAGTTCGTCCAGCGATTCCGCCGAGGCCTGTACGAGTGCCGCTTCCATCGCCTTCGCCACTTCGCGGGAGTCGTACCCCGGCACAAGGCGAACCACGAACTGCTGCACGCGCGCATCGGGGTACGCCCGCGCTAACGTGTCGGCATGGAGGATGATCCCCCCGAAGAAGAACGTCGACGCGTCGTCGACGACGCCGACGACGGTGACGGTGGTCTCCCGCCCGGTCCCCGGATCGTGGAGGACCAGGGGGAAGGGTTCGAAGCCGTTCGCCAGCCGAAGGCCGAGGCGGAGGACATCCTCCGGGAGGCCGAAGCCGTCGCCTCCTGTCAGGGCCGTCTGGTCGACCACCGCCAGCGAATGGTCGGCGATCATCGCCTCCCACACAGCACGGCTGGAACCGTAACCCTTCGCCAGCGTCTTCACCTCCAACTCCGTCGTCCGGAGGAACTCGTCGTCGACCCCGAGGAACCAGTACCGCGAGAGCGAGGCGTCCTCCGGCCGACGGACCTGAGCTTCGGTGATGTCCGCCCGCCGCATCGCCCCCGCCGCAGCGATCGGCGCGAGGTCGTAGCCGGCGTCGCGGAGCGCCGCCCGGAAATCCGCCACGGGGTTGTTCGGGTTCACCGTCACGAGGACGTCCCAACCCCCTTTCGCATCGTCGCTGAGGAAGATCCGCTCGAAGTTGCGCGTGAGCGTGGCCATGACGATGAGCGAGAACATGATGAGGCCGATCATCGCCACGGTGAGGCCGGTGCGCATGCGCATCGCGAGGGGGTAGGTGACGGCGATCTTCACGGCGGGCAGAAGTGCTCGTAAGCGCGCCGCCAATCCCGCAAGCGCAGGGATGACAACGTCGGCGTTGTACACGATGAGGAACGTTCCGGCGGTGACCAGCACGATCCCGCTGAGGAAGAACATCTCGATGTCGCCGTTGAGTTCGCCCGTCACGCCGTCGTAGATCCCCGTCGGCCAGGTAAGCCAGAACGCGAGCAAGACGAGCGACACCGCCGTGAAGACGCTCCGTTCGTGGTACCGGAAGTAGCGGAGACAAGCGGCAATCCAGAGGGCGCTCAGCGAAAGGGCGGCTCCGAAGGGGAACGCGAGGTTTTCCCTCAGCCCCCACTCGAAGAGCAGGCCAGCCAGCAGCAGGCCAACGGTCGCGAACCCCACCGCCCAGGGGATGGGCCGTCGAGGCTCCTGCATAGCCGAAAGCACGAGGCCCAGCGGGGGGACAAGCATCCCGAGAAGGAGGAGCCAGGCCGGGACCCTGGAGGGACGGCGCTCCCGCACGAGCCACACTAGGAGAAGGGCAAGGGCGTAGAAGGGCGCCGTGAGGCCCCACCAGAACGGCCAGAGGGGGATGCGCTCGCCCTCGAGCCGCTCCGACCGGGGATGGGCGAAGTTCGTCCCGCGTAGGACGTAGAGGAAGGGGCCGACAAGCCCCGACGGGATGGCGAGCGTCGCCCACGGCAGGAGGGCCGGCAGCCGTGCCGCTGCCACCGCCCCCAGCACGAGGAACCCGCCCGCCACGAGGGCGTTCAGCACCCCCCGGAGAAGGCCGAAGAGCGTGGCCGCCTCGGGGTTCACCGGCTTCGCCTCGGGGAGGTCGCGGATGGCAGCGGTGATGTTGAGACGCGCAGCTCGCGCCGCGGCCCCGGAGATGACGGCGAAGGTTGCCAAGAGCCCGAGGCAGAAGGCGATTGTGAGGCTCCGAGGGGAAACGAAGATTTCGAAACGCACCCCGAAGCCGGATTCGGCGAACCGGTTCACCAACGTCACCATGGCGTAGGTGACCCCGATGCCGAGCACCGCCCCCACGATGGCGGCCGCCAGGTCGTAGCCCATCCCCTCCGCCAGGAAGGCTTCCACCAAGTGGCGTCGCCGGGCCCCCACCGCACGAGCCATCCCCATCTCCGGCTTCCGCTCCGCGGCGAGCATGATGAAGATGAGGAAAATCAAGAGGACCCCGGCCGCGATGGAGAAGGCGCCGAAGATCATGAAGAATGTGGTGAAGAAGCTCCCCACCGTGTTCGCCAGGTCGACGAGCTCCTGCTTGAGCGCGATTACCGTGTAGGGCTGGCCTGCCAGGGCAGCCTCGAGCTTCGCTTTCGCCGCCTCCGAGTGCTTCAGCCCTTCCTCCACTACGCCAGGGGCGGTGACGGCGATGGCACCAACGGATCCCTCCCAGCCGAGGATTCCGGCGACGAACTCGTAGTCGGCTGCGAAGCCGGGCGTTCCCCCGGCGTTCGGCTGGGTAATGCCGGTCATCCAGGAGGTCGGCCCGATCGCTTTCACCCGCGCTTCGATCGGGCGCCCCTCGTAAAGCAGCACGAGGGTATCGCCAGGCTGAGCGTCGAGCGCTTCGGCGAGGTCCTCGTTGATGACGATCTCGTTTCCGCTGAGCTGAACAACGTTGCCGGCGAGGTCACGCAAGCCCCCGAACGGCACGGCTTCGGCCGTCGGCAGCGCCATCGCCCAGGCATTCGGCTCGTTCAGCCGCGTCCTGGGGTTGACGACCGCGAACTGCTCCTGAATGACGCCGAGGAACCCTTCGATGTCGGGGTCGCCGGCGAAGCGCTGCCGCAGCTCGTCGACGAGCGCCCGGGGAATGCGGCGGGCGTCCTGCGGCACCGGGTGATGCTCCGTATCCCAGTCGATGAGCACGTCCGTTTCGCCAGCAAGCTCGAACGCGTCGCTCTTGATGCTGTGCGCCACCGTGTCGCCGATGCCGAGGGCGGCCGTCATGATGACCGTGGCGAGCATCAGCCCGAGGACGATGAGCGTCGTCTGCACGCGCCGCCGAGGAATGTTGCGGAGGCCGTACCGGAACATCACGGGGTTGCGGAGGTAAAGCCATCCGAGGAAGGCGAACACCGCTGCGGTCGCGGCACCCGCCCCCAGGGCGATACCCTCCATCGGGATGCCGAAGAACTCCTCCATGGCCCCCTGCTCTACACGCCCGAGCGAACGAGAACGGCGATGGCTTCCGGCCCCTCTTCGCGCAGGATCTGCCCATCGGCCATGTGCACCACCCGATGGCAGCGCGATGCCACCGCAGGATCGTGCGTCACGATGACGTACGTGAGGCCCTGGGAGCGGTTGAGCTCCACCATGAGGTCCATCACGTCGGCAGCGTTCTTGGAATCGAGCGCCCCCGTCGGCTCGTCCGCCCAGACGATGGCAGGACGGTTCACCAGCGCCCGGGCAACGGTGACTCGCTGCCGCTGGCCTCCCGAAAGTTGGTTCGGACGGTGGTGGGCGTAGGCGCGAAGGCCAACCCGCTCCAACGCCTCGAGCGCGCGAGCCCGCGCCTCCCGAGGCCTGACCCCGGCAACGATGAGGGGGAGCTCGACGTTCTCGACGGCACTGAGAACCGGCAGCAGGTTGTACGTCTGGAAGATGAACCCCATGCTCCGCGCGCGAAGATCGGTGCGGCGGTCGTCCGACATGCGGGAGATGTCGATTCCGTTGATGGTCACTGTCCCCGAATCGAACTCGTCGAGGCCGGAGAGGCAGTTGAGAAGGGTCGTCTTCCCACAGCCCGAGGGCCCCATCACCGCAACCATTTCGCCGCGGCGAACCGCCAGCGAAACGCCGCGCAGGGCGTGTACCTGGACACTACCGGTGTCGTAGGTCTTGTGGACGTCGCGAGCCTCGATCACGACGTCGCCGAGGGGGGTTGCCATCCGTCCTCCTCCGGTAGGAGCGCGCGATGCTCCGGCCCGCCTCCGGGGCCTTCCCTCACCGTACGACGGCCTGTCGTCTGGCGGAAGCGCAGATGCGCGCAGGCCGTCGCCCCGCGACAATCACCTCGGTACAACCATCCTCTCAGGAGTCAGGAGCGAGCAACGCGATGGCCGAAGTTCACGCGAGCGACCCGAACAAGCCGCCCATCCGCGACCAGGTACAGCCCGATTTTCCCTGGGTGCATATCGTGATCGCCGCCGCGCTCGGGTTGGCGGCTATCGCCGGCGGCGTCGTTGCGGGGCTGCTCTCGGCAGCCCGGTAATGCCCTCAACACAGCTTCGCATACTTCGCCGGCAGAACCCTCCGAGGGGTTGGCCTCGGGGAAGCCGAGGCTAAGATGCCGCCATGGAGCGGAGGGAGCCTTCACCAGCCGTTCGCGCAGCCCGACTCATCCTGCGCGCGACCAAGTACGACGGCACTGCGCACTGGATCCAACCCTTCCGTGTCGTCTCCGACGACGGCACCTTGCTCGTCACCGAGTACACCGCCCGCACGCCCATCTTTACCAGTCGCGGCGAGTTCCGTTCGCCGTACAACAGCCGGGTCTACTTCTGGCGGGACCGCTGGTACAACGTCTTTCGGCTCTCCAAGCCCGGATGCGGGTTGGCGCTTTGGTACTGCAACATCACCACCCCGCCGACCATCGACGGCTGCTACATCCGCTACATCGACCTCGACCTCGACGTCTCCGTCCGCCCTGACGGGACCATCTCGGTGCTCGACGAGGAGGAGTTCGAGGAGAACCGCCGGAAGTACGGCTATCCCCCGGAGGTGGTAGAGCGCGCCCGTGAAGCCGTCGAAGACGTCGTGGCCCTCGCCCGGTCGAACGGGTTCCCGTTCTGCCTCGGCTAGACACAGCGCTGTTCCCAGCGCATGCCCGGGGGTACCCTAGAAGTCCCGATGATTCCTGCTCGCAACCTTCGCCGCCATCTCGACACCCTCGTCGCCTCCGCCATTGAGCGTGCCATCGCCGCCGGGGACCTCCCCGAGGTGGCGATTCCGGCGGAGACGGTCGAGCGACCGAAGGACCCGTCCCACGGAGACTACGCGAGCACGGCCGCGCTCCGGCTCGCACGGGCGGCCATGCGCCCGCCGCTCGCCGTGGCCGAGGCGATCGCGAAGCATCTCGAACGCGACGAAACCATCGAGGCTCCCCGGGTCGCCCCGCCGGGGTTCCTCAACTTCCGCCTCGCGTCCACCTACCTCCAGGACCAGGTTGATGCTGTCCTGCGCGAAGGAGCGACCTTCGCCGACCTCGACCTGGGGACGGGGAAGCGTGCCCAAGTGGAGTTCGTTTCTGCGAACCCGACCGGCCCGCTCCACGTGGGGAACGGGCGGGGAGCGGCGATCGGCGACACGCTCGCCTCCCTCCTCGAGGCAGCAGGGTACGAGGTCGAGCGGGAATACTACGTCAACGATGCAGGCACGCAGGCCGAGGTCTTCGCCGAAACCCTCTACGCGCGCTACCAGCAGCTGTTCGGCCGCGAAGCGGAGATCCCGCCCGAGGGATACCCGGGCGCGTACATGATCGAGATCGCCGAGCAGATCCGCGCAGAGGCGGGCGACCGCTACCTTCGGCCGCCTGGCGAAGCGCCTGACCCCGAGCTCGGCGAGCGCGGCATCGCCATCATGCTCGAACGGATCCGCGCCACCCTCGAACGGTTCGGCGTCCGCTACGACCGCTGGTACAGCGAGCGCTCACTCTACCGGCCGGACGGGCCCTACGAGCAGGCGATGGCCCTCCTCCGCGAGCGCGGGTTCCTGGTGGAGCGGGAGGGTGCACTCTGGTTCGCCTCCTCGGAGCTGGGGGAAAGCAAGGACAACGTCGTCGTCCGCTCCGACGGCCGACCGACGTACTACGCCAGCGACATCGCCTACCACTTCGAGAAGTTCACCGAGCGTGGCTTCGACCTGGTCATCGACGTTTGGGGAGCCGACCACCACGGACACGTTTCCCGCCTGAAGACGGCCGTAGGCGCGTTGGGCATCGACCCGGCGCGGCTTCACATCCTCCTCTACCAGCTCGTCACCCTGAAACGGGGCGGCGAGGTGGTGCGCCTTTCCAAGCGTGGCGGCGACATCATCACGCTCGACGAACTACTCGACGAAGTCGGGCCCGACGCGGCGCGCTTCTTCTTCCTCCAGCGCTCCCCTGGCGCCCAGATGGACTTCGACCTCGACCTCGCGGTCAAGCAGTCGAACGAGAACCCTGTCTACTACGTGCAGTACGCCCATGCCCGACTTTCGAGCATCCTGCAGCGCGCGGCCGAGCAGGGTCTCACTCCCGAGGGCGGCGACGTGCGGCGGCTCGACCAGCCCCACGAACTGGCTCTGGTTCGCGAGATGCTGAAGCTGCCCGAAGTTATCGAATCGTGCGTCACCACCTTCGAACCCCACCCCCTGCCCCAATACGCCCTCGACCTCGCCACGGCCTTCCACGCCTTCAACGACGCCTTCAAGCAGCAGGGCGACCCGCTGTTGAAGGTCATCACCGGCGATGAGCAGCTCAGCCGGGCCCGGTTGAAGCTCGTCGCTGCCGCGCGCATCGTCCTGGCTCGCGTCCTCGGCCTCATGGGAATGTCGGCGCCGGACCGGATGTGAGAGGGGAGGAGGAACCGTGAGCGCGGTCATCGACGCTATCCGAACCCGCCGGGCACGGCGCGCCTTCTCGGCTGCGTCGGTTCCGCCGGACGTCGAACGTGCGCTGTGGGAGGCGGTCCGCCTCGCACCGTCGCACGGCAACGCGCAGCCAACCCGGATTCTCGTGGCCCGCTCGCCCGAAACGCGTGCGGCCCTCATCGACGCACTCTCGCCCGGCAACCGGAACTGGGCTCCGGCGGCACCCCTTCTCTGCGCAGTGGCCGCCCTTCCCAGCGTCGATTACACGGCGGAGAACTTCGACGGCACGAGCCGGGAGCTCTGGGCGTTCCACGCCGGGCTCGCCACAGGAAACCTCCTCGTGCAAGCCACCGCCATGGGGCTCGTCGCCCACCCCATGGCGAGCTTCGACGAGCCCACAGCGCGACGCGCCTTCGGAGCTCCCGAGGAGCTGCGCATCCTCGCCATCGTCGCTATCGGCTATCCCGGCGACCCGGCGAGCCTTCCGGACGACCTCCGAGCGAAGGAGGAGGCGCCCCAGTGGCGCCTTCCCCTCGACATCATCGTCGCCGAAGACCGCTGGCGCGACGAAAACGCCATCGGAGCCCGCGCATGGCGGCAGCAACACGCCCAGGCGTGACGAGTGCCCCCGAGCTGCCGGTCGGCCGCTCGGGGCGCGATGCGCTCACCGTCGCCCTCGCCGTTGCCGAGCACGCGGCCCGAATGCTCCGTCGCCGGTACGGCAAGCCGACGCGTACCCGCTGGAAGGGCAGGGGAAACGTCGTCACCGACGCCGACCTCGCCGTCGAGCGCATGGTGCGCGAAGCGTTGGCCGCCGAGTTCCCCGACCACGGCTTCCTCGCCGAAGAGACGGCCGCGTCCGGCGCCCGGGAGGGGTGGCTGTGGGTCTGCGATCCCCTCGACGGCACGAAGAACTTCTCCCGCGGTATCCCCCACTTCGCTTTCACACTCGGATTGTGGTGCGATGGCGAGCCGCTCGCGGGCGTCACCGTCCAGCCCGCGACGCGCGAGACCTTCACCGCTGCCGCCGGCCGGGGAGCATGCTGGAACAGGCGGCCCTGTGGGGTGAGCGGCATCGACCGGCTCGACCGGGCCGTCACCGCCCTCGATCTGGGTTACGACGAACGTCGGGGAGCCGCCCAGCTCGAGCTCGCGCGGCGCTTCTGGGGACAGGTCGAGACCGTGCGGATTTCAGGGTCGGCAGCGCTCGGGCTCGCCTATGTGGCCGCGGGGAAGTGGGACTTGTTCGTCCATCGGAACATGCAGCCCTGGGACCTCGCCGCCGGCATCCTCCTCGTCCGCGAGGCAGGAGGTGTCGTGACCGACGGAGGCGGCCGGGCCGCTCGCCTCGATTCCGAATTCATCGTCGCCGGCACCCCCGCGGTGCACGCGGAGTTCTTCGCCCGCGGGGGACTGGAGGGCTTTCGATGACGGCCGCGAAGCCACCCTCCCCGGAAGGGATGCCGGTCATCCAGCCCGTCC
Organism: bacterium HR29; assembly: GCA_002898215.1. Classification (GTDB taxonomy): domain Bacteria; phylum Chloroflexota; class Dehalococcoidia; order Tepidiformales; family Tepidiformaceae; genus HRBIN29. The sequence goes on along the minus strand of BEIF01000001.1, from coordinate 692,435 downwards.
TCATCGTCGTGCCATCCCTCGTCTCCGGCGCCGGGCTCGTCTTCGTGCTCATTGCCCTGTTCGTCGACCACCCCATCATCCGACCCTTATTCCTCACCCTCGGGCTGACGTTGCTCTGGCTCGACTTCTTCGTGACCATGGCCGTCTTCCGCTACTACGTTCGCAGCATCGACCGCCGCCTCCGCCGCATCGAAGCCCGGCTACCGGAGTAGGAGGGGGCGCTCCCCGAGCCGCCCCGCTACACTCGTGCCCGTGAAAGCGGAAATCATCGCCATCGGCACGGAGATTCTGCTCGGCGAGATCGTCGACACGAACAGCGCCTTCATCGCCCGCGAGCTGCCGGAGCTGGGCATCGACCTCTACTACAAGTCGGTCGTAGGCGACAACCTCGGCCGCATCGTCGAGACGTTGCGGCGAGCGTGGGAGCGGTCGGACCTCATCATCACGACCGGGGGGCTCGGCCCCACGGCGGACGACCTCACTCGCGAGGGCATCGCCGCGCTCGTAGGCGAGGAGCCCTACGTCGACCCCGAACTGGAAGCGCGGCTGCGGGCCTTCTTCGCTGCTCGCGGTTACCCCATGCCCGAATCGAACATCAAGCAAGCCTGGCTCCTGCCATCGGCACGGGCGCTTCCCAACCCTCGCGGCACGGCACCAGGCTGGTGGGTCGAAAAGGAGGGCCGCATCGTCGTGGCGATGCCCGGCGTGCCGGCCGAGCTCGAACGGATGTGGCGCGAGGAGGTGAAGCCCGAGCTGGAGCGGCGCTTCGCCACCGAAGTCCTCGTGACGCGCACGCTGAAGACGATCGGGATCGGGGAGGGAACCGTCGATGAGATGGCGCGGCCTCTGTACGGCACGCCAGGCATCGGCATCGGCACCTACGCCCGCGCCGATGGCGTCCATATCCGGATTGGCGCCAAGGGTCGCACACGCGAAGAGGCCTGGGCGCGGATCCGTCCGGTCGAGGCCGAACTGGAGCGAATCTTCGGCACCGCCATCTGGGGGAAGGACGACGACACGCTCGAGGGGGTCATCGGCGACCTGTTGAAGGAGCGCCGGGAGACCGTCTCCACCATGGAGTCCTGCACCGCGGGGCTCCTCGCCTCGACCCTCGCTGACCCGCCCGGCGCGAGCAGCTACTTCGTCGGCGCGCTCGTCACCTACCAGACTGAGCAGAAGATCGCGGCCGGCGTCCCTGCCGAGACCATCGCCGCCCACGGCGTCGTGTCCCGGGAGACAGCCATCGCCATGGCGCGAGCCGCTCAAGAACGCTTCGGGACGAGCTACGCCGTCGGCATCACGGGTGTCCTCGGGCCTGACCCGTTGGAAGGCGTCGCCCCCGGGACGGTGCACATCGGCGTTGCAGCGCCGGGCGGCGTCACCGCATCCCTCATGACCTCGATGAACCAGGGTCGGGCAATGGTGAAGCGAAGGGCGGTGACGAGCGCCCTGCTCCTGCTCCGGCGCGCCATTTTGGGGGAGCTGCAGACATCCTGAACGGGCGAGCCACTGGCCGAAGCCATTGCCGCGCCCGGTTCGGGCCGGCAAGGACGCCGCGAAGGCGGTGATCCGCGGCTCGCCCGCACCACCACGCTGGCACGCTTGAGCTGGGCTCCCAACGGCCGAAGGGGCCGACTTCCCGGGGTCGAAGGGCCCCGTCCCGGCGCCTCAGCCTCGCGGCAAGCCGAGCCCCCGGATGGCGATGATGTTCCGCTGGATTTCGCTGGTACCCCCGGCGATGGTTCGCGCCACGGTGGTCAGGGAGGCGAGGGCAAACACACCGCGGAGCGGCGCGCGCGGCGAATCCGGAAGCAACTGACCGAAGGGGCCGAGCATGCGCACGCCGGCAGCCGCGATTCGTTGGTCCAGCTCCGAAAGGAAGAGCTTCAGCGCGCTCGCCTCTTGGTTGGGAACGATCCCTCGCGCCAGCATGCCAGCAACCCGGTAACTGAGGGTCCTCGCCACTTCCGTCTCGACGGCGAGACCAGCCACCGTGAGCCGGTGGGCGGCCCGCGCCGCCGGGTGGGCCCGAAGGTAGGCCGCCAGGTCGTCGACCGCCCGCCGAGCCGATCCTGCGTTGGCGATGTTCGTGCGTTCGAGGTCCAGGGTCGTCGTAGCGAGATACCAGCCGCGGTTCTCCTCGCCCAGAAGGGAGTCGGGCGGCAGGACCACGTTCTCGAAGAAGAACTGACCGAACCCTTTCCTCCCGGCCATGTTCAGGAGCGGCCGGAACGAGACCCCCGGCGACCGGAGATCGAGCAGGAAGTAGCTGATGCCCCGGTGCTTCGGCGCGCCCGGGTCGGTGCGTGCCAACAGGTACATCCAGTCGGCGTAGTGGCCATGGCTCGTCCAGATCTTCGTCCCGTTCAGCACCCATCCGTCGCCGCTGCGGACGGCCGTGGTTCGCAGGCTCGCCAAGTCGGAGCCGGATTCCGGCTCACTGAACCCCTGGCACCACACGACCTCCCAGCGGGCGATGGCGGGGAGGTGGCGACGCTTCTGCTCGTCCGTGCCGAAACGCATGATCGTCGGCCCGGCGTAACCGACCGCCGGTGTCCGGCCCCCGTCGGGAGCACGCGCGTACGCCAGCTCCTCGTTGAAGATGAGCTGCTCGACCGGTCCCAGCCCGAGCCCGCCGTACTCCTTCGGCCACCCCGGGGCGACCCACCCCTTCGCTGCCAGCCTCCGATTGAACGCTCGCAGGCGCTCCGGGTCCTCCTCCTCGGCGTAGAGGACGGACTCTTCCTCTCCGGCCAACGCCTCCTGGAGCCAGGCCCGCACCTCGTCGCGCCAGCGCTGCTGCTCCGGGGTCAGGCGGAAGTTCACGCCCGGAGCATAGGCGAACCCGAGCCGGCTTGCGAGAGGAGCCGTTCCAGCAGCGCGGGCACTTCGGCAAGCGAGCGGACCCGATGGACGTTGGGATGATGCAGCCAGCGATTCCGACGCCAGTCGACGAGGATGACGTGGGGGAGGAGCTCAGCGAGCCATTCCGCGGTGTGAGGGTCGTCCTCGATGTGGACGAACGGGCGCAATTCGCTCAGCACCCTCGCTTTGAACTGCGCCGAGCGCTCCCGCCAGCTCGGACGGAGCACGAGCGGCGGCAGCACGCCGAAGTTACGGCGAAGCCACCGTTCCGTGCGGGGGCGGGCCGCTTCGCCCCGCGCCGAAACGATCACCACGTCCGCCAGCCGGCGGGCAGCATCCAACGCCTCCCGTGAACCCGGCATCGGCCGGCGGCCCACATACCGCCAGCGTTCGAAGAGCCAGAGGGGGTTCCAGCGGGCGGGCGCTTCCCGGCGCTTTCCGCGGTTCGACCCCGGGTTGATGCCGAACGGCGGGCGCGCGAGAACGCCGTCCATGTCGAACGTCACGACGGCATGACCCACAGGGCGATGGTAGGGTTCCGGAAACCTCGGAGCTATGCTTCTCCCGCCGCCACCTAGCTCGTAACGACGCCCTCGGGCACCGTGGCGCGCGTGGGCGAGCTGGAGGCTCTCTTCCTGGCCGCCGCCGCGGCGGTTGCCGGGGCGATCAACGCCGTCGCCGGCGGTGGGTCGCTCATCAGCTTCCCGGCTCTCATCGCGGCCGGCTTCGACCCCGTTCCGGCCAACGTCACGAATACGGTGGCGCTCTGGCCCGGTTATGTAGCCGGTTCGTGGGCGTACCGCCCCGAGCTGGCCCGCCAGAGCGGGCGAGCGGTTCGCCTCGCGCCTGCCTGCATCGCTGGCGCGGGGGCGGGCTCGGTGCTCCTCTTGGCAACCCCACCGGAAGCGTTCGAGGCGATCGTCCCGTTCCTCATCTACGGCGCGTGCGCGGCGATGCTGCTCCAGCGGCGGCTGAGGAGTGCCGCCGAGCGCCATCGTTTCCGCGGCGGGGGTCGGCGCGCCGCGACCGCGCTCCACGGGTCGGTATTCGTGCTGGCCGTGTACGGCGCCTACTTCGGCGCAGGGCTCGGAATCGTGCTCCTGGCCGTGCTGCTCGTCCTCTTGCCGGACGACATCCAACGCGCGAACGCGCTGAAGGGGCTCCTCTCGGCCGTCATCAACAGTGTGGCGGCAGTGTGGTTCGCCGTGTTCGGGCCCGTTTCCTGGACGGCGGCGGCCGCCATGGCAGCGGGATCCTTGCTGGGAGGCTACGGCGGCGTCGGCATCGCCCGGAGATTGGGGGCCGAGCGGCTCCGTTGGGCAGTCATCCTGTATGGAGCGGCCGTCGGGTCGCTGCTCCTCGTCCGTGCGGCTCAGGCGTAAGCCCAGGCGGGCCTATAATCGGCGGCGACCCGCCATTCGCAAGGAGGCCCGGCATGCTTTTCTCCGTCCGGCTCGTCTCGCGGCAACCCCCCGACATGTCCGCCGAGGCTTGGCAGCAGATCGTGGCCGAGCAGTACCGCGCGGTGAAGCAGCTCTACGACAGCGGGAAGATCAAGGCAATCTACCGCGAGGTGGGCGTGGGCGTTCTCGCCATCTTCGAGGTGAACGACGCGCGCGAGATGGACCAGATCATCGCCGGGCTGCCCATGTTCCGGTACTTCGCCGAGACGACCGTCCATGCCCTTTGGGACATGGCGCCGACGCTCGCGTCCGCCTGAACCGACTTTGCGCATTTCTGCACGAACGGGATAGCATGCCCTCCGGGAGGTAGCCTGTGTCACCTGGTCTCGCGCTCGTTGGTCTCTCGGTCATCGGCACGTGGGGCGTGGCGAGCATCGCCATCATCGCCGCGGGCATCATCATGATCTTCTTCCCCGGCGAGCCCGTCCCGGGCGGCTCCGACAACACCTTGGGGGGCGTCTTCCTCCTGGTCGGCGGCCTCGTCTCCCTTGGCCTCATGCAGATGGTCGTCGCCCCGCTCCTCGGGATCGACCCGCCCTTGCCCATCTCGGCAAAGAAGATCATCCCCCACGAGCGCATGAAGCGCTGGGTGAGTGCGGGCAAGCTCACCGACTATCCCGACGGGCTGCCGAAGGAGATCCGGCTCCGCTCGCAGCGAATCGTCATTGTCCGAATGGGCAACCGGGCGTACGCCTTGGGCGCGCTCTGCAGCCACGCGCGGCTCCCGCTGGCCGGCTTCCCGGGTTCGCCGATCAAGCCGTATCCGGTGCAAGAGGAGTGCATCACCTGCCCGTTCCACGGCGCCCAATTCGATGTGACGACCGGGAAAGTGGTCCGCCCGCCGTTCACGAGCGAGTGGAACGAAGCGCATCCCTTCCTGGGGCGGCTCCAGTCGAAGCTCTTCTTCTTCAACAAGCGCGCCGAGGACATGCAGACCTACCCCGTGAAGATCGAGGCCGGCGAGATCATCGTTGGGCTGCCTCGCTAGCAGGCGGAGGCGAGCATCGAGGTTACCACGCGCCGCCGGGGGAACCCCCGGCGGCGCAGCTTCTCCTGCCGCGGGATCCCGCGCCCTGCGAAGGTTCCCATGCCGAGGTGTGAGGAGCTGGCCGGAACCGTTGCCGCAGGCCAAACCCCGTTCTACGATCAGGATGCGTGCCCAGGTGGTGGAATGGCAGACACGCCGTCTTGAGGGGGCGGTGCCCGTAAGGGCGTGTGAGTTCAAATCTCACCCTGGGCACCATTCGTTTTTCGTGGCGCCGTGGCCAAGTGGCAAGGCAGGGGTCTGCAAAACCCCGACAGTGCCCGATTCCAAGTTCGTTCCGCGCCCCGTACCACGCTGGTACCACTGAGACGCCCATGGACACCTGCCAGGGAAGGTGTCCATGCGCCGCCACTCGAAGGGTCATTGGGAGGCGTCCGTCACCATCGGCGGTCGCCGCTACTGGGTCACCGCCAAGACCAAACGGGAGCTGACTGAGCGCCTCGAGGAGCTGAGGCGCCGCGCCGCACTCCGCACCCTCACCCCGCCGCAGCGCATCAGCCTCCGCCAGTGGGTCGAGCGCTGGCTCGCCGAGAAGCAGCTCCGGCCGAGCAGCCGCCGCCGGTACGAGACCGCCCTCCGCCCGTTCCTCGGCCGCCTCGGAGGCCTCCGGCTCGACCGCCTCCAACCTGCCCACCTCGCCTTCGCCCTCTCGGAGCTGCGGGAGGAGGGGGTGGGCCCCCGCACCCTCAGCCTCGGCTTCTCCTACCTCCGCCAGGCGCTCAAGGTTGCGGTCCGCCTCGGTCTCATCGGCAGCAACCCGGCATATCGGGTCGACCCGCCGGCCTACCGTCCGAGCCGCCGCCGGACCTGGAGCGAAGAGGAGCTCGGCCGCTTCCTCGCGGCCGTGCGCGCCTCCCGCAGCCGCTACGCGCCGCTCATCCTGTTCCTGGTCGGGACCGGGTGCCGGCTGGGCGAGGCCCTGGCGCTGCGATGGGGCGGCGTCGACCTCGCCCGCGGCACCGTCCGCATCGAGCGCTCGAAGACCTGGGTCGGCAGGGCACCCGTCGTCGAGGCCCCGAAGACGCCCGCCGGCAACCGGGTCGTCCACCTCACCCAACTCGCCCGCGAAGCCCTGGACCGCCTCCCGCGCAGCATCTCCCCGGAGGCGGAAGTCTTCCCTGGGGCGAGCCCCTGGGGGCTGCGGTCGGCGATGGCCGCCCTCTGCCGCAGGGCCGGGGTGCCGCTCCTCTCCCGCCACGACCTGCGCCACGCCCACGCGGCCGTGCTGCTCGCGGCGGGCGTGCCCATCACCGAGGTGGCCCAGCGCCTCGGCCATGCCAGCCCGGCGGTGACGGCATCGGTGTACGCCCACGCGCTGCGCTCCGACAAGGCTGCAGCCCGAGCCTTCGACGTCGCCCTGCGGGAGGCGGCGCTGTGAGGGCCGGAAACATCGCCGCAGAGGGCCCTCAGAGGCCCGAAATCGGGCGAAAACGCGCAGGGGTATACACGCATATACCGATAGCCCGCGACCGCGGTTCTCGGGCATTTCAGGGCCTCAGCCGAGGACCGCCCGCGGAGGCCTCGGGCGGCTCAGCGGAGCGACTTCGACAGGAGGTGCTGTGATGCAGACGCAGTACATCGCCCGCACCGATGGGCGGCCGCCGCTCCGGTTCCAGGGGGAGCGCCTCGCCCGGCTGGACACGCACTGGGACCGGGGCCGAGAGCAGACGCGCTGGTGGCAGCTCGAGGTCTACCGCACCGCTGCGGGCCGGTACGTCCTCGTGGCCGCGTACCGAACGGCCTGGCAGGGGGAGCGCGACGAGGTCACGGCCGACGTCCTCGACGACCTCGGGCAGGTTCCCGAGCTCCTCGAGGAGCGCGGTGTGCCCGCGCACCTCATCTCCGAGCTGTGCGAGCTCCTCGACCTCGAGGAGATCGTCCCGTAGGGAGGCTTGCGAATGGTGCATCACCTGGAGAGCGGCAACCACGACCCATGCCCCGGCTGCCGGCGGGTGCATGGTTGGTTCGAGCCCCTGGAGGGGGGCGCTGCCTACCGTCGGCTGCGGGGGAACGATATCGACCGGCGCCATCGGTGCGAGCGCGGCGAGCTCTGGTGCGGCCAGAACGAGCCGCACCTGCACCGCATCACCGACCGCTGGACGGTCGTCGCCTCGCCCGTGGACGAGCCCCGGCTCGTCCACGAGGGGGAGGACGTTTGCTACCGCGGCCTGGACGGCATCGCCGGGCCGGTCGGCACCGAGGTCGAGCCCCTCGGCCACCGCACCCTCGAGTGCAGGCGGTGGGTGGAGCGCTCCTGGAGCACGGCAGCGGCGCGGGCGCGGTAGACGGAGGGGCCTGCTCGAGCGGCCCGCGGGGCGGAGACGACGCGGAGGGAGCATCATGACAGGCGATGGAGGAAGTCACCGAGGTTCGGTGCGGGCGCTGCGGGCGGTTCTTGTTCAGGACCGTGCTGCGGCGGTTCGAGGCGGGCTGTCCCTGCGGCTGGTGGGGGAGGTTTGGGGATGAGCGCCTGCGCCCTGTGCGGAGGGCCCGCCGCCAACCGCTTCTGCAGCCGCGCGCACTACTGGGCCTGGATGCGGAGCCCGGATGCGAAGCCCAGGCTGCGGGAGGCGGCCCATCGCGCCGCCCTCAGCCGCCGGCTCGCGGATGAGCGCCGCCGGGCGCGGTCCGCTGCCCTGCAGGATGGCGCAGGGGCGGAGTACCTCGTGAGCGCGCTGGTCTGGGCCGAGGCCTCGCGCATTCCTCGGCTGATGGCAGAGCTCGAGGAGGTTGCGCGCCGCCACGGGCTGGCGTTCCGCCTCCTCGGGCCGTTCCAGCGCGGCTAGGCCGCCGCGCGCTGCGGGACTACCATCGGGTTGGCCGGCCGGGTGCGCGGGGGACGCCCCGCCCGATGAGCCCGGCGGTCCCTGGCGCCGGGGCCCGGCCGAGCGCACTGCAGGGGGTGCGCGGTGGGTGAGGTCCCCCTTTCCCCAGGTCTCCTCGCCTCCCTCCGCAGGGCTGCAGCGGACGTCGCACGCATCGTCGACCAGCTCCAGCCGGTGCTCGCAGTAGCGGCGCAGGCGCTCGCCGAGGCCCAAGCCGCCCTCCGCTGGGCCGAGCAGCGGGAGGAGCGGCGCCGCACCGCCCGGGAGCGGCTCCTGCGGGCGGTCGAGGAGGGGGATGAGGCGCTGCACCGGTACCTCGACTGGCTGGTGTCGGACATCTACCCGCCCCGATGGACGAGCTGGCCGGCCGCGAGAAGCACGGCCTGGCTGCTGTGGGTCGCGGCCGGCGAGTCGGACGCAGGATTCGAGCGTCTGGTGCAGGAGGTCTACGCGGAGGCGCTCCGCCGGCTCGCGGCGTGGGAGTGGGAGCGGCTGCCCGTCGTGCTGTATGACCCGGGGCCCGCGGTTCGCGAGGACCTGCGTCCGCTGGCCCTGGAGGTCTGGCCGTACAACGACTGGCTCGTGAACGCGCTCCCTGTGGCGGTCGAGGACGTGCTGCTTGGGAGATCCAGCACGCCCTCGCTCGACCTTGCCGTCGAGGACGGTCGCCTCGCGGCCAGGTGGCGTCCGGTGTACCGCATCGGGACGTTCTGGCGGCGCAGCCCGCAGGTGGCGCGGCTTCCGCAGCCGCGAAGGGGCAGGCCGCCGCGCTGGGCGAGCCGGGAGGAGTTCCTCCGCGCGCTCAGCCCGCTCGTTCGCCATATCGTGGCGCGGGGCGACTATCCCTCGGCCGAGCGTCTTGCCAACGAGGCCGTCGAGCGAGGCCTGCTGCCGCGCGAGGCGGTGGACTCCGCGCGTGTGCTGAAGGAAAAGCGGCGCGAGTTCGGGTTCTCGAACTGGCCGTCCTTCGTAGAGCAAGCTATTCGCTTCGCGGATAGCATTCACCGCGAATCGTAGATTTTTCTCACCCATTTCCTCACTGGGTCCGCGTGCCGGCGCCTGGGATGCTCCAAGCATGAAGGCGTTCATGCTGCGGCTCGATGACGAGTACTACGAGCTCCTGCGGGCGGCTGCGCAGTCCGAGCTTCGTAGCCTTGGCGCGCAGGCGCGCTGGATGCTCATCCGGTCCTTGCTCGAGTGGCAGCAGCAAGAAGCCGCCCGGCGCGGCCATGGGCGAGTCACGCGCGCGGGCGGCAGTGGGAGGTTCTCGGATGAGTGTACCTCTCCCCCTTCCTGACGGTCGAGTCGTCGGCGCCATCGTCTGGCGGGACGGCCGCGCAGTCCTGCGGAAGCAAGTCGATTCCCGCCGCCACCAGCTGCGGCGTCCGCCAGCGTGGGCCATCGCCGAGGCGCACCTGGAGCTCCTCGAGGTGGAGGGGGGCCCGTCGGCCCTGGTGGAGCTCGAAGACGAACGCCAGCGGCGCTGGACGGCAACCGTCGAGGACTTCCGCCGCCACGGGTTCCCCGTGGAGCGCTCCGGCTTTGAGCCGCAAGTGGCGCTTGCCCTCGCCCATTGGGGGCTCATCGACCCGGCGGCCCGGCAGCTGCCGCTGCCGCTGGAGGCGGCCCGATGAAGCCCCTAACCGCGCTCCGCGCCATCCTCGACGCCCCCGACCTCACCGCGAATCAGCGCCTCGTGCTCGTGGCGCTCCTCCGGTTCGCCGACGAGCGCGGCGAGTGCTTCCCGGCCGTCGCCACCCTCGCGAGCCGGACGGGATTGAGCGAGCGCACCGTCCAGCGCACCCTCCGCGAGCTCGAGAAGCTCGGGCTCGTCGCCGTCGAGGAGCGCCGCGGCCGCACCCGTACCTCGACGTACCGGCTCTGCCTGGAGGCCGGAAAAGGTGTCACGGTGACACCTTTTGAGGGCCCGAAAAGGTGTCAGGGTGACGGGGAAAAGGTGTCAGGGGCGACAAAAAAAGGTGTCAGCGGCGACAGGAAAAGGTGTCACAGTGACACCCTAACTGCCTATGAACTGCCCAGGAAGGAGGAGGGGCGCGCTAAGCGCGCGCCCGCCTCCTCCTCGAAGTCTTCAGCCTCTCCCTCGAAGGAGGAGCTCATGCAGCGAGGGTGGACGTTCAGTGAGAACTGGGGAGGGTGGTAATCATGTGGGAGAACTGCGAGTTCTGCCTCGATGACGGACTCCTCGAGGTCCACGGGGAGCGCCGGAACGAGCACGGGAAGTGGATGGCCTGCTTCTGCGAGGAGGGCGAGCGCGTCGAGCGGGGACTGAAGGCGGAACGCCAGCCCGTCCAGCGATACAGCTTCTGGGGAGCGTGGAGAACGCTGTCCGAAGACAGCAGCTGGGTTGACGTCTTGCTCTGGCAAGCGGCGAATCTGCCGGCTCGGTACGCCGAGGCGCGGCTGGAGAAGCTTCACCCCTCGCTGGCCAAAGCCGGGGCCCGCGCCGCCGCCCTCGTCGAGAAGGGGGAATCGCTCCTCCTGGCCGGCGGCCCCGGAACGGGGAAGACGTACCTCTCCGCGGCCCTCGTCTTCCGCTTCGCCCACAATCCCTCGCTCTACCTGAGCGTGCCGGCTCTCCTCCGGGCGGCCCGGTACGACCGGCCGCTCCTGGAGAAGTACCTCCGGTTCGCCTTCTACGTGCTCGAGAGTTACGGACTCCTCATCCTCGACGACTTCGGGAACTCCGCCCTCCCTGACTGGGGGCAGGAGCTCCTCTTCGACATCGTCGATTGCTGGTACGGCGCGCAGTCCGCCCCGGACGTCCGGGAGGAGTGGCCGCAACTCATCGTGACGACGAACGCCCGGAAGGAAGACTTCCTCGCGCGCCTCGGGGAGCGCATCGGCTCCCGCATCCTCGAGAATTGCCGCCCCCTCGTCCTCAGCGGCCCCTCCCTGCGAGCGGTCCAGTCCAACGCCCCCTCGGCTCCCGCGCCTGAGCCCCTCGAGGAGGTGACGGGATGAGCCGCACCGCCGAGCGCTGGTACCGCGCCGCTGTCGCCGCCGGCGTGGGCTTCGTCCCCCTCCCGGACGGCCGCTGCCGGCTCCTCGCCCCCTGGGCCCTAGACGCCCGCCTCCGCACCCACCTCGACCACCTGAAGGCTGCCCCCGGCGGGCTCGACGCCCTCCTCGGCACCATCCGCCGCGCCTCGCAGCCGCCCGCGCGGCAGCCCCGCCACCTCCTCGGCTGGCCGCTCACCACCGCCGAACGCCGCGGCAGCGCCATCTTCGTCCGCCTCCGCCTGGGGCGGGAGCTCGACACGGCCCGCCTCCTCGGCACGCTCACCCGCCTCGCCCAGGAGTTCGCCGTCGCCCCCGACCGCGGCAGCGCCCTCTGGCTCATCGTCAAGCGCGGCAGCGAGCACGAACGCTTCTTCTGCGGCCACGTCCTCGACTGCCGAGCGCTGCGCTTCACCCTCGCCCGCATCGTCGCCTCCGCCCACGTCCAGGCCCGGGGAAGGGGGCCGAAAAGTTAGCCGGCCCCCGGCGGACAGCGCGCCCGGACCCGATTTTTCGCACGAGCAGCACGCGCCCTTAGGGCGCGGCGGCAGGTGCGGCGACGCAGCGGGGGACTGCGACGCGGAGCCGGGAGGGGGTGCGCAATCTCTGCCGCTTGCGGCCCCTCGGGGGACGCCCGCCAGTCGCGCGCGCACGCCGCGGAGTTTTCGGAAATTGCCGAACGCCCGGGGACTTGCAGACTCGCCCCCTGCCCGCCTACGCTGGCGCTCGCCATGGGCGTACCACCTCGGTACCACCGCGGTACCACCGGCGTACCACCTGCGGCCTCGCTGCTTTCGGGCCGCTGTCGTACGCTGGAAGCGGGCCTGCCGAATCTGCGGAACGTTGTCTGGCGCCGTGGCCAAGTGGCAAGGCAGGGGTCTGCAAAACCCCGACCGCCGGTTCGAATCCGGCCGGCGCCTCCACTCCGGCATGAGCCTTCATCACGAGGAATGAGGTGGGGGCGGGGAGACCCAACGACCCGCCCCCTACCCTCTCTCCCGAAGCGTCCTCCGCGTCGTCAAGCGATGCTGAGGCCCCCATCGAGGGCGATCGCTTGCCCGGTGAGGTACACGGGGCAATCGAGCAGGAGGTACACGGCCAAGTCGGCCACCTCATCCAACGTCGCGTATCGGGCCTGGGGAATCATCGCCTCGAACTGCCGCTTCGCCTCCTGGGCCGCGTCGCCCGCCATCCCCTGCTCGATGCGACGCATCATCTGGCTCTCCACCGGGCCGGGACAGAGGGCGTTCACGGCGATGTTGAGCGGTGCGAACTCCACCGCCGCCGTTTTCGTGAGGCCGATGACCGCATGTTTGCTCGCCCCGTAGGCAGCAAGGCGAGGCGTCGCGACCATTCCCGCCACCGAGGCGGTGTTCACGATCCGGGTCACCATCTCGTGCTCCAGCAGGTGAACCATCGCCTTCAGGCCGAGGAAGACTCCCCGAACGTTTACCGCGAACACGCGGTCCCAGTCTTCGACCCGGTAGCTCACGATCGGCGTTTCGGCGCCTTCGATACCGGCGTTGTTGAAGAAGAAGTGCGCCGTGCCCCAGAGCTGCCGAGCCCGGTCGGCGTAGGCGAACACCTGCCGTTCGTCGCTGACGTCCGCGGCGAACACCTCGGCCGTACCGCCCCCCTTCCGGACTTCCTCCGCCCCACGCACGGCCAGCTCTTCGGTCAGGTCGACGCAGAGGACCCCGCAGCCCCGGGCCCCGAGCGCCCGGCAAACGGCGGCTCCGATGTCTCCTCCTGCTCCCGTGACGACTCCGACGTACCGGTCGACCATGGGGTGGCTCCTTCCGCTTCGTTCTCGCTGTTCCCAGCGGCTTCGCTTCTCACGATCGTTCGAGGAATGCGGCGGATGACCCGCCCACTAGCGACATCGACGTACCAGACGGCCGCCTCGCCGCCTTCGGCAGGTTCGGAGCGGGGAACGGTGTCAGGACGCATATGCGCCCCCTCTGCGCGGTCATCCCGCCCGACGGTCAGTCCTCGAGGACGAATGTGACCCGCATGTGGACCCGAAACGCGGCGATCTTGCCGTCTTGCACGGTGACCTGCTGCTCCTCGATCCAGGCCGCACGGACGTTGCGGAGGGTCTTGGTGGCGCGCTCGATGCCGACACGGATGGCGTCTTCGAAGCTGACGGGCGATTCGGCGGAGATTTCGGTGACGCGTGCGACGGATGTCATCGGTGCGGTCCTCCCGTAAGGTTCACCGCGCCAGGCGCGGCACCTGAACGGTGCACCCATACCGCCCCGCCTCCCTACCGCCGTTCGGTCCCGGACACGGGTCCGAACGGCCCCAAGTGCGACGCGCCCGTCACTCCCCGCCGGCGCGGCCCGCGCAGAAGCTTGTGAAGCTCGCTCACCGCGATGACGCTTGCCGCCGTCACGACGATCCGCGACCACGCGCCCGCGTCAATCGGTTCGACGCGCAGGACGTACTGGGTTGGCGGCGCGTAAATGGCGGCGACGTGGATCCCGACCGCGGCCGCGGTTGCATAGAACAGGAACGGATTCGATAGCGGATTGCGGAGGAATACGGATTGCCATTCGGAGCGGGAGTTCCCTACGTGGAACACCTGGAACAGTACGAGCACCGTGAGCGCTACCGTTCGAGCCTCCGCGAGGGTCGTGTCTGGCCGGTCCAACTCCCAGCGGAAGAGAGCAAGCGTACCGGCCGCCATGACGAGCCCCACGAAGAACGTCCGTTCCCAAAGGACAGGGCTGATAATCCCTTCCCTGGTCGGCCGGGGCGGCCGGTCGAGGACATCGGGGTCCCCGGGCTCGAAGGCCAGTGCCACGTCCTGGAGGCCGTTCGTAACGAGGTTCAACCAGATGAGCTGAGCGGCAACGAACGGGACGGGCCATCCCAGGATGAGCGCTGCCGGCAGCGTAACGAGCGAGGCGGCGCCGGTTGAGATGAGGAAGTAGGTGACCTTGCGGATGTTGTCGAACGTGACGCGCCCCTCGCGCACGGCGGCGAAAATCGTCACGAAGTTGTCGTCGGCAAGCACGATGTCCGCCGCTTCCCGGGCCACATCTGTGCCGCTTCGGCCCATCGCGACACCGATGTCGGCCGCTCGCAGCGCAGGCGCATCGTTCACGCCGTCGCCCGTGACTGCCACCACCTCCTGCCGGCGGCGGAGCGCCTGAACGATGCGGAGCTTCTCGTCGGGGGCCACCCGCGCGAAGACATCGGCCCTCCCCACCACTTCCTCGAGTTCCTGCTCGGACATCCGGGCGAGCTGGGCCCCGGTGACCACCGTCGGCGAGGGTCCGCCGATGCCAACCTCCGCGGCGATCGCCTCCGCCGTCCCCGCGTGGTCGCCAGTGACCATCATCACCCGGATCCCTGCCCGCCGGCAGCCAGCGATCGCCTCTCGAACCCCGGGGCGAGGGGGGTCCTGCATCGCTTGCAGCCCTGCCAACGTCAAGCCGCCAAGCTCGGACTCCAAAACGGCAGAACTACCTACAACGGGACGGATGGCCATGGCGAGCACTCGAAGGCCCTCGCCGGCGAGCCGGCGCGCTTCCTCCAACACCCGCTCACGGTCGAGGGGCGCCGGACCGTCTTCGGTCAACAGGTGGGTGCAACGCTCGATCACCCGCTCGGGAGCGCCCTTTACGAAGACGAAGCGCTCGCTCCCGTTACGCCGGAGCGCCGCCGAATACTGCCGCACGGGCTCGAACGGGACCTCGACCTCGACGTCCCACGCTTCGCGCAGCGCCTCGGGGTCGAGCCCGAACGCCGCTGCCGAGAGCAGCAGTGCGACCTCGGTCGGGTCGCCGGTTGCGTCATACCCATCGGGCCGGAACTCGACCTCCGCCTCGTTGGTGAGCACCCCTGCCATCAGCGTCATGCGTAGAGGCTCAGGCAGCGCAGGCGGCTCGGCCGGCGGCGGAGCCACCTGAGCCGGCTCGAGGCGCCGGAGCTCGCCTGCCGACCACACCGCCCGGACCACCATTCGGTTTTCGGTGAGCGTGCCGGTCTTGTCGGTGGCGATGACGGTGGTGCTGCCGAGCGTCTCCACCGCCGGGAGGCGACGAACGATGGCGTTTCGACGAGCCATCCGCCGCACGCCCAAGGCGAGCGTGATGGTGAAGACGACGGGCAACCCTTCCGGGACGGCGGCTACCGCCAGCGCAACGGCAACGCTGAACATGTGCGAGGGGGGTTCGCCCAGGGCAATGCCGAGCGCGAAGGTAGCCGCTGCGCCGGCCCCGACGAGGACTCCCACGACCCGAGCGAAGCTGTTCATCCTCCGCTGCAACGGCGTCTCGGGACGTTCTGCCGTTCGGATGGCCTCGGCGATTCCGCCGACGGCGGTGGCGAGGCCGGTGGCTACTACCACTCCACGGCCACGCCCCGAAACGACGACCGTGCCCGCATAGGCCATACACGATCGGTCGGCGAGGGGAGCGTTCGAAGCGACGGGCTCCACTCCCTTCGCCACGGGAAGCGATTCGCCCGTTAGCAACGACTCGTCGGTCATCAGGGCTGTGACCGAGAGGAGCCGCAAGTCGGCCGGCACCCGCATGCCCGATTCGAGGAGGACCACATCGCCCGGAACCAGCTCGCGGCTCGGAATGACCATGTCGCGACCATCTCGCAGGACACGCGCCTGAGGGCTGGCGAGCTTCGCGAGGGCGAGCACCGAAGCTTCGGCGCGCCGTTCCTGCACGAAGCCGATGGTCGTGTTGAGCGCGAGTACCGCGGCGATAACGCCGGCGTCGATGAATTCGCCGAGAGCGAGGGTGACAACCACCGCACCGAGGAGGATGTAGATGAGTGGGCTTCGAAGCTGGCGGAGCAGTACCGCCCAGGCGGGAGCTGGCCGTTCTCCCTCGATTTCGTTCGGCCCGTACAGCCGCAGCCGGCGGCGCGCCTCTTCCGACGTCAGTCCCGAAGCCGAGGTGTTCAGTCCGCGGAGCGCGTCCCCAGCGTCCCGAGCGTGCCATTGGTTCCCAGCGTCGGATGGCTGCAAGAGCTCCGTGAGACCCAGCATGGGGCTCCAGTGTACCCGGGCTCCCGCCTCGCCCCGTGGACGGCTTCCGGCGCCCTTGGCAGACTCGTGGCGGAAGGGGAAGTGTCGGAATCGGCAGACGAGCGTGACTTAGGATCACGTGCCGCAAGGCGTGGGGGTTCGACTCCCCCCTTCCCCACATACCCAGGGCCACTGCCGACCCTCCCCGGACAAGGAACGAGAAGCCCGCGGCGACCCCCGGTTCGCACGAGACCGGCACTCCGTGAGTGCGACACCCCCAAGGCGTGACGGCCCTGGCGGCCAGACGCAGCAGCGCAGGTCCGGTCAGGACGTGCCCCTGAACACACCCCCAGCTTCCGATTCGCCGAGTGTCGGGGTGCGTTCGATAGGCCTCATCGAACGAACCCCTTTTCCTCGAACGTCCGATCGGCCATAATCCCCCAGGCTCGACCGAACGCGCACCCCGAACGACCCAGGGGGAGTCCGGAAGGAGGAGGAATGGCCCTACTGGAAGTCCGCGACTTGCGCACGTACTTCTACACGCAGGAGGGCACAGTCAAGGCTGTCGACGGCACCAGTTACACCGTCGAGGAAGGGGAGACGCTCGGCCTCGTCGGCGAATCGGGGTGCGGGAAGAGCGTCTCGGCTCTCTCCATCCTCCGGCTGATCCCCCAGCCGCCCGGAAAGATCGTGTCCGGCCAGATCCTCTTCGAGGGTCGGGACATCTTGAAGCTCGACGAGGACGAACTCCGGCGCATCCGGGGCGGGAAGATCGCGATGGTCTTCCAGGAGCCGATGACCTCGCTCAACCCGGTGCTCACCATCGGCCGTCAGATGACGGAGGCGATCGAGCTCCACCTGGGGTTGAAGGGGAAGGCCGCGCGCGACCGTGCCGTCGAGCTGTTGGAGATGGTCGGAATTCCCGAAGCGCGAGCTCGGCTCGACGATTACCCGCACCAGTTCTCCGGCGGCATGCGCCAGCGCGTGATGATCGCCATGGCGATGAGCTGCAATCCGAAGCTCCTCCTCGCAGACGAGCCCACGACGGCGCTCGATGTGACCATCCAGGCCCAGATCCTCGAAATCATGGCCCGGCTCACGCGCGAATTCGGGACGGCCGTCATCATCATCACCCACAACCTCGGCGTGGTGGCCCGCTATGCGGACCGTGTGAACGTGATGTACGCCGGGAAGGTCATCGAGAGCGCAGCCGCCACGGAGCTGTACAAGAACCCCAAGCACCCGTACACCGTCGGGCTCCTCAACTCGGTGCCGCGGCTCGACCAGAAGCGGAAGGAGAAGCTGCAGCCGATCGAAGGCCTGCCGCCCGACCTCGCCCACCTGCCGCCGGGCTGCGCCTTCTACCCCCGCTGCTCCTACCGGAAGGACCGCTGCCGCGAGGAGTACCCGCCCTTCGTGCTCGTGGGCGAGAATCACTGGGCCGCCTGCTGGGAGTCCGACCGGGTGAGGAAGGAGGCCACCGTTGTCGCAGCAAGCTAGCACCGCTCCCGCTGCCGCGAACGCCCAGAAGGGCGATGTCCTCCTCGAAGTCCGCGACCTAAAGGTGTACTTCCCGGTGACCGCTGGGATCATCTTCCAGCGCAAGGTGGCGGACGTCCGCGCCGTCGATGGCATCTCGTTCACCGTGCGCCGTGGGGAGACGCTCGGCCTCGTCGGCGAGTCCGGGTGCGGGAAGAGCACCACCGGCAAGGCGATCCTCCAGCTCATCCGGCCGACGGCCGGACAGGTCCTCTTCGAGGGCCAGGACCTGACGAAGCTGAAGGGCCGCGAGCTCCGACGCTTCCGCCGGAAGATGCAGATGATCTTCCAGGACCCCTACGCGAGCCTGAACCCGCGCATGTCGGTGGGGAGCATCATCGGGGAGCCCCTGACCATCCACAAGCTCGCGCGGGGGAAGGAGAAGCGGGAGCGCGTTCAGGAGCTCTTGCAAATCGTCGGCCTCAACCCGTACTTCGCCAACCGCTTCCCCCACGAGTTCTCCGGCGGCCAGCGCCAGCGCATCGGCATCGCCCGTGCCCTCGCCGTTTCGCCCGACTTCATCGTCTGCGACGAGCCCGTTTCGGCTCTCGATGTTTCCATCCAAGCGCAGATCATCAACCTCCTCGAGGACCTGCAGGACCGGTTCGGGCTGACGTACCTCTTCATCGCCCACGACCTCTCGGTCGTCCGCCACATCAGCGACCGCGTCGCGGTGATGTACCTCGGCCACATCATGGAGCTCACCGACCGCGACACGATTTTCGAGAACCCACTCCATCCGTACACGAGGGCGCTCCTCTCCGCCGTCCCCATCCCCGACCCGGAAGTCGAACGCCGGCGCGAGCGCATCATCCTCGTCGGCGATGTGCCGAGCCCGTTGCGCCCGCCGCCGGGGTGCGTCTTCCATACCCGCTGCCCCATCGCCATCGACGAGTGCCGTGTCCGTCGCCCCGAATGGCGGAACGTGGGTACCGCGGAACGGGAACACTGGGTCTGGTGCCATCGAGTCTGAGGCAGCACTGGTCGCCGGTCGAAGAGACGACGCCCGCGGACGAGGCCCGCGGGCGTTCCTTCGTTTTCGGAGCTCCCTACCGGCTCTAGACGTGCGCCAGCCGTTCCACCGCCTGCAAGGGCGGCTTCGCCGGGTCGACGAGGTAGCGGATCTGTGGCAACTCGATGTCACAGAGGGCGTACGAGGCGCTGATGGGCCAGTCGGGAACCGCGTCAGGGACGTTCCAGGCCGCGGCATCGAATGCGCCCAGCTCGGGGCGCCCCCGCTCAGCTTTGTGGAACACGTACTCGGGGTCGAACTGCACCAGGCGCAACTGGACCGTGCCGTTCCGCTCCAGGCGGGCCAGGTTGAGGTTGGCGATGTACTGGATGTCGGCGCCCGAAATCGCCTCGGGATCGACCAGCTGCGCTTCGAGGACGAGCTTCCCCGCTGCCACGACCCGGCCGACGACCCGGTCGTAGTAGTGACGCATGCGGACGTCTCCCGACACGACCGGAAGGCCCCATCCCCGAGCGAGCGCTTCGGCGGCGGGTTCGCTGTTGCAGAACGCGCGGAGGAGCAGCGCCCTCGGCCGGGCTCCGGCACGGCAGCCGATGCGAACCTGAGCCAGTTCGAACGGCCCCCACGGGCTGAGCCGTACGCGCCAGAAGACGGCCGTCAGCGTGGGGGGAATCGTCGGATGCAGGGCCGGCGGCAAGAGCGAGGTGATGGCGGCGTCGTCGATCTCCTCCATCACTTGCAAGACCTCGACGCCTTCGAGGGTGATCGGCTCGGTATCGAGGGCCGGCATCAGCGGGGCATCGCCCGCCAGGGAGGAGAGGTCTCGGGTCCCGGTGAGCGGCATCACGACACCTCCACGGCGGCAGCCGGCGGCCGCACGCCGAACTTCGGCATCACCTCGCGGGCGAAGAGGCGGAGGCTCGCTAGCACTTCCTCCTGGGGAATCGTTTCGATGGCGTTCAGGAGGAAGTTGATCCGGTCGACGCCGACGCTCTCCCACTTCTTGATGACATCGACGATGCGGTCGGGGTCGCCGATGCAGAGCCCCTCGGGCACCTGGCCCTCGGGGGCGCTCGTCGCTTCTCGGCGGAGAGCCGGTAGCAGGCCGAGGCTCGGGTACGAGCGCGTGGGATACGCTTGCCGGGCTGTCAGGAGTTGTTCGGCAAGGTAGTTGAACGTACCCGCGAGACGCTGTCCCGTACGGATCGCGTACTCGCGGTCCTCGTGGCAGAAGAGGAAGTTCACAGTGTTCACCTGTTCGTTGACGAACTCACCCACGGGTTCACAGGAGCGGATTCTCCGCCGGTACTCGGCGATGCGCTGTTCCTGCTCGGCGAACCCGCCGAAGGTGAGCCCGAGGCTGCCCAGCCCCCGCTCCGCCGCGTCGAGCTCGGTCCCCGGGCTCGTCACGGCCACCCACATCGGCGGGTGCGGCTTCTGATACGGTTTCGGGAGCACCGCCCGCTTCGGCATGGAGAACGCCCGCCCTCGGTAGCCGAAGCGCTCCTGGGTCCACATCTTCGGGATGACGCGCACGTATTCGTCCCACGTCTTCTTCGTCTCGTCAGGGTCGGCCTGGAAGCCCCCCAGCTCCGTCCAGGTGGCCGAGCGGCCGGTTCCGAATTCGAGGCGGCCGCCGGAAAGGATATCGAGGACGGCGGCGCGCTCGGCCACGCGAATGGGGTGGTTGAACTGCGGTACGCAGACCACGATCCCGTGGCCGACCCGGATGTGCTTCGTCTGCATCGCGCATGCCGTGAGGAAGAGCTCCGGGGCCGAGCAGTGCGAGTACTCCTCGAGGAAGTGGTGCTCCACCGCCCACACTTGGTCGAAGCCAAGCTCATCCGCCAGCCGCACCTGCTCGAGGCAGTTCTGGTAGACGCGGTATTCCGTATCGGGGCCCCATGGCCGCGGCACAGAGATCTCGAAGAACAGGCCGAATTTCACGTCGCCGACCCCCTGTCGCGGTGTGCGGGGGAACTGTAGCACACACCGAACCATTCGTGTTGCGTAGATTTCGCGAGACCGTTACGGGGTCGCGGTGGGAGCGGGGGACGGGCTCGGGGCGGGGGTGGGGCTCGGCGTGGGGCTGAGCTCCGGCGTAGGCGACGGGGTCGGAGTCGGACTGGGCGTCGGGGTCGGCGTCGGGGATGGCTCGGGAGTCGGGGTGGCCTCCGGGGACGGGCTCTCTGAGGGTTGGGTCGCGGGAGGGGGCGTGGCAGTCGCAGGAGGAAGGGTCGGGAGGGGCGTGGGCGTCTCCCCACCCCCGCCGAGCGACCCACCGACCAAGAAGGCGAGCGCGACGCCGACGAGCGCGAGGCTTCCGGCTATCGCAGCGAGCATCCCTGCTCGAGCCAGGGAGCTCCGGCGTGCCGGGGGCGCCGACAGGGGTCGGAGCCGTTCGGTCCGGTGCCCCGGAGACGAGGGCGGCCGACCGGGCGGTGCGGCGAGGCGGAACGCCGGCCCCGAGGGTACGCGGGCGAGGGCAGTAGCCAGCTCCGCTCCCGTTGGGAATCGATGCTCGGGCTCCCTGGCGAGCGCCCTGGCGAGCACGCTCTCCAGCTCGGGAGGTGCGGAGGGCACGAGCGAGCGCAGCGGCGCGGGGGGCACGCTGAGGCGCTGGACTGCGACCGCTGCCGGGGTCGGCCCCTGGAACGGAAGCCGGCCTGCCGCCGCTTCGTACAGGGTGAGTGCGAGCGAATAGACGTCCGCGGGCGGGCGGGGCGGCTCACCCTCCAGCACTTCGGGAGCGAGGTAGGCGGCCGTTCCGAGGATTTCACGGGCGGCGTCCGCCGTCATCGTTCTCGTTACGGCCTCGGCGACACCGAAATCGGTGACCTTCACCACTCCCTGCTGGTCGACCAGGATGTTCTCGGGCTTGATGTCGCAGTGCACGATCCCCTGGCGATGAGCGTGGGCAAGCGCGGCCGCCGCTTGGCGACCCAGCCGCACGACGTCGGACCAGGGGAGCCGCCCGTGTAGCCGCAGCAGGTCGCGCAGCGACGACCCGTGCACATACTCCATCACCAGGTACCGCCGGCCCTCGTGCTCGCCAACGTCGAAGACGGCCACGATGTTCGGGTGCTGGAGGCGGGCGATGGTCCGGGCTTCGTTCTCCAACGTGTCGCCGAACTCTCCCGCCGCGGAGAGGCGGTCATCCATCACCTTCACGGCCACGGGGCGACCGAGACGCTCGTCGCGGGCGAGCCACACCTCGGCCATTCCGCCCCGGCCAATGAGGCGCTCCAGCCGGTACCGGCCGCCGAGGAGTTCCGAGGCGTCCAACGCCGGGCGACGCTCCTTTCCAGGCGAGATGCCGCAGGCCTCAGCCGAAGGCAGAGACCGGCCCGGAGCGGATCGTAACCGAGGAGGCTTCTAGCTGCCCCTTCGTCCGCCCCGCAGGTATGGTGAGGGGCGATGGCGAGCCAGTACGGCCTGCTGCGCGCCTCCGGAGCCGCGTCGCGGAGGGGCTCGATGCCGTGGCGGAGCACGGTACTGACCGTGGCGCCGATCCTCTTTGTGGTGCTCGCGTGGCTCGCCCTCGAGCGGTCGCCAGCGGGCACTCCTCCCCACGCAGAGCGGCTTGTTGTCGAGTTCGCCGTCAGCGTCGTTGCGGGGCAGCTCCTAGTCGGGCTGCTCGC
The DNA here is from genome assembly GCA_002898215.1 of bacterium HR29. GTDB lineage: Bacteria > Chloroflexota > Dehalococcoidia > Tepidiformales > Tepidiformaceae > HRBIN29. The sequence goes on along the minus strand of BEIF01000001.1, from coordinate 670,076 downwards.
ACCCGAAGCTCCGCCGCTGCTGGCGGTAGCAGCGATGCTCGCCGCGGTGGGCCTCGCCTTCACCATGCGCCTTGCCCCCGAGGCCGCGCCGGCCCAGGCGAACTGGATCGCGGCTGGTATCGCGGCGATGGTCGCCGGCCTTGCTGCAGGCCGTCAGGCGCACCTTCTCCGCCGCTGGACATACACCGCTGGCGTCCTGGCCATCGCTACCCTCGGCGCGACGGCGCTGTTCGGAAGGAGCATCAACGGTGCGCGTCTCTGGATCGAGGTAGCCGGCCAGTCGGTTCAGACAACGGAGCTCATCAAGGCATTCCTCGTGGTGTTCCTTGCCGGATACCTCTCGCGCGAAGCCGGCGTGTTCGCCCAGCCAGGACCTCTCCTTGCCCGGTGGCGCTTCCTCTTCCCGCTGCTCGTGCTGTGGCTCGGCACGCTCGGCTCGCTCGTCGCCCTCCGCGACCTCGGCACGCTGGCGATTCTCGCGGCGCTGGCAACCGTCATGCTCTCCCTCGCCTCCCGCCGACCAGGCTTCCTCGCCGCCGGGGCCCTGCTCGTTGCGGCTACGGCCGTCCTCGGCTACACGACGATGAGCCACGTCCGTACTCGGGTGGATGTCTGGCTCCATCCGTTCGCCGACCCCCTGGGCGCCGGGTACCAGACGGTCCAGGCGACCTTCGCCCTCGCCAACGGCGGAGTCACCGGCACCGGCCTCGGTTGGGGTATGGCCGACACAATCCCGGCGGCGGTCACCGACTACGTCTTCGTCGCTGTGGCGGAGGAGCTCGGCCTTGCCGGCGCGTCGGGCGTCATCCTCGCCTTCGCGCTCTTGGTGACCGGCGGGCTTCAGGCAGCGGCGCGGCGCCCCGATGCGTACGAGCGCTTCCTCGCCGCCGCGGTGGCCATCCTGATGGGTGTTCAGGCCGCCGTGATCATCGCCGGAAACCTACGCCTCGTCCCCACCACCGGAGTAACGCTCCCGTTCGTGAGCTACGGCGGCTCCAGCCTGGTGGTGAACTTCGCCCTCCTCGGCTTGCTGCTGGGCATCGCCGGGAAACCGCGCGGCTGACGCCCCCTCCTCCCGGAATTCGAACACCACCGCGCCGAACCGCAGTCTGGCACCGTGACGGAGGCGGCGCGGCCGGCCGCCGACCGGATGTCCGTCGAGGAGCGTGCCGTTCGTGCTCCCCAGGTCCCGGACGTACCACGCCCCATCGCGGCGTTCGAGGACCGCATGTCGCGCCGAAACGGAGGGGTCGGCCAAGACCAAGCCGTTTCCCTCGCTCCGTCCCACCGAGAGCCGCCTGGTAACGGGCAAGACTGCGCCGGGCTCGAGCCCCGAACGTCCGGGGGCAATCACGACCAACCGCGCTTCCACGCCGGCTCGGGGCATCACCGTGGCACCAGGAGACCGGAGGCTATCGCGCAGCCATCGCGCCACCAGGGCGACGAACCCCAGGAGAACGGCGATCATCCCCATCCGCAACGCGAACACTTCCAGGTCGCCCGTCATTCGTCCGTCCCGAAGTGCAGCGTGAACTCCCCGATCTGCACGGCGAGCCCGGGGCGAAGCGGAACATGGTCCACTCGCTCGCCGGCGACGAGGATTCCGTTCCGGCTCCCCAGGTCGCGCAGGATCGCGCCTCCCCGGCCATCGTCGAGGATCTCCGCATGCCTGCGCGAGACGAGCAGGCCAGGGAGCACCAGGTCGTTCTCCTTTGCGCGTCCGATCCGGAAGGGCAGGAACGCGATCGGCATCCGTTCGCCGCCCTCCACCCGGACCCACCACGGGCGCCCGGGCCGTCGCAGCGCCCGCGTGGGGAAGCCCTCGCCGAGCGGGGGCGTTGTCGCGCCGAGTCGTACATCGGCCGAGACCCGGGGCACACCGACTGCCACGTCCGGGTCGGCGACGACCTCGACGTCGAGGGGTGCCAGGAAACGCCACCCCTCCCTGCGGGCGCGCTCGGCGAGCAAGGTGCGAAGCTCCCGTTCGAACGCTGGGAGGTCGGGGGCAAGGCGGAGGAAGTCGTCGGTGGCGAGCACGATCCTTATCCGATTCGGGGCAACGCCTTCACGGACCTGTTCGCGAACCCGTGCTTCGGCATCGGCGAGAAGCTCCGCTGGATGCACGGCGCCCACCGCCCGCCGAAGGACGCGCTGCACCAGCCCCTCCAGACCTCCAACGTCCCCGTTCATGGCACCAGCGCTGCCTGCAGGATCGTCCCCGCGACCGGGGCCGCCACTTCGCCCCCGCGGCCGCCGTCTTCGACGATCACCGCCACGGCGACCTTGGGGGCATCGACCGGAGCGAAGCCGATGAACCAGGCGTGGGCCGTGCCTCGGCCCGTTTCGGCGGTGCCGGTCTTCCCTGCCGCAGGCATTTTGAGCGGGCCGAGGTTTGCCTGACCCTTCGCGACCACGTCTGCCATCATGCTCCGAAGTTCGCCAGCCACCCGTGCGTCGAGCACGCGGCGCGCCCGCGGAGCCGGCGGACCCTCGGTTCGTCGGCCTCCCTCGTAGACCCCCGCCAGAAGCCGCGGCTGGGGAAGAAGTCCATCGTTCGCCACGGCGGCGGCGACCAGGGCCATCTGCAACGGGGTCACGAGCAGCTCCCCCTGGCCAAACGCGGTGCTAGCCAGGAGCGCATCCGACAGCGGGGAATGGCCGGCGACAACCTGGGAGGAAGCCGTCGGTAGCTCGAAAGGAATGGGGGACTCGAAGCCGAACGCCCGCGCCGTCCGCAGGAGCGGCTGCCAGCCAAGCTCCACACCCAACCGGGCGAAGACGGCATTCACGGAGTACGCGAACGCATCGCGGAACGGGTAGGTTCCAGGACCCTGGGGAACGTTGCCGCAGGAGACGGTGTAGCCGGAAATCACGTACGCTTCGTCGCAGACCACGATGGTCTCCGGAGTCACCAGTCCTTCGGACAACGCGGCAGCGGCGGTCACCACCTTGAAGGTGGAGCCTGGCGGGTACAAGCCTTGCGTGGCCCGGTTGAGGAGCGGCGCCTTCGGGTCGTCGAGGAGCGCCGGGGCTTCGTCGGCAAAGGCGTTCGGGTCCCAGTTCGGCCAGCTCACCATCGCGAGGACGTCCCCCGTGCGGACATCGAGCGCCACCGCCGCGCCTGGCCGGTTGCCGAGCGCCAACGCTGCAGCCATCTGAACGTCGAGGTCGATGGTGAGACGGACATCGAAGCCCTCGGGAGCGCCACGCAGCACCTCGCTGCGGAGAGCTGCCAGCCAGTCACCGCCGCGGCGTCCGATCAATTCGTCGTTGAAGGCGAGCTCGGCCCCCTGGGCCCCATACCGCCCCGACAGGTAGCCCACCACGTGGGCGGTGGCCGCCGTCCGATAGACGCGCCGGCCGTCGGGAAGGGACTGGGCGAGGACGTGGCCATCGCGGTCGAGGATGCGGCCGCGTCCGGGAGCAGCGAGGGCAGCGGCGAGCCGCGGGTTGGCGGGATGGGAATTCAGGTCGTCGCGGAACGCCTGCCAGTAGACCAGCGCCCCGACGAAGACGAGCGCCGCCGCGATGGCGGCGTAGCCTGCGAGCCGGAGGGCCGCAAGCTCGTCCCGGTCCCACTTCACGGGACGAGTGTAAGCCCGCCCCCGCAGGATGCGCGCGGCGCGGTCAGCCGCGAGGCAACCCCAGCCCGCGTATGGCGATGATGTTCCGCTGGATCTCGTTCGTGCCCGAGTAGATGGTCGACGGCACCGATTCCAAGTAGTTCTCGGGCATGTCGCCGTACAGCGGCGCGCGCGGCTCCTCGGGCATCAACTGGCCCGCCAAGCCGAGCATGTTGACCGCCCAGTTGTAGATGCGCTGGCCGAGCTCGGACTGGAAGATCTTGACGACCGAGGCTTCGTAGTTCGGCACGCGCCCCTGGGACTGCAGCCATCCGATGCGGTAGCCGAGGAAGCGGCCGACATTGTTCGCAATCACGAAATCGGCCAGCTTCAGCCGGTGGCGCCGGCGGATGTCGGGATGCGCGCCACGGAGCCAGTCGGCGAGCACCTCGAGTGTCCGCCGCTGCGCGGCCGTGGTGCCGATGCCGGAGCGCTCGAAGTCGAGCAGGGTCATCCCCACGTACCAGCCGCGGTTCTCCTCGCCCACGCGGTTGCTCACCGGCACGCGAACGTCTTCGAAGAAGACCTCGTTGAAGTGGTGCCGGTTCGCCATGTTGATGAGGGGCCGGATGGTGATGCCCGGCGTGTTCTTGATGTCATCGATGATGAGGAACGTGATCCCGCGGTGCTTGGGTGCATCGGGGTCGGTACGCACGAGAGCGAACATTTGGTTCGCCCGGTGCCCGCCCGAGGTCCAGATCTTCTGACCGTTGATCACGTAGTAGTCGCCTTCGCGAACGGCGCGGGTCTGGAGCGAGGCGAGGTCGCTGCCGGCGCCGGGTTCGCTGTACCCCTGACACCAGATGTGTTCGCCGCTCGTGATCTTGGGGAGGTACTTCTTCTTCTGCTCCTCGGTGCCGTGGATGATGAGCGTCGGCCCGATCATCCCCACACCGAAGCCGCGTGTCCCGGTGTCGGGGGCGCCCCAGTAACCGAACTCCTCGTTGAAAACCATCTGCTCGAAGATCGAGGCACCCAGCCCGCCGTACTCTTTCGGCCAGGCGGGCGCGATCCATCCGCGCTTGGCCAACTCCTGGTTGAACTTCCTGGCGAGCTCGAACTCCTCGTCGGACGAGACCGAGGCGAAGCCCCGGTGTCGCGGCTCTCCGAGCTGCTCCTTGAGGAAAGCGCGGACCTCCTGGCGTAGCTTCTCTTCCTTCTCACCGAATCGCAGCTCCACAGGCGCCTCCCTTCGCGTACATCGAACGTGCGCCCGCATTCTGACGCAAACGCGAGCTGGTTGCCAGAGGAAACTTACTCGCTGTCGGGCGGAGGAGAGAACGGCCGCGGCAGGTTCACCCCCCGAGCGACGCTCACCGCCCGCAGGACCGCCGCTGCCACGAGTCCGGCGAGTGCTGCCCCTTCGGTCGACCAGTCGTGGAGCACCCAGACGATAAGCCCTCCCAACATGGCAGCGGTCGCGTTGATTTCGGCCCGGAGGACGAGCGGCACCCGCGCGGCGAGCACGTCCCGAAGGAGGCCTCCGCCGGTGCCGGTCACGGCCGCGAGGAGCACCGCTACGCCGACTCCGAACCCCGCCTCGATGGCGGCGAAGGAGCCGGCGACCGCGAATGCCCCGAGGCCGAGGGCGTCGGCCCCCGCGATCGCCCAGCGTGGCACGGGACGCCGCCAGGCGAGGAGGACGATGGAAAGGAGCGACGCGCCGACCGCCCAAGCGAGGTAGTCCTCGTGCGAGATGACGAACGGCACCCGGTCCAGGATGAGGTCGCGCATCAGCCCTCCGCCGGTCGCCGTCACCAGCCCCATGACGAGCAGGCCGAACACGTCGAGGTGCTTCCGCGCCCCGAGTTCGACCCCGGAGAACGCGAAGGCGACGATGCCCACCCGGTCACAGACGAGCACGACCTCCCGGGCACCGATCTCCACGCGGAGAGGGTAGCGCGCGGCGCGAAACGGGGGAGCTCCCGGCGATCAGCTTCCCTTCTTCAACCAGCCCATCATGGCGCGCATCTCGGCGCCCACCTTCTCGATGGGGTGCTCCCGCTCGCGCGCGCGCATGGCGAGGAAGCTCGGCCGCCCGGCCTGGTTCTCGAGGATCCACTCCCGGGCGAACTGGCCGGTTTGGATTTCGTGGAGGATGCGCCGCATCTCCGCCTTCGTCTGTTCGGTGATGATGCGAGGCCCGCGCGTGTAGTCGCCGTACTCGGCGGTGTCGCTGATGGAGTACCGCATGCGCGAGAGCCCGCCTTCGTAGATGAGGTCGACGATCAGCTTGAGCTCGTGCATCGTCTCGAAGAAGGCGCTCTCGGGCTGGTAGCCAGCCTCGACGAGCGTTTCGAAGGCGGCTTTGATGAGCGCCGACAGCCCACCGCAGAGGATCACCTGCTCTCCGAAGAGGTCGGTCTCGCACTCCTCCCGGAAGGTCGTCTCGAGAACCCCGGCTCGGGTGCCGCCGATGCCCTTGGCGTAGGCGAGGGCCACCTGCTTGGCCACTTCCGTCGCGTCCTGATGCACGGCCAGGAGGCAAGGAACGCCGCCCCCTTCGACGAACACGCGCCGCACGAGATGGCCAGGGCCCTTCGGCGCGACCATGGTCACGTCGACGAACGGCGGGGGCTGGATCTGCCCGAAGTGGATGTTGAAGCCGTGGGCGAACATCAGCATCTTGCCCTCGGCCAGCCCCGGCTCGATCGCCTCGCGGTAGACGTCCCGCATCACCTGGTCGGGGACGAGCATCATGATGATGTCGGCTTCCTTCGCCGCCTGGTCGACCGTGAGGACGCGGAAGCCGGCAGCTTCGGCCTCTTTCCACGACTTCGAGCCCGGATAGAGGCCGATGATGACGTTGCAGCCGGAATCGCGGAGGTTCAGGGCGTGAGCATGCCCCTGAGAGCCGTAGCCGATGATTGCGATCGTTCGACCTGAAAGAAGCGAGAGGTCAGCATCGCTGTCGTAATAGAGCGTGGCCAAGGGAGCCCCCTTTTTGGCAGGGATGTGCTCGACGCGCGCTCGGCGCTACGCGGGGAAGATTACCTTCCGCAGGTGCCGGTCGCGCGAGTACTCCACGTAGGGGTTAACGCCGATCTCCCGCAACATCCAGTACGCCTCGATGACCATGATCTTGTCGTCCACGAGGCGAACCCAGTGGGCTGCGCGAGGCCGATTCGGGTCGATGGCGAGCTCCACCAGAGCGCTCTTCGGCCCCGCGACGAGGCCGGTGACGCGCCACACCCCGAAGGCCGGCTTCGGCGTCTCGGCAAGGAGCTCGAGCACCGCGTCGGGTCCGGCAGCGAGCCCGTACACGGAGTCGATGAGGGCGCACTTCTCCGCCAGCCGGGCGCGCGCCTCCTCGCGGTTCCCCGCCAGGAACGCCGCATAGAAGGCGGTGACCGTCGACTTCGTCGCCGCCTGCGACCCGCCGCGGAATTCGAGGGCCGCGTTCATGGCCTGCGTCGCGGCCTTGTCGAGCTCCAGGTCGCGCAGCATGGCGTACATGCGGCGCTCCTGGATGCCGCCTTCGGCGAAACGGAAGCTCTCGGCCACCCGCTGCGTGAAGCGCCGCCAGTCGTACCCTTTCGCTTCCAGGGTGGCCCGAAGGGCGACGACGTCCCCTTCCTCCAGCAGCTCCACCTCCGTGTAGGTGAGGTCGGCGTACCGCTGAGCGAACTCGCGGTGCCAATCCATCACCGCCACGCTGTCGTGGAGGATGGGCCCGCGAAAGGAGAAGAACGTCACGTCGGGATTGTGGAGCGCCTCGATGGCGGCGAAGCGGTCGTAGTTGATCGCTTCGACCAGCTCCTCGACCACGGGGATGTGGGACATCACTGCGTCCTGGCTCAGGGGTTAGCGAGATTGTATCCGGGTTCACGAACTCGGGGTAGGCGACGAACGCCCGGCCCGCCCGACCCGAAGCACGTCACGCCGCCAACCTCGGTGGACGGCGTCCGGGCGTTCGGTGGCGGAGGACGCCGCAGCGAGACGCCCCGCGGCCGGGTGCGCGATGCAAGGGGCGACATGAGGTGGTCGCAGCGTCCCGGTTCACGTCGTGCCAGGCGACGGGCGCTTCGAAGCGCGTTGGCCGCGCTTGCCCTCGAGCCGCTCGATAGAGTCGACGCACCGGCAGGGGGCGGAGGTCAAACCTTTTCCCCCGCTCGGGTTCAGCGACGCCGAGCGCCGCGGCAGGACTCGGCAGACGCCAGCGCAGAGCTCGTCCCCGCCCGGGAGACTCAGACCCCGCTCGAACAGCGCGGCCACCTCACCATGCTCCCACGCCTTCCTGCCGCCAACGTCTCCGGCGCCCCGGGACCGAGGCCTCTGGGCCCCCTCGACCGTCGGCTCGAGACAGGCACCGTGGCGGGCACCTCGACCCTCGTTCTGGCCGTGGCGCCGGTCATCGAACGGTGCCAGGCCGTGCGCCCCTTCCTCGCCATGGGCGCGCGACGCGAGCAGCTCAAGCGCCTCCAAAGCTCCCAGTACGCCGTCCCTTTCTCCGCCCACGCCGGATTCGGCATGGCCGTTGGCACGTTCGGGTGGCTAGTACGCAGTCCGGGTCATTGGCGCCCCAATTGCCGTGGCCCGACCTCGCCCTCATCGCCACGACCCTCTTCGGCGTGGGCCTCCCCGGTACCGGCCTCGCGTACGCCCTCGCACCAGCTCTCCAGCTGCGCGACCCCTGGGACTGATGACGTTCGGCGCCTCAATCCCGCCGGCCTGCCGGTGTCAGGCCCCGCCAGCATGGAGGGCCTCGAAGGCACGATCGATCCGCTCGAAGCGGCGGCGGACGAACGGCCGCGCTTCCGGATGCGTGTGGATGTACAACTCACGCCGCCGAATGCCGTCGAGGACGCGCTGAGCGACCTCCTCGGCGGAGATGACGCGACCCACCAGCTCCCGATCCCCCTCCCGAGGCGGAGAGGGCCGCTCCGTCCCTCCCAGTTCCGGTGGGCGGTTCCGCTCCGAGGCGTCGATGTTCGTCTCCACCCGCATCGGACAGAGGACCGACGCGCCCACGTTCGTTCCCCGTAGGTCCCGGGCGAGGCACTCCGTAAGTGCCACGACGCCGTACTTCGTCACGCAGTACACGCTCAACCCGTCATTTGGGACGAGCCCGGCGAACGAGGCGGTGTTCACGATGTGGCCCGGCTCTCCCGCCGCGAGCATGCGGGGCAGGAACGCCTCCACACCGTGGATGACGCCCCACAGGTTTACGCGCATGAGCCACTCCCAGTCCTCGTGGCGCATCTCCCAGATGGGCCCCGCGATCGCCACGCCGGCGTTGTTGAAGAGCACGTTTACTTTTCCGAATCGTGAATACGTCCGCTCGGCGAGCGCCTGCACCGCCCGCAGGTCGCCGACGTCGCACTGCTCGCCGAACGCCTCGAGGCCCTCCGTCCGGAGCGACTCGACGGCGCGCTGCAACGCGCCCGCCTCGATGTCGGCCAGCACCACCGCTGCACCCTCGCGCGCAAGGGCCCTGGCCGTGGCAAGGCCGATACCGCTTGCACCGCCGGTGACCACCGCCACCGCGCCTTCGAACGAGTCCAATCCTTCACCCTCCCCGAACGATATGCGGCATTCTACCGGGTTTGCCGAGGTGGAAGCGGCAGCACCCCGCAGGCTACCCTGGAGTGCAACCTTGCCTTGCCAATACATGGCCCGAAGCGCCCGCGCGGCCATGGGGGAGGACCCAATGACCGACACGGCGTCGGAACCGACGTTTCGCGATGTGCTGACCCAAATCGAAGCGGAAGACCGAGCCGCCCGCGTCCGGGATGTCCGCTACACGCTCGACATCGACATCCAGCCGAAAGCGTCACGGTACCGGGGCAAAGCCACCATCGACTTCCACTCGGCCGTCGAGGGCCCGGTGTTCCTCGATTTCCGGGGCCGGGACATCCTCCGGCTGACCGTGAACGGCGTCGAGATGGAGCCGGACCGCCGCGGGTATCGCATCTACCTCCCGGAGGAGGCCCTCGGCGCGGAGAACACCATCGAGATCGAGTACGAGAACGAGTACGACCACACGGGTGACGGCTTCCACCAGTTCATCGACCCCGAAGATGGGAGGGAGTACCTCTACACCAACTTCGAACCCTTCGAAGCGCACCGGCTCTTTCCCTGCTTCGACCAGCCGGACATTAAGGCCCGCTACCGCCTCACCGTGCGCGCTCCCAGCGAATGGGAGGTAATTTCCAACTCCCGAGCAATGCGGAGGGAACCACGGTCGGACGGCCGCACCGAGTGGGAGTTCGCCGAGACCCCACCCTTCAGCACCTACCTCTTCGCGCTCGTCGCCGGGCCGTACCGGGTGGTGCGAGACCGCCACGGCGACCTGGAGCTGGGGCTCTACGTCCGCGAGTCGCTGCTCCGATACCTCGACCACGACGAGGTTTTCGAAGTCACGAAACAGGGGTTCGAATTCTACACCGACTTCTTCGGCTACCCGTTCCCCTTCGACAAGTACGACCAGATCTTCGTGCCGGAGTTCAATGCCGGTGCGATGGAGAACGTCGGCGCCGTTACCCACAACGAGTACATGGTCTTCCGTGACCCGCCCACCGAAAGCCAGCGCCGGGGCCGCGCCGAGACCATCCTCCACGAGCTGGCGCACATGTGGTTCGGGAATCTGGTCACCATGCGCTGGTGGAACGACCTCTGGCTCAACGAAAGCTTCGCCACCTTCATGGCGTATCTCGCCCTCGAGCGTGCGACCCGCTTCAAGACCGCCTGGCAGGACTTCAACGCCACCATCAAAAACTGGGCTTACCGCCAAGACCAGCTCCCGACCACACACCCGATCGCCGGCGAAGTCCGCGACACCGAAGAGACCTTCCTCAACTTCGACGGCATCACCTACGGCAAGGGTGCCTCCGTCCTCAAGCAGCTCGCCGCCTACATCGGCCTGGATGCCTTCCGAGATGGCTTGCGCCAGTACTTCCGCCAGTACGAGTGGGGGAACGCAACGTTACGTCAATTCCTGGCAGCGCTCGAAACGGGGAGCGGTCGGGACCTGAAGGCCTGGGCCCACCTCTGGCTGGAAACGCCCTCCCTTAACACCGTGTCGGTCGATTGGGAGGCGGATGACGGGCAGCTCCGTCGCCTCGAAGTACGCCAATCGGCTCCGCCCGAATTCCCCACCCTCCGACCCCACCGCCTCGACATCGGCCTCTTCCGCCGCACGAAGGAAGGGTACGAGGTGACCGTCCTCCCCGCGGAGATCGAGGGAGAGAGGGTCGAGATACCCGAGGCGATAGGGCTTCCGAAGCCCCACTTCGTCCTCCCGAACTACAACGACCTGGCCTACGCCAAGGTTGCCCTCGACCAGGCCTCGCTCGAGCACGTGCTACGCCACGTGGGGGACGTCGACGACACGCTGAGTCGGCAGCTCCTCTGGTCGGCACTCTGGAACATGACCCGCGATGCGCAGCTCTCCCCACTCCGCTTCATCCGTCTCGTCCTCGACGAGGCTGCGAAGGAGCCCCTTCCCGAACTCGCCGACGCGATCCTGAATCAGGGGCTCGCCGCCCTCGGCCGGTACGTCCCCGACCGCCTGCGGCTGGCGGAGGCGCACCGCTTCTTCGAGCGGGCATGGGAGGCGCTGCACGAAGTCCCTCCGGGTGACCCGAAGATCCTTTGGGGCCGGGCTCTGGTGGCCGCCGCTTCCACTCCGGACGACCTCCACCGTCTGGGGGAACTGGCGGACGGCAAGCACGCCATCGAGGGGTTCACCCTCGACCAGGAGATGCGGTGGACGCTCGTCACCAAATGGATGGCCCACGGACTCCCCGGGGCCGAAGAGCGCCTGGAAGCCGAGCTTCGGCGCGACCCTTCCGACCGAGGCCAGCGCGCCCGGCTTCGGACGCTGGTCTCACGCCCCGACGCCGCGGTGAAGGCCGAGGCGTGGGAGAAGTTCCAGGGCGACGGCTACGGCTCCCTCTACCTCACCGTCGCCGCCATGAGCGGCTTCAACTGGTGGCATCAGCGCGACCTTCTCGAGCCGTACGTGGAGCGCTTCTTCGAGGCCGTCCGCGGCATCTTCGAGACCAAGACCCTGGAATACGCCCGGGCGTATTTCCAGCAGCTCTTCCCGGCCTACCGAGTGGAAGATGGCGTCGCCGAACGGGCCAAGGCGCTCCTCGCCGAGGTTCCCGAATCGATGCCGCCCCTCCGGCGGTTGCTCTTGGAGGCCATCGACGAGGCCGAACGGGCGCTCCGCTGCCGGGCCGCTGCACGGTAGGGACGTCCCCGCCCGAGAACTCCGCCCTCAGTCGCGCCTGGAGCCCGGGGCGGGTTCGCAGACGCCCAGCCGCTCGCGTAGGGCATCGAGGAGGTTGGCGATGGGCACGCGAACCTGCGCCTGGGTGTCCCGGTCGCGAATAGTGACCGCCTCGTCCTGGAGCGACTCGAAGTCGATCGTCACACAGTAGGGAGTCCCGATCTCGTCCTGGCGCCGGTAGCGCCGCCCGATGGATTGGGTGTCGTCGTACTGCGCCATCCAGTGCGGCCGCACGAGGTCGAACACCTTGCGGGCCAAGGGACGAAGCTGCTCGTTCTTCGAGAGGGGAAGCACCGCCACCTTGATCGGTGCGATGCTCGGACGGAACTTCATCACCACCCGCGGGTCGCCCTTCTCGTCCGGTTCCACGGTGTAGCACTCCAGGAGGAGAACCGCGAGCGTGCGCGTCAGCCCGGCGGCCGGTTCGATGACATACGGGACGATGTGCTGGCCGCTCTCCTCGTCGTAGTAAGTGAGCGAGACGCCGCTGTACTGGGAGTGCGCCTTCAGGTCGTAGTCCGTCCGGTTGGCGATCCCTTCGAGTTCGCCCCAACCCCAAGGGAACTCGTATTCGATGTCCGTCGTGCCCGCACTGTAGTGGGCGAGCTCCTCTTTCGAGTGCTCACGGAGGCGTAGGCGCTGGGGCGAAATGCCGAGCACCTCGACGTACCAGCGCAACCGCTCCTCGATCCAGTACCGGTACCACCGCTCGGCTGTCTCCGGCTTGCAGAAGTACTCCATCTCCATCTGCTCGAACTCGAGCGTCCGGAAGATGAACCGCCCCGGGGTGATCTCGTTCCGGAAGCTCACCCTCGTCTGGGCGATGCCGAAGGGGAGCTTCAGGCGCATCGACTGCTGGACGTTCACGAAGTTGATGAACATCGCCTGGGCCGTCTCCGGCGGCAGGTAGGCGATGCTCGCCTCGTCCTCGACGGGACCGACGTGCGTCTTGAACATCATGTTGAAGAGGCGCGGCTCGGTGAGCTCACCCCCGTCGATGGGACACACGATTCGGCCAGCCGCATCCCGTTTCACCGGGCCGTAAGCACCCTCCTCCAGGTGGTCCACCCGGAAGCGCTGTTTGCACCGTTTGCAGTCGACGAGCGGGTCGTTGAAGTTCGCCACGTGGCCGCTCGCTTCCCAGACCTTCGGGTTCGTGATGAGCGCGCCATCCATCCCGACCACGTCGTCGCGCTCGAGGACCATGCTCCGCCACCACGCCTCCCGGATGTTCCGCTTCAGCTCGACGCCGAGCGGGCCGTAGTCATACGTGTTCGCAAATCCGCCGTAGATTTCGGCCGACGGGAAGACGAAGCCCCGGCGCTTGGCGAGCGAGACGACGGTTTCCAGGTCGGGAGCGGGCACGGCGAACCCCCACCGATGTGTGCTCTCGAGATGACCCCACGATACCGCAGGAACGGCGAACGGGCCTCCTCGGCGACGTAAGCGTATTGCAGAGGGCGTCGAGGCTGGCTAGAGTCCACCCGAAATCGTCTCGGCTGCGACGGAAGGAGACCAACGACCCGATGAACGAACGTGGACGCGTGGCAATCGTGACCGGCTCGGCGACCGGCGTCGGCGCCGCCACGGCGCGCATGCTCGCCGAACGAGGCTGGAACGTCGTCATCAACTACACGAAGTCGGAAGCGGAGGCCCGGGAAACCGAAGCTTCCTGTCGCGCGCTCGGCGCCGACACCCTCCTCTGCCAGGCCGACGTCGCGAACGACGCGGATTGCCGACGAATGGTTGCGGAAACGATGGCGAAGTGGGGGCGCATCGATGCCCTGGTCAATAACGCCGGCACCACGAAATTCGTCGACCACGCGAACCTCGAAGGCCTCTCCGCTGAGGACTTTCTCCGTATCTACGCCGTGAACGTCGTCGGCGTGTTCCAGATGACCCGCGCGGTCGCGCCCCACATGAAAGCCGCGGGGCGGGGCGCCATCGTGAACGTGTCGTCCATCGCGGGCGTGATGGGCATCGGCAGCTCCATCGCCTACGTGGCCTCGAAGGGCGCCCTCAACACCATGACGCTCGCTCTCGCCCGGGTGCTCGGGCCCGAAGTGCGCGTGAACACCGTGTGCCCAGGGTTCATCGAGGGCCGGTGGCTCCGCCAGGGCCTGGGAGATGCTGGGTACGAGGCGGCTAAGGCGGCCCAGGAGCGGAGCGCCGCGCTCCGCCGCGTCGCCACCCCCGAGGACATCGCCGAGGCCATCGTCTGGCTCATCGAAGGAGCACGGCACATCACGGGCGAAATCCTGCTCGTGGACGGCGGGGCCCACCTGTCGGGCGCACCACTCCTTGCGAGGTAGGAGCGAGAAAGGGGGGCTGCGACGTGGCGGCACTGGAGCGGGCCGCTATGCTCATCGCAAACCTCGCGTGCTTGGCGGCGCTCCTCGCCATCCAATCGGTGCCGCTCGCCACGTCCTCGTCCGCTCCCGACTCCGAGGACCCGCCGCCCTCGGAAGAGGGCGGCCTCCTCCGTAACGGCGGCTTCGAAGCCGTCTCCAACGGCACCCCAGACGCCTGGTCCAAGTACGGCGGCACCCTCTCCCTCACCACCAACGCCCACTCCGGCTCCTTCGCCGCCCTCCTCTCCTCCTCCACCTCCTCCACCAAATGGCTCTTCCAGTCCCTCCCCAACATCCAACCCAACTCCTGGTACGCCGCCTCCACCTACGCTCGCCTCGAAGGCCCAGGCGAAGCCTTCATCCGCATCTCCTGGTACCCCTCCGACGACGCCTCCGGCTCCGCCATCGCCCACTCCGACAGCCCTCCTACCTCCTCCCCCTCCTGGACCCTCCTCGCCACCGGCCCCATCCAAGCACCACCCGACGCCCGCTCCGCTCGCATCCGCCTCATGCTCCGCCCAGCCTCCGCCGACCCCGTCTCCGCCTCCTTCGACGACGCCTGGTTCGACTCCACCGACGAACCCCCAACCCCAACTCCCACACCCTCACCCACTCCTGCTCCCACGCACACTCCCACGCCCACGCCGACGCCCACTTCCACGCCGACGCCGACGCCCACTCCCTCCTCCCTCCCCGCCAACACGAACGGCCTCCTCCGCAACGGCGGCTTCGAGGCCGTCTCCAACGGCACCCCAGACGCCTGGTCCAAGTACGGCGGCACCCTCTCCCTCACCACCAACGCCCACTCCGGCTCCTTCGCCGCCCTCCTCTCCTCCTCCACCTCCTCCACCAAATGGCTCTTCCAGTCCCTCCCCAACATCCAACCCAACTCCTGGTACGCCGCCTCCACCTACGCTCGCCTCGAAGGCCCAGGCGAAGCCTTCATCCGCATCTCCTGGTACCCCTCCGACGACGCCTCCGGCTCCGCCATCGCCCACTCCGACAGCCCTCCTACCTCCTCCCCCTCCTGGACCCTCCTCGCCACCGGCCCCATCCAAGCACCACCCGACGCCCGCTCCGCTCGCATCCGCCTCATGCTCCGCCCAGCCTCCGCCGACCCCGTCTCCGCCTCCTTCGACGACGCCTGGTTCGACTCCACCGACGAACCCCCAACCCCAACTCCCACACCGAACCAACCAGGCACGGGCACCCGGACTCCCACCCCGAAGCCCGAGCCTGGCACGCCGGGCAGCAGGGACACATCGGCCCCGGAGCCGGAGAGCCAGGTAGCCGGAGCGGTGTCCTCCGGTGCTGCCGTCCGTCTCTCGGAACTCCTCCCCGCGCCTGAAGCCGAGAGCTCCGCGAACGACTACGAATGGGTGGAGCTCTACAACGCCGGGGCAGAGGCCGTCGACCTGGGCGGCTGGCAACTGGGCGACGCCCGGTCGCTGGTGAAGCTGCCGTCCTTCCGCTTGGAGCCGGGCGCCTACGTGGTCGTAGCCGCGCCGAAAGCGACCCTGCCCGAAGGCATCGCGGTCATCCGCCTCGGGACGCGGATCGGGAACGGTTTGAACAACGCCGGGGACGTCGTACGCCTCGTTGCCCCCGATGGAACCCTCGCGGATGCCGTCGCCTACGGCGACGACACCTCCCTGTGGCCGAATCCGCCCGAGGCGCCCGCGAAGGGTGAGGCGCTCGCCCGCCGTGCCTTCGAGCTCTCCGGACCCGAGGCGTGGGCCATCGCCCTGCGCCCCACGCCCGGGGGCCCGAACGTCTTCGCCGCCATCCCGCCAGCGGGAAGCCCCACACCCACGTCGAAGGATTCTTCGACGTCCGTCGGGGACGGCCGATCCGACGGCCGCATCACGACCGGCGAGGAGGGGCGCGCGTCGGGAGGCTCCGCGCTACCCTGGATCGTGGTCGGGGCGGCCGCAGGCGCGAGTCTGACGAGCCTCATCTCGCTCGCCGGCCGTTCCGGCCGGTGGAAGGAGATCGTGTCGAAGGTACGGCGACGTGCCGGTTGAACGGCTGCAGAAGATCCTTTCGCACGCGGGTGTCGCTTCCCGGAGGGTGGCCGAGCAGCTCATCCTCGAAGGTCGGGTGGCGGTCAACGGCGTCGTCCAAACCAAGCTGGGCTCCCGGGCCGACCCGGAGAAGGACGAGATCACCGTAGACGGCGTCCCCATCGACCGGCGCCGCTACCGGTACATCATCCTCAACAAGCCCGCAGGAGTCGTCACGACCGTCGCCGACGACCGTGGGCGAACGACCGTCCTCGACCTCCTGCCGCCGGAACTACGCGGCCTCCACCCGGTGGGGCGACTCGACCTGGAGAGCGAAGGGCTCCTCATCCTTACCAACGACGGCCACCTCACGAACCTGCTCACCCACCCGCGGCACGCGGTCGAAAAGGAGTACCTCGTGGCCGTGGATGCGCCGCTTTCGAAAGCGGCGATGCAGCGGATGGTGCGGGGTATTGAGGAAGGGGGTGAACTGCTTCGCGCCGCCGCGGTGGCGCCCGTACGGCCCCCCGACCGCCAGAACTGGCCGGGGTCAGCGTGGCTGCTCGTCACCCTCCGCGAGGGGAAGAAGCGCGAGATTCGGCGTATGCTCCGTTCGCTCGGGCGGAACGTCCTCCGACTCCAGCGCATCCGCATCGGCCCCGTGCACCTCGGCTCCCTTCCACCTGGCGCTTGGCGGGAGCTGACCGACGTCGAGGTGGCGAAGCTGTACGCCTCGGCGGTGTACCCCTCCCCCTTGGGAGGCCCCTTGCCCACCGGGCCTCAGCCCCTACCATCGCGGGGGAGATGAGCACGCCCTGTCCCCGGGTCATCGCTATCGACGGGCCGGCCGCGTCGGGGAAGAGCACGCTCGGGAGCGAGCTGGCCTCCCGATTCGGGTACGACTTCCTCGACACGGGGATGCTCTACCGCGCAGTGACGCTTGCGGCGATCGAGCAGGGTGTCCCTCCGGATGACGCCGCCTGCGCGGAATTCGTTCGGCACATCCGCATCGAGATCCGGCGGGGTAACCCCTCGCGCGTGCTGGTGAACGGCGTCGATGTGAGCGACCGGCTGCGTGAACCTCAGGTGGAGGAACAGGTCAGCCTCTACAGCGCGCTCCCGTCGGTGCGGGCGGCGCTGCTTCCGCTGCAGCGGGAGTTCGCGGCAGCGGGGCGCGCAATCCTTGCCGGGAGGGACATCGGCACCGTCGTGCTGCCCGACGCCCCGGCGAAGATCTTCCTCCATGCCAGTACCGAGGCCCGCGCTGCCCGGCGGAGCCTGCAGGCGAACTCGTGGGGCGTGGTCCAGGACAGCGCGGGGGCGGCCCGCGACATCCTTCGCCGCGACTCCATCGATTCGTCGCGAGAAGTGGCACCCCTCCAGCCGGCCCCGGATGCGATCGTCATCGACACCACCGAGCGGCCGTTCGACGCTGTGCTCGCCTTGGCGCTGGAGGCGCTCGGATGCGCCGCTGGCTGAGGCGCTTCGGCTGGGAGCCGTTCGTCCCTCCCTTCTACTGGAGCGCGACGCACCTTCTCCGTTTCCTGCTCCTGCTCCTGGCGCGATGGGAAGTCCGCGGCCGGGAGCACGTGCCGAGGGAGGGCCCGCTCATCGTGGTGTCGAACCACCTGTCGAACGCCGACCCGCCCATCCTCGCCGCGGCGGTGTTGTACCGGCGCATCCGCTACATGGCCAAGGCCGAGCTCTTCCGCTTCCCCATCGGGGTCGTGATGCGCCTCTACGGGGCGTTTCCTGTCCGCCGCTTCGAAGCCGACGCCCGCGCCCTCCTGGCAGCGGAACGGATCCTTCGCCACGGCGGAGCACTCGGGATGTTTCCGGAAGGACACCGCAGCCGCACGGGCTATGTCGGCAAACCCCGTCCGGGCACGGCCCTCATCGCTTTGCGAACGGGCGCACCCGTCCTGCCTTGCGCCATCGAAGGGACCGAACAGCTCCGAAACCCCCTGGCGGTGTTCCGGCGCCCGCGCATCGCCGTGACCATCGGCCAGCCCTTCCGGCTGGAGCAGGTGAAGCGCCCCACCGAAGGCGATGTAAGCGAGGCGACACAGAGGATTTTCGGAGCCATTACAGCGCTGTTACCGGCCAAGTACCTCGGTCCCTATACTGGTTCCGAGGCACCCCACGATGGTTCAGATCCTCCGCGCGACTGACATGGGCTTCTGCATGGGTGTTCGGCGCGCGGTGGAGATCATGCAGCAGACAGCCCGGCCCGACGCACCCGTCTACTCCCTCGGCGAAGTCGTGCACAACCCCCACGTGGTTCGCCGGCTCGAAGAGGGAGGCGTTCGACCGCTTCCTGGCCCCGACGTGCTGGACGGGAACGTCGGCAGCGAAGCGTCGCGTATCGCCGCCGGGCACCCGGTGGCGATCACCGCCCACGGCGTCGGTCTCCGAGTCCTCGAAGACCTCCGCGCCCGGGGCCTCCCCATCGTCGACACCACCTGTCCGATCGTGACCCGCGCACAGCGGTACGCACAGAAGTTCGTGCGCGAGGGATACCACGTCCTCATCTTCGGCGACCCCGGCCACAAGGAGGTGCGTGGCATCGTCGGTTGGGCGGTCGACGCCGCGGGGGTGAGCCGAGCGACGGTCGTGGAATCGCCGGCCCTCGACCGACTGAGGACGCTCATCGCCGAATTCCCGGGCGGCTTCCCCTCCAAGGTGGGCGTGATGGCCCAGACGACGCACAAGATGGAGGATTTCGCCCGCTTCGTCGCCAACCTTATGCTCCTCCAGCGCGAGCGGAACTTCGAGCTTCACGTGGTGAACACGCTCTGCCACGCCACCACGGGCCAGCAGGAAGCCGCTGCTCGCCTCGCCCGCCAGGTCGACGTCATGATCGTGGTGGGGGGCCGGAAGAGCGCGAACACCCGGCATCTCCGCGAGGTGTGCGAGGAGCAGGGCACGCCCGCCTACCACGTCGAGGGGCCCGACGACCTCCAGCCGTCCTGGTTTGAGCACGTCGAGCGCATCGGCATCACCGCAGGCGCTTCGACGCCGGACGAGTCGGTGGACGCCGTCGAAGCGCGCATCCGCGAACTGCTGCACGCATGAGCTCTCCGCCGATCGCCCGCGTGCGGCCAGGTTCGCTGGCCGAGCTCGCCGGCATTCGGCCCGGCGATCGGCTCCTGCGCATCGCTGGCCGAGAGCCCCGAGACGTCATCGACGTCCTGTTCTGGCAGGCCGACTCCCTCGTGCCCGTGCTTATCGAGAAGCCCGACGGCCACGTCGAGGAACTCCTCTTCGAGAAGCACCCCGACGAGGACCTCGGCCTGGAGTGGGACATCGCCACCTGGGACGGGATTCGGCTGTGCACCAACAACTGCTTCTTCTGCTTCCTCAAGGGTTTGCCGAAAGGGCTGCGGCGCACCCTCTACCTGAAGGATGACGACTACCGCCTCTCCTTCCTTCACGGGAACTTCGTCACCCTTACCAACCTCACCGAAGCGGACTGGGAACGGCTCGCCGAGCAGCGGCTGAGCCCCTTGCACGTCTCCGTGCACACCACCGACCCGGCCCTGCGGCGCCGAATGCTGAAGAATTCGGACGCACCCGACATCCTTGAACAGCTCCGGCGGCTGGGGGCGCTCGGCATCCAGTGCCACACCCAAATCGTGGTGTGTCCTGGCGTCAATGACGGCGACCACCTTCGCCGCTCGATCCGAGAGCTCCTCGAACTCCACCCGACCGTGCTCACCGTCGCCGTCGTGCCGGTCGGGGCCAGCCCCTTGCTGGAAGAGCGCGCGGCGAAGCGGGACGGCTTGCCGCTCGAGCCGCCGACGGGGGAGTACGCACGGTCTATCGTGGAGCTGGTGCGGCCCTTCCAGCGCGAGGCGCGCCGCCGGTTCGGCCGCACGGTGGTGCAGCTCGCCGACGAGTACTACCTCGCTGCCGGCGAAGAGGTTCCCGGCGCAGCAGCTTACGACGGCTTCCCGCAGTACGAGAACGGCATCGGGATGGTCCGCGTCCTTCTCGACGACTGGCATCGCCTGCGCGCCCACCTCCGACGGCGCCACGTCCGCCCCCGATTCGCCCGCGCGGTCATCGCCACGGGCACCCTGGTTGCCCCCACGATTTCGACCATCGCCGCCGAATTCGCTGGCCTCACCGGGACGGAACTCCACGTGGTGGCTGTGCCGAACCGCGCCTTTGGCGAGCGGGTCAACGCCGCGGGACTCATCCACGGGCGGGACTACCTCTCGGCCCTCGCCGGTCGGGACGAGCCGTTGGTCATCGTTCCCCGGACGAGCCTCGACTACTACGGCCGGTACTTCCTCGACTCCCTGGCCACCGACGAATTCGCCGCCCGGCTGGAGCGACCGGTGGCCTTCGTCCATTCCTGGACCGACGTGCTCCACGCCCTCACCCAGGGACCGGAACCTCCGCTCCGGAATCACGCTCCGAACGGGATCCATTGGGCCCTCCCCGACGAGGCGGTCCCGCTCGACCCTGCGGCGGTTCGCTAGACTCGAAGCATGCCGCGGGTCCGCGTCGAGCCATCCGGTATCGAATTCGAAGCCCGGGTGGGGCAGACCGTCGCCGAGGCGGCGTTCGCCCAGGGGTACTACTGGCCGGTTGGCTGCGACTTCCTGGGACAGTGTTCGAACTGCGCCATGGAGGTCATCTCGGGGCTCGGGCGCCTCAGCCGCATGGGCCGCACCGAACGATACAACCTGCTCCGCCAACGGGGTCCCCGCGCGCTGGACGACCCGCGCCTCCGGCTCGCCTGCCAAGCGGCCGTCTACGGCGACGTGATCGTGCGGAAGCTGGGCGTCCGTCCGGATACGATCTGAGCGGGGGCAGCGCACACGGCGGCGTCATCGATTTTCCTTATCGAACCGCCGCCGTACGCTGCATGATCGGCAGCGGGCGTTTCGGCTCGTCCAAACGGTTGCCCCTGCATCCCGTGGAGCCATCGAACGGAGGAACATCCGTGGAACTGGCGCAGTTGGAAGCATTCCTGCAGGTTGCGCACCACAAGTCGTTCAGCCGCGCGGCCGAGGCGCTCTTCCTCACCCAGCCCTCGGTTACAGCGCGCATCCAGTCGCTGGAGCGCGAACTGGGTGAGCGACTGTTCGAACGAACCGGCCGCACCGTCACGCTCACGGACGCTGGCCTCGCGTTCCTCCCGCACGCCCAACGGGCGCTGACGGCCGTCCAGGAGGGAGCCGATGCCATCGATGCGGTGCGGCACGGCGATGTCGGCAACATCCGGCTCGGGGCGTCGTCTAGCATCGGCACGTACGTCCTGCCGTTGCTGCTGAAGCGGTTTCGCGAGCGGCGGCCGCGAGTCCACGTTCACCTCGTGACGGGCCAGTCCGAGCACGTCATCGAGCAGCTCCTCACGGGGGTCATCCATCTCGCCATCTGCCGGCTCTCGGCCCACCCCGACCTCGAGTCGGTGCACCTGTACAACGACGACCTCGTGCTCGTGGTCTCGCCGGAGCACCCCTTCGCCAAGCGTTCCGGGGTCACACTGGCCGAGGCCGGCCAAGAGCCGTTCCTGTTCTTCGAGAAGAGCTCCAGCTACTACACACTCGTGCTCTCGGTCTTCCTCCGCGCCGGCGTCTCGCCGGAGTCCACCATTGAGCTCGACTCCTTCGAGGCGATGAAGCGGATGGTCGAGGCGGGCCTCGGGATCACCCTCTTGCCTGCCGTGGCCGTCCAGCACGAGCTCGAGGAGGGGCGCCTGGTAAGCGTGCCCATCACCGATATGGAGCAGCCGCCCCAGCGCGAAGTCGGCGTCCACTTCCTGCGGAATCGCCGCTTCTCGCCCCCGGTGCGCGAGTTTCTCGACCTCGTCCTCTCGCACTTCGGCGCCCAGCGGCGCGTGGCGTCCCGTTGACGCTCGCCCGAGGGCCGGAACCCGCCTAGACTGAACGTGAGCCGATGATCTCGAGCATCCTCCTCGCCGCTGGGCTCTCCACCCGCATGGGCCGTCCGAAGGCCCTGCTCGACTGGGGGGGAGTCCCACTCATCCGTTACCAGATCGAGCAGCTCAAGGGAGCCGGGGCGGACGAGGTCATCGTGGTCCTCGGCTACCGGGCCGACGAGATCCACCGGGCCATCCGCGACATGCCCGTTCGGGTGATGTTCAACCCGCGTTACCAGTTCGGGCGAGCGGGCTCCCTGCGCCTCGGGGCGAAAGCGTCGAACCGCGACGCGGAGGCGATCGTCGTTCTGAACGTGGATCAGCCGCGGCCAGCGAGCCTCATCCGGGAGCTGCTGGACGTCCACGAGACGACCGCTGCGGCCACGGTGCCCGTCTCCGGCGGCCACCGCGGACACCCCGTCGTCGTCTCTGGATGGCTCCGTCCCGAGCTGCTCAGCGCAGAGGATGAAACGGAGGGGCTCCGCGGCATCCTCCTCCGCCACGCCTCCGAAGTGCGCGAGCATCCCACCAGCGACCTCTGCCTCCTCGACATCAACACTCCCGAAGAGTACGAGGAGGCCCTGCGACTCTTCGCCCTTGCTCGCTAGACCACCGTACGCCCGTCGCGTCGCCGCGGTCTTCGACCTGGAGGGGCTGCTCATCGACCTCCGCCCTGCCTGGGCCTTCGCCGTCGAACAGGCCGTTGCAGCCGTCACCGGGCGCCGGTTCGACGCCAGTGCCCTCGCCGAGGAGTACTCGTGGAGGCCGTGGGCGCACGCGCTGGCCGTGCTCGTGCCCGAGCACGACTTCGCCCGGCGGGCCGAGGCCCTCTGCGCGCGGCTCTTCTCCACGAGCGCCCTCAAGCGGATCGCCGTCCCGGAGGGACTGGGAATGGCGCTCGATGCCCTTCGCGAAGCGAGGGTCGAGCTCGGGGCGGTCAGCCGCCAGCCTCATCGCCTCGCGCTGCGCCAGCTCGAAACGACGGGGCTCGACCGCTTCTTCGCGGTGCTGTCGCCCACCAACGAGGGCGCCGGCTGGGATGCCGCGGCCAGAGTCCGCCAGTGCCTCGACTACCTCGGCGTCGCTACCGCCGATTCCCTCTTCGTGACCGCCGACAGCGACGCCGCCCGACGGGCCCAGGCAGCCGGGTTCCCTACCCTCGCTCTCGAACTGGAACCCGGTGCCCGCGCAGCGAAGCTTCCTCCTGGCCTCGCAGGGCGGGTGACCGCAATCCTTTCGGCCGGCCCGGCCGGGGCCTAGCTGTCGTCACCCGCGGGCAGAGGCTCGACGAGCTTGTGGCAGCTCGGACAGTACGTGCGGGACCGCGCCGAGGTGAAGCGGAGGGCGCACTCTGGGCAGATGACCGGCCGGCGCATGGACCTCTCCTTGTATGCCTATGGTTCGATATGAGTCTCGTATAGCTCGGCCCAGGGAGGTAGACCGAAGTTCGTATCGATTCGGTGACAGCTATGGATATGCGCTATGGTTCGATAGCCGATGTTGAGGCCATACCGCGGCTGCGTAGCTCGGGTGGCCGTCGGCGGTTACCCTGAGCCCCGAGGAATCGCTGACAGAGGAGCGTGGCGTGGCAACGAAAGTCGGCATCAACGGCTTCGGACGCATTGGCCGTCAGGTCTTCAAGGCCATCGCCGAACGGTACCCCGAATCCCTCGAGGTGGTGGCCATCAATGACCTCTTCCCTCCCGAGATCAACGCCAACCTGCTGAAGTACGACTCGAACTACGGCACCTGGGAACGCGACGTCCGCCCGGGCCAGGACGCGATCATCGTCGACGGCCGCGAGGTGAAGGTGTTCGCCGAGCGCGACCCCGGCGCCATCCCCTGGGGCACTCTGGGCGTCGAAATCGTCATCGAGTCCACCGGGCTCTTCACCGACGCCACGAAGGCCGCCGCCCATCGGCGCGACACCGTCAAGAAGGTGATCATCAGCGCCCCGGCGAAGAACGAGGACGTGACGATCGTCCTCGGCGTCAACCAGGAGAAGTACGACCCGTCCCGACACCACATCATCTCGAACGCGAGCTGTACCACGAACGGCCTCGCGCCGGTGGTCAAGGTCCTCGTCGACACGCTGGGCATCGAGAAGGGCCAGATGACCACCATCCACTCGTACACGAACTCGCAGCAGATCCTCGATCGGGCATCGCCCGGCGGCGATCTGCGCGAGATGCGCGCGGGCGCCCTCAACATCGTCCCCACCTCGACCGGCGCCGCTCGCGCCTTGAAGCTCGTCATCCCGGAAGTCGAAGGGAAGCTGGACGGGCTCGCCTACCGAGTTCCCACCCCCACCGTCTCCATCGTCGAGGTCGTCGCCCTCACCCAGCGACCGACCACGAAGGACGAGCTCAACGGCATCCTGCGCGAGGCTGCCCTCGAGAAGATGAAGGGCATCTTGGGTTACACCGAGGACCCGGTCGTCTCGATGGACCTGAAGGGGGACGACCGCTCCTCCATCGTCGACGGGCTGTGCACGAACGTCGTGGGCGGCAACCTCGTGAAGGTGGCGGCATGGTACGACAACGAGTGGGGGTACGCCTGCCGGCTGGCCGACCTTTGCGCTTTCGTCGCCAGCAAGGGCCTGTGAACGACTGAATCGGCGTCCTGGCGTATCTTCCGCGGGGAGCGCGGCGCAGGGGCCCGCGGAGGCCTTGCGCTGGCAATCCGTCTCCATGGAGGTCCCGTGGCGGGCATCCGGCGTTGGTCCGCATGGCGGCGCATCGTCCGGCCGCCGAGCCGCCTGGCCTCGGCCGAGACGGTGTGGACGGCAGCTGTTGCGGGCGTGCTGCTCGTGGCCATCGCCCTTCGCTTCCACGGGCTCGGCTGGGACCGACCAAGCGGGGCATCAGCGCCCCTGCACCTCCACCCCGACGAACGCCACATCGCCATCGTCTCCAGCCGCATCGACTGGCCGGGCTCCCTTTCGGAATACTTCGATTCGGCCCGGAACCCCGCGAACCCCTTCAACGCGCCCGACACGCCCTCCTTCGTCTACGGCGCTGTGCCCCTCTACCTGGGGAAGGCGGCGAGCACCTTGGCCGGCGACGACCCGCCCGGTCGCGATAACTCCTACGGCTCGGACGTGGTCTGGGGTCGTCGCGTCACCGCGTTCGCCGATGCGCTCACCGTCCTCCTTGTCCTGGGCGCCGCCACGTCCCTCTGGGGAAGGGGCATCGGGCTGTTGGCATCCCTCCTCTACGCCCTCGCCGTCCTCCCGACTCAGCTCGCCCACTTCTGGACGAGCGACCCGTACGTCACTCTGTTCGGCACATCCCTGCTCTGGGCCTCCCTGGCCGCTGCGCGTGCTCCCCCCCGCAGGTACCTCGCGCTCATGGCTGCCTTCGCGGGGCCGTCGCTCGCATTGGCCGTCGCCTCGAAGGTCTCCGCAGCGCTGCTCCTCGTCCTTCCGGCGGGCGCAGCCTTCCTCCGCCGGCTGAGCCGAGGCCGCCCCGATGGCCTCCGCTGGGGCAGCGGCCGGTTGCATCCCGAAGGGAACGTTTGGTCCGACGCCGCGGGGCTCCTCCTCTGCCTCCTCGTCGCCTTCGCCGTCTTCCGGGTCGCACAACCCTTCGCCTTCGCCGGACCAGACCCCTGGGATCTCCGCTTCGACTCCCGCTGGGTCAGCGATGTGGCCCGGGAGATGGACTTCCAGACGGGGAAGGTCGACTACCCCCCATTCGTTCAGTTCGCCCGGCGCACGCCAATCGTCGGGCCGACACTCCACGTTGCGCTGTGGGGGCTGGGCCTCCCGCTCGGGCTCGCGGCAGCGGCAGGTTGCGTGGCAGGCGGATGGCGTCTCTTCCGACGCGGGGACGCTGCCTGGGCACTTCCTTTGGCGCTGGTGGCCGTCACATTCGGGTTCTACGGCACCCGTTTCGTGAGCTTCATGCGTTACTTCGTCCCTGCCTACCCGGGGCTGTGTACGGCAGCCGCGTGGGCGCTCGCAGCCGCCTGGCGCGCCGCACCCGAGCGGGTAACGGTGTTCGGCAGCCTCCGGCTTCCGACGGGAAGCGGCCGGGCAGCGGCCCTCTCGGCCGTCGTCCTGACAGCCGCGTGGGCACTCGCCTTCCAGAGCATCTACACGAGGGAAAACCCTCGGGTCGAGGCGAGCCGATGGATTTACGCCAACGTGCCCCCCGGGAGCGCGATCACGATGGAGTACTGGGACGACGCCCTCCCGCTCCCGCTCCCCGGAGCCTCTCCGAGCCAGTACCGCATCATCCCGCTCGACCTGTACGCCCCGGATTCGCCCGAGAAGGTGCGGCGGCTCGTGTACGGCGGCCCGGGAACCTCCGGAGGGCTCATCGATGCCGACTACGTGGTGCTGGCGTCGGACCGCGTCCGTGGGTCGGTCCCGAACCTCGAAGCGGAGTACCCGGCGACCATCCGGTACTACGAACTGCTCGAAAGCGGGCGTCTGGGGTTCGAGTTGGTGGCGGAGTTCACATCGCGACCCTCGTTGTTCGGGCTCTCCATCGACGATTCCCGCGCCGAGGAGTCCTTCACGGTGTACGACCATCCCCGGGTGCGGATTTACCGGAAGACGCCCGCCTGGAACGCCGAGGCGGCGTTCGCGCTCCTCATGGAGGCGCGCCCCGAGCGAGCGGTCAACTTGGTGCCGGCGCAAGGCCGCTCGAACGGGCTCCTGCTGACGGACCGGGAGGCGGCGCTGCAGCAGGAAGGCGGGAGGTTCTCGAGCGTTTTCCGGGACGAAGGCCCGGTTGCCCGCTGGCCGGCGCTCTTCTGGCTACTCTGGCTCGAGTTGCCAGCGATCGCCCTCGTCCCATGGATGGTGCGTCTCCTGCCCTCCATGCCCGCCGCCGCTTGGGGCTTTTCGAAGGTCGCCGGCTTCGCCGCGGTCGGCTGCCTCACCTGGATGCTCGTCGCCTGGGGCGGCCCCACCTTCTCCGATAACACGGCGTGGGCGGCCTGGGTCGCGGTGAGCGCCGCGGGGCTGGCGGGGTGGGCGCGCTTCCGCGGGGAGATGCGGGCCGTCGAGCGCACCCATTGGCGAAGCTGGGCCGCCTTCGAGGCGCTCTTCCTCGGGACTTTCGGATTCTTCCTGCTCCTCCGCTGGACGAACCCTGACCTCTGGCATCACCCTTTCGGCGGCGAGAAGCCGATGGAGCTGGCGTACTTCACCGCCGTGAGCCGCTCCACCGTTCTGCCCCCGTACGACCCGTGGTTCGCCGGCGGCGCCATGAACTACTACTACCTCGGCTGGTTCCTCGCTGCGGTACCCACGAGGGCGCTCGGCCTTGTGCCGGAGGTGGCCTTCAACCTGGCCGTGCCCACCTATGCCGCCCTCGCCGCGGCGGGCGCAGGGGCGGCGGGAGCGGCGGTGACCTCGGCGGTCGTCCGTCCGCGCGACACCCGCTGGCCGACGGCATCGGGACTGCTCTCGGCGGGCTTCGTCGTCTTCGCCTCGAACCTCGACCCCATGCACCAACTCATCGAACGGTTCCAGGCTGTCGACCGGTGGCACGCTGCCGCAGGCGTTCCGGTCATCGGCGGGGCAGCCTCGCTGGCGGGCGGTCTGTGGGCTTGGGCCTTCCAAAGCGCCTCCCTGCCGCCATTCGACTGGTGGCGTTCCAGCCGTGTCCACTTCGGCAGCTTCGACATCACCGAGTTCCCGCTCTGGACGTTCACCTTCGCCGACCTCCACCCGCACCTGATGGCGATCGGGTTCTTCAGCGGCCTCGTAGCCCTTGCCGTCGCGGGCACGGCGAGCGCCATCCGCGGCGACCGGATGCGGCCGCTCGTCCTTGCCGCCGTGTACGGCTTCGGCCTGGGGATGCTGCGGGCCGTGCACACCTGGGATTTCCCCACAGCCACGGTGACAGGCCTCGCCGCCCTCGTGACGGCGGCGCTCTGCACGCGCCGTCTCGGACTCCCGGGTGCGATGCTGGCCATCGGAGCGGCGGCGGCCACGGTGCCGTGGTGGCCGTTCGAGGCGCGCTTCGAGACCTTCGGGACGGGGGTTCACCGCGCTTCCGAAACCACGCCCCCGCAACAGTTCGTCGCGTACTTCGGCATCTTCCTCACCGTCGCGACGGCCTACCTCGCGGTCCGCATCGCCAGCGCCCGCACGGACGCGGTGCCGCTCCCCCTCGCGGTCCGCCCCTTCGACGCGGCCGCCATGCTCCTCCTGGCTGCCGGCATCGTCGCCCTTGCCCACCGCACCGGCTACGCCACCGTTGCCCTGGCGTTCCTCCTCATCACCCTCTTCGGCCTCCTCTTCTGGCACGAACTCCGCCAACCCGTCGTCGCGCTTCCTCGGCTGCTCGCGGCCGGGCTGTTCGGGTTCGCCTTGGCCGTCGCCGCGGGCATCGACCTGGTGACGGTCGACAACGACATCCAGCGGATGAACACCGTCTTCAAGTTCTCCCTCCAGGCTTGGCAGCTCTTCGCGATCGCGAGCGGGGCAGGGCTGTGCATCGTGGCTGGTGAGCTGTTCGAGCGCCGAGGCGCCCGCGTTCGCGTGCGCGTCCGCCGGGGGAAGCGGCTGGTCTCGTCCGCCTCCCTGGCCTTCGCCGCCTGCGTGCTGTTCGCCGCCTCGGGATACCTCTGGATGGGCGTCCCCGCGCGACAGCAGGAACGGTTCGATTCCTCCATCGGCCCGACGCTGGACGGCCTCGCCTTCCTCCGGGCCGGGGTGTTCAGGGAGGACAAGGGAACACCCGACCCCGGGGACGATGTCACACTCCGCCTCGCCGACGACGAGCCGCTCGTACGCTGGCTGCGGACCCATCCCGAAGGCACCCCGGTCATCGTCGAGGCGGTCGGCAGCCTGTATCACTGGGTCGGCCGGATGAGCATGCTCACCGGCCTTCCCACGGTCATCGGATGGGACTGGCACCAGACGCAACAGCGATGGGATTCGAGCGCCTGGGTGGCCGAGCGCTTCGCCCAGACGCGCCGCTTCTGGGCCGACCCGGACCCCGACTACGCGCGGGCATTTCTCCGGAAGTACGGCGTCCGATACGTGGTCGTGGGGACGACGGAGCGCGCCCTGGCCGACCCGGCCGTCCTCACTATGCTGGAGGACATGCCTGAATTGCACCTCGTGTTCGCGGCAGGCGAAGGGCGCATCTACGAGGTCGACCAGGACGCTCTGGCGCGCTGGGCGACCGCTCGGGTGCAGGCTCAGGCCGAATGAGCCTCCGGCGCGCCGTTCGGCCGATACGGTAGAATCGAGTTTCGATGTTCGAGAGCCTGACGGCGAAGCTCCAGGACGCCTTCCGGAAGTTCGGCTCGCGCGGGGTCGTCACCGAAGAGGATTTGGACCAGGCCCTGCGCGAGGTCCGTCTCGCCATGCTCGAAGCCGACGTGAACTTCCGCGTCGTCCGGGAGTTCACGTCGCGGGTGCGTGAGAAGGCGCTCGGCGCCGAGGTCCTCCGGTCGCTCACACCTGCGCAGCAGGTCATCGACATCGTGTACCAGGAGCTGGTGCACGTTCTCGGCGATGAAGCGCCGCAGCTCGCCTCGTCGCCGCAACCGCCGACGGTCATCATGCTGGTCGGCCTCCAGGGCTCGGGGAAGACGACCACGGCGGCGAAGCTCGCGCTCCTCCTCCGCAAGCAGCGGAAGCGCCCGTACCTGGCCGCGTGCGACATCTACCGGCCCGCCGCGGTCGATCAGCTGGTGACGCTCGCCCGCCAGCTCGACGTCCCCATCCACCACGAAGGGACGAGTGTCCCGCCGTTGGAGATCGCCCGTACTGCGCTCGAGAAGGCGAAACGGGCCGGGGCCACGCACCTGATCGTCGACACTGCAGGGCGGCTCCACGTCGACGAAGAGATGATGCGCGAGGTGGCCGAACTGCGGGCCGAGCTGAAGCCAGCCGAGGTGCTCTTCGTGGCCGACGCGATGGCCGGCCAGGATGCCGTGAACGCGGCCAAGGAGTTCCACCAGAAGGTCGGCATCACGGGCGTCGTCCTCACCAAGATGGATGGCGACGCCCGTGGCGGGGCGGCCCTCTCCATCCGCGCCGTGCTGGGGGTGCCCATCAAGTTCGTGGGCGTCGGGGAACGCCCGGACGCGCTCGAGCCCTTCTACCCCGACCGGATGGCCAGCCGGATTCTGGGCATGGGCGACCTCCTCACGCTCATTGAGAAGGCCAAGGAGGCGATGGGCGAGGAGGAGACGGACAGGTTCGCCGAGAAGCTGCGGAAGGGGACCTTCGACCTGCAGGACTTCATCGAGCAGTTGCGGCGTGTGCGGCGCATGGGCCCCCTCGGACAGCTGGTCCAGATGCTCCCCGGCTTCAGTCGGATCAAAGCCCAGCTCGGCGTGGCCGAGATCGACGACGACTTCTTCAAGCACGCCGAAGCGATCGTGCTGTCGATGACCCCGTGGGAGCGGCGCCACCCGGAGAAGATCGACGGCCGCCGGCGGCGACGGATCGCTCGCGGCAGCGGCACGACCCCGCAGGAGGTGAACCAGCTCCTCAAACAGTTCTTCGAAGCGAGGAAAATCGCCAAGCAGATCACGACCGGCCGCTTCCCCGTGTTGCCGGGAGCCCGCCGATGAACGGCCTACCCTGTACCAGCGCAAGCGTGCACACTGGAGAGCGCGACCGAGGTTCGACGATTCGAAGACAGGGACGCCCATGCTGAAGATCCGACTCCGGCCCACCGGCAAGAAGAAACAGCACTACTTCCGCGTCGTCGTAGCCGACGCCCGCGCGAAGCGGGACGGCGCCTTCGTCGACCTCCTCGGTTCGTACGACCCGCACACCGACCCGCCGACGGCGCGCATCGATTTGGAACGGGCGCGGGAGTGGATTCGGAAGGGTGCCCAGCCATCCGAGGCGGCAGCGAAGGTTCTCCGCCGAGCCGGCCTCGAAGAGGCGGCGAAGTTTCTGAAGGCGCCGGCAGGAACGGCGCAATCCTCCCCATCGGAGTAGGCCCCGATGCCTTCGCGGATGGCGAACCTGGTCGAATATCTCGCGAAGGCCCTCGTCGATGAGCCGGAAGCCGTCCGCGTGGAGGAGCGCGAGGAGAACGGAGACCGCGTCGTCATCCGCCTCGATGTGGCCGAAGACGACTGGGGGAAGGTCATCGGCCGAGGCGGGCGGGTCGCCGAAGCCCTCCGCGCCGTCCTCAAAATCGCCGCCATCAAGGAAGACCGCCGCGTCAGGCTGGAGATCGGCGACTGAGCCGCGACCCGGCTACACCGCCGTCGGCCGCGTCCTGAGGCCCCACGGCGTGCGCGGCGAGCTGCGCGTCGCCCCGTTCGACCCCGAGGCACCGAACCTCCAACCCGGGGGAGCCGTCTGGGCGGGCGAACGGCGCTACCCCATCCGAGGGTCGCGACCGGCCGGCGGAGGCGCTTGGCTCCTCGCCCTGGAGGGCGTGAGCTCGCGCGACGAGGCGGAAGCCCTCCGCGGTGCCCTGCTCGAGGTGCCCGACGCGGAGCTGCGCCGCTCGAGCGAGGACGCATACTTCGTGTTCGAACTCCTCGGGCTCCGTGTCGTGACGGACTCCGGACACGTTCTCGGCGTCATCGAAGAGGTCCTCGCCACCGGCGCCAACGACGTCTACGTGGTCCGGAGCGGCGAGCGGGAGATTCTCGTGCCCGCCATCGGCGAGGTGGTGCAGTCGGTCGACCTCACCGCAGGGGAGGTGCGTATCACACCGTTGCCCGGGCTATTCGACGATTCGCCATGACCCCTGGAATGCCATTGAAAGCCTCTATAGCGCCGGCGTAGACTACGCCGGGGTTCCGGCGGGTCGATCTCCGGAAGCGCCCACACCACAACCACGCGGAGAGGGGTCCTTCCAGATGGCGAAAGCAGAAGCGCTCCAGGCTGTCAGCGATTGCGTCCATCACTGGATCCTGGAGCCACCCCGAGGTGAGTTGACCTTCGGTCGCTGCAAGAAGTGCGGGATGGAGCGGCAATTCACCGGAGAGACAAGCTACCGCATCGGGAGGGGCTCGAGCCAGAAGAAGTAACCCGCCGCACGAATTGACTGCCCGAACGGCCGCTTCCTACGATGGGTAGCGGCCGCTTCGTTTGTCCGCCCCAAGGGTTCGTGGGGACGTAGCTCAGTCGGGAGAGCGCAGCACTCGCATTGCTGAGGTCAGGGGTTCGAATCCCCTCGTCTCCACCATCTCAATCGCATATGAACGTCCCCCGCGTCCCCCTGGCCCTGCTCTCCCTCGTCGTGGCGGCGGTCGGCCTCTCGGTGTGGGTCGGTCTCGTCCACGCCCCCCTGCCGGGCGACGTGTGGTTGGCGCGCCGGACCCAGTCCATCGGAGGGCTGGACACCTTAGCCGAAGCTGTGAACCGGGCGGGCGACCTCCGCTGGCTGCCGGGTGGGGCGTTCTTCGCCTTCTGGGTGTGGCGTGAGCGAAGGGGCCACCCCTGGCGGCCCGCCGTGCTGGGATTCGCCCTCCTCCTGCTCCAAAGCGGAAGCCAGCTCCTGAAGGAGGCTATCGACTCCCCGCGGCCAACGGCCGGCTACGGTCTCGTCATCGACCGGCTCCGCGGCGACCCGGGGTTTCCCAGCGGGCATGTGTATGGGGACGTTCTCACCTACGGCGCGCTCGCGCTGCTCGCCCCCTGCGTGCTGCCGCGAGCGCCCGCGGTCGCAATCCGTCTTGCCGCCGCTGCCGTCATCCTCCCCGCGGGCTGGGCTCGGGTCTACGTTGGCGCGCACTGGCCCAGCGACGTCGTCGGTGGCTACCTCTGGGGCGCACTCGCCCTCGCCACCGTGGCGATGCTTGCCGCCCGCCTGCTCCGTTCCCGCCTAGTGGCCCCCGATGCTAGGATGTCTGCCGACACCCCACGCGCCATCGATGAATCCATCGACCGCGCGGCGGTTGTTCGCATTCAACCTTCCCCACCGGCGGAGGACAACGAAGCATGACCGAGCAAGCGACCGCGCCGTCGACCGCGGAGGCCAAGCTGCAGGACCTGGAAGCGCGCAAAGCCGCCGCGCGGCTCGGCGGAGGCGAAAAGCGCATCGAGGCTCAGCATGCCCGCGGCAAGCTGACCGCCCGGGAGCGGATCGACCTCCTGCTCGACCCCGGCACCTTCGAAGAGCTCGACATGCTCGTGCGGCCAAGGGGGGCAGCCGGTGGTGACCTTCCCACCGAGGCCGTCGTGAGCGGTTGGGGGAAGATCGACGGGCGCCCCGTCTACGTCTTCGCCTACGACTTCACCGTCCTCGGCGGGTCGCTGAGCGAAGCAGTGGCGGAGAAGATCCTGAAGGTGATGGACCTCGCGATGATGACGGGTGCACCCGTCATCGGCATTCAGGACTCGGGCGGCGCCCGCATCCAGGACGGACCGGAGAGCCTCCGCGGCTTCGGCGAAATCTTCGCCATGAACACGCTCGCCAGCGGCGTCATCCCCCAGATCAGCGTCATCATGGGCCCCTGCGCTGGCGGCGCCGTCTACAGCCCGGCCATCACGGACTTCGTCTTCATGACCGAAGGCACGGGCCAGATGTACATCACCGGGCCCGACGTCATCCGCGCCGTCACGGGCGAGGAGGTGACCCACGAGGAGCTCGGCGGAGCCGAGGCGCACGCCACGCGCTCCGGCGTCGCGCACTTCGCCATCGCCGGAGAAGCGGAAACGCTCGCCGAAGTGCGGCGTCTCCTCTCGTTCCTGCCCTCGAACAACGCCGAGGACCCCCCGTTCGTTCCCACCGACGACGACCCGGACCGCACGGCCGACGACCTCCTCACCGTCGTGCCCGCCGAGCCGAACCGGCCGTACGACGTCCGCGATGTCATCCTCCGCATCGTGGACGACGGAGACTTCATGGAGGTCCACGAGCGCTGGGCGCCGAACATCGTCGTCGGCTTCGCCCGCATGGGTGGGAGGACGGTCGGCATCGTCGCGAACCAGCCGCTCCACCTCGCCGGCTCCCTCGACATCAACGCGAGCCGGAAGGCAGCGCGCTTCGTCCGCTTCTGCGACTGCTTCAACATCCCCCTGGTGACGCTCGTGGACGTCCCCGGATACCTCCCCGGCGTGAGCCAGGAGTACGGGGGCATCATCACCCACGGCGCGAAGCTCCTGTACGCCTACAGCGAGGCGACCGTGCCGAAGGTGGCGGTCATCCTTCGGAAGGCGTACGGCGGCGCTTACTTGGTGATGTCGAGCAAGCACCTCCGCGGCGACATCAACTTCGCCTGGCCCACGGCCGAGGTCGCCGTCATGGGCCCGGACGGCGCCGTGAACATCGTCTACCGCGACGAGATCGCGAAGGCCGAGGACCCCGAAGCGCGGCGCAAGCAGCTCATCGAGGAGTACCGCGCGCGCTTCGCCAACCCCTACATCCCCGCTGGCCGCGGTTTCGTGGACGACGTCATCGACCCCCGGCAAACGCGCCCGAAGATCATCCGCGCCCTGGAGATGCTCCAGAACAAGGCCGACCGTAATCCGCCCAAGAAGCACGGCAACATTCCCCTCTGAGTCGGCCTCCGGCCGGGCTCGGTCGGCAAGGGATTCCTCGGCTTCGCTCCGGGGCCGTGCGCCCTCGAATCGGGGAAGCTCCCGATCCTCGGCCCTGTGCGGCGCATCCGAGAATCGAGGGAGACCGCCGAGGAGCCGCCGCAGTGGCATTGCCACAACGCAACGTGCGGGCCGAGCTGTGGGACGCGCTGCCGCCCTTGCCTCAGGTAGCCCTCCGGGTGATTCAGGTGGCCCAGGATCCTCGCTCCTCGGCGGCCGACCTTGCCGTGGCCGTGTCGAGCGACCCCGCCCTGGCGGCGCGCATCCTCCGTGCCGCGAACTCGCCCCACTTCCGCGCCAACCGTGAGATCACCTCCGTCCAGGAGGCGCTCGTACGCCTCGGATTCGTTCAGGCGCGGAACATCGCCGTGAGCAGCGCCATCACCGCTGCCTACGCACCCGATGCTCGCAACGCCCTCTTCCGCATCGAAGACTTCTGGCGCCACTCCCTCGCCGTTGCCCTCAAAGCGAGCGAGCTCGCCGGCCGGCGCCAGGGCGGCGACGTCCCGAGCGCCTTCACCGCTGGCTTGCTGCACGACATCGGCAGGCTCGCGCTCTTCTACGCCGACCCGGCGGCCGTCGACCAAGCGGTGGCTCACGCCCTTGCGGAGGACATCCCCCTCGACGCGCTCGAGGGTGACGCGCTCGGGGTGACCCACGACGACGTCGGCGGCCGCCTCGCCGCCCGATGGGGGCTCCCGCCCGCGACCGTCGCCGCCATCGCCGACCACCACCGGACCCCAGGAAGCGGCCTGACGGCACTGGTGGCCGAAGCCGACGAGTGGTGCGTGACGCACGGCTTCCTGCCCGGCTACCGAAAGCCCGGCCCACCCGGGACGAAGTTGGCACGCGCAGCGGAAGCGGAGCGCCTCGCCTGGCAGGTCGACCAGCTCATCGAGCTCGTCACCTCCGGGGGCGTGGGCATTCGCCGGTAGGTCCGATCCCTGCAACTCTTCCGCGTGCTACATTGCGAAGCGAGCCCCCCGGCCGCGGGGCTCTTCAATTTCCGTGCTCCGGCAGGGTCCCATGGGCAAGATCGGCATCACCGAAACGTCCATCCGCGACGGCCATCAATCGCTGCTCGCCACGCGCATGCGCACCGAGGACATGATCCCGGTCCTCGAGCTGATGGACGAGATCGGCTACCACAGCATCGAATGCTGGGGCGGAGCGACATTCGACACTTGTCTCCGCTTCCTCAACGAAGACCCCTGGGAGCGGCTCCGGGAGATCCGGAAGCGCTTGAAGAAGACCCGCACCCAGATGCTGCTTCGCGGGCAGAACGTCGTCGGCTACCGTCATTACGCCGACGACGTTCTGTATGAGTTCTGCGCACGCGCCGTCGAGAACGGCATGGACATCTTCCGAATCTTCGACGCCCTCAACGACACCCGAAACTTGGAGACGGCCTTCAAGGCGGTGAAGAAGGCCGGCGGCCACGTTCAAGGAGCCATCTGCTACACGACCAGCCCCGTCCACACCGTCGACCATTTCGCGAAGATCGCGAAGGAGATGGTCGAGATGGGGGCCGACTCCCTTTGCATCAAGGACATGGCCGGGATCCTCAGCCCTGCCATGGCGAAGGCGTTGGTCGAGCGGCTGCGGAAGGACCACCCGAACATCCTCATCCAGATGCACTGTCACGACACCTCCGGATTCTCCGAGATGGCGTATCTCATGGGCGTGCAGGCCGGGGCCAACGTCATCGATTGCGCCCTCTCGCCGCTCGCCGGCGGCACCTCCCAGCCCGCCACCGAAACGCTCGTCGCTGCCCTCGCCGAGTTCCCGGAGTACGACACCGGGCTCGACCTCGAGAAGCTCGGCCAGCTCGCCGACTACTTCCGCGAGATTCGGAAGCGGTACTGGAAGTTCGAGAGCAACCTGAAGGGAGTCGATGCGGGCGTCATCCGGCATCAGGTTCCTGGCGGGATGATGTCCAACCTCGTCTCCCAACTCCGCGAGCAGGGCCAGGAGCACCGCCTCCACGAGGTGCTCGAAGAGAACGCTCGCGTCCGTGCCGACCTCGGCTATCCGCCGCTCGTCACCCCCAGCTCACAGATCGTCGGCACCCAGGCCGTCCTGAACGTCCTCACGGGGAAGCGGTACGGCACGGTGACGCGCGAGACGCGGAACCTGGTGAAGGGGCTCTACGGCCGGCCGGCAGCGCCCATCGCGCCCGAAATCCAGCAGCTCATCCTCGGGGACGAGCAGCCGATCGACCACCGGCCCGCCGACGACCTCGAACCGGAGCTCGAAAAGGCGAAGGCCGAAATCGGCGACCTCGCCCAATCGCCCGAGGACGTCCTGAGTTACGTCATGTTTCCCGGGCCCGCCCGCGAGTTCTTCGAGTGGCGGCGCCAAGGCGGCGGCCCCGAGCGGGAGTTGGTGGCTGCCGTTGCCGCCGCGATGGCCTGGCGCCCGCCGACACCGGGGCGGACTCGGGCCTACCCCGAAAACGGCGCTGCCGCAGCAGGTGTCGCACCGGGCAGCCTCTGGAGGCAGTTCGGCCGCCTCCGCCAGATGCGCTGAGAGGAGCAGCCGCGAGCCATGGCGAAGATGAAGATTGGCGGGCGTACCTACGACGTCGAAGTGCGCGGGGACACGGTCGTCGTCGACGGCCGGGAAATCCCCGTAAAGGTGCGAGAGGATGAAGGCGCCCTCATCGTCCGCGCAGGGGGCGTGCCCTACCGGGTCGAGCTCCCGCCCGAAGAGGAGCGGGTCAGCGGGATGCAGATCTCCGTCGACTACCGCCCGTTCACCGTCGAATGGGAGGGAAGCCTCGCCCCCGGCGCCCCGACGGTGGCCCGGAAGCCGACAGGAAGCACACCCGCAGCGGGGAGCGCGAAGCGCGCCGCGCCCTCGGGGGCGGTCACCGCCCAAATCGCCGGGCGTATCGTCCGGGTCAACGTCAAGCCGGGCGATGCCGTGAAGGCCGGTGACGTCCTGCTCATCCTCGAGGCGATGAAGATGGAGAACGAGATCAAGGCTCCCAAGGACGGAACCGTCAAGGAAGTGCTCGTGTCCGAAGGGGCGCGCGTCTCCGAAGGCGAGGCCCTCGTCGTCATCGAGTGATGGGAGCTCGTTCGACCGGAAGGAGCGCGATTTCTAGAATCGAGGCGCAGCAGCCGACGAGAGAGGTGCCAGGCGTGACCCTCCGCTACCTGCGCGACCAGCGCCACGACGCCACGGTGCTGGAGATCGCCCGCCTGAAGTTCCCCTTCCCCAACGACGAGTTCCCCGAGTACGAAACGATCGTCAACGAGCCCGAGCCGAAGCTCTCCGTCGGTAAGGGGCCCGACGGAAAGGACCTCTTCCCCGACATCGTCGTCGTCCGCCGGCCGGGCCTCTGGCTGCAGATGATGGCCGAAGTCGAGACGCGCGACACCGTCGACGAGCAGAGCGCCGAGCGGGAGTGGCTCCCCTTCTCGCGCCTCGGAGACCTGTACCTCTACGTTCCCGTCGGCTGCGTCGACGAGACGAAACGGCTCTGCAAGAAGTTCGGCATCCGCCCGAAGGGCATCCGCACCTGGCGCTTCCGCCCGGTGTGGGGGCTGGAAGTGGTCGAGGTCTGATCCGGTCGCCCCCCGCACTGAAGTCCCCGGCGCAACCACCGAACGGTTCGAGCTGCGCGCCCCGTCGGCGGCCGTCGTTCGTCGGCGATTTATGGTGAGCCGCAGATTCGCGCCGCCGGAGCTCCGTCCTCCGGCTCCACCCCGCCGCCGGGGCCAGCCGGTATCGACGTAGGCGTCGACGGGCCGGCGCCCACAGCTGAACGCCCCGACTACGGCGCTCCCCCCGGAGGAGCTCCGCCAGGGCGCCGGAGAGGTTGGAGGGCCCGCTGCAAGGCCGATGCAGGGAATGTAGCGAAGGAACTCATCGCCCATCTGGTATCCCTCCCGAACGCGCAGGTGACGGTGACCCTCGATATCGATGCGTACGTCCCCGACGGAGTTCCGGAGCACATTGTCCGGGTAGTGACCGAAAACAGCAGGACTCTGCGGTTCCACCCCCACTCCGGATTCGAGCAGGAGTAGGTCGACGAGGCCCCCGCGGGCGCAATCCGCGGGCCGGGGACGCACGACCGCGGCTCCGTCACGGAGGTCGAAACGAGCCCGGGGGATTGACAAGAAGTAACCGCTCGGTTATCACGCTGAAGAACGCGTCGGCCGGGTCCCTTCCACTGCCCGCGTGCGGTGCTCAGGTCCGTCCGTGAAGACCGCGAAGGAGGTGGGGCGTGCCCAAGATCGACATCCTCATGCCTGGTTCGAGTGTGAACTCCGACCAGGGGATCATCGGATTCTGCGCGGTGATCCTCATCGAGGGCACGCGTCGTGTCCTCTTCGACTCCGCGCACGTCGGCCGCCGTACGCTGCTGCTCGAACAGCTGCGCCGTCGTGGTCTGACTCCGAAGGACATCGACGTCCAGGTGCTCAGCCACGCACACTGGGACCACGTCCAGAACGTGGACGTCTTCGGACACGCGCCGTTGCTTCTCCACCCGCTGGAGCGGGCGTACGCCCGAAACCCGCACCCGAACGACTGGGCCACGCCCCAATGGACGGGAGCGGTCCTGGAGCTGTACAAGCTCGAAGAGGTCGGCGAGGGATACGAAATCATGCCCGGGTGTCGCGTCATCGAGCTCCCGGGCCATTCACCGGGGAGCATCGGCCTCGAGGTGATGACGGACCAGGGTCGCTGTGTGCTCACCGGCGATGCGATCCACAACGCGAACGTGGCGCTCATGGGGGCATCGCCGCTCGTCTTCTGGGACGTGGAGCAGGCCGACGCCTCGATTCGGCGGTGCCTCGAGATGGACGCGATCATCTATCCGGGCCACGACCGGCCGTTTCGGATCGATGACGGGCGAGTCCAGTACTGCGACGAGTTCCATTTCGGGATATCGGGCGTGACGGCTGACACGCCGGGCCTCGAGTTCATCGGTGTGGGTCCGAGCTACATCACCGGCGGGCCCGAAGGGTGGGCCAAGGGCGGGGGCAAGCGCTGGGTCATGCCGGGGATCGAGGAGCAGCACTCCCGGATACAGCCTCTCGGACGGTAGCCACCGCCCCTGGGGACCGGACCACCCCAGCCCAGGCTCCAAGAAAACGACGCTTCTCCCGCCAGGGATGCGCATCCACCGCCCACGTTCTCGACGATGGTCGGCTGCTACTTTATCGCCAGCGGGTTCAGCGGTGACCCCACAGCTCCTGTGATCGGCAGCGGCGGGGCTACGAACAGAAACTCGTAGACCCCGTCCTCGGCGCAGTCCCTCCCGAGCTCGCCAAGAGCGAAGATCTCGCCGACGAGCAACCCCATGTTGACCACCATGACGAGGTGGAGGGGCTGGAAGGAGTCGGGCAGCTCGTTGGGCCTCACCTCGACTCCCCACGTATCGGACGCAATGGCAGCGATCTTCGCCTCGTAGAGCCATCCTGCCGTCTCGAAGGAGAGGCCAGGGGCGTTTCCGCCCGCGTAGTCCCCCCAACCGTTCTCCAGGCAGTACTCCATGAAGCCCGTGCGGACGAGCACGGCGTCCCCTTCCTCGATCGTCACGCCGGCGAAACGTGCGGCCTCCTCCAAATCCTGGACCGTGATGGGGTAACCCGGTTCCAAAGAGGCGACCCCCTTCGCCCGGGCGACATCCAGGAGCACCCCACGGGTGACAACCTTATCCCGCAGCTTCTCGATGCCGTTCTTCGCGGCTCCCTGGCTGGTGACAAGCGCCGCGTCGTAGCCGTTCCACATCTTCCCGTTGTGGAAGATGTGAGACAGGCCATCCCACTGTGTTCCGCACTGCAACGGCATCGTGATCGTGTCGTCCGCATATCCGAAACCGCGCGGGAACGGTCTGCCACCGTACAGTTGCCGGCCGGCAACGTGGTCGGTTCCGGTAGCGAGCATCTGGTGGATCGGATTGACGCGGGCAAGCCTCCCTGTCTGCGGGCCGTTCGCGTCGAAGGGAAGGGCGAGCGAGATGACCTTCCCCTGCCTCACGAGTGAGGCTGCCCGAACGATCTTGTCGGGCGTGATGTAATTTACCGTCCCCAGCTCGTCGTCCGGACCCCACTTCCCCCAATTGCGGTATCGCTGGCAGTACTCGTCGAGGATATCCATGGCCGCGTTCTCCTATACCGAGAGTCCTTCTCCGGCTGGCGCCGGCTACGCACGAACATTCCTCAGCCGAGGGTCGAGGGCATCCCGAAGTGCGTCGCCGAGCATGTTGAAGCTGAACACCGTGAGGAAGATTGCCAGGCCAGGCCATACCGACAGCAACGGCGCCCGGAGCATATCCCGTCGAGCATCGGGCCCGAGCATCGCGCCCCACGAAGGTTGCGGCGGCGGAACGCCGTAGCCGAGGAAGCTCAGGCTCGCCTCGAGGAGGATCGCCACGCCGAGAAGGGTCGTCACCGTGACCATCAGCGGGGCGAACGTGTTCAAAAGGACATAGGAAACGAGGATGCGGAAGTCGCTCGCCCCCACGGCCCGCGCCGATTCCACATACGGCCGTTGGGAGATCTCGAGCGAAGCGGCCCGAACGACGCGTATCGCGGCGGGCGAGAGGACGATTCCGATTGCCACCATGACCTGATACAGGCCCGGCTGGAACATCGAGATTATCGTGATGAGCAAGACAAGGCCCGGGAACGCCTGAAGCACATCCACAGCGCGCTGCACAAACAGATCCACCTTGCCGCCGTAGAAGCCGCTCGGCACCCCAACCACGACTGCGACCGTAGCCGCGATCGCGATGGCCCCGAGGCCGACCAGGAGTTCGACGCGCGCCCCCCAGATCAGCCGACTGAGCACGTCCCTCCCCAGGTTGTCGGTGCCCAACAGATGAGGCCATCCCGGAGACTCGAGCTGACGAAGGATGTTCGTCTGGTCGTACGGGTAGGGCGCTACCCAGGGAGCCAAAACCCCCGCCAGCGCGAACGCACCAAGAACGAAGAGTCCGAAGGCACCGAGGGGGTAGCGCGCAACCAGCTCCAGAGCCCGCGTCACCAGCGGCTTCGCCCGACGTGACGCCTCGCTCCAGGTCATCCCGGACGAAACCGCGAAATCGCTCATCGCTACTCCCCTCCGAGCCGCACGCGTGGGTCGAGGGCCGTGTAGCTCAGGTCCACGGCAAGATTCGCCGTGAGCACGATGCCCGCTAGCACGAAGTTCACCGCCTGGGTCACGGGATAGTCTCGGTTCTGGACTGCCTCCAACAGGAGCCGACCGATCCCTGGAACCGTGAAGACCATCTCGTACACTACCGCCCCACCGACCAGCACCGGTAGCTGCAACCCAATTACGGTTACGATCGGGATGAGCGCATTCCGAAGCGCATGTCGCAGGATGACGACCCTAGGCGCCAGGCCCTTCGCCCAAGCCGTACGAACGTAATCAGAGCGAAGGACCTCGAGCATCATCGCCCGGGTCATGCGCATCAGGAATCCCACGAAGTAGAGGCCAAGCAGCACGGCCGGGATCCACATTTGGGAGACGTTCGTAAGGGGGTCGTCCATGAAAGAGGTGTACGTCAACGGAGGACTCCACCCCCACCATACCGACGGCCAGACAACGACCAGGGTCGCAACCCAGAACCCCGGGAGTGCAACACCGGTTATCGCCAGGCTCCGCGCGGTGTAGTCGAGGAGCGTATTCTGACGGACAGCTGACAGAACGCCGACGGGGATCGCGACGGCCACGGCCACCACGAAGGCCATCCCGGCAAGCTGCAAGCTTACCGGGAGCCGCGCTTTCAGCTCGTCAGAGATCGGGCGCCGCGTCCGAAGGGAGTCGCCGAAATCGCCCCGCAGGACCCCGGCCAGCCAGGTTCCGTACTGGACCAGAAACGGGCGGTCGAGTCCGAGTTCGTGCTCGAGACGATCAAGGTCGGCCGCCTCGGAGAAGCCTTGTTGCGCTGCCAACACTTCGATCGCGCTCGCGGGGAGGAGACGAACGATAAGGGCGACGAGCACCGTGACTCCCAGGAGACTCACAATCAGGAGAATGAGGCGGTTCACCACGTAGGCCGTCATTACCCTCGGCTCCTCCTAGGAGAACCAGACGCCGGCGTCGACGGTTATATCGATGCCCGTTATGTTTCGCGCCTCGTCGCTCGCGAGGAAGGCAGCAAGTGCGGCAATATCGTCGGGCTCGTTGATACGGCGGAGGGCGGCCTGAGCGGCCATCGAAGAGCGCAATGCCTCGACCGTGGTGTGCCACCGCTCGGCGAGTTCGTTGAGGCGGGGAGTGTCGACCGCTCCGGGGCTGATGACGTTGACCGTGATCCCGTACTCTCCGAGCTCCAAGGCGAGCGTTCGGGTCAAGCCCACGAGGCCCATCTTCGTCGTGGTGTATGGGCTCCGCGTCGCGAGCGGGCGCTTCCCGCTTATCGACCCGATGTTGATGATGCGGCCGCTTCGGCGGGGGATCATCGCGCGGGCGGCGGCACGAGAGCAGAGGAACGGCCCGGTGAGATTGATGCGGAGCGTTTCTTCCCATCCGGCCAGCTCCTGATCCCAGATGGGAGCGACCGGGCCTGCAATGGCGGCGTTGTTCACGAGGACATCGAGGCGGCCGAACTCCAGCGCTTTTCGGAACAACCGCTCGACGCCTTCTTCCGTGGCCGAATCGCATGCGACCGCCTCTACCTCTCCTCCCTCGCGAGCGATCGATTCGGCCACATCGGCGAGTGGCTGCGGCCGGCGCCCCGAGATGACGACGACTGCGCCCTCTCGCGCGAAGCGCTTGGCGATGGCAGCGCCGATGCCGGTTCCGCCTCCAGTGACGACCGCGACTTTGCCGGAAAGCCTCACGGCGCTGCTCCTGTCGCCCTCGAACTGCGGGGGCTATATAACCGGGCGGTTACCAGCCTGTCAAGGCGTGGCCGCTTGCCGCCTACCGAGCGATAAGTCGGGCGCCTATCGACTCCATAGGATTGACGCGCAGTAACCGAGCGGTTACACTCGCCGCCGGCGCGGGCAGAGCGCTAGGGAAGACGAACCTGGGAGGGCAGCAGTGCGAGACCGGAACCCCGTCAGCGTATTCGGCTCACGAATTGGAAGGCGCCGCCTCTTGCAGGGCTCGTTCTTGGGAGGTGTCGGGCTAGCCGCAGCCTCGGTCGTTGGCTGCGGGGACGACGAGGAGGCGCCATCTCCGACGCCACCGGCAGGTACACAGCCCGCCGCGGGGACCACTCCTTCGCCCACAGCCGCGCCGGTGCGCGGCGGAACGTTGACGCTCCACGACAATGGGGACCCAGCGAGCTTCGACTACATCAAGACATGGAGCTACCGCTCCATGATGCACAACAGCATGGTGTATCCCCGCCTGCTGAAGTTCGCGACTGGCCCCGATGTCGGCCCTCTGGATTATGGAATCACGACCGACCTCGCCACGAGCCTTCCGGAGCAGCCGGACGAGCTTACGTATGTGTTCAAACTGCGCCCGGCGAAGTGGGAGAACAAGGAGCCGTTGAACGGCCGTGCGCTCACCGCCGAAGACGTCGTCGCGGCCTGGCAGAGGCTCAAAGCGGAGCATCCCAGTCGTCTTCTCTTCGCAGACGTGCTCCGCGTCGAGGCCATCTCCGCCGATACGGTGAGGTTCGAGCTTTCCAAGCCTCTCGGTCCGTTCCTGAACCACATCGCGCACCAAGGCTACTTCTACATCATGCCGAAGGAGCTCTTCGGAACTGGCCGGCTCGAGAAGGATATGTGGAGTGCCGGGCCGTTCATCTTCGATGGCTATCAGGTCGGCGCGGAGGTG
Organism: bacterium HR29; assembly: GCA_002898215.1. GTDB lineage: Bacteria > Chloroflexota > Dehalococcoidia > Tepidiformales > Tepidiformaceae > HRBIN29. Next base: position 625,724 of record BEIF01000001.1, on the reverse strand, counting down.
CGCTACAAGCGCAACCCCGACTACTTCATCAAAGACCGGCCGTTCCTCGACGCCGTCGTCTATAAAATCATCGCCGACCCATCCACGACCGTATCCGCCTTACGCAGCAAGCAGCTTGACTCCCTTGCCTGGACCGCAGTCGTCGGACCGAACGACGTCGAGTCCCTCAAGAGGGACCTTCCCGGAGCCACGTTCCTCCCGTACCTGGCCCAGGGGAACTCCTGGCTCGGTTTCGACCTCAACGATCCCGTGTTCCGGGACAAGCGCGTCCGCCAAGCTATCTCCCTCGCATTGAACCGCGACGACCTCGTCCGCGTGTCCGTCGAGGGCGCGTGGGCGCTTCCTTACGGCGTGCTCAGCCAATGGTACTTCGACCCCAAACAAAACGCCTTCCCCAACGCGAAGTACTACCAGCACAATCTCCAGGAGGCGAAAGCGCTGCTGAGTGCCGCACTAGGAAGCACGTCGCTCCCGGAATACACGCTCATTGGCTCCGCTGTCTGGTCGCCGACCCAGTTGCAACAGACCGAACTGATTCAGCAGCAGCTCAAGGCCATCGGCATCGAAACTCGGCTCCAGCAGCTCCCCTTCGCCGAGTACTACGCGAAGACGGTGGTCGCAGGCAAGTGGGAAGGGGGCATGGCCGCTTCGGCCAACCTTGTCGGTGCGGACCCGAACGAGTACTTCACCAGCTTCTGGGAGCCGGATAGCCCGCGGCTGATCGCGCCGGGCCTCAAGCCACTGCTGGAGGCAGACACGGAACTGCGGAACGCCATCGAAAAACAGCGTCGTATTCTCGACCCAGAGCAGCGCAAGGCGGCGATCCGCGACGTCGTCAACATCATGGCTGACCGTATGTATAACGTACCGACGACGGTCGGCCAGTTCTACCACGTTCACCAGGCAAACGTGCACCTTTGGTGGATCTTCACCTACGCGCAGGAGTACCTCATCGACGCCTACAAGACGAGTTAGGGGTCAGGAAGTCGGAGAGCCAGTTCCGTCTCGCCCGCTCCCTTCGATCGCCGCCTCCACGCCAGGGGGCGGCGATTGCGCCTCGCCCCTAGGGAGCAAACCGCCTTCGACGAATCGAACCAGTTCTCGCCGCGCAATGTCCAGAAGCTCACTTCGGACGGTCTCGTCGTCGAGAAGGTGCTCGAGCCGCGGGCGGTAGAAGAAGAACATCGCAGGCACGCCGATAACCAACGACCAGGAGATAGAAGCGGGTATGTCAGGATCGAATTCCCTCCTCGCGATCCCGAGATGCAATACGCTTTGGATGATGTCGCGAAGTTCCGCCAGCTGATGGTGCGGCGCCGCGTTCGCGTGAGACCATTGGCGAGCGGCCTCCCACAACAAGAGCCGGACGTACCGGGGATGGTCGCGGAGGGCATCATAGTACGTCCTCACAATCGCGCGGATCGCGGCTCTGGGGCCACCGGCGGCAAGCGCTTCACGGCCGGCATCGCAAGCCGGACGGAGTATTTGCTCGAAATTGCGATCGAGGACTGCGGCATAGAGCCCCTGCTTGCTCCCAAAGTAATGATAAAGCATCCTCTTGTTGATTCGCGCTCGATTTGCAATGGCTTGCATCCGAGCGCCCTCATAGCCTGATTCTGCAAAGCACTCTTCCGCCGCCCGGAGAATTCGCGCGCGACTTTCGACGGGATTGCGTCGGGTTTGCACAGGAAGCCCCACCACCGATGGTAGCCGCTGCCTAACAGTAGTCATACGCCTAGCCATCGTAGAATGATAGCCGCGTGCAGGGAGGCGGGTCCAGAGACGAGACATGCAAGCGAGGAGTCGGCTCCGGACCCCGTTCCATCGGGTAACCTTCCGGGGACGTCTGGCTGCTTTCCCCCGTCGAGCAGCAGTAGCGCCGTCGTGACGCATCGCGGAGACCGGATGCCCGACGAATGACATCCGCGCAGGGCAACCCACCAGCGATTGCACTTCCTCGGGGCGGCGGATCGACCGCAGCCGGACAGTACATCCCGGTGCACCGCTCCTCGAACGAGCACTCACCCGCCCGGGCCCCCGGGCGCGTGGGGGTGGGATGAGGGCCGGGTGGGGCTAGAATCGGGGTCAGGCGCCGAAATCCCTCTCTGCGGAGGTAACGTGCCAGATTCGGAGAAGCGGCGGACACGGCCCCCGGCGGGGAAGAAACCGCTGAACGTCTACATCGACGTCGACCACACCATCCTGCTCTCCACGGCGAACGAACTCCACCTGCGGCCGGGAACGCGTGAGGCGGTCGCGCGCCTGAAGGCCGCGGGACACCGGGTGTACATCTGGTCGGCGAGCGGCGCGAGCCACTGCCATCGCGTGGTGGAGCTTCACGGCCTCGGCGAATGGGTCGACGGCTGCTTCGACAAGGACCCCGCCGTCGAACCGCCGCCCGACCTCATCATCGACGACGATTGGTATCTGGTGGAGAAGTACGGCGGCTTCGCCGTGCGCCCTTTCCGTTCACTCGACCCCAAGGACGACGAGCTCCTCCGCGTCCTCGAGGAGCTGGAATCCCTCGGGCACCTCTAGGATCGGGCCATGGTGCGGGCCATCGTGGTGGAGCCGTACTACGGCGGAAGCCACCGCGCGTGGGCGGACGGCCTCGTTCGGTATTCGCGGCACCGAATCGAGCTGCTCACGCTTCCCGAGGGTCCCTGGCGACAGCGCATGCGCCGCGGCGCCCAGGAGCTCGCCGAGCGGGCGAGGGACCTCCCGCCGCCGGACGTGATCATCGCCAGCGACATGCTCGACGTGCCCGCGTTCCTCGCACTGGCCCGACCGTGGGCACAGGCCCCCGTACTCGTCTACTTCCACGAGAACCAGTTCACCTACCCTCGGTTGCGGGGAACGAAGCTGAACTCGTGGTTCGGGCAAATCAACTACCTCTCCGCACTCGCCGCAGACCTGGTGGCGTTCAATTCCGCCTACCACCGTGAGGACTTCCTCGCCGCCCTGCGCATGCTCGCCCGCCAGCCGAACAACTGGCTGCGGGAAGAAGGGATCGCGGCGATCGAGGCGAAGTCCCTCGTGCTTCCCCTTGGGGTGGAGCTCGCCTGGCTCGACGGCGTCTCGAACGTGCGGCGCGACGGTTCGCCGCGGCAGCTGCTTTGGAATCACCGCTGGGAGTTCGACAAGAACCCGGCCATGTTCGCCCGCGTCCTCGAGCGGCTGGCGGTAGAGGGCGTGCCCTTCACCGTGGCGGTAGCAGGTGCGCCAGGCCTGAACCCGAACAAGGACCTGCTCCAGCTCCCGGAGCGGCTCGGCAAACGGGTCGTCCACTTCGGATACGCCGAGAGAGAGGTCTACGGCCGACTGCTCGCGCAAAGCGATATCGTCGTCAGCACGTCGCGACACGAGTTCTTCGGCGTTGCCACGGTGGAGGCGATGTACGCGGGATGCATCCCCGTCGCACCCCGCCGATACAACTACCCAGCCCTCGTGCCGGAGGAGTGGCACCAGCTCTGTCTCTTCGAATCGGAAGAGGAGTGTCACGAACGCCTGGCGGCCCTCCTCTGCGGGCCCCTACCCCCGCGAGAGCCGTTCCGCTACGCGGCGGCCCGCTACCGCTGGGAGTCGGTCATCGGCGACTGGGACGAGGCCATCGAAGCCCTCGGTCGTCGCGCCCTACCGCGGACCGGTACCCTGGGGCAGAAGTGAGCGAGAGCAAGAACCGCGGACGCGCTCTGGCGGGAGTGCGGCCCGCCACGATCTCCTGGCGCACGACCGTGGGGCTTCCCATCCGCGGCGTGCGCAACGCCTGGCGGAGGGCGCCCGTTTCCGTCCGGCTGCCCCTGCTCACCCTGTGGCGCGCGTTCCGCTGGTACGGTGCCGACCAAGCGGGTATCTTCGCCGCCGCCATCGCCTACTACGCTCTCTTCTCGCTCCTTCCTCTCGCCTTCATCACGCTCTCGCTCCTCGGGTTGCTGGTCCCCGAGGGGCGCGTCGTGGAATTCGTCTTCGACCAGTTGCCTCTTCAGGAGACCCCGGAGGTCGAGGCTGACGTTCAGCGGCTCGTCTCACGGGCACGGAGCATGAGCCCGGCTGGCCTCGGGGTGGGTGCCGTGCTGCTGGTCTGGTCGGCGAGCGGCGTCTTCGCCGCCGTGCGGCGGGGGCTGAACGCCACCAGCCACCGGACGAAGACGCGCCCGTACTGGCACGAGAAGTTGATCGACTTCGCCCTGGTCCCCTCGCTCGCAGTCCTCATCGGCATTTCGCTCGGCCTCACGGCCATCGCCCAGTACTTCGTCGACTGGGCTGCCGACGTGGGGCCAGCCTTCCTGGCGTCGCCCTGGAGCTGGCGCCTCCTTTCGGCCGCCGTTGCCGTTGCCGTTTCGTTCACGATGTTCGCCCTGTTGTATCGCTACGTCCCGTCGTCGAGGCCCGATTGGCAGGAGGCCCTCGCCGGGGCCGCGTGCGCCACGGTGCTGTTCGAAGCGGCGAAGAACCTCGCCGCCGTGGTGCTTCGGATGACCGCGGTAGGCCAGGACCCCTCGCTGTACGCGGGGTTCGGGACGGCGATGGTGTTCCTCTTCTGGATGATGTTGAACGCCAGCATCCTCCTGTTCGGGGCGGAATTCGGCCGAGCGCTGGGGAGCGTCGCGCGCGAGCTGCGCCAGCCGCCGTGCGATTGACCCGGCCGATACCAGCCATCGGACCTTCGGGACTTTCGCAACAAAATTGTCGAAAAAGGTTGCTGAAGCCGAGGTGCCGAGCTAGACTGGCGGCGTGGAGAACACTCGCGAGCGCATCCTGCGGCTGGTGGTCGAGCGGCGCGAAGCCCGTGTGGAAGAGCTGGCCGACGAACTCGGCATCTCGGCAGCGGCGGTCCGCCGGCATCTCGACAACCTCCGGGCCGACGGCCTGGTGACCGTGCGCACGGTGAAGCAAGCGACGGGGCGCCCGTACTACTGCTTCGTGCCCACGGATGCGGCCATCGAGGCGATGCAGCACACCTACGTCGACCTCCTGCAGCGGCTGCTGCAGTGCCTCGGCGAGCGGGAGGAGGTCGCGACTGCCGTTGCGGCCGCCGTCGCGGAAGCCGTGGCCGCCCGTCACCGGGGAGAGGTGGCGGCTGCGGACCCGATCGCCCGGGTGGCCGAGGTCACGGAGAGCCTGCGCCGCGAGGGCATCCTCGACTCCTGGCGGGCGGAGGCCGACGGCATCCACCTCGTGAACGCCGTGTGCCCGTACCGCCAGGTGGCGGAGCATTCCCGCCTGCCGTGCGAATCGGACCGGCGGGCCATCGAGCTCCTGTTGGGCACCACGGTGGAGCAAATCCACCGCATCGTCGACGGCGGCCAGGTGTGCGAATACGTCGTTCGCACCGAGGCGCCGCCCCCACTGACGGAAACACGTGTGTAGGAGAGCCATGAGCACACCGCTTCTCGAAATCCGCGACCTCCGTGCCGGCATCGCCGGCAACGAGATCCTGAAGGGCGTCTCGCTCACCATCCGGGCGGGCGAGATCCACGCCATCATGGGCCCGAACGGCTCCGGCAAGAGCACCCTCGCCAACGTCCTGATGGGGAACCCGACCTACGAGGTCACGGGGGGCGACATCCTCCTCAAAGGAGAGCGCATCAACGACCTGTCGCCCGACGAGCGCGCTCGCTTGGGGCTCTTCCTCGCCTTCCAGTACCCCGTGCCGGTACCGGGCGTCACCCTGGTGAACTTCCTCCGTCAGGCGCTGAACGCCGTCCGCGGCCAGGAGGTCCCGGTCCGGGAGTTCCGCGAGCTTCTCTTCGAGAAGATGGACCTCCTGAAGATGGACCGGGACTTCGCTCGCCGTTACGTCAATGACGGGTTCAGCGGCGGCGAGAAGAAGCGGGCGGAGATGCTGCAGATGGCGGTCCTCCAGCCCACGGTCGCCGTGCTCGACGAGACGGATTCGGGCCTCGACATCGACGCCCTGCGCACGGTCGCCGAGGCGGTGAACCGGATCATGAACCCGGAGATGGGGCTCTTGCTCATCACGCACTACCAGCGCCTGCTCAACTACATCCGGCCGCACTTCGTGCATGTGCTCATCGATGGGCGCATCGTGCGTTCGGGCGGCCCCGAGCTGGCCGAGGAGCTGGAAGCCCGCGGCTACGAAGCGCTGGAGGCTGAACTCGCCGCGAGCGGCAACTGAAGGAGGATACCCGCATGAGCACCGCACCGCTCATCCGTGAAGAAGGCTACAAGTGGGGCTTCTACGACCCCGTTGAGGCGCTCTACAAGGCGAAGCCGGGGCTGAGCCACGAGATCATCGACGTCATCTCGGACATGAAGGGCGAGCCGCAGTGGATGCGTGAATTCCGCCACCGCGCGCTCGAGATCTTCTGGAAGAAGCAGAACCCGCCTTGGGGCAGCCCCGAGCTCCAGAGCATCGACTTCGACTCCATCCACTACTACGTGCGGGCGACGGACCGCGACGCCCGGTCCTGGGACGACGTCCCCGAGTACATCCGCCGCACGTTCGACCGCCTCGGCATCCCCGAAGCGGAGCAGAAGTACCTCGCCGGAGTGGGCGCCCAGTACGACTCCGAGGTCGTATACCACAACATCCGCAAGGACCTCGAGGCGAAGGGCGTCATCTTCCTCGGCATGGACCAGGGGCTGAAGGAGCACGAGGACCTCGTCCGGGAGTACTTCGGGACCGTTGTGCCCCCCGCCGACAACAAGTACGCGGCCCTGAACAGCGCCGTCTGGTCGGGCGGGTCGTTCATCTACGTGCCGCCCGGCGTGAAGGTGGAGATCCCGCTCCAGGCCTACTTCCGCATCAACAGCGAGGCGATGGGGCAGTTCGAACGGACGCTCATCATCGCCGACGAGGGGAGCCAGGTCCACTATGTCGAAGGGTGCACGGCGCCCATCTACTCGAAGGACTCCCTCCACGCGGCGGTGGTCGAGATCATCGTCAAGCGGGGCGCCCGGGTCCGCTACACGACCATCCAGAACTGGTCCACCAACGTTTACAACCTCGTCACCAAGCGGGCGGTGGCCTATGCCGACGCGGTGATGGAGTGGGTGGACGGCAACCTCGGCTCCAAGCTGACGATGAAGTATCCCAGCGTGTACCTGATGGAGCCGGGCGCACACGGCGAGATCCTCTCGCTCGCCTTCGCCGGCGCGGGCCAACACCAGGATGCGGGCGGGAAGATCATCCACGCCGCACCGCACACGACGTCGACCATCGTCTCGAAGTCGCTGAGCAAGGATGGCGGTCGCACCAGCTACCGCGGCCTGCTGAAGGTGTACGAGGACTGCTACGACGTGAAGGCGAAGGTGCGCTGCGACGCCCTGCTCCTCGACGAGACGTCCCGCTCCGACACCTACCCGACGATGGAGATCGATGCGCCGGACGTGCACATCGAGCACGAGGCGTACGTTTCGAAGCTGAGCGAGGACCAGCTCTTCTACCTGCGGAGCCGCGGCCTCTCGGAGGACGCCGCCGCCAAGATGATCGTCAACGGCTTTGTCGAGCCGATCGTCAAAGAGCTGCCGATGGAGTACGCCGTCGAACTGAACCGGCTCATCGAGCTGCAGATGGACGGCGCCCTCGGCTGAACGGACATTGCCGGCCGCAGACCGGGCGCGGGGCCAGCCGCCCCCGCGTGGCCCCGCGCCCGGCCAACCCGACCATGCGAGAGGAACCGCATCGATGACGACCCCTGCAACCACGAGCAAGCTCACGCCCGAGGCAGCCGGAGCCCTCGGCCGAGAGACAGGAGAGCCATCGGCACTCGCCGAGCTCCGCGCCCGGGCAGCCCAGCTCGCAGCCGAACTTCCCCTTCCCGACCCACAGCAGGAGCGCCCCTGGAAGTACTTCGACCCCCGCGGCCTCGACCTCGATGCGGCCGACCCCGCGACCGCCCCGGCTGCGCCGGCGGCCGAGGCGCTGGAGGCGCGCTTCGGTCTGGCCGGCCGCCAATACGCGGGCGTCGTCGTGGAAGCGAACGGCCGCCTGGTCTCGCTCCGCACGGAGGACCCGGCCATCGGGATCTGGAGCATCCACGGCCCGGAGGTGCCAGCCGAAGTCGCTGCCCGGTACGGGAGCGCCGTCCCGGTCGAGCGCAGCCGCCTCACTGCCTTGCACTACGCCTTCGCCCGCGGCGGCGTCGCGGTCACAGCCGCAGCGAACGCCGAGCCGGCGGCACCCGTGCGCATCGCCCGCTGGTACGAAGGAAGCGGCGCGCTCTTTGCGCCCCACACGCTCATCGTCACCGGGCCGAACAGCCGCCTCAGCGTCATCGAGGACTGTCGCTCGGCCGACGAACGGGTGCTCGTGCTGCCGGCCGTCGAGATCCTCCCTGGCCCAGGTTCCGAAGTCCGCTACACGGTGCTTCACCGCTGGGGCGCCGACACCTGGGTCGTTGGCGAACAGCGGACGGTCACCGAGCGCGATGCCAGCCTCGTAAGCCTCGCCGTCGCCACCGGGGGACGCCTCGTGAAAAGCCACATCGAGTCGGCCCTCGTCGGGCGAGGCTCCGCGAGCGAGCTGTACGCCCTCACCTTCGGTGACGACCACGAGCACGTCGACTTCTACACGCTGCAGGACCACATCGGACCGGACACCCGCAGCGACCTCCTCTTCAAGTCGGCCCTGAAGGACCACGCCCGCGCGGTGTACTACGGGCTCACTCGCGTCGGGCTCGAAGCGCGGAATGCCGACGCCAACCAGGAAAACCGGAACCTGCTGCTGAGCAAGACGGCGAAGGCCGATAGCGACCCGCAGCTCGAAATCCTCACCAACAACGTCATCCGCGCGAGCCACGGAGCGACGGCCGGCCCCGTCGACGAGGAGCAGCTCTTCTACCTCCAGAGCCGTGGCCTTACGCGTCAGGCAGCGGAAGACCTCCTCATTTGGGCCTTCCTGGGCGAGGTGCTCGACCGCCTCCCCGACGAACGGCTCCGCACCGAGATCGAGGAGCTCCTCCACGCCAAGCTGGGGCGGTAAGCATGAGCTGGGAACCGGTCGCTGCGTCGGACGAGCTCGAATTCGGCCGGGTGAAAGTCGTCGAAGCGGGCGGGCGGCGCATCGCCCTCTGCCGCACCGAGGAGGGATGGTACGCCATCGACGACCTGTGCACGCACGACGGCGGCCCGCTCGACCAGGGCGAACTGTTCGGCTTCGAAATCGAGTGCCCCCGGCACGGGGCCCGCTTTGACATCCGCACCGGACGGGCCACCCGCCTGCCGGCCGTTCGCCCGGTGAGGACCTACCCCACACGCGTACGTGACGGCATCGTCGAGGTGGAGGTGTAGCGGTGTTCGACGCCCGGGCCATCCGCCGCGATTTCCCCATCCTCGAGCGGCGGGTGAATGGTCGGCCCCTCGTCTACCTCGACAACGCCGCGACCACGCAGAAGCCCCGTGCCGTCATCGACGCCCTCGTCCGCTACTACACGACGATGAACGCGAACATCCACCGGGGCATCCACACCCTCGCCATCGAAGCGACGGAGGCCTACGAGGCCGTCCGAGAGAAGACGGCGCGCTTCATCGGCGCCGAGGGCTACGGGGCCGTGGTGTTCACGCGGAACGCCACCGAGTCCATCAACCTCGTGGCGAGGGCGTGGGGCGAGGCGAACCTTCGGCCGGGGGACGAGATCGTGCTCACGGTGATGGAGCACCACTCGAACATCGTCCCCTGGCAACTAGTGGCCCGGAAGACCGGCGCGGTTCTCCGCTACATCGACATCGACGAGGAGGGCCATCTCCTGCTGGAGCAGGCGAGGGAGCTCATCGGCCCCCGTACGCGCCTCGTGACGCTCGTTCACGCCTCCAACGTGGTGGGGACGATCAACCCGGTCGCCGAGATCGCGGAGATGGCCCGCCGAGTGGGGGCGGTCGTGCTCGTGGACGGAGCGCAGAGCGTCCCCCACATGCCGGTCGATGTGCGCGCCCTCGGGTGTGACTTCCTCGCGTTCTCGGCCCACAAGATGCTGGGACCGACGGGGGTCGGCGTCCTCTGGGCCGCGCCGGGGCTCCTGGAGGCGATGGAGCCGTTCCTGGGCGGTGGCGAGATGATCGCCATCGTGCGACCGGAGGAATCGACCTGGGCCGATGTGCCCCACAAGTTCGAAGCCGGCACGCCCAACATCGCTGACGTCATCGCCTTCGGCGCGGCGCTCGACTACCTGGCGGCGCTGGGCATGGAGCACGTGCGGGCGCACGAGGTGGAGCTCACCGCCCTGGCGATGGAGCGGCTGCGCCGCCTCCCGGGCCTGACCATCTTCGGGCCACGAGAGCCGGACGCTCGCGGAGGTGTGCTGAGCTTCGCCATCGACGGCGTCCATCCGCACGACGTGGCCACCATCGCCGACAGTTTCGGGGTGGCCATCCGCGCGGGGCACCATTGCGCCCAGATCCTCACGCGGAGGCTCGGCCAGTCGGCCACGAGCCGCGCGAGCTTCTACATCTACAATGTTCCCGAGGAGGTCGAGGCCCTGGCCGAGGCCCTCGAGCACGCGATCGAGGTCTTCCGACGTGGCGATTCCCGAGCCGCAGTTCGATGAGCTCTACCGGGAGCTCATCCTCCAACACTACCGCCATCCCCGCAATCGCGGGCGTTTGCCGGGCGCCGCGCTGCGGGCCGAGGGCGCGAATCCGGTCTGCGGGGACGAAGTGACGATCGAGCTGGAGATGAACGATGGTCGCATCGCCCGCGCCGCCTTCGAGGGGCAGGGGTGCTCGATCAGCCAGGCGAGTGCTTCGATGCTCACGGAAACCGTCGCCGGGAAGACGGTGGCCGAAGTCCGGCGTCTGGCGGATGCGTTCGAGCGGATGCTCGTGAACGGCGAACCGCCTGCCCCCGAGCTGGGCGATCTGGAGGCGTTCCAGGGCGTCTCGAAGTTCCCGGTTCGGGTGAAGTGCGCCCTCCTCAGCTGGAAGGTGCTGCAGCGGGCGCTCGAAGGCGCAGCCTGAAGGAGGCAACCACCATGGCCGAGACACAGCAGACCGAGCAGGCCCCCACCATCGAGCAGATCCGGGAGAAGCTTCGGGAAGTCTACGACCCCGAGATCATGCTCAACATCATCGATCTCGGGCTCGTCTACGACATCCAGTACGACAACGGAGACGTGCTCATCACCATGACCCTGACCAGCCCGGGCTGCCCCCTGGGGCCGGTCATCCGCGGGGAAGCGTACGCGAAGCTGAAGGAGCTCCCCGGGGTGAAGGACGTCGACGTGCAGATCGTCTGGGATCCGCCCTGGGACCCGCGGACGATGGCGTCCGACGACGTGAAGATGATGCTCGGCATCTGGTGAGCGTGCCGGGAGCATCCGTCATCGTACACTAGCGGGGTGACCTGCGAAGCCGATGCCATTCATCTGCTCCGGCAGCGCGGCTATCGGGTGACGCCTCAGCGGGCGCTCATCCTCCGCGCCCTCCGCCACGCGAACGGCCACATCACCGCGGGCGAAATCGCCCGCCAGGTGCAGGAGCATTTCCCTACCGTCGACCTCAGCACCGTCTACCGGACGCTCGCCCTCCTGAAGGAGCTGCGGCTGGTGACGGAGACCGACCTCGGTGCCGGTGACGCCAGGTACGAATGGGCCCCCGAGCAGCCACACCATCATCTGATCTGCACCGCGTGCGGCGCCATCCAGGTCCTCGAGCACGGCGCCCTGGCAACGCTGCAGCGCACGCTCGACGAGCAGTACGGTTTCGACGCCGACCTCGACCACTTCGCCATCTTCGGCCGCTGCCGCGCCTGCCGAGCAGGGGGAGGCGGGAATGGGCGCAGCACCTGAGCTCGTCAGGGCCCTCGCTGCCATCGTCGGCCCGGAGCACGTGCTGACCTCGCCGGAAGAGCTGTTCGTCTACAGCTTCGACGGCACCATCGAACGTGCGCTCCCTCGCTGCGTCGTCCTTCCCGGCGATACGGAGCAGACGGCCGAGGTCGTCCGCCTTTGCCGCAGGTTCGGCGTCCCCGTGACGCCACGCGGCGCTGGCACCGGCCTCAGCGGCGGAGCCGTGCCTGCCGGTGAGACGGTCGTGATTTCCACCGCCCGCCTGAACCGCATCCTCGCCATCGACCCCGCCAATCGAGTGGCCATCGTCCAGCCGGGCGTCACGAACCTCGCCGTGTCCGAGGCGGCAGCGCCGTACGGGCTCTTCTACGCCCCCGACCCGAGCAGCCAGCGCGCCTGCACCATCGGCGGGAACATCGCGGAGAACGCAGGGGGCCCCCATTGCCTGGCGCTCGGCGTCACGACGAACCACGTCCTCGGCATCGAAGTGGTCACCGCCGCCGGCGAGATCGTCTGGCTCGGCGGACGCTGCGACGAATCGCCGGGATACGACCTTCGGGGCGCCTTCATCGGCTCCGAGGGGACGCTCGGCATCGCGACCACGGCGGTGCTTCGCCTGCTCCCGAAGCCGCCGGCCGCGGTAACCATCCTCGCCGCCTTTGCCGACGTCGCAACGGCGAGCCAGGCTGTGGCCGCCATCATCGGAGCCGGGATCATCCCGGCCGCCTTGGAGATGATGGACCGGAACGCCATCCGGGCGGTCGAGGCCGCGCTCGCCTGCGGGTATCCGCCCGACGCGGGCGCCGTCCTCCTCGCCGAAGTCGAGGGAACCGAGGGAGTCGCCGCCGAGCTCGCCTCCCGCGTCGAAGAGCAATGCCGCGCCCACGACGCCCTCCAGGTGCGCCGCGCGCGGGATGCACGCGAACGGGAGAACCTATGGCGAGGGCGGAAGGGCGCGATCGGCGCGCTCGGCAACCTCGCGCCGAACTACTACATCCTCGACGGTGTCGTCCCGCGTTCCCGGCTTCCCGAGGCGATGCGGCGGGTCGAGGCCATCGCCGCCGCCCACGGATTGACGGTGGCGAACGTCTTCCACGCGGGAGACGGCAACCTCCACCCCTGCCTCGTGTTCGACGAACGGGAACCGGGAACGCACGAACGGGTGCTCCGCGCCGGCGCCGAGATCATCCGCGCGTGCCTCGAACTGGGCGGCGCGCTCACCGGCGAGCACGGGGTCGGCCTGGAGAAGCGCGAGTTCTTCCGCTGGGCCTTTTCGGATACCGACATCGAGAACATGGCGAGGCTGCGGGCCGTCTTCGGGAACGACGGCGCCTTCAACCCGTGCAAGGCGCTCCCGGCCGGTACCGGGTGCGGCGAAATGGCCCAGCGGCCCTTCGCCGTCGCGCGTGCAGGCAGCGATGCCTACATCTAGCGGCTCCGAGAGGCTCGAGGGAGAGGTCCGAGTTGGCGGGAGCGAAGGGCCTGCCGTCCGGCCGCGGTCGCTCGACGAGGCCGCCGCCTTCCTCCGCCAGCAACCGGAGGGGGCGAACGTCGTGCCCGTGGGCAGCGGCACGGCTCTCGAAGTCGGGAACCGGCCCGATGCGCCGTGGACAGCACTGCTGCTCGCCGGCCTGCCCGAAGGCACGTTCCGGCACGATGCCGAGGACCTCGTCGTCACCTGTCCAGCGTGGATGACCATCGCGGAGCTGAACGCGCGTCTGAGCGAGCGCGGGCAATGGGTTCCGTTCGACCCACCGGGAGCCCCGACCGCGACCTTGGGGGGCGCGCTCGCGGTCGGATTCGGCGGGCCGCTCTCCACCGGCTACGGCCAGCCTCGAGACCTCGTCCTGGGAGCGGCGCTCTTGCGGAGTGACGGTGCGCTCGTCCGCGCGGGCGGCCGGGTGGTGAAGAACGTGACGGGATACGACCTCGTACGGCTATGGGTCGGCTCACTGGGCACGCTCGGTATCCTCACGGAGGTGACGCTCCGCGCCTACCCGCTCGTGCCCCTCGTGACCCTCGCTTCCCCCGCCGGCGGGCTCGAGGAGACGTTCGCCTTGGCGGAGCGGCTGTACCGGTCGGGCGCTGCGCCGCGAGTGCTCGAGGTCGAGGCGTCGGGACCGGGCTGGCGCGTCGTGGCGCAGCTCGAGCCCGCTTCAGCCGTCGAGGTCCGCGCCGCCGGCCTCCCCGTCACCGAAGAGTCGGCCGAGGCGGTTCGCCACCTTTGGGAGATCGAGCGCGCGCCGCTCGCCGTCCGCGCGTCCGTGCCCTTCGGGGGGAGTGCCGGATTCGCCGAGTCCCTCCGGGACCTGGAGCCGGCCCGGATTGCGGTTCGGCCCGTCCGAGGCATCGTGCGCGCCGCCTGGAGCGAGGGGCGTCTGCCGACGCTGGCGCGCTTCGCCGCCTGGCTCGCCGGCGCCCGAGCCTCCCTGGCGGCGGTGGGAGGAAGCTGCACCGTCACCTCCATGCCGGCAGCCTGGCGTCCGATGCTGGACGCCTGGGGCCCGCTCCCGGCATCCATCGGCCTCATGAGAGAGGTGAAGCGCGTCTACGACCCGGCGGGGCGCCTCAACCGCGGGAGGTTCGTCGGTGGGCTCTGACAGCAGCAGCCCTTGGCCGACGCCGGCGTTCGCACCGCTGGAGGAAGACCTGGCGCGGTGCGTCCACTGCGGGCTCTGTCTCCCCTCCTGTCCGACGTACCTGGTGACGGCGAAGGAAGCGGAATCGCCGCGCGGCCGGATCGCCCTCGCCCGGGCCGTGGCGGCCGGCGAGCTCCCCCTCACGGCCGCCGTCGCCGCCCATTGGGAACGGTGCCTCGAGTGCCGGGCCTGCGAAGCGGCGTGCCCGAGCGGCGTCCCATACGGGCGGATCATCGAGCGTCTGCGTGCCCAGGGGAGCCCGGCCCGAGGCTCGCGCCTTCGCCGTGCCCTGCGCAGGGCAACCCTGCGACACGTCGTCGGCCGTCCCCGGGTGCTCCGGCTGGCGGGACGGCTCTTGCGAGCCTATGCGCGGGCTCCACTTCGACCAGCGCTGCGGCTGGCGGCGCGCGCCGTAAGGGCCCACCGCCTTGCCCGTCTCGATGCGCAGCTTCCGGACCGGCCGGCAGAGCCGCTCCGGCCGCGGCCGGCTCCCCCTGGTGCCGGCCCGGTGGCCATCCTGCCCCTCGGCTGCGTGATGAACGAGCTGTTGGCCGACGTCCACCTCGCCGCCATCCGCGTCCTCGAAGCTGCGGGCTGGCGCGTCGCGACGGTCGAAGGATGCTGCGGGGCGCTGCACCTCCACGACGGCGACCCCGAAGCGGCCCGGCGGCTCGCCCGCGCCCTGATCGGGCGGTGCGAACGGGAACCCGACGCCGTCATCGTCCTCGATTCGGCCGGATGCGGCGCGGCCATGAAGGAGTACCCGCACCTCTTCCAACCCGGCACGCGCTGGTACAGCCGCGCGCAGGCGGTCGCGGCCCGCGTGCGGGACTTCTCGGAAGTCGTCCCACCGGAAACCCTCGCCGGGAGCACCCTCCGGCTTCGGGCAACGTACCAGGACCCCTGTCACCTCGCGCACGCACAACGCATCCGGGAGCAGCCGCGGCGCCTGCTCCAGGCCATCGCCGGCCTCCAACTCGCCGAAACCGCGGGGGCGGACATCTGCTGCGGCGCTGCCGGCATCTACGGGTTGCTCCAGCCGGAGCTTTCCAGCGAGCTGATATCCCGAAAGGAGCGTGCCGTGGCCGGGGCAGCCGTGGAGGCGATCGTCACCGCGAACCCCGGCTGCCACTTGCAATTTCTCGGGATGGTGCGCGAGCGCGGCCTACGGACGGAGGTGTTGCACCTCGCCGAGGTGCTCGACCGCGCCCTCGCGAACCGTTGAGTTAGAACCCAGACCGGCCGCTCCGCCCCCGCAGCCGCGGGTCGAGGACATCGCGCAGGGCGTCCCCGGCCAGGTTGAAGGCGAGCACGATGAGGGTGATCGCCAAGCCGCTGACGAGCGCCACGTTCGGCGCCGCCGAGGTGAGGATGCGGCCTTCGTTGACCATCTTCCCCCACGAAATCTCGCGTGGGTCGCCGTAGCCGAGGAAGGAGAGGCTCGCCTCGGCGAGGATGTACAGGCCGATGCTCGTCGTGAACACGACGATGATGGGCGCGACGATATTGGGCAGGATGTGCCGGAACATGATCCGCAGGTCGGAAGCGCCGATGGTAATTGCCGCCGTCACGTAGACCTCCTCCCTGACGGCGAGCACCGTGCTGCGCACGATCCGGATGACCGGGGCCACGCCTACGATCCCCAGGGCGACCGTGATGAGGGTGAGGTTCGGCGTGTCGATGACCTGAATCATGAGGAGGAGGAGGATGA
The DNA here is from genome assembly GCA_002898215.1 of bacterium HR29. GTDB lineage: Bacteria > Chloroflexota > Dehalococcoidia > Tepidiformales > Tepidiformaceae > HRBIN29. The sequence continues at coordinate 609,627 of BEIF01000001.1, read as the reverse complement.
GCGGCGGGAACGCCTGGAGGGAGTCGGTAAGGCGCTGCATGAACATGTCGACCCAGCCACCGAAGTAGGCGCTCACGATCCCGAACACCGAGCCGATGAACACCGCCAGCGCCGATGCACCGATCCCCACCAGGAGGGAAACGCGGGAACCCCACACCAACCGGGCGAACAAGTCGCGGCCGTTGTTGTCGGTACCTAGCCAGTGCTTCGACGACGGCCCCAGGTTCCGTGCGAGCGTGGTCGGCTCGAACTTCTCGGGCGGGTGGAGGAGTTTCAGCGAGGGGTTGTCGAGCGCCTGCTCCGCCAGCTCGGCATCGTAGGAGGGATTCGGCACCTGGAACACCTGTTGCGGGTCGTACCGCGAGAGCTGCTCGCGGAAGACGGCCACCACCACCAAGAGGACGATGAGAGCGACTCCGACACCGCCGAGGGGCTTCGCCCGGAAGAAGCGTCCGACGTGGACGGCGGCACGGACGTACCATGGACGGTCGCTTAGGCTGCGAACGAAATCGGTGGGGACGCGTTCGACGGCGATCGGCTGCTGGGCCATGGGCGAGCGCTCCTAGGCGTAGCGGATGCGGGGGTCGAGCACCCCGTAGAGCAGGTCAACGGCTAGGTTGACGAACACCACCGAGGTGGCGAGGAGCAGGACGAACGACTGGAGGACAGGCACGTCGCGGGCATTGATGGCGCGGAGCACGCGGTTCCCGACTCCGGGGATGTTGAAGATGTATTCGAAGACCACGTTCCCGCTGATGAGCGTGGCCACGGAGAGCCCCAACACCGTCACCACCGGGATGAGGGCGTTCTTCAACGCATGTCGCATCACGACGTACCGTTCCCGAAGACCCTTCGCCCAGGCGGTGCGGATGTAGTCCTGGCGCAGCACCTCGAGCATGGTCGACCGCAGGAGGCGCATGACGCTCGCCCCGGTGGCCAGCCCGCCGGCGATCGCGGGGATGATGAAGAGCTTCAAGCTCTCCATCGGCGATTCCCACAACAGCGGCGATGAGGTGAGGGGGACCGTCCAGAGATCGAGCCGGACCACGTAGATGAGCATCATCGTCGCGACCCAGAAGTTCGGCGCGGCGAGGGCCGTGATGGCCACCACGCGCAAGATGTAGTCGACCCACGTGTCCTGTCGGATGGCGGAAACGACACCGATGGGGATGCTGGTGACCACGGCGACGATGAGGGTCATCACCGAGAGCTGGAGCGTGTAGGGGAGACCGTCGATGAAGCCGTCCATGGCGGGCCGCCGCGTCTCGTACGACTCCCCGAGGTCGCCGCGGAGCAGGTCTCCCAGGTAGATGAAGTACCGCTGTAGCACCGGCTTATCGAGTCCGAGGTCGCGGCGGACGGCGTCGAGCTGTGCCTCCCACTGGGTGGGATCGTTGGACACAGGGTTCTGGATGGCGATCCGCTGAGCGACGAAGTCGCCCGGCAGGACGTTGGCGGCGAAGAAGACCATCGTTGCCACGAGCCAGATGACCGGGATGTTGATGAGCACCCGGCGAATGATGTAGTTGCGCATCTGCCCCCACAGACCTCCGGCTGACGATCACGGCGTTTCGACGCGGGGCGGCGGAGATGCTCCGCCGCCCCCCGTCGCAGGGTCCTAGGCGCGGCGCCCCGCCCAGGTCGGGTCGGACTGGTCGAACCAGCTGTCGCGGTAGAAGTTGTGCGAGCTCACGAACGAAGGCTGTTCGACGATCTTGTAGTAGTTCCAGCGGAGCGTGTTGAGCACTTGGATGACGTTGTACGGAATTCCCGCTCCCCAGTTCCGCAGGAGGTGTCGCTCGATCTCCTTGCAGAGCTCTTTCCGCTTCTCCACGTCCAGCTCCACCACTGCCTGCGCCGTGAGTCGATCGACTTCGTCGATCTTAACCGCCCACTGTTGGAACTGCGGCTGCGTCGAATTGTAGAGGAGGAAGAGGTCAGGCGTAGGCTCCAGCTTCTGCACATCGGAGAGCCATCCGAACCAGATGTTCGCCTTCCCGTTCCCGTACTCCTGCTTGACGATCTTGCTCGTGATCGTCGAGTAGGGCTGGATCGCGGGGCGGAACGTGTTGCCGAGCGCCGACTGGAGCCAGCCGGTGATGGTCGCGCCGATGCCGGGATAGGCGCCCTCCCAAATGTCGGGGATGTCGACGACCACCTCGCCGAGGGAGGCTCCGTTCGCCGCTTCCCACATCTGCTTCGCTTCGGCGATCTCCTTGGCGCGGTCCTCCCGGTACCCTTCGAAGGTCACCAGCTCCCGCTCGGTGATGCCGAAGGCCGACTGCGACGGCGGGATGTTCGCGCACATGGCTCCGGACCCCTGGAAGAGGATCTCCACCATCTGCCGTCGGTCGATGACCTTGAAGATGGCACCGATGAGCCGCTTGTCGCTCCACGGCAGGGCGCCACCGTAGTAGGTACCGCCCATCGGGTTCGCCGAGAACGAGCGGGTGACGTAGATCTGGTCCTTGTACTTCTGCAGGAGCTCGTTGAGGACCGCGACCGTCCGCGGCGAGAAGGCGTCGATCTGCTTCTGCTCGAAGGAGGCCTGCTGGGCGGCGATGTCGGTGAAGAGCGGGAAGTACTGAACTCCGTCGATGTAGATCTCGTCGTAGAACTTGTCGTTCTTGACGAGCTTCAAGCTGCCTTCCGGGTTGAACTCGGTGAGGATGTAGGCGCCGGTTCCGATGATGAGGTCGGCGCTATAGACGTTGTACCGCGATTCGAATTCCCGGACCGCCTCCGGGGCCTGCACTTTCGCGTAGGAACCGGCAAGCGTGGCCAGGAAGAACGGGTTCGGTTTCGTGAACGTGACCCGGAGGGTCTGCGAGTCGACGACCTCGACCTTGTCGACGATCGAGAACTCCGTCTTGCGGTAGAAGTTCGGATCCTCCGTCCCGTCCTGCAGCTTCCCCGCCTTGTTCCGCTCGATGAAGAACTTCAGGTCCTCCACGGTGACCTGTCGGCCGTTCACCGGCGGCTTGTTATGCCAGTAGACGTTCGGCCGGAGCTTGAAGGTGATCTGGGTCGGGTCAGGCTGCTCCCAGCTCTCGGCCAGGGCCCCCTCGATCTCCGCTCGTTCGAAGCTCCGGTAGTGGACGATGCCGAGGTTGGTGAACCCGAGCAGTGTCGCGAACGGCGTAAACCGGCTTCGGTCGGCGTCGAAGGTGTCCCAGGTGTTGTTCGCGCTGGAGAAGCGGGCGATGCCGCCTTTCTGCTTCTGGACCTGGGTCGGCGACGCGGCCGCTGTCGGCGAGCCAGTAGGCGTTTGCCCACCAGCGGGCGTCGTGGGGGACGGCGCCCCCTCATCGTCGCCACAGCCGACGAGCGCCAGGGACGCCGCCCCGGCCGTCGCTATGGTCGCACCGCCGACGAAGCGGCGGCGCGAGAGTCGGCTGCCGCCGAGCTTTCGGAGCCAGTAGTTGTCCTCGGACCGCATCTCTGTCGTGCTCCCCCTTCCAGTTGCTGTCTGCTCATGCCCCCGGGCTTGACGGGCTATAGAAGGTACGAATGCCCCTGCGCCCCGGATGGCGGCAGTATACGCTCGGTTCCGACGCTGTCAAGAAATCGTTTCCTTCGTACGAACCGTTCTCTGCTGGTCGCGCTTCCGGCAGCGGCACCGCCCGGCGAGCGGTCTAGGGGCAACCTTCGCGGGCGTCTTCACCCTGCGCCGCCTTGCGGCTCTCCGCCTCCGTGCGACCCCGGTCGAGCGGCGGAGAAGAAACTCCGTGACAACCTTGGCTTACGTCTCCCATGATGGCGAACGTAAGTGAGACTCCGTATCATGGGCCCGTGGAATCCTCCGCGGGCGCTTCCTCACCGTGTTCGGTCGAGGCGATCGACGTATTCGACGTGTCGGCCGGATACGACGGCCACCCCGCCCTCGAGCACGTGACCTTACGGATCCCCGAGGGCTGCCTCGCCGGGCTGCTCGGCCCCAACGGCTCCGGGAAGAGCACCCTGCTTCGCCTGCTCGTCGGGCTCCTGGAACCGTGGTCGGGTGAGGTACGAGTCCTCGGGCGCCGTCCGCAGGAGGCGCGCCCGTTCATCGGGTACGTCCCCCAGGTTCACGGCGGAGCGCCGCGCTTCCCCATCACGGTCGCCGATGTCGTCGCCATGGGCCTCTATCGCCGCGGCCACCTCTGGCCGCGGCGAAGCCGGCCTCGCGTCCGCGCTGCCCTCGAGCGAGTCGGCCTCGAAGGTTTGGAGGATCGGCTGGTGCACACGCTCAGTGGAGGTCAGCAGCGTCGCGTGCTCATCGCGAGAGCGCTCGTTCGCGACCCGAAGGTTCTCCTCCTGGACGAGCCGACTGCAGGCCTCGACGCGCCCTCGGAAGCGGCACTGCTCGACCTCCTCCGTGAGTTCGCCGATGAAGGGCGGACCGTCGTCGTGGCCACGCACGACCTCGCCGGTGTGCGCGAGAGCTTCGACGTTGCCGTCCTGCTCAACCGCCGCGTCGTGGCCGCCGGGCGGCCGGAGGACGTGATGCTGGGCGAGGCGCTCGATGCGGCGTTCGGTCGCGAGCTGCTCCACGTCCACGGCGGCGGCCGTCACCACGTGCGCCACCATGGGGGCGAAGGTCGGTGATCGACTGGCTCACCGAGCCGTGGACCTTCGAGTTCATGCGGCGAGCGCTCGCCGCAGGCGTGCTCGTCGCCCTCGCCAGCTCGCTCGTGGGGGCGTTCGTGGTGGTACGGGGCCTCTCCTTCCTCACGGACGCGGTGGCGCACTCGTCGCTGGCCGGGGCGGCGGTCGCCTTCGCCGCCGGCGGCGGAGCGACGGCCATTTCGGCGGGCGCCGTCGCCGCCGCGGTCGCCTCGGCCCTCGGCGTGGCCGCCCTCACCCGTCGCCTACAAATCCGGGAGGACACGGCCATCGCCCTCGTCTTCGCCGCCCTCTTCGCCTTCGCCATCCTCGTGATGTCGAGCGTACGGAACTACACCCTCGAGCTGAACGCCTTCATCGTCGGCAACATCCTCGGCGTCACCGGAGACGAGATCGCCCTCATGGCCGCCCTCACGCTGCTCCTGGCTGTCGCCGTGACGCTCTTCTACCGCGAACTGCTGTACGCGGCCTACGACCCCGAGGGAGCCGCCGCCGTGGGGGTGCCAGTGGCAGCCGCTCAGTCCGGCCTCCTGGTGCTGGTCGCCATCGCCGCGGTCATCGCCTTCCGGCTCGTCGGCGTCGTCCTCGTCATGGCGATGCTCGTAGCCCCCGCAGCAGCCGGCGTTCGTTTCGCACGCTCGGTCCGTCGGGCCATCGCCATCGCCGCAGCCATCTCCCTCGTCAGCACCCTCGCCGGCCTGTACGTCTCGTACTACGGGAACCTTGCCGCCGGCCCGGCCATCGTCATGACGGTACTCGCCCTTGCCGGAGCCCTCTGGGCCGCGGACGCCGCGGTCCGAAGGCATCGGGCCTCCCGCGAAAGCTTGTAAACCTTCCAAACCAGTTGCAGTTCCTTCTTAAGATGACCGGTTGCTGGACAAGTGGTAGGCTTCTCTCCGACGCGCGCAGGAGGGAGCGATGGAGTACCGGACGCTCGCCGGCACGGACCTCACCATCTCCGCGGTCGGCTTCGGGGTGTGGACCGTCGGCACGACGTGGTGGGGCATCAAGGATCGCCAGGTCGGCATCCGTCTCCTGAGGGAGGCCTTCGACCTCGGCATCACCTTCTTCGACACCGCCGACACCTACGCCGCGGGGGAGGCCGAGACGATCCTCCACGACGCGCTCGGGGAGGTGCGCGACCGGATCGTCATCGGCACCAAATTCGGCTACGACATCTACAACTACCCGGAGAGCCACGGGCAACGCGAGCGGCCCCACGACTGGTCGCCGTCGTACATGCGGAAGGCCCTCGAAGGCTCCCTCCGGAGGCTCGGCACGGATTACGTCGATTACTACCAGCTCCACAACCCGCGCCTCGACGCCATCGCCAGAGATGACCTCTGGGAGGAGCTCGAACGGGCGAAGCGGGAAGGACTCATCCGCGCCTACGGCGTTGCCCTTGGTCCCGCGCTCGACTTGCGGCAGGTCGACGAAGGGGTCGCCGCCATCGAGCGTCGCGGCGCCCCTCCACAGATCATCTACAACATCTTCGAGCAGGAGCTGGGCCGGGCGATCTTCCCCGTCGCAAGGGCGCACGGCGTGGGCGTGCTCGTACGCGTTCCGCACGCCTCCGGGCTCCTCGACGGCACCGTCAAGCCGACCACGACCTTCGAACCGGGTGACCACCGGTTCTGGCGCGTGACGACCGATGAACGGCGGAAAGCGTGGCTCGAGGACGGGCTGAGGAAGGTCGAACGCCTCCGCTTCCTCACCGAAGGTCGCACGCTGGGCCAGGCAGCGATCCAGTTCGTGCTCCACGAACCGTGTGTCGCATCTGTCCTTCCGAATATTTACGACTCGGCACAGCTTCGCGAGTTCGCCTGCTACGACCAGGCTCGTCTCCTTTCGGACGACGAGTACCAGCAGGTGCAAGCGCTCGCCGCGCGCAACTTCGACCTCGAGACTGCCACCCCCTGAAGGAGCTCGCCTCATGAGCCATTCGACCGAGAACGCCACCGCTCAGCAGCCCGGACGTGGGCGCATGGTGAATCTCGACCCGAGCGGACAAGTGACCCTGCCCCCGCCGGACCGCAGCCGGCGGCAGTACCTCAACTACGCGTTCTTCAAAGTCGACCGGGAGTTCCGGCGGCTCCCGCCGGAGGAACGCGCCTGCATGAAGGAGGAGTTCGCATCCACCATCGAACGTTGGGCCGAGAGCGAGGAGGACCTCATCATCCGCACCTACTCCCTCGTCGGCCTGCGCGCGGATGCGGATTTCATGCTGTGGCGGATCTCCCACGACCTGGCCACCTTCCAGCGGATGCAGGCAGCGCTGAACGCCACGAAACTCGCCGGGTATCTCACCCAGCCGTACAACTTCATCTCCCTTCAGCGTCGCTCGCAGTACGTCAACCGCATCGAAGGGTCGGGCGAAGGGGTCGAGCTGCTCCCGGGCCAGGGGAAGTACCTGTTCGTCTACCCCTTCGTGAAGACTCGCGCCTGGTACGACCTCTCGCCTCACGCCCGCCAAGGGATGATGGACGAGCACATCTACGCCTCCAGCCCGTTCAAAGGGGTAAGGCTGAACACGAGCTACAGCTACGGCATCGACGACCAGGAGTTCGTCGTTGCGTTCGACTCGGACTACCCCCAGGAGTTCGTGGACCTCGTGGAGCGGCTGCGCTTCACCGAGGCGAGCCAGTACACGCTCCGCGATACACCGATGTTCACCTGTCGGAGGGTGCCCATCCGCGAGGTCATGGAGCACATTGGATAGCGATGGGCAACGCCAGCGAGCTGCAATCCAGCCTGCGCGAACTCCGGGCTTGCTGCTGGGACACGACGTCGTGCGACCGCGCGTCGGCAGCGGCCATCGAGGCCGCGGCGGCCCGACACGGCACCGATGCCGCCGTGGTGCGCTCTTGCCAGCGAACCGAGGTGTACCACCGGTCGGCGGCCTGTGGCTGCGACGCGCCGCTCCAGCTCGAGGGGCTCGCCGCTCTCCGCCACCTGACCGAAGTCGCGGCCGGCCTCCACTCGGTCGTCCTGGGAGAGCCGGAGATCCTGGGCCAGGTCCGAGCAGCCCTCCACCACGCGCCGCCCTGGCTGCGCGCCCTCGGCGACCTGGCGGTCGCGGCTGCCCGCGACGTCCGAAGCGCCGCTCGGTTCGTAGGGCACTCCGGGCACCTGCTCGACCGCGCCCTACGCCTCGCTCGAATTAACCCGGACGGTGCGGCGGCGGTCCTCGGCGTCGGTCAGATGGGGCGTCTGGTAGCCCAGCGGGCGCAGGAGCTCGGCTTCGAACCCGTGGTCGTCGTGAGCCGGCGGCACCCCGAGTCGCACTGGTTCGCTGCCGGCGGCTTCGCCTGGCACCCACTCTCCCGCCTCCGGGAGCTTCCCGCGCCCGAGGTCCTCATCGGCTGTCTCGGCTCGGCGGCCGAGCCCCTCGACCTGCGTTCGGACGTACCCCCGGTGCGGCGCCTGATCGTCGACCTGGGAACCCCCAGGAACTTCACCGGCGAGAGCACGCTGCCCCTTCTCACCATTCGCGACCTGCTGACGGCCGAACGGCCGACCTCCCACGGCGGTGCGCGCCGTGCCGAGCTTCGCAAGCGAGCGGCCGAGGCCCTCGACCGCCGCCTGGCGATGGCAGCCGAAGACGCCGATACGTACGTGGGCGCCTTCCGCCAGCGCGTCGAGCGTGCTCGCCGTGCCGAAGCTGCCCGCATCCGGGAGTTGCACCCGGAACTGGCGCCCGAGACGGTCGACCTCATCACGAAGTCGCTCGTCAACCGGCTCTTCCACGCGCCGTCCGAACGCCTCCGGCGGGCCGACCCCCACCTGGCGGCGGAGCTGCTCCGGTTGCTCGACCCCACCCGCGAGGAGGAGTGAACGTGGCATTCGCCTGTCCGGTGCCCGTAGCCACGACCGACCCCGTCAACGAGGCGATCCTTCGCGTCTCCGAAGATCAGCTCCAGGGCTTCTTCGAGGACCCCATCGGCGCTATCGCCCAGCGGACCGGCCTCGACGCTGCGGTCGTGGTCGAACGGCTGCGGGCGATGCTGGAGGCGGGGACCATCCGACGCATCCGACAGACGCTCGTCACGACCAACCTCGCCCAGGGCGCCCTGGTGGCATGGCGCGTGCCCGAAGAGCGGTTGCGCGAGGCCTTCGACTGGATGTTCACGCACGACCCCTTCACGGGACACGTGGTGGTGCGGACCACCGACCCCACCTCACCCGGCGCCTCCTACCGCCTCTGGACAACGGTGAAGGTTCCCCCACCCCATACGCTGGAGCGTCATTGCGAGCTGCTGGGAGAGGAGGTGGGTGCCGAGGCCTTCCGCATCATGCCGGCGAAGTACCTCTTCACGCTCGGCGTGGGGCACGTACGGCGGCGCGACCTCCCTCCGGGGAGCCGTAGCGAGCTCCTTCCCGAGCCGCAGCCGGTTCGCCTCGTCGAACTGGACGACGAGGAGTGGCGGGTGCTGCTCGCCCTGAAGCGGGAGGTCACAGCCGCAGAAGTCGGCCGCGACCTGTGGCGGCGCCGCGCGGCGGAGGCCGGCATCGCCTACGCCGACTTTCTCCGCACGGTCCGCGCCCTCGAGCGACGGGGGCTCATCGGGCGCTTCTCGACCTTCCTCGAACACGTGAAGCCGAACGGTGCCGGCGAGCGGGTGACACGGTACAACGCCCTCTTCCATTGGGCGGTACCGCGCGGTCGCGAGATCGACGCAGGCCGGGAGGTAGCCCGCCACCACGTCGTGACCCACGCGTACTGGCGCGAGGCGGGGCCCGAGTTCGGAAACGTGAACATCATGGCGGTGGTGCACGGTCGCGAGAAGTCCTGGGTGCTGGCCCACAAGGAGGCGATCGACCGCCACCTGCGGGAAGCGGGCATCGAATTCGGGTACACGAACGTCTTCTGGGGCGGGCGCAGCGAGATCAAACCCTCCGAAGTCTCCCCCTTCGCGTACGAAGCCTGGATCCGGGGGCGCACGGCGGCGCCTCGGGGCACTGGCGGCTGAGCCGAACGGCCCGGTGGTTTGCACGTGGGCTCGGCGAAAGGTACGCTCTTTGCTGGCATTAGGAGTGCCTAATTTCCAAGCTACGGAGGCGCCATTGGGATGATTGTGACACGCCAACTTCGGCGCTTCGGCCTGGTCGCCGTCGGCTTGGCCCTCTTCGCTGCTGTCGCGGCATGCGGTGACGACGGCGAACCGACCCCGACGCCGCAACCGACGAGCCCAGCCGCCACTGCCACCCAAGGAGCGGCGACCCCCGAACCGACGCCGACCGTCGGCGGCACCCTGGTGGTGTACGCGGGGCGGGGCCAGAACCTTGTCGAGCCGCTCGTGCAGCAGTTCGAGAAGGACACCGGGATCGACGTGGAGCTGAAGTTCGGCTCCGACGCCCAGATGCTGGCCACCCTCCAGGAAGAGGGTGACCGCTCCCCGGCGGACGTCTTCTGGGCGAACACCGCCGGGGCCCTCGGCCGCGCCAGCAGCCTCGGGCTCCTCGCCCCGCTCGACGACGAGCTCCTGAGCCTCCCGGCCGCGTTCGTACCCGACTCGCGTTCCTGGTTGCCGGTCACGATGCGGCTGCGGGTCCTCGCCTACCACCCGGACAGGCTGAAGCCGGAACAGCTTCCCAAGTCCATCCTCGACCTGCCCCGCTTCGCGCGCGAGAACGGCCTCCAGGGGCGCATCGGCTGGACGCCGACGTATTCGAGCTTCCAGGACATGCTTGCGGGCATCATCGCCGTCCACGGTGAGGAGGCGGCACGGCAGTGGCTCGAGGAGATGAAGGCGCTCCAGCCGAAGGCGTACCCCTCCAACCCGGCGATGCTCGAGGCGATGCGCGCCGGGGAAATCGACCTGGCATCCACCAACCACTACTACGTGGTCCGCTTCCAGCGTGCGGGTTACTCCATCGCCATGACGCAGTTCGAACAAGGCGACCCGGGCAACTTGGCCTTGGTCACCGGTGCCGGGATCCTGAAGACGGCGAAGAACGTCCCGGCAGCACGTGCCTTCCTCCAATACCTCCTCTCGGAGAAGGCGCAGCAGTACTTCGTGGGGAACATCGGAGAGTACCCCCTCATCGAAGAGGTCGTGCCCGACCCGCGCCTCCTGCCTCTGGAGCAGGCTGTCCGACAAGGGCCCTCGATCCAGCTGGAGCAGCTTCCGCTGGAGCGAGCGTTGCAGCTTCTCCGCGAGGCGGGGCTGAACTGAGCGCGCGACACCCGCGCTGAACCTCGAAGCCGGGGCCTGCTGCCGGACCGCAGCAGGCCCCGATAGGATGCGCTCCATGGCCCTCGCCCACATCCGGCCCCGTGCCGCCGTCGCCGCTCTGCCCCTCGCCATCCCAGTGGCCCTCGCTGCAGGAGGGCTCCTCGTCCCGCTTGCCTACCTGGCGCTTCGCGCGTTCGAGGCCGACCTGGCCACCGTGGAGGAACTGGTGCTCCGCCGGCGGAACGCCGAGCTGCTCCGAAACACCCTGCTACTGGCCGCCGCCCTCGTCGTCACGACCACCGCCATCGCCCTGCCGCTCGCCATGCTCACCGTACGGACCGACCTCCCGGCGCGGCGTCTCTTCGACGTCCTCCTGACCCTCCCCCTCGCCATCCCGGGCTACGTTGGGGCGTTCGTGATCCTCGCGGCTACCGGCCCGGGAGGGCTGTATCCGCTGCCCCGACCGAGCGGCTTCTGGGGAGCCCTCATCGTGCTCACCCTGATTACCTACCCGTACCAGTACCTCAGCCTTCGTGCGGCCCTCCTGGGCGTCGACCCCGCCCTGGAGGAATCGGCCCGTTCGTTGGGGAGGGGCAGGCTCGCCGCCTTCCTCAGCGTGACGCTCCCCCAACTGCGCCCAGCACTGCTCGGCGGCGGCCTGCTCGTCGCCCTCCACGCGATCGCCGATTTCGGTACGGTGAGCCTCTTGCGATACGAAACGTACTCCTTCGCCATCTATTTGCAGTACAGCGCTGCCTTCGACCGCACCTACGCCGCCTGGCTCGCCCTGCTGCTGGTCGCGCTCACGGCGCTCCTCCTCGCCGGGGATTGGCTCCTCCTCCGCCGGCTTCGCCTCGCCAGAACCGGGACTGGCGCGCCCCGCCGGAGGCGCCCGACGCGCCTCGGCCGGTGGGAGCCGGTGGCGGTCGCCGCGGCAGCCTTGCCGCCACTCGTGGCGGTCGTCCTCCCCCTGGTCGCGCTCCTCGACCTCGCATCCCGGTTCCCCGCGGGCCACGCCGCCGGATTGCGGGAGGCGTTCGGCAATTCGGTCACGGCAGCCGGCGCCGCGGCGGCGATGAGCGTGGCGGTGGCACTCCCCATCGCTTTCACCGCCGCGCGTGCCCGCCTTCCCGGGGCGCAAGCAGTCGAGCGCCTGGCGTACGTCGGCTATGCAGTCCCGCCGCTCGCCTTCGCCCTGGCATGGGTGTTCTTCACCCTGCGGGCAGCGCCCGCTCTCTACGGCAGCTTGCCGCTCCTCGTCTTCGCCCTCTCGCTGCACGTCCTCTCCGAGGCGATGGGGCCCGTCCGTGCCGCTGTCCGCCAGGCCTCCCCGCGCCTCGAGGAATCGGCGCGCACCCTGGGCGCAGGCCCCGTGAAGACGTTCGTACGCGTCACCCTCCCGATCGTGTGGCGGGGTGCCGCCGCCGGCGGGGCGCTCGCCTTCATCGGCGCGGTCAAGGAGCTGCCCATCACCCTCATCCTGGCTCCGCTCGATTTTTCGACGCTCGCAACACGGATGTTTAGCTATACTCAAGATGCGATGTTCGCCGAGGCTGCTCCCTTCGCCTTGGCCATCGTGGGCCTCTCGGCCTGTTTCGTGGGAGTGCTGTTGTGGACGGAACGCACCTTCTCGAGCTGAGGGGCATCCGGAAGCGCTTCGGCGCCAACGAGGTGCTCCGCGGCTTGGACCTCACCGTCGAGCGCGGCGAGACCCTCGCCTTGGTCGGGCCGAGCGGCTGCGGCAAGACGACCCTCCTTCGCATCATCGCGGGCCTCGAGCAGCCCGACAGTGGGGAGGTCATCCTCGACGGACGCGTCCTCGCCTCGCCTCGCGGTTCCGTCCCCCCCGAACGCCGCCGCGTCGGCTTGGTCTTCCAGGAGTACGCCCTTTTCCCCCACCTCGATGTCGCCGCCAACGTCGCTTTCGGGATCCCGCGGGGCGTCGACAAGCGACGCCGCGTGGCGGAACTGCTCGACCTGGTGGGGCTGAGCGGCGCCGAACGGCGCATGCCCCACGAGCTTTCCGGCGGGCAGCAGCAGCGGGTCGCCCTGGCCCGAACCTTGGCGGCCGAGCCGGTGCTGGTGCTCCTGGATGAGCCGTTTTCGAACCTGGACGCCGGCCTACGGGCGCGCGTCCGCGAGGATGTCCTCCGCATCCTCCGCACTGCCGGCATCACCGCTATCGTTGTGACCCACGACCAGAAGGAGGCGCTCAGCCTCCCTGGTCGGGTGGCCGTGCTCATCGAGGGGCAGATCGCCCAGGTGGGGACGGCAGAGGAGGTGTACCGCCGGCCGGCAACGCGCGCGGTGGCGGAGTTCGTCGGCGAGGCGAACTTCCTTCCCGTGACCCGCATCCGCGACGGCATCATCGAATTCGAGTTGGGGTGCTTCCGCTCGCCGACACCACCTGGGGGCCGCTTCGACGTGATGCTCCGACCCGAGGAGCTCGCGCTCGCAGCCGATGGCATCCCTGCCCGTGTCGTGGGGCTGAACTACTTCGGCCACGACCAGCTCATCACGCTGGCCCTGCCCAGCGGGACCACCGTGCGCGTGCGGACGCTCGGACCGGGTCGCCCCGAGCCCGGTTCGACGGTGGGCGTCCGCGTCGCAGGCGAACCGCGGCTTGTCGCCGAGCGTTAGCCGCGCACGAACCGGCCGAAGGCGCGGTTGTAGTGGACGAGCGGCTCGCCTTCGCCGACGGCTGCACGTAGCACCCGGCCGACGAGGATGACGTGGTCTCCTCCCTCGAGGCGGTCGTGCATGGCGCATTCGATGTGGGCGAGCGCACCGGGTATTAGCGGCAGCCCCGTGGCCTCGCCGCGCTCCAGCGCTCGGCCGGAGAACTTGTCGATCCCCTTCGAGGCGAAGTGGAGGGCGAGGTCGTGCTGGCCGTGGGCGAGCACGCTGACGGCCATCGCCTCCGCCTCCGAGAAGACCCGGTACGAGTCGGCCCGTCGGTCGAGGCAGACGAGTACGAGCGGAGGATCGAGGGAGAGGGAGGAGAAGGCGCTGGCGGTGAACCCCGCCAGCCGGCCGTCGCGCGCCGAGCGGGCGGTCACGACGGTGACGCCGCTGGCGAACCGCGCCATCGCCTCGCGGAAGGCAGCGGCGTCGACGGTACGGGGTGCGTGAGTCATGGCTCCTCCGGGGGCGGCATCGATGGCCGAACGATACCGGCTTCCGTGCAGCGCCGCCACAGGGTGACGCCCACCCCCGTCGCGAGTATACTTCGCCCACGGCGAAATACTTCCTCCGGGGGGCGACCGTGAGCGTGTACCGGCCGGAACGGCTGAAGTTCGGAATCTTCCTGGCGCCATTCCACCCGCTGGGCGAAAACCCGACCGTGGCGCTCGAGCGGGACCTCGAGCTCATCGAGCACCTGGACCGTCTCGATTACGACGAGGCGTGGATCGGCGAACACCACAGCGCGGGCTGGGAGATCATCGCCTCGCCGGAAATCATGATCGCGGCCGCGGCCCAGCGGACGAAGCACATCCGCCTTGGCACGGGAGTCGTCAGCCTGCCCTACCACCATCCCTTGATGGTGGCCGACCGCATGGTGCAGCTCGACCACATGACCCGTGGCCGAGCCATGCTCGGTGTGGGACCGGGCGCGCTCACCTCCGACGCCTACATGATGGGCATCGACCCGCTCACCCAACGTCGCCGAATGGACGAGGCGCTGGGCGCTATCCTGGCCCTCTTCCGGGGCGAGGTCGTCTCCATGGAGACGGATTGGTTCGTGCTCCGGGAGGCCCGCCTGCAGCTCGCGCCGTACACGAAGCCGCACATGTTCGTAGCCGTCGCCAGCACCTTCTCCCCCGCCGGACCGACCACCGCCGGCAAGCACGGCGTCGGCGTCCTTTCGGTCGGCGCCCACCAGCCGGGAGGCCTCATCTCCCTCCAGCGGACGTGGAGCCTGGTCGAGGAATCGGCGGCGAAGGCGGGGACCACCGTGCATCGCCGCGACTGGCGCATCGTGCTCCCCGTGTACCTCGCCGACAGCCGCGAGGAGGCTATCCGAGACGTCGAAGCGGGGTACCGTCGCTGGAACAAGGAGTACTTCGAAGAGACGCTCGGGCGCCCACCCGACCCGGAGCAGGATACGCTGGAGGCCGCCATCGAACGGGGAGGCGTCATCGTCGGCAGCCCCGACGAGGCAATCGAGGCGATCGAACGCCTCTTCGAGCTGTCGGGCGGCTTCGGCGGACTCTTGGTCCTGGCCCACGAATGGGCGCCGCGGGAGAAGCTGTGGCGCTCCTACGAACTGCTGGCCCGCTACGTCGCGCCGCGGTTCCAGGGGCAGACCGACGTCACCGTGCGGGCGCGCGATTGGGTTTCGGCCAACCGGGCGACGATCTTCGCTCCCAATGCCGCCGCCATCGGGAAAGCCTTCGTCGACGCGGGCGTCGAGATCCCACAGGAGATGGTGCAACGGATGCAGCGCGGGCGAACATAGCGGCATGCCCTACGTACACGTGAACGGCGCCGCGCTCTGGTACCAGCAGTTCGGCCGCGGGCCGGACGTGGTCTTCATCCACGGGGCCGGGGCGAACCATCTCGCCTGGTTCCAGCAAATCCCGGCGTTCTCGCGCGAATTCCGCTGCACGGTGTACGACGCGCGCGGCTGGGGCGTGAGCCGCGGAAGCCTCGATGTCGGCCGCTGGGCGTTCGGGACGGACCTCGTCGCCCTGCTCGAGGCGCTCGGCATCCGTGAGGCTCACTTCATCGCCCACTCCATGGGTGGCCGTGCCGCTGCCGGGGTCATTCGCCACCGCCCCAGCGCCATCCGCAGCCTCGTCTTCAGTGGCACGAACGGGGGTGTGGCCGACGACCGGGTCCGGGAGCTGCAGGCTGCGGCGCGCAGCCGCCGGCGCGGCTCCCTACGGGAGTACGCGCTCTCCCGCGGCTTCGCCCAGCGCGACCCCGCACTCGCCGTTCTCTACCGTATGGTGAACGCGTTGAACCCCCCACGACCGCGGGGCCTTCTCGGTCCTCCCCCTCCCTCCTACCGAGGCAGCATGCACGAGGCCATCGCCGCCCTCGGTGTTCCCGTGCTCTTCGTGGTGGGCGAGGAGGACGAAGTCACCCCTCCCGAGGTCATCGCTGCCGCCCGCGAGCTCGTTCCCGGAGCGGAGCTTGCCGTGATCCCGGAAGCCGGGCATTCGGCCTACTTCGAACAGCCAAAGGCGTGGAACCGCGCCGTGCTCGATTTCCTGCGGCGCGCGGAGGGCAGGGGGTGGGAGGAGCGGGTTGCATCTAGGTGACCGGTCGGTTATCGTCGCGGCGTTATGGCGAGCATGGTCGCTCGGCTGCTCGGTGCGCTCCGCGGCGTGTTCGGGAAGCGCGACGACCGTTGGGTACGCCCGAGCAACACGATCACGCGGTGGCTGAACGGCACCTTGGAGGCGCCGGCCGCGCCGCCGCCGGCCGTGCAGGGGGAGGGCGCGAACCCGGCCCCCACGGCGGCCGAGGAGCGGTCCTCGGCCAGCGATGCCGCCTAGCACCGGCCTCCCTCCCGTTCCAGGTGCACGGAACTGCCGGCTACACTCGGGGCATGGCCATCTACGAGTACTACTGTCCGACCTGCCGTGAGCGCTTCGAAGTGCGCCGGCCGATGACGGAGGTGTCCGCGGAGGCAACCTGCCGTCAGGGGCACCGGGCCGAGCGTGTCCTCTCCGCCTTCGCTGTGACCGGCAGCGCCCGAGAGGGCGAGGCGGCGGGAGGTTGCTGCGGCGGCGGCGCGTGCGCCTGCGCCGCCCGCTAGCGGCTCTCGCCGGCAGCGGGGATTGCTGCCGCCTTGAGGCTCGCCTCCACCTCCGCCCTCCCGCGGCTGAGGAGGAGGCCCGCCCCAGCGGCGGCGGCCAGGAGGGCGAGTTCGGCCAGCGTCGCCAGCCCCACGGCGAGGGCGGCATCCTGCCAGAACGGCTCGGGGAACATCTGGATGAGCCGGTCGCGCGCCGGGTCGAGGCGCCAGAGGTCGTTCGGGAACACGACTTCGTGGAACGCGGTCCAGGCGCCCTCGAACCCCACGAGCACCACCGCGCCGACGCCCACGACCACGGCGGCAGCCAGCGCTCCGGAGAGGAGCACCTCCCACGCGAGACGGCGGAGGGGCGCTTCCTTCGCCCAGAGGTAGCGCAAGGCGACGTAGGAGAGGACGAACGCGAGCGCCACCTCGTTGGCCCGGAACACCGCTCGCATTAGCCGCTTCACGTCGGCCATGTGCTGGGTCTCGCGCGGCCCGAAGAGCGAGGTCTCGTTGCCGTCGACGGTCACCAGAATGCGCAGGACCGGGGCATCGTTCTCGAAGTAGGCGATGATCTCCCGCGACGCTCGGTCGAGCTCCTCCAGCGGAAGTCCCGTCGTTTCGGCAGCGCCGTACCGTCGGACGGCCGCTTCGTAGACGCGCACCTCGCCCGCGGCGATGCGGACGTTCGTCGTCAGCAGCAGCACGGGGAGCGCCAGCACGAAGGCCGCGGTGGCGAGCCGCGGGACGAGGGCCACGAGCCAACTGCCACGCATGGACGCGCAGCCATCGTCCGACCCCCGGTACGGGGCTGTCAACGCAGCGTCGTTCGGCAGGGGACCGGAAGCTGCCCGTCTGGTAGCCTGAACCCGGCCGTTCGTCACGACCGCACGGTTTTCCACCTACGAACGACACGGAGCAGCAGCGTGGGAGGTATCCGAACCGCGAAGCCGGAGCTCGACTTCGTCTTCCACCCCCAAGCCATCGCCATCGCCGGCGTGTCAGCCAAGGAGCAAGGGTTCGGCGGTGGCGGGTTCGTCCAATCCCTCCAGGAGATCGGCTTCCCCGGCCCGATCTTCCTCATCCACCCGACGGCGCGGGCGATCCGCGGCCTGAAGTGTTACCGCAGCCTGCGTGAGGTTCCGGACGATGTCGATTATGTCATCTCGTCCGTGCCGGCCCGCGCCGTTCCACAGCTCGTCGAGGATTGCATCGCCAAAGGGGTGCGCGTCCTCCACCTCTTCACGGCCGGCTTCACCGAGACGGGGGACGAAGAGCGGGCCGCCCTCGAGCGGGCCATCGTGGAGCGGGCGAAGGAAGCGGGCATCCGCGTCATCGGGCCGAACTGCATGGGGCTGTACGTCCCCGCGTCCCGGCTGGCGATGATGCCCGGCCAGCCGCCGGAGCCGGGCGACGTGGGAATGGTCTCCCAGAGCGGGATGAACGCCGGGGAGTTCGTCCGGTACGGCCTTCCCCGCGGGTTGCGTTTCTCGAAGGTCGTGAGCTTCGGGAACGGCTCCGACCTGAAGGCCGCCGACTTCCTCGAGTACTTCCTCGAGGACGACGAGACGCGCATCGTGGCTGCCTACCTCGAGGGGATCCAGGACGGCCCGCGACTGGCACGCGCCATTCGCGCCCTGGGAGCGCGGAAGCCGCTCATCCTCCTGAAGGGAGGCAGGACCGAAGCGGGCTCCCGGGCTGCCCACTCGCACACCGCTTCGCTGGCAGGGTCGCTCGCCGTCTTCGACGGCCTTTGCAAGCAGGCCGGCGCGGTCCGCGTCGACTCGATGGAGGAGCTGGTGGATTCGGCGGTCGCCTTCCGCTTCGCTCGGCGTCTACCGGGTCCGCGCGTGGCGGTGGTCGGCGCGGGTGGCGGTGCCAGCGTCCTCGCCGCCGACGACCTAGCCGCCGCGGGGCTGGAGGTACCGCCGCTCCTGCCGGAAACCCAAGCCGCCTTGGCGAAGGTCACGGCCGAAGCGGGGACGAGCATCCGCAATCCCATCGACACCACCAGCCTGTGGGAAACCGAGGGATTCGAAGCCACGCTACGCATCTGCGCCGAGGCGCCGAACATCGACGTCATCCTCTACCACACCGGCTTCGGGATGGGGCCGATGTCCCGCTTCGGCGACGCGCGCAAGCGTGCCGCACAGCAGGCCGAGGTCCTCGCCCAGGTGCAGGAGCGGTTCGGCAAGCCAGTGGTCGTCGCCATCCGTCCGTCCCTGAACACGGAGGGCTTCGAGCAGGCGAACGAGTTCCAGGAGCTCTGCTGGCGCGGCGGCCTGGCGACCTTCCCCACCATCACCCGGGCTGCCCAGGCCCTCGGCCGGCTGCTCCGATGGCAGCGGCAGCACGAGAGCTGAACGACGGCGAGGAGCGAATAGAACGGCCGCCGCCCGCGCGGTAGGATCGGACAGGGCGAGCGGGAGTAGCTCAGAGGCAGAGCGCCTGCCTTCCAAGCAGGATGTCGCGGGTTCGAATCCCGTCTCCCGCTCCACTTCGACAACCGTCGCGCCGGGGCACCTCCCCTCCCGCCTCCGACAGCCTCAGGCGATCCATCGACTCTTCCTCTCCCCTGTCGGCCGTGAGCCGTCGTTGCCGCCGCTCTGGTGTCCGCGCCCACCCGTGGCTCCGGCGCGGCGCGCCGGCGTAGGCTCGGATGCCGTCCCTCCGCCGATGGAGGCCGGGGGTCTTACGGGCGGGGCCGCTCGAGCAACGACGCGAAGACGTCCTCCAACGCTGCCGCCGCCTCTGTGAGCGAACGGGGCAGGACGGGGAGCCCGAACGCCTCGCCGATGCGCTCCGTCGCCCCCCTGCCGCCGAGCGCCACGGGGCCGCCGGCGGCCAACTCCGCCACGCCGGTCGCGTTCGCTTCGAAACCCTCTTCGGTCGACGAGGCCAGGATGACGCCCGCTGGCGCGACAGCACGACGCGCGACGTCCACGGTGGCGATCGGCGTGTCGGCCCCGAGGAACGTGATGCGCCAGCCGCGCCGACGGTCGAGGATGCCGAACATGACCAGCGGGAGGTCGTGCAGCTCCCCGGGCACACAGGCGAGGACGAGACGCGGCCCGAACCCGCGGTCCCAACCGCGCGCGAAGGCCATGAGCCGCCCCCGAATGACCGACGAGGCGAAATGCTCGTGGGCGACGGAGATCTCCCCGCGCGCCCATCGGTCGCCGAGCTCGTTGAGGTAGGGCACGAAGAGCTCGTCGACCAGCGTCTCGAAGTCGAAGGCGGCGAAGGCATCGTCGAGGGCAGCCTGCGCCTCGTGCTCGTTCCAGTCGTCCAGGGCCAGCCTCAGCCGATTCGCCACCTGCGCGATGAGCCTTCGGTCGGGGCTCGCCCCTCCTCCAGAAGCCTGCTCCGACCGCACCCGCCTGGCCGCCTCGCTCGCCGGGACCCCCGACTCGACCAAGTCGCGCATGGCGAGGAGGGTCTGGAGGTCCTCCTCGCTGTAGAGGCGGAATCCGCCCGCGCTCCTCACCGGCTGCACGAGCCGGTAGCGACGCTCCCAAACCCGGATTCGGTCGATGGAGAGCCCCGTGCGGGCCGCGAGCTCGCCGATGCGCATCAGGTTGGCCACGGGACCATTCTCGTACTCTTGACAATTCCTGTACAGACTCTGGACAAGGGACCCGGAGTCTGTCTATAGTCTGTCCAGCGTTGTCCGGAGGACACGCGAATCCGCCCCACGAGGTGACCCGAAGCGATGACCAAACACCTTCTCCTTGCCCTCGCCCTGGTCGGCGTCGCCGTCTTCGGCACGTCGGCGTCGGAGATCGAGGCGCAGAGTGGTACCGGACGAGTCCGCGTCATGCACGCTTCGCCCGACACACCGCCGGTCGACATCTTCGTGGACGGGCAGAAGGCGGTCTCCGCCCTCGCTTTCCCGAATGCCACCCAGTACGTGTCCCTCCCAGCCGGTCCGCACGAGGTGAAGGTCTTCGTGTCCCCCTCCGACGGCGGTGGCGCGCCTGCGCTTCAGGCAACCCTCACCATCGAAGCCGGCAAGGATTACACCGTCCTCGCCGTAGGCCGTTCGGGCGACGGGTCCCTCTCCCTTCTTCCTCTGACGGACAACAACGCGACGCCGGCAGCGGGGAAGGCGCACGTCCGCTTCATCCACGCCTCGCCGGACGCCCCGGCCGTCGACATCGTCGTGCGCGGCACGAATACCGCCCTCTTCTCGAACGTCGCGTTCAAGGAAGTCGGCGCCTACACACCGGTCGATGCGGGGGCGTACAACCTCGACGTCCGGGTCTCTGGTACCGATGCCGTCGCCCTCTCCCTCGACAACGTGCGCCTGAACGCCCGCACGGTGTACACAGTTGTGGCCGTCGGCCTCGTCGGCGAAAGCTCCCTCCGCGCGGTGCCGTTGGTGGACGCGGAGGCTCCCGCCCCGCCGCACACCGGCACCGGGCTCGCTCCGTCCGAAAACGCTTCCAACCGCCTCGGCCTCGCGCTCCTGCTCGTCGCCGCTGGCGCCTCGCTCGCCCTCCTCTCCGCGTCGGTCCTTCACCGGCGGCGTGACCACGGCAGCGCCGAGGCCTGAGCGTCCCGTTCTCGGGGGAGCCCGGCCACCGGGCTCCCCCCACCTCGACCCGGAGTAGCTCCATGCGTCTCCACCGCCTTGCCGCCAAACAGGATCTCCCCATCAGCCTCGAGGAAGCCTGGGCGTTCTTCTCGGACCCTTGGAATCTCCCCGAGATCACGCCTCCCTGGCTGCGGCTGCGGATCACATCCAACGCGCCGCATCGGATCTACCCCGGGCTGGTTATCACCTATTCGGTTTCCCCCTTCCCCTTCGTCCGGAACCAGTGGGTAACCGAGATCACCCACGTCGTCGACCGTGAGCTCTTCGTCGACGAACAACGGTTCGGTCCCTACCGGTTCTGGCACCACCAACATCATTTCCGGGCCATCCCCGGGGGCGTACGGGTCATCGACATCGTCCACTACGCCCTGCCCTTCGGCCCGGTGAGCGAGCCCGTGCACCGGTTCGGTGTCCGACCCCGTCTCCGCGGCATCTTCCGATACCGCCGGGAGGTCCTGCGTTCGCGCTTCGGTTTGCTCCCGCCCGCCGACGTACGGACGGAGGAGTTCGTGCTCCCATGAGCAGCTCCCTCGTCTGGTTCCGACGGGACCTCCGCGTCCACGACCACCCAGCCCTCTGGCAGGCGATGTCCGAGGGCACGGCCTTCGCCCTCTTCGTGCTCGACTCCCACTTGCTGGGCGCTCCGACCACCGGGCCCCGCCGCGTCCGGTTCCTGCTCGAATCCCTCCGGCAGCTCCGGGAGCGCCTCGGACAACTGGGGGTGCCCCTCCTGGTCCGCGAAGGCCCCCCGGAGCACTGGGTTCCCGAAGTAGCTCGCACCTTGGGAGTGGTCGCTGTCCATGTGACCGCCGATTTCACCCCTTACTCCCGGCGTCGTGACGGCCGAGTCGCCCGGAACCTGGAGTCGGCCGGAGTCCGCTTCGTTCGGCACCACGGCGCGCTCCTCGCACCGTGGGCGTGGCCCAAAGTGGCCGAGGCGGCTCGACTGCCGAGCTTCACCTCGTTCTACCGAGCGGTGCGCTCCGCGACGGTCGGCCATCCGCTCGGGCCGCCGCCTCCCCAAAGGACGCCGGGGGTTCCAGCCGACCCAGTCCCGTCGCCCGCCAGTTTCGGTGCCGACATCCGCTTGCCCGCTGGAATCGAGCCCGGCGAGATGGCCGCCCGCGCCCGTCTGGACCGGTTCGCAAGCGAGCGTCTCGCGCGGTACGTGGAGGCGCGGAACTCCCTCGACGTCGACGCTACCTCGGGGCTGAGCCAGGACCTCCACTTCGGGCTCCTCTCGCCGCGCGAGGTCGCCGTCCGGTGTCCTTCGGCACCGTTCGTGCGCCAGCTTTGGTGGCGAGAGTACGCCCACTTCGTCCTGTGGCACCGGCCCGACCTCACGACGCGGCCTTACCGCCTCGAGTTCGAACGCCTTCCGTGGCGCCAAGACCGGGCCAGCTTCGAACGCTGGCGGAAGGGCGAGACGGGCTTCCCCATGGTCGACGCGGCGATGAGGGAGCTCGCGGCCACCGGCAGAATGCCGAACCGCCTGCGCATGCTCACCGCCTCCTTCCTGACGAAGGACCTCCTCGTCGACTGGCGGTGGGGCATGGCGCACTTCCTGCACGAGCTCGTCGACGGCGACGTGGCGAACAACACCTTCGGCTGGCAGTGGGCGGCCTCCCTCGGGGTCGATGCCGCCTCCCCGTTCCGCGCTTTTAGCCCTGCACGACATCTCGAGCGATTCGACCCGCACCGTGATTACGTCCGCCGGTGGCTCCCCGAGCTGTGCGACGGGAGCGACGCCTACCCCTCGCCAATTGTCGACCACCAAGAGGCTGCACGCCGTGCTCGCGAACTCTGGCGGGCCGCAGCCGTAGGAGAGAACGCATGTTGACTGCCGCGCGCCTGGGCACCATCACCGCCGCGCCCTCGGCGAGCTCCGAGTTCGCCCACGTCCTCGCGACGCACGGACGCACCTTCGCCTTCGCCACCCGGTTCCTCCCGCGACGGGTCCGGGGCGAGGTGACGGCCCTCTACGCCTTCTGCCGCTTCCTCGACGACCTTGTCGACGAGGGTGGGCCGGCGGAACACGCCCAGGCCGCGGAGTGGCGGGAATGGCTCGCCGCTGGCGGGCCGGCGCCCGAGACCGTGTTCGAGCACGCGATCGGCGACCTGCTCCAGCGCGTGCCAGGCCTGCGAGAGGTCCTCGTCGAGCTCGCGGACGCCCTCTTGGCCGACGCACGCCCCCGCAGCTTCCGAACGGAAGCCGAGCTCGACGCGTTCTGCCGTGGTGTGGCAGGAACGGTCGGCGTCGCCATGGCGCTTCTCTTGGGCGTGCGCGAACCGCCGGCCCTCGCGGCGGCAGATGCCCTCGGGCGAGCCATGCAGCGAACGAACATCCTCCGCGACATCGGCGAGGACCTCCGCCGCGGGCGTTGCTACATTCCCCGGGAGACGTTGTCGTCGTACGGCCTCACCATCGCCGACCTGGACCCCGAACGGCTGAGAGGCGTCCGCCGCTCCTCCTTCGAGGCGATGCTCGCCCGGGAAGCGGCGACTGCCCGGGCGTTGTACCGGCGCGGGCTCCGTGGCATCGCCTACCTCCCCACCGACTGCCGCTTCGGAATTACCGCCGCCGCCTACGCGTACCGGGCGATCCTCGACGAGGTGCTCCGATTGGGAGCGGGCGTCCTCGTCGGGCGGGCGGCAACCTCGGCGCTGGGCAAGCTCCGCTGCGCCGCCCGCGCTTGGTGGGACCTCCGCTTCGGAGAGGTGCGGTGAGGAGCTATTTCGGTGCGGGGGCCATGCTTCTCCAACTCGGCGCTTCCCTCGCCGTCTACGGCCGCTTAGCGCGGCACGCTCGGAGCCCGCGGCTCCGGTACGCCCCCGCACCGGATGACGAGGCGTGCCTG
The DNA here is from genome assembly GCA_002898215.1 of bacterium HR29. Taxonomy (GTDB): domain Bacteria; phylum Chloroflexota; class Dehalococcoidia; order Tepidiformales; family Tepidiformaceae; genus HRBIN29. Next base: position 585,642 of record BEIF01000001.1, on the reverse strand, counting down.
CCTCCTGTGGCCGTCGTGATCCCTGTCCTCAATGAAGCGAAGCGGCTCGGGCCGTGTTTGGCAGCGCTCCGTGAGTGCCGTCGGCCCGTGGCTCGAATCGTCGTCGTCGATACGGGCTCCCACGATGGCACGCCCGACCTCGTACGGGCAGCGATGTCCGCCGACGCCCGAATCCGGCTGGTCGAGGCGGGAGCGCCGCCCCCATGGTGGGCGAACGGGAAGGCGTGGGGCCTCCGGTGTGCTCTCGATTCGGTGGAGACGGCCTGGGTATTGATGACCGACGCCGACGTCGGCCTCGGCCCCAGGGCGCCAGCCCGGCTCCTCGCGACGGCCTTGGCGTCGAACTGCGGGGTCCTCTCAGCAGCGCCGCGGATGACCGTACGCGGTCCCCTCGCTGCGCTCCACGCCGCCATGCTCGCCTCGCTGCTCTTTCGCGTCGGTCTCCCGGGAACGGTGGCTCGACGGGAGGGTGAGGTGCTGGCGAACGGACAGGCGATGCTCGCCCGGAGCGAACTTCTCTGCTCCGAGGAGCTCTGGCGGTTGGCGGCCCGCAGCCGGTGCGAGGACGTCACCATCGCTCGCACCCTCCACGCTGCAGGCGTACGGGTGGGAAGCGTGGAGGCCACCGACATCGAAGTGGCGATGTACGACTCCGTAGCGGACGCCTGGCGCAACTGGCCGCGTTCCCTGGCGCTCCGCGACGGCCTCACCCGTCCGGCGCCCTGGAATGGCCTCGGGGCGGCGACGGCGGTGCAGGCCCTCCCGCTGACCCTCCTCGTCGCCATCGCCCGCCGTCGGGACGGCAACGCGGCGCGCGCGGCGGCGCTGTTCCTCATCGCGCTCCGCTTCGCTGTCGGGCTGGGCGTGGCCCGAACCTACCCGAATGGCCGCGGGTGGGCCGCGCTCGCCCCGCTCGCCGACCTGCCCGTGGCGCTCCGGCTGTGGCACGCTGCCCTCGCTCGACGCCATCGCTGGCGCGGCAGACTGCTGGCCGAGGTGGTGTGATGCTCCCCCGTCTTAGCCGAGCGGCCTTGGTGGGACACATCGCCATGATGGCTTTCGGAGCGGCTGGCATCCTCGTCGCGCTCCCCAACCCCGAGCTGTGGCAAGGCGAGGCGCTCGCCCAGCGAACGTACGAGTTCGGTATGCGGCACGGAGGCCCCCTCCAGATCTGGCTCGGGGCGGCGGCGATGGCCACCTGGGCGCTCTCCGCTCTCGGTCGCGGGCGACTCGCCATCTTCCTCGCCGCATCGACGGGAGTCTCGCTGGCAGCGGAGCTCTTCGGAACGAAGACAGGCTGGCCCTTCGGTGGGTATGCGTACCTCGACGGCCTCGGCGCCAAGATCCTGGGGCGGGTTCCCTACACCATCCCCATGTCGTGGTTCTTCATGGGCCTCGCGAGCTACGCGCTCGGGTCGGCGCTCGCCTCGCGGGTCCGGCGCCCTGGCCTTCGAACTGCAGCCGGGCTCGTCGTCGGCAGCTGGCTGCTCGTCGCCTGGGACCTCGTCCTCGACCCAGCGATGGCCCACGAATCCCTCCCGGTCCGGTTCTGGGTCTGGTTCGACGACGGCTCCTACTTCGGCATGCCCCTCCAGAATTTCGCCGGATGGATGGCCACCGGCCTCACGTTCATGGGCCTGAGCCGCCTCCTCTGGCGCCGCGACCTCGCCCTCGACCCACACGATATCGGCGTTCCGCTGGCGTGCTACCTCGCCAACGTCACCTTCGCGGCGTCCATCGCCCTGGGAGTGGGCCTGTGGCAGCCGGTCGCCATCGTCGTCCCCGTCGCTGTACTCCCGGCGCTGGCCGCCAGAGCCATCGGGCGCGAGGGCCGGTTCGGCCGACGGTTCGTACGCGCAGCCGCCCGCATCCTCGTTCGGCGGCTCGAGGTGCACGCGGAGGGAGTCGAGCGGGTGCCCACCGAGGGCCCGACCCTGCTCGCCGTTCGGCACGTCCACAACCTGTACGACGGCGCCCTCCTCACGGCAACGCTGCCGCGCCCACCCAGCATCCTCGTCGCACTCGACTGGGCAGGAACCGGAGCGCTCCGCCGTCTGATGGAGTGGCACTGCCGGCTGGCGGGATGGCCCGTCATCGAGCGCCCGGGACGGGAGAGATTTCGAGCCGGCCCGATGGCAGCCGGCATGAGGACGGCGTTGGAACGCCTCTGCGCCGGCGAGCTCCTCGCCGTTTTCCCCGAGGGCCGGCCGGTGTACGACCCCCACGCGGGCAACCGCCCCGACGAACTCCTGCCGTTCGGCAAGGGCGCGGCCTGGCTCGCCACCCGTGCGGCGGCCCGACTGGGGCGGCCGGTCCCCGTGTTCCCCGTCGGGCTCACCTACTGCCGGCCAAGCGGCGGGAAGCGCCGTTGGCGCGTCGAGTTACGCGTCGGCACTCCGATCATGGTCCGACCGGAGGACGACGAGGCGGCGCTCACCGCGCAGCTCGAGGCCGAGGTGCGGCGGCTTTCCGGCTTCGCGGGCGAGCCCCTCGCCGCAGTGGAGGGAGTAGGTGCGAAGGAGTAGGTGCTCATGAGGCGCGTTGACGTGCTCGTCATCGGCGCCGGGTTCGGAGGGCTGGCCGCAGCCCTCCGCCTCCAGGCGGCCGGCTACCGCACCCTCGTGGTCGAGGCACGGGAGCGCCCGGGAGGGAGGGCGTACCGCCTCGAGGACCATGGCCACGTCTGGGACATGGGGCCGACGCTCGTCACCCTGCCGTCACTCTTCCGGGAGCTCTGGCACGCCGCCGGTGCGGAGTTCGATGCCGACGTCGAGCTGCTGCCGCTGCGCCCGTACTACCGAGTGGTGTTCGCCGACGGCAGCAGCGTCGACTACGGCGGCGGCGACGATGCCGGGGCGGTGGCGGCCCTGGCCCCCGGGGACGCCGCTGCGGTGGCGCGCTTCCTCCACTCGACAGCCCGCATCTACGACCGAGCGTTCGGCGAGCTCGCCAGGCAGCCGTTCCTCCGCATCGCCGACTTCCTCCGGGTCGTGCCCGAGCTCGTCCGACTCGGCGCGCACCGCTCGGTCTACGCCCTGGCGAAGCGACACTTCGCCGACGAGCGCGTGCGGTCGCTCTTCTCCTTCCACCCCCTATTCATCGGGGGAAATCCCCTCCGGGCGAGTTCCGTCTACAGCATCGTGCCCCACCTAGAGCGCACGGAGGGCGTGTGGTACGCCCGGGGCGGAACGTACGCCATCGTCGAGGCGATGGTGCGCCGATTCCGTGAGCTCGGAGGCGACCTCCTCACCGGGACCCCGGTGTCCCGCGTGTTCACGGAGAACGGGCGGGCCTCGGGAGCGCTCCTCGCTTCAGGCGAGGGCATTCGGAGCCGGGCCGTCGTTTCGAACGCGGACGCACCGATGACCTATCTGGAGCTGCTCGAGCCCAAGGACCGACCGAAGCTATGGGCGTGGCGGCTGCCGCGGATGCGGTATTCGATGAGCTGCTACCTTCTGTACCTCGGGCTCGACCGCGCCTTCCCCGACCTCGCCCACCACACGATCGTGATGCCCGGCGACTACCGCGGGACGCTCCGGCACGTCTTCGACGGCCGCGGCCTCCCGCCCCACCTCGCCTTCTACGTCCACACCCCGTCGCGGACCGACCCCAGCGTCGCGCCGCCCGGCCGGGAAACGATGTACGTGCTCGTCCCGGTTCCGCACGAAGGCCGGGGCATCGACTGGGAGCACGAAGAGCCGGCGTTCCGGGAGCGGGTGCTCCGCGAGCTCGAACGGGTCCCCGGATTCGCCGGGCTGCGCCAGTCCATCGTGGTCGCCCACTCGTTCACTCCGCGCGACTTTGCCGAACGGCTTCGCTCCTTCAGGGGCGCCGCCTTCAGCATCGAGCCCACCCTGTGGCAGTCGGCAGCGTTCCGGCCGCGCAACCGGACGGAGGTCCCGGGCCTCTACCTGGTGGGGGCGGGCACACACCCAGGGGCGGGCATGCCGGGCGTGCTCCTCTCCGCCGCCATCACCGCCCGGCTCGTTTCCGCCGACCTCGGTCCCGCTGTTCGGCGAGTTCTCGTCGCTCCGGCAGCCGCGGGAGGGTAGTGCCATGGCCACACCATGGCCGCGGCCGCGGGTCGTGGTCAGCGCCTGCCTCGGGTTCGAAGCCGTCCGCTACGATGGCAGCCTCATTCCCGACGAGTTCGTCGCCGCCCTCCGCGCCCATGTCGATTTCGTGCCCATCTGCCCGGAGTTCGCGCTCGGGCTGGGCTCGCCCAGACCGCCGGTGCGTCTCGTGGAATCGGAGGGAGAGGTCCGCCTCGTCCAACCCGGGACCGGCAGGGACCTGACGGAGGCCATGGCCGAGTTCGCCGGTCGCTTCGCCACCAGCGTGGGGGACATCGACGGGTTCATCCTGAAGAACCGGTCGCCGACGTGTGGCGTGAAGGATGCGCGGGTCTACGCGCCGAACGAAGGTGGACCGCGGCGCCGGCAGCCCGGGCTTTTCGCGGCGGCGATGGCGAAGGCGTTCCCCGATCTCCCCATGGAGGACGAAGGGCGTCTCACGAACCGGGAGTTGCGGGCGAACTTCCTCACGCGAGTCTTCGCCAGCGCGCGTCTTCGGGACGTCCGCACTTTCGGTGAGCTGGTCGACCTCCACACGCGGTACAAGTTCGTGCTCCTGGCTCACAATCCGCGGCGCGCGCGGGAACTCGGCCGTGGGCTGGCCGGCGCGCGGTCGCTGCCCTGGCACGATGCCCTCGCCGAGTACCGGCGCATGTTCATGGCCACGCTGCAGCACCCACCGACCCTAGGCCGCTTCGCCGATGTCGCCGCCCATCTGTACGGCTTCGTCGCCGACCACCTCTCCGCCGAGGAGCGCGCCCATTTCCGGGCTGCACTCGCCGCCTACCGCCGCCGAGCCTTGCCCGCCGAGGCCATCCTCACCCTGCTCCGCTCCTGGGCGGTCCGCTTCCGAGTGGAGTACCTCTCCGCGCAGACGCTCTTCGAGCCGTATCCGCCGGAGCTGGAGAGCCTGTCGACGTCGGCTCGGGGCTGAGGCACGCGGCCACCCCGGACGCCCGGAAGGCCCGGATCAGCGGTGCGGGGGCCCCGCCCCATCCGCTCACCCCGTCCCGCTGTAGGGCGATGTCGGTTCGCTCCCCGTCGGGAGTAGCCGAACCCTCCTACCGTTGCGTCCCGGCGCAGCGCCCCAACGGCACCTTCACCGAACCCCGAAGACGTCCGGCCACTGGCGGAACACGGTCGCCGGGTCCTCGTCCCAGCGGAACACGATGACCCGATACCCGCGAACGAGCAGCTCCCGGCGGAGACGCTCGTCGATCCGGCGCTGGCCGTCGCTCTGGTGCACCGGGCCGTCGCAGAACACGAGGACGTTCGGCTGGTAGAAGAAGTCAGCGATACAGCGCGGTTCCTGGATGGACTTCTGGGCGTCATCGGGAAGGCGAAGTCCGCTCGCGACCACCGCCTCGAGGAATCGCTGCTCGAGCGTCGACTGACAGAGGGACCGCAGATACGTCACGTGTTCGTCCCGGTTGCGGGGGCCGACCCGAGGGTGCACCTCGCACTTCGCCAGCCTGAGCAGCCATTCACGCCCCGCCCGCCGGTCGAGATTGCGAGCCTCGAGCTGGTTCGTGTAGCTCAGCAGACACTCGTAGCAGGCCTGAACACACCGCGTCGCCTTTTCCGAACCATCGGGTTCGTAGTGACAGATGTCGAGCGCCGCCCGGGCAGCCTCGGCCAACGCTCGCGGCTCCTCCACCAGCCGACGCAGGACGCCGAGGCCGCCTTCGGCAGCCTCGTAGAAGAGCAGCGCCCTCCACTCGCCTTCGCCGACGCGAGCTACCTCGAGCTCCCGATCCTCGAGCTGGAACGCCTGTTCGATCCCCCGCTTGAGAGCGTGTTGGAGCGTCGTCTGGGCCACGTCGCTCTCTCGCACCAACGGGTCATGGAAGCGAAGGAGCAGCAGGTTCTGCGTCTCCTGTACCCACAGGCAGACGCGCTTCTTATTTCCCTTCTGGGGCGAGTTCTGGTCCTCCTTGGCTTCGCCCTCGGAAGAGATTTCGCCCGACTCGAAGTCCACAAGGAAGCCGGTCCGGCGCCCCCTCCAGCCTTCGTTGATGTAAGCGATGGTGGCCGCGGGCGCGTAGACCAGCTCCGCGAACTTTGTGCCGTCGGCCACCACGTCCGCTCCGACCGTCCGGACCCCCGTTTCCGCGGGCGCGAAGCGGAACGCGAGCTGGATGTAGTACCCCCTCCGGATGCGCTCCTCCTCGTTACAAGTGATCCGCTCGCGACGCCGGACCCGCACATTCACCAGCTCGAGGAGTTGGAGACGTCTCCCATGTACCCCGTCGAAGAGCTGGTTGCATCCCGGGCAGCGCTCGAGGTCCTGCTCCGCGAAGCTGCCACAGCGCCGACAGAGATGCTTGACCGACAGCCATTCCTCAAGACCGCCCGGCGGGGGGAAGAGCCGGTCCACCTGCCATTTGGCGCCCTCGTGGTAGACGAGGTTCTCCGGGGCGAATTCACGGATTGCCAGCGAACGAGCCCTGGAGATGTACTCTCCCTCGCCTCGTGGTACCCAGGCCCGGACCGGGAGGGCCGGGAAGTTGTAGCCGGGAAGGAAGCCCTCGGTCGCCAGGTACCGATACGGGTAGAAGTCGCCCTCCTCCCGGGCAACCCCCATTTGGGTCAACAAGTTCAACTGTCGGCGCGCTTCCACCTGCCGTTGCTGCGCCTGTTCCTGCTCGTGTCGATTAAGGGCCTGGTCCTCCAATCTTCGAGCGTCGTCCAGTTGCCGCCGGGCGATCCAATACAGGGCCCGCCACCGGTCGAAGGCCCGGTCGAAGGTTCGCGGGGCGTCCTGGAGCACGCGGTCGAGCCAGCTCCCGCTGTACCAACCCGAACGCTCGAGAAGCTCCCTATCGGCCTCGAGGATGCGTTCGATACGCCCGCGAACCCTTGCCAGGGATTCCGGGCCGAGTCGGATCTGCTCGGCCGCCTCCGGACGGAGAGGGAGTGTCTCGGATTGCCCAGTGTCGATGACGTCCGTAATCGACTGGCGGAGCGGCAGCCCCACCTGCGCCAGCCACTCGGCCTGCACGTGGGCCCGAACGAGCGCCTCGTTGGTCAGGTCCAGCCGGGGTGCTCGCACCGCCCCGGCGACCACCTCTTCCCGGTGGCGGAAGAAGTATTGGTCGTGTGGGCTCTGGGCGTGGCAGAACGTCACGACCAGCCCTGGCTGGCCCTGCCGGCCGGCCCGGCCCGAGCGCTGGGCGTAGTTCGCCGGCGTCGGCGGGACGTTGCGGAGGTGCACGAGGTCCAGGTCCGCAATGTCGATGCCCAGCTCCATCGTCGGGGAGCAGACCAGGTATGGGAGGCGGCGGCCAAGGCTGAAGTCGTTCTGGTCCTCAGGCAGCCAGCGGAAGCGCCGCTCCCGACGCTCTCGTTCGCCGGGGGCCACCACCTGGGCGGTGTGCTCTCGCGCCTCGAGGAACCCGAACTGCTCGGCCGCATCCTGGTAGAGCCGCTGGAAGTAGGGGTTCGCCCGGCGCCGAGGGGCCTCAGCCGTGCCCCGTCGGTACACCGGGTCGGGCCGCGGCGTGCCGTCTCCGACCCGCCAGACGATTCGCGCCGCATCCAGCCGGTAACCGACAAGGGATGTTCGCGGGAGCCCCTCCTCACGCAGGAAGCCCTGCTCGGTCAACACGGTCAGGAGCGGCTGTAGGATGGCCTCCAGCTTCAATGACTGAGAGTCGGGGTCCAAGGCCCGCCGCAGGTACCTCCCAATGGGCGTCCGCGGGCCGAGGAAACGGATGGGCACCTTGTCCGGCAGCTCGCTTCGGCCTCCGCGGATGATGAACCGAGGAGCACCCGTAAGCCGCTCGTTCTCGTCGAGGCCCCAGAAGGTATTCAGCTCCTGTTGGACCCGTCGGACGAGCGTGCGCAGGTTGTCGTCGCGCTCGAAGACCCGCGCGTAAATCGCTCGGTGGTAGCGGAAGTAGTCGAGGAGCGTGCGGACGACCTCCTCCCGCTTCTCGGGAGGGGAGTCGCAGAGGAGCGGGACTTCGCTCCAAACATCATCTCTCGAGCACGTCTCGGCTAGCCCTTCGTAGTCGATGGCCAGCAGGCCCGCCTCCTCGAGGTTCGGCATAAGCACCCGCCAGCCCCTCCTGAGATCGTCGTACAGCCGGTATTCGGTCAACTCCGTGAAGACCTCCCACACGCTCGATGCGGCCGAGGAGCTGGGGCTCAGGAGGGGGTTCTTGGCGATGTCGCGGAGCTCCAAGCCCATCCGTGCCACGGTCTCGTCGGCGACCGCGTCGTAACGGAGCTCACCGTGCTCCTGCAGCGCACGGTGGAGGGCAGACCGGAGGACGACCGTCCGCACGAAGTCGTTGAAGTGGCCGGCTTGGAGCGAAGCGTCCTGACGGCTATCGGTGAAGGTGAGCAGCTTGGGCCTGGCCGCGCCCGTCGCCTCTGCCTGGCGGAGGAGCGAGGCCGCGAGGACCGTGGTGGCAGAGGAGCGGCCTTCGCTCGAAAGGTAGGTGAGCTTCCGGAACTCCTGGTCCCGGCCGTCGTAGAACTCGCCGCACTGCAGGCAGAGCCAGAACTGCTTCGCCTGCCACCACATCTTCGTGGCGGTAGCCTCCTCCGGCTCGGCGTCGGTGAAGGTGCCATCGGGACGCACCCACACCGGACGCGGGGCGCGGTCCTTCCACGGCCTACGAAGCCGCCCTTGCGCATCGAACCATTCGTCGGGGACCTGCTCCTCACTCCACTCGTCGGCGATGGTGAGGTAGCCTGCCTGGGCGTCCTCCTCGTCCACGTCCTGTCCGACCGGAAAAGGAATGAAGGCGTCGTCCGTCCGGAGGACGTGGTAGTACTCGTGCCCGCAGAGGCGGCAGAACCGGAGCGGGAAGTACGGCCGCTCGGAGACCACCTCCCCCTCCATCGAGAAGGAGCGGACTTCCGGCGCTTCCAGCGTGGCGTAGAGCGCCTTCCCCTGGGAGATGAACTGGTGGAGCTTGAAGGCGAAGAACGGCTCCCTCAACTCGGCGCTCTCCCCTTCGGAAGCGTTCATCTCCGCCGCTCGGAGGAGGATGCGCTCGAGTGCCGCGCGGCATTCCGGTGGGGCCGCTCCCGTCGCCTCGGCGAGCTCCTGGGCAAGGTCGGAGAGCGTGCGTGGGGTGCGCCGCCGGAGACGGCCGCCGGCTTCCGGCTCGACCCCGACGGCGAACTCGAGCCAGCGGGCGAGCGCGTGACGCCGGAAGCCCTTGCGGTTGTCGGGGAGCGGTTCCCGCAGGGCCGCTTGCAGCTCGGTCGCCGTGGGAGGGCCGCCCTCCGTGGCCGGCTCGAGCGACTCCTCGATGACGTCGTCGGGGGAGAGTCTCGAGCCGAAGAAGGTGCTGGCGAACTCGGCCACCGTGCTCCGGCGCTCCTCGGGCGTCGCGTCCGGGTGAGCCACCAGGGTCGCGCTCGTCCCGATCTGGATGACCTTCGGGCATTCGAGCCGCGCCTTCAGCCGTCTCACGAGCATCGCGACGTCCGCACCCTGCCGTCCGCGGTACGTGTGGAGCTCGTCGAAGACGAGGAAGAACGGCTCGTTGCGGTCGGCCCGGGAGCGCACGAGCCCGTGGTCCTCCGGGCGCACCAGCATGAGCTCGGCCATCACGTAGTTGGTGAGGAGGATGTGTGGCGGGTCGCGGCGGATGCTCTCCCGTTCCTCCTGGGGTGTATCGCCGGTGTACCGGGCGAAGCGGACGGGGAAGGGGCGGCCGGTCCGCCTGCAATACGCATCCTCCAGGTCGCGCAGGGCCTGGAGCTGCGAGTTCACGAGGGCGTTCATGGGGTAGACGATGATGGCAGTCGGGCGAAGAACCTCCGGGTTCCTCAGCACCGTATCGACGATGGGCACCAGGTAGCAGAGCGTCTTTCCCGAGCCGGTGCCGGAGGTCACCACGAAGCTCCGGCCGGCCCGAGCCGCACGGATCGCCTGCACCTGGTGGCGGAAGAGGCGGAGCGGCTGCTCGCCCCGGCGGAAGATCCGGGCCGCCTCCGGGTGGAGGACTCCTTCGGCGACGAGCTCGTCGACGCTCGCGTCCCGCTGGTAGGCCGGCGAAAGCTGGAGGAGTGGCTCCGGCCAGAGCCGCGCAGCTTCCAGGAGCTCCCGCTCGACGAACTGCCGGGCGCGCTCGTCCCGGATGGCGACGAAGGAGCGGATGAAATCCGCGTAGTCCTCCATCAAGCGCCGATGCAAGGCGAAGACGCTCATTCGGCCTCCCCCAGGGAGCGCCCTGCGCGCGGGACCGCATCGCGTCCCGTCGCGACACCGCCTGGGCCGAGGTACGGAGATGGGGTGCCACTCCGTAATCGTCTCCGCAACCAGTCGGTCAAGTAACGCGCCCGGGCTCGCGACGTGCCCATCTCTCACCGCAGCGACGAAAGGAACTCGTTGATCCCCCGTGCGAGCAATGCCCTCCGCGCGGCCAGGAAGTCCTGGAATCGGTCCACCTTCCACAGCTCACGGTCGAGCGGCACGAACTGGGTGGTGAGCCTCTCCTCCGCGATCTGGCTAAGGTATTCGATCGGCTCCTTGGCACTGATTTCGGCATTGGCGCGGCGGGAAAGGAAGGCAAGGTTGGCCAGCTCGTTCACGTCCCTCTTGGGGTATCGGTGCTTCACGAGCGCCTTCGGGAAGATGTGGTGGAGCTCCAGCAAATGATCGGTGCCGAGGTTGGTCGAGCTGAGCCGAACGCCCGTCCACCAGTCGACGGCACCTCGATGGCGGCAGGCGAGGAACATCGGCAGGAAGAAGGAGCTGGTCGACCCCGCGTCGTCAAGGTCGTCGGCAGAAACCGTTGTCCGGCCAACCGCCTGGACCAAATGCTCTTCGAGGACCCTGAAGGGCTCCGGTGATTCGAGGGCCCGCAAATCCTGGTCCATGGCAGTTTCGGCGGCTCCGGCATACCTCTGCCAGGTGGACGCGAGCACGAACCATCGGAGGAGGCCGACCGTGTCCGCCTCACGCGGGTCATCGTGACGTGCGAGATAGGCCACTGGAACGACGATGGCGTTGAGAGACGGCAGCCAATCTGCCGATTCGATGCCAAGGTTCTGGCGAAGCAGGTTCAGGAAGTATTCCAGAGCTCGCCGCGTCTTCCGCCACGCCTCACGGAGCGTCTCCTCGGGAACGAACGCCAGCTGGCGGAAGCCGCTTTGGCCGGTGGCCACGGCGGTTAGGGCGCGGACGAGGAATCGCAGTTCGATGTCGAAGTTCGCGATGGCAAGGCGGTCCCGAAAGGCTCCCAGCTCGTCCGTCACCATGCCCGGCAAGCGGAAGGCCAGCCGGGCGATGGCAAGCTCCGCTTCCCGCAGCCGTGTGCCCTTGGAGTTGACCCGGACGAAGATATCGGTCACCTCCTCGTAGTCGAAGCCCTTGAGCACATGGACCGGAACGGGGTAGTCGGCAATTCTCTCCAGTTTGTTCAGGCGGGAAAGAATCAGTTCGCGGTCGGGACGGGAGAGAAGGTCGCGCTCGAGGGCGACCGAAACGGCCCCCTTCTGGAAGACGTCCGAGACCGGCACGAACCGCGGGTCGGAGCAGACGGCAGCGTTCGCGACCTGGAATTCCTCCGTCTCGATGTTGAAGCGGATGTCGACTTCGCGGGTCACGAACACCTTCGCGAGTGACGTGAGCCGTTGTTGCCCGTCGAGGAGGAACCGGCCACCGTTCGAAGAAGACGACGAGCGGGTCGAGACGGGCGCTTCGACGGTCCGCGAGCGGAGCTCCTCGTCCGTCTCCCAGATGAGCACCGTACCGACGGGGTAGCCGCGGTAGAGCGAGTCGAGCAGGTCTCGAACCTGTGTCCGCGTCCAGACGTACGCGCGCTGGATTTCGGGGAGCCGGAGCTGTGCCTCGGCAACCTGGTCGACAAGGTTCCGAACCGGCGCCATGGTGGTCTCGACCGTGCCCATTCCTACCTCCCGGTGCCACTCGACGGGTTGAGGATACTTCCTCCAGACGCGGCAAGCCCGACAAGGAAGGTATACGGTCGCCGTCGAGCCCGGAGGGAACGCTCGCTACAACCACCTTGGTGCCGGCCGCCAGTCACCCTGACGCGGTTCATGAAGCTTCCTCCAGCCGCTCCCATGCCTCGAGCACGAGCCGACGCGTGCGGTATTCGCCGTACTGGCGCAGTTCCTTTTCCTTGAGGACGCGGAAGGTCTCGCCGGGGAAGGTGCTCTGCTCGCAGCGAAGGGTGTACCCCGTCGGCTCGAGCGGGTCATCCACTTCCTCCCAGGGGTCCAAGATGTCCGCGAGCTCCCGCTCCGTCAGGTCGGCCGGGTCCAGGATGTAGCGCAACTGCTTGCGGGTGAGGCCGTAGAGGCGCGCGTAGTAGGCGTCCAGCTCGGCGCGCAGGCGGGCGCGGCGCAATTCGTGCCACTTGAAGGGAGGCAGCGGGCAGGTGGGCGAATGGGGAATGGCGAATGGCGAATGGAGGGCGTGAGGGTCGGCGGGGGTGAGGTGGGGATAGGCGGCCGCCCACGCGGGGAGTTCGAAGCCGTGCCCGCCAGTCTCGGCGGCGTTTTCCTCCCACCGCCGGCAGATGGCCTCCCGTACGGGTTCGCTGGCTTCCCGCCAGACGTCGTCGGCGAAGGGCTTGATATCCCAGGCGGTGTAGATCAGCTCCAGCACCCGCGGGACGATGAACAGCAGGTCCTGCGGCGTGTAGGCAGAGGGCGGGAGGACGGGGAGCTGTTTAGCATAGTGGAAGTCCAAATGAACTCCGCCAATCTTCTGACGCACAACGAAATCGAAGACAATGGTCGAATTGCAGGTAAGTAGCAGAGCACTTCCCACAGCTTGAGGACCGAAGACTACCGGCAATACGTCCCCGGCCCCGGCCCTTGGCAGCAAGCTGAAAATCGCCGTGCGCTCGTCCGTTGAACGTGCAATCCGTCGGAACCCGAGCAGCCAGCCCCGGTGCCAGTCGCCCAGGCGGGCTTCCACTTCCTCGGCCGGGACCCAATACCAGGGCTGGACCAGGAACGCGGGGTCGGCGTGCTGGGCGTCGTCCGACGTGGGGAGCTGCGTGCTGGAGCGGCCTTCGACGCCCTCGTAGGTGCCGTAGCGGTGGTCGTAGTGCCAGATCATTTTGGCTTCGTAGAGAGGCAAATAGCGAACGGCGAATGGCGAATGGGGATCACCCTTGACGAACACGTTGCCCACCAGCCGGAAGCCTCGCCCCTCCAGCTCCGCCCGCGTGCGGAAGAGGTGGGAGTCGTTGGACATGTGAAACATCGCCAGGAACTTTACGCCCCAGGGGTTCTGGCCGGTGCGCTCGCTCACGAGCACCGGCACCCGGGCATAGATGGCTTTCGTCAGCTCGGCGTCCTGGCGGGTGCGGAAGACGGGGAGCGTGCGGGTGTTCGGGTTGAGGCGGGCGATGTCCTGGGGCGAGAGCGTAAAGGCCCGGCGCGGGTCGCGCAGGTGCTCGGCCCGGGTGCAGAAGAAGGCCATCTGGACGCCAGTACGGGCTGAGGCGCCCGCCCCGCGTCGCATGGTGAGCAGGCAGAACTTGTAGCGGCTGTCCACCGCCGGGAAGAGCCCTTCCCGGTTTTCGAAATCGAACAGGCTCACCAGCTCGCCGCGGTCCACCAGGTCGGCAAAAAAGTGCTTGTTGGTGTCGTCGGTGGCGATGCCGGTGGGGACGATGATGCCGGCCCGGCCGCCGGGCTTGAGGAGCGAGCGCATCCGCTCGGCGAAGACGGAGTAGGTGTTGATGTCGCCCCGCCCGGTAAGGGGGTATTGCCCGGAGCCCCGCAAAAAGCGGCTGGTCGACTCGGCGGCGTGCAGGGCCTTCTGATACGCCTTCCAAAGCGCAGGGTTCGTTTCCGCGAGCTGTTGGATGAGCCGCTTGCGGGCGGCGGCGTTGGGCGCGTTGGCGATCTCTGGGTCGCGCCCAGCGAAAAATTCCTGTTCCTGGAGTTTGATTCGCTCCCAGGGCGGGTTGCCGAGGACGACGTCGAAGCCGCCAGCGCCGATGAAGACGTCGGGGAATTCGAGCGGCCAGTGGAAGAAGCGGTGATGCACCGCCAGTTTCTCGACCCCGGCCCTGAACACCGGGGCGAGCCCGTCCCCGGCCAAGGCTCGACGCATGCTCCCGGTCGTGGGCTGCTCCGTGACGCGCGTGCGGTCGTCCTCGGCGAAGTTCCAGAAGAAGGCCGCCGTCCACACATTGGCCGCCAGGATGAAGGGCTCCATTTCTCGGCGGAGGGCGTTGTAGTCGCGCTCCTTGACGATGATGTCCGCGACAGTGTCGTCGGGGCGGCGCTCCAACTCTTCAGACTTGATGGCCGCGGGCAGCAGCTTCTCCTCCTCCGGTGGCTCGAACGACATCGGACGCTGCTGCGCCTCTCGCGTACTCCGCTCGCGTACACCCCGGGCGACCTTCTTCTCCGCCGGGTCGCTCCGCTCGAAGGCGCCCTCCGGAACTGGCCCTTCGAATACGGCGAGGCTGGTGATGCCGACGAGGGAGTCGCCGCAGCGGATGTGGTGGTCGAGGAAGGAGAGGGGTCTGCCGGGCACCTGGCTCTCGATCCAGAGGGCCACCTTGCAGAGCTCGACGGCGAGCGGATTCTTGTCTACGCCGTAGATGCAGTGGGCAATGACCTCGCGCTTCGCCTCCCGCTCCGCCTCGGGCGAGGGTTCGTCCTCGCCGGTGCTCACGCGAGCGAGCTCCTTCGCCAGCCGCCGGGCCGCGGCGAGGAGGAAGTGCCCCGACCCGCAGGCGGGGTCGAGCACGTTCAGCCCGAGGATGGCGCTCTTGCGCTCCTCGTTGTTGCGCAGCCCGGCCAGCCGCTCGCGCAGCACGGGTTCGAGGGCGCTCTCGACCAGCTCGGCCACCAGCTCGCGTGGGGTGTAGTAGGAGCCGGTGCTCTTCCGCTCGGTGCCGGAGGCGAACTCGAAAATGGGCGAACCCCCGTCGCCACGGATCACCGGGCGATGTTCGAGCAGGCTTTCGTACACCGACCCCAACTCTTCCACGTCGAGGGCGGCGTAGTTGACCCGGCGGAGCGTGCGGGCTTCGTCGTCGTAGAAGTAGACGAGGTGCCGGAACGCCTCGAGGAGGTCACGGTTTGTGATGCTCTGCCGCTCGAGTTCGATCTCGCGGAAGAGTTCGCCATCCAGCACGGGGAGGCCGAGGAGACTGGCCATGGGCTCGCCCTCCACCTTCGGCTGGGGGTGGCGCAGGACGTTGAAGAGGACTCGAAGGCTGCACCAGAGATCGTCGTGGTGCGTCCAGCTCTGTCGGCGGTCCACCAGCCTGCGCAGGCGGGAGACGCTGTAGTGCTCGCGGTACAGCTCGTTTCCCACGAGGAGCCCGCGCTCCTCGGCCACGAGGAGGAAGAGGAAGCGGTACACGAGGCGGAGGAGGTCGTGGTACAGCCTCTCGGCCGAAGGCTGCTTCTCTGTTTGCCAGCACCGCAGGAAGCCGGTACCGAGGAGCGCGAGGCACCTCTCCACGCCGTCGCGCAGGCGGTCCCGTGCCCGGTTCCCCTGTTCGATTGCCTGCTGGTGGTACCGCTCGAGCCAGCATTCGTGCGCGTCGGCTACGCTGCGGGGGAGCCGCGTCCGGTGGAGGAGACGCCACAGGAGGAGGAAGTCGCCGAAGCGCTCCTCGCCACCGAAGATGGCATCGAGGTCGAAGGCGACGTAGGCCTGTCGGTGGACGGTGGAGCTTTTGCGAAGGAGCCTGAGCTCGCGGCCGTTGGTGACGATGCCCCAAAGGTGGTCGGAGCGGTTGAGGAACTCCTGCATCAGGGAGTGGGGGGAGACCCGCGGCCTGGCGTTCGGGTCGGGGCTGCCTAGCCGGCGGCCGGCTCCTACTACGTGGACGGGCGGGGCGTCGTCGTTCGCCCCGGCGCGGTGGGAGATGGCGAAGTGCCGGTCGCCGACGTCGTATCCTCGGGGGTTGAAGCGGAGTTCGTAGCCGAGGAGGCTGAAGAGCGGAAGGACCCATCGCTCGCGGGTGAGGGTCGTGCCGGGGTCGGTCTCCGGCAGCCGTTCGAGGCCGCGACGGAAGAGCTTGTAGAGGTCCCGGGCATCCCGGTAGGCCTCCGCCGCTTCGTCGATGATGGAGCGCCCGGAGCTGAGGCCGAAGTCGGTGGGCCGCTGCCCCGGAAGGTCGCCGGTTGCCAAACGTTCGAGGATGTCGGGCGCGAGGATGGGCCCTTCGAGTCGTACCGCCGGCCCGGCCCGGGAGGGCCGTTCGGGGGCAACCTCGCCCACGGGAAGCGCGACGGCAGTGGCCATGGCTATCCTCCCACCTCGGGCTGGAGAACGAGCAGTCCGAGCACGTCGGGCGGCCAGTGGCTCCGCACGCTGAAGCCGCGGATGTACTGGCCCACGCTCTGGCGGACCCTCCGATGTGACTCCGCGAGCTCCTCGCCCCGCTCGGCGAGGATGACACGCAGGGGATGGTCCAACGCGTCCGCCGTCAGTGCGGCGCGCACTTCCTCGAGGACGAGGGACACGAGGTCCCGTTTCTCCTCCAACGGCATGTTGCTCGTCGACTCGGCGGAGAGCAGGGGGAGCGCCTCCGCGGGGCGCAGCCACCGTTCGGAGAAGCCCTCGAAGCCGCAGACGAGGACCTCCTCGGCGAGGAGGGGCGGGCGTCCAGCCTCTCCGAGGAAGAAGCGGGGCCGAAGGAGGAGGAGCGTGGTGAGCTTCCTCACCGCCCGAGTGCGGAGCGCGCCGCAGCGGGCTGCGACGGCTTCGTCGACTCCTTCGAGAGCCTGTTCGAACACGTACCGCGCTAGGGCGGTCACGAAGGGATGATTCCGGCCGAGGTAGGTCGCCCCTTCGGATGGCGGGCTCGTGAAGGTGATCGACCAGGTATCCGCGGCCGACCTCGGCAGCGCCTCGCGGATGCTCTCGGGGAGACCGTGGAGCCCAGTGGTCGCCGTCCCCACCTTCCAGACATCCTTCGACTTCGACTGCCAGATGTTGAGCTGGAGCCGCTTGGCGACGGATAGCACGAAGTTCTGGACCGCATCGGCGTCGCCGAGCACCGCATCCGTCGCCTCGAGCTCCCGCCGTACCTCCTGCGGTTTCAGGGCGCGCTGGGCGAAGCGGGTGCGGCTTTCTCGTTCGCGCTGGGCGTCGAGCTCCCAGGTCCGGTGCAGCTCCTCCACGCCGTCCTGTTGTAGCGGGAGGGCGGTCTGCAGGGCGAGGCTATGACGCCGCCGCCGGAAGAGGACGTCGACGAGCGCCTCCACAACGCGTTGGGCGTTCTCGGGCACGGGCACGTACGTCCCGAGCGCGCGCCGGATCTCCTCGGCCTTGTTGAGGAGAACCCGGAGGACGGCTGCGTCGACCGGGTTGTCCGCGCCGTAGTAACGGACGGCCTTCACCTCGTCCCGCTCCTGGCCGAAGCGGTCGACGCGCCCCTCGCGCTGCTCGAGGCGGTTCGGGTTCCAAGGGAGGTCGTAGTGGAGGACGGCCGTGAACCCCTTCTGCAGGTTCACCCCTTCCGACAGGCAATCCGTAGCCACCAGGACCCGGCGGTGCTCCGCCATCAGCTCCTCGACCTTCATCCGCCGCTCGTCGTCGTCCAGGCGGCCGGTGATGCAGGCCACCTGGAGGTCGGGGAACTCCGGGACG
Organism: bacterium HR29; assembly: GCA_002898215.1. Classification (GTDB taxonomy): domain Bacteria; phylum Chloroflexota; class Dehalococcoidia; order Tepidiformales; family Tepidiformaceae; genus HRBIN29. The sequence continues at coordinate 568,002 of BEIF01000001.1, read as the reverse complement.
AGCTCGGAGCGGATCGCCTCGGCGACGTACTCGGCCGTTTCGACGTAATAGCACCAGATGATGGGGTGATGCCCTTCGCGGAGGAGGGAGCGGACCGCTTCGAGGCAGCCGCGGAGCTTAGTGTCGTCCTCCCGAGTGATCTCGGCCGCCTTCCGCGCGAATCGTTGGAGGGCCTCACGTTCCCCCGGCTCGAGGGCGCCCTCCAGGCGGGCGAGGAGCGGCGTCGGGGCCTCATCGAAGGCGAGCTGTTCGCTCGGCTCGACGACGGCGTCGGCCATGTCCTCTTCGTCGACTTCGGCCTCGAGGGCCCCGTCTCCGGCCCGATTCCGGAGGGCCACGACTGCCGCCCGGGGGCTCGACATGACGCAGCGGAGGAGGGCGAGAGCGCCCCACCACCGCATCCGCCGCCGGTTCCACTCGAGCTGCTCGCCGCTCTCGACGATCCTCCCGCAAAAGCGATGCACGTCGTAGAAGAGCTCCGAATACGCGGGAGAGAGGCGGTAGGTTACCTCGACCGGCTTCCGAGTGGGGAAGCAGGGGCGGTCCTCCCAGTCGCGTTCGATGTCCGCTCGCGTTCGCTGGACGAAGTGGCGCGCGAGCTTCGCCCGCTGCATCTCCGAGAGGTTGGAGAAGTCCCACGTCTCGAACTCCGGCTTCAGGAGCCCGAGAAGCTTCTGGAACGCTCCGGGGATGCCGCTGTGGGGGGTCGCCGTAAGTAGAAGCAGGTGCCGGTGGGGGTCCTCGGCCAATTCCCGCACTAGCTTGTACCGCAGGTGCCGGTCGCCGGACTCCGCGGGCGTCGCCCCATGGGCCTCGTCGACGATGACGAGCTCCGGCGCCTTCAGGAGGAACGCGGGCCGGTTCCGTTCGGTTTTGATGAAATCGATGCTGATGACCTGGACAGGGAAGTGTTCGTAAAGGGTGCGCCCGGGCGGGACTTCTCGCTCGAGGCGGCCGACCGTACCGGGCCCGATAACCACAGGCTCGAGGTGGAACTTCTCCTCCAGCTCCATCCGCCACCAGTCGGAGAGGTAGGGTGGGCAGAGCACCGCCACACGACGAATTTCGCCCCGGTCCCACAGCTCACGGACGATGAGGCCGGCCTCCACCGTCTTGCCAACGCCCACGTCGTCGGCGATGAGCAGGCGGACGGGGTCGAGCCTGAGGGCCATCATGAGGGGTACGAGTTGGTACGTCCGTGGCCGGGCCGAGATCCTCCCGAGGGAACGGAACGGGGTCGCCCCTTCCCGCAGCAGCAGGCGAGCCGCCTGCCAGAGGAGGTGTACGCTCTGGGCGTCGGCCACCGACGACGGGTCGGGTAGGGGAAAGGCGGAGGGCTCGATGCGCTCCGTGGGGATTGAATAGGCGATGAGTTCGGAGAGCCGCCGATGGACACCCACGGCATCCTCGCTGACGCCCGTGAGCGGCCGGAGCAGGACGGTGTCCGCGTCATCGCTCGCCAGGACCACCCAGTCGCGGTTGCGGAAGCGGACGATCGACCCGACGTTCATGCCTTCCTTCCCCCGAGCCCGTGGCCAGCTTGCACCAACCGGCGAAGCGGGATGCGGCGTACGCCGAATGCGCACGGCCGGCGTCCCCCCGACGTCGCCCTAGGCAGCCTTCGCGCCCTCCCGACACCCGGTGGCCATTTACTATACCGACGGTACCGGTTCAGGACGACATCCCCTGAGGGGTTCGTTCGGTGAGGAACGGGAGGGCATCGGCGAATCGCCGTTGAGGCGGTCGCGGGGGCGTGCCCGCACCACGAGCGTCGCCGATGCCGCACAGCATGGGCCGGCCCGACGGGCATAGGCACGGAGAGGGGAGGCGGTGGGGCCGCTCGGAGGCTGTCCCCGGTCATCGAAGCTTGGGGTCGAGGGTTCGCCGCAGGCGCTCCCCTGCCGCTGCCAGAGCGAGGCAGACGAAGAGGGTCGCGCCGAAGGGAGCGAGGAGGAGGTGTGGAGCCCGGTAGAAGTAGGGCATGGAATCGTGGAGCATGGCTCCCCATTCCGGGCGAGGCGGCTGGATGCCAACGCCGAGGAAGGAGAGGGTCCCGATGCCGAGGATAACGTGCGAGTACCGCACCACGGCGAGCACGGCCACCTGCGGGAGGAGGTTCGGAAGGAGGTGGCGGAGGTAGATGCGCACAGGTCCAGCGCCGACGGCAGCGGCCCCCGACTCGACCAAGTCGCGCATCGCGAGGAGGGTCTGGAGGTCCTCCTCGCTGTAGAGGAGGCGGAATCCGCCCGCGCTCCTCACCAGCTACACGAGCCGGTAGCGACGCTCCCAAACCCGGATTCGGTCGATGGAGAGCCCCGTGCGGGCCGCGAGCTCGCCGATGCGCATCAGGTTGGCCACGGGACCATTCGCCGCCCTTCCCTCCAGCGCTGCGTCCCTGTCGGTGGAGGCACTCGCCACCCAGCCCCTATTCGGAACCGAGGGCCCAGGGCACGCCCGTCGGGAAGAAAGCTTCGGCGTTCGCCGTGGCGGGCCCGTCGCCCCGGCAGCTGGCCGGCATCCGAGCCGCAGGCGTGGTGCCCCCGTCCCGTTGCCCCCGCGCCGCATTTCGCCGGTGGCGGGAGCCTAGGAGCGAGCTGGCTCAGGCCACCCGCTCGAAGACGGCGGCGATGCCCTGGCCGCCGCCGATGCACATGGTCTCGAGCGCGTACCGGGCGCCTCGCCGGTGCATCTCCGGGAGGAGGTCGGCGAGGATGCGGACACCTGTCGCTCCGACAGGGTGGCCGAGGCTGATACCGCCCCCGTTGACGTTCAGGCGCTCGAAGTCCGCCTCCGTGAAGCCCCATTCCCTCGTGACCGCCAGCACTTGGACGGCGAAGGCCTCGTTCAGCTCGATGAGGTCGATGTCGCTCAGGCGAAGTCCGAGCCGGTCGAGGAGCTTCTTGGTGGCAGGCACCGGGCCCATGCCCATGTAGGCCGGGTGGACGCCGGCAACCGCCCAACCACGCAGGACCGCCAGGGGCTGGAGGCCGTACCGCGCCGCCGCCTGGGGCGACGCGACGATGGCCACCGCAGCGGCGTCGTTCTCGCCGCTGGCGTTTCCGGCGGTCACCGTCGCCTCCGGGTCGACGTCGATCCGGACGGGACGGAGCTTCGCCAGCGCCTCGAGGGTCGTGTCCCGCCGCGGATGCTCATCCTGCGTGAAGAGGATCGGCTCACCACGTCGCTGCGGCACCGGGACCGGCACGATGTGGTCCTGGAACTTCCCCGCGTCCCAGGCGGCCACCGCCCGCTGATGGCTGCGCAGGGCGTACGCGTCCTGCTCCTCCCGCGAAATCCGGTACTGGCGACGGACGTTCTCCGCCGTCTCGAGCATTCCGCCGTACACGGGATACTTCGATTCGCACCCGGCGGTGACCCGGGCGCGGTCGAGACGGTCGTAGAGCTGGACGTGGCCTCGGTTCGGCCCCCAGCGCAGGTTCAACGTGTAGAACTCGGCCTGGCTCATGCTTTCGACCCCGCCGGCAAGCACGAGGTCGGCGACCCCCGTCTGGATTTCCATTGCGGCAAGGCAGATGGCCTGGAGCCCCGAACCGCAGCGCCGATCGAGCTGGAAGCCGGGAACCTCCACGGGGAGCCCGGCGCGGAGCGCGGCGATCCGGCCGATGGCAGGGTTCTCGCCGTTCGGATAGCACTGCCCGAAGATGACGTCGTCGATCGCCTCGGGCTTGAGCCCGTAGCGCTCCACGATGGCCTCGACCACGAGCCCGGCCAGCGTCTCGGCGGAAACATCGCGCAGGGTGCCGCCGTACCGGCCGACCGGGGTTCGAAGGGCGCCGCAGATGAGAGCGTCGCGCATGCTGCCTTGCCTCCTCGTTCGGTGCTGAGAAGCGAGCCTGCACCAGTGTGCCGGGCCACGGGCTCGCGCGCAGCTCTCGACGAGCCCGGGGGCCATCCGGTACCTGAGGGCAGCACCGTTCGGACGTGGGCGTCCCTCGTTCCGGTCTTCACGATGGGGCGAGGAGGGCCAGATGGCAGTCGCGGCGAACGGTGAACGCGCGGAAATCCCGGGAGCTCCCGGGTACTGGCTGGTGAGCGGCGGGGCCGCGGCCCCCCTCCCGCCACCGCTGCGGCGGATCACCCTCCATGCGCCGGACCGTCTGGGGACCGGCACCGGCGAGGCGATCGAAATGACCGTGGTAGGTCCCCGGGAGGTGCCGGTCGGGCGCGCCGTCATCGCGCGGTGCCCGGAGGAGGGGGTAGCCTCGTTCGAGATCCTCGTGGCGGCGGTCGCGCCGGAGGCGGCCGTGCTCGAACTGCTCCGAGCGGTCTCCCAGGCGGCCATCTCCCTCGGAGTTCGCCGTCTCTTCGCCCTCGTCCCGCTGGACCACAGCTTCGGCCTCGACATCCTTGCCCGGGCCGGATTCACCCTCGAGTCGGTCCTGACCGAAGGGGGAGTGGCCGAGATTGCCCTGCGCGTTCCCAGCCCCGGGTTCGAAGACTCCCCGTTGTAGGGGCGCGAATCCGCTACGGAGGGCGGCCCGTACAATCGTGGGGCGATGGCCGGGCTCGAGGCGCTCTTGCGGCCGCCGGCGTCGGCGGCCGGTGTGGTGCGACGACTGTGGGGATGGGCGTGGCCGGGACTCCCCATCCCCTGGCCGATCCTCGCCTACCTCGCGATCATGTGGACCCAGTTCCTCGGCATGCAGCTTGCCGGGGTGGAGAACGTCCAGCGCGCCTCCCGTCCGTACTCCTTCTACATCCATCACATCCTGGACGACCCGCTGCGGGCAGCCTGGAGCTCCATCACCGCGCCGTTCCTCGCCTTCACCTGGCCCCAGGCGATCTACGTCACGGTGATCTTCGTCTTCATCGGCACGCGGGTCTTCCGCCTCTTCGGGAACTTCTGGGGGATCGTCCTCTTCTTCGCCACGAGCGTGCTGGGGGCAGTCGGCGCTGGTCTCGCCCTGCACGTCATCTACCCGCACATCTCGGACTGGGATCTCTTCCGCCGCGCGATGTACCGGTCGTGGGGCGGTGGCAGCGTCGCCGGCTTCGGCTTCGCCGCCATCGTCGCAGCCCGTTCCCGTCACCCGTGGCGGTACGTAGCTCTCGTTATGTTATGGGAGGCGAACGTCGTCTTCTGGGAGCTGCGGAGCTACACCACCGCCCTCCACAACATGGCCTTCTGGCCGACGTTCGTGCTGTTCCGATGGGTTATCCGCGGGCCGCTTCCCGCCCCCCAGCTCCTGCTGCGCCCGCGACGAATGCGTCCCACACCAGACCGGACCAGCGCGGCGACCTGATCCGCGGCGGCGCTGGCGCGCGTTCGACGGGCGGGAGAGGGGGGTCGGGCCGGAAGACCGGCGCCACCAGCACCTCGTAACGGGCAGGCGGCGGGGGGCCACCGGTCGCGCCGCGGATGCAGGCGACGGCCCTGCCGTCGGGGGCCCAGAAGAAGCCGTCGATGTACCAGCCGACGCAGCGGCCGTCGAAGCGGAAGACACCCTGGTCCCAGACGAACGCGATGGGGTTTCCCTGGCGGTCGAAGATCACGCTTCGATTCCGCCAGGCGACGACGTTCCCGGTGGAATCGAAGATCGCCTCTGCCATCGGCGCCGTAACCGCGGCCTGCTGTCGGATGCCGGAAGCGGTGGGCGAGCCGGCTCGTAGTGTAGCCAGCCGCGGCCCTCGCCGTCAGCTATCGCCGCCGGCGGGGACGACGGGCAGCTCGTCGACTGGCGCGGCGGCGAGGGCCCGGGCGACGATGGCCGCGGCCCGCCGGAGAGCGCGCTCGGCCCTCGGAGCGGCCCTCGCAAGCCGGGCGTAGGCGGGCCACTCCCACGGGCGGAGCAGCGCCCGGCGCAGCGCCTCCCGTTCGTCTCCCTCCGCCGTCCACGTCGTGAGGGAGCGCGGTAACTCCCACCCCGCCGGGTCCAGCACGACCCGGATCACGAGCCAGGGGATGCCTCGCCCCTCCAGCTCCTCGACGAGGGCGTACGTCTCCATGTCGACGCCTGCTGCCCCGAACTCGTTCCAGAGGTCCACCTTCTCCGAGCGGCCCGCGGCCGGCCGCTCGACGGTGAGGAGGCGCGAGGAGACGAAGCGGAGCCCGCGGCGGCGGCGAAGCTCCCGCCTGGCGGCCTCGAGGAGCAGCGGCCGCGGCCGGAGTTCCGTCCGCCCCGGAGCGCTCACGGAGCGACCGAGAACGACGTCCCCTGGGGCGAGGGAAGGGTCGAGCCCGCCACACCAGCCAGCGACCAGCACCGCTTCCGGGCGTTCGGCTTCCAGGAAACGGACGAGCCCCTCCCCCGCGGCGTGGCCCGCCCCGCAGGCGCGAGCCCCACGGATGGCCCTCGCCTCTCGCTCCGTCGGCGCGACGACGAGGACGCTCATGCGCTCGATTCGCGCGCGCCGATGGTGCTCACCGCCGCGCGGATCCCTTCCAGCGGGCTGGCGATCGTCTCTCGCACTGCCGTCGCCTCGTAGCCGCAGTGGGCCATGCAGTTCGTGCAGCGCGCGTCGCGGCCGTAGCCGTACCGGTCCCACTCCGTTTCTTCGATGAGCTCCCGGAAGCTCTTCACGTACCCGTCGGCGATGAGGTAGCAGGGGCGTTGCCACCCGAGCACCGTCCGCGTCGGGTTCCCCCAGGCCGTGCACTGCATCGCCCGCTTCCCCTGGAGGAACTCGAGGAAGGCCGGCGTGTGGAAGAAGCGCCAGCGCTTCGCCTCCGGGAAGGAGAGGATCTTCCGGAAGGTCGCGATCATCTCCGGCCGTCGGAGGAACACCGACTGGTTCGGTGCCTTCGGGTAGTCGTACCCCGGCGAGACCATCATCCCGTCGACCTTCAGGTCATCCATTAGGAAGTTGAAGAGCTCGCGCATCTGCTCCGGGGAGCTGTCGGCGTAGACGGTCGTGTTCGTCGAAACCCGGAACCCGCGGCGCTTCGCCTCCCGGATGGCGGCCACTGCCTTATCGAACACGCCTTTGCGGTCGACCATCGCGTCGTGCAGCTCGCGGAGCCCGTCGAGGTGGACGCTGATGGTGAGGTATTTCGAGGGCTTCAGCTTCGGCAGCCAGCGTTCGAGGAGGATGGCGTTGGTGCAGAGGTAGACGTACTTCTTCCGCGCCACGAGCCCCTCGACGATCCGGTCGATCTCCGGGTGGATGAGCGGCTCGCCGCCAGCGATGGATACGACCGGTGCGCCGCACTCCTCGGCGGCCGCCCAGCACTCCTCGGGCGAAAGCCGCAAGTCGAGGATGTGTTCCGGGTGCTGGATCTTCCCGCAGCCGGCGCATTCCAGGTTGCAGCGCCACAGCGGTTCGAGCATGAGTACAAGGGGGTACCGCTTTCGTCCCTTCAGCCGCTGGCGGAGGATGTACGTTGCCACGGCGATGGCCTGGCTCGTGGGGATGCCCATCTCACACCTCCTGGGCGGCGCGTGCCCCCTCGGTCGCCCTCATGCGATTGTGTAGCAGACGAGCGGCAAGAATACCACTCCGCACTGCCGATTCCATCGTCGCCGGCCAGCCGGTATCCACGTACGCCCCGGCGAGGACCACGTTCCGCAAGGGGGTCGCCGGGCCAGGACGCCGGAGCCCGGGGGAAGGGACGAACGTCGCGGCCGGCTCCTTCACCACGACACAGCGGAGGAGCCGGGCGCCTGCAGGCGGGTGCAGGACGGCCTCCATCGCCTCCACGGTGCGGCGCTGCAGGGCCGACTTCGAAAGCTCCAGCTCCTCCCGCGCGCCGCTGAGAGAAACGACGAGGTGCTGGCCTTCCTCTCCAGGCGGCGACCGGCGGAAAACCCACTGCAAATGCGGGTGAAGCGTGGCTGCGAACCGGCGGCGCAGCACCGGGCGGTCGAACCAGAGGTGGACGTTCACGATGGGCGCCGAGGCGATCTGCCTCAGGCCATCGAGGGGCGGCTGCGTCCTCATCGCTTCGGGGAAGAGTCCTGCTGCTGCCTCGTGCGGCACCGCCACCACCGCGGCATCGATGGGAAACCGCCGGCGGCCGGCGACGGCCGCCGCAGCGGTTTCGCCGTCGACCTCCAGGCACTGGACGGCCGTGCGGAGCAGCACTTCGCCGCCACGTTCGCGCACGTAGGCGAGGGCAGGCTCCACGTGGAGGCGGCTCAGCCCCACATCCGGTATCCCCAGGGCCGCTGAATCGTTCGTGCGCAGGAGGGCCTCGCGGAACACGAAGAGCGCGTCGGCCGCCGACGCTTCCTCGGTGCGGCAGTTCAGGGTGGGGAGGGTCACGAACTGCCAGAACCGCTCCACCGCACCCGGAGGCTGCTTCGAAGCGCGCAGCCATTCGGCGAAGGACACGTCGCGGAGGGCGAGGCGCTCGGTTTCGGGCATCCGCCAGACGCGGAGCAGTGCCCTCGCGATCGCCGTCTTCTCGCTCATCGTGAGGTGCGGGTAGCGGAGGAAGGCGCGAGCCAGGTGGAACGGTACCGGCACCGGGTCGGCCCACAGCCTTCCTGGTCGTCCTTCGGTCCCCAGCACCGTGACCGAGAGGCGGGGCTGCACCATCGCTAGTCGCTCCGTCCCCAGGCGGCGAAGGAAGCTCCGATAGGCGACGGTGCAGCGCATGAAGACGTGCTGGCCGTTGTCGATCTCCTCGCCGGTCTCCTCGTCGACGAACGAGTAGGTCTTCCCGCCCGCCCAGGGGCGTTTTTCGAACAGGACGACCCGATGTCCGAGCGACACGAGCTCACAAGCCGCCGCCAATCCGGCCAGTCCGGCGCCGATGACTGCGACGTTCATCGGGGACGGACGAAAGCGGCCCGCAGGCAGAGCCAGCCCACGAGCGCCAACTTTTCGGCGGCGGAGAGCGCCACCCGTTCGGAGAGGACGTCGTAGCGCCGCCGGGCGATGCGTCCGAGGATGGCGGCGTAGACTCCCTGGAGGACGTTGACGCACATGCGCGGCCGAAGGTCGAGCAGGGGGAGCAGCTCCCTCCCGCGGCGGTAGTAGAGCCGCGCGCGACGATGGTAGTGCCTCATGAGGGCCACGAAGCGCTCATCGTACGTTCCGGCCAGGATCTCCTCGGCGGTGAGTCCGAAGCGGGCGAGCTCCTCGTGCGGGAAGTAGACCCGGCCCCTGGCGGCGTCTTCGCGGACGTCGCGCATGATGTTGACGATCTGCAGGGCGATGCCGAGGTCGGTCGCCGCCTTCTCCGCCTTCTCACCGCCGCGGGCGCCGAAGATCGCGGTGCAGATGAGCCCCACCATCGAGGCTACGTGGAAGCAGTACTCCCGCAGCTCGGGCCAGGTCTCGTACCGGGTGCGCGTCAGGTCCATCTCCACGCCATCGACCAGCCGCTCGAAGTACTCCAGCGGGATGGCGAAGCGATCGAGGGCGGCGCCGAGGGCGGAAAACAACGGGCCTTCGCGCACGCCAGCCTTGGCCAGGTGGAGCCGAGCCCGCGCGTCCTCGAGGAGGCGGCGCTGTTCGTTGGGGTCGTCCAGTTCGTCGACGATATCGTCGACGTACCCGCTGAAGGCGTAGGCGGCGTAGATCGCTGCCCGCTGGTCGTCCGGAAGCACCGCGAAGGCGTAGTAGAAGTTCTTTGCGCGCTCCTTCGTGTAGGCGCGGCACCACTCGGCGGCGTCCGACGCGGACCAGGCTCCTTCAAGGGGAACGCGTTCGGCCAGGGTGAGCGCCGATGCCATTGCCGCGCCTCCTTCCTACCTTCATCCGGCGGCGAGGACCCGAAGGCCTTCCCGCGCCGCCAGCCACGCTTTCCTCCAGCGAGGGATCGCGGGGCGCCCGCTGAGCGTGTCGTAGCAGCGGGCAGCAATCGCGTCGAGCACCGCCTCACCGCCGAGCCGGAACAGCCTCACGTCGAGCCGGACGCGGCGGTCGACGAGCGCCTCCAGGGCCGCGCCGCGGCGGAAGTACTCCCGCGTCCGCTGGACTTCGAACCGCATGAGCAGTCGGAACGAGCCGGTGACGCGCCGCGCGAGGATGTCTTCCTCGCGCACACCGAAGGCGGCCAGGTCCTCGAGGGGCACGTAGAGCCGCCCTTTTCCGAGGTCCCGGCTGACGTCCTGCCAGAAGTTCGCCAGCTGGAGCCCGACGCAGATCTCGTCCGCGAGCCGGCCCCGCTCCTCGTCCCGATACCCGAGGAGGGCCAGCACCATGCGGCCGACGGGGGTAGCCGAGTAGCTGCAGTAGTCGAGGAGTTCGGCGAAGGTGGCGAAGCGCTGCTTCCGCTGGTCGATGCGGTTCGCTTCGATGAGCCGCAGGAAGAGCTCCTCCGGAATGGAGAAGAGCGCCATCGTGTGACGGAGCGCCACGAACACGGGGCGGTCGGCGGGCCCCTCGGCCGAAGCCCGGAACTCCCGCTCCCAGGCATCGAGGAGGGCCAGGCGGTCGCCTTCCGCCTCGTCACCCAGGTCATCGGTCATGCGGCAGAAGGTGTAGACAGCGGCGAAGTGAGGATGAAGCTCGCGGGGCAGCAGCCAGGAGATGACGGTGAAGTTCTCCTGGTTGGCGCGCGCGAAGGAGCGGCACCAGTCGTACGCCGCCTGGAGCCGCTCGCGCGGTACGGCGACCGGTGGGGCGGCATTCACGACCATGGGTCGCACCCCGGAAGGTGGATGGGGTTCCCCTTCAGGAGCCGCCGGTACCGTCCCAGCGCCCAGAGGGGCCAGTAGAGCCGGTAGTAGTGATACTTCAACATGAAATCGCGCGGGAAGCCCGTTCCGGTGAAGTACGGCTCCTCCCATTCGCCGTTCGCTTCCTGCGTCCGGATGAGGTACTCGACCCCCCGGCGCACCGCTTCGCTCTCCGTCTCACCAGCAGCCAAAAGGGCGAGGAGCGCCCAGGCCGTCTGCGAAGCGGTGCTCGGGCCGACGCCGGCCAGCGCCGGGTCGTCGTAGGAGGCGCAGGTTTCCCCCCAGCCGCCGTCTGGATTCTGATGCGTCTCCAGCCAGCGGACGGCCTTCCGGAAGGGCGCCGACCGGCGGTCCTCGCCGACGGCCGCGAGGGCCGGCAAGACCGCTCCGAGACCGTACAGGTAGTTCACCCCCCATCGTCCGAACCAGCAGCCATCGGGGCACTGGGTTCGGTACAGGTAGCGGAGCGCCCGCCGCACCGCGGGGTCCCGCCTCGTCGCCCCCTGGAGCGCCAGCCACTCGACGACGTGCGCGGTGACGTCCTCGGAGGGCGGGTCGATGACCTCCCCGAAGTCGCAGAAGGGGATCTCGGCCACGAAGCGCTTGGTGTTGTCCTTGTCGAAGGCGCCCCAGCCGCCGTTGGACGACTGCATGGCGCGGAGCCAGGCCGTGGCCCGCGCGTTGAGCGGCCCGAGGTCGCGTCCCAGCTTCACGAGGCGCAGGGCGATGAGCACTTCGGCCGTGTCGTCGGTGTCCGGATACCAGTCATTGGCGAACTCGAAGGCCCAGCCGCTCGGCTCCACCCTCGGGACCTTGACCGTCCAGTCGCCGGGGAAGCGGATCTCGCGCTCGGCGAGCCAGTCGGCAGCACGCCGCAAACGTGGGTGGTCGGCGGGCACCCCGGCTTCTCGGAGCCCGGTGATCATGAGGGCCGTGTCCCAGACGGGCGATACGCACGGCTGGACGGTGAACCATCGCTCGTCTTCGAGGGCGAAGTCCACCAAGAGACCGCGGATCGCCTTCGCCATCACCGGGTGGTCGAGGCTGTACCCGCGACAGCGCAGGGCGATGATGGAGTAGACCCATGGGGGCTGAATGCCGCCCCAGGAACCGTCGGCCTCCTGGTGGGCGACGATCCACCGCTCGCAGGCGGCCAGCGCTCGTTCGCGCCACGGGTGCGGGGGCAGGCGATCGACCGCTCGCAAGACGTGGTCCACGGAGAGGAAGAAGTTCTTCCACGAAAGGAGCCGCTCGCCTCGCTGGTACCGGATTCGCCTTCGATCGCGCGGGTCGAGGTACAGCTCCTGGACGCCCTCTTCGGGCGCGATATCTACGACGGGTTTGTAGTGCCACACGACGAGGATGGCGACGATGGTGGCGCGGGCCCAGGAGGCGAACTCGTAGATGTTGAAGGGGAATCGAGGTGGTAGCCAGATGATTTCGGGCGGCATTGCCGGCAGGGCGCGCCAATCGAACTGGCCGAAGAGCGCCAGCCACAGCTTGGTGAAGACGCGCGCAGCGCCGATACCGCCATGGTCGAGGATCCAGCGGCGGGCGCGGGCCATCGGCGGGGAATCGGGGTCGTAGCCGGCGAGCTTGAGGGCGAAGTACGCCTCGATGCTGACGCTGACGTCGCCGGGCCCGCCGTAGTAGATCGCCCACGAGCCGTCCTCCCGCTGGTGGTCGAGGAGGTAGCGGACGATCTTCCGCCAGCGCGTCTCGTCCCGCAGGCCGAGGAACCGTTCGAGCATCAAGTGCTCGGAGACCATGGTGACGTTCGATTCCAGCTCGGCCCACCAGTAGCCGTCGGGGTGCTGGAGCTCGAACATCCGCGCCACCGCCCGCTCGAGCGCCGCGTCGAGACGTTCGGCGAGGCCGTCACGGGAGGGGCCCGCCAGGCGGGCGGCGCGAGGAGTGGCAGGGGTAGGTTCGGTCATCGGGGTGCCCTCGTTCGTTCCCGGGATGCCGCTGGCGGCGAAATTCGCGCCACGACGGGCGCCAAGGGCATCCGTTGCATTTCGTGTGAGAGTATGATGCGAGCGAAGGGCCGAGGGCAACACAGACGAGCACCAGGGAAGGAGGTGCGGCGATGCGCGTCATCCTCGCCAACCCTCGGGGCTTCTGCGCCGGGGTGAACATGGCCATCGAGAGCCTCGATCTGGCCCTGAAGCTGTACGGGCCGCCGGTATACGTCTACCACGAAATCGTGCACAATAAGGTCGTGGTGCGCCGGTTCGAGCGACGCGGCGCCATCTTCGTGGACGACATCGAGGCGGTCCCGGAGGGGGCGAACGTGCTCTTCAGCGCCCACGGCGTCTCCCCCGCGGTGCGCGAGGCCGCCCGCCGGCGGAGGCTGAATGTCATCGACGCCACCTGCCCTCTGGTTGCCAAGGTCCACTCGGAAGCACGCCGGTTCGCCGCCCAAGGGCGGCCGATCCTCCTCCTCGGCCACGCCGGCCACGACGAGGTGGTCGGCACCATGGGCGAAGCCCCGGACCAGATCACGCTGGTGGAAGACGAGGAGGACGTCGAGCGGCTCGAGCTTCCGCCCGGCAGCCGGCCGGTGTACCTGATGCAGACAACCCTCAGCATCGACGAAGCGAAGCGAATCGTGGAGCGCCTCCGGCGGCGCTTCCCCGACATCGCCGGCCCGGCCAAGGACGACATCTGCTACGCCACGCAGAACCGCCAGGAGGCGATCCACGAGCTCGCCCCGGAGGCGGACCTCGTCATCGTCCTGGGCAGCCAGAACAGCTCCAACAGCCGGCGGCTGGCCGAGATCGCCCAGGCTCTGGGCAAGCCCGCCTACCTCATCGACAGCATCCACGAGGCGGACCCCTCCTGGTTCGAAGGGGTCGAGACCGTGGTCGTCACTGCCGGGGCGAGCGCGCCCGAGGACGTCGTCGACGAATGCGTCGCATACCTGCAGGAGCGATACGGCGCGGAGCTCGAGGAGCGGGTTATCCGGACCGAAGACATGGAGTTCCAGCTCCCGGCCGAGCTGCGGCGTCAGCTCCGGGAACGGAGTCTCGAGACGGCGGCCCAGGGGAATTCCTAGTCCCGGCGCTGTCGCTTCGCCCACCAGGCAGCCGCCCGATCGGGGAGGAAGGGGAACGCCTCGGCGGCAGCGACCGCCCAACGGAAGCCCGGCACCGTGTACACCTCCGGCTTCGGGTCACGCACCGAACGAAGGATCGCCCGCGCGACCGCCGACGGCCGCTGCGCCGGCCCGATGGGACGGGGACGATAGGAGCCCACCACCTGCGACCGCTCGAAGAAGCGTGTCCGCGTCGAACCGGGGAGGATGAGCGAGGCGGTGACGCCGCTCCCCGCCAGCTCGGCACGGAGCGCCTGCACGAGGGCGGTGAGGGCGAACTTCGTCGCCGCGTAGGGGCCATGGAACGGCCACGAACGCTTCCCGACCACCGACCCGACGACGGCGATGTGGCCTCGACCGGCGGCACGCATGGGGGGGACTGCCAACTGGACGGGATGGAGCACCCCCATGACGTTCGTCCGCCAGAGGGCCTCGAACTCCTCCGGCGGAACGTCCTCGACCCTCGCGTAGAGACCAACCCCTGCGTTCGCCACCAGCACGTCGAGGCGTCCGAAGCGGTCGAGCGCCGCTCTCACGGCCGCCTCCACCTTGGAGCGGTCGCTCACATCGCAGGGTGCGACCATGGCAGGCGACCCGGTGCGCGCCTCGATCGCATCGGCCACCGCTTCGAGCCGCTCGCGAGTCCGGGCAAGGAGGACCACCGCGTATCCTTCGCGGGCGAAGAGGGCCGCCGAGGCCCGGCCGATGCCGCTGCTCGCCCCGGTGATGAGGGCAACGGGCCGTTCCATGAGCTTCCTCCCTCCGGCATGGCGCCGCGGGTTCGCGGCCTTCATACTAGCGCGCGGAACCCCTCGCAAATGATTTGCGTCGCACGAAGGAGGAGACGATGACCCTCCCGAGCTTGCGGGGCCGAGCCGCCGTTGCGGGCATCGGCGAGCTGAAGCCGACCCGATACGCGGAAGGGCGGACAGTTCCGCACCTTATGTTGGAAGCCGCGCGCCTGGCCATGCTGGATGCCCGGATGCGCCCGGCGGACATCGACGGGCTGCTGGTGGCGCCCGCGATCATGGGGGCCCCGGTGACGTTCGCCTCGATGATGGCCGAGTACCTGGGGCTGCAGCCCCACTACCTGGACATCGTGGATACGGGCGGCGCTTCGGCCGCCAGCCAGTTCATCCGTGCGGCGGCTGCCGTGACCACGGGGCTCTGCCAAGCGGTGCTGTGCGTCACCGCCGACGCCCTGGACCCCTCGACGTTCTACACGCGCGGCGCCACGATGATGGGCCTTCCCGCCGCCGAATTCGAGCGGCCGTACGGGCCGATGGGGGCGAATTCCGGCTACGCGCTGATCGCCCAGCGACACATGTACGAGTTCGGCACGACGAGCGAGCAACTGGCGAAGGTGGCTGTCGACCAGCGGACCAACGCCTGTGCGAACCCCATGGCCATCTTCTACGGCCAGCCCATCACCATCGACGACGTCCTGAACTCGCCCCTCGTCGTCGACCCGCTGCACCTGCTGGAGATCGTCATGCCGTGCACGGGCGGTGCGGCGTTCATCGTGACCACGCCCGAGCGAGCCCGCGAAAGCGGCCACCCCGTCGTCGCGCTCCTGGGTGCTGGGGAGGCGTGCACGCACGCGAGCATCACCTACCGCACGCCGATGACCACCTCCCCGATCGTGGAGAGCGCGGGGAGGGCCTTCGAAATGGCGGGGGTCGTGCCGGCGAACATCGACCTCGTCTCGGTGTACGACTGCTACACCATCACGGTGGTCATCACGCTGGAGGACGCGGGCTTTTGCGAGAAGGGCCGGGGCGGTCCCTTCGTGGCCGAGCACGACCTCACCTACCGGGGAGACCTGCCACTGAACACCCACGGCGGCCAGCTCAGCTTCGGGCAACCAGGGCTGGCCGGGGGCGCTTCCCACATCACCGAGGCCGTCCGGCAGCTTCGGGGCGAGGCGGGCGAACGCCAGGTGCCGAACTGCGAGCTCGCCTTCGTGAACGGGAACGGAGGAATCCTTTCCGAGCAGGCATCGCTCGTCCTTGGGAGGATCGCATGACCCAGACCGCCGAATACAGCAAGCCGCTTCCCCGGCCCACGCTCATCAGCAAGCCATTCTGGGACGGGCTGCGCCAGGAGAAGTTGCTCGTGCAGCGGTGCCGCAACTGCGGCCGACTGCAGCACTACCCCCGACCTCACTGCATCGTGTGCCTCTCGCAGGACCTCGAATGGGCCGAGATGTCCGGGCGGGGAACGGTGTACTCGTTCACCGTCGTGCGTCGGCCTGCGCATCCCGCTTTCGCCGCCGACGTCCCGTACGTCCTCGCGGTGATCGAGCTGGAGGAGGGCCCCCACATGAGCGGCAACGTGGTCGGAACCCCCGTGGAGGAGGTGCGTATCGGGCTTCCGGTGACGGCGGTCTTCGACCACGTGACGCCCGAGGTGACCTTGTTGAAGTGGCGGCCCGCAGGCTGATGCCGGGGCGTTCGACCGTTTGAGCGCCCAAGTCGCCAGGCGTACACTGCGGCCGCATGGTCGCCGCGCCGGCGGAGCCGGCACCGCTCTTCGCACAACTTCGAGGAGGTAACGAGAACACCATGGGACGGTTGGATGGACGCGTGTGCGTCGTCACCGGCGCAGGCCGCGGGATCGGCGCGGCCATCGCCAAGCGGCTCGCGGCCGAAGGCGCTGCCGTCGTCGTGAACGACCTCGGCGTCAACGTCGACGGGACCGGGCAGGACCAGGGTCCGGCTGCCCAGGTCGTGGAGGAGATCCGCAAAGCCGGCGGGACCGCGGTCGCCAACTTCGACAACGTTGCTGACCACGAGGCCGCCGAGAACATCATCCGAACGGCGCTGAACGAGTTCGGCCGGCTCGATGTCCTCATCAACGTCGCCGGCATCCTCCGCGACCGCATGGTCTTCAACATGACCGAAGAGGAGTGGGATGCGGTCATCGCCGTCCACCTGAAGGGGACCTTCAACACGACGAAGTTCGCCTCGATTTACTGGCGGACAGCCCGGGAGGGGCATTACCGGCTCATCAACTTCACGTCCGTATCCGGCCTCCACGGGGCTGCGGGCCAGCCGAACTACGCCGCGGCGAAGATGGGGATTGTGGGGTTCACCTACTCGTGCGCGAACGCCCTCGCCCGCTACGGCGTCACCTCCAACTGCATCTCGCCCGCAGCCGCCACGCGGATGACCGCCACCATCCCTCAGACGCGGCCGGGTGGCGCGCCGACGATCCGCGAGGATGACCCGCGGATGTCGCCCGACAACATCGCCATCCCCGTCGTCTACATCGCCAGCAAGGAGTCCGACTGGCTGAACGGCCGCATCGTCCACGTCCGGGGGTACGACATCGCCCTCTACAACACGCCGGAGATCATTCGCCAAATCACCTCCCGCGAACCGTGGACCGTGGACGACTGCTTCCGGATGATGGAGCAAGTGTTCCGACCCGCGGTCGAGGGGCGGCCGGCGTTCCCGCCCGCTGCACAGCCCCAACAGCAGCAGGAGCAGCCCGCACAGGCGTAGTCGCCGAGCGGCGAACCTTCCAGGGCGGGCCGGGTGCCCGCCCTGATGCATTCCGAGAGGAGAGCATGGCCGACTTCGCTGTCGAGGCCCAGACATCGGACGAGCTGCCGGCACGCGCGCTGGAGCCCGGGCTCGAATGGCGGGTCATCGTGCGCTTCTCGGAAATCGCCCTCAAGGGCCGGAACAAAGAATGGTTCATGCGCGTCCTCCGCGACAACACGGAGCGCGCCCTTACCGGCCTGCCCGTATCGAAGGTAACGATCCGCCCGAACCGCTGCTTCGTCCACCTGGAGGATGTCCGAGCCTGGCCCGAGGTGCGGAAGCGGCTTCGATGGGTGTTCGGGATCAGCAACTTCTCCCTAGCCGTACGAACGAAACCCGACATCGATGCCTTGGCCGAGGCCTTCGACGTCCTCGTGCGTGAGCCTCCGACCTCCTTCTGCGTGCGCGCCCAGCGGGGTGAGAAGTCGTTTCCTCTCACGACGCCGGAGATCGAGCGGGCCGTGGGCGCCGCAATCCTCCGGCGGCACCCGATGACGGTGGACCTTCGCCATCCGGAACTCACCTTCGGCGTCGAAATCCAGCGGGAAGGAGCCTTCGCCTTCGTGACCCACGAGGAGGGTCCTGGCGGCCTTCCCGTGGGCACGTCGGGACGGGTTGCCGTGCTCCTTTCGGGAGGCATCGACTCGCCAGTCGCCGCCTACCGGCTGATGCAGCGCGGCTGCCGGATAGTGTTCGTCCACTTCACCTCGTTCCCGTTCACCGACCCCTCCTCGTGGGAGAAGTGCCGCGAGCTGGTGAAACTCCTGACGCGCCACCAGTTCGAGTCGCGGCTCTACGCGTGTCAGTTCGGTTATGTCCAGCAGCGGATCGTCGTATCGGTTCCGGCCGAGCTACGGATCATCGCCTATCGGCGCATGATGCTCCGTATCGCCGAAGCGGTGGCCCACCGCGAGCGGTGCGAGGCACTGGGCACGGGGGAGAGCCTCGGACAGGTGGGGTCGCAGACCCTGACGAACATGGCAACCATCGACCGCGCGACGGAGCTGCTCGTGCTGCGGCCGCTGGTCGCGTGGGGCAAATCCGAAATCACCGCCGAAGCCCAACGCATCGGGACGTACGAGATCTCTATCGAGCCCGACATGGACTGCTGTCAGTTTCTCGTCCCTCCTCGGGTTGCCACCCACGCCACGGCCGAGGAGATGGAAGCGGTGGAGCGGGAGCTGGATATCCAAGGGCTCGTCGACCTGGCCCTGTCGCACACCGAGGTCGAGGAGTTTCGATGGCCGGAAAGCACTCCGTCGCGCTCGTGATCTGGCAGCAAGGCGCGGAGCGGGTGCTCGCGGTGCTGCGGCCCGACCGCCCGGACGACGAGTTGCCCGGGATGTGGGGGCTCCCGGCCCTGACGCTACGGCCGGGCGAGGACCCCCCGAGCGGTGCCGTGCGCTGCGGGCGCGAGAAGCTCGGCATCGAGGTCGCCCCGGTGGCCGTCCTCGGAGAGACGCGAGGCGAGCGGCCAGCCGGGCACCTCGTGCTGACCCTCGTGGAGGCCCGCGCCCTCACCTGGCCGCCGCACCTGCCCGACCCCGCCCTCGACCCGAGCGTGACCCTCTACGAAGCCTGGGCGTGGAAGCGCCCCGACGAGCTCCGCCCGACCGCCGAGGCCGGCTCGTTGTGCTGCCGCCTCCTGCTCGAATGCATGGAGGAGACCGAGGCGCAGGGGTAGCGACAGCTTGAGGGGCGCTCGGCTGCGGAGTACGCTCGGTGCATCGCTGCGGGGGTGCGGTGCAGTGTCGTACCGGGTGCTGTGGACCTTGGCGGGGGTCGGAGTGCTCCTGCAGCTCGCCGGCCGCCGTCGACGCCGTTCTCCATGCGCGCGACGCCGCCCTCGCGGAGCGCGAACACGTCTTCAGCCTCTCCAACCCCGGACACGCCTTGGTCGGGGCCGGGCTCGCCCTCGCCAGCGTGGCGTTCGCGGCGGGTGCCGTTCGCTGGGCGACCGAGCGAACCCGGCTCTCTCCCCGTGCCGGGCGAGCCATCCGCCTCACAGCGCTGCCAATCCTCGCCAGCGCGGCCGCGGTCTCGCTCTGGCTCGGCAGCACGGTGGGCCAGCACTCCCATCCCGACGAGGCCGGCGCCGAAGCGAGCGAAGGTCACGCTCACGAGTCGGACACGGCCGTTGCCGCCGTGCCGGAAGGGGCCCGAACCGGAACCGCCGCCGAAGCGCTCCACCTCGACGGCTCCCACGGCCACACCGCCATCCGGGAGGACTCCGGCATGGAATCCGGCTCGGCCCACTTCCACGGGCAGGAAGTCGCGGTGACGGCCAGTCAGCTCCGCGCAGCGGCCGAATTCCATGCCCGCGTGGTGGAGGCCACTCGCAAGTACGAAGACATCGCGCAAGCCTTGGCAGCCGGCTACGTCCAAATCACGCAGGACCTACCCGGCATCGCCGCCCACTTCTATCACCCCGCGTATGCGCGCGACGGCGAGCTCATGAACCCCGACAAGCCGGAAACCCTCCTCTACACCAAGCGCCTCGACGGCACCTGGAGGCTCGTCGGCGTGATGTTCACCGGCGAGCGCGTGACCGAGACGCCGCCCTCGTACTTCGGCGCCCTCGACGTGTGGCATCGGCACGAGAACCTCTGCTTCCTCCCCGGCGGCCGCGTGAGCGTGGCGCCGAACACTGCCGCCTGTTCGGGGTTGTTCGTCGCGGTGACACCTTGGAACCTCCACGTCTGGATCGTCGAAGGGAGTTCGGGCGTGTTCGCGCACGACCTCGACCTCATCGACCCCGGGCCATACCCTGGGGCGGTTCTGCCTGCCGCGGCCGACGTCGTAGCCGCCGGGCAGCGGTAGGAGAGGCGCTGGCTCAGGCCGCGAGCGCGCTCCTTGCCTCCTCCCGCGCGAGCCAGCGGAGGAATGCATCCACGCACCGGGGGTCGAGCTGAGTCCCTGCGACGCGGCGGAGCTCCTCCACCGCCTCGCCGAGGGGACGTGCGGGGCGGTACGCCCGCGAGGATGTGAGGGCATCGAACGTGTCGGCCACGGCCACCACCCGCGCTTCGATGGGGATCTCCTCTCCGGCGAGGCCGTCGGGATAGCCGCGCCCATCGTAGCGTTCGTGATGGGCCCGCACGACGCGCGCAACGTCGGCCAGGGCGCGGGACTGGAGCGCGATCTGTTCGCCGCGAACGGTGTGGTGCTTCACGCGCTCGAACTCTTCGGGGGTGAGGGGCCCGGGTTTCAGCAGGATGCGGTCCGGCACGACGAGTTTTCCGATGTCGTGGATGCGCCCCGCGGTTTCGGCGATGGCGACACTGCGCGGGGGCAGCCCGAGCTCCTGCGCCAGCGCACGTGCAAGGGAAGCGACGCGCGACATGTGATTCCGGGTGTACGCATCTTTGACGCCGATCGCCTCTTCCAACTCCTCCAAGGCCGCGGCATCGGGGATCACGAGCGCATCGAGGCGCTCCCGTAGCGCCAGCGCTCGCGGAACGATGGCCAGCGAGCGCCGTTCCCAGCCCTCCATCGCCCAGCCGAGGGCGACGGCCGCGAAGGCGGCGAGCATGAGGGCGTGGTATGTCCACCAGCGCAGCTCCCAGAGCGAGCCGATGAGCATTGCCAACTGGCTTTCCGCCAGGAGCAGAAGCCCGAGCGTCATGGCGAGCTGGCCGGTCGTTTCCGTCAGCCGCCAGGCGCGCCAGTACCGCCAAGCCGCCCACCCCAGGAGAGCCATGACCAGGGCGCCGACGCCCCAGTCCGCCACTCGCGTCCGCGGAATGCGCCCCAACCACGTAGGCTCGAGCATCGCGACGGCGAAATAGCCCCCGACAGCCGCTGCATACAGCGCCAACGCCCACCCGGAGCGCCGGGAGAGCCCGCGCCACAGAGCGCTGCGTTCGGGCAGAACGGCCGCTCCGACCGCGACTCCAGCCGCCAGGAGGCTGAGAGGAGCCGAGAGGAGCACCGCGTGCGGGTCCCCGTACGACTCGACGAGGAAGCCCGGCGTCGAGAGCCCGTGGGCGAGGAAGATGCCGGCCAGCCCCAGGAAGCCCGCGGCGATGAAGGCGTTCCGCGGGTCGCGGGCGCTGCGGACCGCGACGATGATGGCGGTGGAGACGGCTACGGCAGCAGCGCACGTAGCGGAGACGGCGTAGAAGTGGAACGCCGGGGCGGCCACACGGAGGTCCGCCTCTCGCCAACTCGAAAGCACCGCCAGGAGGAGCAACGGCACCACCCCGAGCGCAGCCGCAACGAGGCTCATGACGCGCGAGAATGCGCGATTGCCGTACCTGCCCATCGATCGGATGTATCGGCACCGACCCCACGCCTCTGGAGGGTTCGAGCGAGCAGCCGTTCGCCTGTCGGTCCCCGAATCAGAGCATCGCCTTCACCCGTTCGGCCAGCGAACGAGTGAAGCCGACGGTCGCCGCGATCTCGTCGATGCTCGCCTCGCGGATGGCACGCACCGAGCCGAACTTCCGCAGCAGCGCCTTCTTCCGCTTCGGGCCGATTCCAGGGATCGTGTCGAGCGCCGATTGCGTCGCGGCCTTGCCGCGCACCTTCCGGTGGTACATGAGGGCGAAGCGGTGCGCCTCGTCGCGAATGCGCTGAACGAGGAACAGCGCTTCCGAACCCCGCGGGAGCACGAGGGGCTCGTCCTCCTCCGGGAGATACAGCTCCTCGTGCCGTTTCGCCAGCGCCACCACGGGAATGTCGTGCGCTCCTACGTCGCGCATCGCCTGGAGCGCCGCGTTGAGCTGCCCCTTTCCGCCGTCGACGATGACCAAGTCGGGGAGCTCCCAGGCATCGGCGGGCTGCTGGGAGCCATCCTCGGGCCGGGCCGCTCGCCGGAACCGGCGACGGAGCACCTCCGCCATGGTGGCGAAGTCATCCGCGCCCGTGACGGTTTTCACGCGGAAGCGCCGGTACTGGCTCGGAGCCGGCTTGCCGTCGACGAAGACGACCATGCTCGAGACAGCGGCGGTGCCCTGGATGTTCGAGTTGTCGTAGCACTCGATGCGCCGCGGAATGTCGGGCAGGGCTAGCTCCTCCCGGAGCTGCTCCAGGGCGCGTTCCGTCTTCGTCGAATCCGTGAGCCACTTCACCCGCAGGAGGGAGAGCGTCTCCTTGGCGTTCTCGCCGGCGAGTGCGGTGAGACGGCGCTTCTCGCCCCGTTGAGGTACCCGCACCTCGACGCGCGCCCCGCGCCTCGCCGCGAGCATCGCCTCCAGCTCCTCCCGGTCGGCCGGCTCGAAGGGAACGCAGACGAGACGGGGAACGTACTGCGCCCCCTCGTAGTACTGCTGGAGGAAGCTCCCCAGCACGGCCGCGTCGGCCTCGCCGGTGACGCCTTCGAGGACGAAGTGGTCCCGGCCGATCATCTGCGTTCCGCGGACGAAGAACACCTGCACGCAGGCGTGGTCCCCCTCGCGAGCGATGCCGAAGATATCGGCGTCCTCGTCCTTCGTCGTCGCCACCGTCTGGCGTTCGACGGTGCGCTGGATCGCACGAATCTGGTCGCGGATCATCGCCGCCCGTTCGAAGTCGAGCCGTTCGGCGGCTTCCTCCATCTGCTGGGTGAGCCGCTTGAGGACATCGCCCGCTCGACCTTCGAGGAAGAGGATGACTTGTTGGATGACCTCGTCGTACTCCTCCTTCGTGCAGTAGCCGGTGCAGGGAGCGATGCAGCGTTTGATGTAGTAATCGAGGCAAGGTCGGGGGTCCTTCCCGGTGATCTCCTTCGTGCACGACCGCCAGGGGAAGAGCTTCTTCACCAAGTCGAGCGTCGCTCGGACGGAGCTGGCGCTGGCGAAGGGGCCGAAGTAGCGCGCCCCGTCCCGTTCGACCCGGCGCACGATCGCGACCCGGGGCCAGGGGTTCTGGACGTCGATCCGGAGGTACGGGTACCGCTTGTCGTCCTTGAGGCGAACGTTGAAGAGGGGCTGGTGGCGCTTGATGAGCGCAGCTTCGAGCAAGAGCGCCTCGGCGGCGTTGTTCGTGACGATGTACTCGAGGTCGTCGATCTGCTGGCGAAGGGCGTACGTCTTCGGCTCGAGCGAATGCGGTGCACCGAAGTACGACCGCACCCGCTCGCGAAGGCGCGCTGCCTTCCCGACGTAGATGACCTCGCCCTTGGCGTTCCGGAAGAGGTAGACCCCAGGGCGGGCAGGGAGCGCCTCGAGCTGAGCGCGGAGCTTTTCCGACACCGCGGACGAAACAGCCATTCCGATCCGTAGTGTAGCGGGGTGGGATGGCCGGCCCGACTACTCCCAGACCGCCACGGGGTTCAGGCTCACGCCTTCGTCGTAGACATCGATGCCTTCCGCGCGTTTGAGCGCATTCACGGCGAGGTAGGTGAAGGGCGTGGCAAGCGCTTCGAAGGCGACCTTGAAGCTCCACTGCTTCCAAATCAGCGCCCAGACGTCGACGCCCGGCTGTCCAGCGAAGGCGATGGTGATGAAGATGGCGGAATCGAGCCCCTGGCCCACCACCGTCGAGCCGATGGTGCGGGTCCACAGCAACCTCCCCCGGGTGAGCAGCTTCATCCTGGAGAGCACCATCGAGTTCGAGAACTCGCCGGCGAGGTACGCCGTGAAGCTGGCGAGGACGATCCGCCACGTCTGCCCAAGGATCGCCTCGTACGCCTCCTGGTTACCCCAGAAGGGAGCGCTGGGGAGCTCCTGGGCTGCGGCGATGGCCCCCACCGCCACCGCGTTGGCGAGGAACGCCGACCAGATGATGCGCCGGGCGACGGCGTAGCCGTACACCTCGGTGAGGACGTCGCCCAAGATGTAGGAGACCGGGAACACGACGACCGCGGCCGGGAGGTAGTAATCAGGGATGGGGCCGGATACGGCGCTGAAGTCCGCGATCTTCACCGCGATGATGTTCGAGACGATCAGGGTGCCCGTGAAGAGACTCGCCACGAGCAGGAGGAACCGCCCCTGAGCGGCCGTGCGCCCCTCGGTCCTCATCAACGCCGAGTGTCTGGCAGGAGCCGCGCACGGTAAAGCCTCCGAGCCGGCACGACGGTTTCCGACGCTCAGGGGTTTACGCCTACCTCGAACGCGGGCGAAAATGGCGCGCTGGCAACCCGATTCGCAAGGAGCTGAGGAAGAGACGTTCGATGAGCAAGAAGACGCCCCGCTACGTGAGTGACTGGCAGCGGTACTACCAAGAGCACCTCGTTTCGGCCGAGGAGGCGGTGAAGGCCGTCCAATCGGGGGATATCGTCGCCATCCCCATCTTTCCGCCTCGCTCGCTGCTCCAGCCGCTCTTCGCCCGGAAGGAGGAGCTCCGCAACGTCACCCTGCGCTTGCTCGCGCCAGCCACCGACCCGGGGTGGTTCCAGCCGGGGAGCGAGGAGTCGTTCAATATCGAGTTCGAGCTGTACATCGGCGACTTCGCCCGCTTCGTCATGGACGAGCGGCGGGGCACGTACCTCCCCGACCTCTTCTCGCTGATGTTCAAGGGATACGACGAACGCCCGGGCGAGACCCCCGAAGCGGATGTCGTCCTCGTCTCGGTGTCGCCGCCGAACTCCCAAGGGTATGTCCACTTCGGCGTGCACAACTGGATGAAGCGGGCCTACGTGCGCCGCGTCCGCACCGCCATCGCCGAAGTGGACCCGACCCTCATCCCGGTCCACGGCGATGTGTGGGCCCACGTCTCCGAATTCGACTACTTCGTGGAGTACACGCCACCGCCATTCGGGCAGCCAGAGTTCGAGGCGCTCATCGCTGGCCTGCCTGAGGACCGGAAGGAGGCATGGCGCGCGCTCGCCCAGGAGGCAGGCGTCCAGGCCCTCGCCCCCCTCGCTGGGGTGCTCACCGCCATTTCGCCGGACGATGCGCGCCGCTTCCTGGGCCTCACGCCGCCGTCGGAAGAGGTGAAGACGATCGCGGGCTACCTCTCCACCCTCATCCGTGACGGCGACTGCATCCAGATCGGCACCGGCGAGCCCTCGCGCCTGATGCCAAACCTCGGCGTGTTCGATAACCGCGTGGACCTCGGCCTCCACACGGAGCTCGGTTCGCCGGGTCTCGGGCGCCTCGTGAAGGAGGGCGTCATCAACGGCAAGCGGAAGACCATCAACCGCGGCAAGGCGGTCGCCACGGCCTGGACCGGCTGCGACCTGAACGACTTCGCCATCATCGCCGACAACCCGGCCTTCGAGCTGTACGACCCGGACTACGTGCTGAATCTCCGCACGCTGGCCCAGATCGAGAACTTCGTCGCCATCAACAACGCGGTGAGCATCGACTTCTTCGGCCAGATCAACTCGGAGTCGCGCTTCGGCCCGAACATGATCAACGGCACGGGCGGGCAGCCCGAAATGCACATCGGCGGCATCATCTCGAAGGGCGGTCGCTCCATCACCCTGCTACCCTCCACGGCCCTCGGCGGCTCCGTCTCCCGGATCGTGCCGGTGATGGACGCGGGCTCGATCGTCACCATCCCCCGGTACTTCGCCGACATCGTCATCACCGAGTACGGCATCGCCCGGCTCTGGGGGAAGAACCACCGCCAGCGGGCAGAGGAGCTGATCTCCATCGCCCATCCCGATTTCCGCGCCGAACTTCGGAAAGAGCTCCAGCGGCTGATGTATCCGTAAGAGCGCGGCAGGCGCGGGAGGTTCACTCGCCCAGGCCATGCTGGGCGGCGGAAGGCCGCGGCGAACACCCGGCGCGACACCGTGCTGGCGAGCGCGGAGGTGGCGGGGAAGCCTCCCCGCCACCTCCGTCACCACGATACGCCGCACGGCGAAGGGTCACCCCCTCGCTCGCAGCCTCGCGTGCTGGACGAACCGAACGAAGACTTCGGCCTCGCCCCACCGCTCGTCGGTCGGCTCGTACCAGTCGAAGGCCAACTCGAGGCGCTCCCCGCCCTCCCCCGGTCCCGTCACGTAGAGGTAGCGGCGGTGCTGCAGCGACGGACCGTACGAGCGCGAGCTCCCGCCGAGCGCGGCAGCGCTCTCCATCAGCAGCTGCCCAACCACGAACGGCTTCCAATCGGGACGCGGCAGCGAGACTTCGGCGCTCACGTATCCCAACGGCATGACGCAATAGCAGTCCGGCTGCCCGCTCCAAGTGCTCTTCCAGGACCGGTACACCCAGCCCACCAGGTAATCGGGGGTGACGCGCACGGAGGAGTCCGCGAGGTCGTCGATGAACGACTCGCTCAGCCGGGCGATGAACGCCCGGTCCTCCGGCGCCATGTCCTTCGTCTCGATGAATCGGATACAGCGGAAGCTGGGCTCGGGGCGCCGGTCCCACGGGTACCGCTCGTACAGGCGGAAGAGCGCATTCCGAGCACGATTTCGCCATATGGTGTCGAGCAGGGAACGGACGAAATCTCCGCCCGCCGGGTCATCGGCCCGAAGTTCGAAGCCCCAGAGCCCCTCGGTAGACGTAGGAGCCACCTCCGATACGAAGTAGGGCGCGGGAATGTGACGGAGCACTTCGTCGCGGGAGATGCCGTGCAGGTGGAGAATTTCGACCAAGGGGAAGATCGTGATGTTCGCGTGAGCCTTCCCCAGCCCGCTCCTCCCGGCGGCGACTGCCACGCGATGGGCGCGCGAGAAATCGACCTCCCGCCAGCGTCGCCCCCTGCGCCAACACAGCCGATCACCGTCGAGGACAAGTTCCCCGCGCTTTCCTTCGGCCAGCCCCAGCAGTGGCCCGTAGGAAACCACCGCCGTGGCGAACCCGGCCACGACGGCCGGCGGGAGGGTCAGCAGCGCCAACCAGCCGGGAATGTTCCAACGAAGGCTGAGGAGGGCAGGAATGCCGAGCCAGATGGCGACGAAGACCAGGAGGAAGAGCCCGGTCGGGAGAACGACGGTGAATCGAGCGGCGGTATACGGAGCGGTGACGCTCTTCGACATCGGCGCGCCTCGGCATCGGTCGGTTGTGCGAACGCTGGCCGAGCCCGCCTCGGCCGCGCAAGGGCCGCACGGGTCCGGTCCACCGTGACGCCCGAAAGCGCGACCGCACGCGGGTTCGCTGCCGGCAGCGTGCGCAGACTGCGGCGGGCCTTCGCTTCCGGGGGTCCACGGCGAACCTCCTACCGGGCGACCTCCTGCCGCCGCGGAATCACTGGCCCGGCGCCCGAAAACGCCTCCTTGGACGCGCGAAGGGCGAGACGGCTCCCCGGAACCGACCCCGATGACGCGCGCCGCCACCTCCGTCGCCGGCCGCGGGGGGAGCTGCGGGACGACCTCTCGGCGGCTGAGAGGCCCCGAGCGGCAGAGCGCGCCGCGACCACTTCAGTCGCCGCCAGGCGGCTCGAGGTGGAAGTGGTGGAAGAGGCGGTGGATGACAGGCGCGAAGAAGACCCCGGCAGCGACGAGGAAGACGACCCCCGCGAAGAGCGCGTACGCCGCGGCGAAGAGTTTCGCCGCCGTTCCCGTCAGGGGATGGACCGGCCCCATCCCGCCCAGAATCATGGCCGCCTCGAGCACCGAATCCACCCAGCCGAGGCCGGCCACGGTGTGATACCCGGCCACGCCGGCGCCGAGCGAGACCCCCACGATCGCTCCGGCAGCGAGGGCGAAACGCAGCCAACGGAGAAGGAAGGCGCCGAAGGGCAACAGCGGCTCGTGGCGCCGCTCGAACATGGCCCCTGCGAGGCTCAGGCGCGCTGGGGCGTTAAGGCGCGCGTTCCGTCGCGGGCGGCCAGGGTCACCTTTGCCCGGAGCGGTTCGCGACAGGCGCGCAGCAGCACCCCGTCGACGACGTCGGCGATGCCCCGTGCCCTGGCCTGTTCGCGGACGTAGGCGACCGTTGCGGAGAGCGTGGCTTCGAGGCCGGGCCACGCCTCACAGCGGAGCACACGGAGGTGCCGCGTCGCCTCGTTCCATTCGAAGGTGAGCCGGGGACGCGACCCCGGCCCGACGGAGATGCGCACGTACCCGCCGAGGTACTGCTTGGAGAGATGGAGTCCCTTCCGGGTGGCATCGATGTTGGCGCGTTGGAGCCCGTCCCAGAGCTCGCCGAGCGCGAGCAGGAGACGGAATGCGACGTCGGACGTTTCCGCACGCACAGGCTCGTTACTCCCCTCAGCGTTTGGGGCGGCCGCCCGCCGTCCCCGGCGCCGATTCTACGCAGGGCAGCACGATCGAGCCAGAGGCGGTCTATCGGAGCGATAGATGGGACGATACCGATTCCCGAACCCTCAGCCCCTGAGGTACGTCGCCAGCGCACGCTCCAGCGGCGTGAGCTCGAGCCCAAAGGCTTCGCGCAGGGGGCCGGTCTCCGCGACGGCGTCCTGGGTGATGAAATCGATGGCATCCGGGGTCAGGGGCCGCCCCGGAACGTGCTGCACAACCGCGGCGACGGCCTTCATGAGCGCGACCGGCTGATGAAGGAGGAGCCGTCGCTTCCCGGCCACCCTCAGGGCGGTGCGGATGACGTCGTCGATCGTCAGGACCTCCGGCCCGCCGACCTCGAATACCGCGTTCATCGGGCCGCGCTCCACGGCCGCCTTGACGTGCGCGGCCACGTCTTCGACGAACACCGGGTTGACGCGGGTCTTCCCGTCGCCGATCACGGGCACGAAGGGGAGGTAGCGGGCGAAGCCGAGGAATCGGTTCAGGGAGTTGTCGCCCGGCCCGTAGACCCAGCTCGGCCGGAAGACGGTGTATCCCAGACCCGAGCGGGCGATGTACTCCTCCTCTTCCCACTTGAAGCGGAACCAATGGAAGCGCGCGTCCGGCGCCGCACCCACCCCCGAGAGGTCGATGTAGTGGGCCACCCCCGCCTCCCGCGCCTCGTCGACCAGATTCTTCGTTCCGCCGAGGTCGACGCGCTCGAAGGTCCACCCCTTCTTCGGATTTTCGATCGGCGAGTTCGGGAACTGGGCCGCGTCGACCACGACCTCGAACCCCGCGAGCTTCCCTCGGAGGGAAGCGCGATCGGTGACGTCTGCAGCGACGTGCTGAACTCCGCCCAGGCCCGGTCGCGGCCTTCGAGAGAGGACCACGACCCGATGCCCCGATTCCGCCAAGCGCCGGACGATGGCGCTCCCGATGAAGCCTGTTCCGCCCGCCACGACGACGTTCACGCCATGCTCCCCGTTTTTCCCGCTTCCGTCGTCAGGGTCACTGGCCGGCACCGCGCGCGCAGTAAGCGCCCTTGCAGCACACGAATCGCGCCCGACGCCTGAACCGTACTTCTTTCGGGCATTGCCTCCGGTGATAGGGATTCGAGCCCAACGTTGACACCGAGGGCCCGAGGGTGCATCCTACCGCGCGGTAACCCGAGGAGGAGGGAGGAAATCCATGGAAAAATTCAATTGGCGTGCGCTCCTCGGCTTGTTCGCCCTCGCGGCGGTGGTTCTCGCCGCCGCCTGCGGCGACGACGAGGAGGGCGGAGGCCCCGGCGGAGAGGCCGAGCAGCCGAGGCAGGGCGGCGAGATCGTCGTCCAGTATCTCGAGTTCCAGTCGTTCGACCCGCATTTCTCGTCCTTCGCGCAGGACATCGGGCACCAGACGTTCGTCTTCCGCGGTCTCTACAAGCTGAACAAGGACAACGAGCCCGTGCCCGAGATGGCGGCCGACATGCCGCAGATTTCGGCGGACGGGAAGACCTACACCGTGAAGATCAAGCCCGGCCTGAAGTGGTCCGACGGCGACGACCTGAAGGCGGAAGATTTCGTCGCCGGAATCGAGCGAACCTGCAACCCCGACAACGCTGGTGAATACCAGTACCTCCTCTCCAACATCGTCGGCTGCGACGATTACTACGCGGCGACGGACAAGTCGGCAGCGGAAAAGGCCGCTCTGCGCGCGAAGCTGGGCGTGCGGGCCATCGACGATACCACCATCGAATTCAAGCTCCAGCAGCCCCAGCCGACCTTCACCACCATCCTCACGATGTGGATGACGTGGCCCGTGCCCAT
This sequence comes from bacterium HR29, assembly GCA_002898215.1. Taxonomy (GTDB): domain Bacteria; phylum Chloroflexota; class Dehalococcoidia; order Tepidiformales; family Tepidiformaceae; genus HRBIN29. Next base: position 537,901 of record BEIF01000001.1, on the reverse strand, counting down.
CCACATCGTCCCCGACGGCTCGACGCCGTGGCCGGAGGATCCGACGAAGCTCGCCTTCAACGGCCCGTTCGTCGTCTCCGAGTACGTGCCGAAGGAGCGGATGGTCTTCACGCGTAACCCGAACTACGCCGGCCAGCCCGCCTACCTCGACAAGATCACCTTCCGCTACATCGAGGACAACGTGCAGTCGAACAACGCCTTCCGGGCGGGCGAGCTTCACATGGCCCTGGCCGACGCCACGAACTTGAAGGCGCTCCAGCAGGAGTTCCCCGACAAGCTCCTCAGCTACGTCACGCCGACGACCATCGGCCTGGAGATGCAGCTGAAGAAGAAGCCGCTCGATAACCTGAACGTGCGACTCGCCCTCTCCCGCGCCATCGACCGGAAGGCGCTGGCCGAGAACGTGCTCCAGGGCGCGGTGACTCCGACGACGACCTGGGTTCCGCCCGAAGTGCTCGGCCTCGACCCGAACGCCACCGACCTTTTCGAGGAGCAGATCGGCTTCAACCCCGAGAAGGCGAAGGAGGCGCTCGCCGCCGCCGGCTACCCGAACGGCCAGGGCTTCCCGACCCTGAGCATCCTCATCCGTGATTCCGCAGGCGCCCGGGCAACGGCCGAATTCCTGAAGGAGCAGTTCAAGACGATCCTCAACATCGACGTGAACATCGAGATCGTCGATGCCCCGACCCGCTCGAAGCGCTTCACCGAGGGGCAATTCGAGCTCTTCCCCGGCGGCTGGCACCAGGATTACCCCGACCCGGAGAACTGGATCATCGGTCTCTTCGATACAGGCGGGACGCTGAACAACTACAACTGCAGCGACCCCGAAATCGACGACCTCATCTCCAAGGCGCGGTACAACACGAACGACCAGGAGCGCCGCGAGCAGTACAAGAAGGTGAACGAGCTCATCAGCACCCGCATCTGCGGCGTGGCGCCCATGTACCACTCGCTCAACCACGTGCTCATCGACCCACGTCTCAAGGGCGTCCGCGAGAACGCGACTTCCCAGGACCGCGTCCTCGCCGGCGACTGGGCGCCTGAGCTCTGGTGGCTGAGCGAGTAACGCTCCGCTCCGAAGACCGCGAGTGGGGGAGCCGTGCTGCTCCCCCACTCGTCCGCCCCTTCCATCGACCCACGCCCCGCGGGAGCAGGAGCGCGTGACCACCTACCTCGTTCGGCGCATCTTGGCCTTCGTACCACTCGTCTGGGCCATCGCCACCATCACCTTCTTCCTCATGCACGCGGTCCCCGGGGGACCCTTCGACCGCGAGAAGCCGCTCCCCCCGCAGGTCATGGCGAACTTGGAGCGGAAGTACAACCTCGACAAGCCCATCCTCGTGCAGTACGGCCTGTTCCTGCGCGGGCTCGCGACGGGCGACCTCGGGCAGTCGTTCTCGCAGAACCGGCCGGTCACGACGATCATCCGCGAGCGTCTCCCGAAGTCGGTGCAGCTCGGCCTCTGTGCGTTCTCCTTCGCCCTCGTAGGAGGGCTCGCCCTCGGGGTGACAGCCGCCGTCCGTCAGAACTCGGCGGTGGACTACTTCAGCGTCGTGCTGGCGACCATCGGGGCTTCCGTCCCGAACTTCGTCCTCGCCGTCTTCCTCGTCCTGCTTTTCTCCCTCCAACTCGGATGGTTCGACGTTCTGGGGTGGGAGTTCGGAAACTATCGGAAGATGGTGCTGCCGATCGTCTCCCTCGGGATGTTGCCACTCGCGCTGATCGCCCGCGTGACGCGCGCATCCATGCTCGAAGTGCTGAACCAGGACTACATCCGGACAGCACGCGCCAAGGGACTCACGGAGTTCCGCGTCGTGATGCGCCACGCCGTGCGCAACGCCCTCATCCCCGTGCTCACCATCGCCGGCCCTATCCTCGCCGGCCTCTTGACCGGGTCGTTCATCATCGAGCGGTTCTACGCTATCGGCGGCGTCGGTACAGCCTTCGTCGATGCGGTCCAGCTCCGCGATTACGGGATGATCATGGGAACGACGCTGCTCTTCGCCGTGGCCATCGCCGTCATGAACCTTGTGGTCGACATCTCCTACGCGATCGTCGACCCCCGCATTCGGTACTGACCCGTGGCCAGCGAACCGATCGCGTTGCCCGCGTTCGAGGAGTTCGGCCTCCCGGTACGGCACCGGGGGCTATGGCGGCAGGCGTTCGACCGCCTCGTGCGGAACCGCCTCGCGATGGTCGGTCTCGCCATCGTGGTCACCATGGCGGTGCTCTCCGTGTTGACCGCGACGGTCGACGCCGTCGGGCGGTACGAGCCCTCGGCACAAGCCGTCCGGGAAGCCCACCAGGGGCCTTCGGCCGCCCACTGGCTCGGCACCGATAACCTCGGCCGAGACAACTGGGCGCGGGTGTGGGAGGGCGTCCGCATTTCGCTCCGGATCGGTCTCGGCACGCAGGTCCTGGTGGCATTCATCGGCATCGCGGTCGGCGCCGCGGCAGCCCTAGGCGGCCGGTTCCTCGACAACCTCATCATGCGCTTCGTGGACGTGGCCTACGCCTTCCCCGACCTGCTCGCCATCGTGCTAATGCGCGCCGTCCTCAGCCAGCGCCCCTGGCCCATCATCGGCAACGGCGACCCGCAGATCCCCGGCCTTCCGGGAACGATCCTCCAAGTCATCCTTGCCATCGGTCTCGTGAGCTGGGTGACGACGGCGCGCCTCGTGCGCGGACAGATGCTGTCGCTGAAAGCGAGCGATTTCGTCACGGCCGCGCGGGCCCTCGGAGCCTCGACACCGCGCATCGTGTTCGTCCACATGCTCCCCAACACCCTGGGTCCGGTCATCGTCGTGCTGACGTTCGGCATTCCGTTGGCCATCTACGCCGAAGCGGTACTCGCGCTCATCGGCTTCGGGGTGGAACCTCCCACGGCGAGCCTCGGCACCCTCGTCTTCGCGGGGTACAGCTACTTCCGCTCGAACCCTTGGATGATCAGCGTTCCCGCGGCCACCATCGCTATCCTCATGTTGTCCTTCACGTTCCTCGGGGACGGGTTGCGCGACGCCCTCGACCCCCGGGGCCGCCGCTAGGCCACCGCCACCGTTGTCCGAAGCCGACGCCCGCCGCTAGGATGGATCCCGGGTGGGGCTGTAGCTCAATTGGGAGAGCGTTTGACTGGCAGTCAAAAGGTAGGGGGTTCGAATCCCCCCAGCTCCACCAAGGTCACGGGCGAATCCGGGCGGGGGTTCTCCAAAGAGCCCCCGCCCGTTCCGTCTCGGTCGCGCTAATCGCCCCCGACCCCAGATTCCCGGGCCTCTGCGAGGAGGTCTGCAGCGTCCTCTGGAAGCAGGTACCCCAGCCGAACGTTGTTCCGGTCCACCTGCTCGACGAGCGCGAGGTACCGCTCCCTGCTCGGATACAGCTCCGCGAGCCGCTGCGGTTCGAAGGGGATGTGCGTCCCCAGGAGGATGCAGAAGCCGGGCCCGGAGTTGGCACCAGTATTGAGGGCGGTCGGCACCGCCACCTGCGAGAGCTGGATGCCGCCCAGAGCGAGGCCGAGCTCGTTGCGCGCGACCGACCCCGTCTCGTCGCGGAGGATGTCGGGGGCGTGTGGAGGGGGCGTTCCTTCTCGGACCCACGCGACCAGGTGGGCGTAGGCGGCCCGTAACACCAGGTGAAGGGAGACCCGGCTCAGGGGAGGACGTTCGCACTGGTAGGAGGCCGGCCCGGAGGGGAGATCGCGCTGAAGGATCGGCAGCCGGTAGGCGTAGCCGCGGTACCCGGCGTGCGCCGCGCCCGCAACCTCCCACCGGCGGTACGTGTCGCTGTCGTCCCGGCGGCGCGGCACCGCCCGCACGTCGGTCTCGGAGAGGACGTGGAAGATGGGCTCACTCCCCTCGCGGCTGGGCGCCGGCCCGACGACGAAGGCGTACCCGTCGAAGGGACGATACCGGGCCTTGGGGAGAACCGCATCGTAGTACACCACCATCCGGAGGGCCGACTGTGAGGCCCCGATCCCCAGCACGGTGGCCGGGCGGAGGCCGCCGAGCGGGTCCGCGCTGCCGGGGCAACGGGCGCGCGGCTCGCGCAGGACCAGTGCCGCTTGGGCGAAGATGTCGTAGGAGAGCTGGTCCTCCGTGTACCGACCACCACCCGTTACGTCGAGCGTTCCGTAGCGAGCGGGGCTCCAATCCTTCAGGAAGTCGACGCCCACCCGCTGGGCGGAAACGCCGACCCACGCGTAGCCGGCACGCATGAAGCCTTTTCCGTCCCAGAGCGCGTCGAGGTCGTACCCGGCGGTCACGTTCTGCCACTCGGCGAGCACGGTGCCGTCGAAGCGCGACTCCGCCGCCGGGCGGCGCACGATGATGCGCGTACGGTACGGCACGCCGGTCGCGAGGAGCGTTCCGTCCCGACCGAAGGCGTCGGCCTCCCCGGCAAGAAGGAATTCCTCCTCGACGTACCCGTTCCCGGCGAGGTCGTCGGTCGTCGACAGGAACGGGTACGTCTGGGAGACGTCGGAGGCTGCGCGGTCACCGGGAAGGCGGGCAGGGAGCGGCCCCTCGACCATCACGCAGCGGGCGGGAAGAGGCGGTGTCGCCTCGACTGCCACCGTCGGCGGAGGAGTCGGTGTCGCTTCTGTGGCTGGCGGTGGGCTCGGCTTCGCCTCCGGCTCCTTCGCGCCCCGTTCCCAAACGAGGAGCCCGGCGACGGTGCCGCTAAGTGCCAGCAACAGCACAGCGGCACCGACGGCGGCCACCGTACGACGATTCATCTACGACCTCCATTCGCCGTCAAAAGCTCGTTCGCAGCCTGGCAATTCTATCCCGCTTTCGCTCCGATTCCAATGCCCGGTGAACGTCGCGGAGTCCGGCGACGGCCGAACGGGGCAGTCACCGCCGGCCGGTCGGCGGTGCGGAGGGACGGCTCCGGCCGGTACCCTCGCTCTATGCGCGAGCGCGTCGTGTTCGACCTCCCAGCGGTGGTGGCCATCCGCGGCGCGAGCAAGTCAGGGAAGACGAGCCTGTGCGCCCGGCTCATTCCGGCGCTCGAGCGGGCGGGCGTGCGCACGGTCTGGGTGAAGCGCACCCATCACCCCCTCGACCTCCCCGACAAGGCCTCGGGTCGCATCTGGGAAGCAGCACCGTCGGCCATGCTCCTGCGTGCCCCCGACCGGCGCCAGCTCACCCTGCCGCCGGGAACGGACGAGGCCGCCGACCTCGCCCACTCCGTCGCCGCGTACGCCGACCTCGTGCTGCTGGAGACGCATCGGCCCGAGCCCGTTCCGACGGTCCTGGTCGGCGCCACGCCCGCCGCCGAGGGGGAGGATGTCCTTGCGAGGTGGGACGGCACGTCAGCAGCCTCGGAGCTGGAAGCCCTGGTTGGGCACCTTCGCGGGCTTTTGCCCCCGGACCTGACCGCCGCCCGCGCGATCGGGGTTGCCCGTGCGTTCCACGGCGGTCACGGATGCCCTGGCATCGTCCTCGGTGCCAGGCTCGCCCTCGAAGGCGGCCGAGCGCTCGGTATCGCCCTGCCGGACGCCGACAAGCGGCTCATCCTCGTCGCCGAAACGAGCCGCTGCGCGCTCGACGCCTTCGTCGCCGTCACGGGCTGCCGTCCCGGCCGTCGCACCCTCCGTATCGACGACCAGGGGAAGCTGGCTGCGCGCTTCTACGACCTCGCCACTCGCCGTGCCGTCCGCGTCGCCGCCCGACCGGGGCTCCGCGCCGTCGCGTCGTCCGCGTTCCCTGGGGTCGAGCCGTTCGAAGCGCAGCGGGCCGCCTACGCCTCGCTTCCCGCCGAGGAGCTCTTCCTGCTGCAGCCCTGGCCATTCGACCTTACGGAGGCGGACCTGCCCGGAAAGCCGCGTGGGAGGGTGGAGTGCCGAGCGTGCGGCGAGGAGGTCACTGACGGCCTCCATCTGGAAGGAGAGACGGGACCAGTCTGTCGCGGGTGCGCGGGGCGTTGAGGGGCCGACCCGCGTGCTAGCATGGCGGCGTGAACACGGCCCAGGAGAAGCGGTCCCGTCTGGTCGAGCTTCTGCGGTCGTACGGGCGCGTCATCGTGGCGTTCAGCGGGGGCGTCGACTCATCCTTCCTCGCGGCTGTGGCCGCCGAGGCGCTCGGTCCGAACGCGAAGGCTGTCACGGGGGTTTCGCCCTCCCTTTCGCAAGCCGAGCGGCGCGACGCCGAAGAGGTGGCACGTGCCATCGGCATCGCCCACGAGTGGGTCGAGACGCACGAGCTCGAGAACCCAGCCTACGCGGCGAACGCCGGCGACCGCTGCTTCCACTGCAAGAACGAGCTCTTCACCGTCCTGGGGGCGGTCGCCCGTGCCGCGGGAGGCGCCGTCGTCGTCGATGGGACGAACGCCGACGACGTCCACGACTGGAGGCCGGGACGGCGTGCTGCCGAGCTCCACGGTGTCCGTAGCCCCCTGCTCGAAGTGGGGCTGACCAAGGCCGAAATTCGGGCGCTCTCCCGCGCGATGGGGCTCCCCACATGGGACAAGCCGGCGATGGCCTGCCTCGCCAGCCGCATCCCGCAGGGGACGCCGGTCACGGTGGAGCTGCTGTCCGAAGTCGAGGCCGCCGAAGCGGCGCTCCGCGCGCTCGGCCTGCGCCAGCTCCGCGTGCGCCACCATGGGGAGATCGCCCGCATCGAAACCGACGCCGAGGGGCTGCGCCTCCTTACCGATCCCCAGGTGCGCGAGCGAGCCGTCGCCGCCGTGAAGCGGGCCGGCTTTCGTTATGTCACGCTCGACCTGGAGGGGTATCGCCGGGGCGGCTAATCCCCGTTCCGCCCAGGGTTGCGGGCCTCGATGTACTCCATCGTCCGCCGGTACCACGATTCGTCGATGTAGCCCGCCGACATGAGGTAGTTCGCGATCTGCTCCAGCGTGAGGATGGAGATCAGGTTGATCCCCGCTGCCTTCAACGCCTGGCGCCCGCCCTCCTGCCGGTCGACGAGGGTGACAGCGTCGTAGACGTTCAGGCCTGCCTCGCTGAGCGTCGCGGCGGTCTGCAAGATACTCCCGCCGCCGGTGATCAGGTCGTCGATGATGAGGCACGTCTGCCCACGGACGTACACGCCCTCGATGACGTTCGCCTTGTCCGTGCCAGGGGGGTGGATGTAGATCATCGGCACTTTCGCATCGAGGGCGAAGGCGGTGGCGATGTGGAGACCGCCGAAGGGCACGCCCGCGACCACGCTGAACGGCCGCACGTGCGGGTTGCGCATGGAGAGGAGCGTTTCCAGCTCCTCGCGGATGATGCGGGCCACGCGGGCCAGCGCCCTCGGGTTGCTCACGAGGCGGCGGACGTTGATGTAGATGGGCGAATGTACCGCCGTTCGGCCAAGCGTGAAGTCGCCGAACTGGATAGCGTCGAGGTTCCAGAGCTCTTCGGCGAGCCAAAGGTTCCCAGGGGGACGGCTGCTTCGGGGCAAGCGGCGTTCTCCGTTCGGAAAGACGTGGTTCTTCAGCGCGCGAGGCGGCTTGCGCGCATTATGCGACAAACCCCGCTTATGTGCGCTTCGGCGAGGCGCGAGGGCCCGCGACAGGGTTCGGTGGCTCACGCCCGGCGAGCACCGCGATCACGTTCTCCGCCGCCATCTCCGCCATGCGCGCCCGCGTCCGCTCGCTGGCCGAGGCGATATGCGGCGTGATGACTACGTTCTCGAAGGCCCAGAGAGGGTGGTCGAGCGGGAGGGGTTCCGGGTCGGTGACGTCGAGCGCCGCACCACCGAGGTGTCCCTCGCGCAGGGCTTCGACCAGTGCTCGGTGGTCGACGACGGGCCCCCGAGCGGTGTTCACGAGGATCGCCCCCGGCTTCATTCTTCGGAGCTGTTCAGCGCCGATCAGCCCGCGCGTCTCGGACGTCAACGGGACGTGGAGGGACACGAAATCCGACTCCGAGAGCAGGTCGTCCAACCTCCGCCACTCGACGCCCAGCTCCTCCTCGAGCGCCGGCTTCCGCGTGCGGCTCGTGTAGAGGGTACGCATGGCGAAGCCGCGGGCGCGGCGGGCAACAGCCGTCCCGATCTGCCCCAGGCCGACGATGCCCAGCACCGCACCGTGCACATCTGGGCCGAGGAACGCCGTCGGCGACCACGTCTTCCAACCTCCAGCGCGAGCAGCGCGCTCACTGACGGTCACCCGCCGAGCGGCGGCGAGGAGCAGGGCGAAGGTGAAGTCGGCCGTCGTTTCGTGCAGGACGCCGGGTGTGTTGGTGACCCACACTCCGCGGGCCGCGGCCGCGTCCACATCGATGTTGTCGTACCCCACGGCAACGTTGGCGACGACCCGCAGCTTCGCTGCCCGCTCGAGCAAGCTCGCATCGATGCGATCGGTGAGGAGCACGATTGCCGCGTCGGCATCGGCGAGGGCGTCGGAGAGCACCTCGCGCGGCGGGGGAAGCTCGCCAGGCCACACCTCGGCCGTGTGCCCCGCCTCCTCGAGCATCGCCACGGCGCGTCCGGGAAGCGTTCGGGAAACGAAGACGCGCGCCATGGCCCGAGTGTGTCGGGGTGCGCCTTCGCGCGCAACGCTCCCGCCCGCCGTTGGGTACGATGTCGAGGATGGCGTCACCCGAGAGAGCTCGCGGCTGGGCGAAGAGCACCTTCGCCTCCCTCGGCAACCGGGACTACCGGGTCCTCTGGTTCGGGACCTCCCTCGCCTTCCTCGCCTTCATGATGTCGTGGGTCGTTCAGAGCGTCGTCGCTTTCGACCTCACGGGGAAGAACGGGGCGGTCGGTGCCGTCTCCCTCGGGATGGGCGTGGCCACGCTCGCCGTCGCGCCGTTCGGAGGGGTGATTGCCGACCGTGTATCGAAGCGGCGGTTGCTGTTGGTGGGGCAGACGGTCATCGGCCTCACCTTTGCCGGCGTCGGCGTTCTCATCATCACCGGTGCCATCACCGTGGCCTGGCTCATCGCCTCCACCTTCGTGATGGGGGTCGTGTTCTCGTTCATCGCGCCCGCTCGCCAGGCGTGGATCGGCGAAATCCTCCGCGGGCCCGCCCTCGCCAACGGGATCGCGTTGCAGCAGGTCGCCATGACAGCGACGCGAATCCTAGGGCCGCTCCTGGCGGCCCTCCTCATCGCCGCTCCAGGCGTGGGAACGGGCGGGACGTATCTCGCCATGGCGGCGATGTTCGTCGTGGTGGTGGCCACCTTGGCACGCCTCCCAGCCACCAAGAGCCGAGGGGGAGCGCCGACCTCGGTCCTCACCGACCTGCGCGAGGGCGTCGCTCACGTCACCGGGCGGCCGCGGCTCGCGCTCCTCGCCGGAACGTTCATCGCCATCGTCATCACCGGCTACTCGTACCAGGTGGTGCTCCCCGGCTTCCTCGAGAACGAGCTCGGCCGGAGTTCCCGCGACTTGGGCCTGCTGATGGGGGTCGGTGCTGTCGCGGGGCTCGCCGCCACGCTGGCGCTCGCGGGCAGGGCGGGCACTCCCAGGGCTTGGGACCTGATGTTCGGGGGTGGGCTGCTCATGGGCGCCTCGCTGGCCTGGGCCGGTCTCGCGCCGAACTTCCTCCACCTCGCCGCCGCCATGTTCCTCGTCGGCGCGGGGACGGGCACCTTCCAGATGCTCAACAACGCGCTCGTCATGCGCGAAGCCGAGCCGGCCTACTACGGCCGTGTGATGTCCCTCACGATGCTCGCTTGGGGAGCGAACGGAATCGCGGGTTTGCCCTTCGGCGTGCTCGCCGACCACATCGGCGAGCGCGCCACGCTCCTCGCGATGGCGGCCGCGGTCGTCGCCGTCACCGCCTTCGCGGCCGCCGGAGCTGGAGCCATCGGCCGCCTCCAGCCGGCTCACGTCGCCCTGCCGATTGCCGACCCCCAAGAGGAGCGGAGCCTCGGAAGCTCGTGATGGAAGGAGAGCGATGGGAAGGGAAGAACTCGAAGCGCTGATCCGCGTCCTGCAGGAGCAACTCGCCCGGCCGGAAGGGAACCTCGTGCTAGGCACATGGCACATCCACTTCGACCGGAAGCGGCGCGCGTTCCTCTTCGACAAGTGCGAGAGCGAGGGCTACTGTGAGGAGCGCCCGGCCGTCATCGGGGTGGACGGAAGCGTGATCGACCCCGGAGGACCGCTCTTCGACTGACCCACTTCGACTCGCACCTGTCACCATCCCCACTCTGTTCCGGCCCCCAACCCTCCTGAAGGATGGGGTTCCTGCCGATGTTCCTTACGTGAAGAGGCGGGAACCATGACCATCGGGACCGGAATCCGCTCCGAGGTGGCCCAGCTCCGGGTCCTGGTCGTCGAGCGTGATGCCGCTGCGGCGCGAGCCTCGCTCCGCGCTGTCGCGGGAGCAGACCCGGATTGGATGGTCCAGAGCGCGCGTTCGGCCGCCGACGCGGCTCGTCTCATCGGCCGCCGCCCCTGGGATGCCCTCCTCGTCGCCGAGCCGGTGTGGGAGGAGCACGAGGAGTTACGGAGCGTAGTCGAAGGGTATCCGGACCTCGCGGTCGTGCTCATCCGCGACGAGGAGAACGGCTCGCCGTCGCCTCTTCCCGTCATTGCGCGCGCCGAGCTCGGTTCCCCGGAGGCGGCGGGCGCAGTGCGAGCGGCGGTGCGTCAGCAACGCCGGCTCCGTCACCGCGGGACGATGCTGCGCTGGCTCGAGCGGGAGGCCCGCACCGACCCCCTTACCGGTCTCTCCAACCGCCTCGCCTTCGAAGAGGAGTTCGCATCCCTCTGCGCCGACGCGCGCAGCCGCGGCCAACCGGTCGCGCTCCTCCTCTTCGACGTGGTGGGCCTGCGCGTCGTGAACGAAGTGCACGGCCGAGAGGCGGGCGACCGCATGCTCCATCGGATTGGGCGGATTCTGGCCAGCTCGGTGCGCACGGGAGACGTGGCGGCGCGCTTGGAAGGAGGGCGTTTCGCAGTGGCGCTCGGCGGCGCGGGCATCGACCTGGCCCGCAGGGTCGCCCGCCGCGTCGCTCACCAGGTGGAGCAGTCGAGCCAGATGCCCGGCGAACTTCCGGCCGCGGTCAGCATCGCCGTTGCCGCGGCCGAATCCCCCGAACCGGCCGAGCTGTGGGAGCGGGCGGCCGAACAGCTCCGGCAGCCGCGGACGGTGCCCCTGCCGCTGGCCGCGTTCGCTGTCGGGGGCGACGACGGCCCTTCGGTGGCCTGAGAGCGACGGAGAAGGGAGGAAGCGCGTGTTCCGTATCCGACGGCCAGCCGGCGAACAGCGCCGGCTCCAATCCGAGGCACCCCTCGCCGATGCCTGGAGCCGCACCGATCCGGAAACGGGCCTCCCCAACCGGCTCTACCTGCTCGAGGCGATCGAACGGGAGATCGCTCGGCTGCACCGTACGCCCTCGGCGTGTTCCCTCCTCGTCGTCGAGGTCGAGCCCTTGACGAGGAACCAGGCTGCGACCGTCGATCCCGGCTGGAGGCGGGTCGTGGCCTCCCGCATCCTGCTCTCCACCCGGGCCAGCGACATCGTCGCCCGGGTCGGGGAGAACCACTTCGCCGTTCTCCTCGTCGACTGCCCTGCCCGAGGGGCGGCAGAGTGCGCGGAACGGGTGCGGACGGCCATCAGCAACGCTCCCTACCGGCCCGCGGCCGACCAGCCGGCCGTCTTCCTCGCCAGCCGGGCTGGCACCGCGACGTGGGTGCCCGAATTCCGCGACCCCGAAACGTTCCTCGCAGCGGCGTTCGACAACCCGCGCCTCTGGATCGAGGCGTACCGGGGAAGCGCCGCCGAATGGCGCGGAGCTGGGGGCGGCACAGCACCGTAGTCGCTACGCGCGCCCGGCTGGCCCGAGCGGAGCGTCCCAAGGCAGTGCGCCCCGCGGTGGCTCGAGGACGGGCTTCGCCAGACCGTCCGCGAGCACGGTCAGGAGGTCGAATTCAGCGTAGAGCGCTGGGTCGATGCCCCGGAGGGCCCACGAGACCCGCTCCCCCTCCGCGTAGGTGCTCACGGTGAGGACCGCCAGCGCACGGGCATCGGCCGGGCCGCTCACCGCCTCGCGTGCCTCCCCGAGCAGCCGACGGAGCGCCCGTCGCTGGGAAGCCGAGAGGTCGTCCGAGGGCTCCTGGGGCGAGGCGACGACGTATGCCCGTTCGCCGTCGAGACGCGTCACCGTCCAGGCGTCGAAGGCGGGGATCTCGACTCCCTCGTCGACCTCGGGCTGTTGCGCGGCCATCACGATGCGCTCTACGAGCGCCTCCCGCTCTTGGGGGTCGGCGGGGAGCCGGTGGAGGGCACGGGAGTCGAGCTGGAACGATCCGGGAACGCGATTCGTGAACTGGGCCCAATGGTCCGCGAACGCGCCGAACGCGGTAACGACCGAGCCGGTCGGCGCCGTTCGTCTGAGGTAGAGGGTGACCGGCAGTCGAGCCTCGAGGCGGCCGTCCCCGGTAGGCTTCGCCTCCTCGACGGCGATGGCGAGTTCGGAAAGCGCCGGCTCGTCGAAGGGCAAAGGTGCGCCGCGTGGCGCCCAGACGATGACGGAAAGCCCGGCAGCATCGAGGCGGCGCTCCAGTGCTGCCCGGCTCAGCTCCGAGCGATACGTCGCTTCCGATGCGACGAGATTGATGACTGCCACCCGGAGCCGCCATCGCCGCCCGATGATCAGCTGGGCGGCCGCGAGCTCCTCGGAGGGTTTCTCTCGCTCCTCGACCGATATGGAGCGGGCGTAATGTCGCCCGAGCCATTGCACGAAGAAGGCGAGCGCCGCTTCCCCCAAGGGAGCAGGGTACCCGCGCCCGCCTTCCACGAAGGTCTACTCCTCAGCGGCTTCGGCGCCCTCCGCCCCGTCGACAGCCGGCGTCTCGCCGCCGAGCCGCAAGCGCGGCGGGCTGACGGTCGCCACGAGCGTGGAGGGCTCCGTAACGACCTCGACGCCTGGAGGGGGAGTAAGGTCCCCGACGGTGATCGTCGCGTCGAAGCTGGCGAGCTTCGACACGTCCACCTCGATGGCCTCGGGCAGGTCGAGGGGGCGACAGCGCACGGTGACGGATTCGATTGCCACGAGGAGCGTTCCGGCGAGGTCGCGCACCGCGGGGGCTTCGCCGACGACGCGGAGCGGTACGTTGGTGAGGATCGGGCGGTTCAGGTCGACCTGGTAGAAGTCCACATGGATGGGATCGCCGGTCCCGCCCTTCCGCTGGAGCGCGCGGATGAGGACGTAGCGGGGCTGGGATTCACCTTCGACCTTCAGCTCGAACATGCTGCGCACGCCCGCCGCGCGAACGGTGCGCAAGAACTCGCGGGCATCGAGCTGGAGGGCGAGGCTCTCGAGTCCGCGACCGTACACGTTGGCGGGCAGCAGGCCCTGCTGGCGCAGCCGCTTCACCTGCTTCCCGAGGATGGACCGGGGGGCAGCAGTGAGAGTCGCGCGGGTGGCCATGGGGTCACTCCTTCGCGCCGCGCTCGATACGCAGCGCCGAACCTCAGGGTATCGGATGGCGAGAGACGGTCAACGCGAAGGCTGAGCCGCTCCTGGTGGGCGGCTCAGCCTTCCGCGTTCGCTTCGGCGGACGGCTCAGGCCGAGGGCTTCAGCTCGTTGACGCGAGCCCGAACGGCCGCCTTGTCTTCGAACCACTTCCGGTTGAGCTCGATGAACTCCTTCTCGGCGTCCGGGACATCGTCCTCGGCGAAGATAGCCGAGACCGGGCAGGCGGGCTCGCAAGCGCCGCAGTCGATGCACTCGTCGGGGTTGATGTAGAGCATGCGGTCCTCGCCCTCGTCGAAGTAGATGCAGTCGACGGGGCAAACCTCGACGCAGGACTGGTCCTGGACGTCGATGCACGGGGAGGTGATGACGTACGCCATGCTGACTCCTCTCGTTTCGTTCGCGGAGCTAGCGGCCGCCCATCCGGCGGTCCCTCGCGATACTACAATTCGGCCTGCGCTGTGTGAAGCGCGGCACGAGCGGCCCCGTTATCGGATGTTTCGATGCCCTGACCGCCGCCCGACCAGACCTCCCCCCTTAGCGGCTTCCCGGCCGCCGGGAGACGACCAGGTCGAACCTTGGCCGGCTAGGCGTCCGTGGGCCTGCGGGTGAAGAGCGGCTTGCCGGTGCGGAGGTCGACGGCCTCGAACCGCCCTGCTTTCAACTCCGCGATCAGCTCGCGCTCGTCCCGGATTTCGCGCTCGAAGTACGTGGCGCACTTCCCGATGTCACTGATGGCGTGGGAGTCGGTGCCCGCCGTCCCTCTCAGGTTCAGCATGTCGGCCAGCCGCCGAGAGAATTCGTTCTCCTTGTCGCTCCCCCGTCCGTTCAGCTCTTCGAGCGCCTGGACGTACTGATAGGCGGGATTGCGAGCCGCCTTCTCGAGGGCAGCCTGGTACTCCTCTTCGGTTCGGCTAAACCAGGGCATCTGCCGCCGGTAGGGGTGGGCGGCGATCATCACACCGTTGCAGCGCTCCACATAGGAAGCGAGCTCGCGGACGCGGTGCATCCCGAAAACGTATTTGTCGATGCCGAAGACGAGCATGTGCCCGTCATCAGTGCTGATTTCCACGCCCGTGAGCACTAAAAAGTTATGTTTCGCCCGGAGCTCTTCGATGGTCTTGTAATCCCACACCGTGTCGTGTTCGGTAAAGCAAATCGCGTCCAATCCGGCCTGCTTCGCACGAATGATCAGGTCATCGGGGCTGAGAACGCTATCGTGCGAACGGGGCCAGGTGTGGGCATGCAGGTCGATAAGCATAGGCCAGCGGAAACGTACTATAAGTTCCCTCGCCACGGTGGGCAACGGAACCCGGGCCACACGACACACCTCGGACCCCGAAGGGAAACGCGCCGTTCATACGGCCGCGCGACGCTGAAGGCATGGACCCGACTGCCTGTCTCCACGTTTGGCGCTACGAGGTCGAAGTGCGCACGAAGGCCGTGCGGGTTGCCCGCTGCGAGCGGTGCGGCCTCGTACGCGCCATCGGCGGTAAGCCAGCCTCGGCGCTCGCCGCCCGGCGAGCTTGACCGCCCTCACGCCGGGCGCCGGCGCCGACGCTGGTCGGGCTCCCGTCCGCCGAGAAAGTTCGGCCGGTAATCGCTGGGTATCCCGAGTATCTGGGCGATGTGCTGCCGGTCGTGCCGATAGAACGACCGCAGCCACTGCAGCACGGTGAGCGTGCCGAAGATGGGGCTCGTGGCTGTACGGTCGAACGCCTCGAGCGACATCGAGCGGATCATCTCGAGCGTCCGCGCACGCTCCCGCTCCAACTGCGCCAGCAGGTCGTCCAGGCTCGCATCGAGCGCGTCTTCGACCGGGATCTCCACCCGTTGCCAGGCGATGAGGGAGAGGTCGGGGTTATCGGATTCGAGCGCCGCCTGCACCCAGGCGTCGTACGTGCGTTCCATCTCGGCGAGGTGGGCGAGCTGTTCGAGCGGCGTCCACTCCGCCTCGCCCTGGGCATCGAGGGGCGCCCACCGCAGCGCCTCGGGCGAGAGGGAGCGCACGACTTCCAGCAGCCGGGCGCGTTCGGCTGCCATCTTCTCCAGCAGTTCATCGACCTGCGCCTGCGTCGCCATTGGCACTCCTTCTTGGCCGGGCTCCCTGCAGTGTAGCGGCGCGAGTGGCGCCTGTGCTCCGCGCCCGGCACCATGAGCCCCGTGGCTCCCCGATTCCTCCGCTCGCCCGGAACGCCCCGCTTCCCTGCCGAATGGACGGTCGTCGGCCTCGGCAATCCTGGCGAGGAGTACGCGCGGCATCGCCACAACGTCGGCTTCTGGGTGGTCGATGAGCTGGCCCGCCGCGCCGGCGTACGCCCGAAGACCACCGGCTCGACGATGGCCATCGCGGTCGGTCGGCTCTCCGGCGCCACGGTGGCGCTCGTGAAGCCCCGGACCTACGTCAATCGCAGTGGGGAAGCCGTTCGCCAGGCACTCGCCTGGACAGGGGTACCTCTCGAGCAGCTCGTGGTCGTCTACGACGACCTGGACCTGCCGGTCGGAGCGCTGCGGATCCGCAAAGGGGGAGGACACGGCGGCCACAACGGCCTCAAAAGCATCGTGGCCGCCGTGGGTGCCGAGTTCGTGCGCGTCCGCATCGGCATCGGCCGGCCCCTCGTCGACGGCGAGCCGAGCTGGGACCCCGAGGTGGTCGCCGATTACGTGCTCTCCGTCCCACCGCCACAGGAGTTCGAAACGCTCCACGAAACCGTGCGGACGGCTGCCGACGCTGTCGAAACGATCGTCGCCGAGGGACCCGATGCGGCTGCCGCTCGCTTCAATCGGCGCGGACCGGCCGCGACCTCAGGCACCAAGTGACCGAACGAGCCGACGGACGGCATCGACAGCGGGCCCGCCTTGGACGATCGCATAGGACTCTCGGTCGAGCAGGGCCTCGACGATCCCGCGCGGGAAGAGGGCTTCGGGTTCGCCCCCGGGAAGCTGGGAGCGGTGAGCAGCGATGGCGGCGCGCTTGCGAGAGCGAAGCGTAGGCGTCAGCTGGAGCACGATGTCGCAGCTTCCCGAGCCAAGCTGGTCCGGAGCGAGCAGGGGTGGGTCACCCAGCACCCCCGCGGAGCGGCAGCGCTCGTACTGCGGGAGGAAGAGGCGCGGGGCGAACACCGCCTCGAGAAGGGCGGTGCCCGAGCGCTCCGAAGCCTCCCGCGTCCACCGGTGGGCCGCCACGTGGTCAGGGTGGCCGTAGGCGCCGTCGGGGCCGAGCGAGAGGAGGAGCTCGGCGTCGAGTTCGGCCACCAGCCTCGCGAGCTCTTCGCCACGCGAGGGGAGACCCGCCAGCCCGCCATCGGGGAGACGCCAGAGGAGGGGTGGCTCGGCTCCCAGAAGCCGGCACGCCTCGCGGAGCTCACGGGCACGCACCATGGCCAGCGGTTCCCCGCAGGCACCGTCGTGCCGCTCGCCTGCCTCACCGAGCGTGGCGGCGAGCACGAAGCAACGCCAGCCGGCGCCGGCGAGCAACGCGAGCAGACCGCCGAACGGGTAGGCTTCGTCGTCGGGGTGAGGTGCGACAGCGAGGGCGACTGGCATGACGCGATCGTGCCGAGCGATGGGGTCTCGCGCACGAAGTTCAACGGTAGCCATTACTCGGAGCTATGCATGCATCGATTGGGGCTGGCAGCTCGCGCCCGCCCGTGTTAGAGTGGCGCGCCGGAAGCGGCCAACGATTGGCCATAGCGAACCATTCGATTCCGAGAAAGGGGTTACCGTCGCATGCCTGGCCGTTTGGAGGGGAAGGTCGCAATCGTCACCGGCGCCGGGCGCGGCATCGGCCGCGCGGAGGCGCTCCTGCTCGCGAAGGAGGGCTGCCGGGTCGTTGTGAACGACCCCGGCGTCACCGTCGCGGGCGAAGGGCGGGACACTTCGCCAGCCGAAGAGGTCGTCGCGGAAATCAAGAAGATGGGGGGCGACGCCGTCCCCAACTTCGACTCCGTCACGGAGATGGCGACCGGCGAAAAGCTCGTGAAGCTTGCCCTCGATACGTGGGGGCGGCTGGACATCCTTATCAACAATGCCGGCATCCTCCGGGACCGGATGATCTTCAACATGACGGAAGAGGAGTGGGACGCGGTCATCGCCGTCCACCTGAAGGGGCATTTCACGGTCACGAAGTACGCCTCCCAGGTCTTCCGTCAGCAGCGGAGCGGGCGGATCGTGAACACGTCCTCCGAGTCCGGCCTCGGGAATATGGGCCAGGCGAACTACTCGGCCGCCAAGGAAGGCATCGTCGGCCTTACCCGCACGCTCGCCCTCGACCTCGGCCGTTACGGTGTGACGGTGAACGCCATCCGGCCGCGCGCTGGGACGCGTATGACCCTTTCTCCGGAGCTTCGGGCGGCGATGGAGCGCGCTCGCCAGGCCCGCGAGGCTGGCCAGCAGGTCGACACCCAGACCGAGAGCGTCATCGCCCAGATCGAGGCGCTGAAGCCGGAGATGGTGGCGCCGCTGGTGGTCTACCTCTGCACCGACGCTGCCGCGAACGTGAACGGGCGGGACTTCCTGGTCGGCGGCAACGAAATCAGCCTCATGAGCATCCCGCACCGCGAGAAGACGATTTACCGCGAAGGCGGTTGGGACCTCGATTCGCTCGAACGGGTGTTCCCGAGCACGTTGGGGGCGGGTCTTCGGAATCCGGCACCGCCCCAGCCACCGGCTCAGCCATCCTGACGACCGGCGGAGGCAATTCGGGGGCCGGCGCCCTTGGGGGGCGCCGGCCCCTTCGCGTCAACGGCTGGAGCCCGCAGGAGTCGGAAGCGGCTCCCACCGCACGGGCCACTCGGGGTGCCAGGGGCGCTCCTGCTCGTAAGCACGGGCTGCCTGGAGGACGAGGTCGTCAGCGTGACGTGGCCCGACGATCTGCATCCCGACCGGAAGCCCCGCCCGGGAGAGGCCCGCCCGCACCGTCGCGGCCGGATGCCACGACAGGTTGAAGGGAATCGTGAAAGCCGCGACGGCGACAGGTGGCAGCGGCCGTCCGTCGATGGCATCCGGAAAGGGGCCCTTCGCCGGCGGCGGGTCGAACGGAACCGTCGGCGAAACGAGCAGGTCGTAGTGAGCGAAGAGGTCGGCACACCAGCGGTTCAGCTGCTCCCGTAGGGCTGCCAGCTCGCCCCAGCGCTCCGGTGTGAGCTCGCGAGCGGCCTTCACAGCAGCGATGAAGGAGCGCCCGAACTCCGGTTCCCGCTCGGGCAGCAGCGGCGCGAGGCGGGAGAGCTGCATGTAGTTCCCGAGGAGCGCCCAGGCCGGCCCGAGCATCGGCGGGCCACCTTCCAACGGCTCGACGATGTGACCGAGGCGTTCGAAGACCCGGGCCGCGTCCGACACGACCTCCGCGATGTCCTCCTGCACCGGCGTGTACCCGAAGTCGAGCGAGAGGGCGATGCGCAGCGGCCCGTCGAGCTTCCGGTGCACGCAGTCGAGGTAGGAGTAGCCAGGGTGGGGAAGGCTGTTCGGGTCGTAGGGCGAGGGCCCGACCACGACGTCGAGGAAGAGCGCCGCATCCTCGACAGTCTTGGTGAGGGGGCCGTAGCACGCGGTGTCGGCGTACTGCCAATGCTCGTTCGGGCCGATGGGTACCCGCCCGAAGGAGGGCTTGAGGCCGAAGGCACCCACCATGCTCGCCGGGAGCCGGATCGAGCCGCCACCGTCGCTGGCCGTCACCAACGGCACCAGGCAGCCCGCGAGGGCCGCGGCCGACCCCCCGCTGGAGCCACCGGGGGAGCGCTCGAGGTTCCAAGGCGAGCGCGTGACACCGAAGAGGAGGTTCTTCGTGATGGCCGTGTACCCGAATTCGGGCGTGTTCGTCTTCCCGACCACGATCGCCCCGGCCGCCTTCAGCCGCGCCACCTGGACCGAATCCTCCCGGGCGATGTTGTCGCGGAAGACGAGCGACCCGTACGTCGTCGGCAATCCGGCGACGTCCTCGAGGTCCTTCACAGCGAACGGTATGCCTTCGAGGGGACGGCCGTCGCCTCGAGCGAGGCGCTCATCCGCGGCTGCCGCCTCCGCCATCAGCTCGTCCCGGTCCCGGAGCGCGACGATCGCGTTCAGATCGGGGTTCGCCTCATCGATGCGGCGGAGGACGGCCTCCATCAGCTCGCGCGCGGAAAGCTCCCGCCGTTCGAGCAGCGCGACAAGGTCGACCAGGGATGAATCGCGGAGCAGGCTCTCCATCGTTCGCTCCTGCGGGGGCTGGAGCGATTCTACGAAAAACGAAGCGGGGCCGGGGCCCCGCTTCGTGCTCCGGCGGAACGCGCTGCCTACGGGATACGCTCGATGACGGTCGCGGTGCCGATGCCGCCGCCGACGCACATCGTGATGAGCCCGTAGCGGGCTTCCCGGCGCTCGAGCTCGTTGATGAGCGTCGCGAAGAGCCGCGCCCCCGTCGCACCCGTCGGATGGCCGAGAGCGATGGCGCCGCCGTTCACGTTCACCTTCGACATATCGGGGTTGAGCTCGCGCTTCCAGGCCAGGACGACGCTGGCGAACGCCTCGTTGATCTCGATGAGGTCGACGTCCCGCAGGGTGAGCCCCGCACGCTGGAGGGCAAGCGGTGTCGCCGTAATCGGGCCGGTGAGCATCAGCTCCGGGTCGGAGCCCACCACTGCCTGGGAGATGATGCGGGCGCGGGGCTTCCAACCCATCTTCTTGGCGAATTCGGGATGGGTGAGCAACACCGCCGCCGACCCGTCCGTGATCTGGCTGGAGTTCCCCGCGTGATGGATGCCGTTCTCCTTGAAGGACGGCTTGAGGGTCGCGAGGATCTCCGGCGTCGTCCCCGGGCGGATGCCCTCGTCGAAGTCGATGATGGCATCCTCCCACGTCTCCGTACCGTCGGGGTTCTTCGTCTTCTTCTTCCCGGGCACGGGGATCATCTCGTTCTTGAAGCGCCCCTCGGCCTGGGCTCGGGCCGCCTTCTGCTGGCTTTCGGCGGCGAACTCGTCAGCCTCTTCTCGAGTGATGCCCCAACGCTCCGCGATCCGTTCCGCGGCGATGCCCTGCGAGCTGAGGTCGTACTGCTCGCGCATCTGCCGGGTGAAGGGGAAGCCGAATTCGGGGATGATGTTCGCGCCGAGGGGAATCTGCGACATCCACTCGGTGCCGCCGGCCACCACCACGTCGTGGACCCCCGCCGCGATTTGGTTGGCAGCGAAATGGACCGCCTGCTGACCGGAGGAACACTGCCGATCGAGGGTCACGCCCGGCACCGTGTACGGCCAGCCGGCCGTGAGCACGATGTTCCGGGCAAGGTTCGTCGATTGGGCGCCGATCTCGGTGACGCATCCCCAAATCACATCGTCGACGATGCTGGGGTCGAGACCGTTGCGCTCCTGGAGCGCCTTCAGGAGCAGGGCGGAGGTCTCGACGGGGTGCTCCTTGGAGAGGACGCCGCCGCGGCGGCCGAGCGGTGTTCGGACCGCGTCGATGATGACGACTTCGCGCATTCGGGTACCCTTTCGTCCAACTGGGGATGGTCGGCTTCGAAAGAACAGCCGAAGCGAGTGTACCGGAGCCTCGCCGCGCTCGCAGCGGAGCTCAGCGGAAGGCGCTGAGGTCGGCCACGAAGAACACGCCGGGGCCGGTCCGTTCGGGCGACCCGCCGGCACGTTCGATCGTCACCACGGCCGACTCGTAGCGAGCAAGCCCCTCGGGCAGGTAGCGGACGAAGCGGGCGAATCCGCTCTCATCCGGTTGGAACGTGCCGAGGCTGCGGTATCGCCCGTCGACGTTCACCCAGAGCTGGTACGTTTCGCCCTCGGCGAGCTTCGGGAGGCGGCTCGCCACGAACCAGAGCCGCTGCTGTTGGCCGTCCCAGATGAGCCGCCCGACCGGTGTAAAGCCATCGGCCACGGAGATCACCTCGGCCGTCTGCGAATCGGGCGAGAGCACGGCCATGAGCATGTCGCGGTCGAGTTGGGACTCGTACTGGGCCTCCCACGCCGAGGCCTCGGCCTGGGAGAGGCGGTTCGTGAGCGCCACGATCTCGAACCGCTGGCTGAGCGCGTCGTCGACCTTCGATTGCAGGAGGGCGTTCTCGTCCCGAAGGGACTCCACCTGGCCCCGGAGGGATATCACGGCAGCGATGGAGACGACGGCGGCGGCTGTGGCCACCAACGCCGCTGCCGCCGGCGACAGTCGTGCGAGGCGAGGGAGCCAGGCGCGGCCGCGGCGGGCACGGGCTGCACGCAACACCCGCCGCTTCAGCCCCGGCGGGGGCGCCTGCACCGGTGGGGCCAAGGCGAGCAAGGCGATCACCCGTTGGGCGTCGAGGATGCGCGCCCGGCATTCGTCGCAGGCGAGGGCGTGCTGGGCATACGCCCGCTGGGCATCGGGTTCGAGGACCCCGAGGGCGTACTCGTCAGCCTCCGCCTGAGTAAGGTGTTCCGCGTGCATCGGTGTCCACTCCTCACCGCAACCGCTCGAGCGAGGCCCGCAGCTTCTGCATGCCCAGCCGGATGCGCGTCTTCACCGTCCCGAGCGGCTCCCGGAGTCGCGTGGCGATCTCCTGGTGCGTGTACCCTCCGAAGAAAGCGAGCTCCAACACCCGTCGCTGCTCCGGGGGGAGCTGCGCAAGCGCCTGGCGCACTGCCACCTGCTCCTCGCGAAGTTCGGCAAGGGATACGGGGTCGTCAGCGCGAGCGGTCGCGACGGGAGCGAACGGAGCATCCTTCGGTTCGGGGAGCTCGCGCATCCGACGCCGGTTGCGCGACCGTACCTCGTCGACCGCCCGGTTACGGGTGATGCTCAGGAGCCAGGTGACGAACCGACCCCTGGCGGGGATGAACGCTTCCGGGCGCTGCCACAACCGGACGAAGATGTCCTGTACGAGGTCTTCCGCCATCGCGGGCTCACCCACCACGCGGAGACAGGTGGTGTACACGAGGGGCGCGTACCGGTCGTAGAGGACACCGAAGGCGTCGGGGTCGCGGGCAACCACGGCGGCCATGAGGGAATCGTCGCTCCACTCGGCGAGGTCGCCGGCGGTAGGGGGCGCCCCCCAGGTCAACTCGCCAGCGCTACCGTAGGTACGTACGGCGGGAGCGGATGGATCTCGTTCCCATCCCATGATGTCGGCCGGATCATACCGCGGCCCCGGCGCCGTATGGGAAGTTCTTTACGTTGAGGTGAGGAATTTACCCATTCCGGGAGCCGCGTCGAGGAAACTGGAAGCGAAGAGGTAACACGACGAGGAGGCGGCGACCATGCGCATCCCATCGCTCTTCATCGGAGCCGCGGCAGCCGGCGTCCTGCTCTTCGGGGCCTGCAGCGGCCGAGGAGGCGGGGCACCGTCGGCATCGCCGGACGCCGCGGAGACAGGCACGCCGCCCACGACCGCAGCCAGCCTTCCTGCCCAGGAGCCGGCCTCGCTCGCCGACCTGGTCGAGCGGGTAGCGCCGGCAGTGGTTCGAATCGAAGCCCAGGCGACCTTCGGCGGGGGAGTGGGGAGCGGCTTCGTAATCGACGGCGACGGCTACATCATCACGAACAACCACGTCATCGCGGTCGGGAACGGCGTCGCCCGGTCGATTTCGGTCACGCTCAGCGACGGCTCCGTCTACCAGGCAGAGGTTGTGGGGCGAGACCCCCGCTCCGACCTGGCAGTGCTCAAGATCGAGGCGACCGGACTACCCGCCCTCCCGCTCGCGCGCCTCGACGACGTCCGTGTGGGCGACGCGGTCATCGCCATCGGATACCCGCTCGACCTCGACCGGGGCGAAGGCGCCGGGTTCACGGTCACGCACGGCATCGTCAGCCAGAAGAACCGGGCCATCCAGGAATTGGGCATCCTTGGCGCGGTGCAAACCGATGCTCCCATCAACCACGGCAACAGCGGCGGTCCGTTGGTGAACATGAAGGGCGAGGTCGTGGGGGTGAACACCTCGCTCGCCGCCGATCAAACGACAGGCGGGATTGCCCAGGGCATCGGCTTCGCCGTAGGTTCGGACACGGTACGCGCCGTGTACGAAGAGATCCGCGAGAAGGGGGAGGTTCGGCGCGCACTCCTCGGCATCCAGAACTTCGAAGCGCTCCGCCCGGCGCGGGCGCGCGAGCTCGGTATCGCCGAGGACACGGGCGGCGTCTACCTCAACAGCGGCGGCGTGGTGCCCGGCGGACCGGCGGCCAGGGCAGGGATCCGCGACGGCGACGTGATCGTCCGCATCGGCGACTACCGCATCCGGAACGAATCGGAGTTGGCCGTCGCGATGATCCGCTACGACCCCGGCGATACCGTGGAGGTCGAGCTTTTCCGCGGCTCCGAGCGGCTCACCGTTCGCGTCACCCTCGGCGACGCGCGCACACCCTAGCAGACTGGGAGCGGACACCCCGTGCGGATCGTCTCTCTCGTCCCGAGCCTGACGGAGCTGGTGTGGTGGCTCGGCGCAGGCCCTCGGCTGGTGGGGCGCACCGTGTACTGTACCGAACCCGCGGAGATGGCCGCTGCCGTTCCGGCGTTTGGAGGCACGAAAACGCCCGACATCGAAGGCATCGCCACGCTCCGTCCCGACCTGGTTATCGCCAACAGGGAGGAGAACCGGCGCGAAGACGTGGAGGCCCTCGAAAGCCGCGGGCTGCGGGTCCTCGTCACGAACATCGAGAGCATCGAGGACGCGACCGCCGTCATCGCCGACCTGGGAGCGCTGCTCGGCGCCGAGGATCGGGCCGCCAACCTCGTGGGGCGGATTCGGGAGTGCGCCGCCACGCGGCCCGCCGCCGGCCGGCCACGCGTCTTCGCTGCCGTGTGGGGCAAACCCCTGATGGGACTCGGGAGCGGCACGTTCGGGCACGCCATGCTCACCGCAGCGGGCGCGGCCAACGTGCTGGAAGGCGTCCCCCGCTACCCGCTCGTCACGTTCGAAGCGCTGCGCGCCGCTGAGCCCGAGCTCATCCTCCTCCCCGACGAGCCTTACCGCTTCCGCGAACGGCACCTCCCCACCTTCGCGGCCATCGCCCCGACGCGGCTCATCGACGGGAAGCTCCTCTGGTGGTACGGACCGCGCATCCCCGAATCCATCCGCACGCTCCGGGGCGTGATCGACGAAGCTCGCGCGTGAGGGCACTTCAACGCGAGGGGGCAGCTCGGAATCGGTGAGGCTCTGACAGAAAGGCAACCCGCCCGCGGCAAACGGTCGCCACAACGCGAAGCTCTCGGTCGAGCAAAATCAGGTCAGCGTCCATACCGCGCTCGATTGACCCCTTCCGGTGGTGGACGCCGAGGGCCCGGGCAGGGTTGGCCGAACAGAGCCGCACGAGGGCGGAAACGTCGACGCCGAGGAGGGCGGCGGCCCGACGGGCGTGTTCGTCGAAGGGGAGAAGGCTCCCGGCGATGGTGCCATCGGCCGTCCTCGCGATAGGCCCCGGGCCGGAGGCGGGCACCGCATCGGAGACGAGAACGGCGCGGGACGGTCCTAACACGCGGTAGGCCAAGCGGAGGACCTCGGGCGCTACGTGTTCGCCATCGGCGATGAGCTCGCAGGTGGCACCGGAGAGGAGGGCGGCGGCAACCGGCCCACCGTCGCGGTGGTGGAACGGGCGCATCGCGTTGAAGAGGTGCGTGACGTGGGTGAACGCCCCCTGCAGGGCATCGGCCGCCTGGCCGAAGGATGCGTCCGTGTGCCCAAGCGCCAGGACCACGCCGGCTTCTTCCGCGGCGCGGGCAACGTCCGCGGCGCCAGGGAGCTCGGGCGCAACCGTCATCATCCGCAAGCGCCCGCCCGCCGCCTCCGCGAGCCGTTCGAAGAGACCTCGGTCCGGCAACGTGAGCCACTCCGCCGGGAACGCGCCCCGGCGGGCTGGATTGAGGAACGGCCCCTCCAGGTGGAACCCCAGGAAGTCGGCGCCTTCAGGCGAGCCGGCGAACGGCAGTTGGAGCGCCGCGACCAGCGATTCCACCGACGGCGCGGCGACGCTGGCCGCGAAGGCGGTGACACCGTGAGCGGGTGCCCAGCGAGCGTATCGTTCGAGAGCGCCCGGTCCCGGCGGCAGAAAGGAGGCTCCGCCGCCACCGTGAACGTGGATTTCCACGAAGCCGGGCGCCACCGTGAGCCCTTGGGCGTCAAGGACGGCGGCGGCGGGGTCCTCCACCTCCCGGCCGATCGCGACGATTCGGTTCGCGTCGCAGAGAAGGGCAGCGCGCATCGGCCCCCCGGGGAGCGCGAGGACGCCGTCGGCAACGAGAAGTCGATACGGCACGCGAATCCTCTTCGAGGCTTGACGGGGGTGCGCGCGGCGCTCAGGATCGCCGGAAAAGCGGGCGCGACATTCCGGTGGGCACCAGGCAACGCATCCGGCGCGTGGGCGCTGCGGCCGCCATTTTCCTCGGCGCCGCCCTGGCCGTCTACCTCTCCCTCCTCACTTTCACCCGCATCGACCGGTACGTCCTCCCGGGAAACGAGGCAGCCGTACCGAGCGTGCCGATCTTCGTGCCCGGCACCAACCTGGGAGCGAGCGTCTCCGTACCGGGAGTGCCCGCTCCCGACGAGCAGGTTTGGAAGCCCAGCGACCGTATCAACATCCTCGTGATGGGCCTCGACCGCCGTCCGTACGAGCCGCCGGACTCTCCGGCACGTTCGGACACGATGTTCATCGCCAGCATCGACACCTTCCACGGCCGGCTCCAGATGCTCGCCATTCCAAGGGACTTCTGGACCGAGGTCCCGTACGGGAGCGACGAGTTCTGGGTCGAGGCGAAAATCAACGCCGCCTTCTCGTACGGCATCTCGCAACGGTACCCGGGGGGAGGGCCAGCCGCGGCCATCGCCACGGTGCAAAGGACCTTCGGGATCCGCATCCACCACTACGTGGTGGTCGACTGGACGGGCTTCGTGCGGCTCATCGACGCGCTCGGGGGCATCGAGGTGAACGTGCCGGAGACGATTTCCGACTGGGGCACCGACGTCCTCGAGATCTTCCCCAACCGGACTGTCACGGCCGGCCTCCACCACTTCGACGGCCAGCAAGCGCTCGCCTACTCCCGCACGCGGGCCGACGGCGACCTGAAGCGTATCGAGCGGCAACAGCTGGTCATCCGTGCGGCAATCGCCAAGGCCCTCAGCCTCGGTTGGCTCACACGCATTCCCGAGCTCTGGTCCGCGTACCGCGACGCGGTGCAGACGGACATCGATACCGGCCTCATCCCCGGCTACGCTCTTCTCGCCCAGCGACTCGACTACGAGCGCATCGAGACGTACTCCCTGGGCCCAGCCACCTACGGGTCGATCTCCGAGGACGGGCAGCTCATCCTCCTGCCCCGCTGGGACCAGGTGTACGCCATCATCGACGAGTTCCTCGCCGACCCCCTAACGCGCGACGAGCGCCCCGTGATCGCACTCGAATACCCTCCCGGCGCGGAGGAGCTTGCGGCCCAGGTGCGGCAGCGCCTGGAGCAGTACGGCGTGCCGCCCCAGTATATCCGGCTGGTCAACGGCGCCAGCGGCCCGCCGGGCGTCGTCGACCTCACCGGGAAACCGTACACGGCTCGAAAACTCGCCCGCCTCACGAACCTGAGGATGCTCGACCGGGGGAGCGAACACGTCGACGGGATAGACGTGATCGTCCGAATCGGCGACGGAATGCGGCTCTCCCCCTGAAGCCCGAAAGGAGCGGACGTGCAGGAGCTCGACGGCAAACTCGTCTACGCAGCCCGTGACCTGGTGGGGTTTGCCCTCTGCCCGCAGCTCCCCCGCCTCGAGCTCGCCGCAGCCAAGGGCACCCTTCCGCGCCCCGAATTCCGCGACCCTACCCTGGACCGCCTCGTCCAACGCGGCCAGCAGCACGAAGAGCGGTTCCTGGAAGCGCTGCGCAGTGAGGGGAGGGGCGTCGTCAAAATCCAACCCGACGGCTCGGTCGAAGACAAGGCCGAACGTCTGCGGCTCGCCGCCGAATGCACACGGAAAGCGATGCGCGAGGGCGCCGACGTCATCTACCAGGCCACCTTCTTCGACGGTCGGCGCCGCGGCCACGCCGACTTCCTCATCCGCAGCGACGCTCGGAAGAGCTCCTTCGGCGACTGGTGTTACGAAGTCTGGGATACGAAGCTGGCGCGCGAGGCGAAGGCGGGCGCCCTCCTGCAGGTGCTCTTCTACGACGACCTCCTCGCGACGGTTCAGGGCGTATCGGGAGGAACCGTTCACCTCGCGCTGGGCGGGAGCCGACGCGAAGTCCGTTCGTTCCCCGTGAAGCGGTACGCCTCCTGGTATCGCCGACTCCGCAAGCGGTTCGAAACAGCGCTCGACAACGGGGAATTCGAGGCTCAGAACGGAGCTCCGGACCCCGTCGAGCACTGCGAGGTGTGTGCCTGGCGCCTCCACTGCGACAACCTTCGCCGCCAGGCCGACCACCTCTCCCTGGTGGCGGGCATGGGCAGCCCCCAACGCCGACGTCTCACCGAGGCCGGGGTCGCAACACGGACCCAGTTCGCCGATACGCAGTGGGAGAGGCTTGAGAACGCGATTCCCACCCGCTCCCGTGAGGCGTACTCCCGCCTCCACCTGCAGGCCCGCCTGCAGGTCGACGCCGAACGAGACGGCCAACTTCGGTACGAGCTCCTGGAGCCACGCAAGGACGAGGCCGGGACCTTCGCCGTGGAGGGGTTGGCCGCTCTCCCCCAACCAAGCCCCGCGGACCTGTTCTTCGACATCGAGGGCGACCCCTTCGCGTTGGATGGTGGCGTCGAGTACCTCTTCGGCATCTTCGAACGAGGGGACCAGGAGGCCGAGAACTACCACCGCTTCTGGAGCATCGACGGGAACGGCCGCGTGACCCGTGAGGCCGAGCAGGAGGCGTTCGAAAGAACCATCGACTTCCTCCACGACCGCTTCAGCAAGGCCCTGCGCGAGGACGGCACCACGGGAATGCACGTCTACCATTTCGGCGCCTACGAGCCCGCGGCACTCAAGCGTCTCGCCGCTCGCTTCGGGACCCGGGAGCGTGAGCTGGACGAGCTGCTTCGCGCCGAGGCGTTTGTGGACCTCTACCGCGTCGTACGACAGGGGCTTCGCGCCTCCGTGGAGAGCTACTCCATCAAGCAGCTCGAACCGCTCTACGGATTCCAGCGGCGGGCAACGCTCAGGGACGCGGGCGCCAGCATCGAAGCGTTCGAGCGCTGGCTCGAACTCGGCAGCGAGGAGACGCCCAACGGAGACCTCCTACAGACGATCGAGGAGTACAACAAGGACGACTGCCGCTCGGCCGCTGCCCTGCGCGATTGGCTCGAGGAGCGTCGAGCGGAGCTGGAGAGGCAGAGGGGAGAGAGCCTTCCCCGACCAGCACCGAAACGGCCTGATGCCAGCGAAGCGACCGAGCAGGAGCTCGACGAGACGGCGGCCCTCTTCCGGCGCCTCACGGACGGGGTCCCGGCCTCACCAGGAGAACGGAGCGAAGCGGAGCAGGCGCGCTGGATCCTCGGGCATTTGCTGTCCTGGCACCGGCGCGAGATGCGGGCCGCCTGGTGGCGCGTCTTCGCCTACAGGGAGATGACTCCCGCTGAGATCGTCCTCGACAGCACGGCCCTCGGCGACCTCGAGTTCCTGGGAACCGTGCCGAACAGTCGGGGGAAGCCTTCCTGGCGATTCCGCTTCCCGCCCCAAGAGCACCGACTCTCGCCGGGCGACAGGGCACGCGACCCTTACACGCTCGAAGAGTGCACCGTCCAAGCGATCGACGAGGCAGAGCACGTGGTGACCGTCCGAAGGACCAAGGACGGCGACGTTTCGCCACCTCGCGCGCTCGTCCCCTTCGAGATCTACGACACCGGGACCATCGAGGCGAGGCTCCGTGAACTGGCCGAGCACGTCGCGGAACGCGGCATCGAAGGCCCCGGACGGTACCGTGCGGCGCGCGAGCTGCTGCTGCGGTCGCTGCCGCGCTGCGGCCAACCCCCTGGGGCTCCGCTTGTAGGGCCCGGCGAGAGCGCGCGTGACGCGGCCCTCCGGCTTGTCCCGCTCCTCGACGAGAGCTGCCTCGCCATTCAGGGACCGCCTGGCTCGGGGAAGACGACGCTCGCCGCCACGCTCATCGTCGAGCTGGCCCGCGGAGGGAAGCGGGTCGGGGTCACCGCGAACAGCCACAGCGTGATCACGACGCTCCTCGAGCGGGTGGATGAAGAGGCACGGAACCGGAAGGTCCGCCTCGCCATCGGGCAGCGCCTGGGCGGCACCAAGCCGCGTCACGGCTGGCGGAATCTGGCGGGCTCGAAGGGGATCGAGGCCGTGAAAACCGGTGAGGTGCACGTAGCCGGCGGCACCGTGTGGTTCTGGGCGAGCCCGAATCTCTGCCCCGTTGACGTGCTGTTCATCGACGAGGCGGGACAGCTTTCGCTGGCGAACGCGCTCGTCGCCGCCATGGCGGCACGGAGCGTCGTGCTCGTGGGCGACCCCCAGCAGCTCGACCAGCCGCTCCTGGCTACGCATCCGCCGGGGACTGACCGCTCCGCGCTGGCCCACCTGCTCGGCGACAAGGACACGATCCCTCCCGAGCGCGGCCTCTTCCTCGAACAGACCTGGCGACTCCATCCCTCCATCTGCGAGTTCACCTCCGAGCTCTTCTACGACGGCCGCCTGAAGGCTGCGCCCGGGTGTGAGAGGCAGCGTGTCGAGGTTCCGGGTTTCCCGGAGGCTGGGCTCGTCTTCGTGCCCGTCCGCCACGAGGGGTGCGACGTCCTCAGCGAAGAGGAGGCAAAGGCCATCGCCCAGCTCTGCTGCCATCTCACACGCGACGGCGCAAGCTGGGTCGACCGTGACGGAACGAGCCGGCCGCTTCGCCCCGAGGACGTCCTGGTGATCGCCCCGTACAACCTGCAGGTTCGCCTGCTGAAGGAGAAGCTCGGCGAATCATTCCGCGTCGGCACGGTGGACAAGTTCCAGGGGCAGGAGGCACCGGTGGTCGTCTACTCGATGACCTCCAGCTCGAAGGAGGACGCGCCCCTGGGGATGGAGTTCCTCTACAGCCTCAACCGGTTGAACGTTGCCACGTCACGGGCGAAGTGCCTCGCAATCGTGGTTGCTTCACCCGCGCTCCTCGACCCGCCGTGCACGAGCATCCGACAGATGGAGCTGGCGAACGCGCTGGCCTGCTACTACGAGCGCGCTCAGTGCCTCGAAGCTCAGAACTCAGCCGGCTCGTAGGGAGTCGTCATCAGGAGCCGCCCTATCCACACGAGCGCTCCCGCCCCGGCCAGCGTGACAGCTGCGACGGGGACCGCCACGGCCCAGTAACTGCGGCGGGCGAGGCCGACGAGCTGGAAGAGGGCGAGCGCACCCCCGGCCGCCGCCAAAATCGTGCCGTACCGGCGCGCGAGGGCCACGGAGCGCTCTTCCGGCAAGGGGAGGTGGATCACGTTGGGCTCCTCCGACCCTCCGCTTCTACCAGCCCCCGAAGGAAGGGTCAATCCTCGACCCTCGCCACCGGCGTGAACGACTCAGGTGGCACGACGACGATCGTCGCCCGCATCTGAGGGTGGAAGGAGCACGTGATCGTGAACGTGCCCGTCGATTCGAAGGTGTAGACCACCTCGTCGCCTTTGCGCATGTTCCCAGAGATGTTCACACCATCGACGAGGACGTCGTGAATCGCCGTTTCGCTGTTACGGAAGAGCACCGTTTGCCCAGCAGGGATCGTCAGCTTCTTCGGGATGAAGCGGAGGCGGTCCTGGTTCACGATGGGGTACCCCTCCGCGGTGGTGGGGACGACCGCCGGGTTCTCCGTCCCGGACGCACAGGAGGCGAGTGCCACAGCGACGAGGAGCATCAGGGCCGCGCCGAGCAGCCGACCCCGCAGCGTCCGGCTCATGACTCCATTGTGGCAGATTTCACGAGCGCCGTGACCCCCTCCGTCATTGGAACGGCCGATGACAGAGCATCGTTCCGCCGATGCGAGTGCTCAGGCGGCAGACCGGCGCTTACGACGCAGGTCGAGCGCGTCGAGCTGCTCCCGAAGCTGCCTGATGCGCTGAAGCCGGGACGACGAGAGCACCGGCGTCGCCGATTCCAGGTAGACGGGACCGCCGCACCGGAGGCAGCGCAGGGGGTCGGGAATGGCTTCGGCAGGCGCCCCGGGGCTCGGGGTGAAACCGGCCCGGCGCAGCGGCGTTCCCGCAGCTCCGACCCAGGTACCGCTCACGTAGCCGCAATGGAGACACTTCACTTCGCCCCGCACCAGCATCGCAACCCTCCTCGGGAGCGTCCGATACCGAGATCCTCGGCCGTCGGCAGCGCCCCAACAGCGCAGGGCTACTCGACTGCCTCGATGCGGAAGTGAACTTCGCCGGAGGGCGTCTGCACGACGACCTCCTCACCCGGAGCACGGTCGAGGAGCGCCCGGCCCACGGGTGACTCCACGGAGATCTTCTTCTGCGCCGGGTTGGCCTCCCGCGGCGAGACGAGCGTCAGCCGGTCCCGGACGCCCGTGTCGAGGCGCACGATGGAGACAGTGGAGCCGACCGCGGCCCGCCCGTTGTTGGCCGACCCGACGACCACCGCGTCGCGAAGCACGGCCTCGATCTCCTTGCGACGCTGCTCGTTCCAGGCCAGCGCCTCACGAGCAGCGTGGAGTGGTGCGTTCTCGCGGAAGTCCTTATCTTCGCGAGCCTGGGCCACCGCCTTCACCAGCTCGACCCGCTGCCTCTCGAGCTCGGCCAGCTCGGCCTTGAGAGCGGCGAGACCAGCCTCGGTGAGCTCGACCGGCTTCACCTTCGCCCCTTGGCTCCGGTGGCCGGCGGTGGCTTTCTTCCCCGCGGCACGTACGCGGAGGTGCACCCCGAAATTCTGCGAGGCGTAACCGCGCTTCTTCAGGAACTGGAACCAGCGCTTGAGGGCCTCGATGCGCTGTTCGATGTTCGGGTCGCTCGGCGAGAGCTGCGACGCAGCGTACGACTCCACCCTCGCGCCGGTGAGCGCTGACACCCGCATGTCGGCACCGGCGAATTCCACGTACTTTCGCACCCAACCCCCGTAGGCGAGGGCCTGTGGGGGCTTCAGGGATGCCAAGAACTCCTCCAGCGCCTCTCCGAGCGTGGGGTCGAGCACCGTCGGCTGGGAATCCGGCACGAAACCAGCGTATCATCCCTCCCCAAAACGGGGGAGGCAGCGTGGACGAGCGGCACGCGACCTGGGAGTGGCTGGCGGCACACTTCTCCACCATCGGCAACCCGGAGGCCTGGCTCCCCCGCTTACGCGCGCACGCGGCGATGCTCGCGGCGGCCGAAGTCCGCACCACGTCCGTCCCACCCGAGGAGATGGTGCGGCGCCACTTCGCCGAGTCACTCGAGATCCTGCGCATCAGCCTCGACGCAGGCGGCGGCCCGCCGGTCGTCGACGTGGGCTCGGGCGGCGGATTCCCGGGCCTCGTCATCGCCGCCGTGTTCCCGGAGTGGGAGGTGCATCTCGTCGAGCCCCTGCAGAAGCGCGCCCGCGTGCTGGCCACCATCGCCGCCGGCCTTGGGCTGGAGCGAGCCGCGGTCCATCCCGAGCGGGCAGAGACGCTGGGCCGTGGTCCCCTGCGGGAGTCTGCCAACCTGGTCACGGCGCGGGCCGTGGCACCACTGCGCGAAGCCCTGGAGTACACGGCCCCCTTCGCCGCCCTCGGCGCTCCCGTCATCCTCCCGAAGGGATCCAGCTTCCGCGAAGAGCTTCGGGCTGCCGAACGCGCCATGTCGGAGCTCGGCGTCGAGTACGAAGGGGCGGTGCCCATGCGCCCGACGATCAGCGGAACGATCGTCGTGGCCCGGTTCCGAAAGGTGCGCCCCACACCGGATCGGTATCCGCGCCGACCCGGCGTTCCAGGGAAACGGCCGCTGTGAGAGGAACTGATAAAGGGATAACGCCCATTACCACCCATTGCGCACCTGTGCTATAGTTGCGCGCGATCGCAGACCTGCGGTTCGCAAGCGGACGACCCGCGGGCGAGCAAGGCGGCCGCGGTCGATTTCGGGACAGGAGAAGAGGGCGATGGACCTGCAGAACACACTCAACCGGTTGTTGCGGCTCGCGCAACTGGACACGTCGGTCTTTGACGAAGTCCGGGACGACCCCAACGAGACGATTCCCGCGCTCGTCCTGGCAGCCATCGCGTCGGTGCTCGCCGGTCTCGGCGCCACGCTGTGGTGGCAGGTGATTCCCGACCGCGAGCTCGACTCCCTCATTCTCAACACCCTCGTCCTGGGCTCGGTGTTTCTCTTCGGCATGTACCTGGTCGCCGGGCTCGTCATCTACGTGGTTCTGGCCCAGCTCTACCGCGTGACTGCCGACCTCCAGGCGCTCCTGCGGACGCTGGGGTACGCCGCTACACCGCTCGCACTCTCGGTGCTCATGTTCCTGAGCGTCATCTATCCCGTCTTCGCCATCGTGCCGCTGGCGCTGGTCCTCACGATGATGTTCTACGCTGTCCAGTCGGCCACGGGGGCGGACTCGAAGCAGGTGGCAGTTTCCGCCATCGTCGGCTTCACGGTGATGGTCCTGGTGCTGGGGATCATCGCGCTCGCCAGCGACCAGCGTGACGCGCCGATGGGAGCGGGGCTGTTCGGAATTCTCTTGGACTGAGAGGACTGGTACCCGAAGCCACGGGCGGGGCTAGGCTGCGAGACCTTCGCGCAATGCCGCGCAGGTCTCGCTCAAGCCTTCCTTGGCCCGGTCGAGGAGCGCCGTGAGCTGCAGGAAGATGTGCGGCTGGTCCTCGTAGATTGAGAGCTTCACGGGCACACCGGCCGCCTCGAGCTTCGCGGCGTACGCGCGGGAGTCGTCCAGCAGCGGGTCGAGCGTCCCGACGATGAGGAAGGCCGGCGGCAAGCCGCGCAGGTCCCCATGCACGGGCGCGACATAGGGGTCGGTATCGCTCGCTCCGCCCGAGAGGTAGTGGTTCCAGAACCAGGCCATGGCCTCACGCGTGAGGATTTTCCCCTCCGCGTTCTCGATCATCGAGGGGCTGTCGAGCTTCCGCTGGAAGACCCCGTAGAGGAGGAGCTGGAAGCGCGGTAGAGGCCCCCCTCCGTCGCGCAGCCGCAGGCAGGCCGCCGCCGCGAGGTTCGCGCCTGCCGAGTCGCCGCCGACGGCGATCCGACTCGCGTCGGCGCCCAGGGCAGCAGCGTTGGCGAACGCCCACCGTACCGCCGCCGTGCAATCGTCGAGCGGCGCTGGAGCAGGGTGCTCCGGGGCAAGGCGGTAGTCGACCGAGAGGACGAGGCAGCCGGCGCCCTCGGCAAGCTCGGCGCACAGCTTCGCGTGCGTCTCGGGGCTGCCGATGACCCAGCCGCCGCCGTGGAAGTAGACGAGGAGCGGGAGTGTCCCCTCGCCCTGGGGGCGGAAGAGCTTCGCCCGGAGGAGCCCCGCAGGGCCCGGGAGCGTGAGGTCGCTCACGGAAACCGACGTGGGAAGCGGCTGATTGAACGCAGCGAACGCGAGCTCAGCCTGCTGGCGTGCCTCCTGGGGGGAGAGCTCGTGGAGTGGCCGCTGCCCAGCCGCCCGCGCCTGGGCCTGCATCATCTGCAGCAGGGCTTCGACCTGCGGGTCCATGTGCGATTCCTCCCGAGCAGACGTTCTGGGGGAGTGTACCCGAACTCGTGGGGTGAGTGTTCGCCCGGCGCGAACCATCCCTCGCGAATCTCCTTCGCCGCACCGCCCACGCTCTCCGAGCAGGTCCGAGACGCGGCGCAAGGCGCTCCGCGTGAAGCCCGCACCGGGACTTCGCGAGCGGCTCCAATGCCCGCGCGCCACCACCGCGCCAGCCGTGGCGCAGCCGAATGTGCGCGGACCGGGAGACCCGGGCTGCAATGCCCACCCGGCCACAACGGCGCCACCCTGCACCCTCGCAGCGCTTACGGCCAGCGTGTGCGCTCTCAGGCGCGCGCAACCTGGGGGAATGCACGCAGGCAGCGTCCCCGTTTCCTCGTCGAAGCAGGGCTAGCTACGGACCGGCCCCGAACTCCACGCTGGCGAACCCGCGGACGGTGGGGTGGCCCTCCTCGTCGAGGACCGCCAGCTCGAGATCGGCGCGCGGGCGTCCCTCCTCCGCATACACCCGTGCGACGCGGCCAACGATCCGGAGCTTCGTCCCCACAAGGTCGGGGCGGCGGTGCGCCGCACGGACGTCCCGCACCCACCCTTGGCCCTGGAGCCAATGTTCGACCGCGGCGTAGAGGAGGCCGAGCTTGAGGGGACCTGGAACGAGGGGGCCCGGCATCCCTTGCGCCCGGGCGGCTTCGGGGTCGTAGAAGAAGGGAGGGAAGTTCCAGCTCAGCCCGCAGTAGCGGATTACCCGCTCCATCGTCGCCGCCACCTCGAACGGCGGGAGCTCGCGTCCCTCCTCCCAGGGCGAGGCGCTCACGACTCCTCCTCCCCGGCAGGGGACGCGCCGGACGGGTCGTAATGCATCAGCGTCATGGAGGAGCGCGCCACCAGGGCGCCCGCATCGTCGCGGAACTCGACCTCGGTGCGCACGTAGAGCGCCTGACCGAACCGGCCGCCGAGGCGTTCGGTGATGTCCGCAACCTTCGCTTGTGCCGTCAGCGCCTCGCCCAAGCGAAGCGGCCGCTCGAAATGCCACTCGTTGGAGACCAACAGGCTCTTCGGCAGGGGCTCCGGAGGAGCGACCCGAGGAACGTCGGACTCCAGCGCGGCGAGTACGAACCCGGGGACGGGCGCGCCTGGCGCGAGCGCGAGCCCCTCTCGGGTACCGCGGAAGACGTCGGCGGCACGCTCGACGGCCCCCGCGCTGACGTACACCGTGACTTCCGGACCACTGCGGCCGATGAAGGAGCGGAGCTCTTCAGTAAGGAGCGATTCGATGGCCACGCGGGCAGCGTAGCGACTCGGGAACCGCATGCTCAACGGCCGGGGGGCGAGGCGGGGCGTATGATGACACCGTGATCTACCTCGACCACGCCGCCACTACCCCGCTCTCCCCTCGGGCCCGCGCGGCCATGGAGCCGTTCCTCGGCCCGGAGTTCGGCAACCCCAGCGGGTTGTATGAGCTCGGGCGCCGCGCGCAGTCCGCCCTCGATGCCGCCCGACGCACCGTGGCCGAATGTCTGGGCGCCGAGCCACGCGAAATTATCTTCACGAGCGGCGGGACGGAGAGCATCAACGCGGCGCTCCTCGGTATTGCCGCAGCGATGCGGCGGGGCGGACTCGGTGCTCACGTCATCACAACCTCGATCGAGCACCACGCCGGGCTGCATGCCGCCCAGACACTCGAAACCCTGGGGTTCGACGTCACCTACGTCGGCTGTGACCGGCGGGGGCGCGTCCACGTCGAAGATGTGGAGGCCGCCCTCCGTACGGACACGGTCCTCGTGAGCATCATGCTCGCGAACAACGAGGTCGGCACCATCCAGCCGGTAGAGGCGGTTGGCGAAGCCATCCGCGCTTTCGAAGCCCGGACCGGGCATCGCCCCATGCTGCACACGGACGCCGTCCAGGCGGTCGGCTGGCTCCCGCTTGACGTCCGCGCTCTCGGAGTGGATGCCCTCAGTCTCTCCGCGCACAAGTTCGGCGGGCCGAAGGGGTCGGGCATCCTCTTCCTGCGGCGAGGCACTCCCTTCCAGCCGCTCCTCGCCGGCGGCGGGCAGGAGCACCAGAAGCGGGCGGGAACGGAGAACGTCGCGGGCATCGCGGGAACCGCGGCCGCCCTGGCAGAGGCAACGAGGGGGATTCCGGAGCGCCGCGTGCGCGTGCGGTCCCTCCGGGAGCGCCTGCGCGAGGCGCTCCTCCGCCGGGTGCCCCGGGCGTCGGTCAACGGTTGTCAGGAGGAATGCCTCCCGCACATCCTCAACGTCGCCTTCGAAGGCATCGACAGCGAGTCCCTGGTCCGGGCCCTCGACGAACGCGGCGTTGCGGTGAGCTCCGGTAGCGCCTGTTCGAACTCCACGTGGGAGCCCTCGCACGTGCTCCTCGCCATGGGCGTCCCCATCCGCGCCGCTGCGGGGAGCATCCGCTTCAGCCTGGGCGAAGGCACCACTGAGGAGGAGGTGGAGCTCGCCGCCGAACGAACGGCCGAGGCCGTGGCCTACCTGCGGGCAGCGAGGCTACGGGAAGGAGTGCGGACGTGACGCCCTTGGCCCTTGCCCGTACGCTGGCGCGTCTCGACGCCTTTCCCGTGGCAGCGGTGGTGCGATTGGACCGTTCCGAGCCGCTGGCAGGGCGCGCCGTGGTGCTTCCTTCCTCCTTCAACCCGCCCACGGCTGCCCATTTCGCCCTTCTCGAACGTGCGGCCGCGACTGTCGGAGCCGATACCGTCGTCGCGCTCCTCGGTACGCGGAACGCGGACAAACCGCTGGCGGGTGCGCCGCTCCATCACCGGGCGGGCATGCTGCTCGCGGTTGCCCGAGAGAACGCGCACCTCGCCGTGGTCGCTACGAACGCTGCCTTGCTCGCGGATCAGTCGGCAGCGCTGCAACGGGCCTATCCCGAAGCGAGCTTCGACTTCGTGGTGGGGCACGATACGCTCGTCCGACTCTTCGAGCCCCGTTACTACGAGGAGGGCGAGATGGAAGCTGCCCTCGAGCGCTTCTTTCGCAGTCACCGTTTGCTCGCCGCGGAACGAGGCCCCGGAGGCCGGGAGGCGATCGAGCAGGTGCTGGCCGGCCCTGCACGGCACTGGCGAGAGCACATCCTCACGCTCGAACTGCCGGCGTGGACGGCCGCGGTCTCGTCGACCGAAATCCGCTTTCGGGCGGCCAGCGGCCTTCGCCCACGGGCAGCGCCGGCAGAGGTGGTCCGGTACATCGCCCGCCATCGGCTCTACCGGGGCGGGTTCAGGTAATCAGCGAGAGGTCGGGCCCGCCCTCGGTCGCCACGACGCCGCGGGCGACGAGATCGTCGATGGCAGCATCGCCAAGCCCGAGGAATTCCCGCAGCACCTCGCGCGTGTGCTGGCCGAAGTCGGGGGGAGGGCCTTTGATGCCGGCTTCGGAGGCCGAGAACTTGAAGGGCGTGTTCGCGATGGGGATGGTGCCGGCCTTGTGGTGGTGCACCGGGACGATCATGTTCCGATGTTGGACCTGGGGGTCGGCCACAACCTCCGGCACGCGGTTGATGGGCCCGCAGGGGATCCCGACCGCTTCGAGCTCGGCGAGCCACTCGGCCGTCGTCCGCTTGCGGAAGGCCGCCTGGAGGATCGGTTCGAGCTCCGCGTGGTGCGCCGTCCGCTTCGGCCCGGTATCGAAGCGTGGGTCGTCAATGAGCTCGGGCAAGCCCAGGATGCCGCAGAGGAGGTTCCACTGGTTCTCTTCGCCGAAACCGAGCGCCACGACGAGGTAGCCGTCGGCGGTGGGGAAAGCCTGGAACGGGGTAGCGCTCGGGTGGCGGGTGCCGAGCGGGCCAGGAACCTCACCGGTGACGAAGTAGCGCATGATGGCGTTCTCCATCACCGTGACCTGGCAATCGAGCATGGAGATGTCGACCGCCTGCCCGCGGCCGGTACGCTCCCGCTCGTGAAGTGCCGCCAGGATGCCGATGACGGTGAAGAGCCCGGCGGCGACGTCCCCGTAGGAGACGCCGGGGCGCACGGGCCGGCCGCCCGGCTCCCCGGTAATCGACATCGCACCTCCCATCGCCTGGACGATGATGTCGAGGGCGGGGCGGGTGCGGTACGGACCCGTTTGGCCGAAGCCCGAGGTGGACGCGTACACGAGCCGCGGGTTCCGGGCGGAGAGCACGTCGTAGCCGAGCCCAAGCTTCTCCATCGTTCCTGGGGTGAAGTTCTCCATCACCACGTCGGCCCGTTCGGCAAGCCGCAGGAAGAGCTCTCGCCCCTCGGGATGGCGCAGGTCGATGGCGATGGAGCGCTTCCCCCGGTTGATGCTGAAGAAGTAGCCGCTGAAGCCGTTCTGGTACGGACCCGTGGTGCGGGAGATGTCCCCCCAAGGTGGGCGCTCGACCTTGATTACATCGGCCCCGAGGTCGCAGAGCAGCATGGAGGCGAAGGGCCCGGCAAGGACCCACGTCAAGTCGAGTACGACGATGTCTTCGAGGGGACGCACGGTTCGGAGTATACGGACAGCCTACGCATCGGGGTCGGTGAGGCCGAGGTCCCGCAACATCTGGAGGTCGTCGGCGGCGCTGCGGCCGCGGGTGGTGAGGTAGTTCCCGAGCACGATTCCGTTCGCACCGGCGAGCAGCGCGAGCGCCTGGAGGTCGCGGAGGACTCGTTCGCGACCGCCGGAGACCCGGATGCTGGCGCGGGGAAAGAGCAAGCGGAAGAGGGCGATGATGTGGACCGCCTCCAGCGGTTCGAGCAAGGGCCGCCCGCCGAGCGGCGTGCCAGGCCGAGGGTCCAGGAAGTTGATGGGGATTTCGGCGGGGTCGAGGGTTCGGAGCTGTTCGGCGAACTCGAGGCGCTCGGGCCAGCCTTCGCCCATGCCGAATATGCCGCCCGAGCACACCTCCATCCCCGCTTCTCGAGCGTAGATGCAGGTGCGGTACCGCTCCTCCCAGGTGTGCGTCGTGACCACCCGTGGGAAGAAGCTCCGGGCCGTCTCGAGGTTGTGGTTGTAGCGCCGCACACCGGCGGCGGCGAGGCGGCGCGCATCGTCCGGCGCGAGGATCCCCAGCGAGGCGTGGACCTCGAGCGACGTCCGCGTCCGCACCGCTTCGACCGCCGCGATGGCGGAGCGCAGGAGACGTTCGTTCGGCCCGCGCACCGCAGCGACGATGCAGAACTGGCGCGCTCCCTGCGCTTCGGCTTCGAGGGCACGGCGCACCACCTCGTCGGGGTCGAGAAAGGGGTGGGCCGCGACGCCGGTTTCGAAATGCATCGATTGCGAGCAGAAGCGACAATCCTCGGGGCAGCCGCCGGTTTTCGCGCTGATGAGCGCCTCCAGCTCGGTGCCGGGTCCGTGATGCCGAAGCCGCGCCGCGTGCGCGATCGCGACGAGCCGCAGGAGGTCCGGCGGGGAAACGCCCACCAGCGCCTCCGCCACCGCGATCGGGAGCGGTTCCCCCGCCAAGGCTCCGCGCTCCACCGCTTGCCAATCCACCATGCGTTTCCTCCTCGAAGGAAGCGTGCCGCAGCGCCGCGCCACGACCGCAGCGATGGTCGCGAAGGGTCGGGCGATTCGTCAACCACCAGGACGCCAATGGTGACAAACGCTTCCGGTGGCGGCCCGTCACGGCCGAGGCCATACTTGCGGCCATGATCGAGCTTCGACCCGCAACCGCCGACGAAATGCCCGATGTCGCCCGGCTCGTCTCCCGCTCCCTCGCGCTGGACCCGGCGAAATTCCGAGCGCTCCGGCCCGAGATGACCCTGTGCGTGTTCGAGAACGACCGCCTCGCGACCGTCCACGGCTCGTGGCCGCTCACCATGCGGATGAACGGCGTCTCGACCCCGATCTCCGGTGTGACCACGGTTTCGACCGACCCCATCGACCGCCAACGCGGCTTCCTGCGCATGGCCGTTCGCCGGCACTTCGAGGAGCTGAAGGAGCGAGGCGAGCGGGCGCTGGCCGTGCTGTACGCCTCGCAAGCAGCCATCTACCAGCGCTTCGGGTACGCGGTAGTCTCGACCCACCACCGTTACCAGGTCGAGCCCCGCTACCTGCAGTTCACCCATCCGCGCGACCTGCCCGGGCGCCTCCGGGAAATCGACCCCGAGCGGGATTTCGGGCTCCTGGTGGAGATCTACCGAGCCTTTCGCGCGGACAAGACCGGCTTCGTCCACCGAGGCCGGCCGATGTGGGACGCGGGGGCCCTGGCGCCGCCGGAGGGGAGGCTCGACCAGAAGGCCGCGGTGGTCTACGAGGAGGAGGGCCAGCCGTTGGGCTACTGCATCTACACGACGGGACCGGGGCCGTACGAAGGGCCAGAGCCGACACAGCGCGTGGTGGTGAACGACCTGGCGTGGCTCACGCCAACGGCCTATCGGGCCTTCTGGTCCCTGATGTCCCGGATGCACCTCGCCCGTTATGTTTTCTGGCAGGCCGCACCGCCCGACGATCCCCTGCCGGAGCTGCTCGTCGAACCGCGTATGCTGCGGGACACCGCCTACGACGGAATGCTGGCGCGAGTCGTCGACGTGCCGGCGGCCCTTGCGGCCCGCGGGTACGATGCCGAGGGCCGCGTGCAGTTCACGGTGCGCGACGAGCTTCTCGCCTGGAACGACGGCGGTTACGAGCTGAGCGTCGAGGGCGGTGAGGTCTCGGTTCGCCGCCTACTTGGGCGCCCGGAACCGGCGATGACCGTCCACACCCTTGCGAAGCTTCTCTTCGGGCACCGGAGCGCCACCCAGCTCGCAGCCGCCGGCCTCATCGAAGGGGCCGACCGCCGAACACTCGCCGAGATGGACGCTCTCTTCCGTACGCGTTGCGCGCCGTTCAGTCCCGACCGCTGGTGAGCTCGTCGGTCGGCTCGTCGGCCTCGTCGGCTTCGCCCGGAGCGAGCGGCACCTTCATCACCTCGCGAAGGACCGCGGTCGCATACGCACCCTTGGGGAGGGCGAACGATACCCAGAGGCCTTCCGGAGACGGCTCGACGCTCCATTCGCGGAGGGGCACGCGGGCGAAGCGGCGGTCGCCCCGGCGGCGTCCGAATGCTTGGCGGGCGAGGCCGTAGCGGGCGAGGATCTCGTCTTCGAAGGCTCGGGCGGGGCCGGCCGCCTCCCGCATCTTCCGGCCGAAAATGGGCCCCGTCGGCGATATCTCGAAGCGGAGCAGCCGCTCCCGCTCCGTTTCGGGTTCGGTGACGGTGAACTCGCCGCCCGTGGCGTGCTTCTTCGCCACGTCCCCCTCGAGGAAGCGGTCGAAGAGCCCCCGCCGCATCCGCTCGGCGAGCCATTCGTTGAAGAGGAGCGACTGCACGCTGGAGACGAGCAACCGCTCGAGCCAGCGCGGGCCGAAGCGGCGACCGCGGAGGACGGCGAGGCCCTTCACCGCGTTCTCGCCCTCCCGTCCGAAGCGCTGCGGGCCGAAGTAGTTCGGCACGCCTTCGGCGGCGAGCCGAGCGAGGATGCGCCGAGCGGACTCCGCGTCCCGGGCGGCACGGATGTGCACGCGGAAGCGGTTGCCGGCGAGGTGTCCGGTGCGCAGCTTGTTCCGGTGCGGCCGGGCATCGAGGATGCGCACGCCCAACTCTTCCAAGACTGCGGCCCGCTCCTGGCAGCGACGCGGGATGCTAATCCACTGTCGCGCGACCGCGCGCTTGTCCTTGAGGCCGGCCGTTCCGATTTCGGCCTCCGGGATACCTCCCGCATCCCGAAGGTGCTCGACGAGCTGCGGCGTGGCGATCCCGACCTTCTCCACGTAGAGGTAGAGGTGCTCGCCTTCGCCGGACGGGAGGTAGGCGGGCACCTCTTCGACCACGAAGTCTTCGACGCGCTCCCGGATGCGCCCGCCGATGCCGGGCAGGTCGCCGGTGAGCATGGGGTAGGCGTCGAAGTCGGGCCGGAAGTCGGCCGGCGGGAGCGGTCCGTCCCCGGCTGGAGGTCGCGGGCCGCTCAACGGGGTCCGATTGCGCCCGGTCCGGGGCCGCCGAACTGCTGCACCTTCCGCCAGTGGTGCTCGGTGAAGATGCGGCGCACCGTGCCGGAGCGTGCGCGCATGACGAGGGATTCGCTGGTGGCGCCACCGGGAACGTAATCGACGCCACGGAGGAGTTCGCCCGTGGTGATGCCCGTGGCCGCGAAGAACACGTCGTCGCTCTTCACGAGCTCGTCGATGGTCAGGACGTGGTTCAGGTCGAGCCCCCATTCCGCCGCAAGGCGGCGGTCGTCGTCGTTCCGCGGCCAGAGCCGTCCCTGGAAGTCGCCGCCCAAGCATTTGAGGGCACACGCGGCGACCACCCCTTCGGGGGAGCCGCCGATGCCCAGGAGCATGTGCACGCCTGTGCCGCGCATGGCGGCCATGACCGCACCGGCGACGTCGCCGTCGGTGATGAGGCGGATGCGCGCCCCGACGGCCCGGATCTGGTCCACGATGTGGGTGTTCCGGTCACGGTCGAGGACGACCACGGTCACCTCTTGGGGGTCCATGTCGAGGGCCTTGGCGACTTGGCGGATGTTCCATTCCACCGGCGCCTCGAGGTCGATCATGCCCTTCGCGGCGGGGCCGACAGCGATCTTGTCCATGTAGAACATGCCTCGCGGGTTGTACATCGTCCCACGAGGGGCGACGGCGACGACGCTGAGGGCGTTCGGCCTGCCCATAGCGAGGAGGCGGGTGCCGTCGATGGGATCGACGGCGACGTCGACAGCGGGGCCCTGGCCGTTCCCGACCCGCTCGCCGTTGTACAGCATCGGCGCTTGGTCCTTTTCGCCCTCGCCGATGACAACCACCCCGTCCATGGCGACGGTGTCGAGCATCGTGCGCATCGCATCGACGGCCGCCTGGTCGGCTGCCTCCTTGTTCCCGCGCCCCATCCACCGGGCAGCAGCGAGGGCGGCCGCCTCGGTGGTTCGGACGAGCTCCATGGCGATGTTCCGATCGGGCACCTGTTCCTTGCGCATCGACGTCAGGTCCTCCTGAGTCTGGGTCACGGGCGGGTCCTCGCTCCCTTTCGCAATCGGCTCGGCGCCTGCAGCGCCGGCAGCGGCCGCGATAGCCCTGTTCGATGGCACCTCGGCGCGGAACGCATCGTACCAGATAGCTGGCCCATATCAGAGCGGCTTCCCGGTCATGAACATGAGGCCCTTGGCCAGAACTTCGCCGGCGAACACCGCTCCCATCGCAATGTAGAGAAGCCCCGTGGCGCTCTGCATCGCGCGGATGC
Organism: bacterium HR29; assembly: GCA_002898215.1. Lineage (GTDB taxonomy): Bacteria > Chloroflexota > Dehalococcoidia > Tepidiformales > Tepidiformaceae > HRBIN29. Next base: position 493,824 of record BEIF01000001.1, on the reverse strand, counting down.
GGGCTGTCTGCAAGGAGAGGACTCCGAGAACGATCGGAAAGACCAAACCGACGCCGACGCGGAAGTAGAAGGCCGGGTTCCCCAGGAGGCCGACCTCAACCGGCTGCGACGGCGAAGGAGCGACCCGCACCGGCACGAGCGCGTTCACGAGGAAAACGGCGCTCTGGAGCGCGAGCGAACCGAGGAGCCAGACGGAGAGCTCCTTCAGGGGCCAGGCGGGGAGCGCCCCTTCCGTCAGATACCAGTGACCCCAGACCATGGCGGTAGACACGGCGCCGGTGACGAGCGCGCCGGCCAGTAGGGCAAGGAAAACGGCCGGGTACCCCCAGGCAGGTGGCGCCAACATATCGGACAGCATGGCAACCGCCGCCAGACCGGCCGCCGATCCGGCGATGGCTGCCAGCCGCCCCACCGGGTCCCATCCCATGAACACGCCGACGGCGTAGAGAGCCGAGGCGACGAAGACGGCGAGCATGGCCGCCTTCGCCTCGCCCCACCACGAAGGGTCGATGGGGTAACCGTCGACATCGGCTCCGAGCTCGAGGCTCACGGCGAGCCAGTAGGCGAGCCCGCCGACAGCAGCGATGCAGAGAGCCATGGTGAGGACGAATCCGCGCGTTACGCCCCCACGGAGGTCGCTCGCCAGCGTGACCCAAAGGGACCCGATGGCGAGCTCGGCGAGGATGAGGAGGAGCGTGTACGGAAGGGCCTCGACGTTCACAGGCAGGAGTGTGCCAGACGAGCGCCCTTCGCGCCGGCGCGACCGTGGCCCTCAGGCGATGTGACGCAGGTCGGGAGCGAGCCCACTCCAGTCGATCGCCCGCAGCTCCTCGGGCGGAAGCCACTCGCCGAGAATCCGTCGGCAATGGTGGACCGACGCCCCCAGGTCGTGGGTCACAAGCGTCCAACCCGGCTCGGCCCTGCCGGTGACGCGGTGGACCATCCGTCGACTGCGGTCGTAGTAGATGCCCTTCATCCCCTCGCTCCCCACGGCAGCTTTCACCTTCATTTTCGGCTATAGCTCCATAGAGCACAGGCATAGCACGTCCGGGCCTTCCCTGATTTTTCCCCTCGAGGTCCCGGAGGACGGCGTCGGATTCGACGCCGCCGCCGCCGCGCCGGATGATGCGCGCGTGCGTCCAGGTGCCCAACCCTCCCTCGTCGAGCGCGCCGCGCCCTCCGCCGTCCTCCTTGCAGGAGTGCTCGCGATCTCGTGGGCCGCGATCTTCGTCCGGTTGGCCGGCGAGGCCCCGGCCCTCACGATCGCCGCGGTGCGGATGGCGGTCGGCGCTGCGGTGGTGGTCGCTGCTGCCGCGTGGTGGACGCGTCGGCAGGGCGCCGTCTCCGACCTCCGGCGCAGCGCCCCCTGGTTTGCGGCCGGCGGCGTCATCCTCGCCGGGCACTTCTGGAGCTGGTTCGCGTCCCTCGAGCGGACGAGCGTCGGCAGCAGCGTCATGATCATCGGCCTCCAGCCCCTCCTCGCGTCGGCGATGGCTTACGTGTGGCTGTCGGAGCGGCCCACCCATTGGGAGCTGGTGGGGATGGCCATGGCGGCGGTCGGCCTCGCGGTCATCGGTGCCGGCGACCTTGGGGGCGGGAGGGACGCCCTGACGGGCGACGCCCTCGCGTTGCTGGGCGCCCTGCTCGGCGCCGCCTACCGAACCCTCGGCCGGGCGGCGCGTCCGAGCCTGGGAGCCCTCGAATATTCCGCCGGCGTGTACACGGTGGCTGCCGTCCTCCTCTGGGCGCTGGCGGCAGCGACCGGGGCGCGAACGTCGGGCTTCGCGCCCGAGACCTGGGGATGGCTGCTGGCGCTCGCGGTCGTTTCCCAGGTCGTCGGGCACACGGCGCTGAACTGGGCTCTCGGGCGCTTCCGCGTCGCCACCGTGAGCCTGGTAGCCCAGGCCGAGCCGGTTCTGGCCACGCTGCTGGCCGTTCCGGTCCTAGGAGAGCCCGTCGGGACACCCGTCGCCGCAGGCGGGCCCCTCATCGTCGGCGGCGTGGCCCTCGCACTCGCCAAAGGAAGTGCCGACCAACCTCCCCGGCGCGAAGCCCCAACCACGGGAACGTACTCCCCTGAATAGGGGCGCCGCTGCTCGCCTGCGAACGCCACCCCATCTCCTTCTCCATCGAAGAGGATCGTCAAGGTCTACGCACTTGGGAGCCCGGTTTCACGCATCGTCCACTCACGCCGAGCCGACGGCTGTCGACTTCTCCCAGTAGGGGGTTGGTGGGTGCGGCTTCGCATGTTGCGCAGTGGGCGTGCCGCGGGCCGATCCGCGCGCACGGAACTGGAAGTCGGAATCCTCCAGGCCGCTCTGGCGGCGCTCTTCTGCGTCGGCGTAGGTTCGGGATGGCTGCGAGGCGACCCGAGCCTCGCACCCTGGGCCGTCGGCTGGATCGCCGGATACCACGCGCTCGCTCTCCTCTACACCCTCCGGTTTCGGGCGCGCGGCCGAACCATCCCCGCCGCTGAAGCGGCCAAGGGGCCGCTCGACGTGGCATCGGTCACGGCCGGCTACATCGCCCTGAGCGATCCCAGCTCGCCCTTCTGGGCGGTGTACCTGTACGCCTTGGTCGCCTATGCCCGCCGGATGTCGGGTCCGGCGTACGTGGTCCTCGGCGTCTACGTGCTCGCCAACCTTGCCGCTGCCCAGCTCATCGTCGAGTGGCGCGCGGAGGGCTCCGTCGGAGCGGACCGCGTCGCCATCATGGTGGCGATCGGAGTCGTCGTGTTCGCGCTCGCCAAGGCAACGGGCGACGAATTCCGGCGCTCGGCGGGAGAGCTCCGGCGAGCGGCGGAGACCGATTCCCTCACCGGCGTGGGCAACCGCCGATGGTTCATGGAGGCGCTGCCGCGCCTCGCCTTCGACCCTGCGGACCGGTTCGCCATCCTGATGGTGGACCTGGACGACTTCAAACGGCTGAACGACGAGTACGGCCACCTGGTGGGCGACCAGGTGCTGGCCGATGTCGGCCGCGTCTTGCGGCGCACCGTCCGGCCTGGCGATCTCGTCGCGCGCTACGGCGGGGAGGAGTTCGTCATCGCCCTCCCGGGGGCCGATGACCTGGCGGCGCGGCATGTGGCGGAGCGGCTACGCAACGCGATCCTGGCAACCGTGCCGACGAGCGCCTCCATCGGTGTCGCCGTTCGGCGTCCCGGCGAGCCCGCCGAGTCCGTCGTCCGGCGCGCCGACGACCTGCTGCTGGCAGCGAAGCGGCGGGGGAAGAACCTCGTCGCTACCGAGGAGGAGCTGGCGAAGAGCGCCTAACCCGACCGGCAGCTACCCTCGGTGACGTGCGCCCCGTCGCCTTCTTCGACATCGACCTCACCCTGGTGAACACGAACGGCGCGGGCCGGGCGGCTATGCGTCGAGCCTTCGAAGGGCTCGGGTTCGACGGCTCGCTGGTGATGCAGGTGCCGATCGACGGGCGGACCGACCGCGCGATCTTCCTCGACGTCCTCGAGCGCTGCGGGGTACCGGCCAAGGAGCTCGATGCCGTGCTGGGCGAAGTGACCGAGCGGTATCTCGCCCTCCTTCCCGAGGAGCTCGCATCGCGGCGCGGCGTTGTCCTCCCCGGGGCTCGCGAGATTCTCGAGGTGCTCGTCGAGCGGGGATGGGCCCTCGGCCTGGCCACGGGGAACTTCCAGCGCGGGGCCGAGCAGAAACTGCTCTTCTACGGGTTGAGAGACCCCTTCGCCTTCGGTGGCTTCGGGGACCACGGCACCGCTCGCGTGCAGGTCATCGCCCAGGCGCTCGCCGCGGCCGAGGAGCATTTGGGGGCACCGCTCGTTCGGGAGCGCGCCTGGGTCATCGGCGATACGCCGCTCGACATCGAGGGAGCCCGCGCCGCCGGTCTCCGCGCCCTCGGGGTCGCTACGGGCAACTACTCGGCCGAAGCCCTCCGGCAGGCCGGGGCCGATGCCGTCGTCGAGACGCTAGCACCCACGGCCGACGTGCTGGCGATCCTCGACGGCTAGAGCGCCGCCAGCCGTTCTCGGAGGCCGGCCGCCCGCTCCTCGGCCTCTTCCAGGTTGCGACGCACGCCCTCGACGACCCGCGCGGGCGCCTTCGCGACGAACTGCTCGTTCGCAAGTTGGGCTCGCAGCCGCTGGACGTACTCCTCCGCTTCGGCGAGTTCTCGTTCGAGCCGGCGGCGCTCCTCGCTGCGGTCCACCGCGGGCAGGGCAACGGCGATCTCCGTATCGGCCACCCGGTCGAAGGCGAACTCGCCCTCCGGGAGGGCGGCACCGGCCGGGAGCAGCTCCGGAACGCAGCGGGAGAGGGTAGCGGTCGCCGCCAGCGTCTCCTCGAGGGCGGCGCGGAAGTCGCCCGCCCGGAGGAAGACGGCCGGGCGCTCCCCCGCCGGGAGGCGCTTTTCAGCGCGGACGTTGCGGATGGCGCGGTTCACGGCGATGACGTGCTCCATGGCTTCCTCAGCGGCGGGGTCACGCCAGTTCGCTCCACTCTTCGGATACCAAGCCACGATGAGCATCTCCGGGACGTCGTTCGGCAGGTGGTCGCGGAGGTGCTGCCACAGCTCTTCGGTGACGAAGGGCATGATGGGGTGGAGGAGGCGCAGGGAGTAATCGAGGACGTGGCCCAACACGTCGAGCGGCCTCTGGTCGCCAGCGGCGAGGCGCACCTTCGCCATCTCGATGTACCAGTCGCAGAACTCGTTCCAGAGGAACTCCTCGATACGGCGGCCGACTTCGCCCACCTGGTAGGCCCGGAAGAGGGAATCGACGTCTTCCATCAGCCCCTCGAGGCGGGAGAGGATCCAGCGGTCTTCGAGGGCGTACGTCTCGCGGTCGGCCGGGTGGGGGCGGCGAATGCGGTGCTCCCCCAGACGCATGAGGACGAACCGCGCGCTGTTCCACAGCTTGTTGGCGAAGTTCCGGGCTGCCTCCAGCCGTTCGTCGCTGTACTTCTGGTCTTGGCCGAGGGTGGTGTTGGCCAGCAACCCGAATCGGAAGGCGTCGGCACCGTATTTCGCCGCCGCCACTAGCGGGTCGACGACGTTGCCCTTCGACTTTGTCATCTTCTCACCCTTCGCGTCGCGGATGAGGCCGTGGAAGAGCACGGTGCGGAAGGGGATGGCCCCATCGGGGCCGCGGTGGCGCATGTTGTACAGCCCGAACATCACCATTCGGGCGCACCAAAAGAACATGATGTCGTACCCCATCTGCATGTCGCTCGTGGGGTAGAAGATCCGCAGCTCTTCCGTATCGTCGGGCCAGCCGAGGTCGGCGTGCGGCGCGAGAGCGGAGGAGAACCAGGTATCGAGGACGTCGGGGTCCTGGCGGAGTTCCGCGCTCCCGCACTTCGGGCAACGGTCGGGGTCGTCGACCTGGACGATGGTCTCACCGCAGTCGCAGTACCAGACGGGAATCTGGTGTCCCCACCAGAGCTGCCGGCTGATGCACCAGTCGCGGATGTTCTCGAGCCAGTTGAGGTACACCTTCACGAAGCGTTGAGGCACGATGCGGATGCGTCCGCTGCGCACGGCTTCCGCGGCGGCGCTGGCGAGGCTGACCCCGGGCTCATACTCCTTGTTCACCGCCACGAACCACTGCTCGCTCGGCAGCGGCTCGACCGTGGTCCGACAGCGGCTGCAGCGGCCGACGCTGTGCACGATGTCCTCCACTCGCTCCAGGAAACCTTCGTCGGCCAAGTCGCGGACGATGGCCTCGCGGGCTTCGTCGACCGAGAGGCCGGCGTAGGGGCCGGCTTCGTCGTTCATTCGCCCCTTCAAGTCGATGGCGACGATGACCTCGAGACTGTGCCGTTGCCCGATCTCCCAGTCGTTCGGGTCGTGGCCCGGCGTGACTTTGAGGGCGCCGGTACCGAATTCGGGGTCGACGGCCTCGTCGGCGACGACAGGGATCTCCCGGCCGACGAGGGGGAGCAGCACCCAGCGACCGATTCGCTCCTCGTAGCGGGGGTCGGACGGGTTCACGGCCACGCCCGTATCGGCCACCATCGTCTCCGGCCGGGTGGTGGCCACGACGATCGCGTCCGGCAAGGGCATCCCGCCTTCGCCGACGATGGGGTAGCGAACGTAGTACAGCTTCGCGGGCTCCTGCTCGTACTCCACCTCGAGGTCGCTGAGAGCGGTCTCGCAGCGCGGGCACCAGTTGATCATCCGCAGCCCGCGGTAGATCAGGCCGTCGCGGTAGAGGTTGACGAAGGTGGTGCGCACCGCCCGCACGATGCGGGGGTCGAGGGTGAAGACGTCGTAGTCCCAGTCGGCACTGGCCCCCAGGCGCTTGTGCTGCTCGACGATGCGAGCGCGGTAGCGCCGCACCCACTCCCAGGTGCGCTCGAGGAACGCCTCCCGTCCGATGTCGTGCCGGGTCAGGCCCTCCTTCGCCAGCTCGCGCTCGATGACGTTCTGGGTTGCGATGCCCGCATGGTCCTCGCCGGGGACCCACAAGGTCGCGTCGCCCTGCATCCGGTGCCAGCGGACGAGCGCGTCGGTGAGGGCGTCTTCGAGCCCGTGGCCAAGGTGCAGCTCACCCGTGACGTTGGGCGGGGGCATGATGATGCAGTACGGCTCGGCACCGGGCACGAGCCTCGGCTTGAAGTAGCCCCCCCGCTCCCATCGTTGGTAGATGCGGGCCTCTACGCTGGCCGGCTCGTAGGCAGGTGGGAGCTGCTTGCGAGACGGGAGCGTCGCCATGGTTCATCCCTCGGCTCAGGACGGGCTGGAAGCGGCCGACAGGCGGCTCGTTCGAGCCAGTGTACGAAACGCGCGCCCTGCAATCGATCGCCTCGGCTATGGCCCGAGGCGCTCCAGTTTCCGGGCGAGGTCGCCCGGGTCGGCGTCGATCTCGAGCACCTTCCGCCGGGACGTCGCCCCGGCGGCGATCCGGACGGCGCGGCGCGGCACCTCGAGCGATTCGGCGATGAGGGCGAGCGCGGCGGAGTTGGCGGCGCCGTCGACCGGCGGCGCGGTGACCCACACCCGGAGGACCGCGCCATCCCAGACGACCCGTGGCTTGCTGGCGCGGGGCGTCACGGAAAGCGTGATGCGCACCATCGCAAGCCCCTCGCACAAATGTTCGCCATTCGGTACACTCTCGCCAGCACGGTGCTTCCTGCTAGTATCTAGCCGGATGCCCCTTGGGGCAGGGAAGGACATGACAAGCGAAGACCGGCGACGGGCCTTGGAGCTTGCCCTCGGCCAGATCGAGAAGCAGTTCGGCCGCGGGGCAGTGATGCGTCTCGGGGAAGCGCGGAACATCACCGTCGACGTCATCTCGAGCGGCTCCCTCGCCCTGGATATCGCCCTGGGTGTGGGCGGCATCCCACGCGGCCGGATCACGGAGATCTACGGGCCGGAATCGGCGGGGAAGAGCACACTCGCCCAGCACATCATGGCCGAAGCCCAGAAGCTGGGGGGGACAGCCGCCTACATCGACGTGGAGCACGCCCTCGACCCCGGTTACGCACGCGACCTGGGCGTGAACATCGACGAGCTGCTCGTGAGCCAGCCGGACACAGGTGAGCAGGCCCTGGAGATCTGCGAGGCGCTGGTTCGCTCCAACGCGGTGGATGCTATCGTCATCGACTCGGTGGCGGCCCTCGTACCGCGCGCCGAAATCGAAGGGGAGATGGGCGACGCGCACGTGGGCCTGCAAGCCCGGCTCATGTCGCAGGCGTTGCGGAAGCTCACTGCTGCCATCGCCCGCACGAGTACGGCCGTGGTCTTCATCAACCAGCTCCGAGAGAAGGTCGGGGTGGTGTTCGGCAACCCTGAGGTCACCCCGGGCGGCCGGGCCCTGAAGTTCTACGCCTCCGTTCGGATCGAGCTGCGCCGCGTCGATTCGATCAAGCGAGGGAACGAAACGGTGGGGAACCGCGTGCGGGCGAAGATCGTGAAGAACAAGGTTGCGGCGCCGTTCAAGTCGGCGGAGTTCGACATCATGTTCGAGCCGCCGCGAGGCATCAGCCGGGTGGGCGACATCGTCGACCTCGGCGTGGAGTACGGTGTCATCACGAAGAGCGGCGCCTTCTACAGCTTCGGCGACCTGCGCATCGGCCAAGGGCGCGAGAACGCCAAACAGTTCCTGATGGAGAACCCCGACGTGGCCGCGGAGATCGAAGCGCTCATCCGGCAGGAGGCGGGCCTGACGAGGCCGGCAACGGTGCCCGCGGCCGCCACCGTCAGCGAGTGAGCCAGCACCACGGATGCCTATGGACGAACCTCCCAGTCACCGTCTCATCGTCGTGGCTGTCCGTCCCGGGGGCCATCGCCAACAGCTCATCGTGCTCAGCGACGGTCGGGAGCTGCTGGTGCACGAGGAAGCCCTCGCGAGCGTAGGCCCCGTGCACGAAGGGGACGCCATCAGCGAAGACCGAATCGCCGAGCTCGAGCGGGCGAACTGGCGCGTGGTGGCCCACGAGGCGGCCCTGCGGCTCCTTTCGCACCGGGCACGCAGCGAGCGCGAGCTCCGTACGCGCCTCGAGCTGCGCGGCATCCCCGCCGATATCGTGGCGGCCGAAGTCGAGCGGCTGCGCGAGACCGGCCTCCTCGACGACGAGAAGTTCGCTGCCGCATGGGTGGAGGAGCGACGCCGCACGTCGCCCCGGAGCCGACGCATGCTTCGGTACGAACTTCTCGGGCGTGGCATCGACCCCGACGCGGTCGAGCGCGCTACGCGCGACGTCGACGATCTGCCGACGGCCCTCGAGCTCGCCCGGCAGCGGGGCAGCCGGCTCGAAGGGGCTGGCGAAGAGGCGTTCATCGTCAACGTGGGTGCGTTCCTCCGCCGACGCGGCTTCGATTGGGAGACCGCCCGCCACGCTGCGCGGCTCGCCTGGATGGAACTCACCTCGGAGGAGCCGCCCGAAGAAACACGAAACGGGCAAGGAAATCACTCCTCGTGATGCGCCCCTTGGCGATCTTTGACCCCGCACTCGCGCCGCCGGTACGATGGCGGTAGGAAGTCGCCGCCGAAGGTGCTTCCGGTGGTTCTCGTGACTGGAATGAACACCCTGGAGCTGATTCATGTCGACGATCGTTGCCCTGATCGTCGGCCTTGTGGCATTACCGGTTGGCATCGGCATTGGCTATGCCCTCCGCCGCAGGGCCGTGGCGAACGCTGTCATCCTGGCCGAACAGGAGGCGAACCGCCTCCTGGCTGAGGCCGAGGCAAAACAGAAGGAAATCCTCCTCCAGGCGAAGGAGGAAACCCTCGAACTCCGAAACAAGCTCGAAGCGGAGATGCGCGAGCGCCGGGCCGAGGTCCAGCGCCTCGAGCAGCGGCTTGCGCAACGGGAAGAGCACCTGGACCGGAAGGCAGAACAGCTCGAAGCCCGTGAGCAGCGCCTCAAGGAACGCGAAGCGGAGATCCAGCGGTTGCACGCGGAGGCGCAGGAGCTCCGCCAACGGCAGATCGCCGAGATCGAGCGCGTGAGCGGCCTTACCCGCGACGAAGCGCGGGCTCAGCTTCTGGCGGCCATCGAACAAGAGGTCCGCGAGGAGGCTGCGCGCCGCGCCCGCGAGATCGAGCGGGAGGCGGAAGCCACCGCCGCCATGCGGGCGAAGAAAATCCTCGCCACCGCCATCCAGCGATACGCCGCCGAGGTGACGGCCGAAACGACCGTCTCCGTGGTACCCATCCCCAGCGAGGAGATGAAGGGGCGGATCATCGGTCGGGAGGGCCGGAACATCCGCGCCCTCGAGGCAGCCACCGGCGTCGATGTCATCATCGACGACACGCCGGACGCCATCACGGTGAGCGCGTTCGACCCCGTCCGGCGCGAGGTGGCCCGGGTGGCGCTGACGTCGCTCATCGCCGACGGACGGATCCATCCCGCGCGCATCGAAGAGGCCGTGGCCCGGGCGAAGCGAGACGTCGAAGCGGCGATGATGGAGGCCGCCGAGGCGGCTGCCGTCGAGGCCGGCGTGCTCAATCTCCACCCCGAGATCCTCAAGCTGATGGGCCGGCTGCGGTATCGCACCAGCTACGGCCAGAACGTCCTCCGGCACTCCATCGAGACAGCCCACATCGCGGCCATGATCGCCCGGGAGATCGGGGCGGACGTCGAGGTTGCCCGCGCGGGCGGGTTCCTCCACGACCTGGGCAAAGCGGTGGACCACGAAGTCGATGGGACGCACGCGCGCATCGGTGCCGACATTGCCCGCCGGTACCGCGTGAAGGAGGCGGTCGTCCACTGCATCGAGGCGCACCACGAGGAAGTGGAGCCGTCGACGGTGGAAGCGATCATCGTCATGATGGCCGACGCCATCTCCGGTGGCCGGCCAGGGGCGCGCCGCGAGTCCCTGGAGGCTTACATCAAGCGCCTCGAGACCTTGGAGCAGATCGCCCGGGAACACAAGGGCGTCGAAGAAGCATACGCCATCCAGGCGGGCCGCGAGGTGCGCATCATCGTGAAGCCCGACAAAGTGGACGACCTGGAGGCGATGCGCATCGCTCGCGACGTCTCCCAGAAGATCGAGCAGACCATGGAGTATCCCGGCCAGATCAAGGTCACCGTGGTCCGCGAAACCCGCGCCACCGAATACGCTCGCTGACGGGAGCGATGGCGCTGGCCGACTTCCACCTCCACAGTACGGCGAGCGACGGCGTGCGAACGCCGGCCGAGGTCGTCGCTGCTGCCGCTCGGAACGGCGTTCGCGTCGTGGCCCTCACGGACCACGACACCGTGGACGGCCTGAGGGAGGCCGCAGAGGCGGCCCGGAGCTGGGGCCTGCGGCTGGTCCCGGGCATCGAGCTGAGCACCGACCTCGGCCCGCGCGATGTGCACCTCATCGCCCTCGGCATCGAGATCGACCGCCCAGATTTGCTGGCTTTCCTCGCCGAGCAGCGCGAGCATCGCCAGGGACGGGCACGGCGCATCGTGGAGACGCTGCGTGAGTATGGGATCGAGCTCGACCTCGAGCGGCTCTTCGAGCTCGCGGGCGAAGGGAGCGTGGGCCGACCTCACGTGGCGCGGGCCATGCTGGAGCGGGGCTACGTGGCCACGGTCCAGGAGGCATTCGACCGCTGGCTGGGAGACGGCAAGCCCGGGGACATACCCCGGCCGAAGCTCACGCCGGCCGAGGCGGTGGCCCGCATCCACGAGTGGGGAGGCGTCGCCGTCGCCGCCCACCCGTGTTTCGTCGGCGAGGGCTGGCTCGGCGTGCTGGAAGAAGTGGCCGCGGCCGGCGTCGATGCCATGGAGGTGTACTACCGCGACTATCCGGCGGAAACGGTTGCCGAATTGGAATCGGCGGCCGAACGCCTTCGGCTGGAACGCTCAGGGGGGAGCGACTTCCACGGATTGGGAAACCCGGGAGAGCGGCCCCCGGGCGACATCGTCTTCCCTGACGGCTGGGCGCGGCGGTTTGTAGAATTCCTCGAAGGCCGCTGCCGGCGGCCCTACCTCGTCTAGGAGCACACGGTGCTCGATAGCGAGCGGATCGAAGCCATCATCCCACACCGGTACCCGTTCCTGCTCATCGACCGTGTGGTGGAGCTGGAGCCCGGGAAACGCGCCGTCGCTATCAAGAACGTCACGGCCAACGAATGGTTCTTCCAGGGCCACTTCCCCGGACGACCGATCATGCCGGGCGTTCTCGTCATCGAAGCCCTCGCCCAGACGGCCGCCGTGGCGCTCCTGGCCGACCGTCCCCCCAGCGACGAGCTCCCTCTCTTCGCGGGCATCGAAGAGTTTCGCTTCCGTAAACCTGTCCGGCCGGGGGATCAGCTCCGGCTCGAGTTCGAACTCCTCAAGGCGCGCGGCCCGGTCGGCAAGGGGAGCGTGCGGGCGACGGTCGACGGCGCGGTCGTCGCGGAAGGCGTCATCTCCTTCGCCCTGGCGCGCGTCGGCGAGGCGTAGGGCCTCGCGTCTGGAGAGGAGTCGAGGAGGTCGGCGTGCCGCCCACCGAAGTGCCGTGCCCGCGCCATCCCGAAACCGTGACAGCGCTCCGCTGCAGCCGTTGCGAGGCGCCCATATGCCCGCGCTGCTCCATCCAAACGCCGGTCGGGGCGCGCTGCCGCGAGTGCGCCCGGGTCGTTCGCTCACCGGTCTACACGCTTGGCGCTAGCCACATTGCCCGGGCGTTCGGCGCAGCCATCGTCGGCGGGGCGGTGATGGGGCTCGTATGGGCCTTCGTCCTCTTGCCGTTCACGTTCGGCTTCCTTGCGATCTTCATCGGGGCCGGCCTGGGATGGGCGTTCACGCGGCTCGTCGACCTGGCAACCGGCAGGAAGCGCGGACCCATCACCATCGCAGCGGCCAGCCTCGGAATCGTGCTGGCCTGGGGCGTCCTGCTCCTCTTCATCGAGCCACGCGTCGCCCTCTACGGCCTGGTAGCGGTGGGAATCGGCATCTACCTGGCGTACGCGAACCTACGGTGACCTAGCCGATGGCGAACCGCATCCCCACGATGAAGCCGATGATCACCGCCGTCAGCACGGCGATGGTGACGAGGTCCGAGCGCACGTAAGAGAAGTCGGTCGTGATGTGGTGCTCGCGCATGCGCGGCGGTGTGTGGACCGTCCGCTCCGTGCTGCGGGCAGCGTGGACATCCCGGACGGTGGGGCGGGGCGTTACGGCGCGGGGGAGCCGCCGCCTGGTCCGGCGGTGACGGGGCTCGGGCATGCCCCGATGCTACCGTCAGACGGCGGGAAGGACCAGGGCCGCTACGTCTCGCGGATCGCGACGTCGATGCTGAACCGGCCCACGGAGAGCTCCAGGGGTACCACCACCCGCGTGAGGTTGAACGTAGCGATGCTGCTCCCGTGCCCCACGAGCAGGACGGGAGGGGAGATATCGCTCGGGTACCCCGCCTGTTCGAGGAGGATGCTGGCCTGGCCAGTGATGACGTTCGCCAGCTCGGCGATGGCGCTCTGGGCCATGGGGTCGAGCGATTCCACCGTCTCGCCGATCATCCTCGACGCGAGGGCGCAGGCGGTCGCCGACGACATGGAGTAGATGACGAGGCCGGCCACGCTGCCGGTGAGGGCGACCAGCGCGCTCACCTCGTCGCTCGTTCGGGGCGAACGGACGCGGTGGACCCGTCCGCGGGACGGCTGCTCGCGGCACTCCTGCCACAGCACCAGCGCCGCCGCCTCGAGGAAGGGGGAGACGAGCTCGGCCTTCGCCTGGTCGGCTTCGGCGGCGACGCGGGCAGCTTCGTCGAGGTTCACGTTCGCTTTCACAGCAGCAAGCTCCTCCAGGTCTCCGGCGAGGCGATGTCAGCGTGTGAGGGAGAGCGTCCGGCCGAGCGCCGTCGCGTACGCTCCTGAATCGTCGACGTCGTACACGGCGATGGTGATGGTCCCCGGAACCGTTCCCTCCTCCTCGAGCCGCCGGGCGATCTCCCAGCGGGCCCAGTGCTTCAGCATGGCGACCTTCTCGAGCGGATGGATGCGTGCGCGGGCGAGCTGCCCCACGAGCTTCCGATACGCGTCCTCGGAGATCTGCACCGCGACGTTGAACATCCCGGCGCGTCCCCCGTCGACACGGAAGAGGAAGCGGTGGTAGCCGGAGCGCCCGTTCTGGAGCTCGGCTGCCATGAGGACCGCGCGAAGCTGCGTCACGCTGCTCATGCTCCATCCGCTGGAAACGGTCTCACGAATCCATCTTCGTCAACGGTACCCAAAAGCTTGACCCCCAGCCGCTTGCCGACCGTCCCGGGGTGTCCGGCAAGCCGTTCCACGTTTCCCACGAGCACCCGGAGCGGTTCGCCGACCTCCTGGTCGAGGACCAGCACATCGCCCGGTGCCAGCTCGGCGAGCTCGGCAGCGCTGATGAGGGCGCGACCGAGCACGGCGCGAAGTTCCACCCGGGCGGGCAACAAGTGTTCCTCGCGAACTCCGGCCCCCTCACCGGCGACCGGCCCGTGACCGACCTCGAAGAGGCTTTGGCCAGTGAGCTTCGGCAACACACTCTCGAGGAGCGTGAGAGGGAAGCAGAGGGAGAGCCCTCCGGTTTGTTCGTTGAAGCGAACTTCGTACCAAGCGGTGAGCACGAACTCCGACGGCGGCACCGGATGCATCACCTGAGGGCCGTAAACCAGGTCGGCCACCGTCGGGTCCACGGTCACGAGGCGGCTCCACGGCTCGACGAGCGAGCGAGCGATATCGCCGACGACGTGGCGGAGGAGGGCCAGCTCGATATCCGTGAGCTCGCGGTCTGGGAGCCGCGAGGGCATCTTTCCTGGGCCGCCGAGGAGGCGGTCGACGAAGGCGAAAGCGAGGTCGAGCCCGAAGGCGACGATGGCGACGCCCTTCAGGGGCGGAAGTTCGAGCACACCGAGAACCGAGGAGAGCCCGACTTGCGCCAGGTACTCTTCGAAGATGCCGCGCTCAAGGGCACCCAACCGTGCTTCCACGCTGAGGCGAAGGCGCCCGCTGAGGATGGCTGCCAGCGAACTGGCGACGCTTTGCTGAATGACCTGAAGGCCTCTGAGCTGCTCCTTCGAGAGCTTCTCGGGATGGCGGAAGTCGTACAGCTTCACCCGGCGCTCGGCCTCGCGAGGCGGCCTCCGCGCCGCTACGACCTCCTCCACCTTCTCGAGGTCGAGCCCTTCGAGGCCCGCGCTGAGCAGTGCGTCGATTTCCCGTTGGCTGAGGGTGGCTCGCTCTGCAGCCATACCGAATCGTCTCCGCACCGCCAGGGTCCTACAACGACTATCGGCGGGGCATCGGCAGCATCCCTAGGCCTGGCCCCGCAAGCTCCCCCATTTCGCAACGGCTGCGTCAGGCCGGCCCCGAGGGGAAATGGTGGCTTTTCCCGATACGAGAGCCCCACGGAGAGGCCGTAGCTTCGGCCGAGGAGACCAACGCTGACCCACTGGAGGTGAACCGTGTCTGCGCGCAACCCGGCCGAATCGCCCGCAGCCGAAGAGCACGTCGTCATCTTCCGGCTCGACCGGGAGTTCTACGCCATCGATATCCATTCGGTGCAGGAGATCGTCCGCCTGCAGCCTATCACTGCGATCCCCGGGTCCGACCCCTGGGTCGAGGGAATTACGAATCTCCGGGGACGGGTCGTGCCGGTGGTTGACTTGCGCCGGCGGTGCGGCATTCCCGAATCGGAGCACACCTCCGAGACCCGCATCGTCGTGGTGCACTGCTCGGCGGGAACTGTCGGCCTCATCGTCGACGCCGTCACCGAAGTGCTGCGGATTCCCGCCAGCGCCATCGAACCGCCGAACGCCCTTTCGCAAAGCGCTGCGAACGGCTACCTGCGTGCCGTCGCGAAGCTTCCCGACCGCCTCGTCTCGCTCGTGAACCTGGACGCTCTCCTCGGCCTCGACGAGGCGACTGCCGCCGCCGTCGACGAGGCACAAGAGGCGCTCGACGCAGCCGCGTAGGAGGACTCGCATGGCCGAGGAGGGCAAGCGGCTGGAGTTCGAACTCGATGACGAGGACCTGAAGCTCTTCTCCGAGGAGGCCGCGGAGCAGATCGAGGTCCTCGACGTGGCGCTCGTGCAGCTGGAGGCCGACGCCGACGACGAGCTCCTTCAGCGCATCTTCCGAGCGGCCCACACGCTCAAGGGCTCGTCGGCGGCCATCGGGCACAAGAAGATGGCCAGCCTCACGCACGCGATGGAGAGCGTGCTGGATGCGCTTCGGCAGCGTCGCCTGCGCCCGAGCTCGGAGGTTGTCGACGCCCTGTTGAACGCGCTCGATGCACTCCGCGTCCTGGCGAACGAGGTCGTGACGCGCCAGGACTCCGGCATCGAGACCCAGAGCCTCGAGGAGGAGCTGCTGGCCCTGCTGGAGAACGCCGGGGAGGAGCCTGCGAACGCCGGGCCCGGCCACGGCGACGGCGCGGACTTCGGTTTCGCCGCACAAGCCCGCGCGGATATCGCCGCCCATCGGGCGTCGGGAAAGAGCATCCTCGCCGTCTCGGTCCGCATCCGGGACGACTCGCCGCTGCCCGGCATCCGCTGCTTCCAGGTGTTGCAGGAGCTCGACGCCGCCGGTACCGTCGTCGCCACGGACCCGCCGCGCCAGGTGATCGAGGCGGGAGAGGCCGACTACGTGGTGCGCGCCGTGGTGGCAGCAACGCTGCCCCCGGCCCAGCTACAGGCGGCGCTCGCCGACATCTCCGAGGTGGCGGGGGCCGAGGTGCGGGAGATCGGGGAGGACGAGCCCCTGGGAGCGCCGGCTCCGGCCAGCGAACCGCGGCCGCTCCGACCCGGTGCTGCCCCGAGCGCCGGCGAGCCGGGAAACGCAGCCTCCGCGAGCAGGCGGGCCGGCGCAGGCTCCATCCGCATCGACGTAGAGCGACTCGA
The DNA here is from genome assembly GCA_002898215.1 of bacterium HR29. Classification (GTDB taxonomy): domain Bacteria; phylum Chloroflexota; class Dehalococcoidia; order Tepidiformales; family Tepidiformaceae; genus HRBIN29. The sequence goes on along the minus strand of BEIF01000001.1, from coordinate 477,561 downwards.
CGGCCTCATGAACCTTGTCGGCGAGCTCGTCATCGACCGTGCCCGCCTGATTCGCATCAAGGACCAGCTCGCGGCGGTCCTCTCCGGCTCCGAGCTCGCCGAGCTCGCCGAAAACCTCGAAGAGACGACCGCCCATCTGGGCCGCATCACCGACGAACTGCAGGACGCCATCATGCGGACGCGGATGCTGCCCATCCGCTCCGTGCTCGCGCGGCTGCCACGCATCGTCCGCGACGTGGCGACGCGTTCGGGCAAGAAGGTCGAGCTCGTCACGGCCGGCGAGGAGACGGAGCTCGACCGCTCGGTCATCGAGGTGATTACCGACCCGCTCGTCCACATCCTGCGCAATGCCGTCGACCACGGTATCGAAACGCCGGAGGAGCGCCGCCGAGCGGGCAAGCCCGAAACCGGCACCGTGACCGTCACCGCCTGGAACCAGGAGGCTTCGATCTACATCTCCGTGAAGGACGACGGCCGGGGGCTCGACTTCGAGGCCATCCGCGCGAAAGCGGTCGAGCGGGGGCTCGTATCGGCCGAGGCTGCGGCCGCCGCACCGCCCGACGAGGTGCTCCAGTACATCTTCCTGCCTGGCCTCTCGACGGCGAAGCAGGTGTCGGACGTCTCCGGGCGCGGCGTCGGGCTCGACATCGTGCGCACGAACATCGAGCGCCTGAACGGCAGCATTTCCGTCCATAGCGAACGGGGGAAAGGGACGGAGTTCATCATCCAGCTGCCGCTCACCCTGGCCACCACGAAGGCGCTGATGGTGGTGGCAAGGGGCATCGTCTACGCCATCCCGCTCGTCTCGGTGACCGAGACGCTTCCGGTGCGCGGCGCCGACATTCACTCCGTCGGCGGCCGGCGCCTCCTTCGGCTGCGCGATGCCCTGCTGCCCGTTCTCGAGCTCGCCGCCGCCCTCGGCGACCGGCGGCCGGCCGTGGCCGAGCCGGCGTACATCGTGGCAGCTCAGCACGCGGGGCGTCAGGTCGCCCTCCTCGTCGATCACGTCCTCGGTGAGCAGGACGTGGTGGTGAAGTCGCTCGGGGAGCTGCTTGGCGCGCGACCCGGAATCGGCGGCGCGACCATCCTCGGCGACGGCACGCTCGGCCTCATCGTCGATACGCCGAGTCTGGTCGGGGGCGCCGCACGGGAGTCCCGCGAGACCCAGCTGGCGAGGGTCGCCTGATGTCGGTGCCGATGACGCAACGGTTGACCGAAATCGCCAACGACGGAGCCTTTCGGGCCGGACGAGGGCTCTCCGGTCTCATCGGCGAGGAAATCCTCATCCGAATTCCGGAAGTACGGCTCGGAACGCGCCTCGATGTTTGCGCGGCCGTGGGAGGGGACGACGCGCTCGTGCTCGGGGCGTACCTCGGCGTCTCCGGCGACGTCTCCGGTCACGTGATGCTCCTTTTCCCCGAGGCTCGGGCCCTGGAGTGCGTCGACCTGATGTGCGGGCAGCCGCCTGGTACCACCACCGAAGCCGATGACTTCGCCCAATCGGCCATCGCGGAGCTGGGGAACATCGTCGGGTCGGCCTTCGTGAACGCTCTCGCCGACGCGACGAACCTCTCGCTCCACCCGTCGCCTCCGGTGGTCGTGCGGGATCTGGCGATGGCGCTGGTCGAGTCCGTCTACGCCGAGGTGATGGCCCAGGACGGCCCGGTAGTCATCATCGACACCGTCTTCGAGGACACCCGGGGCGAAACGGCCGGGCTGCTCATCCTCGCGCCGGACCCGCCGGCTCTGGCTCGGCTGGAGGAGCTGGCAGCATGACGGCCCTCACCACCTCGCAGACCCGCATCTCGGTCGGCATCGGCCAGCTCGCCACCGCCGACGACCCAGGTATCATCCTCGTCGCCTACGGCCTCGGCTCGTGCGTGGGGGTGACGGTGTGGCACCCCCGTACGCGGTGGGGTGCCCTCCTGCACATCCTCCTCCCCGACTCGAACGGGGCGCCCTTCCGAACCGACGAGCCGGCCCGGTACGCCGACCACGCCTTCGAGGAGCTGCTCCGCCGCTTCGGAACCCGGGGAGAACCCCGTGAACTCGTCCTGAAGCTGGCTGGCGGCGCCATGGTGCTCGGTCGCAACCACTCGCAGCGGTTCAAGATCGGCGAGCGGAATGCCGAAGCCATCTACAGGCAGCTCGACCGATTCGGCCTGCGTCCGGCAGCCACGGACCTCGGCGGAACTGCGGGCCGAACGCTCGAGCTGCACATCGGAACCGGGAAATCGTACGTGCGCACGGCGACCGCCCCCGCGCGGGAATTCTGAGGCGAGGAAGCGAAACGATGCCGAAGGTACTCATCGTCGACGATGCAGCCTTCATGCGGATGCGGACCTCGAAGCTGCTCATGGAAGCGGGGTACGAGGTCATCCAGGCCGAAAACGGCCTCGAGGCCATCCAGAAATACCGCGAGGCACGGCCCGATGCCGTGCTGCTCGATATCACCATGCCGGAAATGGACGGGCTCACCGCGTTGAAGGAGATTAAAGCGATCGACGCGAACGCCAAGGTGGCCATGCTCACGGCGCTCGGGCAGCAGCAGATCGTGCTCGAAGCGGTGAAGGCGGGCGCCAAGGACTTCCTCGTGAAGCCGGCGGATGCCGAGCGAGTCCTGGCCGCGGTCGCGAAGCTCTGCGGGCGGTGACGTCATGACGGCGGCACCGGCGAGCGTGTCCCGTCCTATCCGCGTGCTTATCGTCGACGACTCCCCGTTCATGCGTCACGCCATCCGGCGGATCCTGACTGCGGCGGGAGGGTTCGAGGTCGTGGGGACCGCCGTCGACGGCCTCGATGGCCTGCGCCAGGCCCTCGCCCTCCGCCCTGACGTCATCACGATGGACGTGGAGATGCCGCGGATGGACGGTGTCCAGGCCGTCCGAGAGCTCATGGCGAGCCTTCCCACGCCCGTCGTGATGGTCTCGACCCTCACCCGTCGCGGCGCCGAGGTCACCCTCGAGGCGTTGGAGGCCGGAGCCGTCGACTACGTGACGAAGCCCTCCGCCGACTCGCAGGACCTGTACAGCCTCGCCGAGAGCCTCACTGCGGCCGTGCAGCGGGCCGCCGGGGCGCGGCTCACCCGCCGGAACGGCCGGGGCACGCCGATACCGGCCCCGGCCTCCGCGCGCGGAGCGGCCCTGGAGCCCCCATCCGAGGGCCAACCTGCACGCACCCTGGTCGTCATCGGGTCCTCAACGGGAGGGCCACCCGCGCTGACCGAGGTCGTCTCGCACCTCAGCCCGGAGACCCCTGCCGGCTACATCATCGTCCAGCACATGCCTCCCCACTTCACAGCAGCGCTCGCGCATCGCCTCGATAGCCTCACGCCCCTATCGGTAAAAGAGGCCGAGGAAGGAGACATCATCGCCGAACGGCGCGTGCTGGTGGCCCCGGGCGATTTCCACCTCCGGGTGAGCAGCGACCGGACGGTGAGGCTGGAGCAGAGCCCGCCCCGACACGGCGTCCGACCCTCGGTCGATGTCACGCTGGAGTCGGCCCCGCCTGTTTTCGGCCGGAACACCGTGGCAGTCGTGCTTACGGGGATGGGACGCGACGGTGCCGCCGGCGCGCGCCTGGTGGAGGAGGCGGGCGGCGTCGTCATCGTGCAGGACGAGCGGACCTCCGTCATCTACGGCATGCCGAAGGCGGCGAAGGAAGCCGTCACGCGGCCGGTGGAAGTGCCCCTGCAGGCGGTGGCCCAGGCCATCGATACGGCAGTACGGGTGGGTATTCGCCGATGAGCCCGCAGAGGCCCCCGGAATCCCTGCCCGACCCTGCGTGGGAGCGTTTCCGCAGCGCCCTCGAACGGGCACTCGGCATCCCCCTCCATCAGTACAAGGAGCCCCAGATGAAGCGCCGGCTCGGCGCCCTGATGCAGCGAGAGGGACTCGCCAACTGGGATGCCTTCGCACGGGCGCTGGAGCGACCCGCCATCCTGGAGCGCGTGCGGGATACCCTGACGATCAACGTCTCCGAGTTCTTCCGGCAGCCCGACCGGTTCCTCGAGCTGCGGGACGTCCACCTCCCCCGACTGATGGCCGAACGCCCGCGCCTGCGCATCTGGAGCGCCGGCTGCTCCATCGGCTGCGAACCATACTCCCTCGCTATGCTGCTGCTGGAGCTGGACCCGAATCCTCGCCGGCATCTGCTGCTGGCCACCGACGTGGATTTCGGCGCCCTTGCCCGCGCCAGGGAGGGCCGCCGCTACCTGTCCAACGAGGTCCGGAGCGTGCCGCGGCCGTACTTGGAGAAGTACTTCGTCGCCGAACCGGACGGGACCTACTCCGTTCGCGAGGAAGTGAAGCGCCTGGTGACGTTTCGACACCACGACCTGCTGAAGGACCCGTATCCGACGGACTGCGACCTGATCGTCTGCCGCAACGTCATCATCTACTTCACCGAGGCGGCCAAGCAGCATGTCTTCCACGGCTTCGCCCACGCTTTGCGGCCCGGTGGGCTGCTCTTCGTCGGCGGCAGCGAGATGATCATGCGCCCGCGCGACCTGGGGCTCGTACCAAGCGCCGTGAACTTCTACCAGCGGGCCGCCTAGCTCCCGTCAGGCATCCACCGGCGCGAGGGCTGGTTCGGGGACCGGACGCCGAACGACCCGCGGGGCCACGCTTTCGACGGAGACCGCGACTGCGGTCGCGCAGGCGATGCCCACCAGCAAGTCGAACACGAAGTGCTCGCCGAGGTAGACCAAGGCGAGGGCCATGATTCCCGAGTAGACAAGCAGGGCCGGCGCCACCGCGGGAAGGCGGTAGCGCGCCCAGAGGTAGAGCCCGTAGGTCGTCGCCATATGGATGGAAGGCACGGCGGCCACCGAGTTCGGTTCGCCCAGTGAGGCGTAGAAGTGGCGATAGGTCGCCAGGCTCACCCTTCCCCCGACGAAGTCCATGATCCGGTACACCTGGTCCAGGGCGCCGAGCTGGCTGGCGAGCCATGGCGGCGCGGTCGGCACGAGAAAGAAGAACACCAGCCCCAACCACATGGTGCCGACGATGATCATCACGTACTCGGGGAACCACCGCCGCCAGCGCACGAAAATCGCCACTGCCAACACGTGGGGTACGACGAAGAAGGACCAGTGCACCCAGACGGCGGACCAGTCCAGCAGGGAAACGTTCGTCGGGTCGAAGAAGCGCTGCTGGAGGAACGTGACAGGCTGGAGGCCGAGGAAGAGCCAGCGGTCGAATTCCGCCGCGTACTCCGTCCGGACAGCGAAGCCCGCGTTGTCGGCGAAGGAGCGCGCGATCGTGTAGGCGTAGATGCCGGCCACGTAGTAGAACCACCAGCGCCGCTCCTGGCGGCGGAGGACGGCCGGCGCGAAGGCGGCGACGGTCACCGCGGTGAGCAGCACCGCCACCCAGAGGTGTTCGTACCAGGCACGACTGGCGATGCTGGCGACCATCGCCACGAGGAGCGAGACCTGGAAGCCGAAGAGCAGCGCCGAAGGTCGCCGGAAGTTCGCCCAGCGCTCGCCCTGGAGCAAGCGCACCTCTCGCTCCATCGCCCTCGCCCCTTCCTCGGGGTTACGACCTCCACTCTCTCCCCACCCGTCGCCACGCGCAAGGGCCGGCAACGCCCTCGGGGGTGCGGCGAGCGGACGGAATCTGGTATACAGTGCCTGCCTGCAGAGCGACCGTACGGGAGGGGCTGCCAGTGGTCCAAGCGCTCGACGACGTCGTCGTCCTCGACCTGACCCAGCACATCGCTGGGCCGTACGCGACCAAGTTATTGGCGGATTTCGGCGCCGACGTCATCAAGATCGAGCCGCCTTGGGGTGACCCGGCGCGACGACTCGGCCCGTTCCTGGGCGACGATCCCCACCCGGAGAAATCCGGGACGTTCTTCTACCTCAACTGCAACAAGCGCTCCGTGGTGCTCGACCTCCGGACCGAAGCAGGCCGCGAGGCGCTCGCCTCCATCGCCGCCCGCGCTCACCTCGTCGTGGAGAGCTTCAAACCGGGCACCATCGAAAAGCTCGGCATCGGCTGGGACTTCTTCCAGCGGGTGAATCCGCGCGCGCCGATGGTCTCCGTTTCGAACTTCGGGCAGACCGGTCCCTACCGCGACTACCTGGCTTCGGAGCTGGTGATCTACGGCTTCGCCGGCGAGATGTATTCGATGGGCGAGACGGATCGCGAGCCGGTGAAGATGTTCGGAACTGCCGCCCTGTTCGAATCGGGCTCGGCCATCGCCGCTGCCTGCATGGGTGCCCTGTGGGCGGCGAAGCGATTCGGCATCGCTCAGCGCGTCGACGTCTCCCTCGCCGAAACGCACTTCGGGGGAGTCGACCGCCGGCACGCCACGGCCATCGCCTACCAGTATTCGAAGCGGAAGACGCTGCGCGCTGCCTCCCGTAGCAGCGGGATGCCCGGTGGCATCTACCCCTGCGCCGACGGGTATGTCGACTTCACCAACGCGAGCATCCGTTACGACCGAGTCCTCGAGATGCTCGGCTATCCGGAGTGGGCCACCGACCCGAAGTACACCGACCCGGCGACGCGGCTGAACCCTCAGATCGTCGAGGAGTGGAACGTCCACTTCCTCGAGTGGTGCCTGCAGCGCACCAAGCGGGAGATTTGGGAAGAGGCGCGACGAGCCAAAGTGTTGTGCGGTCCGCTCTTCACCATGGAGGACCTCGTCAACGACGACCACTTCCGCGGCCGCGGCTTCTGGACAACGGTGGAACATCCGGTGATGGGGAAGGTCACCATCCCCGGGCGGCCGTTCATCATGCCGAAGGGAGGCTGGCAGCTGCGCCGGCCGGCTCCGCTCCTCGGACAGCACACCGAGGAGGTGCTGCGCGAATGTAACCTCCCCGAAGCCATCATCGCCGAAGTCGTGACCGCCGCTCAGAAGGGAGGCGTGCCATGAGCCGGAAACCGCTCGAGGGAATCCGCGTCATCGACCTCTGCGTGGTGTGGGCAGGCCCCTTCGCCACCATGCTGCTCGCCGACCTCGGCGCCGAAGTCATCAAGCCCGAAAACCCGCACGTGTGGCAGCCAATGACGCGAGGGGCCATGGCACGTCCGCCCCAGGCCTACCTGATGCTGGCTCCGGCCTGGGGCGGCGGCTACCCCAATAACGTCCCCGGCGAACGTCCTTGGAACTACTGCCCGACCTTCGTCTCGCTCTACCGAAACAAGAAGAGCTTCACGGTCGACCTCCGGACCCCGGAAGGGAAAGACGTGCTCCGGCGGCTCGTGGCCATCTCCGACGTCGTCTACGAGAACAACGCCACGGGGACGCTGGAGAAGCTCGGCATCACCTACGACTGGCTGCGCGAAGCGAACGAGCGGATCATCTTCGTGCGCGTGCCGGCCTACGGGAGTAGCGGGCCGTACGCGGAGGCACGGGCCCTTGGGATTCACCTCGAAGCCGTGATGGGACACACGCTCCTCCGCGGCTACGAAGACGCCGACCCCTCTTCCAACACGGCTATCTATTCCGGGGACTACCTAGCGGGAGCCCAGGGAGCCTTCGCCGTCATGGCGGCACTCTGGCACCGTGAGAAGACGGGCGAGGGCCAGCTCATTGAGATCGCCCAGGCCGAAAATGCGGCCGCCATGTTCACGCAGGCCATCATGGAGTACACCATGAACGGCCGCCTCCTCACGCCCATCGGCAACCGCGACATCTTCGGACGGTACCCCTGCAACGTCTATCCGGCGAAGTCGCCCGGCACAGCCGAAACCTGCGACGACCGCTGGGTCGCCATCTCCGTCGAGAACGACGAACAATGGCAGGGACTGGTGGAAGCCATGGGGAATCCCGAGTGGGCGCGCGACCCCCGCTTCGCGACGAACGAAGGACGAGCGGCTCACGCGGCCGAAATCGACGCCCGCATCGCGGAATTCACCCGCGAACGGGACGACTACGAGCTCATGCATCTCCTCCAGGCCCACGGAGTTCCGGCGGCACCGGTGCTCGAAGCGTCGCGCATGTTCGATGACCCACACCTTCGCGCGCGCAACTTCTTCCGGACGCAGACCGTGGAGGGCGCTGGGACGCACGAGTACGTGGGACCGCTCTGGCAGTTCCCTGAGACGCCGGTGGAGTTCTATCAGCCGCCCGTGACCCTGGGAGAGCACAACGAGTACGTCTACAAGCAGCTCCTCGGCTTCAGCGACGAGGAGTACGCCCGTTTCGAGGCCCTGGGGCACATCGCCCGCGACTTCGACCCGAGCATCCCGTGAGACGAAGGAGCGAGTTGACTACCGCAAGGTAAGATAGAGGGACTCCACCGAACCCCGGAGGGACGCACATGACCGCCACCGAAGACCGGCCCGCCGAGATCGGACTTCCCGTCGACGAGGTGTACGAGCCGCCGGCCCGAGTTCGGGAGCGGGCCCACATCCGCTCGCTCGAGGAGTACCGGGAACGGTACCGACGCTCCATCGAGGACCCCGAAGGGTTCTGGGGAGCGCTCGCCCGCGAGCACCTCGAGTGGTTCGAGCCGTTCCATACCGTCCGCGAGGAGAACCTCGCCGAGGGGAAGGTCGCCTGGTTCCTGGGCGGCAAACTGAACGTCTCGGTCAACTGCCTCGACCGCTGGGTCCGCACCCAGCCCGACAAGGTCGCCATCGTCTGGGAGGGGGACGAGCCGGGAGAGAACCGCTTCGTCACCTACCGCGAGCTGTACGAGACCGTCTGCCGACTGGCGAACGCCCTGAAGGCGCGCGGAATCCGGAAGGGGGACCGCGTCGCCATCTACATGGGGATGGTCCCCGAGCTGCCGGCCGCGATGCTCGCCTGCGCCCGAATCGGCGCCATCCATTCGGTCATCTTCGGGGGATTCAGCCCCCGGTCCATCGTCGACCGGGTGGAAGATTCGGGCTGCAGAGCCATCATCACCCAGGACGAAGGCCGCCGTGGAGGACGTCCCGTACCCCTGAAGCGGAACGTCGACGAAGCGCTCCGCATGGGCGCGAAGTCGGTGGAGTTCACCATCGTCCTGCGCCGCACCGGGGCCGATGTCCCCATGACGCCAGGCCGGGACTTCTGGTGGCACGACGAACTCGCCGCGCAACCGGCCGAGTGTCCGCCCGAGGTGATGGACGCCGAGGACCCGCTCTTCATCCTCTACACCTCGGGGTCGACGGGGAAACCGAAGGGCGTGCTCCACACCCAAGCCGGGTACCTCCTCTTCACGAAGCTGACGCACCAACTCGTCTTCGATATCCACGAGGACGACGTCTACTGCTGCGCGGCCGACATCGGCTGGGTGACGGGGCACTCCTACATCGTCTACGGCCCGCTCGCCAACGGCGCGACGACCACCGTGTTCGAGTCGGTCCCTACCTACCCCGACGCCGGCCGGTACTGGGACATGGTGGACCGACTCGGCATCACCGTGTTCTACACGGCGCCGACGGCTATCCGAGCCCTCATGCGCGAGGGCGACGACTTCGTGAAGCGGTATAAGCGGACGACCCTCCGCGTGCTTGGGACGGTCGGGGAGCCCATCAACCCCGAGGCCTGGCGGTGGTACTACCACGTCGTTGGCGAGGGTCGCTGCTCCATCGTCGACACCTACTGGCAGACGGAGACCGGGGGCATCATCATCACCCCGCTCGCCGGCGCGACGCCGCAGAAGCCAGGGTCGGCGACCTTACCGTTCTTCGGTGTCCAACCGGCCGTCGTCGCCGAAGACGGCACGGTGCTGGAAGGGAACGGCGTGAGCGGCCGGCTCTGCATGAAGTCGTCGTGGCCGGGCATGATGCGGACCGTCTTCGGCGACCACCAGCGCTTCATCGACACCTACCTGACGCAGTACCCGGGGATGTACTTCACCGGTGACGGCTGCTACCGCGACAAGGACGGCTATTACTGGATCACGGGCCGGGTGGACGACGTTCTCAACGTCGCCGGGCACCGCATCGGCACGGCCGAGGTCGAAGGGGCGCTCGTCGGACACGAAGGCTGCGCCGAAGCGGCGGTCGTGGGCTTCCCGCACCCCATCAAGGGGCAGGGCATCTACGCGTACGTGGTCCTGAAGGAGGGCTTCCAGCCTTCGGCCGAGCTCGCCCAGCGGCTGCGGGAGGAGGTTCGCCGCACCATCAGCCCCATCGCCACCCCCGACAAGATCCAGTTCGTGGAGGGGCTCCCGAAGACGCGTTCGGGGAAGATCATGCGGCGCATCCTGCGGAAGATCGCCGAGGGAGACCCCAGCAACCTCGGCGATACGACGACCCTCGCCGACCCTGGCGTGGTGGAAGGGATCAAGGCGCAGGCCCACGTGTACTGAGGCGAGTCCCGGCTGAGACGGAGAGCGGGGAGGCTCGCTGCCTCCCCGCATGCTCTTCTCCCGTCGTGCAGCTCGCTACCGATGGTCGGGGCGCCGCGATTCGAACGCGGGACCTCCTGAACCCCATTCAGGTGCGCTACCAGGCTGCGCCACGCCCCGACCGGTCCAGCACCATCGTACCGCACGGCCCGCGAACGCTCACGCCCGGCCGTACACCGGGACCACCGCTCCGGAGACCGCCGAGGATTCCGGTCCGAGCAGGAACGCGATGGTCCGCGCTACCTCTTCGGGGGCGACCCAACGGCTGAAATCCACCCCCGGCATCGCGGCCCGGTTCGCGGGCGTGTCGACGATCGATGGCGCGACGGCGTTCGCGCGGATGCCGCGCTCACGGTACTCCTCGGCCACGAGTTCGACGAGCTTCACCACCGCCAGCTTCGACACGGCGTAGGCCACTGACCCCCGGACCGGGCGCAGCGCCGGTCGCGAGGCAACGCAGACGATGGACCCACCCTGAGCAGCCACGAAGATGGGCAAGGCGGCGCGCACCGCATTGAACGCCGTGACGAAGTTCAGCTCGAACTGCTGCTTCACCATGGCGAGGGACGTTTCGTGAACGAGACGGTCGCCCGCGAAGCCCCCCGCGAGGCAAACGAGCCCGTCGAGCCCTTCCAGCCGCTCCGCCGCCGCGTTCACTGCTCGCGCCGCCTCCGCTTCGTTCGCGAGGTCGCACTCCAGGGCCAACTCCCAGGGGCCGGCCCGCAGGGCGAGCCCCCCGGGCCGGTCGATGGCTGCCAAGCGCGCACCCTGCCCTGCGAGCTCGGCGGTCACCGCCGCCCCGAGCGCCCCAGCGGCCCCGGTGACGACCACTCGGAACCCCTGCATGGACAACCCCCTCCGACGGGTCGATATCCAGGATACCGCCCGTCAGGAAGTGACGAGCCGGGCCGCGATCACTGCGCCGGTGCTGACCGCGGCCACGAGGAGGTATTCAGCGAGGTTGACGGGCGTGAGGTCGTGGTCCAGCAGGTGGTGAACGATGCCCGTAGCGAGATAGAAGCCGATGATTAAGAGCGCGCCGGCAAGCAACGCATCGAGCGGGAAGAAGTAGAGGACAGCGCGCAGCTCCCCCAGGGTGATCCCCACCGAGACGCCGGCGAGGAACGAGGCGGTTCCAAGGAGCTGGCTCTCGCGGAGCAGTTCCACGGCGAGTGCGGCAGCCACCCCACCGACGATGAGGCTCGCCAACGGCACGTCCACGTCGCGAGCGAAGACGACCGTGAAGAGCGCGAACGCCGTCAGGTACGTTTCGACGGCGAGGAAGAGCCGCATCGGACCGTAGGCCCGCGAGCCGACGTCGGCGGTGTGATATTCGGCGAAAGCGGCCAGGCCGACCAGCACGCCGCCGAATGCAGCCGCCGCGGGCCGCGCGTATCCCTCCAGCGCTTCGTCGACGAAGAAGCCCGCCGCCAAGACGCCCAGGAACGGCAGGACCAGGTACACCCAGGTGCTCCAGAAGCCACCCGCCGACCAGCGGTGGTGGCTCCGCACGAGGCCGTCGACCGAGAGCGCGACGAGCCCAGCCGTGAGCCAGAGAATCCACTCCTGCTCCGGTCGGATGCCGACGAAGGCGACCAGCCCCGCGCCGGCGATGAGCCCGGTCAGGGCCGCGCGGACCGCCGGCGCCAGCCGCACGGCAGGCGTCGTCCTCCCTGCGTCCCGGGACAGGCTACTCCCTCGCAACCTGCGGCTCTTCGAGGCCGTAGATTTCGGCGGCGTTTCGCCACCACAGTCGATCTCGGGCCTCGTCGTCCAGCTCCAGCATGTCGAACATCGCTTCGAAACGCTCGATGTGCTGCGCGATGGCCTCCGGGGCGCAATCGCTCCCCCAGACAAGCTTCTCGATCCCGATCTCCTTGCCGATGAGGCCCAACTCCATCGCGTGCCGTTCGATGGTATGGCCGCCGCTCATATCGAACCACACGTTATGTCGCCACCGCGCCACGGAGGCGCAGTATTGATAATTCCCCTGGTTGCCGAGGTGAGCGCCGATGATCTTCAGGCGGGGGAAGCGGTTGGCGATGGTGTCGAGATGGAGCGGGCTCATCCGGACAGCGGAAACGTCTCGCCGCGGCATGCGGTCCTGCAGGACGAGCATCCGCTGGTACGCTTGGGCGGCCGCCGCATCGCGCCGGGGATGGGTGATGGAGTAGTCGACTGGCCCGCCGATGACACCGAGGTGGAAGAGGATAGGCATTCCCAGTTCCTCGGCAGCTGCGTAGGTGGGGAGGTAGTCGGGCTCGTCGTACGGCCTCGCCACGCCGATGAGCTTCAGGCCCCGGTACCCCAAGCTGTGCAACCAATGCACCGCCTCCGCATCCACCTCCTCCGGGTCGACGACGGCCACGGGGACGAAGAGGTCCGCATACTCCCGTAGGATTTCGATCCCGCGCTCGTACGAAGGCCCGAATCGCCCTCCGGTGAGCATGCACGCCTTCGTGATCCCCGCACGCACGGCAGCTTCCGCGAGCTGTTCGACCATCGGGCGCGGGTCGGCCCCCGGGTTCTCCCACATGCGGGGGAAGTGCATGTGCACGTCGAATATCCGTCTCGGCATCGGCGGACCCTCCGGCGCAGTGTACCATCCGAAGCCGCCGGCGCTTGGCGAAGGCGCTGGCCCCCTTCACCATGCCAGCCATGGGTTTGGGCGCAGCGCGGTACGCCGAGGTCGCGGTCAATAGCCCCATCCCGGCGCGGCGGCCGTACACCTATCGAATTCCGCCCGGGATGCGCGTGCTGCCCGGCCAGCCAGTCTTCGTGCCGTTCGGCTCCCAGGTCCTCCAGGGCGTCGTACTCCGAACGGCCGACGAGCCCAGCGTCGGCGGGGCAGAAATCAAGGAGATCACCGCTCCCGCCGAACCGGAGCCCCTCCTCGATGCCGCTCACATCGCCCTCGCTGAATGGTTGACCGAGGAGTACCTGGCTCCCTTGTGGGATGCCGTAGCGGTCTGCCTTCCGCCGGGGTACTCGCAAACCCCTGTCACGATGGTGACCGCGAGAAATGTGCCGGCGCTCTACCCGGGGGATGCGAGCGAACGGCGCATCCTCCAGTTCGTGAGTTCGCGGGGGCAGGTGTCCCTGGCGGAGCTGCGGCAGGCCGTGCCTGAGGCTACCGAGGCGCGGCTGCGGTCCCTTCAGGAGCGCGGCCTCCTCTCCGTCGCCACCGGGCTCCGGCTCCCCGGCGGCCGGCCGAAGTTCGAGCGACGCGTGCGCCTCACCGTCGACTCGGCGGCCGCGCGACGCGAAGCCGGCCAACGGCGCGGCGTCGAGGCGCGCGTCCTCGCTGCGCTCGCCGATGCCGGAGGCGAGCTCCCTCTGTCGGAAGTCCGGGCCCTCGGGGCCGAACGCGCCCACCTGCAGCGCCTCGCCAGCGCCGGTCTGCTGGAGGAGACGGCCGTCCGCGTCTGGCGGCAGCCTGCCGTTCCCGAGGGCTCCGAGCCGCTTTCCGCCGTTCTCTCCCCGGCCCAGCAGGCCGCGTTCGAAACGATCGTCTCCGCCCCGGGCCGTTACCTGTTGCACGGCGTGACGGGCTCGGGAAAGACCGAGGTGTACCTTCGGCTGGCCGAACGGGCTCTGGCGGATGGGGGCGGCGTCATCGTCCTCGTTCCCGAAATCTCCCTCACCCCGCAGGTCATCGAGCGGTTCGGGCGGCACTTCGGCCGCAGCCTCGCCGTCTTCCATTCTCAGCTCTCGCTCGGGGAGCGGTTCGACCAGTGGTTCCGCGTGCGGGCCGGAGCGGCGCGGCTGGTGGTCGGTTCACGGTCCGCCGTCTTCGCTCCGGTGCCGAACCTGCGCCTCATCATCGTGGACGAAGAGCACGAGCCCTCCTTCAAGCAATCGGAACCACCTCCCCGCTACCACGCGAGAGAGGTAGCGCGCTTCCTCGCCGAGCGCACGGGAGCGACGCTGGTCCTCGGGAGCGCCACCCCGGACGTCTGCACCTACCACGCCGCTCGGCGAGGCGAATACCGGCTCGTCGAGCTCGGCGAGCGACTCGCCCCCGGCGAGGCCGGCCCTGTCCCACTTCCATTGCCCGAGGTGACGGTGGTGGACATGCGGGCGGAGCTGGCGGCCGGCAACCGCTCCGTCTTCAGCCGCGCCCTCCAGGAGGCGATCCGCGGCGCTTTGGATTCGGGCGAGCAGGTGATCCTGTTCACGAACCGATTGGGCTTGGCGAGGTTCCTCCTTTGCAGGGATTGCGGCTTCGTCCCCCAGTGCCCCTCCTGCCGGGTGGCGATGGCGTTGATGGCCGAAGAGAGCGGCGCTCTCCGCCTCCGCTGCACCCACTGCGGCCGCCGGACCCGCGTGCCCCTCCTCTGTCCTTCCTGCGGCGGCCCGCGCTGCCGGCCCTTCGGCGTCGGAACGCAGCGCATCGAGCGCGAAGCACGGGCAACGTTCCCGAACGCCCGCGTGGCCCGCTGGGACAGCGACACGGCGCGCCGGAAGGGCGCTCACGAACGGCTGCTGCAGCAGATGACCAGCGGCGAACTCGACATCCTGGTGGGGACGCAGGTCCTGGCGAAGGGGCTCGACTTACCCGCCGTCTCGGTCGTCGGCGTGGTCGACGCCGACGTCGCGCTCAACCTCCCCGTGTACACCGCACACGAGCGCACGTACCAGCTCATCGAGCAGGTCGCCGGGCGCGCGGGACGGCGGTTCGCCCGGGGGCAGGTCTTCGTGCAGACGTACCAGCCGGAGGCGCCGCCCATCCAGGCCGCGGCCGCCCACGATTATCTCGCCTTCTACGAGCACGAGGTGGCGCACCGTCGGACCGCAGGTTATCCGCCGTTCGCCCGGCTCGTGAGGCTGGAGTTCCGGCATGCCAACCGCGAGCGGGGCCTTCGGCACGCCATCGCCGTCGCCAACGAGCTCCGACTCCGGAGGGACGCTGCCGGCCACACCGAGCCGGAAATCCTCGGCCCTTCTCCCGCGTACGTTCACCGCTGGCGCGGCTTGTACCGCTGGACGATCCTGCTCCGGGGCCGGGACCCGGCATCGCTGCTCAGGGACGTCCCGCTCGGTACCGCGTGGTCCGTCGATGTCGACCCCGTTTCGCTCGTTTGAGCACCTCTTCAACGCCAGCCCGGCGTGGTATGCTCAGGCATCGGCGCACGCGCGCCGGAGACTTCGCAGAGCGGAGTGGGGCAGCGGCCCATGGACCAAGAGATCAAGCCGTGGCGGAGGCTCGCGCTCGTCTTCCCTGGCCAAGGTTCTCAGCACCCGGGGATGGGCGAGCGCATCGCGAAGATTTCGCGCGCAGCGAGAGAGGTCTTTCGCCGGGCCGACGAGGTGCTGGAGCAGAAGATCTCCCGCCTCTGCTTCGAGGGCACGGCCGAAGAGCTCGAACAGACGGCCATCCAGCAGCCGGCGACCTTCGTCACATCCATGGCGTGGCTGGCGGCGCTGCGCGAGCGGTGGGAGGCGCTCGACCGGAAGCTCGAGCCGTTCATCATCGCCGGGCATTCCATGGGCGAATACACCGCCGCGGTGGCGGCGGGGTCGCTCACCTTCGAAGAAGGGCTGCTGGCCGTTCGGGAGCGAGGCCGGCTGATGGATGAAGCAGGCCGCGAGCGGCCCGGCGGCATGGCCTCCATCCTCGGACTGTCGACGGAGCGGGTCATCGAAATCTGCCTCACGGCCTCCGAAGAGGAAGGCGACTACGTCGGCGTGGCCACCAACAACTGCGAAGGGCAGAACGTCATTTCGGGCGCCTTGAAGCCCCTCCGCCGTGCCATGGAGCTCGCGGAGAAGGCGGGAGCGCGCCGCGTCATCCGGCTGCCCATCTCCATCGCTTCGCATTCACCGCTCATGGCGAAAGCGAGCGAAGGCATGAGCCGCCTGCTCCAGGCGCTCCACGTGAGGGACCCCCGACAGCCGCTCGTGAGCAACATCGACGCACGCTTGCTCCGAACTCAGCCAGCGGTCGTCCAGGAGCTGCGCGACCAGCTCACGATGGGCGTGATGTGGCAGCGTGCCGTGGAGGAGATGCGCCGCCACGGGGCGGACATGTTCATCGAAGTGGGCCCCGGCAACGTGCTCACGCGGCTCATTCGCCGTATCGATTACGAGGCGAACGCGGTATCCATCAGCGACGAGCACGAGGGGCTCCTGAGCGAGAACTTCCGGCTCGTGGAGGCCGCCGCCCAATGAGCCGTCGCGTGGTGGTGACGGGCGTCGGAGCGGTCACCGCTGCCGGCAATACCGCCGAAGATACGTGGCGAGCGATGGTTGAGGGCCGAAGCGGCATCGGGCCCATCACGCTCTTCGATCCCGAGCCGTACCCGGTTCGCATCCAGGCCGAGGTGAAGAACTTCGACCTCGGAGAGCGGGTCGACCCTCGCCAGCAGCGGTACATGAGCCGGGGTGTGAAGTTCGGATTGGCCGCGGCGCTGGAGGCGCTCGAGGATTCAGGGCTGGCGATCACCGAGGAGAACGCCGACGACGTGGGCGTCATCTTCTCCTCGGGTGGTGGCGGCATCGACCTCGTGGTCGAGTGGCAGAAGGTGCTCGAGGAGAAAGGCCCACGGAGGGTGACGCCGTTCCTGGTGGCGAACTTCATCGACGATGCCGCCAGCGGACATATCGCCATCGCCACGGGCGCGCGGGGGCCGAACATGGCCGTCGTCTCCGCCTGCGCCACCGGCACCGGCGCCCTCGGCGAAGCGTTCGAGACGATCCGCCGGGGTGATGCAACGGCGGTCATCACCGGCGCCTGCGACGCGGTGCTGCTCCCCATCTTCCACGCCACCTGGTGCTCGATGCGCGCCCTCGCTTCCGATAACGAGCACCCCGAGCGCGCGCTGAAGCCGTTCGACTTGAACCGCGACGGTTTCGTGGCCGGGGAAGGTGCCGCGGCCTTCATCTTCGAGGAGTACGAACACGCGGTGGCCCGGGGTGCGCGCATCTACTGCGAGGTCATCGGCTACGGCTCTTCGAACGACGCCTACGACATGATCGCCCTCCACGAAACGGGACGAGGGCTGCGTCGAGCCCTCGAGGCGGCGATCCGGAAGGCCGGCATCCGCCCGGATGAGGTCGACTACATCAACCCCCACGGGTCGGGCACGCCGTTGAACGACCGAGTCGAGACGCGCGTGTTCAAGGAGGTGCTGGGCGAGGCTGCCTACCGGTGCGCCATCAGCTCGGTGAAGCCCATCACGGGGCATTGCATGGGCGCCTCCGGCTCCGTGGAGGCCCTCGCCTGCGTGATGGCCATCCGCGACCAGGTGGTGCCGCCGACCATCAACTACACGACCCCCGACCCGGAGTGCGACCTCGACTACGTCCCGAACGAGGCGCGACGTCGCCCCGTGCGGGTTGCCATCTCGACCTCGGTGGGGCTGGGGGGCCACAACGCCGCCATCATCTTCCGCGCGGTCGAATGAGCCCCACCGCTCGAACATCCCGAACGAGGAGCGAACGGACGTGCGACGGGCTGTGGTGACCGGCATCGGCGCGGTGACCCCTGTGGGGCTGAGTGGCCGTGAAACGTGGGAGAACCTCCTCGCTGGGCGCTCCGGCATCGGTCCGATCACGCGCTTCGATGCCTCGAACCTCCCCGTGCGCATCGCAGGGGAGGTGAAGGGCTTCGAGCCGACCCGCTACATGGATACGAAAGCCGCCCGACGGATGTCCCGCTTCGCCCAGCTCGCCGTGGCAGCGGCGGTTCAGGCCGCCGCGGACGCCGGGGTCGTCATCGCCGACGACGAGCGCGAGCGAGCAGCGGCTGCCATCGCGACCGGCGCCGGCGGGGTGCTGGACACCATCGCCGAAACGCAGGTCCTCCTGGAACGCGGGCCGGAGCGGATCAGCGCGTTCTTCATCCCAACCATGGCTCCCAACATGGGGGCCTGCCAGGTCGCGATGCGCCTGGGGCTCCGCGGTCCCGCCATGGCGAGCGTCGCCGCCTGCGCCAGCGGGCTCTACTCCTTCATCGAGGCGAAGCAGCTCATCGAACGGGGCATCGCCGACGTCGTCTTCGCCGGCGGCACGGAAGCCGCGCTCCACCCGCTTCCTATCGCCGCGCTGGCGAACATGCGCGCCCTCAGCCGCCGCAACGACGCACCGGAGGCAGCGAGCCGGCCGTTCGACCGGGACCGGGACGGCTTCGTCTTCTCGGAAGGGGCGGTCGTGCTCGCCATCGAGAGCGAAGAGCGAGCCCTCCGCCGGGGTGCCCACATCTACGCCGAACTGGCCGGCGGGGGTCTGTCGTGCGACGCCTACCACATCACCGCACCGCTCGAGGACGGGAGCGGCGCGGCCCACGCAATGGCCGCCGCACTAGCCGACGCCGGCATCGAGCCCCGTGAGGTCGACTGCATCGTGGCCCACGGGACCGGCACTCCCCTGAACGACGTCGCCGAGACCGTGGCCATCAAGACGGCGCTGGGCGAGGCAGCGCGCGGCATCTCGGTCACGGCGCCGAAGTCGATGGCCGGCCACCTGCTGGGGGCGGCGGGGGCGCTCGGCGCGCTGGTGGCGGTCATGGCCTGCGCCGAGGACGTGGTCCCGCCGACCATCAACCTCGAACACCCCGACCCCGACTGCGATCTCGACTACACGCCGCTCCGGGCTCGGCCGCGCGAGGTGCGGGCGGCGTTGGCCAACGGCTTCGGCTTCGGCGGGCAGAACGCCTGCGTTGTCTTCCGCAAGTACCGGCGGTGACGTACCCTCGCGGACGGGGCGCGGTACCAGCCGTCCGCCCGACTCTCCCTGCGGAGGCCTGCATGCCCACCCTCTTCGAACGCGTGCGCGACGTGATCGTGGCACAGCTGAAGGTGAAGCCCGAGGAAGTGACGCCGGAGTCGCACCTCATCGACGACCTGCGGGCAGACTCGCTCGACATCGTGGACCTCACCATCGCCCTGGAGGAGGCCTTCTCCGGCGACGCCGAGTTCGAAATCACCGAAGAGGACGCGGAAAACATCCGCACCGTGCAAGACATCATCGACTTCCTGCGGGAGAAAGGCGTCCCCGGCGACTGACCGACCGTCCCTACCGGCCGGCGAGGGCACGCAGCCGCTGCACGATGCCGGGCAGGACCTCCAGCACCCGGTCGATATCCTCGTCGGTGTTCCCCTTTCCGACGGTGAGTCGCAACGAGGCATGGGCGAGGTCACGGTCGATACCCATGGCCGTGAGCACGTGCGAAGGTTCGACGGAGCCGGTAGAGCAGGCGCTCCCCGAGCTCGCGGCGATGTCGGCCATGTCGAGGGCGAGCAGGACGCTTTCTCCTTCGACGTTGCGGAAGCAGCAGCTGAAGTTGTTCGGCAGGCGCCTCTCCGGGTCCTTAGGTCCGGTGATGACGGTGTCGGGTATGCGCTCCGGGAGGCCGTAGAAGAGCCGGTCGCGGAGCCGGCGAGCGTGGGCGTTCCGTTCCGGCATCTCCTCCCAGGCAAGCTTCATAGCGGCTGCGAGGCCGACGATTCCGGGGACGTTCTCCGTCCCAGCGCGCCGCTCGCGCTCCTGTCCACCGCCCAACAGCATCGGCTGCCACGGTGTTCGATTCTTGATGTAGAGGAGCCCGACCCCCTTCGGGCCGTAGAGCTTGTGGGCGGCGATGCTCAACAGGTCGACACCGAGCTTCGAGGGAGTGATGTCGATCGCACCGGCCGCCTGAACCGCATCCGTGTGGAAGACCACGCGGGGGTTCCGCTGCTTGGCGATGCGGACCGCTTCCGCGATCGGTTCGATAGTCCCGACCTCATTGTTGGCGGCCATGATGCTGACGACGACCGTTTCGGGTCCCACCGCGTTGGCCAGCGCCTCGAGGTCAACCACTCCTTCCTCGTCCACCGGCAGGTAGGTCGCGCGGAAGCCCTCGCGCTCGAGCTGCTCGACCGTGTGGAGCACCGCGTGGTGTTCGATGGCACTGGTCACGATATGGTTCCCTCGCCCGAGGGCGCGCTGGGCGAAGGCGGCCCCCCGAATGGCGGCGTTGTCGGACTCGGTACCGCCGCTGGTGAACACGATCTCCTTCGGCGACGCCTCGAGGAGGTCGGCGCACTGCTTCCGAGCCTCGTCGAGCGCGCGACGTGCCTCCTGACCTTCGAGGTAGATGCTCGACGGATTGCCCCAGTACTTGGTGTAGTACGGCCACATCGCCTCCAGCACGCGAGGGTCGACGGGCGTGGTGGCGGCGTGGTCGAGGTAGATACGCCCCATAGCTCTCCTCCGCTGCTACCAAGATAGACGCCCTCCCCCGAGCTCTGCTACGCTTTTCGTAGCAACGCGGGGGCGAACCCGGATTTCCGGAGCTGGAGGCGAAATGACCGACTTCGTGCAGACCGACACTCCCCTTGTGACGATCACCGAGAAGGCGGCCGCCAAGGCGAAGGCCCTTCTCGAGTCGCGACAGCTTCCCGAAGGGGCGCTGCGCGTCTTCGTGGCGGGCGGCGGCTGCTCCGGATACCAGTACGGCATGGCGCTCGCCCGGACGACGGAGGAGGACGACATCGTCCTCGAGCAGCACGGAGTCCGCATCGTCATCGACCCCGAAAGCGCCGTCTACCTGAAGGGCGCCGAGATCGACTACGTCGAAGACGTCATGAAGAGCGGCTTCAGCATCTTCAACCCGAACGCGGTGCGAAGCTGCGCCTGCGGCTCGAGCTTCCAGACGGCCGACGGAAGCGGGACGCCGCGGCCCTGCTGCTAGCGTTCCGACCATCGGAGAGGAGTGAGAAGGGCGGCCCTGGCGGCCGCCCTTCGTCGCCACCAACGATGCGAGCGAAGCCTCAGAGCAGGTTGCGGTAGAGCTGCACCTGGCTGGTGAGGAACACCATCGTTTCCCGGGTCGCGCGGCGCAGCGCGGCGAACTGCGCATCCTGTGCGGCCATCTCTTCGAACTTCTCCAACTCGGAGAACGAGTCGAATTCGGCCACGATCGTGACTCCGTTCGTAGAACCGGTGACGGCCGACCAGACGCTCGTCGTCGCATCGATGCCGCGCTGCTTCTGGTACTCCAGCGCCTGGGAGATCGACATCACGAACTCACGATGCTTGCCAGGTTGCACATCGCCGGAGAGGGTGCGCATGTACCGCCGGGGCGCGGTCGCGTCCTCGCTCGAGATCAGCCCCTCGGAGTGATACGCCAGCCGATGGATGGAAACTTGCGACGCCTCGTACACCATGTTGGAGCGGACGGCCCGGCGAATCTCCGCGAACTGGTGGTCGAGCGCGGAGAGCTCGGTGAACTTCTCCAGTTCCTCCAGCGTGTTGAAGTCGCTGGTGATGAGGACGAAGTTCGTCGGCCCGGTGAGAGCGCTCCAGACCGCCGTTCGGGCACGGATGCCCCGCTGGGTCTGATGGTCGCGAGCGGCCCTCATCGCTTCGAGGAATTCGCGCGTGCGTCCGCGTTCGACGATGCCGGTGATGATGCGTCGGTACACGAACAACCCCCGAGGGAATCGCAGTTCGCCGGCACGCCGGCGGCAACAGTCTACCAGGGAGCGGGTATCGGGCATCTCCCCAAGGAGAGCCCGACCGCGATACGATTGCGGCGGAGCTTACGGGGGAGGGATCGCGACATGCCGCTCTTTGTGGCCTTCCTTTCCTTCAAGCCGGGGAGCTCGTTGGCGCAAGGGATGGCGGCCTTCGAACGCCGCAAAACCTTCCAGCACCCGCCCCGCGCCCGACTTCTCGGCGAGTATTGGGTAGCCGCGCCTCCGGACAAGCCCCAGGTAGTGCTCGTCTGGGAAGCGGACGACGACGGACCCGGCGATTACTACGAGGCAGCGTGGGGCGACCTCTTCGACATCACCGTGTGCCGGGCGACGCGGCCGGTGACCGAGCTCCCCGCGGACCTCGGCGGGCTCGCCACGGCTCTCGGCGCGCCGTCAGGAACGAGCCCGAGCTGAGCACGAGCTATCCCGCCGCTCACTACTCTCCCCGCTTGCCGAGCCCGTACAGGTTTCCGTCGGGATCGCGGAACACCGACCACCACCCCCAGAACTGCCGGGTCGGCGGCTCTGCGAACTCCACCCCTCTGGCAGTGAGCTCCCGGAAGGCCGCTTCCACATCGTCGCAATGGAAGATCACGTTCGAGAACGTCCCGACGCGGTCGGCGTGCTCGGGGGGCGTGTACAAGACGAGAAGCACCGAACGGTCGGGCGGGGCAACCTCGATCCAGCGCGGCCCGTTCGGGTCGTCACCGAGCGGCATCTCTCGCACGAGTTCGAACCCCATCGTCTCGGTCCAGAAGCGCTTGGCATGCTCCTGGTCGCTGACGTAAAGGCTGACGCTGCGAACACCGAGGTTCATGGCTTCCTCCCCTGAAGGGCGCCTGTCAGCGGCCCTGAAAGCTGGGCTCGCGCCTTTCGGCGAAAGCGCGGACGCCCTCTTCGAAGTCTTTGGTACGGAAGAGAGGGAGGAGCTGCAGGTAGGTGTGGTCGACCGTCGCCTCGAACGTCTCGTCCAGCCCAAGGCGCATCATCCGCTTCGTGGCCTGGACGCTGAGGGGGGCGTTCGACGCGATGCGCCGCGCCCAGGCGAGGGCCTCGTCCATCAGGCGGTCGTCGGGCACCACGCGGTTCACCAGACCCAGCTCCAGGGCTCGCTGGGCATCGAGCACCTCGCCGAGGAAGGCGACTTCCGCGGCTCGGGCCCAGCCGATAAGCCTCGGCAGGTACCAGCAGCCCCCGGACTCGGGGAGGACGCCGCGACGGACGAACACCGCCCCGAGCTTCGCGCTTTCGGCGGCGATGCGGATGTCGCAGCCCAAGGCCAGGTCCATGCCGTAGCCAGCGGCAGGTCCGTTGATGGCGGCGATCACGGGCTTGTCCATCCGATGAAGGACGACCGGTGGGCTGTTCTGGAGGTCGAAGAGGCGGTACGCGCCGTCGCCCCCGACGCCGAGGCCGCCGAAGTCCTTCAGGTCGAGCCCGGAACAGAACCCGCGGCCTGCCCCCGTGAGGACGACGACACGAACGTCGGGGTCGATGTTCGCTTGCTGCAGCTCGCGCGAAAGGGCGGCGAGCATCGGGCCGCTGATGGCGTTGAGGCGGTCGGGTCGGTTCATCGTGAGGATGAGAACGTGGCCCTCGCGAGTGGCCAGGAGGTGTTCCTCCGACATGGGACACTCCCTTCAAGTCAGACGTTCCGCCCCAGCTTACCGCCCCTCAGCGTCCTTGCCACTCCCGGAGGAGGAACTCGCGGAGGGTGAGCCCGCTCGCGCGCCAGCGCGCCGCCACTTCGGGGCCGATATACCGCCAGTGCCACGGCTCGTACGCGTACCCCGTCACGCCTTCCGCGCCGCGCGGGTAGCTGAGCGCGAAGCCGAAACGCCAGGCGTTCTGCTCGAGCCAGCGCCCTTCGGGCGTGTCGCCGAACTCCTCCACCAGCTGCCCGCCGACCGTCGCGCTGGAGAGGTCCACCGTCGTGCCGAGCTGGTGTTCGCTGTGACCCGGCTCGGCGCTCGTCCGGCGAGCCTCGGTTTCGCCCAAGACCGAAACCCAGTACTGGAACGTCTGCTCCTGCTGTCGGTAGCTGCGGTACGCACTGACGACGTAGAGGTCGTGGCCTTCGGCGCGGGCAGCATCCAGCATCCGCAGCAAGGCGTCCGCAGCCTCGCGACGGAGGAGATGGCTGCCGCCATCCGTCGCCTCGGCTGGCAGTGGCACGAGGTCGCCCGGTTCGCAATCGGGTTCGAGCGCGTGCTCCTTGTCGATGGGGACGAGGATGTCGCCGCAGGGGAGCGGATCGGGAACCGGCGGCGTGGGCGAAGGCGGAACGAGGGTGCCGGAGCCGGCGGTCGGGCTAGGCGACGCATCGGCGGTCAACGTCGTCCCTCCGGAAGCGGGCGAGGACGTGCCGACGGGCTCGACCTCCACGCCTCCCCCTGCCCGGGAGCAGGCCGCCAGCAGGAGGACGAGCGCCGAGACCGTGAAGGGCAGCGGACGCACGTCCCCCACTGTACCGAGGAGGGAGCTTCCGGCCGAGATCGGTGGTTCAGACGACGATACCGCGCCGTTCGAGGCGAGGGTCGCGGCGCACGTCGTCCACGAAGGCACGCAGGAGCGCGTTCGTCATCGCGGGCTGTTCGAGCTGGAAGAAGTGGCCGGCGGGCACCATTTCCTGGCGGACGAACCGTGTGAGCTCGCGGAGCCTGGATGGGTCCCCCAGCGGCCGAGCTGCCCAAATGGCCATGAACGGCTTCTCGTCGGCTTCCCGTAGGAGGGACGGAAGTTCGGCCTTGAGGAAGTCGGCTTCTTCGAGCATCCCTGCCGCAACATCGGCTGGACACCCCAACATCAGGTCGAGCACGGATTGCCGCACCTCGGGTGGCGTCGCCTCGCCGAAGAAGCTCTCGATGAAGCTCCGAACCGGCTCCATGCTGCCAGCGGCACGGAGGGCGGCGATGGTTCGGTCGAAGCCCTGCGCCGCGGCCGTGAGCGGGGAATCGCCGATGACGACGCCGCACACGAGCTCGGGGTGGCGATGGTTAAGAAGAAGCGCCACCAGCCCTCCGAGGCTATGGCCCACCGCAATCACTGGCGCCAGCTCGAACGTGCGGACGAGCGCGGCGACGTCGTCCGCAGCGGTGGTGACGTCGTAGGGCGGCTGGGCCTCCGTTTCGCCCCGCCCGCGGAGGTCGACGGCGAGGCAGCGGTAATCCCGAGAGAGGTCCTCGAGCTGCGGTGCCCACACGCTCCGGTCGCACGCCCAGCCGTGAATGAACACGAACGCCGGGCGTCCCCTACCTCGCTCTTCGCAGCCGAAGCGGATACCGCGGATGGTTACTGTCGCCACGCCCCGGCCCTCCGGACGGTGCCCACAGTGCCACGAACGAGCGAGCGGATGGCGAAGCGGCCAGCCGCTCCTCCTGCACGCCCTGCTAGCCGTAGTGCCCCGCTGCCGCTCCGGCGCAGCCGAGCGCCGTCGGCCCGCTCGGCCAGGCTCCGGGCCCGCCTCGGCACCTCCCGCGACTGCTCCTCGACGAGGCGGATGAGCTCGGCGGCGAGTTGGCGCGCGCGGTCCGCGTCGACCTCGTGCAGCCGGCGCTGCGCCTGGCGGGCGGCCCGACGCCCCACGTCGGCCAGCTCGTCGGCGACCTCTTCGATGCGCCGCGCGATGCGGTCGGCTTCGAGCTGCTGGACGGCCTCGAGCGGGCGCCGGGCTTGGGCGAGGAGCCGCTCGCGGCGCGAGCGCCGTCGGCGCACACGGCGCGCGGCGTAGAGTGCCGCTCCCCCACCGACCACGACGACGGCCACACCGGCAAGGACGGCTGCGAGCACCCGATACCGTCGGCGTCCTGCCACGGGCGTCGCACTCGCCTGCTCGGCGAGCGCCGCCCGAGGCCCCGCCTCGCCCTGGAATCGCCCGGATTCGACATCGTCGAGGAACGAGAGCACGGCTTCGGTGAAGGCATCGGGGTTATCGCCGGGGACGCTGTGGCCAGCCCCGGGCACCACGGCAAGCCTCGCCTTCGGCATTTCCCGCACGGTGCGTTCCGCGACCTCCTGGGTCAGGACGTCGCTCTCGGCACCGCGGACGAGCAGGGTCGGCACCTGGATCGAGCGGAAGAGCTGCCACATCTCGTCGTTCGAGAGGTCGCTGCCCACCCGGAGCTGGGCGTTCGGGTCGCGGAACCGCTTGTCGAACTTCCAGGTCCACTTGCCCGATTCAGTCTGCCGCAGCCGGTGGCGCATGCGCTGGCGAATGTTCTCGAGCGACCGCCGGGGATTGAAACGGTGCGCCATCTGGACGAACTCTTCGAACTCGAGCTCGTCGGGACCCTGGACGAAGCGCCGGATATTGTCGACCCCCTCCCGAGCCGCTTCCGGACCGACGTCGACGAGGATGAGGGCGCGAACGTGGTCCGGGTGCTTGGCGGTATAGGCCACCGCGTTCAGACCGCCCATGCTGTGGCCCATCAGGACGAACCGGTCGAGGCCGAGCGCCTCCCGGAAGTGCTCGAGGTCGCGAACGAAGGCCTCGCGGGAGTAATCGCCATCCTTCGCCCATTCGCTATCGCCGTGGCCACGCTGGTCGAGCGCGATGAGGCGGTACCGATGCTGGGCGCGCTCGGCGAACTCGTCGAACATGTGGCCGGAGAGGCCGAACCCGTGGAGCATGAGGATGACGGGCGCGGATTCGGACCCCCATTCCTGGTAGTGGAGCTTGATGTCGCCCGCCTGCACATCCCGTTCGAGGTACCCGGCGGTGGTCATCTTGGAAACCTCCTTCCGCAGGGGAACGGCCCCCGCCCTCGCCCGACGATGATACCACCCGGCACCAGGGGCGCTCTCCGGACCAGCGGATGTCTGATGTCAGGAAAGCGGAGGAAGACCAGCCTCGGCGAGGAGTTCGTTCATGTAGGCCACGACGCGGTCGCCCTGCCAGGAGAAGCCGCCGCCGGGGTTGAAAGAGTAGTCGTAGGCAGCACGGACGAGATACTCGCCGGTGTACCCCGCGGCGACGCACGCGCGCCAGGCCTCGGCGAGGCCGCGAGCGGCGCGATCGGCGTTCGCCTCCGGGTCGAAGCGGAGGTCCCCCATCCCGTACCCGTACCCCTGGTCGTGAAGCTGGAAGAGGCCCACCGAGTGGCCGTCATCGCCGATGGCATACGGGTCGCCCCCGCTCTCTGCCAGCATCACGGCCTTCAGGAAGATGGGCGGCACGTTGTACTTCTCGCCCAGCCGGTTCAACAGCTCGTCCCACCGGTCGCGGTTCGAAACAGCGGGCCGTGCAGGCAACGGCTGGCGTTCGATGCGCGGTGCGCTGCGGAGGTCGGAACGCGGGAACGCGGGCCGGGGATCAGGCCTCGCGATGCCGGGGCGCACACCGTCGCCTCGCACGAAGGACGCCGCACGCCCTGCCTCGGGAAGCGGGACGTGCTCGAGCCCACGCGCGCCCAAGCCCGTGGGAGGAATCGCCATCCTGTGGCCCACCGTAGTACGTTGGTGGCACGCCGCCATCGGGGAATGTCCGAGAGGGCGCGCACGAGCACCCGGAGGTTCGGCATGAGCACCACCGCCCGCATTCCCGACCCCACGCTGATGGCCCGGCTCCAGCTCAGCGTCAAAGGGCTCGACTGGGCCGCCTCGCTCGTCCAGCCCTACCAGCACCACCAACCGGATGGCCGCTGGTCGGCTCATCAGCACGTGTACCACCTCCTGGGCGTGGAGCGGATTCTTCGGGGGCGCATCGAAGAGGCACTGCGGGAGGATCAGCCGCGATTCCCCGAATGGGACGAGGCCGGCTACATGGCTACGCACCGCCCGGAGCCCGACATCACCCTCCTCGCCGACGAAGTGATGGCCGAACGGGGAAGGACCTTCGAGCTGCTGCGGCAACTCGCCCCTGAGCAGTGGTTCCGCACGGCCGTTTGGCCCGACGGCCGCACGGTCGACGTGGCATGGATGGCCGAACGGGCGCTCTGGCAGGCCCTGTACCACTTCCAGGCGCTCATCGACCTGCACGGGCGGTTCGAGGCGCTCCAGGCGGAGCGGTGGCGCCAAGGCACCGTGGCCGCCCCGAAGGAGTAACGCTTCAGGCTGCGGGGAGCTGGACGCGGTACACCTGCGAAAGCAAGTCGAGGAAGGCGGACATGAGGCCCGTCTGCGGCTTGTGCCGCCGATACATGACGGCGATCTCGCGGGTCACCGGCTCGGCAGCAGCGATGTGGACCTTGTGCAGGGTTCCCAGCTTGATCTCACGGTCCACGGAGACCTCGGGGAGAAGCGCAACGCCGAGGTTCGCTTCCACCATCTTCTTGGTCGCCTCGATGGAATCGAGCTGCATGCGCTGCTCGGGCACCATGCCCACATCGCGGAAGAGGTTGAGGATCATCGAATAGTAGCTGGAGTCTCGGTCGAAGAGGATGAGGGACTCTTTGGCCAGCTCTTCGACCGTCACTTGACCCCGCTTCGCGTACCGGTGGTGCGAGGAGACGACGAGCACCAGCTCGTCGCGGAAGAGGGTGACCGTGTGCACGTCGGGATGGGAGATGGGCCGCCCGAACCCCATCTGGACGTCATCTTCGAGCACCATTTGCAGCACTTCGTCGGAGTGGCCCGTGCGCACACTCACGTCGACCCCGGGGTGCCGGTCGCAGAACACCTTCAGGAGCCGGGGGAGTACGTAGGTGCCGACCGCCGGAGCGGTTCCGATGGAGAGCCGGCCGGCGGTGCCTTCGCGCGCGCCCTGAAGGACACGGAGGCCATCTTCGAGCGAGCGCTTGGCGCGCTGGGCGTAGGGGAGGAACCACCTCCCCGCGTCGGTAAGGCGGACGCCACGGCCCATGCGCTCGAAGAGGACTTGGCCAACTTCGCGCTCGAGGGACTGGATGCGGTTCGAGAGGGAGGGCTGGGCGACGTGCAGCATCTCGGCGGC
This sequence comes from bacterium HR29, assembly GCA_002898215.1. Taxonomy (GTDB): domain Bacteria; phylum Chloroflexota; class Dehalococcoidia; order Tepidiformales; family Tepidiformaceae; genus HRBIN29. The sequence continues at coordinate 448,913 of BEIF01000001.1, read as the reverse complement.
GCGGCTGAAGCTGCCGCATTCGGCGGCGGCCAGAAACGCTTCGATCTGCGCCAGCTCCACGAGCTTACCCCCGAGCCATAGCGTACATCTATTGCCAACGATACGGCATCGGGGAAGTATAGGCGAGCCCGAGAGATGTATCCAGCCTTATTGCGGCCGAAGCGGGCGCTACGAGCCGGCGGGGACGCCCTCGAAGTAGTGGATGAGGAACCAAATGAGCAAGTCGCTCCCGGAAACGACGCCTACCAACTCGTCGCCGTGCACCAGCGGGAGATGGCGGAACCCTCCCACGGCCATCTTGTGGAGGCCCACAGCGATGGTGTCGGAGTCGCGCAGGATGACGGGGTCGGGGGTCATCCACCGCTCCACCGGGTCGTCGAGCCGCTCCGGTCGGCCGACGATGCGCTTCAGGACATCCCGTTCGGTGAAGATGCCCACGACCGTGCTCCCGCGCATCACGACGGCCGCGGTGTCGGGCTCGTCGCGGAGGCGGGCGACGACGTCACGGACGGGGGTTTCCGGTGCGACGACGACCGGCCGCAGCACACGGAGGGACGTGAGGGGCGTGTTGAACTCGGTCTCGGCGCCCGGTTGAGCGGTGACGGGGACGTCGAGGGCCGCCAAATCGGCGAGGCAGTTTTCGCAGTGGTCCGCCCCCTCGATGTTCCACTCCCCGCAGAGCGGGCAGGCGACCAGGTTGCCAGCCTTCACAGGCTCCGTGTCAGCCATGGCGTCTCCTTCCGCCCGAGTGTGGCTGCAGTCCCGTCACTCCACCTGCCAGGTCTCCGGCCCTTGCAGCACCGCGGCGAAGTCCGGCTCTCCGCGAGCACGGGCGTCCTCGATCTGCTTGGCGACGAGCTCCTCGTAGGTCGGCGCGTCGACGTCGCGGAACACGCCCACCGGCACCGGGTACTCCGGATAGTCCATCTCCGCGAGGGCCATCGCCGCAGCGATGGATGCTGACTTGGCGTCGTGGACCCAAAGACCCTCGTCGCTCTGTGCGTTCTCGACGATTTCGGGCTTGAAGCCATTCAGGCGGATACCGTGCTGGCGCTCCTTGCCGAAGCGGAGCGGCTTTCCATGCTCGAGGTACAGCATCCGGTCCTGGCGAACTTCCTTCTCAGCGAAGGCGGCAAAGGCACCATCGTTGAAGATGTTGCAATTCTGGAAGACTTCGACGAAGGAGACCCCTTTATGCGTCGCCGCCAGGTAGAGCATCTCCTCCAAGTGCTTCGTGTCGCGGTCCACGGAGCGGGCAACGAACGTGGCGCCTGCTGCAAGGGCGATCTTGATGGGGTTGAGCGGACGCTCCGTCGTGCCGAACGGGGATGATTTGGTGATCTTCCCGAATTCCGATGTCGGCGAGTACTGGCCTTTCGTGAGGCCGTAGATGCGGTTGTTGAAGAGCACGATCGTGACGTCGACGTTGCGCCGCATCACGTGGAGCAGGTGGTTGCCGCCGATGCTGAGGCCGTCGCCATCGCCCGTGACGACGAAGACCGTGAGCTCCGGGCGCGCCGTCTTCACACCCGTGGCGATGGCCGGCGCCCGGCCGTGGATGGTGTGGAAGCCGAACGTCTCCACGTAGTAGGGGAAGCGGCTGGAGCAGCCGATGCCGCTGATGAAGACGATGTTCTCCCGCGGGATCCGCAGCTCGGGAAGCATCTTCTGCATCTGGGCGAGGATGGCGTAATCCCCGCAGCCCGGGCACCAGCGCACCTCTTGGTCGGAGACGAAATCCTTCCGAGTGAGAACAGGCAGCTCCTCTCCGACGATGGCAGCAGGCTTTGCCGATGTCGTGCTCATCTGTCACCCTCCACCCAGCACCGAGGCCGGGCCGAATTCGAGCTCGTAGGGGCCACGAAGCCCGAGGACCTCGTCGATCTTCGCCTCGATCTCCGCAATCTTGAACGGCTGGCCGGCGATCTTGTTGAAGGGAATCGCGTCCACCAGGTACTTCGCCCGCAGAAGCAAGCAGAGCTGGCCGGTGTTCAACTCCGGCACGAGCACCTTCCGATACCGCTTCAGGATCTCACCGACGTTCGCCGGCATCGGGTTCAAATAGCGGAGGTGCAGGTGCGCGACGCTCTTTCCCGCCTTCCGGGCGTTCTCCGCGGCCGTGCTGATGGCACCGTACGTGCCGCCCCACCCCACGACGAGGAGGTCGCCCTCCTCCGGCCCCTCCACGCTTGCGGGAGGGATGTCCTGGACGATGCGTTCCACCTTTGCCTTCCGGGCCAGCGTCATCCGGTGGTGGTTGCCCGGGTCGTAGCTGATGTCCCCCGTCTCGCCGGACTTTTCCAATCCGCCGATGCGGTGCTGGAGACCCCGCTGTCCGGGCACCGCCCACGGCCGCGCCAAGGTCACCGGGTCGCGCTGGTACGGGTTGAACTTGCCATCGGCGCCATCCGTACGCTCGGCGGCGTAGTGCCACTCGATTCGCGGTAGCTCGTCGAGCGACGGGATCCGCCAGGGCTCGGAGCCGTTCGCCAGGTAGCCCTCGCTCAGGAAGACAACGGGAACCATGTACTTCAGGGCGATGCGGAAGGCCTCGATGGCCATGGTGAAGCAGTCGGAGGGGGTCGCCGGCGCGACCACGGCGACGGGCGAGTCCCCGTTCCGACCGAACATCGCCTGGAGGAGGTCGGCCTGCTCGGTCTTCGTGGGCATGCCCGTGCTCGGGCCGGCGCGCTGTACGTCGATCACCACCACGGGCAGCTCGGCCATCACCGCGAGGTTCAGCGCCTCGCTCTTCAACGCCAGGCCCGGCCCGCTCGTGCCGGTGAGGCCGAGGTGGCCGGCGTACGCCGCCCCGATAGCCATGCACATGGCCGCGATTTCGTCTTCGGCCTGGATTGTCTTCACACCGAAAGCCTTCAGCTTGGAGAGCTCGTGCAGGATGTCCGAGGCGGGCGTGATCGGGTAACTGGCGTAGACGAGCGGGAGCCCGGAGAGCACGGAGGCAGCGAGGAAGCCGAGCGCTGTCGCCTCGTTGCCGCTGATGTGGCGGTAGAGGCCGGGCTGGACCTTGGCAGGCGGGACTTCGTAGCGGACGTGGAACATCTCCGTCGTTTCGCCGAAGGCGTAGCCCGCCTTCAGGGCGCGGAGATTGGCTTCCAGGATCTCGGGGTTCCGCTTGAAGCGGTCCGTTGCCCACTTGATCGTCGTGTCGAGCGTGCGGTCGAAGAGCCAGAGCACCAGCCCGAGGGCGTAGAAGTTGCGCGACTGGTACCGCCGGTTGGGCGGGAGGTCGAGCCCCTCCAACGCCTCTTCCGTTTGCTTCGTGATGTTCACCCTGAAGACCTGGTACCCGGAGAGGGAGCCATCCTCGAGGGGGTTCGACTCGTAGCCCGCCTTCTTCAGGTTCTGGGGGGTGAACTCGGCTTCGTCGACGATGATGAGGCCGCCCGGCTTCAGGTCGCCGATGTTGACGCGCAGCGCCGCGGGGTTCAGGGCAACCAGGGCATCGGGCTGGTCGCCGGGCGTCTTGATGTCGGTGCTGGCGAAGGAGAGCTGGAACCCGGAAACGCCGGGGAGCGAACCCTGGGGTGCGCGGATCTCAGCGGGGAAATCCGGGAGCGTCGCGATGTCGTTGCCGTAGATGACCGTCGTTCGGGTGAACTGGGTGCCGGTGAGCTGCATCCCGTCGCCGGAGTCGCCCGCGAAACGGACGGTCATCCGGTCGCGTTCTTCGATGCGGACCTCGCGGCGTGTGGGAGATTCGGTCGTCATAGCCCTCGCTATCCACCTTCCCGCGTCTCCATGACCTGGTGCGGCCGTGGAGGGATGTTCAGTACCTCTTCGGGGTACGCCTCTGCCAGGTAGTGGAGCAGCTCCTGCAGGCGAAGCAGACCGACGAGCCTCCGCGACTCGTCGACCACCGGCAGCGTGCGGTAGCGGTGCTTCCGCATCAGGGCCACGGCCTCGCCGATGGGCCGGCTCCGCTGAATGACGAGGGGCGCGCCCGGAGCCATCACCTGGGCGAGGGGTTGGCTCCAATCGAACCCCTCCCCCATGCATTTCGTCAGGACATCGCGCTCGGTGAAGATGCCCACGAGCTCGCCGTCGCGCACCGCCAAGACGCACGACTGGGCACCCTCGGCCATCGCTGCGACGGCGTCTCGCACCGGGGTCTCGGGCGCTACCAACGGAGGAGTTACGAGCTCGAGCTCGCCAACTGGGGTGTTGAAGAACCGTTGCAGCCGAGACCTGTCCATCCGTGTCTCGCACGGCAAGCGTCGAAGCTGCCGGCACCTTCAGTGTACCCTGGTGAATCCGGCCACGCACCCCGGACGACCGGCCGTTTGCGCTTCGCTATCCTCCGTTCCGTTCCGCCGCACCGCCGGCAGCCGCTTCCCGCACGGCACGGTAGAAGTCCGGCTCCCGCTTCTCGAGGAACGCCCGGACGGCCTCGCGGTGGGAGGGACGCCGCTGCGCTTCAGCGAAGGCGAGCCGCTCCCGCCGCTTCACGGCCTCCGTGTCGGATTCGAAGACGTTCGCCCACACGAGCTGCTTCACGGCCCGCGTGGTCTGGGGATGGAGGCGGGCGTACTGGTTCGCCTTCTCCAGCGCCCGCTCCATGAGGCGGGCGGCAGGAACGCACTCGTTGACGATGCCGAGCTCGGCGGCACGGGGAGCCGGGATGAGCTCTCCCGTAAGCATCACGTCGAGAGCGCGCGACAGGCCGATGATATGGGGCAAAAGCCGCGTGCTTTCGAGCTCCGGCATCACCCCCATGGCGGCGAAGCGCATGGAGATGCGCGCATGTTCGGCGGCGATGCGGTAATCGCAGCCGAGGGTGATCGTGAGCCCAGCGCCGATGGCGTCGCCGTTCATCGCCACCACCGTGGGCTTCACTCGCGCCCAGAGGTCGGTCCACGTCTCCGTGGCCTGGGCGGCGGCCTGCTCCATCCGACGGCCGGGGTCCGCCTCGCTCTCGAGCGCGCGCCCCCAGCCTGTCACGTCGGCGCCGGAGCAGAACCCGCGGCCTGCACCGGTGAGCACAATCGCGCCGATCTCGTCGTCTGCGTCGAAGGCCAGGACCGCCTCGCGCAGCTCCTCGCTCATCCGGGCGCTGAGGGCGTTGAGCTTCTCGGGGCGGTTCAACGTGATGATGGCCACGCGGCCGCGCACTTCGGTGAGGATGGTTTCGTAGGCTGTCATGCCATGACTCCCGGGTCGTTGTCGGTGCGGCGGAATCGTACGCGCCAGCAAGGAGCACGACAACCGCGGGGAGTGAGCCGAACGGTCGGGAATTCCCCCAGGTTACCGACCGGCAGCCGTTTTGACCCTGGGGAAGAGGCACCCCACCGCCGAAGGAACGATCGAGACCTGCACGCGGAGCAAGGGCCGCCACCCATGACGACTTCCCCGATCGAGGCGCTCGGCGCCGAGTTTCTCGACCCCATTCTCTACGAGGAGCCCGCGCCGGCGTTGAACGGGGCGCTTTCGCGCGCCACGTTGCTGACCGGGCTGAGCCGCGCCTTCGACCTGGCCGAAGGGCGGCGCCCGGGGCACGCCCAGCGGCTGGCCTTCGTTGGCCTTACCGTCGCCGCGGCCATCGAGCTCGAACCCTCCCTGGTGGAAGCATCGTTCTTCGCCTGCCTTCTCCACGACTTGGGGATGGCGGCCGGACGGGTGCCCCCAGACGTCGGTCAGGCCCCCTGGCGTTCGAAGCTGGAGCTGATGACTGCCCACGCGGCCCTGGGCGCGCGGTTCGCCCGCCGTCTGGGGCTTTCCGAGAGCGTCGCCGAAGGGATTGCGACGCACCACCACTGCTGGCGGGTCGCGGACGGCCAGCCCGCCCTCCCCGAACAGCACTTCCCCATCGCAGGCCGCATCGCCGCCCTTGCCGACCGCTTCGACGCGCTGCTGGAGCAGGCGAGGTCGCCGCTCTTCCTCCGTAAGGAAGCCCCGAGGCTGCTCCGCGACATGGCGGGGAACGAGGTCGACCCCGACCTGGCCGAGGTGCTGGCTCGGATCGTGAGCGAGGACGACTTCTGGCTGCGGCTGTTCGACAACGACCTGGCGACGAGCCTGATGGCGTTGAATTACGGCGGGATCCTCTCCGAGAAGGAGCTGTTCGAAACGCTCGGCGTGATCGCCGACTTGGTCGACCTGCGCAACCAGCGGCCGCAGGACTCCGGCCGACGGGTGGCGCGCCTCGCCTACGAGATCGCCCGGCGGTGGGGGATGCCCGAAGAGCGCGCCAAGCTCGTCCACGCCGCCGCGCTCCTCCACGACATCGGCACGCTAGGCGTCCCCGTCCAGTTCCTGGCCAAGCCGGACATCCTCACCGTGCACGAACTGACGGCGGTGCAGCTCCACCCGGTGTACGCCCGCGACATCCTCTCGGAGGTGCCCGGCTTCGGGGCCATCGCCTGGTGGGTGGGGTGCCACCACGAACGTATCGACGGCAAGGGGTATCCGGGAATGCTCGAAGGGGCAGAGGTCCCCATCGAGTCGCAGATCATCGGCCTGGCCGAGGCGTACCTGGCACTCACGAGCGAACGGCCCTACCGGAAGGCCATGCCGCCGGAGGAGGCCTTCCTCGTCCTCGAAGGGCAGGCGGGCAGCCGCTTCGACGGCGCCCTGCTCGAGCATCTGGTCGACGCCGTCCACGACGCCATGGCCGGTCTCCACTGAGGGGCGGATTCACCATCCGTTCGCGGAAAGCGAGTACAATGGCGCCCGCACCAACCGCCACGAGGGCGTCATGAACATCCGCGTCGTCACCGTTGCCCGTCAGGTCGGCACCGCCGGGGAAGAGGTCGCCCGGCTCGTCGCCGAGCGGCTGCATTTCCGGTACGTCGATTACCAGATCGTCCAGCAGGCTGCGCGGGAGGCGGGGGTTTCGCCCGATACCGTTTCCGAAGCGGAGCACACGCCCTCGCTGCTCACGCGCATCCTGGAGGCGCTCGCCCGCACGCCGTCCACGCCGGCGGCGGCTTGGGCCGACCCGGTGCCGCTCGCCACGAGCCCCCTGTTCACCTCGACCGACTACCGGCAGTTCATCGAGCAGGTCATCCGGGACCTCGCCCAGGAAGGAAACTGCGTCATCGTCGGACACGCCGCCCAGGTGATCCTGCGGAAGCGCCCCGACACCCTGAAGGTGTTGGTCACGGGCTCGCCCGAAGCTCGCGCCCGGCGCATCATGGCGGGGATGGGCGTCGACGAGAAGGAGGCGCTCAAGACGGTGGAACGCACCGACCGGGAGCGGCTCGACTACTTCGAGCGCTTCTACAACACCGGATGGCTCGATCCTTGGACCTACGACCTCACGGTCTCCACCGATCAGTTCACGCCGAGCCAGGCGGCGGACGTCATCTGCGCGGCGGCGCGCGCACGGTAGCCGCGGCGGCGGCTCTCGCGCTGCTGACCGCAGCCTTCGGCGCGTGTGGCGGTGCGTCGGAAACGCCCCCAAAATCGCCGACGGAACACGCGCCCCCACGGACGGCCGAACAGCGGATGCCGGACCTCTCGGACCTCGGCTTCGAGCCGGTCCAATCGGCGCCCGAACCGTTCGCCAGCCCAGGATGGGAGGGACACCGGACGTTGTACCTTCGCCAGGCGAGCGGTGAGCAAGTGATGGTCATCGCCTACGTGGCGTCCGACCCTGCCTTCGCTGCCCGACAGTTCGCGACCTTGGCCGAAGCGCTGCGCACGCCCCCGCCGACGGTGTTCGGCGCACCCACAGCGATGGTCGACGAAGCTTCGCCCCCGCTGGGCGAGGAGCGCCGAAGCTACCGCGCACGTGACCCCGACAGCCAGGGAAACACCGTTTGGACCGACATCTACCGGGCGGGGACGGTCGTCGTCATCGTTCAGTATTTGGGGCCGGCGAGCGGCGACTCGCTCGCGGTGCGCACGGCAGCGGCCTCCCGCACGCTCGACTAACGCATCACACGCGCTCGATGGCCACGACCGCGGCCGCGGCGAGAACCCCCTGCAGCATCGCTCCACCGGCGAGGAGCCAGAGGCCAGAGGCGCGCTCTCGGGCATGGACCAGCGCTCCGAGGGCCGCGTTCGCCGTGCCGATCGCCGCGGCGAGGTAGGCGATGCGCAGCAGCTCCTCCTTCGGGCCCACCCGCACGACGCCGCCGGCGTCGGGAAAGCCGAGCCGCACCACGTCCGGCAACGAGGGGTACCGTGCGAACACGTAGCCGGCGACTCCGGCGGCGGCGGCGAGGAGCACCCCCGCCCACATCAGAGCGGCACGGTCGCGCCAGAACGGCATCGCCGCCATCCCAGTGGCGACCGCTCGGTGGCTCACCTCACCCACGGGCGCCAACGCCCGTCGCGATTCGACCGCTTCGGCGAAAGCGGCCTGGTCGGCAACGGTGAGGCCGTAGCACTCCCCGTCGGTCACGACGTAGAGGAGCTCGTCCGGCGAGGAGTGGGTGGAGAAGAAAAGGACGTAGCCGACCCGCGGCACCTCGGCGTGGCCCACGTGGCAGCCCCACCAGTTCAGCCCTTCGATCCTCGGGGACTCGAGCGTGCGTCCGGGAATGAGCCGCTGTACGGAATCCAAGGGCACGACGACGCGCCGGAGGCCCCAGCGAATCGTCAACGCATCGTCGGAGAGCTCGTAGGCAAGGGACGCGAGCGAGAGGGTCCAGGAGAGGAAGAGGGCGCCCAGACCGAAGGCGGCACCTGCTGCCGACCAGGCGAGGAACGTTTTCCATTCGGGGGGCGACCCCCATGCGAGGCCGAGGGCGAGGAAGGCAACGAGTGCCGCCCACGCGGTGAAAAAGCCGCCGACGATCACCCCGAGCGCCCGGGGAGGCCGGACGGTCATCCCTGCGCCACGCGCACGCGTGCCGGCGTGCACCAGTGCTTGTACTTGGGGTGTTTCCCCCGGATGACGTCGAAGTAGAGGGCCATCAACTTCCGGGTGATGGGGCCGGGCTTCCCATCGCCCACCGGCCGGCGGTCCACCTCGATGACCGGCGTGACGTGGGCGGCAGTCCCCGTCATGAAGATCTCGTCGGCGATGTAGAGCTCGGTGCGGTCGATGACGCGCTGGATGGTGGGGATGCCGAGCTCTTCCTTCGCGAGCTGCACCACCGTTTGGGCGGTGATGCCCTCCAGGATGTTGTCAGCCGGCGTCGGCGTGTGGAGCATCCCGTCGCGCACGATGAAGATGTTTTCCCCGCTGCCCTCGGAGACGTGCCCGTCGGCGTTGAGCATGATGGCCTCATCGAAGCCGTTCAGCTGGGCCTCCGTCTTGGCGAGAGCGCTGTTCACGTAGATTCCGGTCACCTTCGCCCGCGGGGGGATGCCGGTATCGTCGACTCGACGCCACGTGCTGGTGTGGCAGCGGGCGCCCTTTTCGATGTCCAGGTAAGGGCCGAACGGGGTGATGAACATGAGCGTCTGGGATTCGAGATCGTGGAGCCGCACGCCCACCGCCTCGCTGCTCTTGTAGACCATCGGCCGCAGGTAGACGTCCTCCTCGTAGCCGCTGCGCTCGACGATTTCGACAGCGATTTCGCAGAGCCGGTCGATGGACTCGTGAAGGTCGAGCATCAGGATTTTGCAGCTGCGGGCGAGGCGCTCGAAGTGCTCCCGCATCCGGAAGAGGTAGATGGTGTGCTCGTCGGCGTTCCAATTCCCGCGGATGCCCTCGAACACGGCCGTGCCGTAGTTGAAGGCGTGCGTCATGATGCCGATCTTCGCCTCGCTCAACGGCACGATTTCCCCGCGGAAGTAGGCGTAGGGCGTGGGCATCGCAGGACTCCCTCCTTCGGCTGTGGCAGGCGTGAGGCGATTATACCCGGGGGTCGCGGCTGAAGCCCGGTGGAGCCTCACGGCGTCGGAGTAGCCGCTGGCTCGACGCTGAAGAAGGTCGGCCGCCGGCACTCCGGAACCGTGGGTTCCTTGGCCGCGAGACGGCGGCGCACCTCCTCCTCGGGAAGTGGGGGCTTGCGCGTGATGACGTCGAGCGGTTGGGCGAGCGCCTCCTCCAGATAGGCGATGAAGGCGGCATGGAAGGCTGCCAGGTCGGCCGGGGGCACGACGCTCCGCAAGTCATCGATGAACCGCTGCAACGCCTGGCGAACATCGTCCGCGTTCGTCGCCGTCACGAGAACGTCGGTCAGATGGTCGAGGTCCCGGCACATGACGGCGAGGTACTGCTCGTCGGTGTACGGCGTGCCGGCCGCAGTCGGGAGGGGCGTGGACGAGGGGCCCCCGCCACAGGCTGCGGAACCGAGCATGGCCGCGCCAACAACTCCGAGGAACCAGCGCCGCATGGCGGCATGGTACACGGCAGGGGTCGAACGGTCGCCCCTACAGTAAGAAGCGCTTCGGCGCCGCGCCAGGCAGCCGGCGCCAGTTCCGCACGAGCCACCGTTCGGTGTCGCCGTGGAGAATCCGCTCCATTCGGCAGCGGTCCTCGCGGGCGAGGGTGGCACGGGCAGCCGACTCCGCCGCCGCCCGCCGTTCGGCATCGAAGGGCGCGAAGCGACCGGTGCCTTCGGCGGCGGCGACTTGACACAACGAGAGGTGAAGGAGCCACCCGAGCTGCAGTTCGGCGAGGCCGAGATGGAAGGTTCGCTCCCCGAAGGCGACGGCGATCCGCTCCGTATTCGTGTCTCCCCCTTCGAGCAGCAGGGCCGCAGCGAACGAAGGTACCGCCAAGGCCGTAGCCTGCCGATACACCTCGCCCAACTCTTCGTTTCGGGCGAGCGTCTCGCCCGACCGCGCCGGCTCGAGGCGCACCTCGAGAGCGTGCACTTCGGGCCGTAAGGCGATGGCACGCGCTGACCACTCGGTGGTCGCATCATCGCCCGCCGCCAGGACAGCCTCCATCGCGGCTTGGGCATCGGCGGCAGCACGGACGAGCACCGGTGCGGCCGCGTACCGCCCCCACTGGATGGCGTGGAGGGCATCGAGGCGGCAGAGCCAACTTTGGGACCAGAGGGCGAGAGCCAGCGCGGTCGCCGGCTTGCGGTACTTCGCCGCGGAGGACGCCTCGGCGCAGGCGCCCTCCAAGGCGAGCAGGTCGAGCACCGCCTCGACCTCTTGGCCGAGCACGAAGGCCGTCTGGCGGAACGCATCCGCCTCCGGCGCGCCCGCGGGCGGCCGCGGAGCGGGGCTGGGTTGAGCGGTAACGCGGGGCGGTGCGATGCGCATCGTTCGATGCCTGCGATCGAGAAGGTTAACGCAGCGCGCGCAGCCGGCGTGTCCTTTGCCGGGCCGCGCGCAGGAGCCGCTCACGCTCGGGTTCGAGCCGCTCAGGGAGGGGGAGCGTCCGAAGCCAGTCGAGCGCGAGGGCATCGCGGGCGAGGTCGGGGTGGTGGGCCGCCAACGCCAGCCCGGCCTCCGCAACCGCTCCGAGGGCGGGGGCAAGCTCCTCTGGAGGAGGGCCAGCGGCCCGGGCCAGCTCCGCGAGCCGCTCCCAAGCGCGCCACCTCGCAGTACGGAATGCCTCGACAGGGTCGTCGGGCAAGGGGCCGTTCGGAGCGAGTCGGCCCACGACCTCAGCCGCCCGCCGCAAGCTGGCCGCGGCAGCGCCGGTGGCCCCGGTCAGGTCAGCCAAGCGTAGGACGTGAGCGGCGTCGTAGAGCAGGCGGTCTGCAGCGGCACGAAGCTCGGCGCTCACGACTCACCGTCCTGCTCAGGTGGAACGGCGTCCGGCGGGCGCTCGTCGGTTCGACCTGCGACGTGCTTGTGGATGACCATCCGGTGGGGGTAGGGAATTTCGATCCCCTCGGCGTCGAACCGTTTCTTGATGCGCCGCCGGAGTTCGCCCGCGAGCTCCCATTGGGTAAAGCTGCGCACGTCGCCGAGCACCTTGATGACAACCCCGCTCTCCCCCAAGTCATCGACCCGCAGCACGCGCGGCGCTTCGATGATGTCCGCCCGGCGCTCCTCGGCGAGGCGAGCGCACTCTTCGTTGATGATGCGGATGGCCCGGTCGACGTCCTCTTCGTAAGCAACGCTGATGTTGAGGTTGATGCGGCTGGTCCCCGGGGTCATGTTCGTGGCCACGGTGATGGCGCTGTTGGGGACGCTGTGGACGTTGCCGTCCAGGTCCCGAAGAACGGTCCGTCGCGGGTTGATTTCGATGACTTGCCCCGAGACTCCCGCGACCTGAACGACATCGCCGACCTGGTACTGGTTCTCGAGCAGGATGAACAGCCCGTTGATGACGTCCCGAACGAGCATCTGGGCTCCGAGCCCCAGCGCGACGCCCACGACGCCGACGCCGGCGACAAGTGTGGTTACATCGAGTCCGAGGGCTCCCAGCACGAGCCCAGCGCCAAGGAAGACGAGGAAGATGGAGATACCCCAATTGACGGTGGCGGCGATGGTGTCGAGACGACCTCGGATGGCGACCGCCTCCGCCGGTCGGGCCGCCACCATGCGCGCCACGACGCGGTTCTTCGCTCGCCGGATGAACCAACGGACGACCAGGTCGAGGATGACGAGTCCAGCGACGATACCGATGATCGTGAGGAGCCGCTCGGCCGCCTCGGTGAGCTGTCCCTCCTCGTTCGCGAACAGCCCTCGCCAATCCGACAACTTCGTGGGGTCGAAGAGGAATGGGCTCACGCCTCGGCCCTCCGCAGCGGAGCGAAGCTTTGGAGCAGGCGGCGCACGCCCGCGCCCTCGAAGGCGACCACGACCTCGATGTCGCCACGATGGGGTTGCGTGCTCACGACCGTGCCGACGCCGAACTTCTCGTGGACGACCTTGTCGCCGGGGCGCCAGCGCGGCTCTGCCGCCGACGGCGGTACTGGCGCCGGCTGGAAGAGGGCGGCCTCCGGCCTGCGGTCGGCACCGGCCCTCCACGGACGCACGACCCCTTGCGGGAGGTCGCGGAGGAAGCGCGACGGGGGGTTCGCGGTGAAGCCCCCGTAGCCCGCGCGGCGCTGGGCACGCGTGAGGTACAGGAGGTCCTTGGCGCGGGTAATGCCCACGTAGGCCAGTCGGCGCTCTTCCTCCAGCTCCTCGGGGCTTTCGAACGCACGGATGTGCGGCAAAAGCCCTTCCTCCATGCCCACCATGAAGACGACCGGGAATTCGAGCCCCTTGGCGGCGTGGAGCGTGATGAGGGTGACAGCCTGGACGCCCTCCTCGAGCTCGTCCACATCGGCGACGAGGGACACATCCTGCAGAAAGGCCGCCAACTCTCCCGTCCCGCCGAAGTCCTCGTACTGCGCCATCACCGAGCGCAACTGGTCGATGTTCTCGGCTCGCTCGATGGCCTCCTGCTCATCCTCCTCCCGCAAATGGCGCAGATAGCCCGTCGCCTCCAGGACGGCATCGAGGAGTTCGGCGAGAGGGGCCTCGCGGCGGGCGCGGAGGCCCTCGATCAGCTCGACGAACTCCCGCACCGCCGCCGCCTGCCGGCCGGCGACACCGCCGGGAGCTTCTCCGCGAGCGGCCGATTCGAAGGCGGCCCAGACCGGGAGCCCCCGCTCGCGCGCCCATGCGCGAAGCCGGTCGACGGTCCGCACCCCGAGGCCGCGGGGCGGCACGTTGACGACGCGGAGGAGGCTCGCCTCGTCGTACCGGTTGTGGACGAGGCGGAGGTAAGCCAGGATGTCCTTGATCTCCCGGCGCTGGTAGAAGCGGATGCCGCCGACGATGCGGTACGGGATGCGGTGGCGGACCAGCGCCTCCTCGATTGCGCGCGACTGGGCGTTGATGCGGTACATGACGGCGAAGTCGCCGTATCGGCGCCCCTGGAGCACGAGGCGACCGACCTCGTTCGCAACGAACTCGGCCTCGTCCTCGTCGCTGTACGCCTCGTAGAGAAGGACCGCCTCTCCTCCCTGCCGCTCCGTCCAGAGCCGCCGAGGGAAGCGCCCGGGGTTCTTGGCGATGACGGCGTCGGCGGCGGCCAGGATCGGCGCCGTGGAGCGGTAGTTCTGCTCCAATGGGTAGATATGGCACTCGGGAAAGTCCCGTTGGAAGTACTCCACGTTCCGACGGTCGGCCGACCGCCAGGCGTAGATGCTCTGGTCGGGGTCGCCGACAACGAAGAGCTGGCGGTGGCCTTCGGCGAGGAGTCGACAGAGGGCGTACTGGGCGGGGTTCGTGTCCTGGAATTCGTCGACGAGGATGTAGGCGTAGCGGCGGGCGTACTTCGCCCGGATCGCCTCGTCGCTCCGGAGGAGTCGCACCGCTTCGAGGAGGAGGTCGTCGAAATCGAGGGCGGAGCTCGCCCGAAGCGCTTGTTGGTAGGCGCGGTAGACGCGAGCGGCGACCTCCTCGGCGTAGCTTCCGGTCCGTTCGGCGAAGGCTTCCGGCCCCAGCATTTCGCTCTTCGCTTTCGAGATGACCGCCAGGAGGGAGCGAGGGGAGAAGCGCCGAGGGTCGATGCCGAGTTCGGCGAGGACCGATTTCACCAGGGCGACTTGGTCGGCGTCGTCGTAGATGGTGAAATCCGGGTCGAGGCCGATGCGACCGCCGTCGATGCGAAGCCAACGGGCGCACATCGAGTGGAAGGTGCCGATGTGCGCGCCCTCGGCCTCCTCGCCGAGGAGCCCGGCAACCCGCTGGCGCATTTCGCGAGCGGCTTTGTTGGTGAAGGTGACGGCGAGCACCTGCCACGGCGCAGCACCGAGTTCCCGGACGACGAAGCCCACCCGGTGCGCGATGACCCGCGTCTTTCCGCTCCCGGGCCCAGCAAGCACCAGCGCCGGGCCACCCGGATGGGTGACGGCGGCGCGCTGGGCTTCGTTCAGGTCGGCGAGCAGGTCGGCGGCGGGCAGCGATGTCACGCTCCCGAGTCTACCACCAACTGCTCACACGGCTCAGCAGTTTTCGCGCCGCCGTCGCCCGAGCGGTATACTGCCCGGGAAGGCCGCCCCGGCGGCCCGAACTTGCGAGGGTGGAGATGCTGCTCGAGTGGCCAGGCGGGTCGTGGGAGGCCACCCTTCGGCTCGTTCTGACGGTTGTCGGAATCTACCTCGGCGCGTTATGGCTCGCCCTGGTCGTCTGGACGTACCGGGACATCCGGCAGCGGACGCGAGACCCTATCGCCCAGACGCTCTCGGTGCTGCTGGTGCTCCTCCTCTTCCTGCCGGGACACTGGATCTACCTCATCCTCCGACCGCGGTACACGCTCGCTGAGCTCTACGAGCGGTCGCTCGAGGAAGAGGCGCTCCTCCAAGAGCTGGACGCCCACAAGGCGTGCCCGACGTGCAAGCGGCGCGTACAGGACGACTTCCTCATCTGCCCGTCCTGTCGCACGCAACTGAAGGAGCCATGTCGCGGCTGCGGCCGGCCGTTGGCGTACGCCTGGGTGGCCTGTCCGTACTGCGGCCTCGACAAGCCCCCGCGCGAGCGTCCAGTGGCACCGCGGGCCTCGGCGGGTGCGCCTCGCAGCGGCGCCGCCCCATCGCGCCGGCCGGCCGCGGCCGCCCATCCCCGAGGGAATCCGGCGAACCCCGGGGCGCCAGCCGCGGCACCCGCAGCCCAGCCTCGCCGCGATCCCTTCGCCTCGCGGCCGCAGCAGCGCCCGGCCGATGAACCACCGGTCATCGACGCGACCGCGGAATAGGCAGCGGTCAGCCCACGGCCTGCGGGAACGGCAGCCGTTCGAACAGCCCGGCAGCAGCGAGCAGCGCGCTCATCCGTTCGAGCTTCCGCTCCCCGCGGAAACGCGTATCTCCGTAGACATCCTCGAGCAGGTGGATAGTGCTCTCCGTATCGGTGGGCGCGAGGAGTACCGGAACCCCCTTCGCCTGGGCAGCGTCGAGCGTATAGCCCGAGGGCATCCGTCCGCCCGTGAGGATGAGACAGACGGGGTCGGCGGCCAACGCGGCGAGGTGCATGTCCGTCCGGTCGAACCGTGCCACCACAGCCGGCGCCGCGAACCGCCGGAGGTACGGCTGGCCGGCATCGGAACCGATGGGAGCGATTACCAGCTCATCGCAGGTGGCGTCGGGATGAAGCTCCCCTTCGACAAGCACCCGAAGGGCGAGGTGCCGCTGAAGCTCGTCGATGGCGAAGCCGGCGAGGGTGCGGTCTTCCGGAATTGCGATGAGGGGGACGCCTCCGACGTCGGAGGGCAAGGAGGAGAGCCGATACGCAGGGACGGCCGTCACGACCAAGGCCGCCTGGCCGGAAGCCGCATCGGCCGAGGGCGGTTCGCCCCGGACGACGAGGACGCGGATCGCGTCGGCCAGTTCGTCCGTCGGGACCTGATCGCACTCCGCCACGACCCAGGTGCCCACCGCGATCCCCGTTGGCGAGGCCACCGGCTCGGAGGGGGAACCCGGGGCGAAGTCGCAAGCGGCAAACCAGCGGGCGTCGGCCCGAGCGCGGTCGTCGGGGTCGGCCGAGCACCGCAGAAGGCGGACCGCGGACCCGCTGTAGGCGAGATGCCGGGCGATGGCGGCTGCGACGCCGGTCTTGCCTGCGCCGCGCGGGCCGTGGACGAGGACGATGGCCACCGGCAGCTCCTGGGGAGAAGTCCGGTTGCCATTGTTCCGAAGGCATCGAGTTGCGGCAACCCGACGTTCGGGACCGATACCATGGCAGCATGGATGGAACGTTCCGCGTTTCGGTCGAACGGAACCGGCTGCGCTTCGCCGCGGCCCACATGGCCACCTTCGCCGACGATCTCGAGCCGCTCCATGGCCACAACTACGACGTCTTCGTGGACGTCGAGGGCGAGCTAACGGCCGAGTCCTGGGTTTGGGACTTCGGAGAGCTGAAGCGCATCGCAAAGGAGATCGCCGATGAGCTCGACCACAAGTTCCTCCTTCAGCTCCGCTCGCCCCACCTCGACATCGTCGAAGACGGGAGCGGGTGGGAAATCCGCTACCGCGACCGGCGCTACCGTTTCCCCAGGGCCGACGTGGCGCCCCTCCCCATCGACAACACGACGGCTGAGCGGCTGGCGGAGTGGTTCGCCGCTCGGCTGCTGCGGGCGCTGGAGGAGCGGGGAGCTTCGAACGTCCGGCGGCTAACCGTCGGAATCGAAGAGATGCCGGGGCAAGCCGGCTGGTATACTGTGAGTGTCCGATAGCGGAGAACGCATCGTTGGGGGCAGGCGCATGGCGGAGGAGCCCATGCAGGTGGATTGGGACAAAACGCTGGACGAGATCCTGGCCCACAAGATGTCGTGCCAGGCGTGCGGTGCCCTGGGCGACATGATGGTCGTGGGGTACACCCGTGCGCCCGAAGCCGCCGCCTTTGCCGCCCGCTGCCGCGACTGCACCGACAAGTCCAACTGCGACGCCCGGAAGCTCGTCGTGGTCTGCGAAGCCTGCGCTCCGAAGTACCGCGTGAACGGCGAGCTCATGGACGAAACGGGCATGATGACCATGTTCCTCGAGGAGTGCCGGAACAACCTCGAGGAGTCGCTCGACTACCTCTCGACCTTCTGGAAAGAGGAGCTCGACGTCGATTACGAGGACATGCAGAAGCGGCTGGAGGAGGTGGACCCGGAGCTCTTCCGCGAGGAGGACGCCTGGCGGATGCGGCTCGAAGAGGAGTACCTCCAGATCCACCGCTGGTTCCGGGAGCACGGGAAGCGGATCCCGAACCCCGGCTGGCGCAGCGAATATGTCGAGGACGTCATCGCCCTCGGGTACCGGACGCTCCTGGGCGACTGAGCCTGGCGTTCCCCGCAACCAGGGGCTCGCGCTATACTGAGGCCGCGAGAGCGGAAGTAGCTCAGTGGTAGAGCGCCTCCTTGCCAAGGAGGAGGTCGCGGGTTCGACCCCCGTCTTCCGCTCCAGCCCGTTCGTCGGCACGGCAATCACCCCGCGGCAGCGCTGTCCGAGGCGGCCGCGGGGTTTCGTTTCTGCCCCGGCACCGGTCGGGGCCTTGACCGGGCACCGTCGCCGCCGGTCGGGCCGGCGCCGGTGCCGGCGCACCAACCGCGCCCCTCCCGTACGGTCTGGCCGGGTATGATGGTGCAAGGCGCCGAAGTGGCGGAACGGCAGACGCGGCGGTCTCAAAAACCGCTGGGGAGCGCCCCCGTGTGGGTTCGAATCCCACCTTCGGCACCATCGCAGCGTCGCTGCCGGGTGGTGTAACGGTAGCACAGGGGCCTTTGGAGCCTTTGGTCGGGGTTCGAATCCCTGCCCGGCAGCCAGGAGTGCGCCCTGGGTCCGTCATTCCCCACCGGCGGCCTCTGCCTGCGGCCCCCGCTCCGAGCCCCGAGCGCGCAGGATGGGAACCTCGAGCGGCCGAACCGCTGCCAGGTACGCCAGCGCCACGAACGCCGCTCCCCCGACCACGTTCCCCACCGTGACGGGCACGAGGTTGCGGACGAACCCGACCCACGTCACCGCATCGCCGTGGGCCTGGAAGAGCCCGACCCCGAGAAGGGTCATGTTCGCAATCGAGTGCTCGAACCCCGGGGCGACGAAGGCGAAGAGACACCACCACACCATGAGCAGCTTGGCGCTCTCGCTCGCAGCGCGGAATGCGGTCCACACCGCAAGACAGACGAGCCAGTTCGCGAGGACTCCGCGGATGAAGAGCTCGTCCCACGGGAGGGCCATCTTCGTTCCGACTACGCGCTCGACGAGCCCCGCCTGCGGTGGGGCGCTGAGGACGCCGCTCTGAGCCGTGAGCCACGCGAAAAGGAGCGACCCGGCAAGGTTGCCGGCGTAGCTCACTCCCCAGACCACGACGAGGTCGCGCCATCCGCAGGTTCGCTCGGCGAGGCCGAGCGTCATCACCAGGTTGTTGCCGGTAAACAGTTCGGCACCAGCCATGAGAACCAGGGAGAGCGCGACCCCGAAGGCCGCCCCGAGGACCAACTTGAGCGCCGGCGATTCGGCAGCCGCGAACGGGGCGGCAATGGAGAAGATGAGCACGACGCCGAACCCGACATACGCCCCGGCGAGAAGCGACAGCACGAAGTAGCCGAGCGGGTTTCGCCGCAATAGCGCGGCCTTCTCCGCGGCGGCATTGGCAGCGGCACGGACGCTCTCGTTCATGCCACCACCTCCCCCGCCTGGAGAGCAGGCTGCGTATCGAGGCGGCGGAGTTCATCCCGCGCTTCGGCGATGACCAGAGGTAGCTCATCGAAGGTGACGTCCTTGCGGAACGTGCGCGCGATGCGGCCGCAGCCGAGTCCGAGCTTCCCGCCGACGAAGACGTGGGCCGCCTCGACCTGTTCGTCGCCGACCCGCACCTTCGTCCCTTCGAGACCGATGTCGGCGACCGGGTGTTTCCCGCAAGCGTTGATGCAGCCGGAGATATGGATCCTCGTCCCTTCCGGGAGGGTTATGCCCCGCGCCTCCAGCTGTCGCGCGAGCTCCACGGCCCGGTTCTTCGTATCGATGAGTGAGAAGTGGCAGTAGTCGTTGCCGGTACAAACCACGAGGTTCTTCCAGATGGGCGAGGGACGGGGCGAAAGCTCCTCCAGCAGCGGCTCGGCGAGCAGCCGATCGAGGTACAGCCGGTGGACGTGCACCAGCACGGCGTTCTGGTCGTTCGTGAGGCGGATCTCGCCCGTGCCGTAGCGGCGCGCGAGTCGTGCGAGCTCGCGCAGTTGCGCCGCGGTCATTCGGCCGACGGGCACATGGAGCCCGACGGAGTACATCCCCCGGACCCGTTCTGGCCGCACGCCGAGGTGGTCACCCGCCACCCGCGCCGTCAGGTGGCGGCCCTCTCGCGGCAGCGGTTCGCCGAACGCAGCTTCGACAGCGGCGCGAAACCGTTCCATGCCCCATTCAGCGATGAGCCAGCGGATGCGTGTCTTCGTCCGCACTTCGCGAGGTCCGTGGTCGCGAAAGACGCGCAGGACGGCGAGGACGAAGCGAGCGACTTGGTGGGGCTCGACGAAGACGTCCATCGGTTCGGCGAGCTTGGGCGATGTGCCGCCGAGCGATCCCCCGACGAGCACGTTGAACCCGAGCACCGCCCCAGAACCCGCCCCACGGATGGCCGGCAGAAGCCCGAGGTCCTGCGTTTGCGCCTGCCCGCAGTCCTCGCGGCAGCCGGTGATGGAGAAATTGAACTTACGCGGCAGGTTGCTGTACTCCTTCCGGCCCAGATGGAGCTCGGCGAGTTCCTCGAGGATCGGCCTCGTGTCGATTACCTCCCCGGCATCGACGCCGTTCAGCGGGCACGACACGTAGTTGCGGAGGTTGTCCATGCCCGTCTGCAGCGTCGAGATGCCTGCCGTCTCGAGCCTGGCGATGATGTCGGGGATGACGTCGAGGGTGAGCCAGCGCAGCTGGATGTTTTGCCGAGTGGTGATGTCGACGGTCCCACGGCCGTAGGCCTGGGCGATATCGGCCAGCACTTCCGCCTGGTGGGCGAAGAGCCGGCCGCCGGAAATCCGCAGGCGCATCATGAAGAAGCCGGGGGTGAGCCTCCGATGGAAGACCCCGTACCACTTCATCCGGTCGAGGTCGTCGGGCGGAATTTCCTCGATGGGTGTTCGTTCGCGGGCGTAGCGGAGGATGTCCTCCCAAACGTCGAGGCCGTCCTTCGCGGCCTTCATGGCTTCGAACTTGTTCATCCGCCTCCTCCTCGCGGGTTGGCGGCATCGCCGCCTCGGCGAGGAGGGTAGAAAGCGGCGTTGACGGCCCCATTTCGCGCCCGTCAACGCCCGATGACGGTTCGATTGCGGGGTTGTTGCGTCGGAATCCGCCTAGCGCGCCGCCCGAGCGGTCACGAACGGGGAGCGGGACTCACGAGGGCGCTCGCTCCGCGCTGCGATGAGCTGGCTCAAATGGCGGAGCGCCGCCTCCTTGGTGAGGAACGAACCCTTGAGCGTGCTCCCGTCGCGGCGCTCGATGTACCAGCGTCCGAGGATGTCATCGGGGCCGGTGCCTTCGCCCACGACGAGCCGGTAGCCGAGCTTACGGGCCTCGTGTTCCGTCAGCATCGTCCCTTCCACCTCCACGGATTCGCTCGCCCTAGTTCCGATCACAAAGTTCGGCACGCCGGGAAGCAGGGCGTACAACGGCCCGCGAAGGGTTCGTAAATTCTCCGCAAACGCCTCAGAGACGGACGGAGCCCGCCGGGGCGGCCCGTTCGATCACCAGCGACGCGGCAGCGGCATCCTCGACCGCCACGCCCACCGACCGGTAGTAGGTGACATCCTGGGAGGAGCGACGCCCCGAGCGCGCCCCTGTCAGCAGCTCGCCGAGCTCGGCAGCGTCGTCGGGGAAGAGCCATCCGCGCTCCAGCGCGATCCGCAAGTCGGGGGCGCCTCCCGGCGGCTCCGCGAATGCCGCGCTCCGGAGCTCGACGGCAACGCGGGAGGTGCGCACGAGGGCCGGGTCGACCTCGGGCCCGGCCGGGTTCACCCCGACGGAGACGACGTGGCAGCCAGGCGGGAACGCGCCGGCCGGCACGAGAGGTTCAGCCGCGTGGGTCGCGAAACAGACGACATCGGCGTCAGCCACGGCGTCCGTCGGGCTTCCGGCGACCGAAACCCGAACCGCAACGAAGGCGTCCTCGGAAGAGAGCTCACGCACGAGCGCTGCCGCAGCCTCCGGGCGGCGTCCCCAGACCCGGATGTCGGACCAGCGGCGAATCCCCGCCAGAGCGCGGGCGTGGGCCCGCGCCTGCACTCCGGTCCCGAGGATGGCCAGAACCTCGGCCTCCGGACGGGCGAGAAGGTCCGTGGCCAGCGCAGAGGCAGCGGCCGTCCGCCGTTCGGTTATGACTTCGGCATCGAGGAGTGCCCGCGGCGCGCCGGTGGCAGGGTCGAAGGCCACGAACACGGCGTGGTGGGTGGGGAGCCCAGAAGCCGCATTCCCCGGGAACACGGAGACGAGCTTCGCGCCGAGGACCCGGAGTGCAGGAAGCGACACGGGCATCGCACCGAGGTACGCGCCTTGGTGGGGAAGGGAAGCCGCGTTCCGCGGGGGACTGGCTGCCCTCCCGGCAGACGCTTCCACGAACGCCACCCGCAGCCGATCGATGAGCGAAGGGTAGTCGAGCGCCCACTCGGCCACCTCGCGAGGGTAGAGGGCGAGTTCGGCGCTCACGAGCCCGGACTCCCGCGCAGGTGGCGGGCGAAGAAGGCGGACACCCGCTGCCAAGCGTCTTCAGCCGCGGCTGGGTCGTATCCGATACGCATCGGGCCCGCGGCGAGGAGCCGGACGGCGAGCCCGCGATGGTCGCTCATGAAGCTGTGGCCGGCCTCCGGATACACCTTCACATCGTGGTCGACGCCGAGCTGCCGAAGGTATCGGGCGAGCCGTTCCCCGTGGGGCCGGAACACGCGGTCACGGCCTCCGTAACTAGCCACGACGGGGCAAATGCCAGCGAGGTCTCCTGCATCGTCGGGGACGGCACCATAGAACACGGCCGCCGCTCCGACCGGCGCCCGAACCGCGTAGAGGAGCGCGAAGCCCCCGCCCATACAGAAGCCGATCACGCCGATGCGTGAGGGGTCGGTTTGGGGAAGGGCCGCCAACCAGCTTCGAGCCGCATCCAGGTCATCGAACGCCTGCCCCCTCCCTGCCCGAAGGTCTCGCATCGCCCGTAACACGCAGAACGGCTTCGGACCTCGCCCGGAGTACAGGTCCGGCGCGAGGGCGACGTATCCCATGGCGGCGAGTCGCTCGCACTTGTCGGCGATGTCTTGGTTGAGGCCGAATGCTTCGTGGATGACCAGGACGCCGGGGTTCGGGCCGGCATTCGGCCATGCCAACACGCCCCGCAAGGAGCGCCGGCCCGCGGGGAAGAGCACGCGCTGAGCCCGCACGCCTTCGGTCATCACGCACCCACCCGGTCGGTTGCTTTCTGATATCTTTGCCCGTCGGAGGTTGTCAACGGCCGTCGGAGGTACCGCATGGGGAGTCCTGAACAGAGTCTCATCACCGAGGAGCACCGGGCTGCCATCGGCCGCACCGCCGGGCCGGTCGAACTGCGCGTTCGAGCCGAAGACGTGCAACGGGTACGCGCCATCCTCGACGACGACGACCCTCGTTACGGCGAAGAGACAGGGATCGCTCCGCCGTACATCCTGGCGGTCATCGAGCCGGCGATGCCGTGGCAGCTCCTTCCTCGCATCCTGCCCAGCGGGATTCTCACCCAGACGGAGTGGACCTTCCGGCGGCCGCTCCGCATCGGCGAGCGGATCTTCGCCACGCACCGGCTGGCGGACATCCGCGATCGCCTGGGAGGGCAGTACGGCTACTCGGTGATTATGAACGTCATGACCGAGTACCGAGACGAGGCGGGCGAGCTCGTGGCCACCAGCCTCCGGACGAGCATGCAGTTCGACCCGGCACAGCGACGGGAGAGGGGGAGCGAATGAGCGGGCTGCCGGCGAAGTACTTCGAAGACATCACCGTGGGCGAGGAGCTGGAGCCGCTCGAGCGGCTCCCCACGGAGGACCTCGCGGTCGACTTCTTCGGGCGCGACAACCCTACGAACCCGGCCTTCCGCGATGCGGAGGTCGGTCGACGGCAGGGGTTCGGCGGTGCGCTCGTCCCAGGCCTGCTGAAGCTGGCTTGGATCACGCAGTACGTATCGCGCTGGGCAGGCGCGAACGGGCGCGTACGGATGGTTCGGGCCGCCTACCGTCGACCGGACATCGCGGGGCGGCCGCTCACCATCGTCGGCCGCGTGGTCGACAAGCGGATTGAAGACGGCGTCGGCGTCGTCGACCTGGAAGTGGCGACCCTCGCCAACGGCCAGCCGTCGGTGCACGCCACCGTCCAGGTGGAGCTCCCGCCCCGCGAGCGAGCCGAATGAACGAACGGGAGCGCACGGCGCGAGCTATCGCCTACTTCGAGCGCTGCGAGGACGTAGGGCTCCTGCATCAGCTCCTCGACCAGGCTGCTCCGCGCATCAAGCGGATCGTCGCCGAGTACATCCGCCGAGGGAGCGAGGACGACATCCCTGCACCCGCCGAGGTGGGGCCGGCACGGGAGCCTGCCGCCGAGGAGGAGGCTATCCAGACGCTGGAGCGGGTGCGTGACTTTTCGCTGCTGCAGGCGTTGACTCGCGCCATCGGCCGCCGGATCGAAACCTTGGAGATCGTCGCATCGGCGTCCCTGCCCGAGGGCACGCGCGTCGAGGTGCCCCGCGAGCCGCGATTCCCGGCGCAGGGACCCTTCCTCCCGGGCACGGTCCAGCAGACCGGGACGAGCCTCGTTGTGCTCTTGGACAACGGCGAAATCTGGCGGGGACCGGCCAGCCTCGCTCGCCCCAAGCCGAACGCCTGACGTTCAGAGCGCCAAGAAGAGGAGAGGGACGGCCACAATCGCGGCGAGGAACGCTGCGAGGTGCGAAGGCCGCGCGGTCACCCAGCGCGCCGTGCCGAGGATGAGCGTCCGGTAGGGACCGTATGCGGCGAGAAGCAGCGTGAGCGATACCACGGCCACCCAAACCATCTCGTTGAGGACGACGATGAACGCGACGTCGCCTCCGAGGAGCACGGCGGCGACGAGCGTGTCGATGAAGGTGGCGATGTTCGCCCCCATCACGTAGGGGATGACGTGCTCCCGCCGGATGTATCCCTTGAGAGCGAGGGGGACGAGCACCGTCACCGAGAGGGAGACGCTCATGGTCGTGAGCGTCACCAAGACGCCCATGATGAACATCAGAGGCCGGCGTTCGAGGGCTCGGAAGACGCGGCGGATCCCCTCCGCCTCGGCTTCGAGCTGGGGGAGGGCGCGGTCGAACACGGAGAAGCTGGCCAGGAGGAGCAGGACGCCCGCCACCAACACCCCGAGGTCCGGTAGTCGCGCCGCGACGGCGTCCGCCGCCCACCCGAGCGCGGCGTCGGCGAGCGACGTGACCGAGGCAGGCGTGTCGAACCGGATGGGGTCGAGCCAGCCACGCTCGAGGGAGAGCAGCCCCAGGAGGAGCGCCGGCCCTTGGGTGGTGTAGGTGACGAGGAGGGCGATGACGCCCACCGCCAAGCCATCGGGGGAGCGGCGCCCCCGCAGGTAGAGCAGGAACCCTACCGCAAGCACGATGAACGAGGCCCCGAGTCGCGAGCCGGCGATGGCAGCGAACGACTCTTCGGGCGAGAACGCTCCGCCCGCCAGCAAGGAGACGGACGTGGCCGCGACGGGCGACCCGCTGAGCACGAAGTAGGCGAAGAGCCAGCCGAAGCCGAGGGCGTTGACCGGGCCTCCGACGTCGAGCCGCTCGAGGTAGGGGCGGGCGCCCGCAGCGCCGGTCTTCATTGCGTCGAGGGCGATGACGAAGAGGGCGAGGCCGGCTGCCACCAGCAACGCTCGGGCCCCGCCTCGCGCGATTCGGACTGCACGAGCGCCTCTGCGCTTGGCTACGGCCGCCGGGAGCGCGGCCGCAGCCGCCTCGGCGCCGAACTCGCCCTCACGCTCCGTCGCGCCCGCCGCCATTCCGAAACCCTTCCCGCAGGATCTCCGCCACTTCCGGCCGGGTGAACTCCGGAGGAAGCGGAAGGCCTGCGCGGAGGAGCTCACGCACCTTCGTGCCCGAGAGGACGATCCGTTCGTCCGGCCCGGCGGGGCTCGTCTTCGACGTCGCCATCGCCCCCGTGCGCGTGCACCAGAAGGCGTGCTCGAAGAAGACGGGCTCGATGCCGAGGAGGTCGAGGTCGATTTCGTCGAAGATGCGCTGGGCGTCGTAGGTGCCGTAGTAGTTGCCGACGCCGGCGTGGTCCCGACCGACGATGAAGTGCGTGCAACCGTAGTTCTTGCGGATGATGGCGTGGAAGATCGCCTCACGGGGACCTGCGTAGCGCATCGCGGCGGGCATCACGGCGAGGAGCACCCGCTCCTTGACGAAGTAGCGGTCGATGAGCACCTCGTAGCACCGCATCCGGATGGAGGCGGGGATGTCGTCCTCCTTGGTGTCGCCGACGAGGGGGTGGATGAGCGCACCATCGACGCTTTCGAGGGCGACCTTGATGAGGTACTCGTGCGCGCGGTGGATCGGGTTACGCGTTTGGAACCCGACGATGGTCCGCCAGCCCCGCTCGCGGAAGACGGCGCGCGTCTCGCGGGGCGTCAGACGGTACGGAAGGAAGTCCCGATGCTCGGGCAAGCGGAGCGCCCGTACAGGCCCACCGAGGACAACCTCGCCCGAGGCGTAGAGCGCCGCCACTCCCGGGTGGGCTTCGTCCTCCGTGCGGTACACCAGGCGGGCCTCGCGGCGTTTGTCACGCCGAAAGATGTCCTCGACATCCATCACCGCGAGGGGGTCGCCGGCCGCATCGCAGAGTGCCACACGGCGGCCGACACCGAGCCCCGCAGCGGCTTCCTCCGGGACGGCCAACGTGATCGGGATCGACCACGGCAGGCCGCTGGGGAGCACCATCTCCTCGACCACGGAATGGTACTCGGTCTCCGTCATGAATCCGCGCAGCGGGCTGTAGCCCCCGACGGTCAGGAGCTCGAGGTCGCTGAGCGTGCGGGAATCGAGGCGGATGGTGGGCAGCCGGAGCGCTTCGGCGAGCAGTTCGTCCCGCTCCTCATCGCCGACGAGGAGGTCGACGAGTTCGCCGCCGTACGGTTCGCCGAGAGCGCGTTTCATGACCGCACCTCGGCAGCGACGGGGATGAGACCGCGCGATTCGAGGTAGCGGACGATACGCGCCAGGCATTCCTCGACGGACTCCTTGCCCGTGTGGCAGACGACCTCCGGCGCCAGGGGCGGCTCGTAGGGGTCATCGATGCCGGTGAACCCCGGGCGCTTGCCAGCGCGAGCCTCGGCATACAGCCCCTTCACATCGCGCGCTTCGCACTCCTCGAGGGTCGCCGCAGCGTACACCTCGACGAACACCGAGCCGTCGCCCTCGACGAGGCGCCGCACCTCGTCGCGAACCTCGCGGTAGGGCGAGATGGCCGCGGTGATGACCGCCACGCCGTTCCTGGCGAGGAGGTTCGCCACGAAGCCGATGCGTCGGATGTTGGTGTCGCGGTCCTCTTTGGAGAAGCCGAGCCCCTTGGAGAGGTTGGTGCGGACGACGTCGCCGTCCAGCACCTCGACTTTCCTCCCCCGCTCGCGAAGGATGGGTGCGAGTCGTTCGGCGAGGGTCGATTTTCCGGCGCCGGAGAGCCCGGTGAACCACACGACGAAGCCCTGCGATTCGTTCATGCTGCCTCCAACATTCGTCGGGTGTTACGGAGAGGGCCGGCGGACGGGCAGCGGGCCCTCAGGTATGCAGCCCGCACTCGTCCTTCTGGAACCCCTGCCAGCGCCCGGCCCGGCCGGGGAGGCCCGGCACGGTGCAGTTGTAACAGCCAATGCTGCTGTACCCCCGGTCGAGCAGCGGGTTGTAGGGCACGCCGTGGCGAACGATGTACGCCCAGGTCTGCTGTTCCGTCCAATTGGCGAGGGGGTTGATCTTCACGACGCCGAACTTCTCGTTCCAGGCAACGATGGGCACGCTCGCCCGCCCTTCGGACTGGTCACGGCGCAAGCCGGCGACCCAGGCCGTGCGGCCCGCGAGGGCGCGCCGATTCGGCTCCACCTTCCGGATCTCGCAGCAGAGGTCCGGGTCGCGCATCCAGAGCGCGGCGCCGTACCGGCGCGCCTGCTCTTCGTGGGAGAGCTTCGGCTTGAACACGTGGACGTTGGTGAGGCCGAGCTCCCGCACCGCCCGGCGCATCGTCTCGTACGTCTCCTCGAAGAGGTAATCGGTATCGAGCACGAACACGAAGACGTCCGGCTTCCGGGCCGCCACCATGTGGAGGATGGCCATCCCGGAGATGCCGCCGAAGCTGGCGCCAACGGCGAGGCCGTCGCCGAAGCGCTCGATGGCCCACTCCACGATCGCCTCGGCCGGGGCGGTCTCGAACCGCGCGTTCAGCTCGGCGAGCTCGGCGTCGGACGGACGGACAGCGGTTTCGGCCACGGTCGACTCCAAAGTCGAGTTTCGCGATCGACAATATCGCTTGCGCGTGCTATCGTCTACCCCACAGCACCGCGGAGGCAAGCGAGATGGCCAGCGCCGTTGTCCACCTCAATGAACCGGGCCGCGTCCTCCCCATCCTCGAGGAGGAGTTGGAGGATTTCGAAACCGAGACCTTGCGATTCCTTCGGGGAGAGATCGGAGAGGACACCTACATCCCCTTCCGGCTGAAGCAGGGCGTCTACGGCCAGCGTCAGCCGGGCGTCCAGATGATCCGCGTGAAGCTGCCCTTCGGCGGCGTGACGGCATCGCAGTTCGAAGCCCTTGCCGAGGTGGCGGAACGGTACGCGCCCCTGCGGAAGGGGCACATCACCACCCGGCAGAACGTGCAGTTCCACCATGTCCCGCTCCCGAGGGCCCCCGAGGTGCTCCGCTTCCTGGCGAAGGCCGGCCTCACCACGCGCGAGGCCTGCGGCAACACGGTCCGCAACGTAACCGGTGACCCGTGGGCGGGCGTGAACCCCGACGAGCCGTTCGACCCCACACCGTACGCCGGTGCGTTCGCTCGCTACTTCCTGCGCAACCCGCTCACCCAGGCGCTCCCGCGCAAGTTCAAGGTCGCCTTCAGCTCGAACGACCGTGACGTGGCGATCACGGGGATGCACGACCTGGGATTCATCCCACGGATGCGCGACGGGGAGCGCGGCTTCGAGATGTACGCAGCCGGCGGCCTGAGCACGATGCCGCGGTACGCCGTGAAGGTGCGCGATTTCGTCTCCGTGAACGAATACCTGAAGGTCTCGGAGGCGATCCTCCGCATCTTCAACCGTTCGGATGAGCTGCGGAAGAACCGGAACAAGGCTCGCCTGAAGTTCCTCGTCGCTCGTATCGGTCCGGAGGCGTTCCTCGAGATGATCGAAGAGGAGCTGAAAGGGGAGTGGGCCCGGGAGAAGGACTTCCGACCGGACCGCCTCCTCTTCCTCGACGACGAGGAGGCGACCGCGCCGCCGAAGCGCCCCGCCTATGCCCAGCCGAACGGGGATCTCCGGGAGTTCACCGAGTTCGTCGCCTCGAACGTCCGTCCGCAGAAACAGCAGGGCTTCAGCACGGTCGAGGTGAAGGTGAGCCGCGGCGACCTCACCCCGGAGCAGTTCCGGGGCCTGGCAGCCATCATGCGCGAGTACGCCGGCGGCCGGGCTCGCACGACCATCCAGCAGAACGTCCTCCTGCGCTGGGTACGCGACGAGTCCCTCTACGAGGTTTGGTGCCGGCTGAAGGAGCTCGGGCTGGGGAATCCCGGCGCACACGAGATCACCGACGTGGTGAGTTGCCCGGGCACCGACTCGTGCAAGCTGGGAATCACGAGCTCGATGGGGCTCAACCGGGCGATCGAAGAGCGGGTGACCGCGCTGGGCATCACCGACGAGCTCACCCGGCGCATCCATATCAAGATGAGCGGCTGCCCCAACAGCTGTGGGCAGCACCACATCGCCTCCATCGGCTTCCACGGGGCGACCATCAAGGTCGGCGAGCACGAGATGCCGGCCTACCTCGTCTTCCTTGGCGGGCGGTACGAAGACGGGCAACTGCAGTACGCGAAGCAGCTGAAGGTGCGGCTGCCGGCCAAGCGCGCGCCCGACGCCGTCCAGCGCTTCATCGAGTTCTACCAGGCACAGCGCCTCGAGGGAGAGCGGTTCGAGGAGTTCGTCGACCGCGTGGGCCTCGCCCCGTTCGAGCGCCTCATCGAAGACCTGTGCATCCCCGGAGAGTTCGACGAGGAGAACCGGGCCCTCTTCATCGACTGGGATCGTCTGGAGCTGTACCGGATGCAGCGGGGCGAGGGCGAATGTGCGGTGTGAGGCGGGGCCTCAAGCAGATTCGTCGAGGATTGCCCAGCTCTCGGCGAACTCGAGGCCGCCGCCTCGTTCGGCTGCCTCGAGGGCCCGTCTCCGTCCTTGCTCCGGAACGTTGGCAAGGTACGTAGCCGGGTCCGTGCTGACGCGCAGCGCGAGCCGCTCGTGCCGTTCGACCAGGCGGACGAAAACGTCGAGCAGGGGACGGCGGTCGAGGTAGTTCTCGAAGAGGAAGAGTTCGATGTCGGCGAGGGCTTCGAGGTCACCCGCGAGCGCCAGCCGGTCGTACAGGTTCTCCAGCCACCCGGCGATGATGCCCCACGTTTCGGCGGCGAGGAGGGCGTCCTTCGCCTCGAGCCCCTCGAGAGCCGAACCGAGCATGACGAGGAACGTGGCCAGCCGGCGCCGTTCGTACCCCTGGCGGGCCACTTCCACCCACTTCGCTTCTTCCTGCGCCGAGGCGTGGGGCCGCTGGACCGGGATGGCACCGGCGAGTTCGTTCACCTCGGGGTCGGGGAGAATCCGGAGCCAGTCCTCTATGAGCGGGAGCGGCACCTCGGCGAGGTCGATGACCGCAAGCGCTGCCAGCCGCCGGTCGGGCGGGCCGTCCTGGATCTCCTGGATGAGCTCGGCGGTGGTCATTCGCCGCAGCTCCGGTTCGTGTCGCTCCCAGCCTTCGTACTCGGGCGGCAAGAGGCGGTCCATCGGCGCTAGGATACGGCGGCCGCCGCGGAGCGAGCATCGGGGGAGAGGAGTAGAGTGGTAGCCATGGAAGCGCCCGTTCGCCGTCATCGCCGTCTCCGACGATCCGAAACCATCCGCGCCCTCGTACGCGAGACCGAGCTCACGCCCTCGCACCTGGTCTACCCCATCTTCGTGGAAGCGGGCCTCACCGGGCGCGAGCCCATCGAGCCGATGCCGGGGCAGTTCCGCCTCGGCCTCGACGCCGTCAGCGAAGAGGCGCGTGAACTCGGGCGTCTCGGGATTCCGGCAGTGCTCCTGTTCGGCATTCCCGAGACGAAGGACGAGGCCGGAAGCTCCGCCTGGCAACCCCACGGGGTGGTCCAGGAGGCGATCCGCAGGATGAAGGACGCGAACCCGGACCTGGTCACCATCGGCGACGTCTGCCTTTGCGAGTACACCACCCACGGGCATTGCGGCGTGCTTGCACCCGACGGCTCCGTCGACAACGACCGAACGCTGCCGCTGCTCGCTCAGATGGCGGTGAGCCTGGCGGAGGCTGGCTGCGACATCATCGCCCCCAGCGACATGATGGACGGCCGCGTGGCGGCAATCCGCCACGCCCTCGATAGCGCCGGATTCGAGCAGGTGGCCATCCTCTCGTACGCCGCGAAGTTCGCCAGCGCCTTCTACGGGCCCTTCCGGGTGGCGGCGGACAGCGCTCCCGCCTTCGGCGATCGTCGCGGGTATCAGATGGACCCGGCGAACGTCCGCATGGCGATCGACGAGGTCCTGACCGACGTAGCCGAAGGGGCGGACATGGTGATGGTGAAGCCTGCCCTGCCGTACCTCGACGTGATTCGCGCCGTCCGGGAACGGACGGAGCTTCCGCTCGCCGCCTACAACGTGTCGGGCGAGTACGCGATGCTCTGTGCAGCGGCCGAGCGGGGCTGGATCGACCGCGAGCGAGCCGTGCACGAAGCGCTGACCGCGATCCGCCGCGCAGGCG
Source organism: bacterium HR29 (assembly GCA_002898215.1). Lineage (GTDB taxonomy): Bacteria > Chloroflexota > Dehalococcoidia > Tepidiformales > Tepidiformaceae > HRBIN29. Next base: position 417,629 of record BEIF01000001.1, on the reverse strand, counting down.
CGGACATCGTCATCACCTACCACGCCAAGGAGTGGGCGCGCTCCCGGAGCTAACACCGCCGCCGGCGTCGAGGAGGCCGATCGCACTAGACTGGGGGTGATGAAGCTCCTCGCCATCGACGTCGGCACAGGGACGCAGGACATCCTCCTCTTCGACACCGAGCGGGAGCCGGAGAACTGCGTCCAGCTCGTGCTGCCGTCCCCCACCGTCATCGTCGCCGACCGGATTCGGGCTGCCACGGCCGCGGGGAAGGGGGTCCTGCTCACGGGGGTCACGATGGGAGGCGGACCGTCAGCGTGGGCAGCCGAGGCACACCGGAAAGCCGGCCTCCCCCTCTGGGCGACCCCGGATGCTGCGCGGACCTTCAACGACGACCTGGAGCAGGTCGCGGCTGACCTTGGCCTGGAGGTCGTGAGCGACGACGAGGCAGCTTCGCTCGGCCGGCGCGAGGACGTGGAAAGGGTCGAGCTCCGCGACCTCATGCTGCCGGAGATCTGCGCTGCCCTCGCCGCTGGCGGCGTGCGCCCCGAGTTCGATGCCCTCGCCGTGGCGGTCTTCGACCACGGCAACGCGCCCAGAGGCGTGAGCGACCGTGCCTTCCGGTTCGACTATTTGCGGTCCCGGCTACAGGCCGGGCTCGGACTGGCCGGGTTCGCCTTCCGGGGCGACGAGATTCCGGAGTCGATGACGCGCCTGCGCGCCGTGGCGGCGCTCGCCCCGTCGAGGCTCCCGCTGGCGGTGATGGACACGGCCCCCGCAGCCGTGCTCGGAAGCCTCGACGACCCGCGCGTGGCCGAAGCAGGAGCCAAAATTGTGGTGAACGTGGGGAACTTCCACACCCTGGCGTTCGCCCTCCTCGACGGCCAGGTGGCGGGTTTGTTCGAGCACCACACCGGACTGGTCGACGCTGCCAAGCTGGAACGCCTCATTCGACGTTTGGCGGCCGGTCAACTCGCGAACGAGGAGGTCTTCGCCGACCACGGGCACGGCGCCATCTCTTTCGACAGGCTGGGAACGCCCGAACCCTTCACGGTAGTGCTCGGCCCAAGGCGGGGGATGCTGCGAGCCTCCTCACTTCCCCGCTACGAGGCCGTTCCTCACGGCGACATGATGCTGGCTGGCTGCTTCGGACTCGTGCGGGCGTTCGCTGCGCTCTACCCGGCGTGGCGCGACGCCATCGAGGCGGCCTTGGCACGGTGAACGTCGCCCACCAACCGCTCCCGGAGCCGCCGGGCCGAACCCGGGGAAGGTGACTTCCGCTTCGTCGAAGGTGGGCGTCCCGGGATTCGTTGGCCCCGCAGCCCACCCGACCGAGTCCCGCCAGAAGGCGGCGGGCACGTGGCTCGACGCCGGGGAGCCGCCGACCGCCGGGTGGCGACCGGACACGTCCCGAGCCCGAACTCGGCCGGGATGGCCGTCCACGCGGCACCGAGCGCCGGGCGAGCCCGCCGCGTCTGGCCAGGCTCCGTTCAGTCCCTCCTGCAGCCTCGACCGCTCTGCCACCGGGGCCGCTGAACGAACGCGGCCGGGAGCGAAACGGTCCGCCTTGCCGATCCTGTTCGCGGCGGAACAGGGCTCAGGACAGTGGCGGCCCGAGCGGCCCACAGCCGCGATCGGACTCGACCGCTCCTCCGCTGGCCTCGGCGGGTTGGCGCTTCCGTTCGGCTCGCTCCCCCTCCCGTGCGGGCGATACGGTGCTCACGACCGCCGGCGTCGGCGGGTTGGCGCATCCGTTCGGCCCGGCAGCAGTCCTCGTCCCCTTTCGAGCCGTACGAACCCCGCGGGGGCGCTGCTCCCCGCCTACCGCTGCCGGTCGGGCTTCGGCGTGGGCCTGTGGCGGACACCGGAGGCCGCGTCGCCATCCTCGCCCTCCGGCCGTCTTCCCGACGACGACAGACGTGCCGACCGGCCGCGCGGAGGCGACCGCGTCCTGCAGTCATTCGTCCAGGAAAGTCGTCGGCGAACGCCTCGGCTGGCTCACTGTCCTACCGCCTTCCGACGCTTCCCTGGTTGGGTTGGTAAGGCCGCGCCAGGACCGTGCCTGCGACCACGATTTCCAATCGGATACCTCCGGGGTGGGCGATGGGGGAAGCAGCGTCGGCGACCTCCCTGCCGACATTCGTCCGCATGCTCGTCCCCCATCCGTGTGCGGCCCGCCATGGATGCGAGCGGCGGCCTTCCTGGTCAGTGTGAGCGCAGCCGCCGTTCCCCCCCCGTGCCCGGTGACGGAGTCCAGCTTTTTCGCCAGCACGTCGGCGACCGGGTGCGCGGCCTGCTCGGCGCCGCCCCCGGGGTCGCACCGAGGTCGTCTGGCGGCAGCCCGATACGGTTCGCGGCAGGGAGCTCGCCCCCGGTCGTGCCCGCGCCTCCGTCCCCGGGGGCTTCGGAGCGAATCGGACGAATGGCCGGAAGGCGATAGACCGTTCGGCCGTCGTCGTGACCAGGGGGCGTCGGTAGGCTCCGCAGGAGCGCTCAGGGGAACGGTAGGCCTCCGACGGTCCGGAGCGCGGGGGACGAACCGCATACACGGAAGGAGTGACCGTCGATGGCTCTCAGCCGCCGTTCCTTCCTCAAGCTCGCTGGTGGCACCGCTGCGGGCGTCGGGGCCTTCTACGCCGGCCAGCGCTTCGCTTTCCTTGAAGCGGCCCAGGGAGTGCAGAACCCGCTCGCGGAGTACCCGAACCGCGGTTGGGAGGCGGTCTACCGCGACCAATACCGGTACGACTCGAGCTTCACCTTCGTGTGCGCCCCGAACTGCACCCATAACTGCCGTCTGCGGGCATTCGTGCGGAACGGCGTGGTGCTGCGAACGGAGCAGAACTACGACTGTCAGCGGGTGATGGACCAGCTCGGGAACAAGGCCACGGTGGCCTGGAACCCGCGCGGCTGCAACAACGGCGCCACGCTGCCCCGGCGAATCTACGGTCCGTACCGGTTGAAGTACCCCATGGTACGCGCAGGGTGGAAGGCCTGGGCCGACGCGGGCTTCCCCGACCTGAACGCCGAGAACCGCACCAAGTTCAAGTTCGATTCGCGCGGCACCGACACCTTCGAGCGCATCAGCTGGGACGACGCGTTCCGCTACATCGCCAGGGGCATGATCGCCATCGCGAAGCGGTACTCGGGCGAATCCGGAAAGCGCATCCTCCTCGAGGAGGGGTATCAGCCCGAGATGGTGGAGGCGATGGAGGGCGCGGGCACGCGGACCTTCAAGCTCCGCGGAGGCATGGGGCTCTTGGGGGTGACCGGCAAGTACGGCCTGTACCGCGCGTCGAACATGCTCGCCCTCCTCGACGTCTACGTTCGGAAGGTTTCACCCGAGGAGGCGAAGGGCGGTCGGAACTGGTCGAACTACACGTGGCACGGCGACCAGGCCCCCGGCTTCCCCTTCGTCCACGGCCTGCAAACGGCGGACGTGGACTTCAACGAAATGCGGCACGCGAGGCTCCACATCCAGGTCGGGAAGAACCTGATCGAGAACAAGCGGGCCGACGCGCACTTCTTCATCGAGCTGATGGAGCGCGGTGGGAAGATCGTCGTCATCGCGCCCGAATACAGCCCTCCCGCCACGAAGGCTGACTACTGGATTCCCTGCCGGCCGGGGCTCGGTGATACGGCCATCTTCCTGGCCATCACCCGCTACCTGATGGAGCGGAACCTGTACGACGCCGACTTCGTGAAGAAGTTCACCGACTTTCCCATCATCATCCGCACCGACACCCTCAAGCGGCTCGACCCGCGCGACGTCTTCCCGAACTACCAGCCAGGCCTCTCGCCCGACGGACCGAGCTTTACCCTGCAGGGGCTGAAGAAGGAGCAGTACGAGAAGCTCCAGGATTACGTCGTCTTCGACGCGCGCAGCAACAGCCTGAAGGCGATCACCCGTGACGATGTGGGTGAGCGGCTGGCGGCGAAGGGGATCGACCCGAAGCTGGAGTACCAGGGCAAGGTCACCCTGCTCGACGGCAGCGTCGTCGAGGTGATAACCCTTTGGGAGGCGTACAAGCTCCATCTGCGCGACTACGACCTGGATACGGCCGCCGAAATCAGCGGCGCGCCGAAGGAGCTCATCGAGCGGCTGGCCCAGGACATCGCCACCATCAAGCCGGTCGCCATCCACGTCGGGGAAGGCATCAACCACTGGTTCCACGCCACGTTGCACAACCGAGCGACGTATCTCCCGCTGATGCTGACCGGGAACATCGGGAAGCCGGGGGCGGGCTGTTATACCTGGGCCGGCAACTACAAGGCGGCGCTCTTCCAGGGCACGCCGGAGACAGGCCCGGGCTTCAAGGGTTGGGTTGCCGAAGACCCGTTCCATCCGAACCTCGACCCGAACGCCCATGGCAAGGACATCGTTGCCCACGCCTACACGAAGGACGAGGAGCCGGCCTATTGGAGCCACGGCGACCGGGCTCTCATCGTCGAGACACCGAAGGCGGGGCGAAAGGTGTTCACGGGCAAGACACACATGCCCACGCCAACGAAGGTGACGTGGACGACGAACGTCAATCTCATCAACAACGCGAAGTGGGTCTACAACGTTCTCTTCAATGTCCTGCCGAAAATCGACCTGATCATTACGCAGGACATCGAGATGACCGCCACCTGCGAGTACTCCGACTTCATCTTGCCGGCGAATTCCTGGCTGGAGATGAAGCAGTACGAGGTCACGGCGTCCTGCTCGAACCCGTTCCTGCAGATTTGGAAGGGCGGGATCGAACCAATGTTCGACACGAAAGACGACATCGAAATCATCGCCGGGGTCGCCAAGGCTCTCGCCGAGGAGACCGGCGACCAGCGCTTCGCCGACTACTGGAAGTTCGCGCTGGAGGGCAAGTCAGAGGTTTACATCCAACGGCTGCTCGATTCATCCGGGCCGACTGCCGGGTACCGAGTAGAGGACATCGTCGCCGGAAAGTACGGTGAGCCCGGCACCGCGCTGATGATGTTCCGCACCTACCCCCGGGTGCCGTTCTACGAGCAGGTCCACGATAGCCTCCCGTTCTTCACCGACACGGGTAGGCTGAACTCGTACTGCGACATCCCTGAGGCCATCGAGTACGGGGAAAACTTCGTCGTGCACCGCGAGGGGCCGGAGGCGACGCCTTACCTGCCCAACGTGATCGTGAGCTCGAACCCTCTCATTCGTCCGAACGACTACGGCATCCCGCCGACCGAGATGGACCCCGAGCTACGGACAGTGCGGAACATCAAGATGCCGTGGTCGGAGGTGAAGAAGACGAGGAACCCGCTCTGGGAGCAGGGCTTCCGATTCTACTTCCTCACACCGAAGTCTCGACACACGACCCACTCGTCCTGGGCAGCGACCGACTGGACGATGCTCTTCTCGAACGATTTCTCCGACCCCTACCGCGCCGACAACCGACTGCCCGGCGTGGGGGACTACCAGCTCCACATGAACCCGGAAGACGCGAAGGAGCTGGGCATCGCGGACGGTGACTACGTGTGGGTCGACGCCAATCCGGTCGACCGACCCTACCCCGGCTGGAAGCCCGACGACCCGCGCTACAAGGTGGCCCGGGCCATGTTCCGGGTGAAGTACAACCCCGCCTACCCCCGAGGCGTCGTGATGACGAAGCACGGGGGCTTCATCGCCACGGAGAAGACGGTGTTGGCCCACGAGACGCGGCCCGACCGGCGCGCTATTTCCGCGGACACCGGCTACCAGTCGACGTTCCGGTACGGGTCGCACCAGAGCCTGACCCGGGACTGGTCGATGCCCATGCACCAGACCGACACCCTCTTCCACAAGGCCAAAGTGGCACACGCCTTCATCTTCGGCGGCGAAGCCGACAACCACGCCGTGAACACCGTTCCCAAAGAAACGCTCGTGCGCATCTCGAAGGCGGAGGACGGGAACTGGGTGTGGGCGAAAGCAGGATACCGCCCTGGGACCGAGAACGAGGCAATGCGCGCATACCTTGCCGGCCGGTACGTGCAGGTGCGGGGGGCTTGAGATGGCAGAGAAAGCGTTCGAGCTCGATGACCCGTACGCGCTGGTCGGGGTGGCGTTTCCCGCCGGCGACGCCGAACAGCTCGACCGCGAGATGACGCGGGCGATCGTCGAAGAGTACGCCCTGTTGGGCATGCCACGTGCCAAGGTCTGGCGGCTGTTCGCGTCACCGTTCTTCGCCGGGACGCACGCCATCCTCGCACGGCGAGGTGAGAAGTTCGTCCGCGAGATCCTCGACGAAGTCTTCGGGCCCGCGCCCCAGGAGGTTCAGTGATGGCGACGGTGTACAACTGGCACCTCGGCCGCGAGATGTCGTACCCGTACCAGAACGGGCCCGGCGGGTGGCAGTTCGCAGCGGTCTTCAACACGAACCGATGCATCGCCTGCCAGACTTGCACGATGGCGTGCAAGTCGACGTGGACGTTCTCACCCGGGCAGGAGCTCATGTGGTGGAACAACGTCGAAACGAAGCCGTACGGCGGATACCCGCACAACTGGGACGTGAAAATCCTGGAGCTATTGGAGAAGGCGAACCCCGGTGGACAGGTGTGGGACGCCACGGCGAAGAGCGACGACGCTCCGTACGGCCGCTTCGAGGGGAAGACCATCTTCGAGGCTGCCGACGGGATGACCCAGCGGGCGCTCGGCTACCTCCCCAGCGAAGAGGAGTGGAAAGGCCCGAACAACGGCGAGGACGTCGCCACGGGTTGGTCGGCGAAGGGAGCGGAGCTCCCCGAGCATGCAGGCTGGTTCTTCTACCTGCAGCGGATCTGCAACCACTGCACGTACCCTGCCTGCCTCGCCGCTTGCCCGAGACAGGCGATTTACAAGCGCCAGGAGGACGGCATCGTCCTCATCGACCAGGAGCGGTGCCGCGGCTACCGGAAATGCGTCGAGGCGTGCCCCTACAAGAAGGCGATGTACCGCCCCACGACGCGAACCTCTGAAAAGTGCATCGCCTGTTTCCCCCGGGTGGAGGGGAGCGACCCCCTCACCCAGGGCGAGCCGATGGAAACGCGCTGCATGGCGACCTGCGTGGGGAAGATCCGGCTCCAGGGCCTCGTTCGCGTCGACGAGACGGGGCGATGGGTCGAAGACCGGCAGAACCCCATCTACTACCTGGTGCACGTGGAAAAGGTTGCGTTACCGCTGTATCCGCAGTTCGGTACCCAGCCAAACGTCTACTACATCCCTCCCCGGTGGGTGCCGCGCGCCTACCTCCGGCAGATGTTCGGGCCCGGCGTCGACCACGCCATCGAGCGCTACACCAACCCCTCGCGCGAGCTGCTGGCTGTGCTGCAGCTATTCCGGGTGACGCAGCGCATCATCTTCTCCTACGCGATCGAGCCCGGACCGAAGGTCGGCGAGGTGCGCATCAACGGCACCGTTCGCGAGATCTTCAACGACACCGTCATCGGCTACGGTCGCGACGGGAAGGAGATCGTCCGCGTCACCGTGGAGGAGCCGATTTACGAACGTCCGCAGCGCAAGACGCTGAACTCGATTTGAAAGGCAGACCGATGACCGCCCCCAAGCTCACCGCGAATGAGGAACGCGCCGCCATTCGAGCCGTGGGTTACGGCTTCCTCGCCCGGGCCTTCGCCTACCCGAGCCCGGAGGCCGTCCGCGCCCTCCGCCAGGTCGCGGGCGTCGCGGGACGCGTCTGCGCCGGCACCCCCATTTCCGCGCTGGCAACGGCTGCGGACGAAGTCCGGGAGGCAGACCTGCGCACCCACTACATCGAAACCTTCACGCACACCACGAACCCCGACTGCCCAGCCTACGAAACGGCGTACCTCTGCCGCGACACCTTCCAACAGACGCATCGGATGGCCGAGCTGTGCGGCTTCTATCGCGCGTGGGGGGTGCAAGCGCAACGGAGCGGAAGCCGACCCGACGAAATCGGCACAGAGCTCGAGTTCATGGGATTGCTGGCAGCGAAGGAGTGGCTGGCGCTGCACGAGCGCGACCCTGAGCGGGAAGCAATCGCGGCCGAAGCTCAGCGGCTGTTCTTCCGGGAGCATCTCGGACGCTGGGCACCGTCGTTCGCCCGCCGCCTCGTTCGCTGCGCGCCCGTGGGGAGCTTCTACGCCCTGGCAGGCGCCGCCTTGCAGACCTGGCTCGCCGAGGATGCCGCGCACCTCGGCGCCGACATCAGCGCGGCAGCGGACGAGGTCACGGTCGACCAGCTCGCGTCGGAGCCTCGGGACGACATCGCACCGCCCATCGTTGCACTCGAAACCATCGAGGTGATGGACCGATGAAGGGACTCTTCGCCGCGGTGCTGCAGAGCCGAGCATGGCGGTTCTGGCTGGGAGCCGCAGCGGTGCTCACCATCGCCGCCCTCCTCCAATGGACTGACACGGAGCCCGCTGAAACGCAGAACCTCACGCTCTTCGCCTACGAAGCAGATCGCGACCCGGGCCTCGACCCCGGGAACTCCGTCTGGGAGCGGGCGCAGCCGGTACAAGTCCCGTTGTCGGGACAGGCAGCCACCTACGCCGCTGGTGGCGGGTCCGTGCCTGTCGTGTCGGTGCGGGCGGTCCATCACAAGGGAACGCTGTACCTCCGCCTCGAGTGGGACGACCCCACAGCGGACACCAGCAGCTATCGGCCCGAGGATTTCGCCGACGCGGCGGCGGTCGAGTTCCCCGCACAGGCGGCAACGACGGTTCCCTCCTTCTGCATGGGCCAGCCGGGCGCAGGGGTGAACATCTGGCACTGGCGGGCCGACTCCGAACAGGTGCTGGCCTTGCCCACCGAGCACTACTCCAACGCCGTTGTCGATTGGTATCCCAGCACCGAGGACCTCTTCTTCACAGCTCGCGCCGCAGGGAATCCGTACGCCCTCAACGCAAGCCCCGTCCAGAACCTGGTTGCCCAGGCGTTCGGCACGCTGACGCCGGCAGCCGAGCAATCCGTCCAGGGCCACGGCGTGTACGCCAACGGGAAGTGGCAGGTCGTCTTCGCGCGCCCCTTCAGCACATCGGACCCGGAGCTGGCGGCCTTCGGCCCTGGCACGAAGACGGACGTTGCCTTCGCCGTCTGGGACGGCTCGAAGGGCGAACGCGACGGCATGAAGTCCGTATCGCAGTTCATCACCCTCTCCATCTCCGGCGCTCCGCTGGCCGGCGGAGGCCCCGAGGATTGGCCGTGGACCGTGGCGGCGATCGCGCTCTTCCTCGGGCTGAGCGCGATCGGCCTGGCCCTCGGCTGGTACGGCTACCGCGAAGCGAGGATGGGGCGGTGACGGCCGTCGGGAGGGCGCCGCGCCTTGCCATCGCAGGCCGGACCGCGGCACCACGGGGGAGCGAGCTCGCGGGTGCCCTGGCCGTCGCGGCCCTGGCCGAGCTCCTCCTCGTGCGGGTTGGCTCGCGGACGGCCATCCACATCCCTGCGCTCCCTGCCCTGCGCAAGCCCTACGCGCTCATGACGGAAGCCGGCGACGTCGTGCTGGTGCTGGCGCAGTCGCTGGCCATCGTGACGCTGGCGGCCGCCGCCGCCGAGGGATGGCTCCGCGGTGACTGGCGCGGAAGAGCCGTAATGGCATTGACCGGGGCGTTCGCGGTCGCGGCTACCGCCATCCGCTTCGGCTGGGGACCTCCCGGCCTGTGGCAATGGGCGACCCTCGCCACCGTTGCCTCGCTGGCCGCCGCCTCGGCGGGAGGCCGGAGGACACCCGCGCTCGCCTGCTTCACCGCGGCCTGGCTGCTCATCGGGGGGCACACGGCTATCCAGAGCCTGGGGGTCGCACCGGGCGAAGCGGGCCGCTGGATGTTGTGGCTCGGTGAGGCCGCCGCCCTGGCGATTCCCCTCGCTGCCGCCGTCGCGGTCCGGCCGCGGGGACGCCGCCGCTGGTTCGCGGCGGGTGCAGCCGGCGTCGCCGCTACCGCCGCAATGGCCGGCCCCTCCGGCTGGACACTCCGCTTCCTCACCCTCTGGAATCTCGGCCTTGCGGGGACGTTCCCTCCCTTCGCTTACGGGATTGCGGTTGCCACGGGCGCCGCCTCCTTCGCCGCCGCCCCCCGCAGCGTTTGGGTGCCCGTCGCCCTGCTCGCGGCCTCTGGGCTGGGGCTCCATAACACGTACCAGAGCGCCCTCGCCGTGGCAGCCCTCGCTACGCTCCTCCTCGCACAGGGGCGCAGGGGCGCCGCTCAGTAGCCCTTGAATTGCGGTTCGCGCTTCTCGACGAAGGCCCGCGGACCCTCCTTCGCGTCTTCGGTCGACTGGGCGATGGTCATCGCGAGCTGCGCCATATCGAGGTGCTCGTCGAAGCCGATGTTGAGGGAGCGGTAGACGAGCTTCTTCGAAAGCTGGATTGCCGTGGCCGGGCCCTTCGCGAGGGACCTCGCGAACTCGAGCGTCTTGGGCATGAGCTCCTCCGGCTCGAAGACGGCGTTGACGTATCCCATCGCCAGCGCCTCCTCGGCATCGAAGAGGCGGCCGGTCCAGATGAGTTCCAGCGCACGGGAAATGCCGACGATCCGAGGGAGCGTCCAACAACCGCCATCGCCGGGGATGAGACCCATACGGACATACGTCATGCCGAACCGGGCGGTGCGGCTGGCGAAGCGGATGTCGGCCATGCTGGCCATGTCCATGCCCGCACCCACCGCTGGGCCGTTCACCGCCGCGATGTACGGCTTTTCCAACTGGATCAGGGCGCGAGGGATGGGGTGCACCGAATTGCGCAGGCTGTGCCGGCGTTCGGCGATGGTCTGCTGGCTGCGCAAGACGCCGCGACCGGCAGCCTCGGCAGCGACGTTCATGCCGCTGCAGAACCCGCGGCCGGCGCCGGTGACGACGATGACCTTCACATCCCGGTCTCGGTCGGAGCGGACGATGGCATCGTGCCATTCGGCGAGCATCTCGTCGTCGAAAGCGTTCAGGCGCTCCGGCTTGTTGAGGGTGATCACGGCGACGCCGTCCTGGACGTCGTAGAGGATGGAGCGGTACTCCACGGCTGCCTCCACGGGAAGTTCAAGCGGTGGCATTGTAGCCCGGCGCGCGCGCTTGCGCCCCGGGCCGACGCGCACCAGGCTGGTGGCATGGGCGAGAACACTTTCCGAACTGATGGCACGATCGACTTCTTCGAGAACCGCCACCCTGAGCGTGATTACGTCATCGAGTTCACGGCGCCGGAGTTCACGAGCGTCTGCCCGATGACCGGGCTGCCGGACTTCGGCACCCTGACCATCCGTTACGTGCCGGACAGGCGGTGCATCGAGCTGCGCAGCTTCAAGTACTACCTCCACACGTACCGCAACCGGGGAATCTTCTACGAGGACGTGGTCAACCAGGTGCTCGATGACATCGTGGCCGCAGTTCAGCCCCGCTCCTGCACGGTCATCGGCGACTTCAACACCCGCGGCGGCATCTCGGCGCGGGTGACGGCAACGTACACTAGAAGTGAAGGAGCCAAGTGAGCTCGTCCTCGGCGGATGGCTTGCTCACTCCTGAGCGCTCTCTAGACTGCGTTGCAGCACCGAGGCGGAGGTGTCGGGGATGAACCTGCCAGCCGTGCGGCGCCGCGAATGGAGCCCCGGACGACTTCGGGGCGGCCCCCAGCCGAGGGGATACGCGGTGAAAGCGGTGCCGGGCGGCTTCCCCCAGCGGCGCGCAACGGAAGTTCCCTGGGTCTCCGCCCGACAGATGCGCGAAGTCCAGCGCATCGCCCAAGAGGAGTTCGGGCTCGACATTCTCCAGATGATGGAGAACGCCGGCCGTGCCGCGGCGACGCTCGCCCTGGCGATGCTGGGCGGCCGCGGCCGGGGTCAGCGGGTCATCGTCCTCGCCGGGGGCGGGAACAAGGGCGCCGCGGGGCTCTGCGCAGCCCGCAACCTCGCCAACTGGGGGTGCATCGTCGAGCCGGTTCTCGGCGAGGTCGAGGAAGAATCCTCCTTCGCCGCCCGCCGTCAGCTCCAGATCCTCCGCCAGGCAGGCATCTCCGACCATTTCGACCGGGATTCGAGCCAGAGCACGCTCGAGGAGCACCTCCGCTACGCCGACCTCGTAATCGATGCCCTCGTGGGGTACGGTCGGCCGACGCCGAGGTCCGGGATCGCCCTCGCCTGCGCCGAATTGGCCGTGGCATCGAAGCGGCCAATCCTCGCCCTCGACGTCCCCACGGGGATCGACGCCACCACCGGCGAGGTCACGAGCCCTGTGGTACCCGCAGTGACGACGCTCGCCCTCGACCTGCCCAAACAAGGTCTCCTCATCGAGCAGGCGCGGCCATACGTGGGCGAGTTGTTCCTTGCCGACTTGGGCATCCCGCGAAAGGTGTACGAGCACGCGGGCATCCACATCGGCAACCTGTACTGCGAGGGGCCCATCGTCCGCATCCGCCGGTAGCCTTGCCCGCTCCCCTAGAATGGCTTCGAGCCAACCGATGGAAGGAGGCTCGATGCCGCATCCCCGCTTCCGCCGCACGAACGAGGAGATCGAGCAGTTCCTCGCTGCCTTCCGCCGTCCGCTCTTCCGGGATGTCCGTGCGCTCACTGTGACGGCCGACAGCGATCCGGAGACGCTGGCGGCGCTCCTCCCGCCGCCGCTCGAGCCGGCAGCAGAGCCGCGCATCGTCTTCTCCGTCGCCGAGGTCCGCCGCTCCAATTGCGTCGGCGCGTTCTTCGTCGCCACCGTCGATATCGCATGCACGTACCAGGGCGAGACCGCGCTCTACTGCCTGGCGATGCCAGTGAGCACCGACTCAGCGCTCACCTTCGGGCGCGAGTTGTACGGGGAGCCGAAGAAGCTCGCCGAAATCCAGCTCGAGGAGCGCGGCGACGGGGTCGTGCACGGGAGCGTCACGCGGTATGGGATCACCTTCCTCGAGCTGAGCGCCGTCCTCGACCCGACTGAGGAGCCGGAGCGTGAGACCGAAACGATCCGCTATCACTTCCGGTTCCTCCCCACCCCCGATGGTCGGATCGCCGGTCCGGTCGAGCTCGTCCGGGTACTGCACCGGAGTCGGCTGCGGGTGACAGCCCGCGGGCAGGCTTCGCTGACCGTACGCGAATCCCCGCACGACCCCCTGTTCGACATCCCAATCCTGAAGGTGCTCGGCGCCGCGTTCAGTGAGGGGGTCACGGAGACTTCAGGCGCCGTCGCGGCCACCGTGCCCACCGAGACGTTCCTTCCGTTCGCCTTCGCGAAGGTCGACGACCTCCTGGTGTGGGCCGAAGAGCCGAGCGGCGCCGGGCGGTAGGCGATCCCCGTGCGCTCCCGGCTTCGCGCGCAAGCCCTGCGGGCAGCGTTGGGAGCCGGCGCCACGGGGGCCTTCCTCTGGCTCATCCTCCGCGACATACACATCGGCGAAGTAGGACGCGCGCTCGCGGGCGCCAACATCGCCTACCTGCCCGAAATTGCGGCCGTGTACGTGGGAAGGTTCTGGCTCCGCGCCCTGCGCTGGCGCGCCCTCGTGGCGCATCTCAAGCCGATCGCGATTCGGGATGCGCTTCCACGCGTCGTGCTCTCCCAGGGGGCGAACCTCGTGCTTCCCTTCCAGCTCGGATACGGCGTGATGATCCAGATTTCGGCCCGGAAGTTCGGCATCTCCCGCCTGCACCTGCTCGGCGCCGAGGCGGTGGAGCGCCTCTGGGACGGCGTCACGTTCGCGCTGTTTCTCGGCGTCACGATGGTGTTCCTGCCGATCGGCCCCGCCTTCCGCGGTCTCACCATCTTCATGCTCGTGGGGACTGCGCTGGGCATGCTGCTCGCAGTCGAGATCGCGCGCCCCGGGTCGCCGCTCTCTCCGGCGCGAAACGCGCGTCTGCGGCGGTGGGGCGGGCAGCGGTTCGCGGAGGGCCTGGCAGCCGTCCGCCGGCCTCGCCAGCTCGCGGACCTCGCGCTCCTGTCGGGAGCGATCTGGCTCACGGAGGCCGTGCTGTTCTGGCTGACCGCCCGTGCCTTCGGGGTGACCGCCGAACCGCTCGTGTTCGTATTCCTGGTAGCAGCGGCGAACGTCGGGGCGGCCATCCCCGTCGCCCAGTCGGGCGTGGGGTTCCTGCTCCTGGCGCAGCAGGCGCTGATCGCCGTCGGCCAGGACCCGGAGCTGGCCACAGCCTACGCGATCGGGCTGCAGGGGGTGCTATCGCTTCCGTTCCTGGTTCTCGGTCCGCTGGCCGCCTGGCAGATGAGGCTCCAGTTCAGTGACCTCCTCCCTTGGGAGCAGCGGCGAGGGCGCGGCGACGCCCAGGGGGAGCCGTCGCCGCAGCCACGGAGCGCTCCTTAGCTCTCTCCGTCGAGCCCGTGATAACGGAAGACGGCCGCTTTGACCGCTTGGAGCACGCGGCGGACGTGGTGCGCATACGCGCCCGGCCGAGCCTGCTCTTCCACGAACGGCCGCGGAACGTCGACACCGTACCGCTCCGCCACCGATGCCGCCCACGCCTCGGGAACCGTCTCGGGAAGCTCGCGACCCACCATTTCCGCGAAGGCGAGCGTCCACGCGCGAGGAGCCACCGCTGCCCATTGGTAGCCGCCTCCCCCGGTAGCGAGCCAGCGCCCGCCCGCCACCTCGTGGGCGAGGGCATGCATGCGCGCGTACGCCTCCCGATAGGCGAAGGTCGAAAGCTCGAAGTGGGCGAGTGGGTCCGTCGCGTGGGTGTCGCAGCCGAGCTGGGTGACGAGGATGTCGGGCCGCCAAGCGCGCACGAGGGGAAGGACGATTTCGTCGATGGAGAGCAGCCACTCCGGGTCCGCCGTTCCGGGCGGCAGTGGTACGTTCACTTTCGTGCCTTCGGCAGGCCCCTCTCCGATCTCGTCCACGAACCCGGTTCCCGGAAAGAGGAACTGCCCACTTTCGTGGATGGAGATCGTGAGCACCCGCGGCTCGCGGTAGAAGATGGCCTGCACGCCGTCGCCGTGGTGGACATCGAGGTCGATGTAGGCGACGCGCTGGAACCCCTGTCGGAGGAGCCAGCGGATGGCGATGGCAGGGTCGTTGTAGATGCAGAAGCCCCAGGCCTGTTCGGGCATCGCGTGGTGGAGCCCACCGGCGGGACTGAAGGCGTGCAGCGCTCGCCCTTCGGCGATCGCCCGGGCCGCCTCGAGCGTGGCGCCGACCACCCAAGCGGCTGCATCGTGCATGCGCGCGAAGATGGGGTTGTCGCCCGGGCCGAACCCGAACGCCTCCCAGCGGCCAGGCGCGCCTTCGCCGGCAGCACGAACCGCTTCGATGTACCGCGTCGAATGGCAGGTTGCGATCTCCTCATCGCGGGCCGGCCGAGCCGGCAGGTCGAGGACGTCGGGGGCGCTGAGAAGTCCGCACACCTCGGAGAGCTCTCGTGCGAGGGTGAAGCGCTCGGGCTTGAGGGGATGGAGGGGCCCGTGGTCGTACTGGCGAAGTTCAGGCGAGTACACGTAGGCGGCGGTGCCGCTCACGGCGTGCCCTCCGGTGGAACCGCAAAATGAGCAGGACCGGGGGACCGGTCCTGCCAGGAGGGAAGCACTGCCCGGTGCGCTTCCGCACCGAGCAGGCTCCATCGTATCGCAGGTAATGAAAAGGTGTCGAACGGATAGCAGGCGGAGGGCTCGCCGTCAGTCGTACGTTCCGGCACTCCCGAGTCCTCGGCGGGGCAGGGGCGGGCGCTCGATGGGGCCTTCCCAGGCCATGCCAGGGCGGAACCCGTTCTGGGCCCCATTCCGCCGTGCGTGGCCTCGCACCCAGCGCGTCCAGCGGTTGTTGCGCATGTACAGGTCGACCGAGGACGGGATGCGGATGTCCTCTTCCTCCTCCGCTTCGCCGGCCTGGGCGTCCTGTTGCTGCTTCTTGAAGCAGCGCTTGCAGTAGACGGGACGTCCCTCACGCGGTTCGAAGGAGATGCGGGCCTTTTCACCGCACGCGGCGCACTCGACGGTAATGCGCCGCCGCTTCTGCCGCCGACGGGAGGGAGCCTCACCCCCGCGGCACTCGCTGCAGAGCACCTCGCCACGTTCCTCGGTGGGGAGGTCGTCCAAGGGTTCGAATTCGCTCCCGCAGCGGCTGCAGGTGAGCAGTGGGACTTCCGTCGTCACCCTCATGCTCCTCGCAACGGTGTTCGTCATTCGAGGTAGCCAGCGAGCTTCCGCGCCCGGCTCGGCTGCCGAAGCTTGCGGAGCGCCTGGCCTTCGATCTGGCGGATTCGCTCCCGCGTGACGCCGAACTCCCGCCCGACCTCTTCGAGAGTGCGGGCTCGGCCATCCTCGAGGCCGAAGCGGAGCTTCAGGACCTGGCGCTCGCGAGCGGTGAGCGTCGCCAGAATATCCTCCACCTGCTCACGCAAGAGCTGCATCGTCGCCACTTCTTCGGGCGCGATGGCGTTCTCGTCTTCGATGAAGTCGCCCAGCTCGCTCTCCTCGTCGTCGCCGATAGGCGTCTCCAACGAGGCCGGGTCGCGGGCCAGCGCCTGGATCTCCCGGATCCGCTCCGGAGTGTACTGCGCCGCCTCGTTGGGGCGAACCTCCTTCTGCATCGCAGCCGCCAGCTCCTCGGCCGTCGGCTCGCGGCCGTACTGCTGCATGAGCCGGCGGGTGACGCGGGCGAGCTTGTTCATCACCTCGGTCATGTGGACCGGGATGCGAATGGTCCGCGACTGGTCGGCCAGGGCGCGGGTGATGGCCTGGCGGATCCACCAGGTGGCGTACGTGGAGAACTTGAAGCCCTTCCGATAGTCGAACTTTTCGACGCCCCGGAGCAGGCCGATGTTCCCTTCCTGGATGAGGTCGAGGAGGGACATGCCCCGGCCGATGTACTTCTTCGCGACCGAGACCACCAAGCGGAGGTTCGCCTCGGCGAGCTGCTTCTGGGCGCGGTCGCCCTTCCGCTTCACCTCCTCGAAACGGCGACGGAGCTGACCTTCGAGCGGCAGGAGCGCCTCGACGAGTTCAGGCGCGGGCGGCACCAGCTTCTCCTCCCCGCCCGCCGCCTCGGCCATCGCCTTCAGCAGCGCAGGGTCGAGGATCGTCGTCGTGACGGAGACATCGACGATGGCGCGCTGCGCGGCCTCGGTGGTCAGGCCGAGCGCGGATTCGAGCGTCTTCACGAAGTCGGGCTTGAACTCGCCATCGATGATCGCCCGGACGGCAGGATCGGCTGCCACCTCCGTCAGCGGTCGCCCGAAGGCTGGCTTCCGCCGGCGGCGGAGCTTCCCCAGTTCCTCCGCGTCGCCACGGGCGACGGCCGCGGCAGCAGCGAGCGCCTGCCAGGAGGCCGTGAGCCGCTCCAGCAGGAGCACGGCCGCGCGCGCCGGCGACGGCTCCGTGCCGTGCGCCTCGCGGTACTCCTCTTCGAGGCGCTTCAGGTAATCGCGCGCCTCCATTTCCGCGCCGAGCCGCTGCTCATCGGCCTTGGTGAGGAGGTCGACGCGCCCGATTTCGCGCAGGTAGGCGCGAACGGAGTCCTCGAGCGCCTCGCCTTCCTCCTCCTCTTCGAACAGGGTTTCCTCGACTTCCTCTTCGGCTGCGAGCGGCTCTTCGTCGACCACCAGTTCGCCCGTTTCCACATCGAGGCCGAGCTCCTCGAGCTCGTCCGCCTCGCGGGCGACACCAAGCCGCTCGATGGCGTCGCCCATCCCAGGGGCCATTGCCATTACCACGTCGTCGTTCACTCCACCTGCCATGTCAACTCCGAGCCCGCGAGGAGATTTGTCGCGCCGAGACGATGGGCATCGCGCCCGTTGCACTCATCACTACGAACCTGGAGTCGCGCTCCCCGGCGATCGACCCTTGCACCGAACCCAAACGTGCCTACCGCCCACCCCCGCGGCGGGACGGCGTGACCAGCGATGACACGGTGCAGTGCGATTCCAAGGGGCTCGCCACCACTATAATCGGCAAGGGCGCGGGTTGCAAGGAGCAATCTTCTCGAACGCATGCCGCAGCCGCTGCCGAGCCAGGCATCCTCCGCGAGGGGACACGGCGCCTGCCCGCTACAATCGTAACCCGTGGCCGCGATCGGCATCGACGTTGGCGGAACGTTCACCGATTTCGTCCTTCTTGCGGACGGCGTCATCCGCGCCTGGAAACGGCTTTCGACTCCCGCCGATCCCTCGAAGGCGGTCCTCGCGGGGCTTCCCGATGTGCCCCCGGAACGCGTCGTCCACGGGAGCACGGTCGCCACGAACGCCCTGCTCGAACGCCGCGGCCCCCGCACGGTCCTGCTGACGACCGAGGGCTTCCGAGACCTGCTCACGATACGGCGCCAGACTCGTCCTTCCCTCTACGACCTCGAGCCTCGGCGCACGCCGCACGTGGTCCGACCGGAGGACACGATCGGCGTCCGCGAACGGCTCGATGCTCACGGGCGAGTCCTCGTTCCTCTCGGCGACGAAGAGCTCCAGCGCGTCGTCGAAGCGGCGCGGGCGACCGGAGGCGAGGCGTTTGCCGTCTGCCTCCTCCATTCGTACGTCGACGACCGCCACGAACGGCTGGTCGCGGCCGCGCTCCGTGCGGCGGGGCTCGAGTGCGTGCTCTCGGCCGACATCGCACCGGAACCCCGAGAGTACGAGCGCGCGAGCACGACGGCCATCGCCGCGTTCCTTCGCCCCACCATTGCCCGCTACCTCGAGCCGTTGCAGGCGGCGTTGCGCGGGCTTCGCCTCATCCACTCGGCAGGTGGTCTGGTAGCGCCCGAGGAGGCGCTGGCCCGGCCGACTTCGATGATCCTCTCGGGGCCGGCAGGAGGAGTCCTGGGCGCGCTTGCAGTGGCCCGCGCGGCAGGCTTCGACCGAATCCTCAGCTTCGACATGGGCGGAACGAGCACCGACGTGGCCCTCTGCTTGGGCGAGCCTTCCGTTCGCAACGAATCGGAGGTGGACGGGCTCGCCATCCGCACGCCCGCGCTCGATGTCGTCACCGTCGGCGCCGGGGGCGGCTCGATCGCCCGCATCGATGCCGGCGGGGCCCTGCTCGTGGGCCCGGAGAGCGCGGGGGCGGACCCGGGGCCCGCGTGCTACGGGCGTGGCCTCCTCCCCACCGTGACCGACGCGAATCTGGTCCTCGGACGCCTTCGCCCGGAGCAGGCTCTCGGTGGCAGCGTCCAGCCGAAGGCGGAGCGGGCTGCCGCCGCGCTCGCTCGCCTCGGCAGCCCGGTCGAGGCGGCCGCAGCGGTCGTAGCCGTGGCGAACGCCGCCATGGCCCGCGCCCTGCGCCGGGTTAGCCTCGAGCGCGGGCACGACCCGGCGACCTTCACGCTGGTGGCGTTCGGAGGCGCCGGACCCCTCCACGCCTGCGAACTCGCTGCGGACGTCGGCATACCGCGGGTGCTAGTGCCCCGCTACCCAGGCGTGCTCTCCGCCCTCGGGATGCTGGCGGCGCCGGAGGCCGTCGAGGTGCAACGGGGCATGGTCTGCGCCGTGGACGAGGCCGCCGCCCCTGCCATCGCCAACCTCGCAGCCGCCCTCGAGCGGGAGGCTCGGCAGCGACTGGCGCGCTTCGCCGGCGAGCCGGCCGCTCTCCGTTGGTACGCCGATGCCCGCTACGTGGGCCAAGCGCACGAGCTTCGCGTAGCGGTCGCGGCCCCCGCGCCAGCCGCGATAGCCGAGGCGTTCCACGCTGCCCACCTCGAACGTTTCGGATTCCACGCACCCGACCGTCCAGTGGAGCTAGTAGCCCTGCGCGTGCGCGCCGAAGTCCCTGTGCCCGAAATCATCTTCCCCCGCAGCCACGTTGCCTCTCCGCTCGCGGAGGGAACCCCTGCGATGGTCTGGACCGACGGCGGGTTCGAGGCGGCCACCGTGCTCCACCGTGAGGCGCTCGGAGTTGGCGCGACCGTCGAGGGTCCCATGGTCATCGTCCAGGACGACTGCACCACCTACGTCCCCCCGGGATGGCGGGGACGAACTGACGTCTTCGGCAACCTCCTGCTCGAGGCGAGCCGGTGAACCTGACGCCCGCCCAGCTCACCATCTGGAACGGCCTGCTCGCCTCCGTGGCGGAAGAGATGGGGGTCACGCTCGGGCTGACAGCCCACTCCCCAAACATCCGCGAACGTCGGGACTACTCCTGCGCGCTGTTCGACGCGGGGGGAGAGCTCGTTGCCCAAGCGGCTCACATCCCGGTGCACCTCGGTTCGATGCCCGAAGCGGTGCGTGCGGTCCAGACGCTCGCCCCCTGGCAGCCCGGCGACATCGCCATCGTCAACGACCCTTACCTCGGCGGAACGCACCTGCCCGACGTCACCCTCGTCGCCCCGTTCTTCTGGGAGGGCCGAGTGGCCGCCTTCCTCGCGAACCGCGCCCATCACGCCGACATCGGCGGGATGGCGCCGGGCTCGATGCCGCCCTCGGAGGAGCTGTACCAGGAGGGAGTCATCGTTCCCCCGCTGCGGCTCACAGCAGCCGGCCGACTGAACGAGGATGTGTTCGCCCTCATCCTCCGGAACGTCCGAACGCCCGAAGAGCGCCGCGGGGACTTCGATGCCCAACTGGCAGCCCTCCGGACCGGCGAGCGGCGGCTGCGCTCACTTTTCGAGCGGTACGGCGCGTCAACCGTCTTCGCAGCGATGGAGGAGCTGCAATCGTATACCGAGCGGCTCACCCGGGCGGCGCTCGCGGCGATCCCCGACGGCACCTACGCCGCCTCCGACGTCATCGAGGCGCCGGACGGTTCACTGCTCCCCATCGTGCTTTCGCTTCGCATCGAAGGCGAAACGGCAACGTTCGATTTCAGCGGGACGGCGCCCCAGCATCACTCGTCGTTCAACGCGGTGGCGGCGGTCACCGTATCGGCGGCGGCCTACTGCGTCCGCTGCCTCCTGCCCGCCCACGCCCCTTCCAACGCGGGGTTTTTCCGTCCGCTCCGGTTCGTGCTCCCCGAAGGCAGCCTCGTGAATGCGCGGCCGCCAGCGGCGGTTTCGGCTGGCAACGTCGAGACCTCCCAGCGCATCGTCGACGTGGTCATGAAGGCGCTGGCGGCGGCCCTTCCCGGACGCATCCCCGCCGCGAGCGCGGGCACGATGACGAATTTCACCTTCGGCGGCATTCGCGCAGACGGCACCCGCTTCGCCTACTACGAGACCATCCCCGGAGGGGCGGGGGCGGGACCATCGGGGCCCGGCGAGCCTGCCATCCAGACGCACATGACGAACACCGCGAACACCCCGGTCGAGATGCTGGAGCGCGACTTCCCCATGGTGGTGTGGCGCTTCGAAGTGCGGCGCGAGAGCGGCGGCGCCGGAGCCCACCGCGGCGGCGACGGAGTCGTCAAGGAGGTGGAGTTCCTTTCGCCGGTGAACGCGGCAGTCGTCGCCAACCGGCACCGAGTGCCGCCATGGGGCCTGGCGGGCGGTGGCCCCGGCACGCCGGGCACCACACTGCTCGTGGGGCCACACGGCGAGCCGACCGAACTCCCGGCGGTGGCGAGCATCCGGCCCGGACCCGGTACGCGGCTGCGCCTGGAAACCCCGGGGGGTGGCGGCTACGGCCACGGGCCGGCGTGACAAGCGCACCCGGGCAGCCTACGGTTATCGGTGAGCGCCATGCCCGATCGCATCCAGCAGGAGATCGAGGAGATCCTGGCACGGGCAGGGGATCTGCCCGGGGAGGGTCCCGTTTCGCGTGAGCCGATCCCGTTTCGGCGTAGACGGCGTCCCCGCCGCCCTCGGCTCCCCCGCCTGCGGCTGCCGATCGAGCCGGCGACCCTGCTCTTCGCGGGCGCCGGGCTGGTGTTGGCGGGCCTCGTCGCCTCTGCGGCCTGGGCACAGGGAATCTGGCTCTCGTTCGTCGGCATCGTCCTGTTCCTGGGAGCCTTCGTGTGGTCGTTCTTCCGCGAGCCGGGACGGCGTACGCCAGGCGGCCCCCGCCGGGTGTACTGGCGCGACCGGTACATCGAGTACGAACCGGAGCGGCCCTCGTTGGCGCGGCGTATCCGCCGTTGGTTCGGCCGACGCTGAGGTTTCCGGAGCATTTCGCCCCTCTGGGGTAGGCTGGGACTCGTGCGTCACCGCCTCTGGGCCTTCGTAGGGCTCCTTTCCGTCTGTGCGCTCGCGGCGTGTGGCGACCGGGCGGCGCCGGCCGGGGCACCGCCGCCCACCGCGGCGCAGGCGGCAATCACGGCAGAGCCGACGTCGGCCCCGGCCACGCGCGCTCTCATCGACCTGGGGCCGTCCGAATTCAGGGCGGAGCGGGCGATGGCGCACATCCGCATCCTGGCCGTGGAGATCGGCCAGCGCGTCGCCGGTAGCGGTAACGAGCGCCGGGCAGCGGAGTACATCCGCGGCGAGCTCGCACGTTACGGGTACGCCGCCGAGCTGCGAACCTTCCGTGTTCGCGACGAGGCCCTACGTAGCGCGGCGGTCGAGGTGGGCGGAGAGCGCTTGGACGCCCTGCCGCTGGGAGGGTCGGCGAGCGGGGAGGTGACCGGCCGGGCAGTGTTCGTGGGGCTCGCCAGCGAAGCCGACGTCGCAAGTCTCGACCTACAGGGCGCGGTCGCCATCGCCGACCGGGGCGCGGTCACCTTCGCAGGGAAGTACGCAAACGTACGCAGGAAAGGGGCAGCAGCCCTGGTGGTGGTGAACGACGCCCCGGGGGCGTTCTTCGGCACGCTCCAGGGGGCGTCCGAAATCCCGGCGGTCGCCGTCGGGAAGGAGGCGCGGGAAGCGCTCCTGGCCGCGGCGGAACGGGGGGACGACGTGACGGTCCGCGCCGACCCACCGGGAACGCTCGAGTCCATCAACGTCTTCGCGGCCGCCGCACCCCAGGGGCGCTGTCGCGTTCTCGTCGGAGCGCACTACGATTCCGTCCCCGGCTCGCCCGGGGCGAACGACAACGCGAGCGGCACAGCGACCATGCTGGAGCTTGCCCGGGCGATGGCTGCCGATGGTCTCGACCCGGGGCTTTGCTTCGCCGCGTTCGGGGCGGAGGAGTTCGGGCTGCACGGTTCACGCGCGATGGCGGAGGAGCTGCAGGCCGCAGCGGCCCTCCCCGAAGCGATGCTGAACTTCGACGTGACCGGGATAGGGAGCCGAGTGGAGGTGATCGGCACACCCGTGCTCGTCCAGGGCTCCCTTCAGGTCTCGGCGACGCTCGGCATTCCGGCGGTGCCCTCGACGCTCCCGCCGAACGCCTCGAGCGACCACGCGAGCTTCGAAGCTGCCGGCGTGCCGGTCGTGCTCTTCACGTCGGGCGACTTCTCGGTCATCCACACGCCGGACGACCGCTTCGAGGCCATCGACGCGGCGGAAGTGGAGCGCATCGGCCGGGTCGGCCTCGCCGTGCTGGCAGCGTTACTCGCCGAGTTGCCGCCCTTCGCCGAGGATTCCTAGCATGGCGAGCGTGCGAGCACGTTTCGGCACGGCTCTGGTGGTTGCGGTCGTCGCAGCCATCATCGCGGCCTGCGGGAACGGCGATGGCCCTGGTGAAGGTCCCTCGCTGCGCCTGACCGACCCGGCAACGGTCCCCACCGCGACGCCCGCTTCCGAACAGCGCATCTTCCGGTTCGAGGGAGGCATCATCGTGCCGCCATCGGGCTCGCCTACCGCGGGCCCGACCGCGCCACCGACGACCGGGCGCACGTATACGGTGCAGCCCGGCGACACCTGCATCAGCATCGCCGAGGCGCTGGGCGTGACGGTGGAGGCGCTCCGGAACGCGAATCCCGGTATCGACCCAGGATGTACGAACCTGCAGCCGGGGCAGGACCTGGTCGTGCCGGGGGCGAGCGCCCCTGCGGCCCGCGCGACGCCCACGCCCACCGGCGCAGCGGGAACTGGCGGGCGCACGCACACGATCCAACCTGGCGACACGTGCTACGACATCGCCCGAACGTACGGGGTCGACCTCCAGGCCCTCATCTCCTTGAACGGGCTCGACTGTCAGGCGCTCCAGCCGGGCCAGACGATCCGGATCCCCTAACGCCTCGCTTGCAAAGCCGAAGCGCTGGCACTAGCATTTGCGTAGTCTTCACCCCGGAGGAACGCATGGCAGAAACGGCGACCCTGAAGGTGGGCGACGAGGCCCCCGACTTCGAACTCCCCAGCAGCCCCACGGGCGACACGTTCCGTCTCAGCGACTATCGCGGCAAGAACGCCGTGGTGCTGAATTTCGTACCCGCGGCCTTCTCGCCGGTCTGTTCGAACCAGCTCCAGCTCGTTGAGCAGAAGATAGCCGAGTTCTCCGCGCAGAACGCCATTCCGGTGGCGATCTCGGTCGACAACACGTGGGCCCTAAAAGCGTGGAAAGAACAGCTAGGGATTTCCTACCCGGTGCTCAGCGACTTCCCGAAAGGCGAGGTGTCCCGGAAGTACGGCGTGCTGATCGAGGAACGCGGCATCAGCAATCGCGTCGTGATCGTCGTGGACAAGGACGGCCGCATCGCCTGGATCCAGCCTGCTCCCAAGGTGGTCGAGCTTCCGGACTACGACCCGGTGATGAGCTGCTTGAAGGGCTGAAACGTCGGAGGTCGCCGCGGGCGAGCGTGAGGGGTCGGGCGTGCTGCCCGACCCCTCGGTGCGCGTTGCCCGAACCTAATCGAAAACGATGACGCTGCGGTTCACCTCGCCCCGCTTGAGGGCAGCGTACGCCTCGTTGATCTCCTCCAGCTTCCAGCGGCGCGAGATGAGCTCGTCGATCTTGAGGCGCTTCTGGCGGTACAGCTCCATCAACCAGGGCATGTCGTAGGTCTGGCGGGTGGACCCGTAGAAGCTGCCGATGATGCCCTTCTCCTGGAGAAACCCGAACCCCGGCAGGCTGACTTGCTGCATCACGGGGATCATGCCCACCACGACCGCTCGCCCGCCCCGCTTGATCATCGCGAAGCACTGCTCGGCGGTCTTCGCGAGGCCGATGGCTTCGAAGGCGAAGTCGACGCCCCCGCCCGTCATCTGGATGACTTCGGCCACCGGGTCCTTCGAGGAGGCATCGATGACATCCGTGGCGCCGAACTCCTTCGCCGCCGCAAGCTTGCTCTCCACGATGTCGATGGCGATGATGCGCGACGCGCCGGCGAGCCGGGCCCCCTGGATGATGTTGAGGCCGACGCCCCCGCAGCCGACCACCGCCACCGTCGCGCCGACGGGGACCTTGGCGGTGTTGGCGACCGCGCCCACGCCGGTCATGACGCTGCAGCCCACGAGGGCGGCCGCCTCGAGCGGTACACCGTCGGGGACCTTCACACAGGCATTCGCGCTCACGAGCTGGTACTCGGCGAAGGCCGACATGTTGGCGAACTGGGGGATCGGTTGCCCCTTCAGGCGGACGCGGTCGGCGCGGCCCAGCGCCTGGGTGTTCTCGCAGAGGTAGGGCTTACCGGTAACGCAGTTCGCGCAGTGGCCGCACGAGGCCACGAAGGCCACCACCACCCGGTCTCCGGGCTTGACGTTGGTGACGCCTTCACCGACCTCGACCACGGTGCCTGCCGATTCGTGGCCGAGAACGATGGGCGTAGCGGTGGGGTACGAACCCTCCATGAAGTGCAGGTCGGAGTGGCACACCCCGCTGGCCCCCGTCTTGACCAGCACCTCGCCGGCCCGAGGCGAGTCGAGCTCGATCTCCTCGATGACGAGCGGCTGGTTGACGCCGTACATCACGGCCGCCTTGGCACGCATCCAGACCCTCCTGCTCGAAGTGAGATGCCAGGGGCATCTTTTCCGACCGGTAGGAGGCTGTCAATCGGCGCCCGCCTCACCCGTGCATCCGTTCGAGCTTCGCCCGCGCCTCTCGCAGGCGAAGCAGCGTCCGCTCTCGTCCCAAGAGCGCCATCGAATCGAAGAGCGGGATGCCCTGCGGTCGACCCATCACCGCGACGTAGAGGACGGCGACGAACTTCCGCAGCTTCGTGCCCAGGGCCGATTCGAGGCTGCGCACCGCCCCTTCCACCCGCTCCCGGGTCCACTCCTGCGGCGGAAGGGCATCGAGCGCGAGGAGCGCGGCATCCACCACGCGCAGGGCGAAGTCGCGGTCCCCGGCAAGACGTTCAACCAGCAGCTCGGGCTCGTACTCGGGGGCGCGCTCCGTGAAGAGGAAGAGGACGAGGTCGTCGATATCGGCCAAGCGCGTCACCCGCTCCTGGAGGAGGGGGGCGGCAGCTTCGAGTACGGAGCGGTCGAGGGGCCGCGGGACGGAGGACGGCAGGTGCGCCTCGCACCACTCCACCACCGTCGCCGCCCAGCGGTCGGGTGACATCGCGCGGATGTAGTAGCCATTCAGGTAGTCGAGCCGCTCGATGTCGAAAACGGCAGGGTTCGCGCCCACGCGCTCGAGCGAGAAGTTCCGCACGAACGTCTCCCGGTCCACGATGGTGGTCTTGTCGTCGAGCGACCACCCCAGCAAAGCGAGGAAGTTCACCATCGCCTCCGGGAGGTATCCCTTCTCGCGGTACTCCAGGACGGAGGTGTCACCCGAGCGCTTCGAGAGCTTCTTCCGGTCCGTGCCGAGGATCACCGGCAGGTGGGCCCAGACCGGTTCCGGCGCGCCGAGCGCTTCGTAGAGGCGGATATGTTTGGGAGCCGACGAGAGCCACTCCTCGCCGCGGATGACGTGCGTTATGCGCATGGCGATGTCGTCGGCGATGGCGGCGAGGTGGTACGTGGGGTAGCCGTCGGACTTCAGGAGGACGAAGTCGTCCTGAAGGGCGTTTTCGAATACCACCTCTCCGCGGATCGCGTCGCGGAGGACCGTCTGCCCCTCGCGTGGCATCTTGAAGCGGATGACGTGGGGTTCGCCAGCTCGCGCCTCCGCCTCGGCGGGCGGGATCGACCGGCAGAGGCCGTCGTAGCCGGGCGGCTGTTTACGGCGCTGCTGTTCGGCGCGAAGGGCATCGAGGCGCTCCACCGTGCAGAAGCAGCGGTACGCCTTCCCCTCGGCGAGGAGCCGGTTCGCGACCTCGTGGTAGTAGGGAAGCCGCTCCGACTGGATGTAGGGAGCGTACGGGCCGCCCACGATGGGGCCTTCGTCCCAATCGAGCCCGAGCCAGCGAAGGCTTTCGTAGATCGCCTCGAGCGAGGAGGGCACGTACCGCGTACGGTCGGTGTCCTCGATGCGCAGGAGGAACTGGCCGCCGGTGCGGCGGGCCAGCGCCCAAGCGAAGAGAGCCGTCCGGATGTTCCCGACATGGGGATCGCCGGTCGGACTGGGAGCGTACCGCGTGCGGACGGGTTGTTCGGTCACGAAGCCTCCTCGAAACGCCGCGGGGGTGGGGACTGGCGGTAGGGGCGGGCAGCCTCGGCGAGCCCCGCGTCCACCGCTGCTGCCCAGAAATC
Organism: bacterium HR29; assembly: GCA_002898215.1. Taxonomy (GTDB): domain Bacteria; phylum Chloroflexota; class Dehalococcoidia; order Tepidiformales; family Tepidiformaceae; genus HRBIN29. The sequence continues at coordinate 390,477 of BEIF01000001.1, read as the reverse complement.
GTCGGGCAGCGGCGAGGCAGCGTCGAGAACCCCGCCCAGGGGGTGAGGAACGACCAACCGGTATGCGTGCAGCAGCGGGCGTTCGCCGCCCCGCCGGCCGTACACCCGGTCATCGGCCACTGGTGCACCGATGGCGGCCAGGTGGACACGAATCTGGTGCGTCCGGCCGGTGAGCGGGCGAACGAGGAGCAGGGACTTCCCTTGGGAGGCCCCGAGGACGGTGTACTCCGTCTTCGCGTCCCGACCGCGGATGGTAACCGCCATCCGCGTGCGATCGCCCGGATGCCGCCCGATGGGCGCGTCGATCACCGCCCGCTCGCGGGGCGGGACGCCGTCACAGAGGGCGAGATACTCCTTCCGGACCCGCCGCTGTTCGAACGCCTGGTTGAGGGCCAGCTGGGCAGCAGGAGTTTTCGCCAGCAGCAGGACCCCGCTCGTGCCCTTGTCGAGGCGGTGGACGATGCCGGGACGGTCGGCATCGAACGTTTCCGCCAACCGGGGAAAGCGCTGCACGAACCACCACACCACACTCGGGCGCATGTCGCCGGGAGCGCCGTGCGTGGCGATTCCAGCCGGCTTGTCGATGGCCAGGAGAGCGTCGTCCTCGTACAGGACCGGGAGGTCAAAGGGGAGCGGCTCGGGAGAGCGATGCCGGGCGGGAACGTACACCTCGACCAGCTCGCCGGGCTCCACGACGCGGGACTTCTCCACGGGCAGGCCCCCGACGCGCACGTGACCTTCGGCGACGAGGCGTTGAGCCCTCGCCCGGCTGAGAGCCGGAATCTCCCGAGCTACGAGGGAGTCGACCCGTCCTCGGCGGGGGGCGGTGAAGCAGATCCGCTCTCCGGGTCGGACCGTCCGAACAGCGTCATCCATAGCAAGAGCGTCACGCCGATGGTAATGGCCGAGTCGGCCACGTTGAATGCGGGCCACTGGGGCACCTTGATGAAGTCCACCACCTCGCCCCGCGTCACGCGGTCGATGAGGTTGCCCAGCGCCCCACCGAGCATCAGGGCAAGGGCAAGGCGGATGGGCGTCTGGGCGAAGTCGGGACTGAACAGGTAGACGAGGATCAGCGCGATGCCAGCCAGGCTGGCCACCGCCAACAGGGGGGCAGCGTTCTGGAAGAGACCGAACGCCGCGCCCGTGTTCGTGAAATGGACCAGACGAACGGGCCAGTCATCCGCCGGCCACGAATCTCCGAGCGCGAGCCAGGCCCGCACCGCCGCCTTCGTCGCCTGGTCCACCGCCACGACGCTCGCCGCAAGCGCCAGCAGCCGGAGGTCGGAGCGACGTGTGCGCTGGGCAAGCTGGGCACGAACGACAGCAAGAGGGGCCGAATCGTCCGAGGGCACGACTCCATCCTAGCGGAGGCGAGGCGGCCCCGGTGTGCTACGATGAGCACGTACACTTACCTTCCGTAAGCAGGCGCTCTGGGGCCGCAGAAAGGCGTATCGACCGTGGAACTCGGCATCTACACCTTCGGCGACTGCACCGTCGACCCCGAAACTGGGAGCCGAATCTCCCCTCGGGAGCGGATGGCGCGGCTGCTCGAGGAGATCGAGCTGGCAGACCAGGTCGGGCTCGATGTCTTCGGCGTCGGCGAACACCACCGCCCGGAATACGTCGCCTCGGCGCCGTCCGTAATCCTGGCGGCCGCGGCAGCGCGAACCTCGCGCATCCGTCTGACGAGCGCGGTGACCGTGCTCAGCTCCGACGACCCGGTACGGGTGTTCCAGCAGTTTGCCACGCTCGACCTCCTTTCGAACGGCCGAGCCGAAATTATGGTCGGGCGCGGGTCCTTCCTCGAATCCTTCCCCCTCTTCGGCTACGACCTCTCCGATTACGACGAGCTGTTCGAAGAGAAGCTGCTCCTCCTGCTCGAGCTGCGGGAACGGGAGCGGGTCACGTGGAGGGGGAAGCACCGGCCGCCTATCGAGGATCGTGGGGTCTATCCCCGCCCCGTCCAACAGCCACTCCCGGTATGGGTCGCCGTTGGAGGGGCGCCGCACTCCTGCGTGCGGGCCGGGGTTCTCGGGCTGCCCCTCGTGCTGGCGATCATCGGCGGCCGATGGGCACGGTTCAGCCCGTTGATCGAGCTGTACCGCGCGGCGGCAGCCGAGTCGAACCAGCCGCCGAAGGTCGGCATCGCCTCCCACGGGTTCATCGCCGACACCTCGCGGATGGCCGCGGACATCGCCTTCCCGGCCTTCAAGCTGCAGATGGACCGCATCGGAGCGGAGCGGGGGTGGCCGCCGTTGACGCGGGAGGCGTTCGAGGCTGGCCGAGGGCCGAACGGCGCCGACTTCGTGGGCACCCCCGACGAGGTAGCGGAGAAGATCCTCCGTCAGCACGAGCTGTTCGGCCACGAGCGCTTCCTCCTTCAACTCACCGTGGGCACCATCCCTCATCGGCATGTCCTCCGCGCCATCGAGCTGTACGGCGGCGAGGTGGCGCCGCGGGTGCGGAAGGCGCTGGGAACGGGGAGCCGTTCGGCTGGGCCGTTGCCCGCGCCAAGCCCGGCGAGCTAGGCTGGATTCGAACGCGGCAGCGCGGAAGGAGCCGATCGATGCGCACCGCCGACCCAACCCGCGAACTTCGCCCCGACGGAAAGCCTCGGCTTCCACCCGGCCAGCACCTCACGACCGGCTGGCCCGTCCTCCATTACGGGAGCATCCCCCGGCTCGACCTGAAGACGTGGCGGTTCCACGTGTGGGGTCTGGTGCCCCAGGAGCGGACCTTCACCTGGGAGGAGTTCAACGCCCTCGGGCAGACGAAGGACGTCAGCGACATCCACTGCGTCACGAGTTGGAGCAAGTTCGACAACGAGTGGGAGGGCGTGCCGTTCCGAGCGGTTTACGAGGCGGTGAAGCCGCTCCCCGAGGCGAAGTACGTGATGGTCCACTGCTACGGCGGCTACACCACGAACATCCCGCTGGAGGACCTGCTGCGCGACGGGGTGCTCTTCGCCCACAGCCACAACGGGCAGCCGCTCACACCCGAGCACGGCTGGCCCATGCGCCTGGTGGTGCCGCACCTGTACTTTTGGAAGAGCGCGAAGTGGGTCGGCGGCCTCCAGTTCCTCGACCACGACCGCCCAGGCTTCTGGGAGACGTACGGCTACCACATGTACGGCGACCCCTGGAAAGAGCAGCGGTACGCCTGATTTCGACCCCGCGTGGTTACTGGGCGGCCGCGGCAGCGAGGAGTTCTTCGGCAGCCCGAAGGTTTGCTTCCGTGGGCCCTCCGAGCATCGCCGCGAGTTCGCGCAGGCGCTCCGGGCCGGTCACGTCGCGGACCTCGCTCCACGTTCGGCGGCCGTCGGTGTGCTTCACCACCACGAAGTGGCGGTCACCGAAGGCCGCCACCTGGGGGAGGTGAGTCACGCAGAGCACCTGGTGACGCTGGGCTAGGCGGCGCAGAGCCTTGCCAACCAGGGCGCCCGCCCGGCCACCCACCCCTTCGTCCGCCTCGTCGAGCACGATGGTGCGGGGCGGCGAAGCGCTGCCGAAGACAGCCGTAAGGGCGATCAGGAACCGCGACGTTTCGCCCCCGCTGGCTACGGCGGACAGCGCACGCGGCGACTCGCCAGGGTTGAAGGAGGCCAAGAACTCGACCCTGTCGACACCGGATTCGGTGAATGCGCGCGGAGCCGCCTCCGCGTCCGCCAGCGGGAGGGGCGACGAGGAAGGCCCGACCACCTCGTAATCCGGCAGCCTCACGGGCACCCCATCCGGAGCGTCGCTACATGCGAAGCCGACGGCCAATGCCGCGTGGGGCATGGCAAGCTCGGCCAGCTCCGCAGCCACGGCCGCCGTGAGGCGCGCTGCGGCCTCGCGCCGGGCAGCCGAAAGCTGCTCGGCCGCCGCCGCGAGCCTCCGGGAGAGTTCCGCCTCGCGCTGCTGCAGCTCCTCCGCCGATTCTTCGGCCCCTTCGAGGACCGCGAGCCGTTCGCGCGCCGCCTCGAGGTACGCCAGCACCTCCTCGATCGTCTCGCCGTACTTCCGGCGGAGGCGGGCAATGAGGTCCAACCGCTCCTGCAGGGCAACGAGCCGCTCGGGGTCGGCCTCCAGCCCCTCGGCATACCGCCGAACGGCGCGGCGGAGCTCGGCCGCGGTCTCTTCGAACACGACGGCGAGGTCCCGAACCTCGCCCGCGCCGGGGTCGCGTTCGACGATCGCGCGGGCAGCCGCGAAGGCCGCGTCGAAAGCGGGCGAATCGAGTGCCTCGGCCAACGCTGCCGCCGCCTCCCGAAGGCGCTCGATGCTGGCCAGGCGGGAGAGCTCGTCGCGCAAGGCGGTGTCCTCGCCCGGACGAAGTTCGGCACGTTCGATCTCCGCCACCTCGTACCGAAGCTGGTCGAGCTGGCGTTCGCGCTCCCGGGCGTCCGAACGGAGCGCCTCGAGCCGGCGACGCACGGCCCGTAGCTCCCGTACCAGCCGAGCCGTTTCGTCTCGCTGCGCTTCGAGGCCGCCGTAGGCATCGAGGAGCGCTAGCTGCACGGACGGCCGCAGGAGGGCGAGCTGCTCGGCCTGGCCGTGGATATCGGCGAGCTCGCCGGCGAGCTCCTGGAGCGCTTCGAGCTGGATGGGCTCGCCGTCGAGCGCCGCCCGCGAGCGACCCGACAGGGAGATGCTCCGCTCGAGGGTGTGCACGGCGCCGCCGATGCGGAGTCGGGCTCGAACCGTCGCCTGGGAAGCTCCCGCCGCGATCGCCTCGCGGCCCCGGCGGGCGCCGAGGAGGAAGGCGATGGCGTCGACGATGAGCGACTTCCCGGCGCCGGTTTCGCCCGTGAATACCGTGAGTCCCGGCCCGAGGGGAAGCCGCACCGAACGGGCGACCGCGAAGTTCTCGATGACGAGTTCCTCAAACACCGGTGCTCATCGGGCTCGAAAGCGTGCCTTCGAGCTTCTCGGCGAGCTCGGCGTAGAACGACGACGGGTCGCGGAAGCGCACGAAGCGGGTGATGTGTTCGCTCAGCCGGACCACGACCCGCACGCGGTTGCTCACCGGGAGGTCCTCCTGCCCATCGACGGAGAGGATGCCATCGTGCTCCGAGGCGACCCGCAGCTCGACGATGGAATCGGGCTGGAGCACGATCGAGCGCCCCAGCGCCAGGTGCGCGGATACCGGTGTGAGCACGAGGTGGTGTTCCGTGGGAGCCATAATCGGCCCGCCGGCGGCGAGGGAGTAGCCGGTCGAGCCTGTGGGAGTAGCCACGATGATGCCGTCGCAGCGGTACACGGCCACCCGCGCCCTGTCGATCCGCACGTCGATGTAGATGGGCCGCCCGACGTGTTCCCGGCTGAGGACGATGTCGTTGAGCCCGTGGAAGGTGCGCGGCTCCGCGCCCGGCCCATCGACGACGTCGGCCCGGACCATGACCCGCTCCTCGAGCCGCCACTCTCCCGCGAGGATGCGCTCGAAGTGCGTGAAGAGGTCGCGAGGGCTCATGTCCGTGAGGAAGCCCAAGCGCCCCATATTGACTCCGAGGATGGGCGTGGCGTGGGGGACGACCACACGCGCGGCACGGAGGACGGTGCCGTCCCCGCCGATGCACACGACGAGGCTCGCCCGTTCAACGTGCGCGGCCCCGGCCTGTTCCCACGCGTCAGCGACGAACGTCTCCACGCCGTGGCGCTCGAGCTCGGTGGCGAGCTGCCGGGAGAGCGCCGCCGCGCCTTCGCTGCGGGGGTGGTGGAAGATAACCACCCGCTCTAGCACGACCGAGCCTCCGCTCGGGGCGTCCGGAGCCAGAAGAGTTCTTCCCGGTTCCCGTCGGCCCCCGGAACCGGGGAGGGGGTTCGCCCCAGCACCTCCCATCCGGCCGAAGCGGCCCACGCGGCGAACTCTTCGATCAGGCTCTGCCGAAGCGCTTCATCGCGGATGACCCCGCCGCGAGGAACCCGGTCACGGCCAGCCTCGAACTGCGGCTTGAAGAGGACGACGCACGGTGTGCCTCCGCAAACGCGTCGGGCGACGGCCGGCAGAACCAGCCGGAGCGAGATGAAGGACACGTCGGCAGTCACGAAGTCGATCGGGCCGACGTCGGGCAACTCCCGGGCGTTCACTCCTTCGAGGACGACGACGCGAGGGTCGGAGCGGAGGCGAGCGTGGAGCTGCCCGCGGCCGACGTCGACGGCGACCACCTCGCGCGCGCCGCGCTGGAGGAGACAGTCGGTGAAGCCGCCGGTCCCGGCGCCGATGTCGAGGCAACGCAGCCCGCGGACATCGATGGCGAAGGTCTCGAGCGCGGCTTCGAGCTTGTAGCCGCCCCGCGAGACGTACCGCTCGGGCGCCAACAGCTCGATGGGAGCGTCGGAAGGAAGCGGCGTGCTCGGCTTGACGAGGACGCGGGTCCCCACCCGGGCGCGTCCGGCGGAGATGAGCCGCTGAGCCTGCTCGCGGCTCTCTGCCAGCCCCCGCTCCACCAGGAGGACATCGGCGCGCACGCGCTTGGCTCCGATCACGGCCCAAGGCTAGGGCTCTACGGGGCGCCATGACAAGATGCTGCGAACCCGCGGCATGAGCGGGAGCACGCCTTCCCGTAAGCTTGGAGGCCATGGAGGCAGCCGTAGCCCGGGTCGCGGCCGCGCTGCACGAGCTGGGGATCCCCAGCGAACCCGTCGTCTTCAGCCAGCCGACCAGCACTGCGGAGGAAGCTGCAGCAGCCGTCGGCTGCGAGCTCGGCCAAATCGTGAAGACGCTCGTGTTCATGGCCGACGGGCGCTGCGTGCTCGTCCTCGTGGCCGGCGACCGCCGCGTCGACCCGACCCGTTTGGCGCGAATCCTCGGCATGCCACGGAAGCGAGTGCGGATGGCAACCCCGGCGGAGGTTCGGGCAGCGACCGGCTACGACGTGGGTGGTGTGCCGCCGGTCGGCCACGGCGAGACGTTCGACGTGATCATCGACGAGAGCCTTCGGCGATACGGAACGGTCTGGGCAGCCGCGGGCACCCCCAACGCCGTCTTCCCGGTCGGGACCGACGAGCTTGCGCGGGCGGTAAAGGGCCAATGGGCAGCGATCGCGCAGGAGCGCTGAGCGGTGGCGTCGCGCGGCCGGGGGCGCAGCTCCGCGCCCTCGTCACCGCCGTCCGCCCGTTCCAGTGGCCGAAGAACCTCATCGTCTTCGCTGCCCTGCTGTTCAGCGTCGGCGATGTGTGGACGCCGCGCGACCCGGAATCATGGCAGCCGCTCGCGGGTCGGGTCGCCCTCCTCTTCGTCGCCTGGTGCCTGGCCGCCAGCGGTGTGTACCTGGTGAACGACCTCCGCGATGCGCCCTTCGACCGGTTCCACCCCCGGAAGCGTTCACGGCCGCTCGCTTCGGGCGAGCTAAACCCGGGGCTGGCGGTTGCCGCGGCCGTGCTGCTCGTGTCGGCAGGGATCGCCGCGGGGTTCGCCGCCTCGCCCGAAGCAGGAGCGATGCTCACCGGCTACACGGGGGGCATGCTAGCCTACACCTTCGCGCTGAAGGCGATGCCTGTCGTCGACGTGCTCATCCTCTCCGCAGGGGTCGTTCTGCGCGCGGCCGCCGGCGCGGTGGTCCTCGACGTAGCCATCAGCCCCTGGCTGTACGTCTGCTCGGCCGCCGCAGCTTGGTTCCTCGCTGTGAGCAAGCGATGGGCCGAGGCACGTTCGCTGGGCGACGATGCGGGGAATCACCGTCCCGCACTGGCGAAGTACCCTCCGGTCGTCCTCGACCAGATGCTCACGGTCAGCGCAGGAGCAGCGCTGGTGTCGTACGCGCTCTATTCCATCGAGTCGGCGAACGTGCCGAGCAACGGGGCGATGGCCCTGACAGTGCCCTTCGTCGCCTTCGCGATCTTCCGCTACCTCTACCTGCTCGCGGGACCACGTGCCGGCGATGCGCCTGACCGCATCCTCTTCACCGACCCCGCGATCGTCGCTTCGGTCCTCGGGTTCGTGGTCACGGCCGTATCGGTGCTCGCCGCTTCCGGTTAGCCATCGGGCGGGCCGGCAACCGCCCATTCGGGGTGCCCGCTCCAGGTCCACGCGTGGTGGGTGCGGCTGATCCCCATCAGCATCCCGGCCAGCGCGCTCGGATGGATAAAGAGCCCTACCGTGGGGTCATGTTCGTCCTCCCAGGCGAACCGAGCCCCCGCCTGTTGCAACCGCTCGGCGATGGGAGCGATGACGTCCGCCTCGGCGAAGCACATGTACAGCGAGGGGCCGCGCCGCCGGTGGAAGCGGGCCATGGCGCCATCGCCCCACGGTTGCGTGATTTCGATGCGGTGCAGCCGCCGCGGATGGAAGAGTGTCAGCACGCCTTCGTATCCCCATCGGTCGCTGCGGATGGGGCAGAATACGCCGCGGTCCAGCCCGAAAAGGTCGGCGTACCGTGCCTCGGCGGCGCGCCAGTCGTCGACGACGTTCGTCACTTCGTAGAGGTGCCGGACCAGGCCGACGGGCCGACGCTGCTCTTCCGCCACCACCAGGCAGGGCATCCCGAACGTGGCCTCCGCAGGAACGAAGAGGCGCCCGCCGTCGTCCTGGACCGCGACGCCGCGCTCGCGCAGGCGCTGTTCGACGCCGGGCAGGTCCGCGGTCGCGAAGCCTACGGCCGCCAGGCCTCGCCCCCAGCGGGTCGCGAAATCGTGCAGGGGCCCGGCCTCGGTCGGTCGGTAGATTTCGACTTCGCTCGTCCCGAGCCGCAGGACGAGGCCTTCGCCGCCGAGGACCGCGCTCGAGCGCGCGCCGACGATGGCGGCGCCGAGGAGTTGTTCGAAGGGAGTGGCGGCGGTTCTGGGGTCGTCGGCAACGAGGATCACGCGATCGACGGCGGTGAGCACGGCGCAACCTTTGCGAAGGAATCGGCACGAGCCTACCCGCGCGGTGGGCACGTGCCAACCGTGCCGTCCTTCAGGCCGACTCTCCGCGGACCTTTTCGATGGGAGATGTCTCGAGCTCGACCGGCTGGCCGCCCCGTGTGAGCAGGATCGGTCGCTGCCGCTTGAGGATGACGTCGGCGTTGACGACGCACTTCACGATTTCGGTGCGGCCGGGGATCTCGTACATGACGTCGAGCAGGCGGTCTTCGAGCACAGAGCGGAGCCCGCGGGCGCCGGTCTTCTTCCGCAGCGCCTCGTCAGCGATGGCGCGGAGGGCGTCGTCGGTGAACACGAGCTCCACGCCGTCCATGGCGAAGTACCGCTGGTACTGCTTGATGAGCGCGTTCTTCGGCTCCGTGAGGATGCGGATGAGCGCGTCCCGGTCGAGCGACTGAAGCGGCACGACCATCGGGAGGCGGCCGACGAACTCGGGGATGAGCCCAAAGGCGAGGAGGTCATCGTGGGTGACGTGTCGCAAGAGCTCGTCGGTGCGCTTGGGACCCTTGAAGCCTCGGTCGGCCGTGAACCCGATGCGGACGTGGTCGCGGGTGAGGCGCTTCTCGATGATGTTCTCGAGCCCTTCGAAGGCGCCGCCGCAGATGAAGAGGATGTTCTGCGTGTTGATTTGGATGAATTCCTGGTGAGGGTGTTTGCGGCCACCCTGGGGCGGGACGTTGGCGATGCAGCCTTCGATGATCTTCAGCAGCGCCTGCTGCACACCCTCGCCCGAGACGTCGCGGGTGATGGAGGGGTTGTCGCCCTTTCGGGCGATCTTGTCGATTTCGTCGATGTAGATGATGCCCCGTTCGGCCCGCTGGATGTCGTAGTCGGCCGCCTGGATGAGGTGGAGGAGGATGTTCTCGACGTCTTCGCCCACGTAGCCCGCCTCGGTGAGGGCCGTGGCATCGGCCACGGAGAAGGGGACGTCGAGGATCTTGGCCAGGGTGCGGGCGAGGAGCGTCTTCCCCACGCCGGTGGGACCGACGAGGAGGATGTTCGATTTCTCCAGTTCGACGTCGCTGCTGCCGATGGAGTTGATGCGCTTGTAGTGGTTGTAGACGGCGACCGAGAGCACCTTCTTCGCGTGCTCCTGGCCGACCACGTACTCGTTCAGATGTTCGTAGATGTACTTAGGCGGGGGGATGGAGGCTGCGGGCGCCCCGGCAGCGCGTCCCCGCGCCTGAGAGGAGGCAGGCCCCGTTTCCTCCTCGATGATCTCACGGCAGAGGTCGACGCACTCGTCGCAGATGTACACCGCCCCGGGGCCAGCGATGAGCCGGCGCACCTGGTCCTGGTTCTTTCCGCAGAACGAGCAGTGGTATTGGACGCGGTTGGTGCGGTTGCCGGCCAACGTGGAACCCCCTCAGCGCTTTTCCGCGGCCTTCTCGGCGGGCGGCATCAGCAGTTCGTCGACGAACCCGTACTCCTTCGCCCCCTGGGCGTCGAGGTAGAAGTCTCGGTCGAAGTCCCGGGCGACCTTTTCGGGCGGCTGTCCGGTGTGCTTCGCGATGAGGTTGCGAATGATTTCGTTGTTGCGAAGAATTTCCTTCGCCGCAATTTCAATATCGGCAGCCTGGCCCCGCGCACCACCGAGAGCCTGGTGCATGTGCACCGTCGCGTTCGGCAGCGCGTACCGCTTGCCCGGCGCGCCGGCGGCGAGGAGTACGGTCGCCATGGAGGCCGTCTGGCCGACCGCGATGGTGGAGACGTCCGGCTGGATGAGCTGCATGGTGTCGTAGATGGCGAGGCCGGCGCTGATGACGCCCCCCGGCGAATGGATGTACAGGCTGATATCGCGCTCCGGATCTTCCCGCTGCAAGTAGAGCAGCTGGGCGACGATCAGGTTCGCAACCTGATCATCGATCGGGGTGCCGAGGAAGACGATACGTTCCTTCAGCAGGAGCGAGAAGATGTCGAAAGCCCGCTCGCTGCGTGGGCCCGACTCGATGACCATGGGGATGACGGCCTGAACGAGGGGGTGGATGACGGGGCGCTCGGTCACGCGGATGCCTCCTCTGCCGCGGCCGGGGCGCCGTCGGTGCCGGTGACGACGGCCTGCAGCCGCTCGAATGCTTTGCGCCGGTAGAGCTGGTTGCGGATAGCCTCCCGGCCCCGAGGGTCGGAGAAGACCTCGATGAACCGGCTCCGCTCGGGCTCCCGCTCGCCGGCGAGCCGTTCGATCTCAGCGGTGACCTCCTCCTCACTCACCTCGATCCCTTCCCGCTCGGCGAACGCTTCGAAGACGAGGGAGCGCTCGACGCGGCGGGCTGCTGCCTCGCGGAGGGAGGCTCGGAACTCGGCCTCGCTCCGCCCGATGCGGCGGAGCTCAGCGAGGAAGGCCTGGCGGTCGTCGCCCGCCATCTCCCGCACCATGTGGTCGATCTCGTGCTCGACGAGGAGCTCGGGGTACTCGAGCTTCGAGAGCTCGACGAGCTTATCGAGCGCCTCGAGGCGGAGCTTCTCCTCGGCTTCGCGGCGGAAGGCCTCCTCCAGCTCCGTCCGGATGCGCGTCCGCAACGCTTCAAGCGTCGGGAACTCCTCGGCGTCGATCTGCTGGGCGAACTCGTCGTCGAGCTCGGGGAGCTGCTCCTCCTTCACCTCGCGAACGGTGATGGAGAGTCGGACGCGCTTCCCCCGGAACCGCTCGATGGAGAAGGACTCCGGGACGTCGAGCTCCACCTCCTTCGCTTCGCCCTTGGCCATGCCGATGAAGGCTTCGGCGAGTCCGGGAAGGAGGAGCGTCTGCCCTTCGCGTAGGATGAACTCGGCCGCCTCGTCCTCGATGAACGTCTCGCCCTCCGCTGTCGTGCCCTTCACGTCGGCGGTGACGACATCGTTCCATTGGACGGGCCGGTCGACGGGAACGTAGAGGGCGCGCCGACGGCGAAGGGCAAGGAGCTGCTCTTCGACCATCTCGTCGGTGACGGGAGTGGGCTCCAGGGGAATGCGGAGCGAGGAGTAATCACCGAGCTCGACGGTCGGCTTCACCGCTACCACGGCCTTGAAGCGGACCGGCTCCAAATCGAGGATTTCGACCTGCGGGCGGCCGATGGGTTCCACGTTCTCCCGCGCTACGGCCTCGCCGTAGGCGTCGCCCACGAGGTCATCGAGCGCCTCGCGGAGGAGCCCTTCGCGCCCCACCAGGCGCTCGACGACGGCGCGAGGCGCCTTGCCAGGGCGGAATCCCGGGATTTTGGTGCGCCGGACGATACGGCGATAGGCAGCCTCGAGAGAGCGTTCGACCCGCTCCGGGTCGACCTCGATTTCAAGCTGGACGCGGCTCCGGGGGAGTCGTTCGAGCGTAACCTTCACCGTCTGGGGGCCTCCGAAAAGCGAGTATACCAGAGCAGCGGAGAGGGACCGGGAGCTCAGCGCGCCTGCATCCGCGGTTCGAGGATGTCGACCAGCGCGTCTCCGAGCAAATTCCAGGCGAAGAAGAAGAGCACCACCGGAACGGCAGCCGAGAGGAGCAGATGCGGGTATGCCTGGAAAGTGCGAACCCCCGCCCCATCGCCGATGAGCGTCCCGAAGCTGGCGGTGGGAGGGTCGACCCCCAGGCCGAGGAAGCTGAGCGAAACCTCGACGCCGGCGATGGCGGCCATCCCGCCCGAAACGCCGACAAGGAAGAGGGGCAGAACCCCAGGGAGGATGTGCCGGGTAACGATACGCCACACCGACGCACCGAGCGCCTCGGCCGCAAGCACGTACTCCATCTCGCGGATGGCGAGCGCCTGGCTGCGGACGATGCGGGCCGTACCCACCCAGGCGAAGGGGACCGTCACGCCGACGATGATGACGAAATCGAGGAAGGCCTTCGCGTCCTGGCCGAGGAAGGTGTTCTGCCGCAACCAGTAGGCCGCGTCATCGATGCGGGTTCGGAAGGCAGCGGCGATGGCGATCATGAGGAAGAGGGTAGGGATGCCGGCGAGGACTTCACCGACGCGCATGATGAGCGTATCGACCCAGCCACCGCGGTAGCCGGCGAGCAGGCCGAGCCCCAAACCGAGCACCAACCCCCCCGTGACTAACACAGCGACGGTGAAGAGGAGCGTGGTCCGGGCGGCGTAGACCACGCGGGAGAGGATGTCGCGGCCGAGCGAATCGGTGCCCAAGAGATGCTCCCACGAGGGGCCCTGCAGCCTGGATTCGACCGAAAGGTTCTGGGCGTTCGGGTCGTAGGGTGCAACGAGCGGCGCGAAGGCTCCGACAGCGTAGAAGAGCAGGATGTACGCGAGCGCCACCACGGCCACCTTCCGGCGCAGGAGGTCGCGCAGGAAGCGCCGCCACGGGGATGCACCCGGCCGAACCACGCTCTCGAATTCGAGCAGAGCGACGTCCTGCACGATTCAGCCTCGCTGCGCCTGGACCCGGACCCGGGGGTCGATGATGGCGTACGAGACATCGACGAGGATGTTGGCCAGCACGAACAGGAGCGACCCGAAGAGCACAAGGGCGAGGACGACGTCGAAATCGGGGGCGAGGACCGCCTCGAGCGCTTCGCGGGCGATGCCGGGAATGCCGAAGTAGAGCTCGACGAAGAGCGCGCCGCCGGCGATCCCCGGGAGCGAAAGGCCGATAACGGTGATGAGCGGCAGCATGGCGTTGCGGGCGATGTGTCTCCACACCACCAGGCGTTCGGGCAGACCCTTCGCTCGGGCCGTGCGCACGTAGTCTTCGGACATGACGGAGATAACCGAGGCGCGGGTGAAGCGCGCGACCCCGGCCACCCCCGGCAGGCTCATGATGAGCACCGGCAGGATGATGTTCGGGCTCCAGACCCCTTCCCAGGCGAGGCGGACCCACCCGAGCTTCACCGCGAGCACCCACTGGAGGATCGGGATGGCAACGAAGACCGGGACGGCGTCGATCGCCAGCCAGAAGCCGATGGTGAGCGGGTCGAGCGGGGTGCCGCGGGCCAGCGCCGCATACACTCCGACCGGGATGCCGATGGCGAAGGTGATGACCAACGCCATCGCCCCGAGCTGGCTCGAAACCTTGATCTTCGGCCAGATCACCTCGCTCACGGTGAAATCGGCATGCCGGGTTGAGACGCCGAGGTCACCCCGCATGAGGTTCGAGAGGTACTTCCCGTACTGGACGAGGAGCGGCCGGTCGTAACCGTACTTCGCGCGCAGCCGCGCCGCAGTCTCCTCCGTGTACCGCTGGCCGAGGAGCGTATCGACCGGGTCTCCGGGCGCGAGCCGAAGGATGGTGAAGACGATGAAGGAGATGGCGAAGAGAACGGGGATCGTCCAGAGGAGGCGCCGAATCAGGTAGGCCGAAAGGCCGGGCGGCATGGCATCAATCGGGACTGATTTCGATGTACCGGTACTTCGGCACGGTCATCGGTACGACGGGCCAGTTCTTCACGCAAGGCTTCACGAGCTGGTGCTCCACCGGCCAGAAGAGCGGGATGACGACGGCGTCCTGGAGGATGAGCCGCTCCGCCTGGTGGTAGAGCTCGAACCGGCGGGCCTGGTCGCGTTCCCCGCGGGCTTGCTCGAGGATGCGGTCGACCTCGGGGTTGCGGTAGCCCATCTCGTTCTGGGGGCTCTCGGAGTGGAACAGCTTGTCGAGGAAGTCCTCGGGGTCGGGGTAATCGGCGATCCAACCGGCCGAGAACGCCTGGAACGTTCCACGGCGGAGTTCCCGGAGGAACGCGCTGTATTCGGTCGCTTGGAGTTCCACCTCCACGCCGAGCTGCTGCTTCCACTCCTCGGTGATGGCGAGAAGGACATCGGGCGGCTCTCCTCCGGCGCCCGCGTAGGTGAGCACGATGCGCGGCATGTTGCCGGCGTACCGCGACTCGGCGAGAAGCTGTTTGGCCCGAGCAGGGTCGTAGGGATAGCCGCTGATTGACTCGTCGAAGCCTGGCATTTCCGGAGGGAGGATGCCGTCGGCGGGGCGCTGGGTCCCGAAGAGGAGCACGTCGTTGATGCGCTCCCGGTCGACGGTCATGGCCAACGCCTGTCGCACCTTCGGGTCGTCGAACGGCGGCTGTTTGGCGTTGAAGGCAAGATACGAGACCGCCATTCGCGGATTGGGCACGTACTCCTTCGCCAGGGGGCTCCGGCCCTCCTTGATCGCCCCGAGCTCGATCGCGGGGACGAGGGCGACGTGGATCTCGTTGTTCTCGTACCGTGTGAGGAGCGAGCCGCCGCCCAGGTCGAAGCGCACCTCCTCGAGCTTCGGCATCCCGAGATGGTAACGCTCGTTCCGGACGAGCACGATGCGCTGCCCGGGGATGAACTCTTTCACCCGGTAGGGCCCCGTCCCGTTCGGTCGCCGGGTCCAGTTGCGGGGGTCCCGCTCGATCTGTTCGCGATCGACCACGAACGCGACCGGATACGTCAGTTCGGCGAGGAAGTACGAGGTGGGCTGGCGCACGCGGATCTGGAGGGTGCGTTCGTCGATAACCTGAACGCCCGAGACTTCAGAGGCCTGGTTGGCGTACCGCTCGCGCACGCCGACGATGTTGCCGAGGTAGAGCAGGACGGTAGGCGAGGCGTTGGCGGGGTCGGCCGCACGTTCGAACGAGTACTTGAAATCCTCGGCGGTCACGCGGCGGCCGTTGTGGAACACCACGTCGTCCCGCAGGTGGAAGGTGTAGGTGAGCCCGTCCGGAGAGACTTCCCAGCTCTCGGCGATGTCGGGCACCACCTTCATGTTCAGGTCGAGGGTGACGAGGCCGCCGAAGATCTCCACGACGTACTCCGCGGTTCCCTCGTCGCGTACTTGGATGGGGTCGAGCACCGAGGCTGGGTCCGCCCCGAACGTGATGAGGACGTTGTCGCGGCAGAAGCCCGCGCTGGAGGAGGACCCGCCGCTGCCGCCTTCCGAGGGCGAACCGGGCGCGGGGGAGCCGTCTCCCCCGTCGCCGAGCAGGGCGATAACCAGCACGGCGCCCACCACCACGATGAGCGCCGCCACGAACCCCATCATCAGGGTGAGGGCGCGATTCGACATCCGACAGGCCCTCGGGCGGGAATTCCCGCCTACTGTACGACGACCGGCCCGGAAGGGGATGGCCCCGCTCGGGCGGCCCGTCAAGGCTGGGAAAAGAGTATAGCCGGCGGGGCCGGTTAGAGCTCGGCGGCTTCGCGCACGTTCCTCTCCGCCTCTGGCGTCAACATCAGCCCGAGCTCACGGAGCTGCTCGGGGTCGACGGGCGAGGGCGCGCCGAGCATGGGGTCGGTCCCGTTCGAGGTCTTCGGGAAGGCGATGACGTCGCGGATGTTATCGGTACCGACGAGCGCCATGATGAGTCGGTCGATGCCGGCGCCGATGCCTCCCATGGGAGGCGCGCCGTATTCGAGCGCGCGGAGCAGGGCGCCGAAACGGGCCTCCATCTCCTCCTTCGAATACCCCATGAGGGAGAACACCTTCTCCTGCTGAGCCCGTTTGTTGATACGGATGGAGCCGCCGCCAAGCTCCTGGCCGTTCATCACGAGGTCGTACTGGCGGGAGACGACTCGGCCAGGGTCGGTATCGAGCAAGGGTTCGTCTTCCGGACGGAAGCCGCTGAACGGGTTGTGCATGGCGTCCCACCGTCCCTCCTCCGGGCGCCATTCGAGCAGCGGGAAGCCGGTCACCCAAGCGAAGGCGAGGACGGAAGGATCTTTGAGGCCGAGACGGTCGCCCAGCTCGTCCCGTACCAGGTGGAGCGACCTCGCCGCGACCTCACGCTCGTCGGCGACGATGAGGACGATATCGCCTTCGCACGCTTCGGTGCGCATCCGAATCCCGTCGATCTCCGCCGGCGTCAGGAACTTGGCGATGGGGGAGCGGACTTCGCCTCCCGGGAGCCAGGCGATCGTGGCGAGCCCCTTGGCGCCTCCGCCCTTCGCGATCTCGGTGAGCGAATCGAGCTCGCGGCGAGTGAAATCGGCCTTCCCGGGAACGCGGATGGCCTTCACCACACCGCCGGCGGCGATGACGGAGGCGAAGACGTTGAAGGTCGTTCCGCGGAGCGGCTCGGTGATGTCGACCTGTTCCAGACCGTAGCGTAGGTCGGGCCGGTCGATCCCGTACCGCTCCATACAGTCGAAGTAGTCGAGGCGCGGGAACGGAGACTGAAGGATTCGCCCGTTCCCAAAGCGACGGGCGATCTCCGTGTACAGCTCCTCGATGAGCCCCATGACGTCCGATTCGTCGACGAAGCTCATCTCCAGGTCGAGCTGGGTATGTTCGGCCACGCGGTTGGCACGGAAGTCCTCGTCGCGGTAGCAGCGGGCGAGCTGGAAGTATCGCTCGAAGCCCGCCACCATCAGGAGCTCCTTCAGGATCTGCGGGGATTGGGGGAGTGCGAAGAAGTAGCCGGGCCGATGGCGGAAGGGAACGAGGAAGTCGCGCGCCCCCTCCGGAGTGGATTTGATGAGGGTCGGCGTTTCGATTTCGGTGAAGCCGCGGGCGTAGAGGAATTCGCGGATGAAGCGCACGACTTCGTGGCGGAGGCGGATGACCCGGGCGACCTCCGGCCGGCGCAGGTCCAGGTAGCGGTACGTGAGGCGGACGCGCTCGTCGACGTCGGCCGGCTCGTTGATGTAGAAGGGCGGAGTCAGCGATTCGTTGAGCACCTCGCAGCGAATGGGAACGACCTCCACCTCGCCCGTTGGGAGACGTGGGTTCACCGTGTTGGGCGCGCGCAGGCGGACTTCGCCCTCGACGGCCAACACCCACTCGACGCGGGCGCGGTCGGCAACGGCGTGGACTTCGGGACGGTCGGGCGTGAAGACGAGCTGAACGATGCCGTGGGAGTCACGCAGGTCGATGAAGATGAGCCCACCGTGATCGCGCCGCCGGTGTACCCACCCGGCCAGGCGGACGGTGCGGCCGGCATCGGAGGCGCGGAGGTCGCCACAGTACGTGTCCTTCAACATGGTTGGAGCGTACCGGCGCGCCAAGCTGCGGGCGAGGGCATTCAGCCGCCCGCCAGGCGGCTTCCCAGGACGGGTTCGAGCTCCGCCGCGAAGGCTTCTCCCAGCGCCGCTTCGAGGCGCCGCTGGAATCGCCGGTAGGCGGCCACGAACTCCTCGCCGAGGGGAGTGAGGCGGGTATGGCCGCCCCCGGCGCCACCGACTTCGGAGGCAACGAGGCGGACGCCGAGGTTCGCTTCCAGCTCCTTGATCTTTCCCCAGGCCCGGCGATAGGAGAGGCCCATCGCCTCGGCGGCGGCCGCCAGGGACCCGCGCTCGGCGACGAGCTCCAACAGCCGCACCCGGTAATCGGAGAGGGCGATGCGCCCGTCCCGCTCGAGCCAGAGCTTCTGCCGAGGCACCACGCGGCTCACGGGCCAAGGGTACCAGAGGTGCGCACGCGCCAGCGCCTCAGGCGTTCAATTTGTTTCGACTGCTCTGAATCGGCATCACGTGGCTGTAGTCGTTGATTGTGAGCACGGCGCGGCGGGTATCGGCAGCCCGCACCACCGTGATGGAGGTGTGGTGCACCGCGACCAGGTGGTCGAACCGGCTGCCGAACAGGTGCGAGAGGTAGGTGTTGATGACGCCGCCATGGCAGACCACGACCACCCGATGGCCAACGCCCTCCTCGGCGATGCGGTCGATTGCAGCGACCACCCGCCGCCGGAACGCTTCGACGTCTTCGACGTACGGCCAGGCCTCGTGCCGGCGGGCGCGGGCGACCTCGCGGTAGATGGCGACGAGCTCGTCGCGGCTGAACAGGTCGAGGAGCCCTTTGTCCTGGGGAGCCCGCTGCCAGAGGTCGATTTCGCGCAAGTCCTCGCGAACGATCGGCGTGAGGCCGTGGTGCTTCGCCACCTCCATCGCGGTGTCGTAGGCGCGGCGAAGGGGGCTGGTGTAGACGGCGCCGATGCGCGCCTTCGCCAAGCGCTCCCCCAAGGCCCGGGCCTGCTTCCACCCCAGCTCCGAGAGCGGGGCATCGACCGCCTCGCCGAGGGGGATGTTGTCGCGGAAGGCTTGCTCGCCGTGGCGGACGAGGAGGAGCTCGCACATCCCCTCGAAGGACGGGACGAACGGGTCTTCGAGGTCGATGGTTCGGACTCGGCGGGTCGTCTCCGTCATTCGCTACTGGTACCTGGCATCACGACCGCGGCCAGATTCGGCTCGGCGCGGGCCACCGCCTCGCTCGCCTCGATGAAGGCGCGGAGACCGCGGTTGAGCGCCTCGAGGTCGGCCGGGGCCATCTCCGACAGGATACGACGCGTGAAGGCATCGCCGCCGCGGGCCATCCGCGAGCAGCACCGCTCTCCCGCCTCCGTAAGGAAGTTGCGAACCAGGCGGCGGTCGCAGGCGTCATCCTCGCGCCGGACGAGCTCGAGGCGGACAAGGCGGTCGATGATGCCGGAGATGGTCGGCGGCGTGACCCCGAGCCGAGTGGCGAGCTGGCCGGCGGTGACGCCCGGCTTCGCGCGGATGAGGAAGAGGACGCGCAGCTGCGCGGTGGTGAGCCCGAGCTCGGCCCAAGCGCGGAACCGGAGCGGGTCGAAGATGGCGAGCGCGAGGCCGAGGTTGCGGACGGCTGCATCCATGAGCTCTTCCCACTGTTCGGTTGCGCTCATCGCTTTCCCCCCAGCGGTAGCATCGGGAGCCCGGAGCGGCGACGCGGAAACGGATACGAACCGGATTCCAGTGGCTCCCGGATGGCGCGACAGCGTACCGTAGATCGCGGAGATATGCCACTCGACCTCGACCCGGGACTGGCAGCGCTAGGAAATCCGCAACTCGTCCGCGCCATCATCGCGGAGATGGGCGGCGGGGCGATCCCGTTCCAGCGTTTCATGGAGCTGGCGCTCTACCACCCCGAACACGGCTACTACCGGAAGCCTGGCCGCATCGGCCGACACGGCGATTTCCTCACCAGCCCGACGATCCACCCCCTCTTCGGCTGGGCTGTCGGGGCGTGGTGCCGCTGGGTATGGGAGCAGCTCGGCCGGCCCACTCCCTTCGCCATCTTCGAGCCGGGTGCCGGGGAGGGACACCTTGCGCGGGCCATCCTCGACTGGGCTGAAGGACGCGACCCCGAGTTCGCGGCGGCCGTTCGGTACTTCGCCATCGAACGGGGGGCACGCGGCGACGATCCTCGGGTCATCTGGATCGATGAGCCGGAGGAGCCGGCCGAGGCGGGAGCGGTCGTCGCCAACGAGTTCTTCGACGCCCTTCCGGTGCAACTCTTCGAGGTGACCGAACGCGGACCGGCCGAGGTGATGGTTGCCTGGAACGGGGAGCGGTTCGTCGAAGTACGGGGCCGGATCGCCACGGTCGACGGCGCGCCGCCCGCGGGGCGTTTCGAGGTGAGCCCCCTCGCCTATGGGACGATGCGCGCCATGGCACGCTTCGTCCGCCGGGGCGCGGTGCTCGTCTTCGATTACGGTTACCCTCGCCAGGAGCTGTGGGCGCCCTGGCGGACGCAGGGGACCCTCCTCTGCTTCTACCGCCACACGGTGCACACCGACCCGTACGTGCACGTGGGCGAGCAGGACCTCACCGCGCACGTGAACCTCGACGAGTTGCTGGCGGCGCTCGAGGCGGAAGAGATGGAGACCTATGGGCCCCGCACCCAGCGGGAGTTCCTGTACGCTCTCGGTGCGCACGGGCTTGTGGAGGCGGTGCGCCACGACCTCCAGGAGTACTTCGTGCGGCGGCGGGCACTCGAGCAGCTCACCGACAGCGCCGGGCTCGGCCGCATCCGCGTCATCGCCGGCCTCCGGGGGATCGGGGGCCCGCCGCCCGGATTCGAGGAGGAGCCATGAGCGATCCTGCCCCGACAACCTTCCGCGACCGGCCCATTGAACCGGGGGAGGAAGCGCCCGACTTCACCCTTCCCGCGGTGACGACCGACGGCTCATCGCTGGAGGTGCGGCTGCGCGACCTCCTCGCCAAGGGGCCGGTCATGCTGGTCTTCTACCAGGACGACGGGATGCCGGTGTGCACGAGCGAGTTGAAGGCGTTCGCCCAGGAGCACGAGCTGCTGGCCGAGGCGGGCGTCCAAGTATTCGGCATCAACACGAACGGGATCTACTCACACCAGCGGTTCCAAGAGCGGGACCGCTTCCCCTTCCCGCTCATCAGCGATTTCTACGGAGAAGCGGTGAAGGCGTACGGGTTCTGGGACCCCGACGAAGGGAAATCCCGGCGCGGGGTCGTCGTCATCGGCGAGGACGGAACGGTGCGATTCACGCTTCCCCACTTCAACCCCAACAGCGTGAGCGCGTTCGAGGAGGTGTTCCGCGCGCTCGGCTTGGTGTAGGGGGCGCCCATGGGCCAGTACTCTCCCCTCGTGATCGAACACTTCGAGCACCCCCGGAACGCCGGCGTGATGGAGGACCCGGACGGCGAGGCGACGGTGGCCAATCCCGTGTGCGGCGACCGAATGCGCGTGATGATCCGGGTCCGGGACGGGCGCGTCGCCGAGGTCCGGTGGCAGACGCGGGGCTGCCCGCCTGCCATCGCCACGAGCTCCTTCGCCAGCGAACTGGTGCAGGGATGGACGCTCGACGAGGTCGAGGCCCTCACACGGGAGCGGATCGCCGAGGGAATCGGCGGACTGCCGCCGGACAAGATCCACTGCAGCGTGCTGGCAGCCGATGCCCTCCGGGCGGCGGTGCGCGATTACCGGAGCCGCCTCGGACGTGGGACGTAAAGCTACGTTTGCGTATCATCCCCACGGGTCCGCTTGTGACGCGGACCACGAGCCCCTGACCGAAGCGGAGAGGAAATGAGCGTCGACTTGCCCGTGTTGGTGAGCCCACTCTCGATGGGCGTCATGTCGCTACTGGCCTTCCTGGTATCGGCCGTCGTTCTCACCATCCCCGTGTTTGCCAGCCGCGGCCGGGCACAGGCCATCTGGGCCGGGATCATCGGGACGCTGCTTCTGGCCGAAGCGGCGGGGCTCATCACCCTCGTCGTGCTCGTCGACCGGGGCGTGCTGTTCGGGTAGGACGAACCGGGAGTCCGAAGCTACAGAAGCCGGCGAATCGGTTTCCGCCCCGGGCGGGGGTCGTAGTTCGCCTTGAACATCTCGAGCTTGTCGCGCTCAATCAGGTACTTCCCCGCGAACATCGTGGCGGGGATCTTCTTCTGCTTGATGAGGCGCCGGAGGCTTTGCGGATGGATATCCAGCTCCCGCGCCGCTTCCACGAGATCGTAGTAGTCCTCGAAGAGCCTCGACGCTGCCATCGTGCCGTTCACCCTTCCGGTCGTCGCGTCCTGCCGCCCGAAGAACGGATCAAGGGCGTAAGCAATAAGCAACGATACACCCGCGCGCACATTATTGTCTAACGGCATGGGGTCTCCCGCCCCGGACCGGTCGCCAGCGGCCGGCCGAGGATGACGAGCCGCCGCCCGGCGACCGTCGTGCAGATGGCTGCCACGGGCTCCCCTTCCACGCGTCCGCAGAGACGGCGTAGCGCTTCGGGCTCCAATGGGAACCGACGGCGCAGCACTTCGCCGAGCCGCCAGCCGCGGCGGCGAAGGTGGGCCCGCAGCCTGCCGAGCGAAAAATCCAGGACATCGAGGATGGCAAAGGCCCGCGCGAACGGCGTCGGGCGGAAATCCTCCGCCGAGAGGTAGGCAACGTCAGGGTCGAGCGGCCAGGCGACCAGCATGGCCGCCAGTTGTGCGGCGAGCCCCGCGCGCGTCACCGCGGGCTCGGGGTCGTAGAGGACGCCCCCCAACGGGCGTGCTTCCCAGGGCACAGCCGGGGCGCGGGAATCGAGCTCCGCGTCCGCCTCGAGAACCACCGCCCGACGCAGTCCGGGCACGGTGCCCCGTCCGAACCAGAGGGCAGCCTCGCGGAGCGACCGCCCGGCCTGTACCCACTCCACCTCGGCATCGGACGGAACGTCGCCTCGGTCGATCCCTGGCGGCGCTTTCACGACCGAGAGCGGCGCGCTCCGTGCCAGCGCCAGGCAGGTCTGCCACGACGGTTCGAAACGCGAGGGGTCGAAGCGGCGGCCGTCCGGACCGCGGCGCGAGGGGTCGA
Organism: bacterium HR29; assembly: GCA_002898215.1. Taxonomy (GTDB): domain Bacteria; phylum Chloroflexota; class Dehalococcoidia; order Tepidiformales; family Tepidiformaceae; genus HRBIN29. Next base: position 367,669 of record BEIF01000001.1, on the reverse strand, counting down.
GCAGGAGGGCATGTCTCGCGAGGTCCGCAGGCGGGCGACGGATGTCGGCGCGAGCGACGGAGGCATGCCCCCGGAGGTTGTGGGCCGCAAGAAGCGCCCGCACCTCGTCCCGTTCGAAGCCGGCCGCCCACAGGCCAGCCTCGGCGCAAGCGGAGAGGTCGACGCCGGCCCCGACGGTTCCGTCGATCACCGACTCGGCCGACCGTGCAAGGCGCTGGGCGCGGCGGTGTGCCGCGCCCGGGTGAGCGGCCATCTCCAGCGTCTCCGCCGTCCAGAGCCAGCCCACGAATGCCCGCCCGAACCGCTCGCGGGCGCGAGCGCGGAGAACTACCTGCTCGCCCACCGCGGCCGCCTCGGCTGGGGGGAGCTCCTTCCGAAGGGCCCGCTGGAGAGCGAGAGGGTCACGGTGGTGGTTCTCCGTTGCCGCGAGGCGCTCCTGGCCTCTGGGTGAGAGGAGGAAGCGGGCCCGCTCGCGATCCATCGCCACCGACGATAGCAGCGCGCGGCCACGTCTACACTGAGGGTATGGCGCGGGTCGTGTGCGTCGATTACGAGGGGGCACTCGCTAGGCGGGACGTGCCAGCGGCCATCTTCGAACGGTTCGCCGACGAATCCTGGCGTACACTCCGCGCCGAATGGCAGCGGGGCTTTCGGAGTCGCGAGAGCTACCTCGCCGAAGCGCTACGTTCGATAGAAGCGCCGGCCGACGAGGTCGTTCCGTTCGCTACCGAAACCGCCGAGCTGGAGCGGGGTCTCACCGAGCTCTGGGACTGGGCGCATTGGAACGACTGGTTCCTCGTCGTCCTGGCCGACGGCTTCGATTTCTACGTCGAGCCCTCGCTGGCGCCCCTCGGGCTGCCGCGGCTTCCGCGTCATTGCGCTCGGACCACGACTCGGTATCGCTGGCGGGCGCAGTACTTCAGCCCGCGCGGCATCGAAATCCAGGCACGATTCAAGCTCTCCTACGTGGCCGCCTACCGGGCTGCGGGCGATTTCGTCGTGTACCTCGGGGCCGAAGGGGCCCCGGAGGCGGCCGCAGCGGCCCACGCCGCCATCGGCCGCGCGCGCGGCGACCTTCATTTCGTACGGCTGGAGGACGTCGTCGGAATCCTGGAGAGGCAGGGGGAAGCATGGTGGCGATCCTGGTGCTCTACGACAGCCGGGGAGGCCTCGTCGAACAGCTCGCCAGAGCCGTAGCGGAAGGGGTGCGCGAGGCCGGCGGCACGCCCGTCGAACGGCGAGCCGATGAGGCCGAGCCCGCCGACCTTCTCCGCTGCGACGGCCTCGTGCTGGGCTCGCCGAACTGGAGCGGTATCACCGGCAAGCTGAAGGAGTGGTGGGACCGCTCGGGCGACCTGTGGGAGACGGGCGAGCTCGCAGGGAAGCCTGCGGGGGCCTTCACCGCCGGGTACTCCCCCTCCGGCGGCACCGAGGCGACGCTCCTCCAGCTCCTCCACCTCCTCCTGAGCCACGGGATGCTCTTCGTCGGCCTCCCCTGGAGCGAGCGCATGCGTCGCTCGGGCAGTTACTACGGCGCGACGGCCCACGGCGAGGTTACGGAGGACGATCGCGAGCAAGCGCGAATGCTGGGCCGCCGCGTCACCGAGACGGCCTTGCGCCTTTCGGCTCACCGTCCGCCCACCCAGGGCAAGCCGTGACGGGAAGGCTCGGGTAGCGCGGAAAGCGCGGATCGCTTCGGGAGCGCTCGCACAGCCAGAAGACCGACCCGCGGGACGAGCGGACCGTTCGCGCGAAGGCGCAAGAGCGGCAGAGCCCTGGGTCGAGCGGCCTGTTCACAGCGCAGCTCGGGGCCGCGCTCCCAGTTCCCGTTCGAGGCGAGCGAGCAGCCCCTCGACCACCCGTTTCGCCTCCGCATCGGTGAGGGTTCGGTCGGGCGCCTGCAGGCGGAGGTGGAGGGCAAGGGATTTCTTCCCTTCGGGGATGCCTGGCCCGCGGTATTCGTCGAAGAGGTCCGCCTCGATGGTGACGCTGCCACTGCGGTGACTGCGCACCGCCCGCAGCAATTGCGCGGCTGGCAACCCGGCTTCGACCACGAGCGCGAGGTCGAGGCGAACCGGCGGGAAACGCGGGGGCGGCTGGTAGGCCGGGCGCTCGGGGAGGACCGCGGCGAGCTCCCGGAGACCGAGCTCGAGTAGGTAGACGGGCTCGCCGATGTCGAAGGCGGCCGCGACATCCGGATGCACCTGGCCGAGGATGCCGACCCGTTGGCCACTGACGAGCACCGCCGCCGTGTGGCCGGCGAGGAACCCGTGCTCCTCGGCCGGCTCGAAGCTCGCCTCGCTCCAAAGACCCTCCAGGACGGATTCGAGCGCGCCCTTCAGGTCGAAGAAGTCGAGACGTTCGTCGCTGGGGTGGCCCCATCGGTCAGGACGGAAGCCGCCCATGGCCGCCACGAGCACGGGGCGTTCGTCGGGAAGGTCGCCGTCGCGGGGCAGGAACTCGACCCCGATCTCGAAGAGCTGCAGCGGCCCCTGGGCGTGCGGACGGTTTCGAGCGTACGTACGCAGGAGCGACCCGCGAAGGGTCGTGCGGAGGTAGGTGTGCTGCGCGGCCACCGGATTCACCACCGCAAGCGGACGGTTCCGGAGGGTATCATCCGGCGCCACCGTCCGGCGAAGCTCCTCCGCGTCGGTGAGGCTGTACGTGATGACTTCGTGGAAGCCGACAGCGACGAAGGCGTCTGCCAGGCGATGCCGAAGTTCCCGAACCGGGTCGGCCTCCGGCTCCGGGAGGGCCCCACGCAGAGACGTCGTCGGCAGTTTGTCGTAGCCGTGGACGCGGGCGATCTCCTCGATGACGTCGTCGGCGATGGCGACATCGGTCCGCCAGAACGGGGGCGTCACCTGGTAGGTGCGGGCAGACGTGTCAGCCTCGCAGCGGAAGCCCAGCGCGGTGAGGATCCGTCGCACCTCGCTGTCGGGCACTTCCATGCCCAGTACCTGGCCGATGCGAGCCTCGGGCAGCTCGATCGGTGCCGGCTCGACCGGCGTGGGATAGAGGTCGATGGTCCCCCTCGCGATGCGTCCGCCGCAGACCTCCTGCAACAGGTGCAGGGCGCGGGCCTGCGCGTAGACGGCCATGCCGGGCCCGATCCCTTTTTCGAACCGGGAGGATGCCTCGGTTCGCAGCTTGAGACGCATGCTCGTCCGGCGGATGGAGCCGGGATGGAAGTTCGCCACCTCGAGCAGGATGGTGCGTGTACGGGGGTTCACCTCGCTTTCCGCCCCGCCCATGATGCCCGCGATGCCGAGAGGGCGTTCGGCGTCGCAGATGAGCAGCATGTCGGGGTCCAACTCCCGCTCGACGCCGTCCAGGGTGACGATGCGCTCTCCGGGGCGAGCGCGGCGGGCCACGACCTTCCGTCCGCCGATGGCCTCGTAATCGAACGCGTGGAGCGGCTGCCCAGTCTCGAGCATCACGTAGTTGGTGATGTCGACGACGTTGTTGATGGGTCGCATGCCCATGCGTTCGAGTCGTTCCTGCAGCCAACGGGGAGACGGCTCGATGGTGAGGTCGGTGACGACCGCCGCCGTGAAACGGCGGCAGAGGTCCGGCGCCTCCACCACGACTTCGGCGAGCTCCTCGATGGCTGGGCCTTCGGCGGTGTAGGTCCGGGGCGGCTCGCGAAGCTCCTTCCCCAACAGCGCGGCGACTTCGCGGGCGAGCCCGAGGACACCGAGGAGGTCGGCGCGGTTCGCCCAGGTGGAGAGTTCGAAAACGACATCGCCAAGCACCTCGACCAGCGGCCGCCCGACGGGAGCGGAGTCGGGAAGCACGAGGATGCCGGAATGGTCCTCGCCGAGGCCAAGCTCCCGCTCGCTCAGGACCATACCGGCCGACTCGACGCCCCGGATGGTCGCCCGGCGGAGGACCGCAGGCTGGCCCGTGCGGCCGTCGACGATCCGCGCCCCCTCGAGGGCGAAGGCGACGTGTTGCCCGGGGGCAATGTTCGGCGCGCCGCAAACGACCCGGTGAATGCTGTCGCCCAGGTCCACCGTGGCGAGCTTCAACCGGTCGGCGTTCGGGTGGGGCTCGATAGCGACGACCCGGCCCACCCGGACGAGCTGCGGGTCCCACTCTCCTCCGATAACCCGGACCTCCTCCACCTCGGCAACGGAGTCGGTCAGCATCCGGGCGAGGGTCTCGGCCGGAACGTCGACGTCGACGAATTCGCGGAGCCAACTGAGGGGCAGCCTCATTTCCGGACACCTCGGACAGCGGGGGCGGCGGCCCGACCCCGCGGCGCTCTGGACGGTCTAGAACTGACGGAGGAAGCGAAGGTCATTCTGGTAGAAGTGGCGGATATCTTCGATGCCCCAACGGAGCATGGCCACCCGCTCGATCCCGAGCCCGAAGGCGAAACCGGTGTACCGGGAGGGGTCCAACCCAGCATTGGCGATGATCTCGGGGTGGACCATGCCGGCGCCGAGGATCTCGATCCAGCCGCTGCCGTGACAGGTTGGGCACTCGGCGCCGCTTCCGCGGCAGCGGAAGCAGTCGATGGCCATCTCGACCCCCGGCTCCACGAAGGGGAAGTAGCTGTGATGGAAGATGATCCGCCGGTCGTGGCCGAAGATTCGCCGGGCGAAGTCGTAGAGGACGCCCTTCAGGTCGGACATCCGCACGCCTTCATCGACGGCGAGCCCTTCGATTTGGGTGAGCATCCACTCGTGGGTGGCGTCGGTGGCTTCCTGGCGATAGCACTTCCCGGGCACGATGACCCGGATGGGCGGCGCATGCCGTTCGAGCACGCGGATCTGGTTCGGCGAGGTGTGCGTCCGCAGGAGCATCTTCCGCTCTCCGTCGACGAGGGCGTCCACCCAGAGCGTGTCCCACATATCCCGCGCCGGGTGGTCCTCCGGGATGCGGACGGCGTCGAAGTTGTAGTAAGCCCACTCCACCTCCGGGCCTTCGAAGACGCGGAACCCCATCGCCTCGAACGCGCGGATACAGTCGCGGAGGGTCTGGGTCACGGGGTGAAGCGTGCCGCGCGTCGGCCGGCGTCCGGGGAGGGTGACATCGAGGGCGCGGAGGGTTGCCAATTCGCGGAGGGCCCGCTCTTTGAGCTCCTGCCGCTTCGCCTCGAGAGCATCCTCGAGCTCCGCGCGAAGGGCGTTGGCAGCTTTCCCGAAGGCCGGCCGCTCGTCGGGGGGCTGGTCCTTGACGGAGCGGAGCAGCAGTGTGATGCGCCCGTCCTGGCGTCCCAGCCAGGCCGCGCGCCAGGCTTCGAGGGCGCGTTCATCGGCACAGGCGGCGAGCTCGGCGAGTGCCTGCTCGCGGAGCTCGTCGAACCGGGCGCCCACCTGCATGATGGAACAAGAGTATAGGCGAGGGCGCCTGTGGGCACGCGGGGGCGGCTTGACACCCCTCTCCGAGGCTGCCTAGCATCGTCGCGAGCGTTCACAGGTGATGATGCGCATTCCGGAACGGCGCAGTCCCGCTGGGAGCGGGCTGCGGCCAAGCCTTCTCCCATGACGAGCGACGAACCGAGCAGTCGTCTGAACCTCGGAGTGGCGGTGCTCGCCGCAGGCCGCGGCACGCGTATGCGCTCGGCCCTGCCGAAGGTGCTCCACACGGTGTGCGGCCGGCCGATGGTCGAGCACGTGGTCCGCGCTGCCGCCGCGCTACGGCCCCGGCGGATCGCCGTCGTGGTCGGGTACGGCGCCGGGCAGGTGCGCGAGGCCCTGGCAAGCGGCGAGTGGCCCGTCGTCTTCGTGGAGCAGCCCGAGCTCGCAGGCACCGGCGACGCCGTCGCCCGCTGCCGCGAGCTCCTCGCCGACTGCAGCGAGGTGCTGGTGCTGAACGGCGACTCGCCGCTCGTCACGCCCGCACTCCTCGAACGGTTGCTGGCGGCCCGGGGGGAGAGCCCCATGGCCCTCGTTTTCGCTCGGGTGCCGGATGTGGGACGCTTCGGCCGGCTGGTGCGCGACCCTGCCGGGCGCGTCGTACGCATCGAGGAGGCGCCACCCGGTCACAGGGGCGAGCCCGGGAGGGAGGCCGAGCGGAACGCCGGACAGTACGCCTTCGACGCCCGCTGGCTCTGGGAACGGGTATCCCGGCTCCCGCGGAGCGACTCCGGCGAGGTGTACCTCACCCATCTGGCATCCCTGGCAGCCGAAGAAGGCGCCCACGCCGTGGCCATCGAGGCTTCGGCGGAGGAGATCCTGGGCGTGGACGACCGCGCAGCTCTTGCCGAGGCGGAACGCATCCTCCGCCGGCGCCTGCTCGAAGCGGCGATGAGGAACGGCGTGACGATCGCCGACCCTGCCACCACCTACCTGGATGCCGACGTCGAGTTCGAGGAGGACGTCGTCGTTCTTCCCGGGTGCCATCTCTTCGGCCGAACGCGGGTGGGCGCCGGCTCGGTGATTGGCCCGGGCACCGTCCTCCGCTCGGCGGTGGTCGGAAAGGCGTGCCGGGTCGAGCTCTCCGTAGTGGAGGATTCGCGGCTCGGCGACCGTGTGCACGTCGGCCCGTACTCCCACATCCGCGGCGGGGCGGACATCGGGGACGACTGCTTCCTCGGGAACTTCGCGGAAGTGAAGAACTCGCGGCTGGGACCGCGGGTGAAGATGCACCATTTCAGCTACGTGGGCGACGCCGAGGTGGGTGAGGAGACGAACATCGCCGCCGGCACCATCACGTGCAACTTCGACGGCGTGACGAAGCACCGCACGGTCATCGGTCGAGGGGTGCTGCTCGGGAGCGACACGATGCTCGTCGCGCCGGTCACGGTGGGCGACGGCGCGCGGACTGGCGCGGGGGCAGTCGTCACGGCCGACATCCCACCGGGAGCGCTCGCGGTCGGCGTGCCCGCACGCGTCGTACGGGAGGACCCGACACACAACCGTGGAGCCTGATTCGTTCTTCCTGGCGCTCGGAGCAGCCCTGGCGACAGCTGCGTTGGCGGCGGCGTCGGCAGCGGAGGTCGGCCTCCAGCGCGCGAGCCGAGTCCGGCTTCAGGCCCTCGCCGCCCAGGGCGACCGGCGAGCGGCCCGGCTGGTGGGCACGGCCGAGCGTCCCCGGCCGCTCGACGAGCTTCTCGCGCCCCTGGTGTTTGCCCGGTCGGGGTTGGGGGCCACGGTCGTGACACTGGCAGCGCTCGCCGGGTATGCGGCGTCGCCTCACGGCGTCGTATGGGGGGCCGTGGCCGGTCTCGCCGCGGCCGTGGCGGCGCAGACCGCTGCTGCCGCCCTGGCGGCTCCACGTCCGGAGGTGGCGGCGCTGAGGTTGAGCTTCCTCCCCGCGGCGGCGCGGCGGGCCTTCGGCCTGCCGGCGATGGTCCTCGCCCTTCCGGCACGGCTGACAGCCGGCAGGCCCGCGCCGAGCGCGAGCGACCGGGAGGACCTTATCGCACTCATGGAGCGCGAGGAGGCGGCCGGAGGCGTCGAGGAAGAGGAGCGGCGCATGATCCGGGGCATCATCGCCCTCGAGGAGAAGACCGCTCGAGAAATCATGGTTCCGCGCATCGACATCGTCGCCGCCGACATCGAAGCCAGCGTGCGCGACGTGGCCCAGCTCATCGTCGAGCGGGGATTCAGCCGTATCCCCGTTTACCGCGGCAGCATCGATGAGATTGTGGGCATCGCCTACGCGAAGGACCTCCTCCGCGCGCTCACGAACGGTGGGGAGCCCAGACTCGAGGACTTGCTACGCCAGCCCTACTTCGTGCCCGAATCGAAACGGCTGGACGAGCTGCTCGCCGAGCTGCGCCGCCTCCGCGTGCACATGGCCATCGTGGTGGACGAGTACGGCGGGACCGCCGGGCTCGTCACCATCGAGGACCTCATCGAAGAGATCGTGGGCGAGATCGAGGACGAATACGACGTCGCCCGGTCGGTGATGGAGGTCGTATCGGAGGACGAGGTCGTGCTCGATGCGGGCGTCCCGACCGACGTGCTCGAGGAGCTCTTCGGCTTCCGAGTGGAGTCGGAGGAGTTCGACACGCTCGCCGGCCTGGTCCTCCACGAGCTAGGGCGGGTGCCCCGCGTGGGCGACGAAGTGAGCGTCGGACCGCTCGTCATCAGGGTGGAGATGATGTCGGGCCGCCGCGTGCGGCGCGTCCGCGTCCGACGCGTGGAGGCGCGAGACGAACGCCTGCCCGACGGGTCGCGCACCGTGCTGCCGCCTCGGGCAGCGGAGCTCACCGATCGGTTATAGTACGTGCCCGTGGAACGGGATGCTGAGCGCGCCCAGTGGATCGCGTTGCGACGGGCAGGGCTCGGCAGCACCAGCTTCGCCCTGCTCATCGCCCGCTTCGGCTCCATCGCGTCGGCCTGGGAAGCCCCTGCGGACGAAATCGGGCAGACAGGGCTCGACGCAAAGTTCGTCCGCGCGTTCGAGCGCGCCCGCCGCGAGTTCGACGCCGCCGCCGAGCTCGCCGCGTTGGAGCGGGCCGGCGTTCGCGCCCTCACCTGGCTGGACGACGACTATCCCCCACTCCTGCGGGAGATTCCCCAGAGCCCACCCGTCCTCTTCGTGAAGGGAAATGCGGGGCCGCACTTCGACCAGGCCGTCGCCGTCGTGGGCACGCGGCGGGTGACGCCCTATGGCCGGAAGGCAGCGGAGACGTTCTGCGCGACGCTGGCAGCGCTGGGGGTTGCGATCGTTTCGGGACTCGCCCGCGGCGTGGACGCCATCGCCCACGAAACCGCGCTGGCACACGGAGCTCCGACGGTCGCCGTCCTCGCCAGCGGCCTCGACCGCATCTACCCGCGCGAGCACGAGCGCCTCGCCCGCCGCATCTGCGAACACGGGTGCCTCGTGAGCGAATACCCGCTCGGCGTCCCGGCGCGCCCCGACTACTTCCCCCGCCGGAACCGTATCCTTTCCGGGCTCGCTCGGGCGACGCTCGTCGTCGAAGCGGGAGCCGGCAGCGGCGCGCTTCATACCGCGAACTGGGCCTTCGAGCAGGGTCGGGATGTGTTCGCCATCCCGGGGAGCATCTTCTCGGAGCAGAGCGCCGGCACCAATCAGCTCATCCGCGAGCAAACGGCGAAGCTGGTGGCCACCCCCGAACAGCTTTGCGAAGAGCTGAACCTGCTCCGTGCGGGCGGGCAGTTCCCCTTGCCGGCCGCCGCCAGCGCGTCGCCGGCAGCGCCCGAGCCGCCGCCAGACACGCCGGAGGCACGCATCCTCGAGCTGCTCAAGGACCAACCCATGCACGTGGACGAGCTCGTTCGCACCACCCGGCTGGACATCGCCTCCGTCATCGGGGCGGTCCAGATGCTGGCCATCGAGGGCCGCGTCCGCGAATCGTCGCCCAACGTGTACGAACTGGTTTGACAGGAACGCCACTCCGTGCGCGACAATCGGGGGTGCGCCCGATAGACAGCCGGGGGCCGGGCGCGCTACGGAATCAGCCAGCGGCATTCTGGCGGGAAGCATGACCAAGTCGGCCAGCGAACAGAGCGAAGCCTTGGCCAACGAGCCTTCTCGCGCCGGCAGCCGCGCGAAGGGGGCGCGCCGCACCTCGGCGGCGACCGAAAACGGCGCCCGAAACCTCGTCATCGTCGAATCCCCGGCGAAGGCCCGCACGATTGCCAACATCCTCGGGCGCGACTACCGCGTCATCGCCTCCGTCGGGCACGTTCGCGACCTTCCGGAGCACGGCTACGGGCTGAAGGATTTCGAGACCTTCGAGCCGAAGTACGTCATCGTGAAGGAGCGAGGCGTCGACAAGCGGGAGGTCGTCAAGGAGATCGCGGAGGCGGCAAAGCAGGCCGAGCGGGTGTACCTCTCGACGGACCCCGACCGGGAAGGGGAGGCGATCTCCTGGCACATCGTCGAGGCGGCGAAGATCCCGCGCGAGAAGGCGAAGCGGGTCGTCTTCCACCAGATCACCCCGGCAGCCGTGCAGGAGGCGTTCCAGCACCCCGGAGAGATCAACGAACGCCTCGTCGAAGCCCAGAAGGCACGCCGGGTGCTGGACCGCCTCGTCGGTTACCCCCTTACCTGGTTCGTCCAAAGCAAAGTGCGGCGAGACGCCAGCGCCGGACGGGTCCAGAGCGTCGCCCTGCGCCTCATCGTCGAACGGGAGCGGGAGATCCAGAACTTCGTGCCGAAGGAGTACTGGACCATCCACGCAGAGCTGGCGAAGGAGGGGACACCGTTCAGGGCCGACCTCGCCCGGCTTCCCGGCCAACAGGGGAAGCCGGACATCCCGGACGAAACGACGGCCCGCCAGCTGACGGACGTTTTCGAGCGCTGCGAATTCCGGGTCACCTCGGTGAAGCGGGGGACACGCTCGCGCGCACCCCTTCCGCCCTTCACCACGAGCACGTTCCAGCAGGCCGCCAACAACCGCCTGGGGATGAGCGCTGCCAGGGCGATGGCCATCGCCCAGGAGCTGTACGAAGGCATCGAAATCCCCGGCGAAGGCCCCGTGGGCCTCATCACCTACATGCGAACGGACTCGCTCCACGTAGCGCCCGAGGCGCGACGCGAAGCCCGGGAGTACATCGCCACCCGTTGGGGCGCCGAGTACGTGCCGCCGAAGGAGCGCGTCTACCGCACCCGCACCCGCGGCGCCCAAGAGGCACACGAGGCGATCCGCCCCACCGATCCGCGACGAACCCCCGATAGCCTCCGGGGTGTCCTCAACCGCGACCAGCTCGCCGTCTACACCCTCATCTGGCAGCGCTTCCTCGCCAGCCAGATGAGCGACGCGCGTTACCGCACCGTGCAGGTCGAGATCGAGGCGAGCGAGGACGGCCAAGGGCGCGGAACCTTCCGCGCCAGCGCCCAACACTTGGAGTTTCCCGGCCACCTGGCGGCGTACGCGGCCGAAGCTTCCGACCCCGAAGAGGGCGAGGACGAGGCCGAACGTTCGCTGCCGCCGCTCGCCGAAGGCGACATCCTCGAGCGCCGGCGAATCGAAGCGAAGCAGCACTTCACCGAGCCACCACCCCGCTACACGGAAGCATCGCTCATCAAGAAGCTCGAGGAGCTCGGCATCGGCCGTCCGAGCACGTACGCGACCATCGTGCAGACGGTGCTGAAGCGCGATTATGTGAAGAAAGAGGGGCGTCAGCTCGTCCCCCAGGAGCTCGGGTTCATCGTGAACGACTTGCTGGTGAAGCATCTGGACAAGTACGTGGAACCGGAGTTCACCAGCCGGATGGAGGAGCAGCTCGACGAGATCGCCAGGGGCGAAGCGTCGTACCTCCCCGTGGTGAAGAGCTTCTGGGAAACGTTCGAGAAGGAGTGGAAGGCCGCGCGGGAGCAGGCGGAGCGACAGGAGGAGCCCACGGACATTCCCTGCGACGTGTGCGGCCAGGCGAAGATGGTCATCCGCTGGGGCCGACGCGGGAAGTTCCTCGCCTGCCCGCGCTTCCCCGACTGCAAGAACGCCAAGCCCCTCACCGAGGAGGGACAGCCGGCCGCGACCGGACCGGAGCCGACCGAGTACCGCTGCCCGAAGTGCGGAGGCACCCTCTACCGCCGCTCCGGCCCCTTCGGCCCGTACGTGGCCTGCGAACACCGCGAGGCGGGCGTGTGCGACTTCACCAGCGGCGTCCCTGTGGGCGTCCGCTGTCCGGAGGACGGCGGCGAGCTGGTGGTTCGGCGGACGCGCCGGGGGAGCTTCTACGGTTGCTGGAACTACCCGGCCTGTAGCTATACGACGAACAGCATCGAGCCCGAGAAGATGGCGCCGCCGCGTCCGCCCGAAGAGCGCGCCGAAGCGAACGCGCGCCTTCTCGAACGGAGCGCACGCGCGAAGCGCGCGTCAGCGGCTCGCCGCGCCCGCCGGGCCTCGTGAGCGGGATTCCCGAGCCGTCATCGGCGGCCTATGCTTCGGGCATGACCGCCGAGCCTCCCGCCCGTGCCCGCCACCTGCTCGAACGGTACCTCCACGAACTGGCGGCCGTGGCGAACCGTTCGCCGTACACGGTGCGCAACTACCGATCCGACATCGGCGACTTCCTCGCATTCTGCGACGAGCGCGGCGCCGACCCCCTGGCCATCGACCGGGCACGATTCCGGGAGTACTTGGCGACGCTGCGGAGCCGAGGCGTCGCCGCAGCCTCCGTCAGCCGCCGTACGAGCACCATTCACGGCTTCTACCGCTGGCTGCAACGCTCCGGTGTCATCGAGCGGGACCCGCTGTACGGGATTACGCTGCCGAAGCGCCCGCGACGCTTGCCCAAAGTGGTAGACCCTTCGGTCATCGCGGCCCTCATCGAGGCCGTGCCAGAGGACACCCCCCAAGGTCTTCGCGACCGCGCGGCCTTCGAGCTGCTCTATGGTGGCGGCCTTCGGATCTCCGAGCTGGTGGCGCTGGACATCGGCGAAGTGGACCTCATCGCCGGCACCGCTATCGTGCGGGGAAAGGGGCGCCGCGAACGGGTCGTGCTGTTCGGCCGACCGGCGATGCGCGCGCTCGAACGGTATCTCTCAGGGGGACGTCCCAAGCTCGCTCGCGCGGGGGAGAAGGCCCTCTTCGTCAACCGATTCGGCCACCGGCTGAGCGTGCGAAGCGTGCAGACGGCCATCAAGCGGTACGCGGTCGCAGCCGGAATCGCCGAAGACCTCCACCCCCACCTCCTGCGCCACTCGTTCGCCACCCACCTGCTGGACGGCGGCGCCGACCTCCGCATCGTCCAGGAGCTCCTTGGGCACGCTTCGCCCGCCACCACCGAGATCTACACCCACGTGAGCCGCGCACGGCACGCAGAGGTCGCCGAGGAGGCGTGGCGCGCCGTCGGCGCCGAAGTGCTCGACCGCGCCCGGAGGAGGAGGCAGCAGTGACACAGACAGAGCGGCCGCGAGTCATCCTCCTCGTGAACGGACCGAACTTGAATCTGCTCGGCGAGCGGAACCCTCGCGTCTACGGCCGATCGACCCTCCTCGACGCGGAGGCGGTGGCCGCGGCGAGGGCCAACGCCCGCGGCGCAGCGCTGCTCTCCTTCCAGAGCAATCACGAAGGGGCGCTCATCGACTTCCTCCACCAGCAGCGCCGCTCCGCGAGCGGTCTCGTCATCAATCCGGGTGGGCTCACCCATACGTCCGTCGCGCTGCGCGATGCGATCGAGGCGTGCGGCCTTCCTGCCGTGGAGGTGCACGTCTCGAACACGCACCGCCGCGAGAGCTTCCGGCACGCTTCGCTGACGGCTGCAGTCTGCATCGCCCACGTTGCCGGCTTCGGCGTGGAGGGGTACGGCCTCGCGGTCGACTTGCTCCTCGACTGGCTGGAGCGCCGCCGAGCCGCTTCCGCCGCCACGGAGGAGGGCACCCCGTGAGCATCGCCGTCAGACTTCAGCGCCTCCGCGCCGAGATGGCCCGCGAAGGGCTCGATGCCCTGCTCGTCACCGCTCCCGTCGACGACGTCTCGGGTCGTCACTCGGCCAACCGGCGGTACCTCACGGGGTTCACCGGCTCGGCTGGGATGGTGTTGGTGACCGGGGAGGCCGCATTTCTCGCCGTCGATGCCCGGTACTGGGAACAAGCAGCGGAACAAGTCGACCGGGAGGCAGTTCGCATCTTCCGATTGCGCGGACGTTCCAGCGCGTGGTGGCGAGAGCTTGTCGCGGAGGCCGGCATTGTGGGGAAGCGGGTCGGTTGCTCCCCGAACGACACCACCCTCTCGGTTTGGCGCCGGCTGACCGAGGCGAACGAAGCACTGCCGCCGGGGGAGCGGCCGGAGCTCCTGGTCGCTCCTCCTCTCGTCGAGCGGCTCCGCCGGGTGAAGGACGAAGGCGAGATCGCAGCCCTCACCCGCGCGGCAGCGATCGCCGACGCTGCCCTCGGCGAGGCCGCGGAGCTTGTACATCCGGGGGTCACGGAGGCAGCGGTGGCGGAAGCGGTGGGAGCGGCCATCCGGAAGCACGGTGGCGAGGGGCCATCGTTCGCCACCATCGTCGCCGGCGGCGTCTGGGCGGCGTTGCCCCACGCCTACCCGCGCGACGTGCCGTTCCGTGAAGGCGACGCGGTCGTGATCGACATGGGCGCCGTGTGGCAGGGCTACTGCAGCGACATCACGCGGACGTTCGCGGCGGGGCGTGGGAATCCGAAGTTCGCCGCGGTGTACGAGGTCGTCCTCGAGGCGCAGCTCGCCGCCATCGATGGCATCCGCAGCGGGATGACGGGGGAGGAGGCGTACCGGCTCGCCGCCGACGTCATCGAACGGCGCGGCTACGGCGAGTACTTCACCCATGGGCTCGGGCACGGAGTCGGGCTCGACGTCCACGAGGACCCGTACCTGGGCCCGAACTCCGAGGATAGGCTAGAAGACGGGATGGTGTTTACCATCGAACCCGGCATCTACATCCCCGCGTGGGGAGGCGTTCGCATCGAGGACATGGTTGTGCTCGAGGGCGGCCGCGCCCGCGTCCTGACCGGGAGCCCGAAGGGGGTCCCACACGCGGCAAGGGTCTGACCGCCAGCCGCCTCGCCCCGGGGGAGCATCACCGTTCGCAGAGGAGTTCGCGCTTGATTTCTACCGGAGAGCTGAAGAAGGGAGTGGCCATCGAACTCGACGGCAAGCCGTATCAGGTGCTCGACTACCAGCACATCAAGATGGGGCGCGGCTCGGCCCAGGTGCGCATGAAGCTGCGCGACATCCGCAGCGGGGCGATCATCGAGCACACGGTCCAGGCCGGCTCGAAGTTCCCCCGGGCGCGCGTCGAGCGGCGGCCCATGCAGTACCTGTACAACGACGGCGAGTTCTATCACTTCATGAACACCGAGACCTTCGAGCAGGTCGCCGTCACGGCTGAGAAGGTCGCGGACGCAGCCAAGTTCCTCCGCGAGAACGACGTGGTGGAGGTCGTGCTCTACGGCGACGAGGTCATCGGCCTGGAGCTCCCGCCCACGGTCGAGCTGACCGTGGTGGAGACCGAGCCCGGGGTGAAGGGGGACACTGCGACCAGTGCGACCAAGCCGGCCACCCTCGAGACGGGCCTCGTCGTGCAGGTACCGCTCTTCATCGACACGGGGATGCGGATCAAGGTGAACACGGAAACGGGCGAGTACGTCGAACGGGTGAGCTGATGCAAGCCCTGCCGGTCTCGGCGCTCGTAGCCTTCGTCAAGAGCGTCCTCGAGGCGAACGATGCCCTGTGGGACCTGTGGATCGTCGGTGAGGTCTCGAACTACAGCCGGTCCCGGCTGGGGCACCGCTACTTCACCCTAAAGGACGAGAACGCGGTCATCGCCTGCGTTCTCTTTCGCAACGACATGCCCGACGCCGAGCTGCGGAACGGCGAGCGCGTGTTCGCCCACGGCCGCGTGACCGTGTTCGAAGGGCGAGGCCAGCTCCAGTTCATCTGCGATTTCGTCCGGCCGGAAGGCGTCGGCCTGGAGGCGGCGCGCCTCGAGGAGCTCCGCCGCCGGTTGGAGCGGGAAGGGCTTTTCGACGCGAGCCGGAAGCGGCGTCCGCCGCGCTTCCCCCGGCGCATCGGCGTCGTTACCTCCCCCACCGGAGCGGCGATACGGGACATCGAGCGTGTCCTCCGCCATCGCTGGCCGCTCGCGGAGCTGGTTCTGGCACCGGCGTTCGTGCAAGGTGACCGGGCGGTGCCGAACCTCCTGGCAGCCCTCCAGGACCTCGCCCGCGTAAAGGGACTCGACGTTGCCATCGTCGCGCGCGGAGGCGGCGCGACGGAAGACCTCGCCGCGTTCAACGACGAGCGCATCGCCCGGGCCATCTACGCGTTCCCGGTTCCGGTGGTGACGGGCCTCGGCCACGAGCGTGACCAGACCATCGCCGACCTCGTGGCTGACGTGACGGCCCCGACGCCGAGCGCTGCCGTCGAGCGGTGCACTCCCGACGTCCGTGAGGTCTGGGCAACGATCGCCCGCCTCGAGCGGGCGATGCGTTCGGACGCGGCCCAGATCATCGCCCGCGATCTCCGCGCAGTCCGGCATGCCGCCGACCGGCTGCGGGCGCGGGCGCCCCGACTCGAGGCATTGGCCTCGGCGGTGGCACACCGCGCCCGCGACTTGCGAGAGCAGATCCAGGAACGGTGCGCTCGAGAACGGTCGGCAGTGGAGGCCGCCGCAGCTCGCCTGGAGGCGATGGACCCGCGCGCTGTGCTCCGCCGCGGGTACGCGGTCGTGGAGAGGGAGGATGGCCGACGGAGGCCGGTGACGAGCGTGCGCCACGTTCGCGGCGGCGACCGCCTGGCCGTGTCGGTTTCCGACGGCGCATTCTGGGCCGAGGTGCGATAGGTGAACGCCGGCGAGACCTCGTTCGAAGAGCTGTACGCACGCCTCGAGCAGACCGCCGCCAAGCTGGAGCAGGGGAACCTGACGCTGGAGGAAGCGCTGAGGCTGTACGAGGAAGGCGTCGCACTCGTCGCGCAGCTCCGCGCGATCCTGTCGAAAGCAGAGCTCCGCGTGCGCCAACTGCACGACCGGCTCGCAGGGGACGAGACCGTCCTTCGTGAGGCGGAATTCGACTACGAGGCCGATGGGCCGTGAGTGCGCTCCGCGTCGCCTGGCTGACGACGGGGCGCGGGCAGGGCTCGTACGGGGCCCTGGAGTACGTCCTTCGGGCCATCGATGCAGGCCTCCCCGTGGAGATCGCCGTCGTCTTCGTCAATCGGGAGCCCGGGGAAGCGGAGCCCACGGACCGCCTCATGGAGCTGGTGCGCGCGCGCGGCATCCCGCTGGAAACGCTCTCCTCGGTTCGGTTCCGGAAGGCTCGCGGCGGGGAGCGGTCGCGGCCGGGGTTCCCCTTGCCGGCTTGGCGGCGCGAGTTCGACCGCGAAGTCGCCGAGCGACTTAGGCGGTACCGGTTCGACCTGGGCGTGCTCTTCGGGTACATGCTCATCGTCACCGAGGAGCTCTACGAACGGTTCACCCTCATCAACGACCACCCTGCGCTTCCTGACGGGCCGACGGGACCGTACGAGGAGGTCATCCTCGAGCTCATCCGCCAGGGGGCGACGGAGTCCGGCTGCATGTATCACGTGGTGACGGGCGATGTCGACCGAGGTCCCGTCATCGCCTACTGCCGGTATCCCATCCGCGACGAAGCGAACGAGCCGCTGTGGCAGGCCTTCGACCCCGCTAGGGGGACTGACGACCCGCTCTGGCAGGACATCCGGGCCCGCGGCCTCCTGCGGGAGCGGCCCTTCGTCGCCGAGACGTTGAGGGCGATCGCCGAGGGCCGCCTGGCGGTCCCTCCGGAGGAACCGGTGGACCTGACGGATGCGGTGGAGGCGGCCGTCCGTGCGGGTTCGCCCCGCCCCTAGGGCGCCTCTATAATCGCCTACCGTGACGCGGTCGAGCGCCCTTCGCTGCCCCGAATGCCGGGCGTTGCCTGCGCCGGACGACAACTTCTGCCGCAGCTGCGGGAGGTTCTTGGGGAGCCGCCGTCCTCCAGCGATCGTGGAGACGGGGACGCCCGCGCCGGCCCCGAACGGGTATCGACTCCCCGCCACGCCGATGCGACAGGTAGCAGCAGCGGTGGCGGTAGGAGCAGCCCTCCAGATCGGGCTGGGGCTCGCCGGGAAGGCGTGGGCGATCCACCGTGCGGTGCGCCGCGCCCGTGCGCTCCTGCCCGTTCGCAAGCCGGTTTCGGAAGGCCGCCGATTGCGCGGGGAGGACGACGCGTTCGAGGTCACGGAAGTGGTCGTCGTCCGGCGCTGGCGGTCGAGCCGCGATGGGTGATGGCGGGCTTGTGTTTGTAATCACAATTGGCGGCTGGTAGACTCGCCTCGAAGTTCGGGCCCCCGGGGGTGCCATGGCCTACGGAACCGGCATCGCGAAGGGGATGGCGCTCACCCTGCGGCAGATGTTCCGCCGCCCGGCGACCATCCAGTTCCCGGAGGAGACGCGCCCCATCCCCGTTTACGCCCGCACGAACCTGCTGTGGTTCGAGGAGCGCTGCACCGGCTGCAGCACCTGCGCCCAGGCGTGCCCGGACGGCTGCATCCTCGTCGCGACCAGCCAGGACGCCGAAGGGCGCCGGAACATCGACCGGTACGAGATCGATTTCCGCATCTGCATGTACTGCGGGCTGTGCACGGAAGCCTGCCCCTACGAGGCGATCCAGCCGGGTGGCCCGCTCGACGACGCCGTCTACCAGTTCGACGAAATGTACCGCGACAAGGAGAAGCTCACCGAGATCGCACGCGAGTTTCTCCGCAGGAACAACAACACCTACCCGAACGGCAAGAAGGCTCCCGACCCCAACGCAGACTTCCACCGGCTCTAGGCACATGGCGAAGATCACGGTCAACGGTCGAGTCATCGAAGCCCCCGACGGCGCCGTTCTCCTGGAGGTTCTCAAGGAGAACGGCTTTTATGTCTCAAGCCTGTGCTACATACCGGGGCTGAAGCCGTACGCCGGCTGCCGCACCTGTCTCGTCGACGTGGAGGGGCCGCCTGGTCTGCAGCTGAGCTGCACCACGACAGTCCAGGACGGCATGGTCGTCCGCACCGACACCGAGGAGATTCGGGCGGCGCGGAAGGCCGTTACGTCGATCATCCTCGCGAACCATTCCGACCGCTGCCTCACGTGTCACCGACGGGAGCACTGTCACCCGGGCGACATCTGCCTTCGCGACGACGTGGTGACGCATCGCTGCCTCACCTGCTCGAAGAACTACCGCTGCGAGCTCCAGGCCACGTGCGAGAAGGTGGAGATGGCGGGCTACGAGCCGTGGGTGGGCGAAGAGCGCTCGTGGTACGCCACCGCGCATCCCGAGGCCGACCGCGCGAACCCCTTCCTCGAATTCGACCCGCAGATGTGCATCATCTGCACACGCTGCCAGCGGGCCTGCAACGAAATCCGACACACCGGCGCCATCACCCTGAGCGGAAAGGGGTGGGATACCCGCATCGCCTTCGGAGCCGGCGGCCCGATCCACGAGAGCAACTGCGACTTCTGCGGGGCCTGCATCGACGTGTGCCCGACCGCCGCGCTCATGGAGCACCCCAACAAGTGGGTGGCGAAGCCCGACCGCTGGACGACGACCACCTGCGACTCCTGCGCCATCGGCTGCAGCATCCGCCTGGGAACCAAGGAGGGACGGGGGGTCATCGTGCGGCCAGGGGTGGGCAACCCCGTCTCCGGGAACCAGATCTGCGTCCGCGGTCGGTTCCATTACGCATCGCTCAAGCCACGGGAGCGCCTCGGACGTCACCTGGTTCGTCGGGGAACGATCCTTGCTCCGTCGAACTACGCGGACGCCGTGGCCGAAGCTGCCCGCCACCTCCGGCAGGCCCGGGAACGAGGGCGCGTCGCTGTGCTCGTCGGTGGGACAGCCACGAACGAAGAGGCGCTGCTCGCGCGAATCGTCGCCCGGGAAGCCTTCGGGACGGAGGCCACGACCGCGCTCGCTCCCGTGCTCCGCGCGGTCGCAGGAGCACTCGAGGCACGATTCGGCACCGCCCGCATGGCGGGCAACCTGGAAGCGCTCGCGAAGGCGAAGACGGTGGTGGTCGTCCACGACGACATCGAGGAGAGCCACAACATCGCCAGCTTGCGGGTGAAGGACGCGGCCGTAGCCGGGGCGCGCCTCGTGGTCATCGGCGCGCTCCGCAGCGAGCTCTGCGACTTCGCCGCCGCCTGGGTACGGCCCGCCCCGAACGAGGAGGGGTGGGCCGCGGCCCGCCTCGCCGAGCTGCTGCTCGGCGGCGCCGACGAGGCCGCCTTCGCCGACGCGCTCGCGGCGCTCCGCGGTGCCGACCCCGAATCGACGATGGTGCTCGTCGCCCCGAACCCCGTGAGCCCTGGGAAGGCGGCCGCGATGGCGGCCGGCGCCGCCAACCTCGCCATCGCCTTGTGCGGCGAACGCGCCTCGGAGCACCTCGTCGTCCTGCCGCCAGAGGCGAACGCCCACGGCCTGCTCGACTTGGGCCTGGCGGCGAACGAACCCGATTGGGAAGGGCTCGCCGGACTCCTCGTCTTCCGCGACGACCCGACGCTCACCGTGCCCGCTGCCGCCACGGCACTACGGCCGGAGTGCGCCGTGGTCGTCATCGACGGCCTGCTCCACGAGACCGCGAAGGCGGCCTCCGTGGTGATCGCCGAGGGCCGCGCCTACGCGGCGGAGGGCACCTACACGGCCGCAGATTTCCGCGTCCAGCGTCTCGCCCCAGCCGTGCGACCCGAGGGCGAGGCGGTGCGCGGATTCGAAGCCCTCCGCGCCCTCGCGGAGGCACTCGGCGTCTCGGTGCCGGCGACGCCCGAGGAGGCGCTTCTGCAGATCGCCGCAGAACGTCCCGACTACATGCCCGCGGCCGACCTCATCGTGGGCGAGGGCATCCGGCTCGACGTCTCGCGGGCGCCGAAAGCGGCGGTGGTCCCGCTCGCCGAACCTCCCGCTGCCGCCGCGGGGACGCTCCGGCTCATCAGCAGCCGAGACCTGTACACCGCGCTCGATGCGGCCGCCCTTCGGCATCCGGAGGCGGAGAAGCTGCACCGCTACGACCGGGTGCGGCTCGCCCCGGCGGACATGGCTCGCCTGGCAGTGCGCGAAGGCGACGTCGTCGAGGTGACCGACGGCCGGCTCACGGTGACGGCCCCCGTGGCGGCCGACGAGCGAGTCCCGGAAGGCGCCGTCTACCTATCCTCGCTCATGGCAGGGGGTATCGCGGCGGCGTTCTTCGCCGCCTCGCCGATGCCCACCGTTCGCATCGGAGCTCCCGTCACGGCCTGACACCGGACGGCCTCAAGGGGCGTGAGCCCGGTGAGGGGGCCCGAAATTCGGGCCCCCTCCGGCGTTCGTGCGAGCCCCGCGCTGGGGACAGGGGAGGAGTGCTCAGGTGGGACGCCAGAGCGCCCGCCAGAGGAGCAGGAGCGCTGCCCACGACAGCGCCTCGACGGGGGACGGGTGGGCAGGAGAGGACGATGGCCGGGCGCGGAGAGCTCGCATGCGGCCGGGGATGGTCGCCGCTGGCCGCTCTCGCTGGGCGTATCGCCCGGTGCGGACGTGGACGGCGTTCTTCGAATCGAGCACGAGCGCCATGGGCGACCACCTCCATCTGGAACTTCGGCCGTCCTCGGGCGCGCGCCGCAACCCTTGTGTAAAAAGCCGGCGAAATCTCCACTCCGCCGTCCGAACCGTCACCCGCCTGCCCGGGCGCCTGCGAGGTCCGCGAGAAGCGCGAGGACGCGTGGGTCCCGCGTGCCGACCAGGAGGGTGCCGACGCCGGCATCCTCCCAGGCCCGGAAGCGCTCCCGAATGCGTGCCTCGGGGCCGACGAGGGAGAGCTCGTCGGCGAGTTCGTCCGGAACGGCAGCTTCGGCTTCGGCCTTGCGGCCGGCCAGGTACAGCTCCTGGATGCGCTCCGCGGCCTCACCATAGCCGTAACGGTGCATCAGCTCGTTGTAGAAGTTCTTCTGGCGAGCACCCATGCCGCCGACGTACAGCGCGATCGCGGGCTTCACCGCCGCCAGGCCAGCCTTCACATCGTCGGTGAGGATCACCGTGCAGCCGGCGACGATGTCGAAATCCTTCCACGATTTGCCGTTCCCCGCTCGGGCGAACCCCGCCTCCAGGTCGGCCCGGAATACGTCCATCCGGTAGGGGGAGAAGAAGGCAGGAATCCAGCCGTCCGCGATCTCGGCGGTGAGGCGGATGTTCTTGGGGCCAAGGGTGGCGAGGTAGATGGGCAGCGGCCGCCCGTGGAGGATGCTCTTGAGAGGCTTGCCCAGGCCGGTCGCGCCCGGGCCGGTGTAGGGGATGTCGTACTCCTTTCCGTGGAACTCGAGCGGCGCCTCCCGCGCCCAGATACGCCGGAGGATGGTGACGTATTCGCGAAGGCGGGCGCTCGGGTTCCCGTACGGCACGCCGTGCCAACCCTCGACCACTTGCGGACCCGATAGCCCGAGCCCCACGATGACGCGCCCGCCGCTCAGGGCGTCGAGAGTCATGGCCGTCATCGCCGTCATTGCCGGCGTGCGGGCCGGAATCTGCATGATGCCGGTGGCAAGCTTAATCCGCTTGGTGAGGGCAGCGAGGTAGGCAAGCGGCGTGACGGCATCGGACCCGTATGCTTCCGCCGTCCAGACGGAGTCCCAGCCGAGGCGCTCGGCTTCGAGGACGAGGTCGACGGGCAGTTCGAGGCGGGCACCGGAGTAGCCGAGGTTCAACCCGAGCTTCATGAACGCCTCCCGTGGAATAACTAGCCGAAAGGGGAGTGTACCGCGTTTTCCGGCTGGAGCAGCGGGAGGCACAGCCGAAACGTCGACCGCCTTCGAGGGCGGGCGCCATCGCGCGAGGCTCGCAGCGCCCACGTCGAACGCGAGGAACAGGCGAGCAGTACGGATGCTCGGCCGGGGCGCCGCCCCGTATCGACGGCCCTCGGGGTGGCAGGAGCAGAACCCGGCCCGACTGCACGCGCGCCGGCGGGGCTGGAAGCCGCACAGGAGGCGCCCTGGCTTACAGAGGCCCACCCGCCGCATCGACGGTTTCGATTCCTGCATCGTTCCTGCATCGACGAACGCCCGTCACGTGAGCCATCGCGCTCGGCCATACTGGCGATGCACGCCAGCCGCGGAGAGTTCGATGGGGTGGGATACGCTGCTCTCGGCGCGGGCCCTGATGGGCCTTTCGCTGGTGTTCCACATGTTCTTTACGCCGCTGGGGATCGGCCTGCCGCTGCTCCTGTTCATCGTGGAAGGGCTGGGGCTGAAGACCGGGGACCCGCGCTACCGGGAGCTGGCGCGGTCGTGGACGCCGATCGTGGGGCTGCTGTTCGCGGTGGGGGCGGTGTCGGGGACAGTGCTGTCGTTCGAGCTCGGGCTGCTATGGCCGCGGTTCATGGCATACGCGGGCGGGATCATCGGGATGCCGTTCTCGCTCGAGGGCTTCGCCTTCTTCACCGAGGCCATCTTCCTGGCGCTCTACATCTACGGGTGGAACCGGCTGTCGCCGCTGGCGCACTGGCTCACCACCATCCCGCTGGTGGTGAGTTCGGCGATGTCGGCCGTGTTCGTCATCTCGGCAAATGCCTGGATGAACACGCCGGATGGCTTCCGGGTGGTCAACGGCGAGGTTGTGGACGTGGACCCATGGGATGCGATGTTCAATGCGGCGTGGCTGCACCAGGCGGTCCATGGGACGCTCGCTTCGTACGTGGTGACCGGCTTCACCGTTGGCGCGGTGTATGCCTGGCTGATCTGGCGGAAGGTGCCGGCGGTGAACCCGAAGCTGGGGCTGCAGGTGGCGATGGCGATGGCGGCGGTTTCGATCCCGTTGCAGATCGTGGCGGGGGACTTCGCCGCGCGGCGGGTGGCGGAGCTGCAGCCGGTGAAGTTCGCGGCGATGGAAGGGCAGTACGGAACGGAGCGCGGGGCGCCGCTGCGCATCGGCGGCATCCCGATGGACGGGGAGACACGATTCGCCATCGAGATCCCGAGGCTCCTGAGCTACCTGGGCTATCGCGACTTCGACGCCGAGGTGCTGGGGCTCAACGACGTGCCGGAGGACGAGCGGCCGAACGAGCTGCTGACGCATCTTTCCTTCCAGGTGATGGTCGGCGGGGGGTTTGCGCTGCTGTTCCTGGCGGGGTGGTACTGGGTCGCGTCGTGGCGGCGACGCCGGGAGGCGTGGCTGCCGGGGCGGGCGCTGACCTGGGCGCTGGTGGCGGGCGGGTTCGTCTCGTTTGCGGCGCTACAGACCGGGTGGTTCGTGACCGAATTCGGGCGGCAGCCGTGGGTGGTGTACGGCTACCTGCGCACTTCGGAGGGGGTAACGGAGCAGGACGGCATCCTCGGGTTCTTCATCCTGTTCACGGCACTCTACGTCGTGATTTCGATAGCGCTGGTGACGGCGCTGCTGCGCTGGCCGCACAACGGGCCGAAGCGCGAGCCGGCGGCGCGCCCAGCGGGAAGCGAGGTGCCGGGTGTCGCCTGAACTGCTGGCCGCCGGGGTCGCGCTGGGGGCGGTGATGCTGTACGCGATGTTCGGCGGGGCGGACTTCGGCGGCGGGGTCTGGTCGCTGCTGGCGAGCGGACCGCGGAAGGATGAGCAGCGGCTCGCGCTCGAGCGGGCGATCGGGCCGGTATGGGAGACCAACCACGTGTGGCTCATCCTGCTGGTGGTGACGCTGTTCACGGTCTTCCCGGCGGCTTATGCGGTGATTTTCGAGGCGCTGTATCTCCCGCTGTTCATCGCGCTGCTTGGGATTGTGGCCCGGGGAGCGGCGTTTGCGTTCCGGCACTACGGCCGGCGGGATTCGCGGCTGGCGGCACAATCGCTACGGTGGTTCTCGTGGGCGAGCCTCGCCACGCCGTTCTTCTTCGGGACGGTGATCGGCGCGGTGACGGCCGGCCACCTCGAGGTGGAGGGCACGCGAGTGCTCTCGGGGCCGTTCGAGGGGTGGCTGCGGCCGTTCGCGCTCATGTGCGGGCTCATCGGGATGCTGATCTGCGCGTTCCTGGCTGCGGCCTACATGGTGCCGCGGACGGAAGGGGCGCTGCGGGAGGACTTCCGCCGGCGGGCGATTGGCGCTTCGCTCGCGCTGGGCGCGGCGACCACGCTGGCGATCCCGGTGGCGGCTGCCGACGCCGGGAGGTTCGCCGAGCGCCTGGATGACGTGCGGGCGGTGGGCGCGATGGCGTTGACGGCAGTGCTGGGGCTGACCGGCCTGTGGGCGCTGTGGGCGCGGCGGTACCGCCTTGCGCCGCTGCTGGCAGGCGCAACGGTGGCCGGGGTAGTGGCGACGTGGGGGCTCGCGCAGCACCCGTACCTGCTGGCGGATGCGCTGACCTACGAGGAGGCCGCGGCGGCGCGGGCGACGGTGAGCGCGTTCCTGGTGGCGCTGCCGATTGGCGCGCTCATCCTGGTGCCGTCGTTGCTGCTGCTCTACCTCACATTTTCGCGCGAGAAGCTGAGGGGCGAGGAAACCGCCCATTGAGGCCGACGCATGCAAGCGGACCTCGAAGGGGGCCTGAGGTTGCAGGGGCGCTCGAACGCCGCGAGAGGGGCCCATCGCCGGGCCCCCCTCGGACTCACCTTTGGTAGCGCATGCGGGATTCGAACCCGCGATCTCCGCCTTGAGAGGGCGGTGTCCTAGGCCGCTAGACGAATGCGCCCCGTGGACCTCCAGGATACCCGACGGCGCCTCGAACCGGCAAAATGCAGCCATCGTGACCGTCCTCCGTACGTTCGCCCTCTTCCTCCTCCTCATCCTCGCCCTCGCGGCTTGCGGCCCACGGACACCCGCACCGCCTGCTGCAACGGGAGCACCGCCGACGACCTCGGAGCCGACGGCAGCACCGACCGCGACCGCCAGCCCCACACCGTCTACGGACACCGCCTACCGGGAGATCTTGGCCGAGGTCGCGCGGCTGCGAGGGCTCCCTGCGCCGGCCGACCTTTACATCCGCTTCGTGGCCCGAGCCGACCTCCCGGCGCTGCTCGACGACCTCCTCACCGACGAAGACCGCCGCTGGTTTGCGGAAACCACGACCCTGTACCGGCTGCTCGGCCACCTCCGCACCGACCAGAACTACCTCGACATCTACCGCTCGTTCGGCGCGACCGCTGTGCTCGGGCTGTACTCCCCCGACCACGACACCCTCTGGATCGTCCGCGACGGATACGAGGCTCCCGATCCGGCGGACCTGACGCCCGACGAACTGGAGACGCTCGCCCACGAGTTCGTCCACGCGATTCAAGACGCGCGCTTCGACCTGGGCGAGACCTACCGCCGTGTGGTGGAGAATCTCGACCGGAACCTGGCCTGGACGGCCGCGGTCGAGGGCGATGCCGTCTACACTTCGGTTCTCTACCGGGGGCGCCGGGGCGCTTGGCTGCCGATAGGACGGACCTTCGCCCTCGTACGCGCCGAGCTCGAGCGGGGACAGACCGGGGATGTGCCGCCATCCATCCTCCGGGAGCTCTACTTCCCGTACACGACGGGCGCCGATTGGGCTCGTGCCGTTGTCGAAGGCCACGGCTGGGCGAAGCTCGACTCCTACCTTCGGGAGCCGCCTCTGGCCACGAGCGTGATCTTGCACCCGGACCTGGTGGCGAGTGCGTGGGCACCCGAAGCGGTTCCAGAGCCCGACCCCCGGGCCGCGCTGGCCAGCACGTGGCGCCGGGAGTCGGGCGGCCAGTTCGGCGAGTTCAGCCTTCGGAACTTCCTCCAGCTCCGACTGGGCGCTGCCGACGCCGGGGCGGCAGCGGCCGGGTGGTCGGGGGACGCCTACGCGGTGTACACCGACGGGACGTCGCACCTGGCCGTCTTCGAGATCCGGTTCGAGCAGCAAGGGGATGCCGAAGCGGCCGCCGCAGCCGTGTCGCTCCTGCTCGAACGCTCCGGCGGCCGCACGGTCGAGGCGGGCGCCGTGGCCGTGGCGGTATTGCCCGACGGCCGCGAGTTCGCCCTCCTCCGTGAGGCGCGGAGGGTGCTCCTCGCCATCGCCGACGCGCCGGGCATTGCCCGGTCCGCGCTGGAGGCGATCGCTCCCCGATAGCTCGTGAGAGCGGGCCCATGCTACCCTGGCTTCGCGGGTGGCGCGTTCGTCTAGAGGCCTAGGACGCCGCCCTTTCAAGGCGGAGATCGCGGGTTCGAATCCCGCACGCGCTACCACGAACCGAATCCAAGACGGGCCTCCGCGAGGGCCGCTCTCGCCTGTCTTGGCTACCGGTGGGCAATCGTTCGCCCACGAGCTCCCCACTCGCGCCACGTCCGCTCACTGCGTCGCTCGAACCGAGCCTCCCATCTCACTGCCGCGGGAGCTTCGCCGTCGCGGATTGGATCTTCTCCGTCGCCTGCCGGAGAAGGTCCGCGGCGCGGGTGATGCGCGCCGCGTCGAGGGTGTCGATGCCGCGGGCGAGCTCGGTCGACGCCTCGTCGAGCAAGTCCATCGCGGCCGCGAGGTCGGCGTGGGCATCGGCGAATCGAGGCGGCGGCGTGAGCCCGCGGATGCGGTCGGCGCCAACCTGGATGACGGCGAGCTGCGCGGCCACGTTGAACCGCCAGTCGGATTGCAGGATCCTCGTGGGCTGCTCTCCCGCCTCGCTCATCAGCCGGCCGAGCTCGGTGAGGGCGTCGCTGATGGGAGGGAGCTCGCGCAGCAGCGCCGCCCGATAGGCCGCCTCCCCCTCGTCGGGCGTCGGCGTGGGCGACGGTGCCGGTGTCGGCGTGTTCGTCGGAGTGGGAGTCGGCGTGGCGGTGGCCGTCGCCATAGGCGTGGCATCGGCCGGCGCGGCCGGCGGAGCGGATGACTCCTCACCCCCGCTGCCGCTCGCGGCACTGACGATGGCCAAGATGACGACCGCGGCCCCGACGCCGAGGAGCCACTGTGTGCGGCGCCGACGGCCGCGGTACCAGCGCCAGAGCCCTGCCAATCGATCCATCGCTGTCACCTCGTGCGGAGCTAGGGTGTGATTGTCGGACGCTATCGCGACACCTGATGACGTTTTGTCGCCATCGCCTTCTAGGCGGCGGCTGCGCCGGCCACCATGGCCCCTCGCGGCCGAACGTTTGTTCAAAGTCGGCCGGCCTGTGACCTGGATGCTCCTGATAGAGGGGGATGGTCCGGAGGCGCTCGGCTCCTGGAGGGTGCACGTCGTATCCGACCGGTCGCCCCTCCGCGAGTCGTTGGCGGGCGGTACGTGATTCGAGCGGTGCTCGGGCTGAGGACCGAGGCACCTCGCGGTCGGTCGGGGCCAGCCGCTCGGGAAGACACGCCTGCTCGCCTGGAAGACGTCGGCTGGAGACCTCTCCCGTAGGTGGTCCGAGTGTCGTCTCCTTATCGCCCTCCGTTCGCAACTCGTGCGGTCGACCGCGGCGGCGAAATCTGCCGGGCTTCCGTCTTTCCGACCCATCGCGACACCCGGGAGCACGCGCCGCACGAGTTTGCAGCGGAAGGGCTGGAGCGGGCTCGGGGGCGTACTTCCGGCCCGTGCACACCGGGTCGGCTCTTCGCCAGTTCCCCTTGGTGCGGGCGCGGAGAAGTGCGCGCGTAGGTGCTCCAAGCGCCCGCGTCGAGCGATCGGCCCCTCGGGCGGTCGTCAGATGCCGCTGGTACGGGTCGGTTCGGTAACCGTTCCTGACCCCGCGATTGCGCACAAGGGACTCCAGCCGTAGGGTCCCGATCGAGGAGGCGAACGGCGAGGCAGGCCGTCGCCAGAGCACGCGACGGAGGGGCGGCCCTGACCACCTGGTCCGAACGTCGTTCGATCGGGATCGCCGGTCGATTGGTTCCGCGCGCTCTGGAAGAGGTGCGGGCCCTCTGGGACCGCCGCCGAGCGATCCTCCCCAGGCTCGCGTCGGAGGACCCCGACGCGGAGGCCCGCGGGTGGCCGACAACCCTGGCCGCGGCCGTGGCAGTGCTGGCCGCCTGTGGTGGGTTCGCCCTCTGCTACCAGAGCCTAGCGGCACGTGGAGAGCTGGCCGCCGACTTCACCTGGGCGCTCCGAGGGGTGCAGCGCCTGCTCGCGGGGGAGAACCCGTACGACGACCCCGCGCTCGC
Source organism: bacterium HR29 (assembly GCA_002898215.1). GTDB lineage: Bacteria > Chloroflexota > Dehalococcoidia > Tepidiformales > Tepidiformaceae > HRBIN29. Next base: position 339,265 of record BEIF01000001.1, on the reverse strand, counting down.
TCCCTACCTCCCCTACCCGTTCGACGCGCCGCTCTTCTACCCGCTGCCCGCACTGCTGGCCGCGCTGCCGTTCGTCGGTCTGCCATGGGAGCTGGCCGGGGCGCTCTTCTTCGCTGTGGGGTCGGGCCTGTTAGCGTTCGGAGTCGCCCGGCGGGCGCCGTACCTCCTGCCGCTCTTCATCAGCGCACCGTACTACGTCGCAGCGACCGTCGCACAATGGTCGCCGCTGGTGATGGCAGCGGCGTTCCTGCCGTTGCTCTCGCCGCTCGCGCTCTGCAAACCGAACGTGGGCGTGGTAGCGCTGCTTCGCAGGCGAACGCCCCTGGGACTGGCGCTCCTTGCGGGAACAGCGCTCCTCAGTCTCGCGGTGATGCCCTCCTGGCCCATCGAATGGATGGCGAACCTGCGCCTGGCGGGCCCACAGTACCGAATGCCGCTGGCGGTGCTCCCGGGGCCGCTGCTGCTGTTGGCCTTCTGGTTGTGGAGGGAGCGCGACGGCCGCCTCTTCCTGGTGCTCTGCCTTCTGCCGCAGCGGCTCTGGTTCTACGACCAGCTCCCCGTGTGGCTCGTGGTGAGGGGGTGGGGCGAAAGCCTCAGCCTGGTGGCATCGAGCTGGGTCGGCTACACCCTGTGGCGGCTGCTGCCCGACGGAGACACCCGCGCGGGGACATCGCCCGAAACAGCCGGCCCCTGGGTAGTGCTGGGGATCTACCTCCCGGCCCTCGCCCTGCTCCTCCTAAGGGAGCTGCGGCGACGTGCTCAACCGCTTGGCGATGAGGGCGCCAGGACCGTCATACAGCACCAAGTAGCGCGGGCTGTTCCGCACGATCGCCTGGAGCGCTCCGGTGCCGTCGACTAACACGCCGGCGGCGAAGAAGGGCCGCTTGGCGATGTACACGTAATCGAAGTCCGCATCGAAGACGGCCGCCCAGAGCTCAAGACACATCGACCCCTGCACGGTACACGCTTGGAGGGCGTCGTGCCGTCTAATGCGCTCGGCGAACTCACCCGTCCATTCGTACCCCTGGACGACGTTGACCGCCTGCCGTCCCGTTAACGCGGGAAACCACTCGGTCGTGCGGTCGCTCCCGAACCAGCGGTCACCCGTAACCACGGCGAAGGAGGCGTCGCGCGGGGTGCGTTCGGCGACCACCGCCATCGCGGTGCGCTCTGCCCCGGGTAGCCCGCTCAGCAGGGGCCGATACGCCTCGAGCGTCGTGAAGGCAGTGAACAGCGCGATGGGCACCGCTGCGGCTGCCACCGCTCCCCCTGCCGGACGGGCGAGAGATCGAGGGTCCCAGTCCGCCACGAGCCTCTCGCGGAGTGCCGTCGCCGCGAGCGCGGCGAGGTCGGCGACGCCCACGGCCGCCAGGAGCGCGATGGGAACCACTGCCCGCTGGTCTGCAGCGCGGGCCTGTGCAAGGTGGGCAAGCACCACCCAAGCGGCCAAGAACCATTCGCCGCGGAGAAGGGTCCGGTAGGCACCGACCAAGGCCAACGCGCCGATGAGAGGGAAGAAGGGCTCGCGGGTAACGTCGAGGTGGGCGAGGCGCACCAATCCCGCGTACCACGGCCAACCCGAATCGGCAGCAGGACGGAGAAGGTCGACCCCGTGCCGAGCTCCCACCGTGGCGAGCCACGGGGCCGCGATGGCGAGGCCGAGCGCGCCCGCCATGGCGAAGCGGAAGAATCCGGCGCGGCTGCGGTCGAAAGCGAGCCACACCAGTGGAACGGAGTAGGCGACGAACCACGCCGCTTCGGGGTGAGAGAGCAGCGTCAGCCCGGCGAAGGCACCAAGGCCCACGACCGGCCTCCGTCCCCCCGTCCTGGCCAGCCGCACCGCCTGCCAGAGGGCGAGGAGGGAGAAGAGCTGTCCGACAGCCCTCGTAACGCCGCCACCCATGATCACCCAGACATAGGCCATGGGGAGGAGAGCGAACCAGAGTGCCGCAATCCACGCCAGGTGCCGGGGCCTGAACAGCTCGCCGGCGAGCAGCGCGAAGACCCCCACGGCGAGCACGCTCAGGGACATCGGAAGGAAGCGCATGACGTCGATGAGGGACCAGGGGCCGAGGCGATCCAGGGCGGCAGCGAGGTAGATGCCGAGCGGTGGATAGGCGAACGGCAGCCCGCCGTTGTACGACGTCTCGGCTGGAAGCCGGAAACCCGAGGCCTCAAGGTCGCGAGCCATGGCGTAGAACAACCCGCCATCGTTGAGGGGGAAGGAGCTCGGCAGCACGAAGGCCAGCCGCATCGCCGTCGCCGCGCCGAGCGCCTGCGCCGCCAGCAAGAGGATGCCCCAGGCCCGGCGCCTAGCCGTCTCCCTGCTGGCCGCCCTGACGACCGTTCCGGTATCTTCTCGTGAGGCTGGGGGCGCCGCCGGCCGCTCGGTGACGATGCGCATCTCCACGTTCACCATGAAACGGCGTTTCGGCCTTTACCGCGAGAGGACGGTAACGAATTCCGACAGGGAGCATGGCCGATGAGGGACGACGAAGCGGCGCGGGAGTACCGGGAAGCCTTCGCCGCCTGGATGAGTCAGCTCGAACGGCTACACAGCGTGCTGTTGGAAGGCAAACCGCTGGCGCCGCCGGCCCTGAAGGGGCTGCTCAACCGCGAAGCCCGGGCGAAGGAGCGGTACGAGCGCGCTCGCCGGCGCCTCTTGGGGATCGCGGACGAGCCCCACGGGGACGCCAGTAGCAATCCGTTCCCGTGAGCCGGCCTGGTCCGGAGACGTGCTCCGGAGAGGCTCCCGCCCCGGTGCCGCACCCGGCTGGAGCGCCTCCCGTTCCGGTGAGCCAGCCCGCTTCGAAAGACCTGCGCGCGAGAGCGAGGCGGGAGCGCGCCCCCCTACCATCGCGCTCCCGCCACAAATGGACTCGTCGCCCCCGCAGGCGTCAGGCGGTAGCGGTGGGCGCTGTCGCCTCCTCGAAGATGGCCACCAGGCGGCCGTTCAGGCTCTTCCGCTCGAAGGTGGCACGGCGGAGGTTGGCCACGTAGTCGTCGACCTGGGCCTTCCGCAGCTCGAGCAGCATGCGCCGCCCCTCCTCGATGCGATCGGTGCCGCCTCCGAGCAGGATGGCAAGCGGTTCCCAAACCGCGGGGTCGCGCCACTCCTTCGCGATGCGGCCCTCGGCCTTGCTGAAGTAGAGGTTCTGCTCCTCCCGCCGGTCGGGCATCTTGTACAGGAAGTGCTTCAGCCGCTCCACCTGATACTCCACGAGGCGCTCGCGGTCCCGAGCGCAGAGGGCGTAGAGCTGACGCTCGAGCTGGTTCTGGGCGATGCGCTCACCGTGCCGGAAGAGGGTGAGGAGCATGCTGTCCTGCACGAAGAGCACCGCTGCGAGCTCGGGGAACGTCCGCGCCTCCTTCACGATACGGTTGTAGTCGGTAGGGGCCTGGAGGCCCAGGCCGCCGCCGTTGGCAAGGGCGCGCTTCCGGAAGGCCTCGGAGTGCCGGGCGAGGTCGAAGATCACCGTGGAAAGGAACAGCTTCAGCTCGAGGAAGCCGTAGCTGATCTCCGGGAGCCAGCCCGCCCACATCGTCGCCTCGAAGTAGGCCCGCTCGCTCTGCTCGGTGAGGAATTGGCAAACGGCGCGTTCGATGTCGGTGGGTAAGGGTTCGAGGGTACTCCAAGGAAGGTCCGTCGCGGCCGCCCAGCGGTCCCGAATCGCGATCTCGTACAAGGGCACGACGCAATCGGCCCAAACGATCGCCTTCTCGAAGATCGTGTACCCCATGTCCTCGACGACGGGGTTCGGCCAGGAGCCGCGGGCGATCTCCGAGCGGTTGGTCCACACGTCCGGGACGTCACCGTAGGTGCCGACCATGAGGTCGCTGAGCTGCAGGCCCATGGCCGGGTCTTTCGGGCGCACGCGGATACCCCACTCGGTCGGCACCCGCATCCACCAGAAGTCGGGGCGGACGACCCGGGCGCCACGGGCAAGGTACATCTTCGCCTGCTCGCCTGTGACCCCGGCGCGGAGCGCTTGCCACACCTCCTGGAGGGTGTGTCCCTGCTGAAGGGCAAGCTCGATAAGCCCGTCCTCCCAGCCGAGCTCACGGGCGCGATCGCGCGCTTCCTGGGGGACCTCGACCGTGCGGGGCGCGGAGGGTGCTTCGGACATGGCGACGGACTCCTCAGGCAGCCTCGACGAACTGACGGAGCAGCGGACCCACGCGCTGCCGGCGGTCGCCGAGCCCGGCAACCTCGAGGCGGTGGAGGTACTCGTTCACCTGCCGCTTGCGAAGGAGGAGGAACTTCTGCACACCCTCGTCGAACTTGTCCTTGCCGCCTCCGAGGAGGATGCAGAGCGCTTCGAAGACGGGCGGGAAGGTGACATCGCCCGAGCCGCCCCCGGCGGCATCCCCCTCGGCCTTGTCGAGGTAGTGGTGGATCTCCTCGCGGCGCTCCGGCTCGGTATCGAGGACGTACTTCAGGTGCATCACGCCGAAGGCGAGATGCCGGGATTCATCCTGTGCGCTCATGCGGAAGATCCGCTTGTCGGCTTCCGTCTTCCCGATCAGCTCGCCCATGCGGAACATCGACTGGACGAAGCCTTCGGCCTGGATGTGCATGAGGACGGACATCTCCGTGAAGTCCCGCGCCTCGATGAGCGTTCGCAGGCCGAGCCCCGCACCCTGGGCCAGGAGGCCGCCCCCGTTGGCAAGGGCTCGCTTCCGGAAGACGTCGGTGTGGCGCGCCTCGTCCATGATTTGGGTCATGAGGAAGAGACCGGCCTCGTAATCCTGGGCGCTCACGAAGGGGAGCCACTGACCGGGGACGTCGCCGGCGATGAACTCGACCTCCGTGAGCATGGTGCAGAGCTGGCACATGGCCCGCTCGATGTCATCGGGCAGCGGTTCGAGCGTCTCCCAGGGAATATCGCGGGCCGAGGACCACTGTCGTTGGACCGCCTCCTCGTAGAGCATGAGGCAGTTCTCGGCCCACACGTCCGCTTTCGACTGGTAGTTCGGCCCGAACCGCTGGGCGTTGGGGCGTGGAATCGCCCCGCGGAGGCGGAAGGTCATGTCGCCGGCGCCACGGGCTTCGGCCGAGTACCGGCCGAGGTTGATGTCCGCGAGGGTCATCCCCTTCTTGCTCGGGGTGGCGGAGGCGGCGTCGTCGTACAGGTCGAGCCAGGAAAGGTCGAGCCCTTCACCCTGCCCAGTCGAGGGATTGACGGCCATCGCAGCTGCTCCCAATCGAGAATCTTTTCGCTCTGCCAAAGCGTACTCTATGGTGCGGCGCGAGGAAAGGTCCCCGAAGGGCGGAAAGGTGAACGAACGTGCATTCGCCTCCCTGCCGTCACCGCTCATCCCCCTCCTGGGCACCGCCGATGATACGGATAGGGGCACCGAGCCCCGCGACGGAGGAGGAGCAGTGATGACCCGGGATGCCTGTCCGCACGAACCGGCGGTCCGGCCGAAGCTCTGCAAGGACTGCTGCGCTCAGCACGCGCTCCCACCCTGCGCACGAGGGTGGCTCGCCGCTCAGCTCACCGAGCTGCGCTGGGAGCGGCGCAGGCTCCAGGCCCGGCGCGCCGCCGAGAGGAGGCGCGCCGCCTAGGCCGGCCCCCTGGGAGACCGTCAGCCCGCGCTGCTGGAACGGTTGCGTCCGGCGTTCCCGGGAGCCCGTCGGGCCGCCCGCTCCGCCAGGAGTTGCTCCACCGTACGGCACCACTCCAGGAACGCGCTCTCCATGGCGATACCGGCCGTGAGGGTGAGGTAGACGCCGTAGGTCTCGTCGGGGAGCTCGTTCGGGTCGGTCACCTGGAAGAGCGTTTCGATGGCGCGGTAGGTCGCCAGCCGCTCCTCGTGCCGCTGGCGGTGCTCGCGCAGCGCCGAGAGGGCGGCAGCCGGGTCGGCGAACCCGTAGTTGTAGACCTTCACGAGGAATTCGTCCTTCACCAGAGTCGGCGGCGAGGGCGTCGTGACCCACTGCCGCAACGCCGCGAGCCCCTCGGGCGAGATCCGGTACAGCCGCTTATCGGGCCGACCCGATTGCCGCACCAGCCGACTCGAAACCAGCCCCTCCCGTTCGAGGCGAGCAAGCTCCGGATAGATCTGTTGGGCGTGGGCGAACCAGAAGTAGCCGACGCTTTCGTCGAAACGCTTGGTAATCTCGTAGCCGGAAAGCTCTTCGCGCGCTAGAAGGCCGAGGATTGCGTAGCGGAGGGACATCGCAGGTCCGAGGCCGAAAGCACGGCCACCTCCTATCGTACGCGTCGTTCCTTGGCCACGCAGGGCGCGCGCTAGAATGCTGCCATGCCGAAGCAAGTTCAGAACGCCGCGGTCGACGATTACCTGACGGCCATCTACAGGATGTCGCACGACGAAGGACAGGACGTCATCGCCGTGCGGATCGCCGACCGGCTCGGGGTCACGCCGCCTTCGGTCGCGGGAATGCTGAAGCGCCTCATCCGCGACGGCCTCGTCTACCAGGACGCGAAGAAGCGCATCCACCTCACCTCCGAGGGGCTTCGCCGGGCCGAGCGGATGATCCGGCGCCACAGGCTAGCCGAGTGTCTCCTGACACAAGTGCTCGGTGTGGAGTGGTGGCGCGCCTACGAGGAAGCGCACCTCCTGGAGCACGGGATTTCGGACGTTACCGAGCCCGCCTTGTACGAGGCGCTCAATCGGCCCACGCGGAGTCCCTTCGGCTATCCGATCCCAGGAGCCGGGGAGGACGCCGACCTCTCGCGAACCACGCTCGCCGACCTGAAGGAGGGCGAGAGCGCGACCATCGAACGGGTCTTCGAGGAGGACGAGGAACTGCTGAAGTTCTTCTACGAGGAGGGGATCCTCCCTGGAGAGACGATCACGCTCGCCTCGATCGCGCCTTATCGCGGGACGGTGACGGCACGGGTGAACGGCCGCGACATCGTGATGGGGACGGAGGTCGCCAAGAAGATCTGGGTTCGCGACGGCGGCCAGGCCGAGCCTCGTGCCCAGCCGCAGGGGACCCCGAAGGCAGCCCGGCGCCGATGAGCCTGGACGCCCCCGCCGCCCGCCCGAGGCATCCCCAGGGAAGCCGAACGCACGGTAGACTGCCCGCGAACGCCCTGCGAGGAGGCCACGATGGCGCGCCTTCCCTTCGTTCGACGCGAGGACATCCCCACCGAGCTGCAGTACGTGTGGGATGCCGTGGCCCGGGACGGCGGCGAACCACCGAACATCTTCCGGGTCATGGGGAACAACCCGCACCTCCTACGGGCCTACCTGCGCCTGGGGAACGGTCTCTGGAACCACTGCGGCCTCGACGTCGCGACCCGGGAGCTCGCCATCCTGCGTACTGCGATCCTCCACCAGAGCAAGTACGAGTGGCACCAGCACGTGCGGTTGGCACGCGAGGCGGGAATCCCGGACGAGAAGATCCTCGCGCTCCATCACTGGCGTGAAAGCCCGCTCTTCGGCGAGGCGGAACGCGCGCTGCTGGCATACGTGGACGCGATGGCCCAGACGGACCACCCGCTGCAGTCGCTGCACGACGAGCTGGCTCGGCACTTCCCACCGGCCGCCATCGTGGGCATCAACCTCCTCTGCGGGTTCTACGCCATGACGGCGAAGTTCCTGGGAGCGATGGAAGTGCCGACGGAGGAGGAGTTCGTCGGCTGGCATCTCCAGGCGTCCGGCCCGCGACCGTAGGGACACCCAGCCGTCCCTTGCCCAACCTTGACGTTCACGGTAGATATGGGAGCGCCGAGCCGGGTACCGCGTTCCGGACCGGACTCTCATGGGAAGGAAGGGGTGGAATTGACCGAATACCGAAAGCCGATCCCGAAACCGACACCCGAAACCAGAGATTTCTGGGAGGGATGCAAGCGAGGCGAGCTGCGGCTCCAACGGTGCACCGTCTGTGGGCACGTGTTCTTCCCGCCGCGAGGGCACTGCCCGAAGTGCGCCGCCCGGAGCGTCGAGAGCTTCACGGCTTCGGGACGGGCGAAGCTCTACAGCTACATCATCAACCACCGCCCGGCGCCCGGCTTCGAGCAGGAGGCCCCCTACGCCATCGCGGTGGTGCAGCTCGAAGAAGGACCGCGGATGATGACGAACATCGTTGGCTGTCCCCAAACGCCGGAGGCGCTCCAGCTCGACATGCCGCTCGAGGTGACGTTCGAGCCGATCACGGATGAGATCTCACTCCCGAAGTTTCGGCCGGTGGATGCGCGATGAAGCGGAAGTCGGTGGCGATCGTCGGTGCTGCGGAGACGACGGAGCTCGGCGTCATCCCCCACATGTCGCAGATCCAGCTCCACGCTGACGCGGCCTTGAACGCGTTGGCGGATTGCGGCCTGACACCGAAGGATATCGACGGTCTGGCCTGCGCCGGCGCATCACCGGTCGAGGTCGCCTGGTACCTCGGCATTACGCCCACCTGGGTCGACGGCACGGCCGTGGGCGGCTGCTCCTTCATGATGCACGTGCGCCACGCCGCGGCCGCCATCAACGAAGGCCTCTGCTCGACCGTGCTCATCACCCACGGGGAGAGCGGCCGATCGGGCATCGGCAGGGCGCGGTTCGGTTTCGCGCCGCAATCGCTCCAAGGCCAGTTCGAGGCTCCATACGGTCCCTTCGGCCCGCCGACGCTCTTTACCCTGCCCGTGCTCCGGTACATGAAGGAGTACGGGCTCACCGAGGAGCAGCTGGCGATGGTGGCCGTCGTCCAGCGGGAGTGGGCGTCGATGAATCCGCGGGCCATGTTCCGGGACCCCATCACGGTGGAGGACGTGCTCAACTCCCGCATGATCGCCTACCCCATCAGGCTGCTGGAATGCTGCCTGGTGACCGACGGCGGGGGCGCGCTGGTGCTCGTCTCGGCCGAACGGGCGAAGGACTTCCCCACCAAGCCGGTGTACATCCTGGGCACGGGGGAGAGCGTCGAGAGCCCCATGATCAGCCAGATGGAGGATTTCACCACTTCGAAGGCGTTCCGCGTCTCCGGAAAGAAGGCCTTCGAAGAGGCCGGCATCACCCATGACGACGTCGACCACCTCATGATTTACGACGCCTTCGCGCACCTGCCCATCTTCGGCCTGGAGGACCTCGGCTTTGTCGGTCGGGGAGAGGCAGGGGCGTTCATCGCCGAGGGGAACACGCGGCCAGGAGGGAAGCTGCCGCTGAACACGAACGGCGGAGGGCTGAGCTACACCCATACTGGGATGTACGGGATGTTCGCCCTCCAGGAGAGCGTCCGCCAGCTGCGGGGAACGGCGCCGGCTCAGGTGCCGAACTGCCGCATCAGCGTCTGCCACGGCGTCGGGGGGATGTTCGCCGCTTCGGCCACCATCATCCTCACGAACGAAGAGCCGTAGCGTCCCCTCGGGAGTGGTCGGGGGTCCGCTCACCGCGGACCCCCGAAGCGCATCCGCTGGCTCCACGGAGAGGTCAGTTCGGGACCGTCACCCCAGGGTCGGGGTACCGTTTCTGGTCGGAATTGCCCGGGAAGGCGACCGTCGGCATGGTCGGCGCGATGTACTGGTCGAGACAGACGTTCCGGTAGGTGACGCCGTACTTCGTGGTAGTGCCGGAGCAGCGGGGGTCGTCGTGCCCCGAGACGATTTCGCCGAACTGCGTGGCGACGAACGCCCCACGGATAGGGTTGCGGAAGGCGTACCAGGCGGCCTCGAGGCGGCGCTCGACCCCCGTTTCTCCGGTGAGAATCCAGGTGCTCCGGTCGTAGGCAGTGGCGTTCTCGCCTGGCTGGTAGAGCGTCGTCGCTCCGCAGATGGTCCAGCCGAAGTCCCAACTCCAGTCGGGCTGCCCTGGAGCGGAGTACCACTGTTCACAACCGATCCCCTGAGCGACGGAGGTCGCATCGCACACGGCGATGATTGGGCGCTGCTCTTCGGCCGGAGAGGGGTTCCGCCGGCGGGGGACCCGTGCGCCCCCTTCCGACGCCGGCCGGGGGTCACCCGCGTCGAACCAGCCTTGCCAGAACGAAACGTTGCCGGCCGGGTCGCGAGCCCACACCTGGTACGAGTGGTACCGGCTCATGCGGTCCATCGGATTCGAGGCGGCGTGGATGCGGAAGTAGAGGTCGACGCCGTTCAGGCGCGTGCTGAAACCCTTCATGCCGGCGTGCTTCTCGACGTTCTCTTGCGGTGAGGTGTTGAACGGCCCGGAGAAGCGCACGGTGTACCCCGCCGCAGCGATCCAGTCCGGTGGAGGGTCGCCGTGTTCGTGGCCCGTGTAGCATGGCTTCCCGTCGGGCCCGATGACGACCGGCGGATGCCACTGGTCCATCGGCTCGCCGCACCGCCCGACCGCCCCGGATGCGGGTGGCTCCGGCGTTGCGGTCGGGGTCGGTGAGGGGTGCGGCGTGGGCGAGACGGCGACGCAGGCCAGGTGGGCCTCCCCTTCACCCTTCTTCGTAACCGCGAGGCTGCCGTCTTCGCAACGGACGATGAGCGTCTCACCCGGACGCAGCGAGGCGGTGCATGCCGACAACGCCAGGAGGATGGCGAGCAACGCGGCTGCCGTCCGAAGCCTCGTATTCGCTGAGGACACCTTCATGGCGTTCCGCCCTCCGTCCGCCCCCCGTCGAAGAGAAACTTCGGACGCGAAGCGGAGCTGCGAAACCCGCCGGTGAGTGACCGAGCGGTGACCGCGAGCCCAGTGGTGCCACCCACCTCTCCGAGGTCAGCGCGACGAGCTGGCATCCTGGGCGCATGCGGCCAGTCTACCGCGAAGAACCGTGCAAGACGGCATTGAACCGCGTGGAGGGGATGCCGTTCCGTTGGTCCCTCAACCCGTACATGGGGTGCGCGCACCGCTGCACCTTCTGTTACGTCCGCTCCTTCGAAGCGCGCGCCGAGCGGCCAAGCGGAGCCGCATACGGCGCCTCCATTCGCGTGAAGACGAACGTCGCGCAGGTGCTTGCAGCCGAGCTTTCGCGCCCCGGTTGGCGGCGCGAACTCGTGGCGGTCGGGACGGCGACCGACCCGTATCAGCCGGCCGAGGGTCGCTACCGCCTCACGCGGGCGTGTCTGGCCGTGCTCGCCCGCGCCCGAACGCCCGCGAGCCTCGTCACGCGTAGCCCGATGGTCGTGAGGGACATCGACGTCCTTCAGGAGCTGGACCGCGCGGCCGGTGTATCCGTCGCGTTCTCTATTCCGACGCTCGACGAGCGGCTGTGGAAGGCCACGGAGCCGGACACACCGCCCCCTACGCAGCGGCTCCGCGCCCTCGAGCGGCTGCGGGCGGCAGGGCTCGACGCTGGCGTAGCCTTGGCCCCGCTCTTACCGGGCCTGAGCGACGCTCCGAGCTCCATTGCCAGCGTGCTCCGGGCCGCTAAAGAGGCGGGGGCAAGCTTCGTCTGGGCCAGCCCGCTTCGCCTGCCGCCAGGAACGCGCCCGTATTTCCTCTCCCAGCTTGCCGGGGAGTGGCCCGCCCTCGCCTCGATCTACGAGCACCGCTACCGAGGCGCGAACCTCCCGCGCGCGCAGGCGGAGGCGATCGTGCGGCGCGCTGCCGCCCTGGCAGCCGAGTTCGGCCTCTCCTGCGACCGGCCGAGCCGCGCGCGGCCGGAGGCGGTGCAGCTCCCCCTCTGGGAAGGCTAGCTCACGGCACCAGCGCCCGCGCATCCCGTTCCGACCGCAACCGCTCCACGATCGCGTCGACGGGCATCGCTCCGAGGTCGCCGCCCCCACGGACCCGGAGGGCAGCCGTCCCCGCCTGCACTTCCCGATCGCCGACGACGAGGATGTACGGGACCTTCTGGAGCTGCGCGTCGCGGATCTTGGCGTTCATGCGCTCGTTCCGTTCGTCGACGGTGACCCGCAGACGAGCAGCGCGGAGCTTCGCCGCCACCTGCCGGGCATACTCCACATGGCGGTCGGCGATGGGCACGACCACAGCCTGGGTGGGGGCGAGCCAGAGCGGGAAGTTCCCTTCGTACTGCTCGATGAGCAGCGCCACCATCCGCTCCATAGTGGAGAGCACGCCCCGATGGACGATGATGGGGCGATGGGGTTGGCCGTCCTCCCCGATGTACTCCAGCTCGAACTGGTTGGGGAGGTGGAAATCCACCTGGATGGTGACGAGCGTTTCGTCCTTCCCCGCCGCCGTCTTGAACTGGACGTCGATCTTCGGCCCGTAGAAAGCCGCCTCGCCCGGCGCCTCGACGAAGGGGAGGCCGAGCTTCTCGAGGACGCGGCGGAGGAGCGATTCTCCGGCGTCCCACATCGCGGGGTTGTCGACGAACTTCGGCGAGCCACGTTCTCCCAGCGAGAGCCGGTAGTAGTAGTCGCGGAGACCGAGGGTGGCGTACACCTCCTCCATGAGGCGGAGGACTCCCTCGGCCTCCTGCTCCACCTGTTCGGGGCCGGCGCAGAAGATGTGGGCGTCGTTCAGGGTCATGATTCGGACGCGGCTCATGCCCGTGAGCTCGCCCGACTTCTCCCAGCGGTGCATCGTGCCCAGCTCCGCGATGCGGAGCGGGAGTTCGCGGTAGGAGCGCTGCTGTGAGGCGAAGATGAGGATGTGGTGGGGGCAGTTCATGGGGCGGAGCACGTACCGCTCGTTCTCCCGCTCCATGACCGGGTACATGGCGTCCTGGTAGTGCTGCCAGTGGCCGGAGCGCTGGTAGAGTTCGAGCTTCGCGACGGGCGGCGTGACCACGTGCTGGTAGCCCCGCTCCACCTCCAGGTCGACGATCCAGCGTTCGAGCTCGCGACGGATGGTCGCACCGGCCGGTAGCCAGACGACGTGCCCGGGCCCGACCTCGTCGAAGAGGGCGAAGATCCCGAGCTCCCGACCGATGCGCCGGTGATCACGGCGCCGTGCTTCCTCCAGCTGGCGTTCGTATTCGGCGAGCTCTTCCTCGGTTTCGAAGAGGATGCCGTAGACGCGCTGGAGCATGGGGTTCTTCTCGTCGCCGCGCCAGTACGCTCCCGCGATGGAGGTGAGCTTGAAGGGGCCGATTTCACCGGTGTGGTTGACGTGCCCGCCCTTGCAAAGGTCGGTGAAACCGTTGTGGGTAACCTGGGTGATTTCGCCATCGGCGAGGTCCTTCAGGAGGTCGAGCTTGAACGGTTGGTTCTTCCAGCGCTCGAGGGCCTCCTGGCGGGTGATCCGCTCCATGCGGAAGGGGTGACAGGCGGCGACGGAGCGCCGCATGCGCTCCTCCAGCCAAACGAGGTCCTCCTGGGTGAGGGGCCGCGGGAGACGGAAGTCGTAGTAGAACCCTGTCTCGATGGGCGGGCCGATGCCCAGCTCGGCTTCGGGCATGAGGTCGAGCATCGCCTCGGCGAGGACGTGCGCCGCGGAGTGGCGCATGCGGGCGAGCCGCTCCTCTTTGGGAAGGGACGCGAGGTCGACGTGCTCGTCGATGGGCTCGGGCACGGTGCGGCCTCCTCTCGCGGATGGGCTGGCAGTCTCGAAGGCGAGTGTACGGGCCGGCGGCGTTCCGGGCATGGCAGCCGATGGCATCAGGCGGGGGCCTTCGCTATCCTTGGGGTGTCCGGGGCGATTAGCTCAGACGGTTAGAGCGCTGCGTTGACATCGCAGAGGTCAGTGGTTCGAGTCCACTATCGCCCACCAGGTTGCGAACACGAAGCGGGCCGGGGCTTAGAGCCCCGGCCCGCACCCTTCCGTGCGATGACGGCTCGCTAGCCGCCCCGCTTCTTCGAAACGTCGATCACCTCGCCGAAGCGCACCCACCGACCAGCGGCGGGGTCGAACTTCGCCAGCTGCTCGGCCTCGATGGGGTAGTAGTCATCGGGCGCGGTGTTGATGAGGATGCCCGGCAGGAGCATGTCGATGCGGAGGTCCTTGATGCTCGTGGCCATCTTCATGATGTTCTCGCGGGTGAGGTTATCGCCCGCACGCTTCAGGACCCCCTCGACCAACGTCTTGGCCACGGAGTACCCGTACACGTTGAACCCGTCGTTCGGGTTGCCATCGGGGTAGTACTTCTTCATGAAGTCGAGGTACTCCTTCATGCCCGGGTCGTTCGCCCACTCCGGGTCCGCCGGGTCCTTCGTGTAGATGGTCGTGATGACGTTGCTCACGGCTTCGGCACCGGCCTGGTCCATGGCCGGCTTCATCACCGCCGGGATGGAGCTCGAGACGGAGTTGAGGAGGATGAAGGGCTTCCAGCCGATCTGAGCAGCGGCAACGAGCGCCTGCGTCGCGAACTTCGGCGTGGCGATGATGTAGAAGGTGTCGGCGCCGGACTCCTTCAGCTGGGCCACCTGCGGCGCGACGCTGGCATCGGTCGTGGCATAGGTCGCTTCCTTCACCACCACCTGGCTGTACTTGGCGCCGAGGGCCTTCTTGAAGCCTTCCAGGTAGTCCTTCCCGTAGTCGTCGTTCTGGTACAGGATGGCGACCTTGGCGTTCGGCTTCTCCTTCGTCAGGTATTCAACGTAGATGGCCGACTCCGCCTGGTAGTACGGCTGCCAGCCCATCGTCCACGGATGCGACTCGGGGTCCTCTCCCCACTTCGTCGCGCCCGTTGCCACGAAGAGGTGCGGCACCTTCTTCTGGTTTAGATAGTCCCAGATCGCTGTGTTCGACGGGGTGCCCAGCGTGTTGAACACGAAGAGCACCTTGTCCTGCTCGACGAGCGTCCGGGCGCACTGCACCGCCTTGTCCGGCGAGTACTGGTCGTCGTAGGTGATGAAGGTGATCTTCCGCCCGTTCACGCCGCCCTGCTCGTTCACCATCTTGAAGTACGCCTCGGCCGACTTCCCGATGGTGCCGTAGGCAGCGGCGGGCCCGGAGAACGGATAGCAGCCACCGATCTTGATCTCCGTGTCGCTGGCCCCTTCGTCATAGGCCTTCACCGTCGTCGGCGACGCTTCGGCCGTCGCCGTCGCCGTCTGGCCGGCGGGTTGGGTAGGCGCCGGCGTCTCCTCTTCCTCGTCATCGCCACCGCACGCCACCAAGGCCAACGAGGCGATGGCGACGACGAGGAGAAGCAGGAACGTGAACTTGGACCGTTTCATCTGCCTGGTCTCTCCCTCCGTCGTTGGTATTTGGCTCACCGCCGCACCGGAGTGCGGCGGGGAAACCCGAATGCAGGTTACTCGCTTCCGCTCGGCGACGGTGCGGAGGCAGCCGCGGAAGCCTCGGTGGCCGGCTCGCGCGACGCAGCAGGCCGCAGGAGCTGGACGCCGCGGCGGCCGTAGTGCCACGTCTGGACGACGAAGCCGGCGAACCCACCCCGCATCGCATACATGAATACGATCAAGATGACCGCTTGGACTGCATCGGCGGCGGCCTTGCTTACATCGGCAGCGATATCCGGGATGAACTGGGTGAAGAGGCCGCCGAACACCGCGCCAGGCACCGAGGCCACGCCCCCGATGACGGCGCCGACGAACACCCGGATTGAGACGAGCGTGGAGTACTGGTCGGGCGAGGCGAACTGGATGACAGCCGCGTTCACCGCCCCCGCGAAGCCGGCGAACGCGGCAGCGATGCCGAAGACCGTGGTCTTGTAGAGGGCAACGTTCACGCCCATCGCCGAAGCCGCGATCTCGTTGTCCCGGATGGCGATGAGGGCACGGCCGATACGCCCGTGCATGATGTTCCAGACGAAAACGAGCATGAGGACGGCAGCCGCCAGCGACAAGTAGTACCAGAAGTAATCCGAGTGGTCGGCGAAGACGTCCCACAGCTTGATCTTCCCGAACATGGCGATGCCCTGGACGCCGCCCGTGAACTCCTCGAAGCGCTTGGCGATGGGCATGACGATCACCGCGAAGGCGAGCGTCGCCAGGGCGAGGTAGGGTCCCTTCAGCCGTAGCGACGGGATCCCGACGAGAAAGCCGAGGATGCCGGTGATGACCGGCGCGATGAGCAAGCTGATGGCCCAGGGAAGGCTCCACTCATGGAACGATGCGATGCCCAGGGTGTAGCCGCCGATGGCGAAGAAGGCGCCCTGGCCCAGCGAGATCTGGCCCGTGTATCCCGTAAGCAAGTTGATGCCGATGATGACCATCACCCACTGGAGGGCGATGGTGAGCTTGTACAGCGTCGCGTAGGGGAAGATGTCGTAGTACCAGGGGAGGAAGACGAAGGCCAGGAGGAGAATGGCCGCTCCTAGCCCCTGCATGAGCCGCCGGTTGGTAGCGCTCTTCGCGGCGATGGGGCCGAGAACGCGCGCGGCAACGAGGGTGAGGATCCCGACGACCCCGAAGAAGAGCAGACCGACGCCGATAGGCCCGGCCAGGGAGAGGAGCCCCGACCCTGGGGCATCGGTGCGGGCGTTCACCTCATCGAGAGGCCCGGAGAAGGCGTAGAGCAGGACGCCGACCACCAGGCCAATAAGGAACCAGTTCCGCCGCCATTCGATCCGTCGAACCATCTCCATCGCTTACACCCTCACCACCTGTGGTCGGCCGAGGAGGCCCGCTGGCCGGAAGAGCAGGACGAGCACGATGAGCGCGAAAGCGAGCACGATCTGGAGGTCGTTCCCGATGAACTCGATGTACCTGCCTCCCAGCGCGCTGACTTCTCCCACGATGAACCCGCCAAGCACCGCGCCCACGGGCGAATCGAGACCGCCGAGCACCGCCGAGGCGAAGGAGAAGATGAGGATGGTCGCCATGAAGTTCGGCTCGAGGACGACGATGGGTGCGGAGAGCATGCCTGCCGTGGCCCCTGCCGCCGCCGCGATACCCCACCCGAGCATCATCATCATCGGCACGCTGATGCCCACCAACGTGCTGGAGAGGGGCTGGGCTGCTGCGGCGCGCATCGCGAGCCCCACCTTCGTGAAGCGGAAGAAGGCGAAGAGGAGCATCATGAGGCCAAAGAGGATGGCGAAGATGGTCACGTGGTAGGGCACGATGAACACCCCGCCCACTTCCCACGATTGGCGAGGAACGCCCGCCGGGATGGGGTACACCTTCGGCACGCCCGAGTAAATCCAGAGGGCGATGGAGTTGAAGAAGAGGTAGATGCCGAGGGTGACGATGACGATCGTGAGTTCGGGTGACCCCTCCAGCGGGTGAATCAGCACCCGGTGAATGATGATGCCGATGAAGAAGGCGATGACGATAGCGGCGAAGAAGGCACCCCAGAAGGGTACACCGGCATCGAGGAGCGACCAGGAAAGATACGTGGCGAACATCGCCATTTCCCCCTGGCCGAAGTTGACGATGTGCGTGGACCGGTAGATGAGCACCAGCGCCAAAGCGAGCAGGCCGTAGATCGCGCCGTCGGCGGCGCCGGCGAGAACGAGCTGGATGAAATCGGTCATGCCGTCTCCCTCCCCGCGTCAGTAACCGAGGTACGCTCGGCGGACATCTTCACTCGCTCGGAGCTGCTCTGCGGGGCCGTGGAGCGCCACCCGCCCCGTTTCGAGCAGGTAGGCGTAGCCGGCGAGCCGCAGCGCGCGAACCGCGTCCTGCTCCACGAGCAGCATGCTCACCTTCTCCTCGCGGTTGATCGTCTCGAGGATCTGGAAGATCTCCTGCACGATGAGGGGCGCGAGGCCGAGCGAGGGCTCGTCGAGGAGTAGGAGCCTCGGCCGCGACATGAGCGCCCGGGCGATGGCGAGCATCTGCTGCTCGCCGCCGCTCATTGAGCCAGCCCGCTGGTCCCGGCGACGGCCGAGGACGGGGAAGTACTCGTACATGCGCTCGATATCACGCCGGATGCCGTCCTTGTCACGCCGGGTGTAGGCGCCGAGCAGCAGGTTCTCTTCGACCGTGAAATCGGTGAAGGTGCCGCGCCCCTCCGGGACCATGGCGATGCCGAGGCGGACGATTTCCGCGGTGCTCTTCCCGATGAGGGGCGTGCCAGCGTAGACGAGGCTGCCCCATGTCCGGAGCTGCCCCGTGATGGCGCGCAGGGTCGTCGTCTTGCCGGCGCCGTTCGCGCCGAGGACGGCGACGATCCCCCCTTCGGGGACGGTGAAGTCAATCCCGAAGAGGACAGGACGCTCGCCGTAGGCCGCGCTGAGACCTTTCGCCTCGAGGATCGGGGTCATTCGTCCACCCCCAGGTACGCCTGGATGACGTCCGGGTCGCGCCGCACCTCGTCGGGCGTGCCGTCCGCGATCTTCTTCCCGAAGTCGAGGACGACGACCTTGTCGGAGATGCCCATGACGAGGCCCATGTGGTGCTCGACCAGGAGGACCGTGACATCGAAGCGACTGCGGATCTCCTTGATCAAGTCACCGAGAGCGGAGATCTCCTCGTGGTTGAGGCCGCCGGCCGGCTCGTCCAGGAGGAGCAGCGTCGGCCTCGACACCAATGCTCGGGCGAGCTCGATTCGCTTCAGCGTTCCGAAGGGAAGGCCCGCACAGGGGAGGTTGGCGACGTCGCGCAGGCCGAGGAAGTCGATGACCTCGTCGACCCGGCGTTCAACCTCTCGCTCTTCGCGCAGGGCCCACGGGAGCTTCAGCGCGTGGCTGATGAACCCCTGGCGCGTGACGCTGTGCATGCCCACCGCGATGTTGTCCCGCACCGACATGGTGGGAAAGAGCGCAAGGTTCTGGAACGTCCGGGCGATGCCGAGCGGGGCGATCCGATGCGGCGGCAGGCGGAGCAGATCGTGGTCCTTATAAATCACTTCGCCCGATTGTGGCCGATACAAACCGGTGATGCAGTTGAACATGGTGGTCTTGCCGGCACCGTTCGGGCCAATGAGACCGGTGATCGAACCCGCCGGCACGTCGAACGACACCGAATCGAGAGCGACAAGGCCACCGAAACGCATCGTGACGTCTCGGACGCGCAAGAGCGGTGGAGCGGCGACGACCGTCATGGCTGACCTTTCCCGCGGGCGGCGTGCATGCTGACCCAGCTTCCCTCCGCGCAGCAAGTGTTGGGGGCATTGCGCCCCGGACGCAGGTACGGCAACGCGCCGTAGTATGGTGCGCGAAGTTGGGCAAATGCAAGGCTGAACCTACCGGTCAGGAGGAACCGAACCACTATTGCTGGCGAGTCTTTCTCGGCCGGGCGCCCGGCATTTACGAAAGTTCGGGAGCACCGTAAGAATTCCCCCATGGAAACGATTCGCTGGGAATCGAACGGGCCCGTCGGGTTCCTCACGCTCGCTCGGCCGGAGCGGCTGAACGCCCTGAACTACCAGATGGTGCGGGAGTTGCGCCGCTTCTTCGAAGCGCGCCACCGCGACTTCGCGACCCGCGTCATCGTCATCACCGGCGAAGGCCGCGGATTCTGCGCCGGCCTCGACCTGAAGGCCGGCGCTGAGCAGGGCCCCTGGATCGAAGGGGTGGGCCCCGTCCAAACCCTCTTCGCATTCCAAGAGGACATCGCCGAGCTGATGGTGCTCATGCGACGCTGCCCGCAACCGCTGATTGCGGCGGTGAACGGCCCGGCGGCCGGAGGCGGCCTCTCGCTCACGCTCGCCTGCGATTACAGGATTGCGACGGACACGGCGCGCTTCGCTTGTTCCTATGTCAACCTGGGCCTCTCCGGGTGCGACGTGGGGAGCAGCTACTTCCTCCCGAAGCTCGTCGGCCCGGCCTGGGCAGCGGACATGATCTACTCGGGACGGCTCGTCGACGCCTCGGAAGCGCTTCGCATCGGCCTCGTGAACGAACTCGTTCCTCGCGAGGAGTTGCTCGCCCGGGCCCGGGCGGTTGCAGAGGAATGGATCCGGCGTTCGAGCCCGCTCGGCCTCCGGCTCTCGAAGGAAGTGCTGAACGAGACCGTCGCCGGGGTGCCTCTGGAGACGGCCCTCAAGTTGGAGAACCGGAACCAAGTGCTGGCGGCGCAGACCGCCGACGCTGCCGAGGCGCGGGCGGCTTTCCTCGAACGCCGGGAGCCGCGCTGGGCCGACGCCTGATCCTGCCGCGGTAGGCGTCGCTGCCGTATGATGCCGAACCACCACTTCCCAGAGAGAGGTTCTACGGCCATGACCACGCTCGACGGGGCAACGCTCATCGCCCGAAGCCTGCGCCAGCAGGGCGTCGACTACATGTTCGGGATCGTCGGCATCCCGGTGGTTCCAGTCGCCATCGCTTTCCAGCGCGAGGGCGGGAAGTTTTTCGGCATGCGGAACGAGCAAGCGGCCAGCTACGCCGCCGGTGCCGTGGGGTACCTCACCGGGCGTCCCGGCGCTTGCCTCGCCGTGAGCGGCCCGGGAATGGTGCACGCCATCGCCGGCCTCGCCAACGCCTGGGCGAACGGATGGCCGATGATCCTCCTGGGCGGGGCCAACGATTCGTACCAGAACGGCCAGGGAGCCTTCCAGGAGGCACCCCAAATCGAGGCGGCGCGTCCGTTCGCGAAGTACTGCGCACGCCCCGACAGCACCAGGCGGATTCCGTTCTTCATCGAGCAGGCCGTCCGCCACTCCATCTACGGACGCCCGGGCCCCGTGTACGTCGATTTACCCGGCGACATCATCACCGGTACGGCGGAGGAGTCGGAAGTGCGATTCCCGCCCCGCTGCCCGGACCCGCCGCGGGCGCTCGCGCCGGAGGAGAACGTTCGCGCCGCCCTGGAACTGCTCAAGCAGGCGGAACGGCCGCTCGTCATTGTCGGGAAAGGGATGGCGTACGCCCGCGCCGAGGACGAAGTGCGCGAGTTCATCGACCGGACGCGGCTTCCGTACCTCCCCACACCGATGGGTAAGGGGGTCATCCCCGACGACCACCCGCTCTCGGTAGCGCCGGCACGCTCCTTCGCGCTGCAGAACGCGGACGTCGTCTTCCTCATGGGCGCGCGGCTGAACTGGATCCTCCACTTCGGACTGCCGCCGCGGTTCTCGCCCACCGTGAAGACGATCCAACTCGACATCGAGCCGGAGGAGATCGGCAACAACGTGCCCTGCACCGTCCCGCTCGTGGGCGACGGCAAGGCCATCGTGGGTCAACTGAACGCGCTCCTCCGCAGTGAGCCGTGGGAGTACCCGTCCGAGACCACCTGGTGGACGGCGCTCCGGCAGAAGGCTGCCGAAAACGAGGAGATGGTCCGGCAGATGGAGAACGACGACTCGGTCCCCATGGGGTACTACCGCGTGCTGCGGGAGGTCCGCGAGCTGCTGCCGAAGGACGCCATCGTCGCGAGCGAGGGTGCGAACACGATGGACATCAGCCGGACGGTCATCCCGAACTACTTCCCTCGTCACCGGCTCGATGCCGGCACCTTCGGGACGATGGGCGTGGGGCTCGCCCAGGCGATTGCCGCCCAGGTCGTGCACCCCGATAAGAAGGTGGTGGCCATCGAAGGGGACTCGGCCTTCGGCTTCAGCGGAATGGAAGTGGAGGTGATGGCGCGGTACCGGCTGCCCATCACCGTCATCATCGTGAACAACAACGGCATCAGCGGCGGGCCGACCCAGCTCGACCCCAACCGAGTCCCGCCCAACGCCTACCTGCCGAATGCTCACTACGAGAAGATCGCCGAAGCCTTCGGCGGCAAGGGCTGGTTCGTGACTACTCCCCAGGAGCTGCGGCCGGCGCTGGAAGCGGCGCTGAACTCCGATACGTTCAGCATTGTGAACATCATGATCGACACCCGGGCGGGCAGGAAGCCGCAGCAGTTCGCCTGGCTCACCCGCTGAAGGGCTCGGCGGAGGGTTCGGTGGACCTGAAGTCGTACATCCGCAACGTGCCCGACTTCCCCCGGCCGGGGGTCCTCTTCCGCGACATCACCCCGCTGCTGAAGGCGCCCGACGCCTTCCGCTACGTGCTCGCCCAGCTCGCCGAGGACGTACGGGAGAAAGAGGCGGAGGCCATCGTGGGCATCGAGTCCCGAGGGTTCATCTTCGGCTGCCCGCTGGCGGACCGGCTCGGGCTGCCGTTCGTGCCGGTCCGGAAAGAGGGAAAGCTCCCTGCCGCCCGCATGACCATCGAGTACGCCCTGGAGTACGGGGAGAGCCGCCTCGACATCCACGCCGATGCCCTGGAGCCCGGCACCCGGGCGTACATCGTGGACGACCTGCTGGCCACCGGGGGCACCGCCCGCGCGACCGCGAAGCTGGTGGAGCTCCTGGGGGCCGTGGTAGCCGGTATCGGATTCGTCATCGAGCTCCGCCCGCTGGGCGGCCGACGCCAGCTGGCCGATTACCCGGTCTTCACCCTCATCGAATTCGACTGAACCTGGCGGCAGGCCAGGCCGATTCGGGCATTGAACGAGCGAACCCCGGGGACACGCAGGCAGTCCCCGGGTGGGCTCCTATGGCGTATGCTACAGTGGCGTCGATGGACGGCATGCCGGAACTCCATCTGGTGACGACCATCTATCGAGCGACGAACGCCATCGTCCGCGAGCTCGACCGACGCCTGCTCCGTGACTACGACGTGACGTTCGTGCAGGCCCTCACGCTCCTCGCGATCCAGTCGTTCGACCAGCCCCAGCCCCGCCTCGTGGCGGAGTTTCTCTCGCAGCAGTCCCAGACGGTCACCGGCGTGCTCGACCGCTTGGAGCGGGCCGGACACATCAGACGCTCCCGCGACCTCGCCGACCGCCGCGGCGTCCGGCTCGAGCTCACGGGCACAGGCGCCCGCCTCGCCGAATCGCTTCGGGAGAAGCTGAGCGATTATATGGAAGAGCTGTTCCGCGGCGTTCCCCAGAGGGCTCGGCAGCAGCTACGGGAGCTGCTCGACCAGTTGAACAAGAGCGTGAAGGCTGCGGCGTCCGCTGCCGCGAGCGAGGAGCTCGGAGCGAGCCGGAGTGCCTGAAGTCGTGCCCCTCCGCATCGAACGCGGCCGCGGGGTTCGCATCATCGACCAGACGCGGCTCCCCCACGCACTCGTGGAACTGGAGCTCCGCACCCTCGACGCCGTGTGCGAGGCCATCCGCTCGCTGCGGGTCCGCGGCGCGCCGCTGCTCGGGGTCGCAGCCGCCTGCGCCATGGCCATCGCGGGTGAGACGGTGGGAGCCGACGACGAGAGCCTCGCCCACGCCGCGACCGCCGTTCGGGCAACGCGGCCGACGGCGGTCGACCTTCATCGCGCCGCCGAAGCCGCCCGCGCGGCCGCCGCCGCGGCAGGACCCTCCCCCGAGGCGCGCCGGGCGGCGCTGTGGGATTTCGCCGAACGGCTGCTCCGCGCCCAACGGGAGCGGGACGCGGCGATGGCCCGGCACGGCGCCGCGCTCCTCCCCGTTGGTGCGAGGGTGCTCACCCATTGCAACACGGGAGCTCTCGCCACGGGCGGCATCGGGACCGCCTTGGGCGTCGTCCGCGAGGCGCATCGTCAGGGGAAGCTCGCCCACTGCTACGCCACGGAGACTCGCCCGCTCTTGCAAGGGGCACGGCTGACCATGTGGGAGCTGATGCAGGAAGGGATTCCCGCGACGCTGCTCGCCGACGGGGCAGCTGGGGGTCTCCTCGCCTCGGGCAGGGTACACGCAGTGCTCGTGGGGGCCGATCGCATCGCCCGCAACGGCGATACCGCCAACAAAGTCGGGACGCTGGCGCTCGCTGCCGCCGCGGCCCGCTTCGGCGTGCCGTTCTACGTCGTGGCACCGAGCACCAGCTTCGACCTGCGCTGCCCCTCGGGCGCCGCCATCCCTATCGAGGAACGGAGCGCCGAGGAGGTCGCATCCTTCGCCGGCGTTCGCACCGCCCCCGAGGGCGCAAGGGTGTTCAACCCTGCCTTCGACGTCACGCCCTCGGACCTCATCGCAGGCTGGGTGACCGAAGCCGGCGTCCTCCGCCCGCCCTTCGAGGCAGTAGAGGCGCTGCTGCGCGACGCAGGCGAATACGCCGGGATACACTGACTGCCGGACCTGCACGCAGGGAGGCACCCCCTTGGCACCCATTCCCCTGGCGGTGATCGGCGGCTCCGGCTTCTACGAGATGCCGGGGTTGGAAGCGGTCGAAACGGTGACCATTTCGACCCCCTTCGGCCCGACCAGTGACCCGATCCGCATCGGGCGGCTCGGGGGCCAGCGGGTGGCGTTCCTCGCCCGCCACGGCACGGGCCATCGACTGCTCCCTTCGGAGCTGCCTCAACGGGCGAACTTCTGGGCCTTGAAGCAACTCGGGGTGGAACGAGTGTTGGCGGTCTCGGCAGTGGGCAGCCTCCGGGAGGAGTATCGGCCGGGTGACATGGTCGTCCCGGACCAGCTCATCGACCGGACGCTGGGAGCACGGCCCTCCACCTTCTTCGGAGAGGGGATCGTGGCCCACGTGGCGATGGCCGACCCGTTCTGCGCCCGGATGCGGGCCGCGGCGCTCGAAGCGGGACGCTCCGCCGGCGGTACGGTCCACGACGGGGGTACCTACGTCGTCATCGAGGGGCCGGCCTTCGGCACCCGCGCCGAGAGCCACCTGTACCGCTCGTGGGGCGCAAGCATCGTCGGGATGACCGCGCTTCCCGAAGCGAAGCTCGCGCGGGAGGCGGAGCTCTGCTACGCCGTGCTCGCCTCGGTGACCGATTACGACTCCTGGCACCAGGAGGAGCGCCCCGTCGACGCCGCGACCGTCCTGCGCGTCCTCCGGGAGAACGTCGAGCGCAGCCAGGCGGCCGTCCGCTGGCTCGCCGAACACCTTCCCCCGCGGGACTGCGAGTGCGGGCGGGCCCTCGATGCGGCCATCGTCACAGCGCCGGAGGCGATCCCGCCGGGGGCACGGGAACGCCTCGAGCCGATCCTTCGGCGCTGGCTTGGGGAGCGCACCCGATGACCGTGCTCGTCGCGGGTTGGGTCGCCATCGATGAAATCGAGACGCCGTTTGGGAAAGCCGCGGGCCAGCTCGGAGGCTCGGCAACCTGCGCCGCGCTGGCCGCATCGCTCTTCACCGACGTCCGCCTCCTCGCGGCGGTCGGCGACGACTTCCCGGACGAGCTCCGCAGCCTGCTCGCCCGGGACCGGATCGACCTCACCGGATTGGCAACCGTGCCCGGAGCCCAGACGAGCCGCTGGGGGGCCCGCTACGGCTACGACATGAACAGCCGCGACACGCTCTACACCGTCGTAGGGGTGAACGCCGATTGGAATCCCCGGATCCCCGACGGCTGGGAGCGGAGCGAGACCCTCTTCTTGGCGGCGGGCGCCCCCGACCTCCAACGGCGGATTTCGGAGCAGGTGTCCGGAAAGCGGCTCGTGATGGCAGACACCATCCAGTTCTTCATCGACAACGCCCGGGACGAGCTCCTGGCGACGTTCCGCGGCGTCGACTTCGTCTCCATCAACGAGAGCGAGGCGCGCCAGCTCGCCGAAACGCCGAGCATCGCCAGGGCGGCGCGCACACTCCTCTCCTTGGGGCCGAAGGGGGTCATCGTCAAGCTGGGAGAGTACGGTGCGGCCTTCGCCAGCAACGGCGACTACTTCGTGCTGCCAGGGTACCCCTTGGAGGAGGTGGTGGACCCGACCGGCGCGGGTGACGCGTTCGCGGGAGCCTTCCTCGGCTTCCTCGACGCCGCGGGTGAAATCACCCCGTCGGCCATCCGCCGGGCGATCGTCTACGGCTCGACGGTAGCCTCGTTCCAAGTCGAAGGGTTCGGCCCTTCGCGACTCCTGCGACTCACCCGCGCGGAAGTGGAGGAGCGGTACCGCGCCTTCCGACAGCTCACGCACTTCGAGGTGGTGGAGTAGTGGTCGAACGGGGGCTGCCCTGGTCCGCCGAAGCGCGGCTCCGCCGGGATTTCGTGGTCCGCCGGCTCACCGACCGGGACGAGATCCGGGCCCTGCTCAGGCCACGGGCGGAGTATGCGGCGTACGCCCTGGGGCAGTTGGAGCCTGGGCTTTACGAACGGACCCGGTGGTACGCCGCCAGGGGAGAAACGGGTACGGCAGTGGTGGCCCACAGCCGCGGCGGACTCGGCGAGGCGACCTTCGTGATGGGAGACCCCGACGCCACGCTGGCCATCCTGTCGCTCGACCCCGGCGGGCCGACGACGTTCGCCACCTGCCAGCCCGTTCACCTCGCGGTGATGGGCCGCGTCTACCGGCTGAGCCACCAACAGCCGATGGTGCGGATGGCGGTACGCCAGGAGACCTTCCGCCCTTACCGCGGGCACGAAACTGTGCGCCTGACCGGCCTGGACGTGCGCCGGGTGAACGCCCTGTACAGCACCGAAGGCGGAACGGCCTACTACACCCCGGAACACCTCGATGCCGGGGTGTACAGGGGGGTCGTGGTGGAAGGGCGACTGGTGGCCATCGCCGGCACGCACGTGGTCTCGCCCCAAGAGCGCGTCGCCGTGGTCGGCAACGTGTTCACCCACCCCGCGTACCGAGGGCGCGGGTACGCGAAGGCAGCCACCAGCGCCGTGACGGAAGCCCTCCTTGCGATGTGCGACGTGGTGGTGCTGACCGTCGACCCCCGTAACCGTCCCGCGGTGGCCGCCTACCGGCAGCTCGGCTACACCGAGGTGTGCGAGCTGGTGGAGGCAAGCGCCACGCGGCGGGACCTGCTCGGCCTCGGCGCAGCCTGGCGTCGCCTGCGCGCTGCCCTCCGCGGGCGCCGCTACGGCGCCTACTTCGTCAGCTTGCACGAACCAGCGAGAAGGAGTCCGTCATGACAGCCACGGTTCCGGCCGACATCGCCGACCCCACCCTCGCCCCGGAAGGGATTCGGCGGATCGAGTGGGCAGCGCGCGAAATGCCCGTGCTCCGGAAGATCCGGGAACGGTTCCAGCGGGAGCAGCCGCTGCGCGGCATCCGCATGGCCTGCTGTCTCCACGTGACGACCGAGACGGCCAACCTCGTCCTCACCCTCAAGGCCGGTGGCGCCGATGTCCGGCTCTGCGCGAGCAACCCACTCTCGACGCAGGACGATGTGGCAGCGGCGCTCGTGACCGAGTACGGGATCCCCGTCTTCGCCATCTGTGGCGAGGACGCCACCACGTACTACCGCCACATCCACCAGGCGCTGGAGCACCGTCCCCAACTGACGATGGACGACGGCGCCGACCTCGTGGCCACCATCCACAAAGAACGCCGGGAGCTTCTCCAATGGGTGGTGGGCGGAACCGAGGAGACGACCACGGGCGTCATCCGCCTCCGGGCGATGGCCGCCGATGGCGCTCTCGGCTACCCCATCGTGGCGGTGAACGAGTCGGCCACGAAACACCTCTTCGACAACCGGTACGGAACAGGCCAATCGACCATCGACGGCATCATCCGAGCCACGAACGTACTCCTGGCCGGGAAGGTCTTCGTCGTGGCCGGATACGGCTGGTGCGGCCGCGGCGTGGCCATGCGCGCGAGGGGAATGGGCGCCCAGGTGGTCGTCACCGAGGTCGACCCCGTAAAAGCCCTCGAGGCGGTGATGGACGGCTTCCGGGTGATGCCGATGGCCGAAGCCGCCCCGATCGGCGACATCTTCGTGACCCTCACCGGCGACTGCAACGTCATCGACCGCCAGCACCTGGAAGCGATGAAGGACGGCGCCATCCTGGCGAACAGCGGCCACTTCGACAACGAAATCAACGTCCGGGCCTTGGCGGAGATGGCCGAAGGCGTGCGGCGCATCCGCGAGCACGTCGACGAGTACCGCCTCGCCGATGGGCGGCGCCTCTACCTGCTGGGCGAAGGACGGCTGGTGAACCTCGCGGCGGCGGAAGGACATCCGGCAGCGGTGATGGACATGTCCTTCGCCAATCAGGCCCTCGCCTCCGAGTGGATCGCCCAGCACCACGCCGAACTGGGACGCCAGGTGTACTCCCTGCCGAAGGAGCTCGACGACGAGATCGCCCGGCTGAAACTCGAGGCGATGGGCGTGCGCATCGACACACTGACCGAGGAGCAGCGGCGATACCTGGCGAGCTGGCAGGAGGGCACGTAACCGGCGCTCCTCGGCAAAAGTGAATTGCCGTTCAATTTACCGCCCGGTAGAATCGGCACGCCATGGAAGTCTTGCCCACGAGAGTCGACACGCGGAGCCCCCAGTTCCGGGAGAACCGGGAGCGGATGCTGGAGCTGCTGGAGGAGATCAACCAGCAGCTCGCCATCGCGAGAGCCGGTGGCGGCGAGAAGTACGTTGCCCGCCACCGAGCCCGTGGCCGCATGCTGCCGCGGGAGCGGATCGAGCTGCTCATCGACCCCGACTCGGCCTTCCTCGAGCTCTCGCCCCTCGCCGCCTGGGGAACCGAATACGTGGTCGGTGCCAGCGTCGTCACCGGCATCGGTGTCATCTCCGGGGTCGAGTGCGTCATCCAGGCGAGCGACCCGACGGTCCGCGGGGGAACGACGAATCCGTACACGATGCGAAAGACGCTCCGCTCGTTCGAGATCGCGCGGGCCAACCGCCTGCCGATGATCCAGCTCACCGAGTCCGGGGGCGCCGACCTGCCGCGGCAAGCAGAGATTTTCGTACCGGGAGGCCGCACCTTCTTCGAGATCACCCGCCTCTCCGGGGAGCGGGTGCCGACGGTCTCGATCGTCTTCGGGAACGCGACCGCTGGCGGCGCCTACGTGCCGGGGATGTCCGACTACACGGTGTTCATCAAGAAGCAGTCCCACGCCTTCCTGGGCGGGCCGCCATTGGTGAAGATGGCCACCGGCGAAGACGCCGACGAGGAGGAGCTCGGCGGCGCCGAAATGCACGCCCGCGTTTCCGGGCTGGCCGACTTCCTCGCCGAGGACGAACTCGACGCCATCCGTATCACCCGCGACCTGGTGGAGAGCTGGAACTGGCGGAAGCTCGGCCCGCCCCCGACCGAGCCCCCGGACGAACCGCTCTACGACCCCGAAGAGCTCCTCGGCATCGCCTCGGTCGACCTGCGGGTGCCGTTCGACAGCCGCGAGGTCATCGCCCGGGTCGTGGACGGCTCGCGCTTCCACGAATTCAAGCCGCTGTACGGCGAGAACCTCGTGACCGGATGGGCGTCGATCCACGGGTATCGGGTCGGCATCCTGGCGAACAATGGCGTTCTCTTCTCTGAGGAGTCGGAGAAGGCCGCGCAGTTCATCCAGCTGTGCAACAAACTCGATATCCCGCTTATCTTCATGCAGAACATTACCGGCTACATTGTCGGCACCGTGTACGAACAGCGCGGCATCATCAAAGATGGCGCCAAGATGATCAACGCCGTCACGAACTCCAAGGTGCCCCACATCACGCTCATGATCGGCGCATCGTACGGCGCGGGGAACTACGGGATGGCCGGCCGCGCGTACGACCCGCGCTTCGTGTTCACCTGGCCGAACCACCGCATCGCCGTGATGGGACCGAAACAGCTCGCGGGGGTCATGTCGATCGTCCAACGGCAGGCAGCCATGGCCGCCGGAATCCCGTACGACGAGGAGCGGGACGCTGCGATGCGCGCCGCCATCGAGGCCCAGATCGAGCGCGAGTCGACGGCCCTCTTCGCCACCGGCCAGGTGTGGGACGACGGCATCATCGACCCGCGCGACACGCGTACCGTCTTGGGCATCGCGCTGTCGGCGGTGCATTCGAACGTCGTCAAGGGCTCCGACAGCTTCGGCGTCTTCAGGATGTAGGGCTATGCACAGCATTCGCCGCTTGCTCATCGCCAATCGCGGGGAGATCGTCAGCCGCATCGCCCGGACGGCCCGTTCGATGGGCATCGAAACCGCCGGCATCTTCGCCGAGCCCGACCGGGACCTCCCCTTCGTTCGGGATGTCGACACCGCCGTCGCCTTGCCCGGCAAGACACCCGCAGAGACGTACCTGAACGTGGAGCTCGTGCTCGAAGCCGCCAAGCGCGTCGGGGCGGACGCAATCCATCCCGGCTACGGCTTCCTCTCCGAGAACGCGGCCTTCGCCCAGGCCGTGCTCGATGCCGGGCTCGTTTGGGTGGGGCCGTCACCCGAGGCCATCGCCGCCATGGGGGACAAGGTGGCTGCCCTGGAACGGATGGAGCGTGCCGGTGTCCCCGTGCTCCCGCGGGTGGTTTTCGGAGGCGAATCGCCGGAGGAGCTGCTGCGCGAGGCGGAGTCGGTGGGCTACCCGCTCATGGTGAAGGCAGTGGCTGGCGGCGGGGGGAAGGGGATGCGCATCGTCCAGGGGCCGGACGAGCTCCCCGAAGCGGTCGCCGCTGCCCGCCGCGAGGCGCTCGGCGCCTTCGGCGACCCCCGCGTCTTCGCCGAGCCGTACATCTTCGACGCCCGGCACATCGAAGTGCAGGTCCTGGCGGACCAGCACGGGAACACCGTCGCCCTCTTCGAGCGCGAGTGCTCCATCCAGCGGCGACACCAAAAGGTGATCGAAGAGGCGCCCTCCCCAGCGGTCAGCCCGCGCGACCGGGAGCGGCTGATCGAGGCCGCGGTCGCCGCCGCGAGGAGCATCGGTTACGTCAACGCCGGCACCATCGAATTCCTCTGGAGCGGCGAGGGCCGCTTCTCGTTCATGGAGATGAACACCCGGCTACAGGTGGAGCACCCGGTGACGGAGATGGTCTCGGGCGTCGATATCGTGCGGGAGCAGCTGCGCATCGCCATGGGGCTTCCGCTCTCTTTCGAACAGAACGACCTCGCCATTCGGGGGCACGCCATCGAGGCACGGCTGTACGCCGAGGACCCCGCAGCCGGCTTCCTTCCCCAAACCGGCCGTCTCCTCGCCTTCGAGGTGCCCGAGGAGTCGGGTCTCCGCGTCGACGCCGGCGTGGCAAGCGGCAGCGAGATCTCGCCCTACTTCGACCCGATGATCGCCAAGGTCATCGCCCACGCGCCCACCCGTGCGGAGGCCGCCGCCAAGCTGGCGCGAGCACTTGAACACACGACCCTCTTCGGCCTGACGACGAACCGGGAGTACTTGGCGGCAATCCTGAGACATCCGGCTTTCCTCGCCGGCGATACCACGACGCGATTCCTGGAGCGACACACCCCCACGCCGGCATGCCCGCCCGCCGACCTCGAAGAGCGCGCGCTCGCCCTCGCCGCCCTCATCGGCCAGTGGGAGCGGCGCGCCGCCGCGAAGGTCCAGCGGACCATCCCCTCCGGCTGGCGGAACAACCCCTCCCAACGGCAGCGGACGAGCTTCCGGATGGGCGACCGGACGTCGACCGTAGAGTACGAACGCCAGCGCGACGGGACCTTCATCGTCCGCGTGGGGGAGGGCAACGACCGCCGCGCCGAGGGGCTGCGCGTCGACGACGGATGGGCATCGGCCACCATCGACGGCGTCCTGACGCGGGCGCGGTGGGCCCACGAAGCCTCGGCCTGGTGGCTCCGAATCGGCGGGTACACCTTCCGGCTCGATGAGCTGCCACGGTTCCCGTCACGGAGGCGGGAAGAGGAGAGCATCGCCGGAGGTCTTCGGGCGCCGATGCCCGGGAAGGTGGTGGCCGTGCGCGTCACCGTGGGCCAGCGGGTAGCGGCGACCGACGTCGTGGCCATTCTCGAGGCGATGAAGATGGAGCACCGCGTGTACGCGGGGGTCGACGGCATCGTGCGCGACGTCCTCGTACGGGAAGGCGACCAGCTCAACGTGGGCGACCTCATCGCCGTTGTCGAGGAAGACGGAGGCCAGGAATGAGCGTCGACTTCCCCGCCCTCGTCCGCGACCTTGCCGCCGAGCAGGAAGCGCTCGAGGCCGTGCTCCGGCAGCTCGCACCGGAGCATTGGGAGGTGCCGACCCACGCTCCGGGGTGGGCTGTGCGGGACCAGGTGACCCACCTCGCCTTCTTCGACGACGCCGCCCGTCTGGCCATCGAAGACGCCGCCGCCTTCGAGTCCCTACGCGAACGAGCGCTCCGGGAAGGCCTCGCGTTGGAAGGAGAGTACCTGGCGCGAGGGCGGGCGATGTCTCCCGAGGCCCTCTTCGCCTGGTGGCGAGAAAGCAGCAAGGCCTTGATAGCGGCAGCGCAGCGGCTGAGCGGCGGCGAGCGGTTGCCCTGGTTCGGCCCCAACATGAGCGCCGCCTCGTTCGTGACCGCGCGGCTGATGGAGACGTGGTCGCACGGCCTCGACGTGGTGGACGTCGTGCCCTTCGACCGCCCCGACACCGACCGGCTGCGGCACGTCGTCGAGCTGGGCGTCAGGACGAGGGCGTACTCCTACCAGGTTCGGGGGATGACCCCTCCGGACGTGCCTATCCGCATCGAGCTGGTGGCCCCCTCCGGCGCCATCTGGTGCTTCGGACCCGAGGACGCCGCCAACCGAATCGCCGGGACGGCGACCGACTTCTGTCGCGTGGTGACGCAACGGCGGCATCTGCTCGATACGGACCTCGTGGTGCAGGGCGAAGCGGCGCGAGAGTGGATGCAGATCGCCCAAGCGTTCGCGGGCCCGCCGGGCCCTGGCCGAAAGCCGGGCGAATTCGCCAAGGAGTCCAGCCGATGAGCGAACTGGTTCACTACACCGAAGAGCGCGGCGTCGCCATCGTCACCCTCGACTCCCCCGAGAACCGGAACGCCCTGTCCCGCCAGCTCGTGAGCGAACTCCGCGCGGCGCTCGAACGGGCGATGGCAGCACCGAACGTGCGGGCGATCGTGCTCACGGGGACGGGAAGCACCTTCTGCAGTGGGGCCGACTTGAAGGAGCAGCTCGCGGCCAACCAGGCCGGCGGCCCGGCAGGGCCCGCCGGCGGCGGCGTCCCCGACGTGCTCCGCATCATCCGCAACGGCCCGAAGCCGGTCGTGGCGCGTGTCAACGGACACGCGCGGGCCGGCGGCATCGGCCTCGTGGCGGCCGCCGACATCGCCGTAGCGCCGGAAGATGCCACCTTCGCCTTCAGCGAGGTCCGAGTCGGGGTCGTTCCGGCCATCATCGCGGTCCCCATCATGGAGAAGGTCGGGCGGACGGCGGTGGCGGAGCTCTTCCTCTCGGGCCAGACGTTCGACGCGAGGCGGGCCGCCGCCATCGGGCTGGTGACCCGCGCGGTGCCCGCCGGCGACCTCGATGCGACCGTCCGCGAATACCTCGATGGCCTGCTCTTGGCCAGCCCGAGCGCCTTGGCCGCCTGCAAGGAGCTCCTCCGCACGCTCCCGGGTGTCCCCTTCGACCAGGCGCTCGCCTGGGCAGCGGAGTTCTCGGCACGGATGTTCGCCTCGGAAGACGCTCGGGAAGGCATGGCCGCCTTCCTCGAGAAGCGGAAGCCGCGCTGGCAGGAGGTGTGAGATGCGCACACGCGGCGATACTCCCGTCCGCATCGCCAACTGTTCGGGCTTCTACGGGGACCGCCTTTCGGCCGCGAAGGAGATGGTGGAGGGCGGGCCCATCGACTTCCTCACCGGCGACTACCTGGCGGAGCTCACCCTCCTCATCCTGTGGAAGGCGAAGCAGCGCGACCCGTCGGCCGGCTACGCCGTCACCTTCCTCCGGCAGCTGGAGGACGTGCTCGCCACCTGCCTCCAGCGGGGTATCCGCATCGTTACGAACGCCGGAGGCTTGAACCCTGCCGGGCTAGCAGCGAAGGTCCGGCAGCTCTGCGACCAGTTGGGCCTCCAGGCACGCGTGGCGCACATCGAAGGGGACGACATCCTCGCCAAGATTCCGGAGCTCCTCGCTCGGGGAGAGCGCCTCACCCACATGGACACCGGCCGCGACTTCCGCGAGGCAGGCATCCAGCCGGTGGCGGCGAACGCCTACCTGGGCGCCTGGGGCATCGTCGAGGCCCTGGAAAGCGGGGCCGATATCGTCATCTGTCCGCGCGTCACCGATGCCTCGCTCGTCGTGGGCCCGGCAGCCTGGTGGTACGGCTGGAAGCGGGACGACTGGGACAAGCTGGCCGGGGCTGTCGTCGCCGGGCACATCATCGAGTGCGGTGCGCAGACGACGGGCGGCAACTACTCCTTCTTCCAGGAAGTGCCAGGCCTCGAGAACCCGGGGTTCCCCATCGCCGAAGTCGAACCGGATGGCTCGAGCGTGATCACGAAGCACCCGGGTACGGGCGGCCTCGTCTCCGTGGGCACCGTGACCGCGCAGCTCCTCTACGAAATCGGCGACGTCCGCTACGCCAATCCGGACGTCATCGCCCGCTTCGACACCATCCGCCTCGAACAGGAAGGGCCCGACCGTGTCCGCGTGACCGGGGTCCGGGGCGAACCGGCCCCTACCACCACGAAGGTATGCATCAACTACGTCGGTGGCTACCGGAACACGATGACCTTCGTGCTCACCGGGCTCGATATCGAGGAGAAGGCGCGGGTGGCCCTCGACGCGCTCTTCGCCAAGCTCGGCGGCCGCGAGCAGTTCGAGTCGGTGGACATCCAGCTCATCCGCACCGACAGGGAGGACCCGCCTTCCAACGAGCTCGCGAGCGCCATGCTGCGGGTGACCGTGAAGGACCGCAACCCGGCCAAGGTAGGGCGCGCGTTCTCGAACGCCGCCGTCGAGCTCGCCCTGGCCAACTACCCCGGCTTCTACCTCACCACACCCCCCACCTCGGAAGAGGCGTACGGCGTCTACTGGCCGGCGCTCGTGCCGCAGGAGGCGATCGAGGAGGTGGTGGTGACCGATGACGGCCGCCGTCTGCCGGTCGGGCCACGGCCCTCCGCAGCGGGGAGCCCGGTCGTCGTGGCGGCCCCCGAGCTCCCCCCGCCGCCGAAAGGCCCGACCGTGCGCGTGCCGCTCGGCCTCGTCTTCGGGGCGCGCTCGGGAGATAAAGGCGGCAACGCCAACGTGGGCGTGTGGGCACGGAGCGACCTCGGCTACGCGTGGCTGTCGCACTTCCTCACCGTCGAGCGCTTCAAGGAGCTCATCCCGGAAGCCCGCGACCTCCGCGTCGACCGCTACGACCTACCCAACCTGCGCGCGCTGAACTTCGTCGTGCACGGAATCCTCGGCGAAGGCGTCGCGGCGTCGACCCGCCAGGACCCCCAAGCGAAGAGCCTGGGCGAATACCTGCGGGCGAAGCACGTCGAGATGCCGGCGGTCCTGCTGGCCGACATCCCCGTCCCCGCTGCCTAGTCGGGTCCACTCACCTGCGGAAGGAGCATTCGAACGATGGTGAAGTTCACGGCTGAACACGAAATCTTCCGGCGCACGGTCCGCGAGTTCGTCGAGAAGGAGATCAACCCCTACGCCGACGAGTGGGAAGCAGCGGGGACCTTCCCCGCCCACGAGCTGTTCAAGAAGGCAGCGAAGCTCGGCCTCCTCGGCGTCGAGTACGACCCGGCCTACGGTGGCGGTGGCGCCGACCACTGGTACACGGTCATCCTCGGCGAGGAGCTGGGACGGGCCGACTGCGGCGGCGTGCCCATGGCCATCACCGTCCAGACCGACATGGCAACGCCTGCCCTCGCCAAGTGGGGCTCCCACGAGCTGAAGAAGCAGTACCTCGAGCCGGCCCTCAAGGGCGAGATGGTGGCCTCCATCGCGGTGACCGAGCCCGACGCCGGCTCCGATGTCGCCAGCATCAAGACCTTCGCCCGACGCGACGGGGACGAGTACGTCATCAACGGGTCGAAAATCTACATCACGAACGGGACCCAGGCGGACTTCCTCACCCTGCTGGCACGGACATCCCCGGAGGGCGGGTACCGCGGCATGTCGCTCATCATCGTGCCGACCGACCGGCCCGGATTCCGGGTGGCACGCAAGCTCCGTAAGCTCGGCAACCACTCGTCCGATACGGCCGAACTCGTGCTCGAAGACGTCCGCGTCCCGGTCACGAACCGGATCGGCGAGGAGGGGCAGGGCTTCTACCTCCAGATGCAGCAGTTCCAGAAGGAGCGGCTCATCGCCGTCTACACCGCCATCGGCGGGATGCGCCGGGCCATCGAACGAACCGTCGCCTACCTGCGAGAGCGGAAGGCGTTCGGCGGCCCGCTCCTCTCCATGCAGTACATCCAGTACACGCTCGCCGAGCTCATCGTCGAAATCGAGTCGCTGCGGCAGCTCGCATACGCCGCTGCCGAGGGCGTGGTGGCCGGCGAGGACGTGACCCGTCTGGCCACGATGGCGAAGTTCAAGGCCGGGCGGCTCGTGCGCCGAGTGGCCGACACCTGCCTCCAGTTCCACGGCGGCCTCGGCTACATGGAGGAGATGTGGACGGCACGCTACTTCCGCGATAGCCGCCTCCTCGGCATCGGCGGCGGCGCCGACGAGGTGATGCTCCGCGTGCTGACGCGCACCGAAGGGCTGGAGGCCTAGGCCCCGCTTCCGAACTCGTTCGCTTCGTGTTATACGTTGCCCGCGGGCGAACAGCTGCCGCGGGCAACGTTCGTTCCGCCTTCGACGCAAGGAGGAGCCCCATGGCCGAGGGAACGACCGTCCTCTACGAGGTATCCGACTTCATCGCCACGGTGACGCTGAACCGCCCCGAGGTGATGAACGCCCTCAACCGCCAAGCGTACGCCGAGCTCGAAGCGGCCTTCCGGCGCGCCCACACCGACCCCGACGTGCGCTGCGTCATCCTCACCGGAGCAGGACGCGCCTTCTGTTCGGGCGACGACGTGCGGGAGATCATGCTCGGCGAGGCGCGGGACGAGACGGTCACCCGTCTGCGCGAGGTCCGGCCCCGTCCAACGCCGGCAGCGGCCGCGGTCCTCGAATGCGACAAGCCCGTCATCGCCGCGGTGAACGGAGCCGCGGTCGGCTGGGGGATGGACCTGGCCCTCCTCTGCGATATCCGCATCGCCTCGACGGCCGCGCGGTTCGGAGAGCTCTTCATCAAACGGGGGCTCGTGGCCGATTTGGGCGGCCTCTGGCGGCTGCCGCTCGTCGTCGGCCCTTCGAAGGCGGCCGAGCTGCTCTTCACCGGGGAGATCATCGACGCGGCCGAAGCCGAGCGGATCGGCCTCGTCTCGAAGGTCGTCCCGCCGGAACAGCTCATGGAAGAGGCTCGCACCCTGGCACGCAAGATCGCCGCCAACCCTCCCATCGCCATGCGCTATATGAAGGAAGGGCTCCGCCGGTCGCGGCACGCGCGGATGGACGAGATGGGGGAGTTCATCGGCAACGCGCTCGCCTACCTCTTCACCACCGAGGACCACAAAGAGGGGGCACGCGCCTTCGTGGAGAAGCGCGAGCCTGTGTTCCGGGGCCGCTAGGCCGGCGCCCGCCCCGTGATGTAGTCGGTCATGTGCTCGATTTCGCGCTGCTGGTAGTACGTCACCCAGCGGAGCAGGTCGCCGATCGACACCATCCCCACCACCTTGCCACCGTCGACCACCGGGAGGTGGCGATGCCGGAGGGTGGTGATGGTTTCCATCGCATCCCGGACCGGCGTGTCGGGGCGCACGGTCACGACCGGGCTCGACATGACGTCCCGGACCAGCGTTGTGTCGGGGTCACGGCCGGCGTCCACCACCCGGCGGAGGACGTCGCGCTCCGTGAAGATGCCGACCGGACGTTCGCCCTCGAGGACGAGGAGGGCACCGATGCCGTGCTCGTTCATGCGCTGGACCGCCTGGCGGACCGTCGCCCGCGGCTCGATGGTGTAGACGTGGCTCCCCTTGTCGGCGAGGACATCGCGGACGAGGCCGTACATCGAGTCCTCCTCTCTTTCTGATAGACATACTCTATCACTGGCGTCAACCGCCCACCTCCCAGGTGAGCCTCGCGCCCTCAGCTTTTGCGGAGGCGGGAGAGCTTCCGGTTGTCCCAGGAGATGACCCGCTCGGGCTCGATGACGATCCAGCGCCAGTTGCGGCCGCGCGCGGTAGCGTCGTTCCGCCGCGGCTCGGCCGGCTCGCCGTGGCCGCCGGCGTACTTCCGCCCCATCTGCCAACGCACCTCTTCGAGGTAGGGGTCGGCGGCCTCCTCCTCCGCGGTCTCCAGCACGCGTCCCCTTCCCTGGAACATCACCCCTTGCAGTTCGGGGAAGCGCTCGTTCCGGTCGACGAGCACCGTGACGGTGGGATTGCGGCGTAGGTTTTCCACCTTCTGGCCGCGACAGTAAGCGTAGATGCGACCGCCGGCCCAGCCGAACCAGAGCGGGGTGAGGTTGATGCGGGAGCCGGGGCCGACGGTGGCGATGCGCATGTTCCACGTCGAGAGCATCAGCTCGTCGATCTCCTCGGGGGTGAGGGCAAGCTCGCGGGGAATCGGCATCCTCCAGACCTCCTCTCGCCGGTTGGGGTGACGCTGGTAGAATACGAAGGTGCGAGCGGGCGTGGTTTAGTGGCAGAACGCGACCTTCCCAAGGTTGAAGTGCGGGTTCGATTCCCGCCGCCCGCTCCAGTCCAGGACGAATCCACGCGCGGCGCGGGCTCCGGTTCCCGCGCCGCCTAGTTCGAGCCGCCCGAGTCCGCATCGCCGCCCCCTCCCACACGGCCACGACTCGCCCCGCCTCGCTCCGTGCGATGAGCCGCCTATCGCGAACCTCGCTCCCCCTCGAGCGCCATCTTCGGCACCCTCGAAGGCCTGGACCACGGAGGCCGGCACCCGACCGTGACATCGCACCGCTCAGCTCTCGCGGAACCGCATCGACCCCGACGCCCCGTCGCGACCCCGTGGCGTTCGCATCCGGCGCACGTCCGCACGTCCTCCCGGCCGCCACAGCGGCCGCCGGCGTGTCCGGCCCCTCCGGAACGATGACGGGACGAAGGCGCCCCAGCCTTCGCGAGGGATGCCGACCTTCCGCTCCCGATGACTGGGGCGCACCCGCGGAGGCGCCCACCCGAGCCGTCGGCGAGGCCCCTTTCGCCATCGCCTCCTCCTGGAGAGGCCCCCGTCTCCCGAGCGGCGGGCGGAAAAGACGTCAACAGCTGACGCGACGCTGCCTTACAATGCTGCCCACGTGACGACGGCGTTCGGAGGCGGCATGTCCGGAGACACCGTTTTGCGCGCGACCATCGGCGGCCTGCTCCACGACATCGGAAAGATTTGGGCTCAGGGTTCGAGGCCGGACCCGAAGCGCTCCCACTGGGACTGCGAGGGTGGCCCGGAGTGCCAGTGCCGCCAGAAATGGGGACACAGCCACGCGGCGATGGGAGGCCACATGGTCGCGGAGGTTTTCGGCCAGGAGTCGCCCTTCGCCGAAGCCGTGGCGCTCCACCACGCCGCGAACGCGAGCGCCCGCGCCATCCCCATCATCGCCTGCGTCCAGGAGGGCGACCGCCTCTCCGCCGGCGAACGGGACGACCAGTACGACCCCGGTGAGGGCGCGGCGGGCTCGCCCCTCCCACTCCTCATCTCCCCGCTCGCCGGCTCGGCGAGCAGCGCGCGGGTGCGTCCGCGCCCGTTGGTGGGCTCCTGGCCACCCGTCGAGGAAGCCGACAGCTCGACCCCAATGCCGGTCCAGCAGTGGTACGACGACCTCGCCCGCGCATTTCGCGACGGCGGCGCCAAACTCCGCAGCCTGCAAGGCGACGCGCTCGTCGACGGCGTCCTCGGGCTGGTCGAGAACGTCGGCTCGCTCGCCCCCTCGGCGTTCTGGAGGACGCGCCCGGACATCAGCCTGGCGATGCACCTGCACCTCGCCGGCGCCTTCGCCGGAGCGCTCGCAGCGGTCGACGACCCGGAAGCCGACCCCTGCGCCACGATCATCGCCGGCGACCTCTCCGGCATCCAGGCCTTCCTCCACCGTGCCGCCACTGCCCGCGCCGCCCGCCAGCTGCGAGCCCGCTCCTTCTACCTCTCGCTGCTCTCCCTGGTCGTGGCCCGGACGTTCGCCCGGGACCTGGGCGTGACCCCCGCTCACGTGGTGACCGCATCCGGCGGGAACTTCCTCGTCGTCGCACCCCCCGGATGCGATGCGAAGGCAGAGCAGATCGCACGTCACATCACCGCCGAGCTCCAAACGGTCCACGGGCCCGTCCTCGACGTCATCGTCGCATCCACCCAGATGAGGCGAAGCGAGGCGAGCCAGTTCGGCGCGGTCGTTCGCCGCGTGCGGAGCGAGCTCCACCGGAGGAAGCTCCGCCGGCTCGATGGCCGCACCGCACCTGCGCTCTTCGCGCCCCGCGGCGCAGGCGGCGCCTCAGAGGCCTGCCGGGCATGCGGCGCCGACGGCGCCCGCCCTGCCGAGGAGGAGAGCGAACGGCTGTGTCCCTTCTGCGCAGGCCTCGTCGAGCTCGGTTCTGCCCTGCCGACGAAGAACTTCCTCACCCTCAGCTCCGCCAGCGCCTCGCAGGAGCCCGGCTGGAGGGATGCCTTCGCCCGACTCGGCTGGAAGGTCGAGCTCCACGAGCGGGTGCCCGACGGCGACGCCACCGCCTCCCTCCTCGTGCTCGACGCCGAGCGGTTGCGCGAAGCACCGCACGGTCGCCTCTTCGTGAGCGGACGGTACGTGCCCCGGAAACGGGACGGCGGTGTGGTGGAGTTCAAAGAGCTCGCCCAGCGAGGGCCCGGCAGGTCGCTCCTCGCCTGCGCCAAGCTGGACGTGGACGACCTCGGGTTCTTCATCCGCGGCCTCGGTTCACGCGGCTCCGTCTCCCCCTCACGGTTCGCATCCGCCTCCCGCTTCCTCTCGCTCTTCTTCGAAGGGCACATCGATGTCGCAGCCGAGAGGCGAGGAGCGGGGGACATCTACCTCATCTACTCGGGCGGCGACGACGCCGCCCTCGTCGGCCACTGGCGGGGAACGATCGAGTTCGTCGCCGAACTCCGCCGGGAGTTCCGACGATGGGCTGCCGGTAATCCCGACCTCCACTTCTCCGCAGGCATCTCCTTCGGAGCCCCGGACCGACCCGTCGCCCTCGCCCTGGCGGAGGCCGAGGACGCGCTCGCTCTCGCGAAGGCCGAGGCAGGCAAGGACCGCTGCACGCTCTTCGGGATCCCCTTCCGTTGGGACGACGTCGAGGAGGTCCTGCGCTGGACCGACCGGCTCGCGACGCTCGTCCAGGACGGGCACCTCTCGCGGGGAGCCCTCCAGGTCCTGCAGGTCGCCCGGGAGGCCATCGACGAACTCGACCCGCTCGGCAAACCACGGTACGGGCCCGCCATGTGGCGGGTTCCCCACCGGCTCCGGCGCGCACGCGGCGAGAGCACGCGGAAGGAGGCGGAGCAGCTCGCGGCCGACGTCGAGCAACAGCTCGTACGCGCGGGCGGGCCCGCACGACTCGTCGCCGCCGCGCGCCTCGCCGAGTGGCAAACGTGGAGAGGCGAGCGGATTGAGGAACCCATCGCTAACCAAGAAAGGAGGTCCCGATGATGCAACCGCGAGGGCAGCCGCGGCCGGACCGCGGCGGTCAACGGCCGAGCAGCCAGCCGCCCCAATCTCCCTCCGCCACC
This sequence comes from bacterium HR29, assembly GCA_002898215.1. Classification (GTDB taxonomy): domain Bacteria; phylum Chloroflexota; class Dehalococcoidia; order Tepidiformales; family Tepidiformaceae; genus HRBIN29. The sequence goes on along the minus strand of BEIF01000001.1, from coordinate 298,361 downwards.
CTGACCCCAGAGGACGCCCGGCGGATCGTCGAGGAAGGGAACGCCGAGCTACTGGTCAGGAAGGCGCAGGAAATCGGCCGGCACCTCGACGTCAACCCCAGCCAGCTGCGTCGCTTCTTCGGTGAGGTGAAGCGCATCGAGATGCTCTGGTCCCAAGAGGGGCAGGAGGCTCGCGCGCAGAGGCGGGCCGTCCTGCTCCGGCCTCGGCTCAACTACCAGGTTCAACGCATGCAAAAGGTCAAGCCGCTGCAAAACGTGTTGGAGCCGTGCCTCCACTTCGCGGTCCAGAGCCGCGAGAACTTCGCCAACTTCGTCGAATTCTACGAGGCGCTCATCGCCTACGCCCCGAAGGAAGGAAGAGGAGACCGGTCGTGAGCAACGCAGCCAACTCCGGAACGCCCCCTCGCCTCTCCGCCGTCGCGCTCGTCGAGTCCACCATCCGCTGCGAAACCGGCCTCCGCATCGGCGCGGCGGAATCCACCATCGCCATCGGCGGACTCGACAACCCGGTCATCCGCAACCCCCTCAGCGGCGAGCCGTACATCCCCGGTTCCTCTCTCAAGGGAAAGATGCGCTCCCTGCTGGAGCGCCGCTACGGCCTCTCCCAGGATTGGCCCATCGACCGCGACCGCGTCCACGTCCACGTCTGTCGGGCCGAGGGCCCCTACCGCGAATGCCGCGTCTGCACCGTCTTCGGCGTTTCGGCTCCGAAGAGCGGCCGCTGGTTCTGCCTCACCCGTCTCCGCGTCGCCGACGTCCACCTCAGCGATTCCAGCCGGGCCGCCCTCAGGGAGAAACCCACGGACTTCCCCTACACGGAAGTGAAGACCGAGGTCGCCATCGACCGGTTCACCTCGGCAGCCACGCCGCGACCGATGGAGCGAGTGCCGGCAGGCGCCGAATTCGGGCCGGCTCGCTTCACCCTCTTCCAGTACGAGGGGGACTCCCTCACGGACCATCTCGGCTTGCTCCTCGAGGCGATGGAGCTGCTGGAGGCCGACTACCTCGGGAGCTCGGGGTCCCGGGGTTCGGGCCGCGTCTCTTTCCGCAACATCCGCGTGGAGCTGCTCGACTTCCCCGCCGGCGGCGGGCTGCCACAGCGTTCCCTCCTGGGCGGTCCGTACCCCACCCGCGCCGAATTCGTACAGGCCTTCCCCTCCCTCGCCCTCCCCTCGTGACGGAGGACCCCGATGCCGCCCTACGGCGTCTCCGCCACCGTCGTCATCGAACCACGCGGGGTGTTCCGCTTCGGGGTCCATCCCGCCAGCCCAGGACACGTCGCCCCCCTCCCTGCCAGCGATACCTTCTTCGGGGCGCTCCTCTCCGCCGGGGCGCTCCTGGGCGACGACATCCGTTCCCTCCTCGCCGCGTCCGCAGACGGCGACCCTCCCTTCCTCCTCAGCTCTGCCATGCCCCACATCGAGGGACGAGCCCCGTTCGTGCCGAGGCCGCAACGGCTTCGCACCGTCGATGCCGCGGACGAGGAGCCGGGCGAAGTGGAACGGAAGCAGCTGAAGCGTGTCGCCTACGTCGAGCTTCCCCTCCTCGCCTGGTACCGCGGAGAGGAGGCCCGGTTCTCCATCTGGGGGCCCCTCATGCTCTCCGGCGAGCACCGCCTCGCCGGAGCGCCCTGGGAGGCGGGCACGATCCCCGGCGTCACCGTCGACCGCCTGTCGGGAGCCTCGGCGCTCTACCACCATGCGATGGTCGCCTATGCCGACGGGCGTCCGGTCGCCACCGCGCCGCAGCGCCGCGGCCACCCGGAACGCCTCCCTCACCTCCGCTGGGCCATCCACATCCTCGCCCGTGACGGAAGCGTGCTCTCCCTCCTCGAACGGTGGCTCCACCTCCTCTCCCTCACGGGGATCGGCGGGCGACGCTCCCGTGGCGGGGGCAGCTTCACCTTCGAACTCCGCACACCCTCTCTGCTCCCGCTCTCCGAACGACCCCGCGGGCTCTCCCTCTCCTGGGTCGCACCCCGCGGCGACGAGACCGAACGGGGGCTCTTCCACTCGGACCCCGACTTCGGCTACCGCGCCGACGAACGCTTCGGCTGGATCGCCTCGCCATGGCGGGGCAGCGAACGCAGCAAGCGCCTCCTCATGCTCGCCGAAGGCTCGTACCTGAACCCCGAACTTCCGGCCCCGGTAGGCTCCCTCGTCGACGTGACACCGGACTCCGGCCGCGAGCCACACCCCGTCTATCGCTGGGGATTTGGGCTCTTCCTCGACGAGTCGGAAGTAGTTCGTGGAGGTAGGTGATGGAGTGGGACGTCGTCATCACCGTCCAGACAGCACTCCACGTCGGCGATGGAGAGCGCTGGTACCGCGATGTCGACTTCGTCGTCGAACAGCCGGGCGGAGGCGCGCCGCGCGCCACGCTCATCGACGTCGACCGCGCGCTCGAACTCGTCGACGAAGTCGAACTCCAGCGTATTGCGAACGGACAGGTCGCGAGGGGACTCGGCGAACGCCGCCGTCGGGAGTGCACGGTCGCGACCCTCCGCATCCGGCCAATGCGGCGGGGATCCAATGTGAGCGAATGGGTGCTCCGCTTCATCCGGGACGGTACCGGGCGGCTGTATCTTCCCGGCTCCACGGTGAAAGGCGCGCTCCGCACGGCCATCCTCCGGACGCTCCTCCGTCGGAGCGGGGCGCGACCGGACGCGCTCATCGCCGAGACACGCGCGGAGATTCTCGAACAACGCCTCCGGCGACTCCGCTTCGAGGGGAGGAAGGCGGACCCCGCCAACCTCGACGCCCTCCGCGCGCTCCGCGTCTCCGATTTCTACCCCGAAGGGGAGACTGCTACGGAACTGAGCGAGGTGGAGGTCAGGGACATCCAGAAGGGTAGGGGCGTTCTCTCCGTATGGGTCGAAACGGTCCCCCGCAACGGCTCCTTCCGGGGGCGCATCGCCATCGACGAGACGCTCCTCGAGCGCGGTGAGCCAGACGGAGCCGTAGCGAGGCTCCTTCGAGCACTCCCAGACGTCGTCCGCGAGGACACCTTGGAGGTGCTCCGCGTCCTCGACGGCTGGGAGGGCAGCCCGAATCGGACTCGGCCGTACGGCGCGTGGCTCACAGCCATCAACGCGAACACGCCGCCGCTCGCCTTCCTCGGTTGGGGCACCGGGTGGGCCCCTCACACCGTCGGAGCCCTGCTCACGAACCCGCGCGACCGCCTCGAGTTCGCACGCAAGCATAACCTCGGTCGTGGAGGACCCATAGGAGCCGACTTCCCAAAATCCGGCAAGTTCGTCCTCACACAGTTCGAAACGCGCTCCCGGCCGATGCCCCTCGGCCTCGTGGCCGTCGACTTCGCGCCCACCCGTAGGAAGGGACGCGCATGATCGAGCTCGCCCGCGTCGAGTTTCGCGTCCATTGGGCGGAGCGGGCGCCGGAGCGATTCCTCGGCCGGGCACTGAACGCCTGGCTGTACGGCGAGGTCGCCCGCTGCGACCAGCGCGCGGCCGACGAACTCCACGACGCTCCCGGCCCGCGCCCCTTCTCCGCGGCACTCGTGGGGGAGCACGACGACCTCCGCCTGGTCCTCGCCGGAGGCCCCCGGGTGGCGCCGTTCCTCTCCGACGTCGCCGACCGAACCGTGCGGAGCGGCCGCATCCTCCTCGATGGCCACTGGCTCCTCGTCGAAGGGGTGGCCGAGGCGAAGACGGATACCTTCGCCGACCTCCTCCGTCGCCATTTGATGCGCGCCGACCGGGCGACCCCGGTCCGGGTCGATTTCCTCACTCCGACGGCCTTCCACTCCCGCGGGCGGACCATGCCCTTGCCCATCCCCGACCTCGTCTTCGGTTCGCTCCTCGAACGATGGCGGGCCTTCGGCGGCCACGACCTCGGCGAAGCCGCCTTCGACGTCGTCCGGGACTGCGCTGCCATCCGCAGAGTTCGTATCCGCAGCCTCTCCGTCCGCATGGAAGGGCGGTTCACCGCCTTCATCGGCTCGGCGGAGTTCACGCTCGTCAACCCACCGCCCATCTACAACGGGCTGCTGGGCGCTCTCGCCGCCTTCGCCGAATACGCAGGCGTCGGCCAGAAAACGGCGATGGGATTCGGTTGCGTCCGCGCGGCGCCGCTTCGCCCCACCAGACCGGCCGACCGCCAGGAACCTCCCGACCAGGAGGGATGACGAATTGAAGGCCTCAGGAAGCCAACCCCGGACCACGGTTCTCATCGCCACCATCGGCGAGCGTGACCCGTACGGTCAGCGACCTCCGGGTCCACCGCCCGAGCCATCGCCACCCAGCGAGCCCCGCCCCACCGGACCTCTCCTCGCCACGCTGCGGGAGAAGCCATCCCTTGTCCTCTTGCTCGCCACCAAGGGAGTCGAACCCCAGGCCCAGCGAACGCGTGACGAGATCCGGAAGGAACTTCCAACAGCCTCGGTCGAAATCGTCCCGCTCCCCGACCAGAATCCGGCCTTCTTCGACGATGCCCTGGCGATGGTGGAGAAAGCGCTCACCGACCGGCGCCACCAACTCCCGGACGGTGCCCGCATCGTCGTGTGTCCGAGCTCCGGGACACCCCAGCTCGGCCTCGCACTCATCGCCGACGCGTCCGTCCTTTTCCCGAAGGCCGAATTCGTCCAGGCCCTCGACCCCCGCCACGTTCCGAACGACGAAGAGCGGCTGCGGCCCTTTGACCCCAGGAACATCCGCCTCCGCACCGATATCGAGCGAGCCCTCCGAGAGCTGGAGGGGTTCAATTGGACGGTCGCAGCCGATATCCTCCGTGAGGTTCTCACCGTCCGCAGCGCGTACCTCGATGGCGGTGCACGCCCCATCCTCGAAGCTGCCCGGAAGCTGGCCGAGGCCATGGGCAAGGCCGACGACTTCGACCTCCCAGGGGCGAGGGATGCGGCCACCCCGGGACCCAACGTGGCCCTCCGCGGAGAGCTCGACCGCCTGAAGCAATGGTTCGGGAAGGCCGCTTCGACCGACCGCAAGAACCTGGCCACCTTGCCGGCGGAACTCGCCGCGGCCGCGGCACGGCTCTTCGAAAGCGAGCGATTGACGCGCGCCCTCGTCGCCGGCGTGACGGCCTGGGAGGTTGCCATCCGCGCCAGGCTCAAGTCCGCGTGCGGGTTCGACCCCGACAACGTTCGGCGCGCCGACTACGACCGCCTCCCGGAAGACCTCCGCTGTCGCTTGCGCGAGGTGGAGAAAGACCACCGGTGGCGGCTCGAAGGCGAACGGAACCGACGGCACGCCCTCGTCGAACTCGACCAGTTCACGTCGCAGCTGCAGCAGCGGGGCGACCTCGCGCCGTTCGAACGGCTCGCCGAGCTCCGCAACCAGCTCGTCCACACCGGCACCACCGACCACGACGAAGCCCGACGCGTGCTTCGGCTGGCGCTCCAGGCGCTCACCCAGGTGTTTGAATGCTGGGATTGGGAGGCATGGGACCAGGCACCCACTGCCCCCGACAGCCTGCGGAAGTTCGTCTCGAAGCTCCGCGGGTGCCTCGAAGAGCTACCCAAGGCTTGCTCGCCCTAGGGGGGCGAGCCGACGGGGGACATCGAAGCTGGGGGCTTTCCCACCGATGCGAGTCGTCCACCTTCGGGAACAGGGTGCCGAGCTCCGCGCCGAGGGGGAGCGCCTCGTCGTCGCGACCGGCGGCGTCATCGTGCAAGAGCTCCGCCCCCCTTTGCTGGACCGGCTGGTGATCCACGGTGCCGTTCACATCTCGGCGGGCGCACTAGTACGCCTCCTAACCAGCGGCGCCGACGTGGTGTTCCTCTCGGCGAAAGGAGCGTACCGCGGCCGACTCGAGACCCCTGCTGCGACTCCAGTGGAACTGAAGCTCCGTCAGGCCCTCACCGTCGCCGACCCTGCTCGGCGCGCCGCCTTCGCCCGCGTCATCGTACGGAACAAGCTCCACGGACAGATGCGGGTCCTTCGGGCCCTGCGCACTCCCTTGCCCCGCGAGTGGGTGAAAGCTGCTCGGGCCCTGCGAGTGGCGACCTCCGCGAACGAGGTCGCCGGGTGCGAGGGGCTAGCCTCTCGCGCCTACTTCGCCGCGCTCCGCCCTGCGCTGGGCGTCGGGAGTGACTGGACGCGGAGGCGTCGGCCTCCTCCCGACCCGGTAAACGCGCTGCTCTCGTACGTCTACATGGTCGCGTTGCCCGTCGTCCAGCGCGCGGCGGCGACGGCGGGCCTCGACCCTTACCTGGGGCTCCTCCACACGCCTGGACGCGGCCGGCCATCCCTCGTCCTCGACCTTCTGGAGGAGCTCAGAGCACCCTTCTGCGACTTCCTCGTGCTTCGCCTCCTCCGAGCGTTCGGACCGAGCGGCTGGTGGGAGGTCGGCGAGGGCGGTGTCCGTCTTTCGAGCGAAGCCCGAACGGCCGCGGTGAAAGCCCTGGAGGAGCGGCTCTTGCGCCGCACCTTCTACGCCCCCGCCGGCCGTTCCCTCCCCTGGGACGAGATCATCGAGCGTCAAGCCGGGGCGCTGGCCCGGGCCATCCGCACCGGGAAGCCGGGCGCGTACCGGCCCATCGCCACCGCCGAGCGTTGGGAAGGCCGTGCGAGCGGGTGAAAGCTACGTCGTGGTAGCGTACGACATTCCCGATGACCGTCGTCGGGCGAAGTTGGCACGGCTCCTCGCCGGCTACGGGGACCGAGTCCAGCGCAGCGTGTTCGAGTGCGACCTGCGACCTTCCGAGTACGAGGAGCTGGTGAAGCGAGTCGGGCGCATGTGGTGCGAGGGGGACCTCATCCGAATCTACCGGCTCACGAAGCAGGCAGCGCTGGCTATCGTGCGGTTCGGTGGGCCTGGCCTTGTCGAGACGCCGTATCTGACGATAATAGCTGGTGCGGACGGCGACCGGGAATAGGGTTCCTCCGTGAAATTCCCCTCCGGGGGACTGCAACTACAAAATTTCTTCTGCCGCAACCCAACACTGCTCATTTAGTTCCTCCGTGAAATTCCCCTCCGGGGGACTGCAACTGGAATATGCCTCTCGCACAACGAATTCATTGCGAATAGTTCCTCCGTGAAATTCCCCTCCGGGGGACTGCAACATCGTTCCGTAACAGGCCTTGGCAAGGGTATAATGAGGTTCCTCCGTGAAATTCCCCTCCGGGGGACTGCAACAGCTCGAGTGCTTCGTTGACTTCGAGCGCCTGAATTTCCGTTCCTCCGTGAAATTCCCCTCCGGGGGACTGCAACACGACCTCAGTCCCGGATTTGGACGTAGTAGTATTCTTTCCCGTTCCTCCGTGAAATTCCCCTCCGGGGGACTGCAACTGGAGGCGAGCCACCGTGGGAGCTGATCGTGGTGCGCTGGGTTCCTCCGTGAAATTCCCCTCCGGGGGACTGCAACGGCGTTCGGGGGACGGCGCCTTCGGCGTTCGGGGACGGCGTTCCTCCGTGAAATTCCCCTCCGGGGGACTGCAACTCGAGGCGCACCCAGCAGGCGGTTGAGCGGCTCAACGGGAGCTGTTCCTCCGTGAAATTCCCCTCCGGGGGACTGCAACCCCAGACGTTGGGCCGGGGCCGTCGGGCGACGGGCGCGAGCAAGGGTTCCTCCGTGAAATTCCCCTCCGGGGGACTGCAACCTGAAGCCGTAGAAGAGCGACAGGATGCCCTCGATGCCTAGTTCCTCCGTGAAATTCCCCTCCGGGGGACTGCAACGTCGGCGGCCTTGTCCCAGTCGGGGATGAGGTCGAGGGAGTTCCTCCGTGAAATTCCCCTCCGGGGGACTGCAACGCGTCGCGCAGGCGCACCCACTCGGCGCGGGCCTCTTCGACGTTCCTCCGTGAAATTCCCCTCCGGGGGACTGCAACGCCGATTGGCGAATCCGCGAGGGATCCGCGCCGATGACGTGTTCCTCCGTGAAATTCCCCTCCGGGGGACTGCAACATGTCCACACTCATCGCGACTCCTCCACGGCGCATAAATTCGGAGTTCCTCCGTGAAATTCCCCTCCGGGGGACTGCAACGGTTCGCCTGCCCGTCGATCTGGGTGACGACTGACGTCAGGTTCCTCCGTGAAATTCCCCTCCGGGGGACTGCAACCGGCGACGCCAACAAGGCCGGCAATTCAACGACTTCCAGGTTCCTCCGTGAAATTCCCCTCCGGGGGACTGCAACATGGACTGGAGCAACAAGACCTCCACGCGCCGTCCGAGCTTGTTCCTCCGTGAAATTCCCCTCCGGGGGACTGCAACATAAATTGGACGCGACCGCGCCCGCGCCCCGCGCCGTCCAGGTTCCTCCGTGAAATTCCCCTCCGGGGGACTGCAACACGATGACTGCCGCACTCGCCCTGGGTCTACGCCCAGGATGTCGTTCCTCCGTGAAATTCCCCTCCGGGGGACTGCAACTGCGGCAGTAATGGCCATACCTGCCAGGCCGCGTCCTCAGGTTCCTCCGTGAAATTCCCCTCCGGGGGACTGCAACGTTGGGGCGCGCGGCTCGGGCTGTGGGGCCGATGAGCCCCGTTCCTCCGTGAAATTCCCCTCCGGGGGACTGCAACTCCATCTCAGCTGCCGCCGACGCCAACCATTCGCGAACGTAAGACGGGTTCCTCCGTGAAATTCCCCTCCGGGGGACTGCAACAGGATGGGCAGTGCAGAGCTGACAATGGGCGCTCGTGCCACGTTCCTCCGTGAAATTCCCCTCCGGGGGACTGCAAGTCTTTGTGACACGAAACTGCAACGAATTTGATCTTCTTTTTGTTCCTCCGTGAAATTCCCCTCCGGGGGACTGCAACGAGAAGAACCTCACGTGCGTGTACCTCCTCGTGTCGTGCTGCTGTTCCTCCGTGAAATTCCCCTCCGGGGGACTGCAACTTCCGAATCAGGAGCACCAGCCGGCTCCCGACAATGTCGATGTTCCTCCGTGAAATTCCCCTCCGGGGGACTGCAACAGGTATGCCCGTGCAACCGCGAGGGCGCGCTGCTCGCTGTTCCTCCGTGAAATTCCCCTCCGGGGGACTGCAACGTGCAGGCGCAGCGCCTCAAAGATCCGCTGCACCTCGGGCGAGTTCCTCCGTGAAATTCCCCTCCGGGGAACTGCAACCTTCCAAAGTTCCGTGTTCACTGCCGTACCTCCTTTGTGTTCCTCCGTGAAATTCCCCTCCGGGGGACTGCAACCCGCTCGCGGGTGACGCCCGGCGGGCGGGAACCCCCACCCCCGGCCCTTCCTCTGTGAAGCTCCCCACCGGGCGACTGAAGGTCGAGCCTCCCGCATCCCGCCCGCGACCGACGCCATCCACCCGGCTCCTCCGTCACTGTGCTAGACTGACGCTGGCCCTCCGGGGGACGGCAACTCCGAGCGTAAACGTGACCACCCCTTGAACGTGCCCTTAAAAGCGAGCCTACTACCCAACACTCACAAGGAACGCCTGCAAATGACCGACCGTATTCCATCTCTTGCCCTGATACTGCTGGTTGCTGTTGCAGCACTTTCCGCCTGCGGCGGGAAACCAGCGGCAACACACACTGGCGCCGTACCGGATTCTCTGCAGACTATTGAAGCCGCTGCGGAGGATATTATTGACTCTGCTCCGACCGGACATTGGGACAGGATTAACGCGGACGTTACAGACATCGCGAAGTCCTGGAAGGCTTATCAAGCTCAAGCGAGCAAAGATGGTGCACCCCAAGCCACACAGGACGCGCTTTCAACTGCGCTTGTTAAACTCCAGACCGCATCTGCGGCTAAAGATGCATTGGCCACTATGCAATCCGCCAATGAGTTGAGCGCCGCAGTTATTGAATTGTTCGCTATCTACCATCCGAAAGTGCCTGCTGATATTGGGCGGTTGGACGTGTGGGAGCGTCAGGTTGTTCTCGATGTGGCCGCGCACAATTATGACGCGGCGGCGGCAAGTTTGGCAAAGGTCAAGTCAGTCTGGGACAACGTGAAGGCTTCTGTGTTGGAACACGACGGAAAAGATGTCGCGGCCCCATTTTTGGCGAGTATTGCCAAGCAGGAACAGGCCTTACTCGCGAAAGACGGCGCGACGCTGACAAGTGAAGCAGAAAACGGTCTGGAGCTTATAGACGCGCTCGAGGGATTGTATTGAGAGCATTGAGACCTGCCACAAAAGCAAGCGGGACACAGAGATTGTGTCCCGCTTTGGGTTTGCCCAGTTGTGCGAGGGGCGTGTCCGGCGTTTAATGTTCGCAGGTGCTTCTCCCCTGCTTTGCCGGTGGGCGAGCGCCGGCCGAGATCACATAGATTGCCGGGCGGGGCCGTCCTCCCGGTGTTCGCGCCTAACTTGCACTCGCAACACCCATCCTACTCTTTTGAGAGAAACCCATAACCGCTGATTCCTGGGATCAAGATACCTTCAGCAGTTCCTCCGTGAAATTCCCCTCCGGGGGACTGCAACCCGAGCGGCTGCGCTGCAGCGCGCCGCGCACAGCGCGCGGGCGTCGGCCGCCCCGCAAAGGGCTGCAGCCAGCCCCAACGGCAGGCCGCTCCAAGCGCGGCCGCTGAAGGCGACGCGGCGTCGGTCCTTCGCGCCGGAAGGGCCCGACGCCACGCCGTTGCGTCCCTCAGCCCAACTAGGCGGGAATGGACACCGTCGTCGCCCAAGTCGGTCCCCAGGCGTAACCCCTGCCGAGCAGCCCCACAACGACTGGAACCGCTGGCGGTCTCTTCGGCCAGGGAGTGTGACCGTCGGTGAGGACGACGATGAGGCTCGGGCGGGGCCTCTGCTTGAGTGCGGCCTTGATGCCCACGCCCATGTCCGTCCCGCCGCCACCGCGGAGCTCGACGTCCCCGGCACGCCAGACCCGCTGCACGACGTGGACAGCAGCGTCGACAGCGTAAACCGTAACCCGTTGCCGGTCGTTCGCTTTGAGAATTCCCTCCAGCTCTCCTAGCGCCTTGCCGAGCAGCTCCTCGGACATGCTCCCGGATGTGTCGACGATGACGGCAACGTCGGGACGCGGCGCCCGCAGGGCAGGGAGGATAACCGGCCACAGCACGCTCGACCGCCGGGACGGGCGGCGGAACGTGTAGTCGACCATGCCAGACGCCTCTGCCAACGCTCCCCGGACCGCTCTGGCAAGTTCGGGCCGCCAGTCGTACGAGCTGGACAGGCGCCGGCGAGCCCAGCGCTTCCAGGAGCCGGGAATCGTTCCCGGGCGATTCCCCCAGGTCTGGTCCGACATGATGGACCGAGCCACGCGTTGGGCAAATTCGTTCACCTCGAGCGCGACGCTCGGCCGCTCCGAGAGGTCCGCATCGCCGTTCTCCTGCCAAAACGGCCGCCTGCCCTGGGCGCTCTCGGCAGGCGCTCCCCTCTTCTTTTCCAAACCATCACCGTCGCCAGCCGCGTCAGGAGAGCGCTCCCACGGTTCAGGACTGCCGGAAGCGACGCTTCCGCACCTTCCGAAAGCGATGCCACGGGCGAGAGGCAGTGCGTCAGCGTCGCGGTAACGGAGACCGACGTAATACTCTTCGGCCGTCAGACCCTCGGGAAGCCCGAATTCCGATGGTCGAACCGCTTCCACAGGCAGCGACAAGCGCGCTCGGGCCTGGCGAAAGTCCTTCGCGTCGTTGATCTCGAGGTCGCAGGCGAGATTCCACAGCTTCGGGTCCGCACCGATCCGCTGCCCTCTGTGGAAATGCATGCGGATGAGATGCGAAAGCTCGTGGTACAGAACCCCCGCAAACTCACTAGCCTTGAGCTTAACAACCCACGCAGGATCGACGTAGCACCGCGCGGCGGGGTCCACCGATACTGTGCCGATCCCTGGCGTTTCGATAAGCTTCAAGTTCCACGCTGCTGCGCTGAAAAAGGGGAATCTCAGCAGCAGCAGCTGCCTTGCCTCCTCGAAACGCCGTCTGGGGGAATCTTCCTCTTCATAGGCGAGGGTCCACTGAATATTTATTGCCTGCCGGGCCGTCGTGAGAAAAGGCTCCTCTAGCTTTCGGCGAAAATGTCGCCGAATCACCCGTTCTGCCCGCACAAGCTGCGGGCTCCAATCCGGAAACGAAGTCTGGAGAACCGCTTCGACATCACTGAGCTCTTCGGCAGTGGCGTTGGACCTCCCCAACGCCCTCAGGAGCCCCTCGAACGGCTCGTCACCCGGGTATCGGACGACGACCGCCACACCTCCCACCCGGACGACCCAGTAGGTGGCCGAATAACCGACCATTGGGGCCGGTCCGAACCACGCCCAGAGGTACGCCTCCGCGGCACCGGAACGCTGGGGGGAGTGCAATCCTCTCGGGGGCTCCTCGCCGGGCCAAACGTCGAGGCCGACGGTTCCCGACATTAGCGGCGCCAAGAAGTACTCTTCCTCGGGGTCGTACTCGATCCACTCGGCGTCCCCGGCCATAATCTCGACAGACTCGATCGGTCGCACCCTGCATCACCTCCCGGCCAGCCTGCGGAGGAGCGCCTCCGCCTCGGGACCGAGCTCGTGCGTCCCTTCCCCTGCCGCTGCCAACCTGAGTGCGAAGGGCGCCACGGCGTCTGCACTTCGGAGGCGAGCGACGCGGGCGAGGATCGCCCACGCCGTTTTCCACAGGTGCTGCGACTCTTTCCCGGAGAGGTCCGCAATCACCCGGTCGCAGAGCGCCTCGAGAAACGCGTGGAGGATGTCCGAGCGGTCGGGGACGCGGAACCGGCGAGGGTCCCGGAGCGCTTGCTCCACGTCGCGAAGCTTCCCTTCCTCGAGGGCTTTCAGGAACTCTCGACCGGCACCCTCACCGACGGCACCGAACACCAGGTGTTCGCAAACAGCCTTGGACGCGTTCACCGCCTGCACAGCTGCGAGCGCGGTCGCGGCGAGCTCCCAGCTGCGCGGCGAGGGCCAGGCGAGCTCCTCCACCTCTCGGTTCCGCTCGTCTCCCGGTGGCCGCAAGAGAAGCGAAGGCCTGCGACGGATGAATGCGGCGACGACCTCTCTCGCGACCGGAAGCTCGGCCTTCCAACCCGCGGGGAGCTTCAAGTCAACGGGGACCTGCCAACCGGACGCGAAGCCGTTCGCCCAGTGGGTAGCGTTAACTGACCAGTGAAGGTGCACGAACCGGTTCGTGAGCGGCAAGCTGAGGTCCCAACCCCCCGCAGCCTGGGAGGGCGGGTTGGCGGCGGCCACGACGGCGACTTCGGGCGGCAACTCCAGGTCGCCCACGACCCGCTCGAGGACGACCCGCAACAGGGCCGCTTGCACGGCCGGCGGGGCCGTCGTCAGCTCGTCGAGGAAGAGGATGCCGTTGCCGGCCTGGGCGAGACGCACCGCCCAGGAGGGCGGGGCGAAGTGGACGCCTCCCTCCCCCACCACGGGGAGACCGGCGAAGTCGGTCGGTTCCCGAATGGAAGCGATGACGGTCTCGACGGGAAGGCCGAGGACCTGGCCGAGTTGCCGGACGGCGGAGGACTTGCCGGTGCCGGGCGGCCCCCAGAGGAGAACGGGAATGCGCGCCTGGACGGCGATGGCGAGCGCAACGAGGACGGCGTTCACGGTCTCTGCTCCTCCTAGAAGGCAGTCTTCGAGAGAGACGGGCGTGACCGCGCACGGCACGCGGCGGCGCCTGCCTGGGAGGAGCGCAAGCTCAAGGGAAGGACAAGGGCCTAACCGGAGCGGTCGTGCACGAACCTCATACCGGCACCCTCCTGTTCGATGTCGCGGGCGGTAACTCCCTCCCGCGCGGAGGGGCCCACGCCGTTGGTTGCTCCCGACGTGAGCCGTATCGTCCCCCGCCCTATTGGACGGGGCCGGCTTTGGCACCCTGGCGGCGTCCACCGGGTTGCCGGGCGGTCATCGGGCCGGTACCCTCGCGCCTCTCTCGATACGCGGCGTAGTTTCCCACATCGCTCGCCAATTTGCAAGCCCCCAGCACCGCCGTCCGCCACGGAGGCGGCCGAACGCTCCCATGCGACCACCGTGCGTGAAGGCCGACTGGGCGACGGCGTCTCTCCCCGCCCCACCACGTCCTCCGCACCGCGTCGGGCCACCGCGCCCCGGAGATCCGCAGCGCTGCGGCTGCTCTCGTGGGTGCGCCGGGGTCCCAAGAGCGTGACTAAGACGCGCCCGTGAGGTGCCGAACGCTCCGGAAGAGCGGGGCCGGTGTCCGCGCTCCAGCAACTCCCGGCCGAGCTTGCGACCTCACCATGGGCCCACGAGCGCTCCGCCCCGGGACTCAGGTGAGCTGTGCAGCCCGCCCGATCGGCCTCGGGCGCTCGCTGCGCCCACGCGCCTCAGCTCCTCACCAGCACCGAGCCGCCAGCGAAGGCCGTGCCCGCGCGTTCCCCGCAGGAAGCTCCACCCCGACGTACCCAGCCCGCCGGGACACGGGACCGCTGCCTGCTCGTTCCGGCCGTCGTGGCGTGGGGACCGGCGCCGCGCGGCCGAAGGGAGCCGTGGGGCGACGGTACGGGCGAGCCCTCCCCGAGGGGAGACATCGGGACGGGTTTCGAGGCGGGATAAGCGGCGCCCCGGCCCCATGCGGCGGCGCAACGTCCGAATCGGCCTCGCGCGGCAGCCTTCTCTGGGTGCGAGGTGGATGAGAGACACCAGGCCGAGGAGGCCCGGCTCTCGCCGCCGGTGCCGGAATCCGCCGCCTCGCGGGCTTGTCGTTTTGGGCGTCGCCCGCAAAGCCTGCCGGCTCGCCGTCGGTGCTGGAATCGGCCTCCCTGCGGGCAGGGCCTCGTGCTCGGAGAGTTCAGGCGGCAGTGCGGGAGAGGGGGCGAGGAAGGCTGCCGGCGAACCCCCGCGCGCGAGCAGCGTGGAGGTCCCGCTGGGCCCGTCGGAGGAGCTCCCGAACCTCCAGCTCCCCTTCGTAACCCGTCATGGTGACGATCGGCTGGATCACTGCGGCCCGCTCGAGCGGGACCGCCGATGCTACGGCGCAGAGCACGGCGTCGCGCTTCTCGCCGATGGTCCGCTCCTTGTCATCGGTGACGATGGAGGCGAAGATGCCGCCCTGCAGCCGCGCCACGAAATCGCTGTCCCCGACGGCCGCCCGCAGCGCCTTGGCGGCGGCGCGGGCGATCCGCTCCTGCTCGTCGGCATCGACGGCGTCGAAGCCATGGAGCTCGGCGATGATTACCGAGAAGCTGCGGCCGTTGCGCATCGAGCGCATCATCTGGCGGCGCAGCTCGAAGACGAAGTGGCGGGCGTTGGGGAGGCCGGTGAGTTCGTCCTCGTAGATGCGGCCTCGCATACGCTCGAGGAGGTGATGGAGGCGCCGCCCCTGTTCGGACTCCTCGTACCAGAACTGGATGTGGACGCCGGCGAAGAGAGCGGTCGAGAGCACGAGCGCGAGCCAGACCGACTGGGAGGAGTCGGCGACGAGCATCACTACCTGGATGCAGAAGACGAGGAACCAGAGGGCGAAGCTCGCTGGGCGCAGGAAGCGGAGGACGAGCGGCGTCTCGACCGAGCCGAGCACCCGCGCCTCGGAGGGAGAGAGTGAGAACAAGCTGGTACCGCTGGGACGATTCACCGTGCGCTCCCGCCGCGTTCTAGCTTCAGCTACGGCGCCCACGGAGCGGCAGAACAGCCAGGGTCTGTAAACCGGCCGTAAAATGTGGAGCTATCGTCGTGGTGTGGCCTTCGGGGGCAGCGAGGCCAGGTATTCGGAGATGGCTCGCGCGGCGCGGCGTCCGTCGGCGAGGGCGGTGACGACCAGGTCAGCGCCGTTGACGTTGTCGCCGCCGGCGAAGACACCCGGACGGGTGGTGCGGCCGTATTCATCGACTTGGATGAGGGCCTTCCCGCGGGTGCGGATGCCCTGGGTCGACTCCGGCACGAGGGGGTCGGCGGAGTAGCCGATGGCGATGACGACGGTGTCCGCGGGGATGACGAACTCGCTGCCCGGGATCGGAACCGGCCGTCTGCGGCCCGTCTCGTCGGGCTCCCCGAGCTGCATCCGCACGCACTCGACGGCGGTGACCCGGCCCTGCTCGTCGCCGATGATGCGGGTGGGCAGCGTGAGCATCTCGAAGATGACCCCTTCTTCCCGCGCGTGACGCCGCTCCTCTTCGCGCCCGAGCATCTCCGATTCCGTACGCCGGTAGACGAGGGTCACGCGCTCGGCACCAAGACGCACGGCGGTGCGGACGCAGTCCATGGAGGTGTCGCCGCCGCCGATGACGACGACGTGGTGCGGTTTGGGCAGCGGCTCGCGGTAGTGCGGTGGGAGGTCTTCCGGTGGGAGGTTGCCGCGAACTAGGAACTCGGTGGCCGTGAAGACCCCCTTCAAGTCCTCCCCTTCAATGCCCATCCGGTTGCCGACGCCAGCGCCGGTACCGAGGAAGACGGCGTCGTACCCCTCCGCGAACATCTCGTCGACGGTGATGTCGCGGCCGACGAGCGTGTTGGTCCGGAACTCCACCCCAAGCTTCTTCAGGTAGGTGATGTACTCGTCGACGATCTCCTTCCTCATCTTGAAGTTGGGGATGCCGTAGACGAGCACGCCGCCGGGCTCGGGCCACGCTTCGAACACCGTGCAGGAATGGCCCTCGAGGGAGAGGAGCTCGGCGACCGCGAGCCCAGCCGGGCCGGACCCGACAACGGCGACGCGGCGACCGGTCGGCTCGGGGAGGTATTTGGGCATCGGCCAGCCGCCCAGTTGGCGGCGCTGGTAGTCGGTAACGAAGGCCTCGAGCTTTCCGATGGAGACGGGTGGCTCGCTTCGTCCATCGGGACGGATGGCGAAGCCGACGACGCACGCCCCCTCGCACAGCTGCTCCTGGGGGCAGAGCCGCCCGCACATCTCGGGCAGGTTGCTCGTTTCGCGGAACTTGTTCGCAGCGCCGATGACGTCGCCCTGCTCGAGGAGGGCGAGCGCGCCGGGGATGTCGTTGTGGACGGGGCACGCTTCCTGGCAGGGGGCCGAAGGGCACTGGATGCAGCGCGAGGCTTCGATGCGCGCCGACGCGAGGTCGAACCCGAGATACACCTCGTCCCAATTTCGGACCCGGACCTCCGGAGCCTGCTTCGGGACTTTCTGGACGCTGATGGCGAGACGGCGATGGACCTCGTGCGGCATAAGCTCGGCCCGGCGGTGCGTACGCGGATGTCGCGAACGGGGGATTTCCCTCATCCTACCGGAGCTGCCTCCGCTGTCAACGCTCCGGTTCCGGCGCAGCGGCACGCGCCTGATACTCTCGGTCGGCACGCTTGCCGCGGTAGACGCGCATATCGATGGCCCGGACGGTCTGGGGAACGAGCCGGAAGAGGAGCCGCGGCTCGGTCCGCATGTTGGCCAGGAACGCCTCCACGGCTGGCTGGCGGGCCGGATCGCCGCGCCCGACGTACTTCTCGACGAGCTCGCGGGAGATCGGCCAGATATCGAAGCGGTCGGGGTGCAGGGGCTCGGCGATGCCATCGAACTCCACGTGCCCGGGCACCGGTTCCGTCGCCTCGATGCAGAGCGAGGTGCGTGGGTCGCGGAGGAGATGCTTGCACCACACCCGGTTGTAGGTTCCGGTGAGCCAGACCGCCCCGTCCTTCCAGAGCCACCAGACCGGCACCGTGTACGGCCGGCCATCCCGGCGAAGGGTAGCGATGACCCCGATGTGGGGTTGCTGGAGGAACGCTTCCAAGTCGTGGGGCTTCATCCGCGGCATCGCACGACTCCTTTATTCGCGGGCGCGACCGACGAGGCGGTAGCGCGGCGGGCGCTTCCACACCTCCGTCGGCGGGCTTTCCTGGGCCCGGATGAGCGCCCGGCGTCGCGCCGCTTCGTACTTGCGGGCTAGGCGGATGACCCGCTCCTGCTCGCGGGCGTGTTCGGCCTCGCGGGCGCGGCGTTCCGGGTCGGGCTCTCTGGGGATGCCCGGGGTCACCTCCAGCCGGCCTTCGCGGGCGAGCTGTTCGAGGTGGGCGCGAACGTTGTTGTCGGCCGCGCGGCGCAGACGAGGATGGATGTCGGGATAGAGGGCGAGCATAATCTCCCAACTCGTGACCGGCCGGCCGGCGCGCTCGAGGAATTCCAGAATCTGGCGCTCCCGCTCGTCGCGGTGGGCGATGTAGGCTTGGATGCGCTCCCGGGGGTCGAAGATGAGGGGCCCGTGACCGGGGCAGATGACCTCGAGGTTCGGGAGCTCCAGCAGGCGGCGAAGCGTGGCGCGGTAGGCAGCGAGGTCGGAGACCGTGGTGGTCGTGCTCCCGAGCATGGTGTCGCCGGTGAACAGCACGCCCTCGTCCTCGAGGTAGAAGCAGAGGGAATCGCGCGTGTGTCCGGGGGTCTCGAGGACGCGGACGCGCACGCCGCCGTCGAGCTCGATGACCTGGCCGTCGGCGAGGAGTTCCACGCCCCTCGACGGGAGTCGGCCGCGGAGGAGCGTCCGGCCGTTGCGGGGAACGAGAACGGTGGCGCCGAAGACCTCCCGCGCCCAGCGCAGGTTGCCTGAGTGGTCGGCGTGGTGGTGCGTGACCGCCGCCAGTGCGATGTCGCACCGTTCCACGGCGGCGAGGTACCCTCGGAGCATCCAGCGGTACCGGTCGACCGCCTCCCCAGAGTCGATGGCCAGGGCCTGCCCGTTGCCGACGAGGTAGATGGTGGTGCACTGGGGATGCATGGGGTCGTCGTCGGGGACCTGGACGGCGCGGACGCTGGGGCTGACTCGCACGAGGACCTCCGTCCGCATGGTGACGGGTGCCGTGGCGCCCCGCAAGCGCTCGAAGGAGGACCGGGGGTAGGAAGGTGCACGGACCCTCTACAATCCGGAGTGACGCCCCCGTAGCTCAGGGGAGAGAGCGGTCGCCTTCTAAGCGAACGGTCGCAGGTTCGAATCCTGCCGGGGGCGCCACGCTGCACTGAGCGCCGCGAGAAAGGGGACGGGTCGCAGGTGATGTACTGGGGCTGGCTGCTGCTCCGGGCCGCGGCGCGCGTGCTCCCCACCGGTGTGGCCGACCTCCTAGCCCGCCCGATTGCCGCGGCAGTGCTTCTGGCCTGGCCTCGCGGCCGGCGGGCGATGCTGAGGAACTACCGCCACGTGCTGCCGGGAGCCAGCCGATGGAAGCGGACGAGCCTCGCCTGGCGGGCAATGGCGAACTACCTCCGCTACCTGGTCGCATTCGCCCGCGTCGGAGACGAACCCACGAGCCGCCTCGCGCTGCGAACCGACGATGGAGGGGCCATCGAACGGCTGAAGCGCCACCTCGAGAGTGGGAGAGGGGCCGTGCTCGCCCTGCCGCACCTCGGCAACTGGGACACGGGCGCAGCAGCGCTCAGCGCGGCGGGCGTTCCCCTCATGGTCGTGGGGGAAAGGTTCGGGGACACGCGGGTCGACCGGGAGGTGTTCCGCCGACGAGCGCGGCTCGGCATCGAGGTTCTGCCGCTGCGCACGGCACTCCCCTCGGTGGCGCGGCGACTGAAAGCGGGCGGAGTGGTGGCGCTGCTCGTCGATCGGCCGCTGCGCGACGATGGCGTCGAGGTCGAGTTCTTCGGCGCGCCAGTACGGATCCCTGAGGGCGCCGCTCGCTTGGCCCTGCGCACGGGAGCGAAGGTGGTGCCCGTGGCAGTGCCGATGCTCCGCGGCGGCAGAGTGCGCATCTTGGCCGACTTCGGCATCGAGAATCCCGGCGACCGCGACGACGCGGCGGCAGTTACGGCGCTCAGCCAGGCGATGATGCGCTCGCTGGAGGGGTTCATCCGGCAGTTTCCCGACCAGTGGTACATGTTCCGCGACTTCTGGGCGGAGGGGCGGAGGCCGTGAAGGCGCTCGCCATGCGCATGGCGGTGCCGCTCGTTCAGCGGACACCGGGGCTCGGCTACCTCGTGGCCGAACTGGCCGCAGCGGCGATGTGGGTGTTGCGGTCCAGCCTGCGCCGACAGGCGATCGCGAATCTTGCGCCTTTCGTCGGAAGCCCTCGTGCCGCACGCCGCGCCTCGTTTCAGGCGTTCCTGAACGTCGGGCGCTATTATGTCGATCTCGCCCTCATCCCCCGACGGGACCCGCGGACGTTCGAACGACAGCACGTCTACGTCGAGACCCCGGAGCGTCTCCCCTCCGTCGAGCAGCCCGGGCCGGTGATCTTCGTATCCGCGCATTACGGGAACCCCGACCAACTGGTGCAGTTCCTCACCTCGCGGCGGCCGACCTTCACGGCGGTGGTGGAGCGACTCGAGCCGCCGGCGGTGCACCGCCTCCTCGAGCGGCTCCGCTCGTCCCACGGAGGGGAGTTCGTGGAAGCCGACCTGAAGGGAACGCGCCGCTGCCTGGAGAGGCTGCGAGCGGGAGAGCCGGTGGCCATCGTCGGGGACCGCGACCTCACCGGGAGGGGCGTGTGCGTGACGCTGGCTGGACGTCGGGTGAAGCTCCCGCGCGGCCCGTGGGAGCTGGCCCGTCGGACGGGTGCGCCGGTGGTGCCCGTCTTTTTGCGCAGGCTCGGGCGAAGCGACTTCGCGGCCTGGATCGGCGAGCCTATCCCGGTGAGCAGGGAGGGAGAGCACGAGGAGGCTGTCGCCGCGGCTGTGTGCCGCTGGGCGGCGGTGCTCGAAGAACAGATCCGGCGCGACCCGGGACAGTGGCTGGTGCTGGAGGATTTCTGGGAGGCGCACCGCTGTGGGGAAAGCTGACCTCCACATCCACACGCGCCACTCCGACGGGCTGGCCTCGCCGGAGACGGTGTTACGCTGGGCCGAGGAACGGACGGACCTCGACGTGATCGCCATCACCGACCACGAGGACGTCGAGGCGGCGCTGCGCGCCCGCGAACTGGCGGCCCGGCGGGGTTACCGGGTCGAGGTAGTGGTCGGCGCCGAGGTGACCACGCTCCAGGGGCATCTCCTCGCGCTCTTCATCGAGGAGCGCCCGCCGCTCCTCCGTTCGGTGGAGCGAACCCTCGAGTGGATTCACGAGCGGGGCGGCATCGCCGTGGTGCCGCACCCCATGAGCTGGCTCACCCGTTCGCTCGGCCGCCGGGCGATCGACCGCGTCTGTGCGCGGCAGGAACCCGGAGTCACCTTCGACGCCATCGAGCTGGCCAATCCCTCGCCTGCAGGGAGGCCGGGGCGCGAGGCTGCGCTCCGTCTCAACCGGGAGCGGTGGCACTTGCCAGCGACGGGAAGCAGCGATGCGCACCATCTCCTTCACATCGGCCGAGGGTGGACGAACTTTCCTGGGCGCACTGCCGAGGAGCTGCGCGTGGCGCTGTTGGAGGGCACGATCTCGTGCGGGATGGTCCCGTACCCTTCGGCGCGCGAGGTGGGGTATGGCAATCTGGCACTGGGGCTGGCCTACGGCCTGACGGCCACGCCCCGCAAGGCCGCACGCCGCGTGTGGGAGAGGCTCCGCCCATGAGGATCGCGATGGTGTCGCCGTACGACTGGTGTAGCGAAGGCGGGGTGAAGACGCACATCCGCCAGTTGGCGGCGCGGTTCCGCCGGTGGGGCCACGAGGTGGTCATCTTCGCGCCCGCATCCGATCCCTCTGCGGTCGAGGGAGAGGTGTGCGCCATGGGGCGGCCGTGGAGCATCCCGGCGAGCGGCTCCGTGGCGAGGATTACGTTCTCGTGGCTTTCGAGCGCGGTCGAGGAAGCGCTCGAGCGGCACCGCTTCGACGTCGTGCACCTGCACGAACCGCTGATGCCGCTGCTGCCCTACCACTTCTTGCGCCATTCCCAGGCGGCGAACATCGGAACGTTCCACGCGGCACGTGACGGTGGCAGCCTCCTCTACTGGTACACGCGGCCGCTGACGCGACGCTGGTTCCGCCGGCTCGAAGGGAAGATCGCGGTCTCGCCCGCGGCGGCAGCCCTCATCTCCCGCTACTTCCGCGGCTACTACAACATCATCCCGAACGGGATCGACCTGGAGTTCTGGGGGCGGCGATACGACCCCATCCCCGAGCTGAACGACGGGAAGCTGAATATCCTCTTCGTGGGGCGCCCCGAGAAGCGGAAGGGGCTGCGCTACCTGCTGCGGGCGTTCATCGAGCTTCGCGCAGTGCGAAGCGATGTGCGGTTGGTGGTGGTTGGGGCGGGCGACTTCCGCCGGTACCGGAAGCTGATGGCGGAGGTGCCCGACGTGGTGTTCGCAGGCTACATCCCCCACGAGGAGCTGCCGCGATACCACGCGAGCGCCCACATCTTCTGTGCACCGAACACCGGCAACGAAAGCCAGGGATACGTCATCCTCGAGGCGTTGGCGGCAGGGCTTCCGGTGGTCGCGAGCAACATCCCGGGCTTCGCCGGAGTCATCACCGACGGCATCGACGGCGTGTTGGTGCCGCCGAAGGACCACCGTGCCCTGGCAGCCGCGCTGGCGGAGCTGCTCGACGCCCCGGAGCGTCGCCGGGAGCTCGCCGAGGCAGCGCGGCGTCGGGCCCGCGCCTTCTCCTGGGAGCAAATCGCGGTGCGGGTGCTCGATTACTACCTCCGCATCCTCGACGAGCGGGCCATCGTCGAGCGGACGCGCTTGGCGCGGATAGCCAGGCCAGCCGTGCCATGAGCATCCTGCCGCAACGACTTCCCCAGGGTGTTTCCGATCGACTGGGGAGAGGGCTCGCCCGGCTCGGGTTCACTCCGAACGTGCTCAGCGTGATGGGGCTCGTCGGGAACGGGGCGGCCGCGACGCTGGCCGGGCTCGGCGAGCTGGTGGCAGCGGGGGCGGTCTTCCTCCTGTTCAGCGCCTTCGACATGCTGGACGGCGCCGTGGCGCGGGCCACGGGGAAAAGCACACCGTACGGAGCGGTGCTCGATGCGGTGCTCGACCGGGTGAGCGAGGCGCTCGTGCTCACGGGTTGCGCCTGGCACCTGGCCGCCCACGGGGCCGAGTGGGAGGTGTGGTCCGCCTTCGGAGCATTGAGCGGGAGCATCATGGTGAGCTACATCCGCGCGAGGGCGGAGCTGGCCGGGCGGAGCCTCCGAGAAGGGCTGCTGCGGCGTCAGGAGCGCGTGGTGCTCCTCGGGCTCGGGCTTCTCACCGGGTACCTGGGGCCGGTCCTCCTCGCGATGGCGGTCCTCGCCCACCTCACCGCGCTCCAGCGGTTCGTGATGCTGGCGCGAGCGCTTCGGGAAGCGGGCTGACCAGCGAGCTCCCGCCTCTACGCGTCGGGCGGCCGCCGCCAGCGGTCGATGTCGTCGGGTTCGCTCCCCGAAGGCAGCTTCGTCTCCCTCTCCGCGGGGGCACCCGTGCCCGGGACGGCTCCCCCAGACGGCACGGCCGCCGCGCGTTGCCGCGCCCACATGCCCAGGAGCGCGACGAAGACACCGACGAGGAGGAAGAGGACACCGACGCCGAACGCACCGATGATGACAGGGTCGAGCCCGTCATCGGATTCGGCCGTGGTCCGCAGCGGCGGACGGGCTGTCGGCTGAGGCGAGGGGGCCTGCCGCCCGGGGGCAGGCGTGGGTGTGGCCAGGGAGTCGGGGCTGAACTGCGCGAAGAAGCGCCGCTCGAACTCATCGACGGAGAACCCGTACACACGCTCGATGGCACGGTCGAACCGCTCACCGCCCTTCACCGTCCGGAAGAGCTCGGCGAACTTGGGCTCGCCGAACTCGTTGATGAGGTACGAGACCATCGCGTACGCCTGGCCGTAGAAGAGGTTGACGCGGTTGGGGTCGTTGGTGGGGGAGACCATCTGGGCGAAGGGGATGAGGCGTCCGGCGCGCGCGTTCGCCTGGAAAGCGCCGGTGTAGTTGTTTCCGGGCTCGGATTGCGCCCAAACGGCGAGCCCCTCGTCGAGCCAGGCCGGCAGCTTGCCGAGCGCGCTCTCGCCCGCCGCAGCGTTGATGATGTGAGCGAGCTCGTGGCGCAGCGTATCTGCCCGGTCACGGGTTCCGCACGATACGGGGATGACGAGGACGACATCGGCGGAGACCTTCGTCCCGCAGGTGACCACCGCGGCGTCGAAGGTCGTGCCGCGACTCGGCCGAGCTTCGTTCAGCTCCTCTTCGGTGGCGAAGAGCACCACGTGGACCGGTAGCACCGGGAGCTCGATCCCGAAGAGCTGCCGCGCAAGCTGCTCGTACGTCTCGCTGCCGGCCTCGAGGTACTGCCGGGCGAGGGCCTCGCGGTCGCCGTAGAAGAAGACGCGCAGGGTCTCCGTCTCCACCGATCGCCAGTCGCGGCCGGGAGGCAGGAAGACGAACGACGTTTCGGGAGTGGCGACCGTCTGGCCCCCATCGAGCGTGAACTCCCAGTGGTAGCGGAAGCGGCTGCCGACGGGGATGTAGCTGTCGGCGGTGTTGACCTGGACGGCGGCTATGGCCTCGACCTCCGGCGCGGGCTGGAGGTCCTCCACGCGGACGAAGGCGCTCGTTCCCGAGCCCGCGACCTGGTAACGGAGCACGGCCTCGACGATGGGGCGGTCGCCCTGGACGCGGATGCGGAAATCGAGCGCTTCAGGGTAGCGCGGCTCGATACGCTCCTCGAGAACGGTGAGGGCAGGCTGGGCGCTCGCAGGAAAGGTGCGTGCGAACGGTGCCGCTGCAGATGCAAGAGCAACGAGGAAGACGAAACTACGGAGCAGCGCTCGGGCCATCGGCGCTCCCTGCCGCCGAGCCGACGCCTTCCTGCCCGACCTGGGAGGCGAGATAGGCCTCGATGAAGCCGTCGATCTCGCCGTCGAGGACGGCGGCAGCATCGCTCGTTTCGAACCCCGTCCGGTGGTCTTTGACCATCTTATACGGGTGGAGGACGTAGCTCCGGATTTGGTTCCCCCATCCCATGTCGACGTGTTCGCCCTTGAGCCTGGCCTTTTCCTCGGCTTGACGCTGAAGTTCGAGCTGGAGCAGCCGCGCCTCGAGGACCTTCATGGCCGATTCCTTGTTCTGGCTCAAAGAGCGTTCGTTCTGACAGGTGACGACGATGCCGGTCGGGATGTGCACGATGCGGACGGCCGTTGCGTTCTTCTGGACGTTCTGGCCGCCGCGGCCGCTGGCGCGGAAGACGTCGATGCGGAGGTCTTTCGGGTCGATGTGGACCTCCCCGGGCTCGTCGACCTCGGGGAGGACTTCGACCTTGGCGAAGCTCGTGTGGCGCGCGTGGGCGGAGTCGAACGGCGAGAGGCGCACGAGCCGGTGGACGCCATGCTCGCCCTTCAAGTAGCCGTAGGCGTAAGGTCCACGAATCTCGACGGTGGCGCTCTTGATTCCCGCCTCTTCGCCCTCGGTGACGTCGATGACTTCCGTATCGTAGCCCCGGCGTTCGGCCCAGCGGAGGTACATGCGAAGGAGCATCTCGGCCCAGTCCTGCGATTCGGTGCCGCCCGCCCCCGCGTGGACCGCGAGAATCGCGCTCCGGGCATCGTAGGGGCCGGCGAGGCGGATCTGGAATTCGAGCCGGCGCAGCTCCGTTTCGATGCCGTCGAGGTCCCGTTCGGCGGCTTCGATCGCCGCTTCGTCCTCCTCCTCTTCAGCGAGCTTCAGAAGGTCGAGGGTCTCGGCTGCCCGGCGTTCGAGGTTCCGCCACGTCTCGATCCGCTCGCGCAGGGCAGCGGACCGTTGGAGCACGCGGCGCGCCTCGGCGGGGTCGTTCCAGAGGTCCGGGTCCGCGGCGCGCTGCTCGAGGGCCTGGAGCTCGCGTTCAGCCCCGGGGATGTCAAAGACGCACCAGCGTATCGGAGATGCGCTGGAGGAGGGCAGTGGCGCGGTCGATCCGTTCGCTCACGGCTTCAGGGTAGCGCGGGGACCGGTCAGGGGGTAGGAGCGAAGGAGGACGGCGGGAGACCGGCGACCCGCTCGGCGGCGCGAAGGGTGTTCACCAGGAGCATGGCGATGGTCATGGGGCCGACTCCGCCCGGAACAGGGGTGATCCAGCCGGCAACCTCGCGCACGGCCTCGAAGTCGACGTCACCCACCAGGCGCCAGCCCCGCTTCCGCGAGGGGTCGTCGACGCGGTTCGTCCCGACGTCGATCACGACGGCGCCCGGCTTCACCATCTCCGCCGTGATCGTGCGCGGACGGCCGGCGGCGACGACGAGGATATCCGCCTGTCGCGTGTGGAGGCCGAGGTCCGGCGTGCCGGTGTGACAGATGGTCACGGTGGCGTTGGCGCCAGGCGCCTTGTTGGTGAGGAGAACGGCCAGCGGGCGCCCGACCAGCGTCGAGCGGCCGACGACGACGACGTGTTTCCCACCGGGGTCGTTGCCGGTGCGCAGGAGGAGCTGCTGTACCCCGTGGGGCGTACACGGGATCGCTCCGTCGAGGTCGCCGCGGAGCAGCTTCCCGAGGTTCCACGGATGGAGGCCGTCGGCATCCTTCGCCGGTAGGATGCGCTCGAGCACGGCCCGCTCGTCGATGTGCGGGGGGAGGGGAAGCTGGGGAAGGATAGTATGGACTTCGGGGTCCGCGTTCAGACGGTCGACGAGGGCGAGGAGCTCCTCTTGGGGGGTTTCCGCAGGCAGATGGTAGGTGCGGGCACGGATGCCGACCTCGTCCGAGGCCCTCGCCTTCGCGGAAACGTAGGAGATGCTGGCAGGGTTGTCGCCGACGAGGATAGCGGCGAGCCCGGGGACGATCCCCCGTTCGCGAAGGCGGGCGACGCCTCCGGCCACCTGGCGGCGAATTTCGGCGGCGATCGCCGCCCCGTCGATGAGCTGGGCAGTCACGCCTCCAAGGGTAGCGTGCCGGGGCTCTTGGAGCGCGAATCCCGTAGCATTGGGCCGATGGAAACGAAGTTCGCGCTCGGCATCGACATCATCGAGATCGGCCGCATCGCCGACGTCATCGCCCGTCACGGCGATCGCTTCCTTCAGCGGGTGTACACGGCCGACGAGATCGCGTTCTGCCGAGGCCGGATTCCGGAATTGGCGGCCCGGTTCGCGGCAAAGGAGGCGGTGATGAAGGCGCTGGGCACGGGGGTCCGAGGCGTCGGCTGGCGGGAGATCGAGGTGCTCCCGAACCGGCGGGGGAAGCCGTTGGTGTTCCTGTACGGTCGGGCGGAGGCGAGGGCAGCGGCCATCGGCCTCCGGGGATTGGAGGTGAGCCTGACGCACTCCCGTGAGTACGCGATGGCGGTGGCGGTGGGAGAGCGTTGGCTGACGGCCGACGAAGACACGCCGCGATTCGGTGAGCGCGCGCGGAAGCTCGTCGAAGAGCGAGGGGTGCGATGAAGCTGGTGACGGTCGAGGAGATGCGGCGCCTGGAAGAGGCGGCCGTGGAGGCGGGCGTTTCGGAACGGCAGATGATGGAGGAGGCGGGGCTGGCGGTGGCCCAGGAGGCGTGGATGGCGCTGGGCACGCTCGAGGGCCGGCGCATCGCCGTCCTGGTCGGGCCCGGCAACAACGGCGGCGACGCGCTGGTGGCGGCTCGCCACCTCGCCGATTGGGGCGCCGAGGTGGCCGTGTTCGCCCCCATGGGCCGGAAGCCCGACGAGCTGCGGGCGGAGGCGGAGGCGAGGGGCATTCCCATCGCCGAAGGCGAGGAGGCCCTCGGCCCAGCCCTGGAACGCGCCCTGACCGACGCCGACCTCGTCATCGACGGCCTCCTCGGCATCGGGAAGGCGCGGCCAATCGACCCACGGAGCCCTCTGGGCCGGACGTTGGAGGCGCTTCGCGCGGCACGCTCGCGTCGGAACCCACCGAAGCTGGTGGCGGTCGACATCCCCACTGGCCTCGACGCAGACACCGGGGCGCTCGACCCGCTCACCGTCGCGGCCGACCTCACGGTGACCTTCGGGTTGCCGAAAGTGGGGATGTACCAGCTTCCGGGAAGCTCGGCGGTGGGCCGCGTGCAGGTGATCGACATCGGGATCCCCAAGGAAGCCCAGGAGGCGGTGCGGCTCGAGCTGCTCACGGCGCGCTGGCTGCGGGGCGCACTCCCCCGTCGTCCGGAAGAGGCGAACAAGGGCACGTTCGGCCGCGTGCTGGTGACGGGCGGATGCAGGAGGTACGTGGGGGCACCCGCATTGGCGGCCCTGGGCGCCTATCGGGCCGGAGCGGGGCTCGTGACCGTGGCCTGTCCCGAGACCATCCAGCCGATGGCTGCCTCGGTCGCGCTCGAGGCGACCTGGCTCCCGTTGCCGGCCGACGAGGGCGGCTACCTCCCTGGCGAGACGGCGATTGCCCTCCGTCGCGAGTGGAGCGGGTTCGACGCCGCCGTCCTGGGCTGCGGGTTGGGCAACACCGAGGGGACGCGGGCGTTCGTCTGGGCGGCGCTTCCGGACCTCGCGGCGCTGCGGCGCGGCTGCGTCATCGATGCGGACGGCCTGAACGCGCTAGCCACCTTCGAGGACGCCCACGAGCGGCTGCCGGGGCACGCCGTGCTGACGCCACACCCTGGCGAGATGGCGCGCCTCCTGCGGTGCGAGGTGCGCGACGTGCAGGCCGACCGGCTCGGCGCGGCACGGGAAGCGGCGGCGCGCTTCGGGTGCACGGTGGTGCTGAAGGGAGCGCACACGGTCGTGGCCGCTCCTGACGGCCGTGCTCGCCTTTCGCCGTACGCCAACCCGCTGCTCGCTACCGCGGGCACGGGCGACGTGCTCGCGGGGCTGATCGCCGGCTACCTGGCCCAGGGCCTCGAGCCTTTCGAGGCCGCTTGCGCGGGGGTGTACGTCCACGCGGCGGCGGGGGAATCGCTCCGCGAGGAGCTCGGCGACGGGGGGTTGCTGGCGCACGAAGTAGCCGCCCGAGTACCACGGGTCGTGCGCGAGCTCACGGCGGGCTGATGGTATACTGCGCAACAACCTGATCGATTTCCCGGAGGTCGCGCGTGCGGCGCGTGGTGGTCACGGGTATCGGGCTGGTGACGCCGGTGGGTTTGACGGCGGAGGAAACGTGGGATGCGCTCACCAACGGCCGCAGCGGCATCGGACCCATCACGCTCTTCGATGCCAGGGGGTTCGATTCGCGCATCGCTGGCGAAGTGAAGGGCTTCGACCCGCTTCGCTTCATGGAGCGGAAGGAGGCGCGACGAGCGGACCGCTTCACCCACTTCGCTGCGGCCGCGGCGCAGGAGGCGCTGACCCAGGCCGGGCTCGACATCGGCAGCGAGGACGGGCAGCGAACGGCGATCATCGTGGGTACCGCGATGGGCGGGATCATGACGCTGGCCGAAGAGTTCGAGCAGCTTCGGACGAAGGGGCCGGGGCGGGTCAGTCCATTCCTCATGCCCATGATGCTTCCGGACATGGCCAGCGGTCAGCTCAGCATCCGGCTGGGCGCTCGCGGTCCGAACTACGCGCTGGTGAGCGCCTGCGCTAGCGGTGCCGACGCAATCGGGGAAGCAGCGAACATGATCGCCCGAGGCGACGCGGACGTGGCGCTGGCCGGTGGAGCCGAAGCGCCCATCACGCCCATCGCCGTGGCCGGGTTCGCGGCCGCGAAAGCGCTCAGCACACGGAACGACGACCCGGCGACAGCTTCGCGGCCGTTCGCCGCCGGCCGCGACGGCTTCGTGATCGCCGAGGGAGGCGGCCTCCTCGTGCTGGAGGCGGAGGAGCACGCGAAGGCACGGGGGGCGCGAATCCTCGCCGAGGTCGCCGGCTACGCGGCGACGAGCGACGCCTACCACATCACCCAGCCCGACGAACAGGGGGAGGGAGCCGTCCGGGCGATGCGGCTCGCTCTCGAACGAGCCGGGCTGCAGGCCGATGACGTCGACTACATCAACGCCCACGGCACGTCGACACCCCTCAACGACCGGATGGAAACCCTGGCTATCAAGCGGGCGTTCGGGGAGCATGCCTATCACGTGCCCATCAGCTCGACCAAGTCGATGACCGGCCACCTCCTGGGCGCCGCCGGTGCGGTCGAGGCGGCGGTGTGCGTGCTCGTGATCGACCGAGGAGTGATTCCGCCGACGGCGAATTACGTCGAACCCGACCCCGAGTGCGACCTCGACTACGTGCCGAACGTGGCCAGGCCGGCAACCGTGGATGTCGCAATGACGAACTCGTTCGGGTTCGGCGGGCACAACTCCTGCCTCATCTTCCGTAGGTACGTGCCGTGAAGGGCACGGGCGCGGCGCTGGTGCGCGGGAGGCCGCGCTGGAAACTGCGGCGGCCCGACGCCCATCGCCACGCGCTCCCTCGTTACCCGGCGGTGGTGGCGCGCGTTCTCGCCGCGCGCGGCATTACCGACCGGGAGGCAGCGCGACAGTTCTACCGCCCCGGCGAGACGCCGCCGGGGGACCCCTTCCTCCTGCCCGGGATGGCAGAGGCGGTGGCCCGCACACGGCAGGCGCTAAAGGAGGGCGAGCTCATCGGGCTGTACGGTGACTTCGATGTCGACGGCGTGACGTCCGTTGCCGTCCTCGAGCTCGGGCTCCGCCCGCTGGGGGCGCGGACGGTGCGGTACATCCCCGACCGCTTCGCGGAGGGGTACGGCTTGAACACCGCCGCCCTGGAGCGTTTGAGGGGAGCCGGCGTCTCCCTGCTCATCACGGCCGATTGCGGCATCACCTCGGTGGCGGAGATCGCGGCTGCGCGGCGCCGCGGCATGGACGTCATCGTCCTGGACCACCACACGGTTCCGCGCGAGCTCCCTCCAGCCGTCGCCAACATCGACCCGAAGCGTCCGGATTCCGCCTACCCGTTCGACGAGCTCGCGGCCGTGGGCGTCTCGTACCGCTTCCTGGAGGCCCTTTACGACGCCGTGGGGCGGGAGCCGCCGGTCGAGGAGCTCATCGACTTGGTCGCCTTGGGCACGGTAGTCGACGTCGCGCCGCTCGTCGGCGAGAACCGTGCGTTCGTCCGGCGGGGGCTGGATGCGATGCGGCGGGGGCTTCGGCCGGGGTTGGCCGCTCTAGCGACCGTCGCCGGGACCGCCCAGCGAGTCGACGCCGAGGTCCTCGCCTACCAATGGGGGCCGCGGTTGAATGCCGCCGGACGCCTCCGCCACGCACGTCTGGCGCTCGAACTGCTGCTGGCCAAGCGGGTGGAGGATGCCCTCCCGTTAGCCGAGGAGCTGGACCGGCTGAACCGCGAGCGGCAGCGGCTCACCGAGGAGGCGATGGCGCTGGCGGAGGCGCTGGCGGACGGCGAAGGTCCGCTGCTCTTCGTAGGCCACGAGTCGATGCACGTGGGCATCGTGGGCATCGTGGCCGGGAAGCTGGCAGAGAAGTACTGCCGCCCGGCCATCGTTTTCAATCGGGGCGAATCGGAGAGCCGCGGAAGCGCCCGGAGCATTCCCGCCTTCGACATCGTCACCGCAATCGGACGGGCGGGCGACCTCTTGGAGCGGCACGGCGGCCACCGGGCTGCAGCCGGATTCACCGTCCGGAACGACCGGCTTCCCGAGCTGAAGCGGCGCCTCCAGGCCTACGCGGAGGACCTGCTGAGGCCGGAGGACCTGCGGCCGGTCATCGAGATCGACGCCGAGGCTCACCTCGACGAGCTGAACCCGACGGAGCTGAAGGGGCTGCTCGCCTTCGAACCGTGCGGCTACGGGAACGAACGGCCCGTACTGCTGGCGCGGGGCGTGCGGGTCGCCGATTGGCGCCCCGTCGGGAGCGACGGCGCGCACATGCGGATGAAGCTGAAGGGAGACGGCGCCGCAGCCTGGCCAGCCATCGCATTTCGGCAAGGGAACGGCCCGATCGCCGACGAGGTGGACGTCGTGTACACGCTCCGGAACGGGCGCGAGGGGCTCATCGAACTGGAGGTGCTCGACTTCGCGCCGGCCGCGGAGCGGCGGCCGCTCGAGGGGGCGGACCTGCATGGCTGAGGGGGTGCGCCTGACGCCCGACGGCCAGCGGGCGCTGCGCGAGGCGGAACAGCTCTGTTGGCGGATGAATGTCGCCATCGAGGCTCCGGAGCACCTCCTGGCAGGCGCGTTGCTCGTGCTCGGCGAGGGCGGGTCGGTCGGGCTGCCCGATCGGGCACGCATCGAGGAGGCACTGCTACTGGTGCACGGTGCAGGAGCGGAGCCGCTCCGCGAGCAGGTGATGCCGAGCCCAGGCGCGCGGGCCGCCCTGAACCACGCCGTTGCACGGCTGCGGGAGATGGGCGGCAGCGCGTTCGGCGCCCGAGACCTCGCGCTCGGCGTCATCGATTCCGGCGAGGTCAACCCGCTGTTCTACCGCGGGCTCGGCATCGAACGCGACGAGCTATTCCGCCTCATCGGCCGCTGAGCGGGTCGGCGAGGGGGTCGACGACGTCGACGCCGGCCGCACGGAGCGCGGCGGCGAGCTCGCTCGCACCGCGGAACTGGTGGGCGGTCATGCCAACGGCGCGGGCGGCCTCCACGTTGTGGGCCAGGTCGTCGGTGAAGAAGCAGGATTCGGGCCGCACTCCGAGACGCTCGGCAGCGAGGTGGAAGATGCGAGGGTCGGGCTTGGCAAGCCGCACCGTAGCGGAGTTGATGATGTCGTCGAAGAGATGGGCGATGCGGAACTTCCGCTCGAGGTCTTCTTCGAGGCCAGGCGCAGCGTTCGAGAGGAGGCCGAGGCGGTACCGGCCGCGGAGCTGGCCGATGAGCTCGAGCATGCCGGGGTTGAAGGCTGGTGGACGGTCGGCGGTGAGGGCCTCGATGAACGCCTCGGCGGCCTCCGGAGAGGCGCGCTCGGCGATGAGGCGGCGGCTCGTGTCGTACCACTCCTCGAAGGAGCCCTCGCCGACGCGCAGGCGCATCCAGGCGGGGTTTTCGAGGTAGAGCCAGCGGAACGCGAACCCGGAGGGAAGGCCGAACCGGCGTTCGACCTGCACGAACGGCGACTCCGTCTGGTTGGCGATGGGCTCGGCGCCCCCAGGGACGATAACGCCGCCGAAGTCGAAGATGACCGCTTCGATGCTCATGCCGCCGAGTGTGGCGGGGCGGCCGGCCCGAGGCAACCGCTCACCAATGGCGGAGGCGAGCGGCGATGGGAAGGCGTCGGTCACGGCCGAAGGCGCGGGGGGTGATCTTCACGCCGGGGGGCGCCTGACGGCGCTTGTACTCGTTCCGGTCCACCATGGCGACGACCCGTTCGACGGTGGTGCGGTCGAAGCCCATGGCGACGATCTCTTCCGGTGTGCGGTCCAGCTCGACGTACTGTTCGAGGATGGGGTCGAGGATTTCGTACGGTGGCAGGGTGTCCTGGTCGACCTGGCCGGGCTTCAGCTCGGCGGAGGGCGGCTTGCGGAGCACCGACTCGGGGATGAGGTCGAAGCCGGCGCGGGCGTTGCGCCAGCGGGCCAACCGGTAGACGAGGGTCTTGGGCACGTCCTTGATGACGGCGTAGCCGCCGGCCATGTCGCCGTAGAGGGTGGCGTAGCCGGTAGCCATTTCGCTCTTGTTCCCGGTGGTCAGGACGAGCCAGCCGAACTTGTTCGAGAGGGTCATCAGCACGTTGCCGCGCTGGCGGGACTGCAGGTTCTCTTCGGCGGTACCCGGTTCGGTGCCCTCGAAGGCATCGGCCAGCATCTCGAGCATGGCGGCATGGGCCGGCTCGATGGGGATGGTGAGGAGACGGATGCCGAGATTCCGGGCGAGCTTCGCCGCATCGGCCTTGCTGTGCTCGCTGGAGTAGCGGCTGGGCATGGAGACGCCCACGACGTTCTCGGCCCCGAGGGCGTCGACGGCGATCACCGCCACCAGGCTGGAATCGATCCCTCCGGAGAGCCCGATGACGGCCTGCCGGAAGCCGGTCTTCGCCAGATAGTCGCGCGTGCCCAAGACGAGCGCTTCCCACACCTCCTCCTCGTCGCCGAGCAAGGGGAGGACATCGCGGTGCCTGGGCACCTCGCAGGAGGGTTCGATGCGGAAGCCGAGGGGGATGGTCTCGACTGGCAGCTCGCCCCGTTCGCGGAGCTCGACACGCCGCCGCGGGTCGTGGAGCCGCCGCTGAGCCACGAAGTCGAGGTCGATATCGGCCAGCACCGTGTCGTCGCGGAACTGCGGTCCCCGAACAACGAGGCTCCCGTCCGGGTCGAAGACCATGGAGCAGCCGTCGAAGACCAGCTCGTCCTGGCCACCGACCTGGTTGACGTAGGCGAGGGCGATGAGGTTATCGGCGGCTCGCGTGGCGAGCATCCGCTCGCGGTCGCGGACCTTGCCGCGGTGGTATGGCGAGGCGTTGATGTTGATGACGAGCTCGGCGCCGGCCAGCGCCATCGCCTCGAGCGGGAGGCCGGGGTACCAGATGTCTTCGCAAATGCTCACGCCGAACGTGAAGCTGCCGGCGTCGTAGAGGGGGACGCGCTTGCCGGGCGCGAAGTAGCGTTCCTCGTCGAACACGCCGTAGTTGGGGAGGCGCCGTTTCCGGTAGGTGTCGACCCAGCGGCCGTCGGCGAGGACAGCGGCGGCGTTGTAGGCTGCGTCGCCATCCCAATCGACGAATCCGACGACGGCCACGATCCCTTCCGAGGCGGGGAGGATGCGCTCGACCGCGGCTCGGGAGGCTTCGCAGAAGGCCCGGCGGAGGAGCAGGTCCTCCGGCGGGTACCCCGTGACCGCGAGCTCGGGCACGGCGACGAGGTGGGCCCCCGCCCGCTTCGCACGGAGGATGGCCCGGGCGATGAGGTCGACGTTGCCCTCGATGTCGCCGACGGTCGTATTGAGCTGAGCGAGGGCGAGGCGGATGGTGCGCATCGGCTCCACCGGCGGGAGATGGAGGAAGTATACCGCCGGTCGGCCATGGCACCTGGGGGAGCGGCCTCGGGGAATCGCCTTAGGCGAATCGCCCGATTGGCAATGGCGACGGCAGCGGCAAGGATGGCGAACGGCGGGGCTACGAGGAAGGGGAGATGACTCGCAGCCAACTGAATACCGATGCATGCCCGCTCTGCGGGCGCACGGGGCAATCGCGCACGCGGCTGCTCCTGGCCGATGTCGAGGCGGCAGCAGGGGTGCGAGGCGCGCGGTTCGCCACCGTGATCTGCCGCGACTGTGCGCTGGCAATGGTGGCGCGCACCGCGGCGGCGGCCGCCGGACAGCGGTAGGCCCGCACCGGACCCGTGCGGGGGCTGTCCTGACAGGCCGGGAAGCTCGGGGCTAGAATCGGGACAGACCCCCGCACCGGAGCAGCCATGAACGACGTCCTGGCGATGATCCTCGCGGGCGGACAGGGGGACCGACTTTCCGTCCTCTCCGAGCAGCGGGCGAAGCCAGCGGTGGTGTTCGCCGGCCACTACCGCATCATCGATTTCGCCCTTAGCAACTGCGCCAACAGCCAGCTCACCAAGGTGTGCGTGCTGACGCAGTATCGCCCGCGGTCGCTCATCAACCACATCGGCTCCGGCAGGGCCTGGGGACTGGACCGGCCCGACGGAGCCGTGCAGATCCTGCAGCCGTACCTCGGCCGCGCCGACATGGATTGGTACCAGGGGACGGCCGACGCCGTCTACCAGAACCTGTACGTCATCGAGGAGTCGCGCGTCCGGGAGGTCCTCATCCTCGCCGGGGACCACATCTACTTGACGTCGTACCGGAACATGATCGCCTACCACCGGAGCCAGGCCGCGGACGTGACGGTGGGCGTCTACACCGTGCCGCTCGAGGAAGCGAGGCGCTTCGGTGTCCTGGAGCTCGACAGCAACGGACGCATCGTCGACTGGCAAGAGAAACCGGAGGAGCCGAAGTCGACCTGGGTCTCGATGGGCGTCTACTGCTTCAACAAGGACGTCCTCGTGGAGGAACTGCAGGCCGACGCCGACCTCGGCGACCAGAGCACCCACGACTTCGGCCGGGACATCATCCCGCGAATCTTCCAGCGGTACCGGGTCTTCGGATACCAGTACCAGGAGTACTGGCGCGACGTCGGGACCATCCAGTCGTACTGGCAGGCCCACATGGACCTGTTGGGGCCGCGGCCGGCACTCGACCTGGACGACCCGGACTTGAAGCTGCGCACCTCGGCGCCCACCATGCCACCGGCCTGGATTGGACCGCGGGCGGAGGTCATCGATTCACTCATTTCCCCTGGGGCGCGAATTGCCGGCCGGGTGGTTCGGTCCGTCATCTCCCCCGGTGCGGTGATCGAAGAGGGGGCCGAAGTGCGAGACTCGATCATCCAGCATCGGTGCGTCATCCGGCAGGGCGCGGTCGTGGACCGTTCGATTCTCGACAAAGAGGTGACGGTGGGCGCGGGAGCCTATATCGGCTACGGGGACGATTTCCGCCCGAACCTGGAGCGCCCGGACATCGTGAACACCGGCATCACCGTCATCGGGAAGCGCGCGACCATCCCGTCCGGTCTCCGGGTGGGGAGGAACGTGGTGGTCGGCCCTGGCGTCGAAGAGGAGCTGGCCGACCTGGACGAGCTTCCGAGCGGCGCCTCGGTCCACCCTACCCACATCCCGCTGCACCTCTTCGTGTAGCATGCACGCGTGCGGCTGTTCACGGTCGAGGAGGCACGAGCCGTCCTGCGCACGCTGCTGCCCGAAATCGGGCGCATGGTTGCTGCTGCCCGACGGGCCGAACAGCTCGAGCGGCGTATCGTAGCGGCGGCGCGGACCGCGGCCAAGAACGGCCACATGCGGGACCGGATACCTCCCCAAGACGAGGCGGGGCCCGGCGAGCTCGAGGAGCTGAGGTCCGTCCTCCAAGCCTCGCTCCGCACCATCGCCGCCGCCGGCGTGGAGGTGAAGGACCTGCGGCGGGGGCTCGTGGACTTCCCTGCCGAGCGAGCCGGCGAGGTCGTGTACCTCTGCTACGAATACGGCGAGCCCGACATCCAGTCCTGGCATCCTGCGGACACCGGCTACGCGGGCCGGCGGCCGCTCTCGGAGTTTTGAGACGCGTGTAGTGACCGGAGGGTGCAGCGATGGCGGACGGAGCGATGCGCGATATCTACGTGATGGCCAACGGCCTGCGTCACCATCTCATCGCGCGCGGCAAGCAGGGCGCCCCGATCGTGATGATGGTCCACGGGCTCACCCAGCAGGCCCACGTGTTCGATGCCGTGGCGACCAAACTCGCCCGCCACTTCCACGTGTACTGCCTCGACGTCCGCGGGCGAGGGGAGAGCGACTGGGGCCCACCCGATGAGTACCGCTTCGACGTGTACGTGCGCGACCTGGAGGCCCTTCGCGAGGCGCTGGGGATCGACCGGTTCGCCCTCGTGGGGACATCGATGGGCGGCCTCATCTCCATGTACTACGCCCCGCAGCACCCGGAGCGGGTGTGGGCGGCAGTGCTCAACGACATCGGGCCCGAGGTCGCCCAGGCTGGGCTACAACGCATCATGACGATGCTGACGAGCGCCCCGGAGGCCTTCACCGACCTGAAGGCAGTGGCGCGTTACTACCGGGAGTCGAACGCGCCGGCTCTCGCGCGGCGAACCGACGACGAGGTCCTCGAGTACGCCCGCTGGCACGTGCGCCGGGACGACACGGGCCTCTACGTGTGGAAGATGGACCCGGCAATCCGGCGGCCGCCCTCCCAGCCAGTGCCGCCACCCATGGACCCCTGGGAGGCGTTCCGCGCAATCCAGGCGCCCGTCCTCGTGATCCGGGGTGCCGAGAGCGACGTGCTCGACCGGGCGACGGCGGAGCGGATGGCAGCCGAACATCCCCGCTGCACGCTCGTCGAGGTTCCCGGGGTGGGCCACGCCCCCGCCCTCACGGAGCCGGAAGCGTACGAGCCGCTCGAGCGGTTCCTGCGCGAGAACGCCGGCATCGGCTAACATTTCGTCGGCCGGAAACGGAGCCAGAACGGAAGGAGGAGCGAATGCCGACGTCCCTCACCTGCGTCAAGGCCGGGCAGGGCCAGGTAGCCATGCAGAACATTCCGATGCCCGACCAGCCGGGCCCGGGCCAGGCGCTCGTGCGCACGACGCTTTCGACCGTCTGCGGAAGCGACATCCACATCGTCGACGAGCTTCCGGTCCCTGCCGGCGTGCCCATGGGCCACGAGGCAGTGGGCGTCGTCGAGGCAATCGGGCCGGGCGTGACGGCCTTCAGACCGGGCGACCGGGTCGTGGTGAGCTGCCTGCTCAGCTGCGGGGTGTGCGTGCGGTGTCAGGAGGGCAACTCGCAGGTTTGTCAGACGTTCGCGGCGCCGAACAACCTTCTCTTCGGCGCACAAGGACAGTACTTCCTGGTGAACGGCGCGCAGACGTCGATGGCAAAGGTCCCCGATTCGCTGGAGGACGAGCAGGTCATCTTCGTGGGGGACATCCTTTCGACTGGGTTCGGGGCCATCGAGCGCGCCGGACTGCGCACGGGCGACACGGTGGCGATCTTCGCCCAGGGCCCCGTGGGCCTCTGCGCCACGATGGCCGCTCGGGCACTCGGTGCCGGTCTCATCATCGCCGTGGAAGGCATTCCGGAGCGCCAGGCTATGGCGAAGCGGATGGGCGCGGATATCGTCGTCGAGCCCAACGAGGCCGTCCAACGGATCATGGCGCTCACCAACAACGTTGGGGTCGACGTAGCCGTGGAGGCCCTCGGGCACCAGGCCACCTTCGAGAATGCGTGTGCGGTGACGCGGTGGGGGGGCACGGTCAGTAGCGTGGGCGTGTACGGTGCCTTCCCGACGCTGACGCTGCCGACGACAGGGACGTTCCTCCACCGGCGAATCATTACCACGCTCTGTCCCGTGGGAACGGACCGAATGGAGCGGCTGATGCGGCTCATCGAGCGGGGCCGGATCGACCCCCGGCCGCTCTTCACCCACCACATGAAGCTGGAGGAGACCCCAGCCGCTTACGAGCGGTTCCGCAAACGCGAAGGGGGCGTGCTGAAGATCGCCCTCCGGCCGTAGCGCTCAGCGGCGCCGGGCAGCGCCGGCCGCCAGTTCGACCAGCCGCCGGGCGTGAGATTCGACCGCCGGGAGCTGGCGTTCGAGCGTTCGACGCACGACCGCAGGCGCGCGCGGATCCCCTTCGCTCCACCAGCGGGCGAGCGCACGGACCGCCTCCCAGATGGCCGCTGCCCGAACGAGCACGGGCAGAGCCTGCCACTCCTCCGGCTCGAGGGGTCGGAGGGCCTCGTACCCCTCCAGGAGCCCGAGCGCGGCCGCCACGTCGAACGTGGCCGGTCGCGCCGGGCTCCAGGCTTCGCGCACCAGGGCGGCAGCGACGTCGAAGGCGAGCGCATCCCAGTGCGCCAGCTCCAATCGGAGGAGGGAGGACGGCACTCCGCCCTCGAACGGGATGGTCTCGCGGCAGAGGGTGAGAAAGACGACGCCGCGCGGAAGGTCGGCGTATCCGCAGCGGGCCAGGTCGCGCACGAGGCGGAACCGCTCCCTGCGGAAGGCCGCCGCGAGGGCAGGAGCTTCCCGGGCGAAGGCCACGAGAAGTTCACCGAGGGTCCCCAAGCCGGCGGTCTGAACGAGCGTGTCGAGCTCCCAGGCGAGGCCGAGCCCTTCGGGCTGCTCATCGAGCGGGAAACGGCGGGCGTCGCGGTGGAGGCGGGCGAGCAGCCGACCGATGATCGGCGCCGCGCCGGAGCTGCGGGCGGGGAGAGGCCGCCCCGGGCGGAAGGGATAGAGCGAGAAGCGCTCGCCGTCGACAGCGACCACATCGCGCCCGTCGCGGGTAACGAGCGGCGGCGCGCCCGGCCACCCTCTCTCCTCCAAGTAGGCCCGCAGCGAATGCTCCCAGGCGATGGCCTGGTCGGGGCGGGCAGGGTGGTGACGGCGGACGAGAAAGGTTCGTCCTTCCGCGACGGCGCGCCATTCCGCACCCGCATCTCCTCCCGGGATGGGGAAGATGCCTTCCGCCTCGATTCCGAAAAGGCGGAGGGCGCGGACAACGTCGGGCCCGGGCGGATGGCGGCCTGCCATGGCTCCCAGTGTACGCTGCGCGGCCTCCTGGGAGCGCCCGTCAGTACGCAGTCCAACCGCCGTCGGCCACGACCACCGCGCCGTTGACGAAGCTCGCCTCGTCGCTGGCCAGGAAGAGGGCCACAGCGGCGATCTCCTCGGGCTGCGCGATACGAGGCATGAGCGTGGCGCCGAGCTGCATCCTTGACAACCCGAACGCGTTCGGTTCGCCACCAAGCCCGATAGCGGTCTGCACGGGACCAGGGCAGATAGCGTTGCAGCGAATGCGCTGGGGCGCGTACATGAAGGCGATGTTTTTGGTGAGGCCGATGAGGCCGTGCTTGGAGGCCGTGTAGGCGGCACCAGCCCGTCCGCCCTGGAGCCCACCCACCGAGGCGATGTTGATGATGACGCCCCCTCCCTGGCGCAGCATCAGCGGAAGGGCCTCGCGGCAGAGCAGGAACGGCCCGGTGAGGTTGACGCGGAGCACCCGTTCCCAGAGGTCGATGGGAGTTTCCGCAGCCGGGGCCATCCGGTCCATGATTCCGGCGTTGTTGCACAGGATGTCGACCCGGCCGAACCGTTCGACGGCGGACGCGACGATACGGGCGGCGTCCTCCGGCGAGCCAACGTCGGCGCCCAGCCCGACAGCCTCCCCGCCGCCGGCGACGATCTCGCCGGCGACCGTCTCCGCGCGGTCCGGAGCGATGTCGGCAGCTACGATGCGGGCGCCCTCGCGGGCGAACCGGAGCGCGATGGCCTTTCCGATTCCGGAGCCGGCGCCGGTGACGATGGCGACACGTCCTTCGAGCTGCATCGTCCGTCCTCCTTCTTCGGTTGCGTCCTCGCCGGCATGGTATCGGCGTCGCCCGCCGCGGGGCCTGGTCGAACGGGGAAAGGAAGCGCCCCCTCCCGGCCGTTGCGGGAGGGGGCGCTCAGGAAAAGTAGGTCGGGTGCGGGCTACCGCTGGAGGATGTGGATGGTGCAGGCGGAGCAGAGGCCGATGACGTGGGCGAGGCCCACCTTCGCACCCTCCACCTGGCGGGCGCCGGCCTGGCCGCGGAGATGCCACACGATCTCGGCGATGTTGGCGACGCCGGTGGCACCGAGCGGATGGCCCTTGGAGAGGAGGCCACCGCTGACGTTCACCACGGCCTTCGTCTTCGGCTGGTAGGTCTTGTCGACGAAGGGAGCGACGTCCTCCTCGTACTTGGTGGGCACCTTGTTCCCGAGCCAGGGTGCGCCGCTAGCGATGTGCTTCGCCGCCTCCCCTTCACCGCAGAGGCCGAGGTTCTCGTAGTGCAGGAGCTCGGCGGTGGCGAAGCAGTCGTGGAGCTCCACCTGGTCGAGGTCCTCGGGGCCGATCCCCGCCATTTCGTACGCTTGCTTGGCCGCGTTGCGGGTGAGGGTATTGATGTCGGGCAGCGTGAGGTCGCGATCGGTGTACGGGTCGCTGGTGAGGACGCTGGCTGCGATCTTGATGGGCTGGGTGGTGAACTGCCGCGCCTTCTCCATCGAGCAGAGCACGGCCGCCGCAGCGCCATCGCCCGTGGGGCAGCACATGAGCAGCGTGTTGGGGTAAGCCACGACGCGGGAGTTCATCACCTCGTCCAGCGGGGTTTCCTTCTGGTACTGGGCCAGCGGGTTCATGGTGCTGTGCCAGTGATTCTTCACGCTGGCGAGGGCGAACTGCTCCTGCGTGGTGCCGTACTTCCGCATGTGCTCCATACCAGCCATGCCGAAGACGGCAGGCATGAGGTAAGAGCCGATGCGACCCTCGATCGACGTTGCCGGGTCGCGGGGAGCACCGAGCAGGCCCTGCTTCCCCATCTGCTCCGAGCCGACGGCCAGGACGATGTCGTACGCCCCGGAAGCGACGGCGAAGTACGCCTCGCGGAAGGCGGTGGAGCCGGTGGCACAGGCGTTGGCCACGTTGACGACAGGGATGCCTGTCTGGCCCATCTGCTGCAGGATGCGCTGGCCGGAACCGCTCGTCTGATACAGGTTCCCGCTGTAGAGGGCCTGGACCTGCTTCATCTCGACGCCCGCGTCCTTGAGCGCATCGAGCGCGGCGCGAGCCGCGAGCTCCTCGACCTTCCGGTCGGGATAGCGGCCGAACTTGATCATCGAGACTCCGATAATGGCTACTTCACGCATCGAAATTCCTCCTTCCTCGGGCAAGCGTCAGGCGGGCCGGAACTTATAGCCCACGTACTGGTTCCCGTCGGCGTCTTGGCTGACGACTTCGGTGAACATCTTCACCTTCATGCCGAACTTCAGGTTCTCCGGCTTCGGCTCGATGCCCTCGATGTTGGCGTTCACGGAGACGCCCTCGGGCAGGTCGATGACGGCAGCGATGTACGGCACCTTCACCCAGGGCACCGACTGGTGGATGATGGACCAGACGTAGACCTCGCCCTCTTTGCTGAAACGGACCGTCTCGAAGGGGCCTTCGCCGCTGCACTTCCCGCAGAAGAGGCGCGGGCCGACATAGAGGGTGCCACAGTTCGTGCAGCGGCTGCCGAAGAGGTAATCCTCGTCGCGGGTGTTCCCGAGCGCGAGGTAGGGCACGATAGGACGCAGTTCGCCTTTCGGCGGGGCTTCGGTGGTCAATCCACTTCCTCCTTTGTCCGGCTGGGGTCGCGCCGCACGCCGGCCCAAGGGCTGCGGCCGGCGAATTGCGCCCCAATTGTCGTTCCGGGGGCCGAAGGGCGTCAAGGTCGTTCGGTCGACCGAAAATGAAGCCGATCAGCGGGCGGCGGCGGCCGTAGGCTCCGCCGCAGGCTGCGCGAAGCGCTCCACCACCCGCACGGCACCAGGTGCGACCTCGCGGCAAGCGCCACAGCGGACACAGAGCTCGTCGACGATCGTCCATCCCTCGTGGGTTTCGACGATGGCGTCGGTGGGGCAGATATCTGCCGCCTCGGGCAGCAAGGGGTCCGCCTGGTTCGCGATTTCGTAGCGGATGAGCCCGCTCAGCACTCCCGCGGGGTCGCGCTTCTCGCGGATCACCGTTTCGAATTCGTCGCGGAAGTAGCGGAGCGCCAGCTTGACGGTCGTGAGCGCGAACTGGCCGTGGAGGCAGTTCGACCACACCAGCGTTCGCGTCAGCTCCTCGAGCTTGTCGAGGTCGCT
The DNA here is from genome assembly GCA_002898215.1 of bacterium HR29. GTDB lineage: Bacteria > Chloroflexota > Dehalococcoidia > Tepidiformales > Tepidiformaceae > HRBIN29. The sequence goes on along the minus strand of BEIF01000001.1, from coordinate 255,719 downwards.
GTCGCGCCCCCCACCGGCTGCCATACGGCGGAGAATCTCGACAGCGCGCTGCGTGCCGCCGTGGCAGGTGGTGCACCGACCGCACGATTCGTCTTCAGCGAACCCGACGAAATACGTGCACAGGTCGACGACGCTGGTGTGCTGGTCGAAGAAGATGATGCCGCCGGAGCCGAGGAACATCCCTCGCTCGCGGTACGGGTCCAGGGCAACCGGAAGGTCGATCTCGGAAGCGGGAAGGATGCCGGAGAGTGGCCCGCCCGGCTGGAATCCCTTCAGGACGCTGCCGTCGCGCATACCCCCGCCGTACTGTTCGAGGAGCCGGCGCACGGGATAGCCGAAGGGGATCTCGATGCAGCCCATCTGCTTGATGGCGCCGCTGAGGGTGAACATCTTCGTGCCCTTATCCTTCGCGTCGGAGACGCTGCTCCACCACGCGGCGCCATGACGAAGGATGAGGGGGGCGTTCGCGTACGACTCGACGTTGTTCACGTTCGTCGGCTTGTTCCACAAACCGGCCTGCGCGGGGAAGGGCGGCTTGATGCGCGGCATCCCGCGGTATCCGTCGATGGAGGACATGAGCCCCGTTTCCTCGCCGCAGACGTAGGAGCCCGCGCCGCGAAAGACGATGAGGTCGAAATCGAGGCCGGAGCCGCAGATGTTCGTGCCGAGGAGCCCGCGCTCGTAGGCCTGCGCGACCGCGACCTTCATCCGCTGGAAAGCGAGGGGGTATTCGTAGCGGATGTAGATGTACCCTTCGCGAGCACCCGTCGCCCGGGCGGCGATGAGCATCCCCTCGATGACAAGCTGCGGGTCGCTCTCCATCAGGATTCGGTTCACCCAGGCGCCCGGGTCGCCTTCGTCGGCGTTGCACACGAGGTACTTCGGCTCGGCGGTAGCGGTGCGGAGGAAGTCCCATTTGCGGCCCGTGGGGAAGCCACCGCCGCCGCGACCGCCAAGGCCGCTATCGAGCACTTCCTTGATGATCTCCTCGGGTGTGCGCTCGAGCGCGTTGGCGAATCCTTCGTAACCGCCCCGGGCGAGGTAGTGGTCGATGTTCTCCGGGTCGATGATGCCGCAGTTCGCCATCAGGCGCCGCACCTGGCCCTGCATGAAGGGGTGCTCGCCCAGGGGAACGATGCCCTCGTTGGAGACTCCCTCGACGACGGCGATTGCCAGCTCGGGCACTTCCTCGCCGTCGACGAGAACCCTGCGGACGAACTCCTCGGCCCGATCGGGGGTGACGTTGCCGTAGAGGATGGTGCGCGTGCCGCCAGCGGTGCGAACCGTGACCGTGGGCTCCATCCAGCAGAAGCCCCAGGAGCCGATGATGCCAATATCGGCATCGATGCCCTCGCGAGCGACCGTCTCACGGATGATGCGGAGGGTTTCGTCGGCCCCACGCGCGAGGGAAGAGGTATCGATGCAGACGTTCACCTTCGGTCGGCCATTGGTCAGCCACGCCTCATAGGATTCGCGCGCGCGGGTGATGAGCGACTGCAGGGCGGCGTTCATGCTCCCTCCCGGATGCGGCGGGCGAGGCGGATGGCGTCGGCCACGGTGAGTCTGCCGACGACCCTCCCGTTCACCCACACTTGGGGGGCTTCGCTACAGGTCCCGTTGCACTGACCGAGGTGGAGGGCGTATCGGCCGTCCTCGCTGTACCCCCCGAGGGGAAGGCCCAGCGTATGCTCGAGTGCCTCCCGGATGCGGTCACCGCCGAGAATGCGGCAGGTCGGCCCGCTACACCAGGCGATCTCGGTCTGCGCGGGCGGATGCGTCCGGAACTCCGCGTAGAACGTCATCGCCCCGTACACGAGCGCCGGGGTGGTATTGAGCTGGCGGGCGATGACCTCGATGGCGCTTCGGGGGATGTAGCCGTAGGTGTCCTGAACCTTGTGGAGAGCGGGGAGGAGATGGCCGCGGTTCGGACGGAACTCGGAGACGAGCTGGCGCAGCTCTTCCAGGGAGGGCTCGGCGGCAGCCATGCGGCCTCCGGATTGTGAAATGCGGAACTACTATATCGAGGCTCCTCGCCGGGCAGCAACCGCGCGGGCGTCCTCGTCGATGATGGCCGCAGCGCGCTCCCCGAGGAGCAGGGAGTAGTTCTGGCCGCGATCCTCGGGGTAGATCTGCGTGGTGTTCGCCAGGTAGAGCCCCTGGATCCCGGTACGGATGTCGGGGATGGAGCGCGAGTAGTTCGTGGTGATGATGGGCTGTCCGCCGGGGTCGGTGAAGAACCAGAGGTCGCGGATCCAGGAGCGCTCGAAGGAGGGGTTGATGGTGCGGATGCCAGGCAGGTAGAGCTCGAGCACCTCTTCGGCGCCCATCCGGAGCACGGGGTGGTCAGGAGGAACGTAGTTGGAGAGGTAGACGATGTGGTTCCCCCCGTAGTCCTCGGGACGCATGAAGTTCGTGTGCTCGATGCAGGCCACGAACTTCAGGTCGTCGGCGATGCTGAGCCAGTAGATGTTGGTCAGGGGCCGGTCGAGCGCGAGGACGAGACAGGTGGCCCACTGGTAGCGCACCCGGTCGAGGATGGCGGCGTAGTCGGCCGGGAGGTCGGGCGCGATCTTCCGGGTGATGATGTTCGGCGTGGTCATCAGCACCTGGTCGAACTCCCAGAGTCGGCCAGCGGCGCGAATGCCTCGCACCTGACCGTTCTCCACGACGACGCGTTCGACCGGCGTGGAAAGATGGATGGTGCCCCCTCGCTCGACGATGAGGTCGGCGAGGGCCTGGTAGTAGCGCCGGAAGGAGCCTTCGAGGTAGCCGAGCGCCTCGCGACTCCCCTTCCGCGAAGCGAAGCGGAGGTAAATCTTCCCCCAAAGCCAGGCCATGCTCACGTCGTCGGCGTGGTCGGCGAACTTCCCCCGCAGGAGGGGACCCCAGAAGGCCTCGTACGCCTTCCGACCCACCGCCCGCATCATCCACTCCTTGGCGGTGACGCCCTCGTACTTCCGCCAGTTCTTCTGCCGGCGCAGGTAGAGAGCGACGAGGCCGAGGCGGATCCGGCTCGTGAGCGGGACGGCCGTGAAGCGGAGAAGGTCGAGGGGAGTTACGAACGGGTAGATGCGACCCCGCACGAGATGGGCGTTTCGCGGCTCGATCCAGCGGAGGTAGCGCTCGAGCCCCAATTCGCGGATGTAGCGGACGACGGTGGTATCGCTGGTGAAGAGGTGGTGGTAGAAGCACTCGAGGGGAGTTCCGCCCACGGGGAAGGTCACCACCTGACCGCCCACCTCGTGTCGCCCCTCGAAGATGGTGACCCGATGCCCGCGCTCCTGGAGGACCTTGGCGGCCGCGAGGCCGCACACGCCCGCTCCGACGATGCCGACGTTCATGGAACCGGAGCCCTCTCTTCTGTTGCTGCTTCGGGTCGTATCACCCTGGCGAACGAAACGCCGAACGACCAGAGGAACACGAGCCCGAGCACCGTGGTGGGGATGAAGATGACGGCGTGGGCGAGGATGGAGTACGCCCCCGCTTGGGCGCTGGCGACGCCTGCCCCCACGAGGACCAGCGTCGCCGCCCACTCGAACGGCCCTGTACCACCGAAGAAGGTGGGAACGATGATGGCAAGATTCGCCGCGGCGAGGAGAAGCACGTAGTGTCCGAAGTTCACTTCCTCGGCGCCGAAACCGAAGCCCAGACCGATGATCGCATAGGCAGCCGCCTCGACCGTCCACCCTGCGACGCTGAGCAGGACGACCACCCCCAGCGTGCGCGCATCGTGAACGGAGCGGAGGCTGGCCAGCAGGTTCTCGGCCATCTCTTCAGCGCGATGCTCGAATCGCCGCGGCAGAAGCCCCACGAGCCACCGCACGACCCTGCGGGCGCGGGCCTCGGAGAGGGTCAGGGCGTAGAAGCCCACCAGCGCGACAGCGAAGAGACCCGCCGAGGCGATAGCGATGAGGTCGAGTCGGCGGTCGTTGAACCCGACGGTCGCGCCGGCCCCGACGAAGAGCAGCACGAGCGTCGTGCCATCGAAGAGCCGCTCGACGGCGATACTGCCGAGCGTGCCCACTTTCGAGATACGCTCGCGGTCGCCGAGAACGTAGGCGCGGACGAGCTCTCCCGCGCGAGCGGGCAGGAGGTTGTTGGCCATGTAGCCGATGATTGCGTAGGTGAAGAGCCGCTGAGGCGCGATCGACGCCACCGGCCGGAGGAGAATCGACCACCGCACCACGCGGATGGTGAGGGCAACGAAGAGCACGGCGATGGCCGGCGCCATGTACCAGTAGTTGACTTGGGAGAACGCCTCCGCCAGCTCGCGGGGGTGGATGGCGCGGAGGAAGAGCGCGATGAGCACCGCGCTGATGGCAAGCGCTCCCCAGAATCGGATGGACCGGAACAACGAAGCTCCTCACGCGGGCTTCAATCGGTCGTGAAGCCCCGCACGCGGCTGTTCCCGCTTTCGACTATCCAGAGTCTACCATCGGCCCCCGTTACGAGACCGTACGGGGCCCGAATCGGGTCACCTTCGGGCGCGAGCACGGCCAACAACCGGCCATCGGCAGCGTAGACCCGCACTTCGTCGCGGCTCGGGAGCGAGACGGCGACCCGACCGCCTGGCAGGAGGGCGAGATACGGCTTGTCGAGCGCGTCGGTGCCGCCCCACCCTTCGACGCGGAATTCGCGAACGTAGCTGCCATCGGGAGCCAGAACCTGGACGCGGGCGTTGAACATATCGGCTACGTACACCGTCCCGTCCGGGGCGATGGCGATCCCGACCGGCTCGTCGAACTGTCCAGGGCCGCTCCCCGTTCCCCCCACGGCGCGGATTGGGGTCCCGTCGGGGGCGAAGATGACGATGCGGTCGTGACCGGTATCGGTCACCCAGAGGTTGCCTGCCGGGTCGAAAGCCGCGTCCCGGGGCCCGAACAGCTCGTCCAGGGGAGGGGGCTGCGCGCCCCCGGGAGCCCGCCCGAACTGGCGGAGGGGGCGGAGGCTGCTGTCGAAGACGCGGATGGTCCAGCCGAACGTATCGGCGACCACGACGTCCCCGTTCGCTGCCACGGCAAGCCCCCACGGCTCGGAAGCCTCTCCGGGTTCGCCGCGGACGTCGACCGAGGCGAGGAAGCGCCCCTCGCGGTCGAATTTCTGCAGCTTCCGGGTCACGCGGTCGATGACGTAGAAATTCCCTTCGGCATCGGTGGCGACATCGACGGGAGCGAGGAACTGGCCGGAGCCCGCGCCCGGCTGTCCGAACACGGGCCTTCCCTGACCGTCGGTGGTGGGGCCTGGCGGAGGAGCGGGAACGAGCCTCAGGAGGCCTGTCTCGCGATCGAAGTTGGCGGGGAAGAAGGCGTAGGCATCGACCGAGCCCGGTGCACGGCCGGGATCGTGGTCGCGCCAGAACCGGTACCAGGTCGGGAGCCATTCGCCGGCGAACACGCCGCGAGCGATACGCCTCCAGGTGTCCAGGCTCCAAGGGCCGCCCGGGAGTGCCGCCTTGTAGTCCTCCGGGAACCACCAGCGATGAGGGTACCGCTCCGGGGCGGCGAACTCCTCCACCCGTGGGCCGAGGGCGTCGGTGACCTTGGACGCATTCCGTTCGGCGACGAGGATGACGCGGAAGTCTCCGGGGGGCAGGCCGTTGGAGAGGTCGGCGTAGCTGACCCGACGGTAGTCGCGGAGGTACCAAGCCCAAGGCCAGGCGAAGGAGTCGGTGGTGTCTACAGCGATGGGGAGGTCGTACCCCAGCCCCGTCGCGCGCGCGAGGGCGGAGATGTCGGCGGCCAGGTCCGGGATGGCGGGGCTCGATTGGGTGTAGATGAGGAGGTCCCTGGGCACATCGCCCCGTTCGAACGTGACCCCGATCATCGTCCGCAGTGAGAAGGGGAGGAGCCCCCCGACGAGCACAACGGCGGCAGCGAGGGGAACAGTGCTGCGCCACCACGACCGGGCCGCCGCCGCGCCGGCGGCCATCCCCGCCGCCCCGACCACCGCCCGTACGAGGGCCCCCACAGGTCCGCCGAGCGGCAGGTACACGAGCACGAGGGCCGTACCTGCAGCCGCGAGCGCCAAGCTGGCGAGCGACGCGAGGGGTGGCCGGTTCCCGGCAGCTCGGCTGGCGGCTTGCTGCACCGCCCAGGCAGCGAGAAGAGCCACAGGGAGGGCGATGTGGACGTTGAGCCACGGCATCTTTTCCCCTGCCCACGAGAGCGCACCCCAGATCCCGACGATCCAGAAGAGGAGGAAGCGCGAGAACCCATCGCCCCGGGTCGCGGCCCACCACCCACCGAAGAGCGCAAGCGAAAGGGTGAGGAACTCGTAGGCGGGCATCAGCATCGTGTAGTAGAACCAGGGCTGGTTTCCGCGACGAACGCCGTGCTGCGTGATCCAGTAGTCGAGGGAACCCCAGGGGCCGGAGCACAGCCCACCGAGGTTCGTCCAGAAGGTCGTCATCAGCGTGAGGTAGAGAAGCGCGGCCAGGCCGGCGGCGGTCAGCCAGGTTCGAGGCCGCCAAGCGAGCCCGACCCACGCGGCCGCACCGACCAAGAGCGCGTAGGTTCCCCCGAGAATGAGGACGTTCTGACGGGCGGTCGCGCCTGTGGCCTGACACACCGCTGGCCACTGAAGCTGGCCGGGCTGGGCCAGCGCCCGCTCGAGCGGCTCGTGGAGCACGGGCGCGAGGAGGGGCACCGTGAGCGTCCCGAGCACCACCAACAGGTCGCCTGCGCGAGGGAGGGCCGTCCACCCTGCCCAGCGGCGCAGGCGCTCGGCGGCGGGCCAGGCGGCCGCGAGGGCCCAGGCATAGGGGAAGAGCGCCGCCGTCAGCACTACCCGGTCAGCGCGGGAGCTTCCCGGTCGGACCGTCACTGCTTGGCGGGCGAGCTCGGCCGCCAACGCCGCGTTGAGGTAGAGCAGGAGAATCGCCACGAGGAGGTAGGTCGCCTCCTTCGTCGCGTGGGCCGCGGCGGTGGCTACCGCGAAGCCCACGAGCCAGCGGTCCCCACCGCCCGCGAGGTACCGCCACATCGAGATCACCATCGCGAGGGTGAAGACGGCGAGATAGATGTCCTCCCGGAAGAAGCGGGAGAAGTAGACGAGCGTCGGCGAAAGCGCGATGAACGCGCACGCCGCGAAGGTCCCTGCGGGCCCCAGCCACCGGCGGAGCAGGAGGGGCATCGCCATGAGGGCGATGCCGAAGAAGGCCGCCGAGAGCCGAGCCGTGTAATCGCTCGCGCCGAACAGCAAGAAGACGAACGCCTGGACGTGGTAGTAGAGCGGGCCATGGAAGACCGGGTTATGTTCGTACCCGCCGCGGAGCAGGTCCCACGACCACTGGGCGTGGATGCTTTCGTCGTGGTGAAGCGCGCGTGAGCCCAGGTCCCACAGGCGAAGGATCGCGCCCGCCGCGAACACCGCAGCGTAGGCGGCTCCTTCGCGACCGAAGCGCAGGAGAACGCGCGAGGGCGCAGATTCGGGAGCAGGCTGCGACGTCTGGGCCGCCTCGAGCTTCACGGCGTCGGCCTCGCAAACATCGCGACCGGTTCGTCGCGAGAAGGGTGCACGTTCCGGCTAGCGAGCCATCGGAGAACACCCCGGACGCTCTCCGGGGGCCCGGTGAGGCGCAGGAAGGCCCACGGGCCTTCGAGCTCGAGGTAGCCCTCGGGGGCGGTCGTTCCCCCAGGCGCGAGGAACACCGCGGCATCGGCTGGGGGGCGGTCGGTGACGAGCAGGGTGCCGGAGCGACGCAGCGGCCAGGTCACGTCGTCGACGAGGTCGGGGTGAACGGCGATTCGCCCGCGACCGTCCGCGAGCTCGATGGCAGCGGCACGAATCACCCGCCCCTGGGCAGTCGCCGCGGGCGAGTAGACCGGCTCCGCAGGACCGGGGGAAGCGGCGCGCCCTGTCATGGCGACGAGCCACAGAAAGCCGAAGGCCAGCGGCACGAGGAAGGTGGCGGGCCGCGTCGGGCGCGAAGCGGCGAGGAGTGCAGCCATGGCCCCGGCTCCGCCGACGAGCAGGATGGCCAGCAGCGCGCTCCCGTTCGGGCGTCCGAAGGCCCAGCCGAAGGCGAACAACCCCGCCGAGGCGGCCATGACGGCGATGGCAGCCAACGGCGGCGCTGCGAGCCGCCATGCCGAGCTGCGGAGACGCTCCCACAGGCGGGGCGCTGCCGCGCCCGCGAGGAGCGCCGCCGGCATGGAGACGGCCGGTACGGGAGCCCACGCGTGGGAGCCCGCACCTGCGATGAGCCACACCAGGCCGATTCCGCCCCAGGAAAGCCCCAGGCGCTGCCAGCCTTGCGGAACATCCGCGCCCCGCGCCCAGCCGGCGATGACCCACCCTGCCGACGCCCCTCCCGCTGCCAACAGGGGCCAGCCGTAAAGGAGGGCGAGTTCGGCGGCCGTGCCCGTGGACCACTCGGCATCGAAAGAGGCGGCGAAGAGGTCGACCGGAGGTACGGCCAAGCCGAGCGTCCGGAATCCGAACCCCACGCTCGCCGCCGCGATTCCGGCGATGGCGCCCACGGCAGCGAGCGCCGCCGTCAGCGGCCGGGGGTACTGGGCCACTGCCAACCGAGCCGCGAGCAGGACGAGCGCGAGCAGGAACGGGAGTGGTCCGCACACGGCGATGGCGGCAGCGAGAACGGGCCACGGCCACGCCGTAGCCAGCGGCCTGACGGCGACCGCGAACAGCAGCAAGGCCACGGGGACGTCGAGAGCGAGGGAAGAGGCGGTGCCACCGCTGGCAGCCAGAAAGGGATCGAGGGCGACGAGCGCCGCCGCCACGAGCAGCGGGCCATCGCCGACGACCGCGCGAAGCCGGGCAGCGGCGACGGCAAGCACCACGCTCCCCAGGAGAGCGAGCACGAGGCGTGCCGGAAGGGCCGAGTCGGTGAAGGCGAAGGTCGCGGCGGCAATCGCCTGGGCGAGGGCGCCGGTGAACCGCGCGTCGTCTGCTCCAGCGTGCGCCGCCCAGGCCCCCGAGAGGCTCCAGAGCTCCGCACCGGCGACGGGGGCGTTCAGCGCCACGGCCAAGCGCACGGCCGCATAGAGTGCCGCAACGCTCGCCCAGCCGAGAACGGGAAGCGGAACCGCGATCGAGCCCTCGTCTCCGAGGTCGACGGCGAGCGAAGCAGGGCGAGTCATCGGCATCGAGGCTCCCGACCGGTCGTGCAGCCTACAGGGGCACCGGTATCGGACGGAGCATATCGCCGGTCGGCGGCGCGGACGAGCCCGAGCGTTCAGGATGTGGGAAGCTCCCGCTCCACTGGGAGGCGGTAGAGCTGGACGATGCCATCGTCGTAGACGGTCACGAGGAACTCCCCGAAGCGGGGCATGAGGTCTGCGGGGTACCGACTGCGCTCCACCGGCCCGACCACGACGTACTCCGCTCGGAGGCGGCGGAGACGATCGAGCGCCGTCGCCGCGTCGGGGGCGAGGTAGACGCCGTCGACGAGCTCCTGACGAGCCGAGAGAAGCCGGTGGTTCGCTTGCGAATCACCGCGCCACTGGAGCTCGTGAAAGTACCAGCCGATTGGCGTCGGACGGCCTGTGCGGGCAGCAATCCGGCCGGCATCGGTGTAGTCGACGTTCGCCGAAACAAGCTCGGGGCCGGCGTTTCCCTTCCGCCACGTGCGCCCGGTCGCCTCGACGACGACGGCGCCCGGGGGGACGTAGTTCCGGATTGCCTGGAGGAGCGCCCACTCCCCGGGCGACGCTTCGGCCAGGAAGGCGAGACCGTCGATGGCCGTCGGGCCGGCGAACCCGTCGGTCCGGTTCGGGAGGGAGGTGACAGGATAGACGAGTCCGACGACGGCAAGCAGCGCGGCCGGCGCCGCCGCCAAGCGAAGCGCGGGACGGCGGCTTGCGAGGACGGCGGCGGCTCCGCCGGCTCCCGCGAGCGAGAGGAGCAGCCAAGCCTGGTACGAGAGCTTGAACACGGTATTCATCCGCGGGGCGGAGCCTGCGAAGACATCGCGGATGTAGAAGAGCTCGGCACCGTAGAGGAGCAGAAGGCCGCCGGCCGCGAGGGCCGCGACAGCAGCTTCCGCGGTGCGCCCCACGCGCGAGAGCGCGACGGCTGCCATGGCGGAGACGGCCGCACCGTACGCAAAGGCGCCGAGGGTGACGAACCCTCCGGTGGTGCGGGCACGAATGGCTGTTTCGAAGTCGCCGCGCACCAGCGTGAACAGCGCCCACACCGCCAGTGGGAGCACGAGTACGGCCAGGCCAACGGCGAAGGCCCCGCGGATGGGAGCGTCGCGCCCACGGGCCGCGAGGACGATCGTGCCCGTGAGCGCCGCGATGCCGACCGGCCCGAACTGCAGCAGCGCGTGCGCAGGTCGCGTGCCGGGGCCCACATACGGCTGCAGGCCGGAGGCCTGCGAGCGGAAATCCAGCCACCACGGGAGGTAGGCCAGAACGCCCGCACCCACGACGACGAGGAACCAGGCTGCCGCCAGCGGCACATCGCGCGGGCGCAGCGAGAGCGTCCGACCGACGGCCGCGGCTCCCACAAGGAGCACGAAGGTGATGACATCCCAGGCGTTCAGGAAGGCCAGGCCTCCGAGCAGGATGGCGGTCACCGCCAAGCGGAAGCCTTCAGCGGGAGGCAGGCTCCCGCGGGTGGGGAGCGGCCGTCGGCTGCGCCAACACGCGAGGGCGAGGGCCACCGCGAGGAGGTTCGCCGGTAGCGCCATCAGGTGCGGGTGCAGGTCGCCGAGCAGGAAGCTGAAGAAAGGGAACTCCGTGATGGTCGAGGGAATGACGCGTGTGCCCCGCCACCACCACCAGAACTCGGTGGGGTACCAGGCCGAGGTCCGGGCCGCGTCCGGGTAGCAGCGCTCCGTCTGGCCGGGGGCACACGGTAGGAGCCATTCGAGCCCGAAGGCACGGAAGAGGCCGGAGGGCGACTGTCCGTGCGCAGCAGCCAGCTCGAAGGGAGCCGTGAGCGACCCAACGAAGAGGAGGAGCAGAACGGCAGCGAAGCCGGCGGCGGCAATCGTCCAGCCGCGACGGCCTCCGCGCAAACCGCGCGCCAGGGCAACCGCCACGCTCACGGCGCCAGTAACGACAGCGCCGAACACGACGCTGAGTCCCAGGTTGTAACCGACGGAGGAGGGGACGCCCGCCGCTTGTGTCAACAGCCCGACCTGCAGGTAGCCGAAGTAGTAGTAGCTCGCGGAATACCCGGCGAGCCACGGGTCCTCAGGTGGATACGAGGGGGAAGCGACGGCCGCGTTCAGGTAGAGGAGATCCATGGGCTGTTCGGTGCCCTGGATCTCCGGGACGTAGGAACGGAAGGCGGTGTAGGCAAGGAAGGCGCTGGTGAAGAGGGCAAGCATCGCCCAGGCAGCGCCAGCCGATCGGCGGGAATCGGAGCGAGCCCGCCGTTTCAGGCCCCAGGCGGCGGCGCCCGCCAGCCCGAGCAGCGCGAGGGCGACCAGCGCTCCCCCGCGCCCGAAGGGAAGCAGGGAGGTCACGCGGAGCAGGAAGTAGCTCCAGCCGGAGAGCATCAGCCCCAGAGGGAGCGCAATCCCTGCCCCGCCATCGGGGAAGCGGCGGAAGATGAGCTGGGCGATGGGGAAGGCGAGCGCGGCGGTGCCGACTGCTACGGCCCAGAACGCCAGCACGTCGGCCACGACCGTACCTCAGGGGAGGATAGCGCCCACGAACTCGCGCGCATCGAAGGGCGCGAGGTCGTCGGCCCTCTCGCCTGTCCCGATGAAACGGACGGGGAGGCCGAGATCGTGGGCGATGGCGAAGGCGATGCCCCCTTTCGCCGTGCCGTCGAGCTTCGTCAGCACGATGCCGGTCACGCCGACGGCTTCGGTGAACGTCCGCGCCTGGGCGAGCCCGTTTTGTCCGGTGGTGGCATCGAGGACGAGGAGCACCTCGTGTGGCGCCTCCGGAATGCGCCGTTGAACCACCCGGGCCACCTTTCGGAGCTCCTCCATCAAGTTCGTCTTGGTGTGGAGGCGCCCGGCGGTGTCGATGATGACGACATCCGCGGCCTCCGCTTCGGCAGCGGCAACCGCGTCGTAGGCGACGGCACCCGGGTCGGACCCCGGCTGCTGGGCGACGAGGCGGACGCCGATGCGCTCGGCCCACACGCGGAGCTGGTCGATAGCGGCGGCACGGAAGGTATCAGCCGCACCGAGGACGACCTTCGCGCCGTCCCGTCGAAACGCCTGTGCCAGCTTGCCGATCGTCGTCGTCTTGCCGGAGCCGTTCACTCCGACGACCAGGATGACGAGCGGCGACGGCGGGTCGGGAAGGGCCCAAGCGGGTGGCCGGCGGGCGGGTGCCTCGAGGACTGCGACCATCTCCTGGCGAAGGAGTTCGCGCACCCCGGCTGCATCCCTCACACCTTCTGCCTTCGCCCGCTGCCGCACACGGGCAAGGAGCTCGCCGGCAGTGGCGGCGCCGGTGTCGGCGAGGATGAGGATCTCCTCGAGTTCGTCCCACAGGGACTCATCGAATTGAGGGCGCGCGAACACCTCGGCAAGGCGGCCGAGGATCCCACGGCGGCTGCGGTCGGTGGCCCGCTCCGTCTGTTCATGGACCTCGCGTCGCTCTTCGGCGGTGAGCTCCAGTACGCCGACCTGGGATGCGTCCGTGCCTTCAGGTTTCCTGCGCCAGAACCGCACGAGACCCCTCCTCTGGCAGTCGATGGTAGACGGTCGGCCGGGGAGCGTCAGCGTTCCAGGTGAGCGGGGAGGTCGGCCAAGCGAAGGGAGAGCACCTTCGAGACACCGTCGGAGCCCATGGAGATGCCGTAAATCGCATCGGCGGCTTCGACGGTGCGCCGGTTGTGCGTGACGACCAGGAACTGTGTGCGTTCGGCGAGGCGGCGGAGGGCAGCCGTGAAGCGGCCGATGTTCGCCTCGTCGAGAGCGGCGTCCACCTCGTCGAGGACGCAGAAGGGCGCCGGGTTGACAGTGAGGAGGGCGAAGAGGAGTGCGACAGCCGTGAGCGAGCGCTCGCCGCCGGAGAGCGCAGCGAGGCTGTTGACGCGCTTGCCGGGCGGCTGGGCCTCGATCTCGACCCCCGATTCGGCGGGGCGCTCGGGATCGGTGAGCACGAGCCTTGCCGAACCGCCGCCGAAGAAGTCGGCGAAGAAGCGGCCGAACGACTCGTTGACGGCGTCGAAGGCCGACTGGAAACGCGTCCGGACCTGGTCGTTCAGTTCGTCGATCGCCGTACGGAGCTGCTGTTCGGCCTCGCGCAGGTCGGCCATCTGAGTGGTGAGGAACTCGTACCGGTCGCGGGTCTCCCGGTAGTCCTCCGGCGCTTCCTGGTTGATGGGGCCGAGCTTCCGGATTCGGCGGCGTACGTCCTCGATGCGGCTGCGGAGCTCCTCGGCGCTGACGTGGGCGGCCCCGTGGATGGAGCGTCCTCCGCCGCTGTTCGCCTCGGCCAGGGTGACGACCTGACCGGAAGGGGCGGCGACGAGACCTTCGGCCTCCATCTCCGTCCGTAGGGTCCGGATACGCTCCTCCCAACGGGCGACTTCCGACTCCAGTTCGAGTCGGCGCCGTTGTACCTCAAGGAGCGCCCCTTGGGCCTCTGCCAGTTCATCCTGCACTTGCCGTTCGTGGTGCTCGAGGCGGTCGAGCTCGTCCCGGTCGGGCGCGACGTCCTCAGCGAACCGCTGCTGCTCGGCGCGGATCAACTCCGCCTCGCGCTGGAGCTTGGCGATTCGCTCCTGGACGACCTGGGCCTCGAGGTCGAGGTTCTTGGCCTGGAGCCGACGCGCCGCGAGCTGACCCTCGAGCCGCTCAAGGGCCTTCTCGTGCTGCTCTCGCATGAGCTCGAGGGCACGCCGTTCGCCTTCGATGGCTGCCACCCGGCTCGATGCCTCGGAGACGGCCCGGAGCGCGGCGTCGCGGCGGGCCGCGGCACGGGCGAGCTCCTCCTCCAAGGCGCGGAGGTCGGCCTCGCGCGCCTGACGCCGCTGGAGGGCCTGGGCGGCGGCCTGGCGGGCTTGGTCGATTCGCCGGAGGAGGGACTCACGCTCGCGGGCGATGTCCTCCCGCTTCGAGAGAAGGGCTTGCATTTCGCGCCGAACCCGGTGGAGACGCTCGCGTTCACGGGTGAGGTTCGCCTGCGCAGCCTCGGCCTCCCGCCGAAGCTCCTGGTAGCGCGCGTCGGCCTCACGAGCCTCGGCGGCGAGGCGTTCGATGGAGTGCCGGGCTGCAGCGATCTGCTGTTCGATCACGCTGGTGCGCTTCCGCAGCTCCTCGATCCGCGCGGGGAGCTCCTCCAGTTCGCGCTGGCGGGCGAGCACCGAGTCATCCGAGGGCGAACCGCCCGTGATCGCCCCGCTCGGTTCGAAGAGGATCCCGTCGAGGGTGACGACCGTCCCCAGGGCGCGACGGAGGATGCGGAGCGCGGTGGGCGTGTCTTCGACGACGATGACGCGGCCGAGGAGCGTGTCGACCAGGGGGCGGACAGGGGGCTCGCAGCGAACGAGCCGCGCCGCCACACCGACGACTCCCCGCTCCTTTTGGAGGTTCAGCGGGTAGACGTGCCGGATGGAGTCGAGGGGGAGGAACTGGGCACGGCCGCCGTTCCGCTGCGCGAGCAGGCGGATCGCCTCCAGCGCGTCGGTGTGGCGTTCGATGACCACGGCGTGGAGGCGATGCTCGAGGGCTGCGTTAATGGCTGCTTCCAGCCCCGCAGGGACACGCAGCTGGCGAGCCAGGATGCCGAGGACTCCCGGTACCTCCGGGGGTTCCCCGAGGCTTCCCGGCGCGATGCCCTCGATGAGGGCCTGGCCCATGATGAGCACGTTGCGCGTCCCCTGAGCGATCCCCTCATGCTCAGCGTGCACGCGTTGGAGCGCTTCGAGCCGGCCTTCGAGGCGGTCCAGCTCGCGCAGCTCCTGGCTTCCGGCCGCTTCGAAGACGCGCACCTCCTCTTCGACGCGCGCGAGGCGTTCGCGGACGGCCTCGGCCTCTCGGAGCGCCCGAGCGAGGTTGTCATTGAGGGCGACGGCCGCCTCGGAGAGCTCGCGGAACCGCCGCCCGTATCCGATGAGCTCCACGAGCAGCTGCTTGCGGCGGGCGAGGAGGTCGGCCTCCTCGCGCTCGAGGGCAGCGAGCCGACCTTCCGCCGCCTGGACATCGGCCTCGCTGGCGCCGATACGCCGGTCGTCGGCCTCGGCACCGGCCCGGAACTCCTGGAGACGTCCACGGAGGGCTGCGAACTCGCGCTCGGCGAGCTCGAGTGCCTCGCGAGCATCGGCAAGTGCAGCCTTGCGCGCCTCGACTTCCTCGGCCAAGGCGAGGCCGCGGCGGCCCTCGTCGACGTCGGCGGTGGAGAGGGAGAGGCGCTCCGCCTCGAGGGCCTCCAGCTCCAGGCGAAGCTCCTCGCGTCGGGCCGCCAACATCCCCAGCCGCTCACGATCGAGCGAGAGGGCGCGTTCGGTTTCCGCGAGCCGCTGCTCGAGCCCGGACTGCGCCGCATCACGCCGGGCAATGGCCTCGCGGCGGCGACGAATTTCCTCGCCGAGGGCGCGGAGCTGGCCGCGCAGCCGTTCGAGCCGTTGCGCGGCGGCGGCCTCTTCGGCCACGCACTGGTCGAGAGCCGCCCGGCTACGGACGAGCGCGTGCTGCGCTTCGTTCCAGAGCTGGCCGTAGTACGTTTTCAGCAGCTCGACCAGCTCCGTCGAGAGGCGCGCGTGCTCGGCTGCACGTTCGGCTTGCCGCTCGAGCTGGCCGAGCCGAGGTCGGAGCTCTTCGACGATGAGCTCCACCCGCTCCAGGTTCTCGCGGGTAGCGGCCAGACGGTCCTGCGCCTCCTTGATGCGGTGCCGGAAGCGCTTCACATCGGCCGCTTCGTCGAGGAAGATGCGGCGCTCCTGCGGCGGAAGGGAGAGCACCTCGTCGACGAGCCCCTGGGCCATGATGGTGTACGAGTTCTGGCCCACATCGCCTTTCATCAGGAGCTCCTGGATGTCGCGCAGGCGGACCCGGGAGCCGTTGAGGAGGTACTCCGATTCGCCCGAACGGTAGAGCCGGCGGCCGATTTCCACCTCGGCGAAGTCGATGGGAAGCCACCTGTCCTCGTTGTCGAGCGTGAGGATGACTTCGGCCATGCCGAGAGCGGCGCGCTTCGGACCGCCGTTGAAGATGACGTCTTCGAGCTTCCGCGCGCGAAGGAGACGGAGGTTCTGTTCGCCGAGGACCCAACGGATGGCGTCGGCGACGTTGCTCTTTCCGGAACCGTTGGGCCCCACGATGGCGGTGATCCCCGGGCCGAACTCCAGGACGGTTCGGCTCGGAAAGCTCTTGAATCCGTGCAGGGAGAGCTTCTTCAGATACACAGCTCAACCCTCGCCCGGCTCGAGGACGCTGAGCGCATCGCGGGCGGCGGCCCGCTGGGCCTCGCGCTTGGAGGGGCCTGTCCCCCGGCCGTACGTTCGCCCCGCGATACGGACCTCGACGACGAAGAGCTGTCCTTCGGGCGTCATCTCTCGTCCGAGGGTCACATATTCGGGCGGTTGATGCCAGGTTGCTTGAGCCACGTGCTGGAGGCGGGATTTCGGGTCGATCTCCACGCCCGTGGTCTTCACGCGCCGCAGTTCGGGCGCGAGCAGGCGCCGCACCAGCGCCCGCGCCGAGCGGTAGCCGTGGCCCAGGTAGACCGCGCCGATGAGCGCTTCCAGGGCGCCGGCGAGGTTCCGTTCCCTCCGCCGCCCCCCTGCCGCCTCCTCGCCCCTTCCCATGACGAGGTGGTCGCCGAGGCCGATGCGCTGAGCGACGCGGGCGAGGGCGCGCCGTTGGACCAGTTCGGCGCGGATACGGGTGAGCTCCCCCTCGCCGATGTCCGGGAAGAGGCGGAAGAGCTCGTCGGCAACGACGAGGCCGAGCACAGCGTCACCGAGGAATTCGAGGCGTTCGTTCGAACGGCCGGGCGTTTCCGTTTCGTTGAGGAAGGAGGCGTGGGTGAGAGCCTCACGAAGGAGCGGTTCGGGGAGCGGCCGAATCTTCAGTTGTGCGAGGAGCGCGTCGAGCGCAGCGTCGAGCGCCAGGGGCACGAGCCCTCCGGGTTCGCCCTGCCTTGGGCGAAATTGTTAAGGTTGCCTCATCATATGGACCGCATTTCCGGCGTGTCAAGCGCTCGGCGCCGGAAGCAAGGAGGGCGGTGATGTTCCTCCCGGCGGTAAGGTCGGATGGCGACGGCCAGACGCAATCGCCGCCGGTGCTGCAACCCTCCGGACTGGCCGTCCTCGTCGCTGGCATCTTCCTTTCCGTCTTGAATGCCTCGATGTCGACCGTCGTGCTGCCGTGGGTTCAGCGGGACTTCGGTGTGCGCGACGACACGCTCGTGTGGTTCGTCACCGGATTCTTGATTCCGTTCGCCATCGGGACACTGGTGTACGGCCGGCTGGTCGATTCCCTGCCGCTACGGCCGCTCTACACGGCTGGCGTTCTGGTGTTCGCCATCGGCTCGCTGCTGATCGCCGTCGCGCCGGAGTTCTGGACGGCCGCAGCGGCCCGGGCCGTTCAGGGAGCAGGGCCAACCGCTCTCCCCGCGATGACCGTACCGGCCATCGTGAGGGCTGCCCGCGAGAGTCGGCGCCCTCGGGCCCTCGGGACAGTGGTGCTCGCCGTGGGGTTCGCGTTCGGCATCGGCCCGTTGGCTGGCGGCGCCCTCGCAGAGTGGCAAGGATGGCGCGCGCCCTTCTGGGTGACGGCCGTGGCAGCCGCGCTGCTGGCGCTCGCAGCTGGGCGGTGGCTGCCTCCACTCCCAGGGAGGGGACGGGCGCGGCTCGATGGTGTCGGGCTCGGCATCCTCGCGGGTGCCATCGCCACGGCGGTGTACGCCCTCAATCGGCTCTCGAAGGCAGGCGACGACCCCACGGTGACCGTCGCGGGAGCCTCGGCGCTGGTGCTGTGGGGAGGCGTCGTGGCGGCCACGTTCGTTCGCAGCGAGCCGCTCATCCCACGCGACCTGGTGACCAACGCGCGGTTCGCCGCGCTCTGCACGTTCGGGGCGATGGCACAGGCGGCGCACTTCGTAGCGGTCGTGCTGCTCCCCCTCTATCTCGCCCGGTACGAAGGGCTCTCGGCGGCGGCGACGGGTTTGTGGCTCGCACCGGGCGCCGCAATGCTGGGGCTGGCCGGCATCGCCGCAGGGAGCGTAGCGGCAGGAGGTGGCACCCAGCGCGGCCTGGTTTGGAGCGGGTGGGGCATGCTCGTCGCCGCCGCCATGCTCCATCTCCTCGCGTTCGGTTGGCCGCGGTGGGGCGTTGCGGCGGTGTACGCGGCCCTCGCGGCGAGCTTCGGGTTCGCCAACACCCTCACCCTCCGTGCCGTGGCAACCGAAGTGCCAGAGCGCTGGGTCGGCACGGGAATGGGCGCGTTCAACCTGGCTTTCTTCCTGGGAGGCGCGGCGGCCGCGGCCCTCGCGGGCTCCATCTTGGAGCTCCAGGCGGAACGGACGGCGTCTTGGGACCCGTTCGTGAGCGCGGAGGCGGTCGAATTCGCCGATGCGGCCCTCGTGGCCCTCCTTGCGGCCCTGGCCGGGTTCGCGGCGGCTTTGGCATATCCGAGGCTGCCCCGCGGGACCGGGACGACGTGGCGACGGCCACCCCGGTGGAAACCGAACCGCGTCCCCTGAGGGGCCGTGTATACTGGCCGTGTCTCCTCCGTACGTACCTGGCCCGGGCCCAACGGTCCCTGCGGCAAGGGAAGTCGCGGGTCCAGGTGGAGCGAGGCAGCCTCGGCGCCCGCCGGGGAGAGGGCCCAAGTACCGCCACCGCCGCGTGGAAGGAGGCTTGGGATGGTCCAGCGCCAGGAACCGCCCGGAGGCCGACCGACGGGTCGGCGGGCGAGGTTCTCCGCGGCGCTGACTCTGGCTCGTGTTCCACGACCGTCAGGCACCCACTGCGCAGAGAAGGAGGCCCCATGAGTGCCAATTCGTTCGGGACCCTCGCTGAGCTCTCCTGCGGGGGAAACGTCTATCGGTACCACCGCCTAGCGGCGCTGCAGGAGCGCGGGGTCGGGCGCATCGACCGTCTGCCATTCTCGCTCCGCATCCTGCTCGAGAACCTGCTCCGGCAGGAGGACGGCCGGACGGTCACGAAGGACGATATCGAAGCGCTGGCGCGGTGGGAGCCGAACTCGGGCCAGGACCGCGAGATCGCCTTCATGCCCGCGAGGGTACTCCTCCAGGACTTCACGGGTGTGCCGGTCGTGGTGGACTTGGCGGCCATGCGGGACGCCGTGCGCGCCATGGGCGGCGACCCGGCCCGCATCAACCCTCTCCAGCCAGTCGACCTCGTCATTGACCACTCGGTGCAGGTCGACGTGTACGGAACCCCGGACGCGTTCCAGCGGAACGTGGAGCTGGAGTTCGCGCGCAACCGGGAGCGGTACGTCTTCCTCCGCTGGGGGCAGAACGCCTTCCGGAACTTCCGCGTGGTGCCACCCGGAACGGGCATCGTGCACCAGGTGAACCTCGAATACCTCGCGAAGGTCGTGTTCAGCGAGGAACGGGATGGTGTGCGCTGGGCCTTCCCCGACACGCTCGTGGGCACCGATTCGCACACGACGATGATCAACGGCCTGGGCGTGCTGGGGTGGGGTGTCGGCGGGATCGAAGCGGAGGCGGCGATGCTCGGCCAGCCGATCTCCATGCTCATCCCCGAGGTGGTGGGGTTCAAACTCACCGGCCAGCTCCCGGAGGGCGCCACCGGCACCGACGTCGTCTTGCGAGTGACGCAGATGCTGCGCGAGCGGGGCGTCGTCGGGAAGTTCGTCGAGTTCTACGGCGACGGGCTCGCCCGGCTTCCACTGGCGACGCGCGCGACCATCGCCAACATGGCACCGGAGTACGGTGCGACCGTCGGCTTCTTCCCCATCGACGACGAAACCCTCGCCTACCTGCGCTTCACCGGGCGGGATGAGCAGCTCGTAGAGCTGGTGGAGGCGTACGCCAGGGCGCAGGGGATCTTCCGCACCGCTGACACTCCGGACCCGGTGTACTCCGACTACCTGGAGCTCGACCTTAGCGAGGTGGAGCCTTCCATCGCGGGGCCGCGGCGGCCGCAGGACCGCATCCCCTTGCGGGAGGCGAAGCGCCGCTGGCGGGAGTCGCTCGTCGAGCTGTTGGGTCACGACCCAAACGACCTCGACCCCACACGGCTGGCGAAGTGGCTCGACGAAGGCGGCAACCCCGAGGCGCACCAGCACGGTACCCCGCCTCCGGAGCCGCTGGGGCGCATCTTCGACCGCGCTCGCACATCCATCGACGGTGAGGAGTTCGAGCTGGAGCACGGCTCGGTAGTCATCGCCGCCATTACAAGCTGCACCAACACCTCGAACCCGGAGGTGATGCTGGGTGCCGGCATCCTGGCGATGAAAGCGGTGGAGCGCGGCCTTCGGACGAAGCCGTGGGTGAAGACGAGCCTGGCGCCGGGCTCGCAAGTGGTGACGGAGTACCTGCGGGAGTCGGGCCTCCAGCAATACCTGGACGCGCTCGGATTCGCCCTCGTTGGCTACGGCTGCACGACATGCATCGGGAACTCCGGACCGCTGCGCCCGGAGGTCAGCCGGGCGATCCACGAGGGGAACCTCGTGGCAGCTGCCGTCCTTTCGGGCAACCGGAACTTCGAGGGCCGCATCAATCCCGAGGTTCGGGCCAATTTCCTGGCATCACCGCCGTTGGTGGTCGCGTACGCCATCGCAGGGCGGATGGACATCGACCTCTACCGGGAGCCGCTCGGCATCGGCAGGGACGGCCAGCCGGTGTACCTGCGCGATATCTGGCCGAGCCAAGGGGAGATTCAGGACGCCATTCGCTCCTACGTCCGCTCGGAGATGTTCCGACGGAAGTACGCCGATGTCTTCACGGGCCCGGATGCTTGGCGGAGCCTGGAAACTCCGGCCGGCGAGCTCTTCGAATGGGACGAAGCCTCGACCTACATTCGCCGGCCGCCGTACTTCGACGATCTGCCCGCCGAACCACCTCCGCTCCGGGATATTCGGGGCGCACGGGTGCTGGCGGTGCTGGGCGATTCCGTGACAACGGACCACATCTCGCCCGCGGGCAGCATTCCAGTGAACAGCCCCGCGGGACAGTACCTCATCGCGCACGGGGTCCCGAAGGAGGAGTTCAATTCGTACGGAGCGCGTCGTGGGAACCACGAGGTGATGATGCGCGGCACCTTCGCCAACATTCGGCTGCGCAACCTGCTCGTGCCAGGCACCGAAGGCGGCGTGACCCGCCACTTCCCGAGCGGAGAGCAGATGACCATCTACGACGCGGCGATGCGATACCGGTCCGAAGGGGTGCCTCTCGTGGTGATCGCCGGGAAGGAGTATGGGGCCGGCTCGTCGCGCGACTGGGCGGCGAAGGGCCCGGCGCTCCTGGGCGTGCGCGCCGTCATCGCCGAATCGTACGAGCGAATCCACCGCAGCAACCTGGTGGGAATGGGCGTCCTCCCGCTGCAGTTCCTGCCGGGCGAGAGCCGAACGTCCCTGGGCCTTACCGGCGAGGAGACGTACACGATCGAAGGGATCGAATCGCTGCAGCCCGGCAAGCGAGTGACGGTCACCGCTGTCGGGCCCGAGGGGGTGGTGAAACGGTTCGAGGCGGTGGCGCGGATCGACACCCCGGTAGAGCTGGACTACTACCGGCACGGAGGGATCCTGCAGTACGTCCTGCGGCAGATCGTGCGGCAGGCGGGCTGACGAGAAGCAGGGAGAAAGGTGCATGGCGGAGAAGATCAAAGTTCTGAACCCGGTCGTAGAGCTCGATGGCGACGAAATGGCGCGGATCATGTGGCACATGATCAAGGAGCGCCTCATCCTTCCGTTCCTCGATATCCCCATCGAGTACTACGACCTCAGCATCGAGAACCGGGACGCGACCGACGACCAGGTCACGATCGAGGCGGCATTGGCGATCAAGAAGCACGGCGTCGGGGTGAAGTGCGCCACGATTACGCCCGACGAGGCGCGGGTGAAGGAGTTCAACCTGAAGCAGATGTGGAAGTCCCCCAACGGGACCATTCGGAACATCCTCGGAGGCGTCGTCTTCCGGGAGCCGATCATCTGCGCGAACATCCCCCGACTCGTCCCGAGCTGGAAGAAACCGATCGTTATCGGCCGCCACGCCCACGGCGACCAGTACAGGGCCACGGATTTCCGCGTACCCGGTCCGGGGAGGGTAACGATTACCTACACGCCGGCCGACGGCGGCGAGGCCGTGACGTACGAAGTGGCGGTCTTCGAAGGCCCTGGCGTCGCACTCGGCATGTACAACTTCGATGACTCCATCCGCGATTTCGCCCGCGCGTGCTTCCGCTATGGGCTCGACCGCGGCTATCCCGTGTACCTCTCGACGAAGAACACGATCCTGAAAGCCTACGACGGCCGCTTCAAGGACATCTTCCAAGAGGTCTTCGAGCAAGAGTTCGCCCGCGAGTTCGCCGAGGCCGGCCTCACCTACGAGCACCGGCTGATCGACGACATGGTGGCCCAGGTGCTGAAGTGGGAGGGCGGCATCGTCTGGGCGTGTAAGAACTACGACGGGGACGTCCAGTCGGATGTCGTGGCCCAGGGCTTCGGGTCCCTCGGGCTCATGACGTCCGTGTTGATGACGCCCGACGGCAAGACAGTCGAGGCCGAAGCAGCTCACGGCACCGTGACCCGCCACTACCGTGCTTGGCAGCGGGGCGAGAAGACCTCGACGAACCCGATCGCGTCGATTTTCGCCTGGACCCGCGGACTGGCCCATCGCGGAAAGGTGGACGGGACACCCGATGTCATCCGCTTCGCAGAACAGCTGGAGCGGGCCTGCGTCGAAGCGGTCGAGGCTGGCGAGATGACGAAGGATCTGGCAATCCTCATCTCACCGGACCACCCGTGGCTGACGACCGAAGAGTACCTCGCCGCAGTGGAGCGGCGGCTGCGAGAGAAGCTCGGCGCCTGAATTCGCCGATGCCGGACGGCGGGCGGGGATCACCCCGCCCGCCTCGCACTTTGCGGCGGGGGAGCCTGTAGGACACGCTCGAACCAGATGCCCTCATCGGGTCCGGGGCCGAAGAGCGGCCGCAGGCCACACCGAATCCAGAAGTACACCGCCAGGCCGAGTTCTCCCGGCGCCCAAGCCCGAAGACGAGTGAAGCCGGCGTCCGCGACCGCGGACGAGAAGGCGAATGCAGCATCGGACCCACAACCGTATCCCCGGTCACTGACATCGATGCAGAGGGAGAGGATGACCGCCGCGTCACCCTCGGGAGCCGCACGGAGCGTGCCCACCCGCCGACCGTCGTGCTGGCGAACGACCGCGTACCCTACCTCCGGGCGGGCGACCTCGTAAGCAACGAGCCGGACACGCTCGCCGTGGACTTCCGAGGGGAACGACAGGAGCCCCCTCACTGCTCCAACCACCGGCGGGTTTCGCGGACAACGCTTGCGAGGTCCCCCGTCATCCGACGGCAGGCGGGGAGAGCATCGAGGAACGCCCGCCCGTACGAGCGCTGGATGAGGCGCCGATCGAGAACCACGACCACCCCTCGGTCGTCACGGTCTCGGATGAGCCGGCCGAAACCTTGACGGAAGCGGAGCACCGCCGCTGGAAGGGCAAACTCCTGGAAAGGATGTTCGTAGAGGTCGGAGCGCGCGAGGAAGACCGGGTCGGTGGGGACCGCGAAGGGGAGGCGGGTGATGACGAGCAGGGAGAGGGCTTCGCCACGGATATCGACGCCCTCCCAGAAGCTCGCCGTCCCGAGGACGACGGTGGCGGGGTCGGTGCGAAGCTGTTCGATGAGCTGCCTCGGAGTCCCGTCGACGTCCTGAGCCAGGACCAACAAGCCCCGGTCGCGGAGGGGGCCGGCGGCACGCTCTCGCACCGCACGGAGCGCCTCGTGCGAGGTGAAGAGGACCAACGCGCGGCCGCGAGAGGAAGCCGCGAGCTGGACGACGGCGTCGGCAACCGCCTCGACGTAGCCGGAAGCGCCGGGCTCGGGGAGATCGGTGACCGTAGCGAGGAGCGCTGCCCGCTCGTAGTCGAAGGGCGAGCCGAGGCGCACCGTTTCGGCGTCGTCGAGCCCGAGGGCGCGAAGGGTGTACCGCTCGTTGTCGCCGGGGAAGAGGGTGGCGCTGGTGGCAACGACGGCGGAACGTCCCTCGAAGAGCGAAGCCGCGATGAGGGGACCGGGGGAAAGGGGGGCGGAGCGGAGGACGCCGGCACCATCGCGGTCCCGTTCCGCCCACGTCACGTCGCCGTTCCGCCCCGCGACGATGCGCTCGAGGGATTCGCGCACGGCCCGCACGCCAGCCACCGCTCCCGAGAGCTCATCGGCAAGGAGGTCGTCGTGCTGGGTGGGCGAGGAGGCAGCGGCGATGCGAACTGCCTCTTCGCCAGTGGCCTCGACGCCCCGCAGAGCCGCGTCGAGGGCGAACCAGGCACTTTCGACATCGGCCCATTCCGGCGAGGAGCGGACCGCGCGGCCGAGCAGCACCCGCTCCTCCCCGCCCCCGCGCGAGGCCACTCGGGCCACCGCTGCTACGAGTGGCTCGGTGAGTTCGCGGGCGGTCGAGGCGGCGCGAGCCAGCCGCACCCCCGCTTCGGAGAGCGCTTCCAGCGCCGACTGCTGGAGGAGGGCGGCCGCACCACTGGAAGCACGGCCTCTGACCGCGGGACGCCAGAGGGCATCGAGCGCGTCGAAGATCGCCCGGCGGGACACCGCCGCCCCGAACTGCTGGGTTGCCACATCCTCGAGATTGTGCGCCTCGTCGATGATGAGGAAGTCGTGGGGAGGAACCGCGCTGCCGGAATGGACCGCGTCCGCGAGGAGGAGGGCGTGGTTCACGATCACGAGGTGCGAAGCGTCGGCGACCCGCCTGGCACGCTCCAGGAAGCACGTGCCTTCGCGCACTTCCCGCGTCTGCTGCCGGAGGCAGTCGGCCTCGTGGGCCGAGACGGCGTGCCAGGCCGCGTACGCCTCACGGTCGAGGCGGAGCTCGGCGCGGTCGCCCGTCACCGTTTCCGCTAGCCAGGGAATGACATACGCCGCGAGGCTGGCAGTCTCCGGTTCGGTGAGGAAAGTGGCAACGCGCGCCCGCCAGCGTCGCAGACAGAGGTAGTTCGAGCGGCCCTTCAGCACAGCCACGCGAAGCTCGTCCTCGCGCTCGACGAACCCGGCTTCCGCCAGGATCCGCCGCACCAGCGGAATGTCCTTCCGAAGTAGCTGGTCTTGGAGGGAAAGGGTGTGGGTCGAAATGACGACCCGGCGCTGGTTCCGGAGAGCGTAGAGCGCGGCGGGAAGCAGGTAGGCAAGCGACTTCCCCACCCCCGTTCCCGCCTCGATGAGATACCGTCCACCGAGCACGAGCGCGCGGCGAACGTGCTCGGCCATCTCCCGTTGCTCCGGCCGCTCCTCGAAGTCCTCGAACACGCGCGAGGCGGCGGCGAACGCGCGCTCCAGTTCCGCGCGAGAGACGGGCGCGGGCCGGTCGGCCGGTTTCAACGGCGGTGGGGGAGGGGCAGGCGGCGCGAGGATCGAGCGCCATCCACCCGGCGTGAGCTTGAGCGATGCGCCCGGGCCGGCGATGAGTTGGGCGAGCACCGGCTGTTCGAAGGCGAGCAGCTCCGCCCACTGGAGGCGGAGCCGCTCGTCGAGCTGCCAGGCCTCCCGCAACAGCGCGAGGAACACCTCGGCAGCCGTCTCGGCATCGGCGAGTGCACGGTGGGCCCCGTTCCGTTCGACACGGAAATGGGCAGCGAGTTCGCCCAGTGTGCGAGAGGGCAGGCGGTCGCGGAGCAGCGCCCGGGCGAGGAAAGCGGTATCGATGGCGGCGCACCCGCCGCGGAACCCCGCGCGCCGGAGGTGGGCCAAATCGAACTCGACGTTCTGACCCACCACCACCGCGTCGCCGACGAAGCCCTCCAGCTCCTCGACGACGCGGTCGATGGTCGGGGCTCCCCGCACATCGTCGGGCCCGATCCCGGTCAGCCGGACCACGAAGTCGGGAATGTCACGCTGCGGGTCGACGAGCCGCTGGAATATTCGGTGCCGCGTGCCGTCGAGAGAGAAGGCCACCGCCCCAACCTCGATGATCGCATCCTCCTGGGGGTCGAGCCCGGTCGTCTCGACGTCGAGAGCGACGAACGTGAGGTCCTCGAGACGGTTCATGGTTCGAACATCCGTGCTGCTCCGGGTGCAGTGTAGCGCGGGAGCGGCCCCCCGCCCTACCCCGTACCGACATGATGACGGGGCCGTGCGCCAGCTCCTGACGTTCTTTCCGCGGTTGAGAGGGCGGGATCGGGCTGCGTAGAATCGCCCCACCAGCCCCTTGCGAGGAGAGCAACGGAAGCGGAGGCGCGAACGAGATGAGGGTCTACACGACCGAAGAGATCCGGAACGTCGTCGTCGTTGGTCACACGAGCGTGGGGAAGACGACGCTGACGGAGGCGAGCCTCTTCGTGTCGGGGGCGACCACACGGATGGGGAGCGTGGAGGACGGCAACACGGTAAGCGACTACGACGAGGACGAACACCGGCGCAAGTTCAGCCTGAACCTCTCCCTCATCCCCGTCGAATGGGCTGGAAAGAAGATCAACCTCATCGATACGCCCGGATACGCCGACTTCGTCTCGGAGGTCATCTGCGGCGCTGCTGCGGCCGACGCGGCCCTCATCCTCGTCGATGCGGTTGCGGGCCCGGAGGTGGGGACGGACCGCGCGTGGTCGATCGCCGAACGGGAAGGGCTGCCCCGGCTCTTCTTCGTGAACCGGATGGACCGGGAGAACGCGAACTTCGCTGGCGCACTCGCCCGCATCCGCGAGAAGTGGGGGACGAAAGTGGCGGCGGCCCAGCTCCCCATCGGAGCCGAGGCCGAATTCCGCGGCGTCATCGACCTCCTCAGCATGCGGGCGAAGGTCGGCGAGAAGGGCGACGACGCAGACCTCCCCTCCGAGCTCCGCACCGCGGCCGAAGAGGCTCGGTCGGCGCTCATCGAAGCGATCGTCGAAACGGACGAATCCCTGATGGAGAAGTACTTCGCCGACGAGCCGCTCGGAGAGGAGGAGCTCCTCGGCGCGTTCCGCAGGGCCGTCGTCCAGGGCCGGCTGTACCCGGTTTACTGCGGCGCGGCGTCGAAGCGCATCGGTGTCCGCGAGCTGCTCGACGCCCTGGCCACGGTGGCACCATCCCCCGCCGAGCGTCCTCCGCTTACCGCCGACAGCGAAGAGCTCCACGCCGACCCGGATGGGCCGTTGGTGGTCCGCGTCTTCAAGACCGCCGCCGACCCCTTCGTCGGGAAGCTGAGCTACCTCCGCGTCATCCGCGGCACCCTCACGGCCGACTCGCACGTCTGGAACGCGACGAAGAACGCCGACGAACGCATCGCCACCGTGTTCGTCCAACGGGGCAAGGAGCAGATGCCCGTGCCGAAGCTGCACGCGGGTGACGTCGGCGTCGTGACGAAGCTCGCCCACACCTCCACCGGAGACACGCTCTGCGAGCGCGGCCACGAGGTGGTGCTGCCGCCCATCACCTTCCCGAATCCCGTCTTCAGCCTGGCGGTGAAGCCGGTCTCCAAGGCGGCGGTGGACAAGCTCCTTCCGAGCCTCCAGCGGCTCCTCGAGGAGGACCCGGGGCTCCGGCTGGAGCGCGACCCCGCGACCGGTGAGACGATCCTCTCCGGATTGGGCGACGCACACCTGGAAGTGACCGTCGAACGGCTCCGACGGAAGTTCAACGTCGAGGTCGAACTGGCGCTCCCCCGCGTTCCCTACCGGGAGACCATCGCCAAGCGGGTCACCGCCGAGTACACCCACAAGAAGCAGACCGGCGGCCACGGGCAGTACGGTCGCGTCGCCATCGAGGTGAGCCCCCTGCCTCGCGGCTCGGGGGTGCAGTTCGAATCCCGCGTCGTGGGCGGCGCGGTTCCGAAGGAGTACATCCCCGCAGTCGAGAAGGGGATCACGGAAACGGCACACGAGGGAATGCTGCCCGGCATCGAGCTGACCGACATCCAGGTCGTGCTCTACGATGGGAAGCACCACCCGGTGGACTCGAGCGAAATGTCCTTCAAGCTGGCCGCCTCTCAGGCCTTGAAGGAAGCCGTTCAGCAAGCAGGGAGTGTGCTCCTCGAGCCCATCATGCTCATCCGTGTCCGGGTGCCCGACGAGTTCGCCGGGGACGTCGTCTCGGACCTGAACGGGAAGCGGGCCCGCATTCACGGTGTGACTCCGGAAGGGGGAGGGGTGACGCTCATCGAAGCAGAGGTGCCGATGGCGGAGATCCAGCGGTACGCTGCCGATCTACGCAGCCTCACCCAAGGCCGGGGCGTGTTCGAAGTCCAGTTCGACCACTACGGCGAAGTGCCCCCGCACATCGCTCAGAAAGTCCGCGAGGAGTACCAGAAGGCCCTCGCGGAGGCGCACTGAGGGGCCTCCCCAGAGCGTCACGGAGCGAGGGCGAGCCAGACCCGCACCACCGGCAGCCCAGCGACCGCGCCGAGCTTTTGCACGGCCGCGACGCGCGCGTTGCCGATGTTCGGCTCAACCGTGAGAGCACGCTGGACCCAACGACCGGCTGCCGGTGCGGCCACCAGAGCAAGCGCTGCCGCCGCCACGGCGGAGGGGAAATTCCGACGGGCACGCCCGTTCGCCGCCGCCAAGGCGGCAGTGGCAGCGAGGAGCCCACCCACAGCGAGGTTCGTCCCGCAGAGGTCGCTCACCGCCAAGGCGTGCTCGCCAGAGCGGAGGCGGCTCAGGGCCTCGGCCACCGCCGATTCCAGGTCCTCGGCCGAATAGGGGGAGACGACGGAAAACCCGAAGGGGTCGCTGAGGGCGATCGTTGGAGCACGGCGGCCGACCCGTTGGTGGAGCACGGCGACAGCCGCATGCTCGATGGCGTGGGCCACACGAATTCGGCGAAACACGATCACCTCGCCAGGCCGGGAATCACGATGCGCTGGTTCGGGAGCGCGCCCGACTTCACGGCGGTGATGTCGAGCCGGAAGGGAACGCCCTCGCCGAAGAGAGGCTCGACCCACACGGTGCCGTGCGCCACACCTTGAGGCTGAAGGGCGCGATCGATATCGACGAGGAGGACGCTGACGTACCCGGCGGTCGTCTGCGCGCCGGAAACGACCACCCTCGTTTCCGAGCCGATCGCCACCCCGCCGTCGAGCGTCCGTCCGACGGGGTCGTTGGGGTGGCGCACGCGGAGCCACGGCGCACTGGTACGGACGCGGAACGGCCCGATCCAGGCACCCGTGTTACGCACCGAGAGCGTGACCGACTCGGACGTGCCGTCGGGAGACGTTTGGAGGATGGCGGAGGCCGGGCCCTCGACGGCGAGCCGCGGCGTGCCGAGGAGCGCCGCCCCGAGAGCCGGATCGGCGGGGGGAGACGGATCGGGGTGTGGCTCGACGCCGAGCTCCGGGATCGTGGTCGGATAGTCCATCGCCTCGCAGCGGAGGTAGAGGGCACATTCGAGCCAGTTCTCGGCGGCGAAGGCAGAGGCTACATCGGGTTGATCGAAGCGCGGCATGGCGAACTCCACCGGCTCCCACATCCGCTGACCGTCCCGTTTGGGGGGATAGCGCATGCAGCCGTACACCCGCTCCGGATAGGTGTAGTCGCCGTACCCGAACCAGGAATAGCCGGGACCCTCCGGGTCCAAACAGTGGTACACCTCGCCACGCCACGGGTCGCGCTCGGGATTCAACGGGTGGTTGCTCCAGGCGAAACCGTTGTAGCTCCAGATGGCGAAGTACCAGTCCTCGAGCGCGGCCGGGTCGCCGGTGCCAGCTACGGGCCGGTATTCGGGGGCCGCATTCCACTTCGACACGAGAATGCGGACCGATTCGGCGAGGTTGAAGACGAAATGCGTGCCGGAAAGCACCTGTTTGGCCGACGGGGTCCCCGTGGTATTCGCCATCCCCGTAGTGACCTGCCCCAGGCCGAATCCGCAGTCGAACGAGCGGAGTGCAGGGCCGACACCGCCCCACGGAACGCTTCCCGAGGCCATCTGGTAGCTCGACTCGACCCACACGATGGAACGCACGATGGTCGGAGGAACCCTGACCGAAGGGTCGGGCGGAAGACGGGCACCGCGGGGGCCCTGCTCGACGCCGGGATAGCTGAAATCGACGGTCTCGCCGGCGGGCGTACGGTACGGCGCGGTGAAGAACTTACCTTCGGCAGCGAGTTGAATGGCCAGGTTGTACGTGCCGCGGGAATCGAGCGCTTCGTAGGTGTCGAAATCGAAGGGGCCGTGGGTGCCGCAGGTCTCGGGCCACGACTGCGCGTGAGCGCGCGGGGGAAGCGCCGCAACGGCAAGTGCAAGCAGGAGGGCAGCGGCTACGGTGCGGACCATCCGAACACCCTCGTCACAGCGACGGGGAGCCGCTCGCCGCCGCGAATGACCTGCACTTCGGGTCGGCCAGGAGCCGCGAAGGACGAACCATCCCAGTGTTCAACGGCGAGCGCGGACCCGTCGGGAGCGTAGGCCAGCGGGCGGTCGATGCCGCCCGTCGACTGAGCGAACGCACCGCCTCCGGCAGCCGGCTCTTCGGCGAAGAGCACGCGGCCCGTCGCGGGGTCCCACACCGGAGCCAGGCGCTGGCGGCCATCTGCGAACGCGGCGGCCTGGGCCGCGGCCACGCCCGGCTCGACGGGAACGACGCGGCCGAGGTACTTGCCCCCTTCGAGGGCAACGAAGGCGAGCTCGCGGCCGTCTGGGCTGAGCGTCCAATCCCGTGTTAGGCCGCCCGTGAGGAGGCGCACCTCCTCCGCGCCGCGAAGGAGCGTGCTGCCGCGAGCATCGAGCAGTACCGAGTAGAGCGTGCCATCGGGAGCGAACCCTACGGGATAGATGCCGAGGACCCCGTCCCGTTCCACCAGTAGCGTCTGACCGCCGCCGAGACCCACGCGGATGACTTCAACCGTGCCCAAGAAGGGCTCTCGAGTCACGGCGACGCTACGGCTGTCATTCGCCCAAACGGGGTCCTGGAGGTACGGAAGGCCTCCAAGGAGAGACCGGACCCGGCCGTTCCAGAGGTCCACGAGCAGCAGCTCCGCCGATGGCTGAGCGGCCGTCCCGGAGGTCGCGACCACCGCGGCGAGATACCGGCCGTCCGGGCTGACAGCGCCCCTGGCGGAGAACCCGGGCAGATGCGGCAGCACCGCCACCTCGATGGCTGCGCCCGTTCCCCCCTCACCGATGGCGACGATGCGGTCGGCTGCCTCCCCGGGCTGGAGGCCGATGAGGTACGGTCCCGCATCGCTGGGAAGGAGCGCCGGCGAGCCGAGCGCCTCTCCCAGCCAGGGAGCACCGAATCGCGCCCCGAGGACGATGACAAGGGTTCCCAGCGCGATGGCGATGGCCTTGCCTGAAACCCTGGTCCGGAGAACCGGAGAGCTGTTCATGACGGCGTCAATCCCTCCGTGCGCGGGACGGCCTGGCCGCCCGGCTTACTCGGCGGCGACGGCCCACCCCAGAGGCTCGGACGGACCATCGGCGATGGGGATACGGCCATCGGGAGTGATGACCTCGAGGGACGCGGTTCCGCCGCCCGATGGCACGACGAGCGCCAGGAGCATCGAGCCATCGGGCGACCAGTCGGCAGGGTAGAGGTAGAGCTGGCTCGGTTCGAAGCCTTCGATCCAGAGGTTGCCCCCTGGACCTCCGAAATGCGGGAGGAGGGAGCCGGGACTCCAAACGGCCCCGAATTGGCTCGCTGCCGCCGGGACGTCGTAGACAGCCCCCGAGGCGAGCGTGACCACGCGTCCCCTCGCCAAGCCGTCCTGGCCGGCACCGGCAAGGGCGACATAGGCCATCTGCGTGCGGTCCGGGCTGAGGCGCCACGATGCGGTAGGGCCGGCGCTGAGGAGGGCGACGCGCCGCCGCTCGCCTGCGGCATCGACCGCCCAGAGTGTGGAACCGGTCGGGTCGATGGTCACCACGTATAAAGTCGACCCGCGGGCGTCGTACCCGACAGGTGCGGCGAGAAAAACGTCGGCAAAATCTGTACGGTCGCGCGGCTCGCCCGTGCGGGCGTCGAACTCGGTGATGACGACGGTGCGGCGGCCCCCCTCGCCGAGAGCGACGATCCGTGCCACCGCGAGTCGATGGCCCCACGCATCCCAGGCCATCGTCGACCCGAAGTCGAACGCGCCCTCGGCGGTGAGTCGCTCCCCTCGCGGCAAGGGAATGATGGTGAGCCGCCCAGTGCCGCGGGAGGTGAAGGAAAGGACGGCCGCGCGGTCGCCCAGGGGTGCGAGCGAGCCCACGGCGCGGACCCCGAAGGCGCGCGGAAAGACCGCTATTGGAACCCTGCGGCCGCCCGGCTGCGGCTCGGCGAGGTAGAGGACATCCGCGGTCTGTTCGTGGGCGAGGTAGGCTACGGCGCGTACCGCGGTCGCGTCGGGGCGAGGGAGGATTACCGGCTCGGGGTCGCTGGCCGTGCGAACGCCGACGAAGGCAGCAGCCAACACCGCGGCGGCCGTGGCGACGAGCCCCGCAAGCAACGGGAACATCACCCGGCCGGAGCTGCGAGGCCGACGAACGGGGGACATCGGCACGGAATCCGAAACGAGGCGACTGCAACCCCTCTCCGCCGGCGCCATGAGCCCACCTTCGTGCGGGGCAGATGCGCCGGCCGGTCGGCCATGGGACGGCTGCGCGAGCATCGCCCGCCTCACATGCCCCGCCACCGCAGCCGCAACGGCTGCACCGTGGGACGGTATCAGGGCGAGCCGAGAGCGTCAATCGGCAGGAAGGGGCATCTTGTCCGGAACGAGGAACGCCGTGTGTTACGATCGAGCCGCATGATTTGGTTTCTTTCCGACCTGGCGGGCAACCCGGAGGCGTTGCTCGCCGTCTTCGCCGCCGTCTGTGTCGCCCTCGTCACCGGCATCGCCTTCCACGAATTCAGCCACGCCTGGATGGCGTACCAGCTCGGCGATGGTACGGCGGCCAGCATGGGGCGTCTGACCCTGAATCCCGTCCGCCACCTCGACCCGCTGGGGACGCTGCTCCTCTTCCTCGTGGGGTTCGGATGGGGGAAGCCGACGCCAGTCAATCCGTATCGGCTGCGGACGGGTCCCCGCCGGGGAAACGCCCTCGTGGCAGCAGCGGGTCCCCTTTCGAACTTCCTTTTCGCGGTCCTTGCAGCGTTGCCCCTGCGCATGGGGTGGGTCGACGTGCCCCGAAGCCTCGACCGCATCGGCGAAGCGACCGGGAACGAGGTGCTCGGCCTCTTCCTTTTCTACATCGTGCTCTTCAACGTCATCCTCGGAGTCTTCAACCTCATTCCCATCCACCCACTCGACGGTTTCAAGGTGGCGGTGGGCGTGCTGCCCCGCCAGGCCGCCGTCGAGCTGGAGCGGCTGGCGCCATGGGGTCCGGGGATTCTCATGGCGCTCATCGCCATCGGCTGGCTGACGCCCTTCAACCCGCTGGGGCGGATCATCGGCGGCGTGGGGTCACGAATCCTCGAGCTCGTGTTGTAGGTTATGCTGCAGCGCATTCGGCAGTTCGTAACGGCCGGCCGACAGCCGACCCCCGCCGACCTCGAGCTCGCACAACAGTTCCTCCCGCCGGAGCTGTACGAATTGTTCCTCCAGCAGCACCCGCGGGACATCTGTCATGGAGCGGCAACCGCCCGCTGGCTGCTCGCCCGCGGCCACGACAGCCGCGACCTGATCGCCGCCGCGCTGCTCCATGACGTCGGGAAGGGGAACCAGCGCCGCATCGACCGGGCAGTGTATGTGGCGGCAACCTGGTTCCGGCTAGAGAGACGACTGGCCTGCGCAACCTCCCGTTTCGAGCTTCGGCGGGCAGCAGACCGAAGCCTCCGTCACAGCGAGCGGGGCGCATCGCTCCTCGCAGCCGGCGGCGCGCCTGCACGGGTGGTCGAACTCACCCGCCGGCACCACGAACCTCCGGGCGGCGATGATATGCTAGCGCTACTGCAGCGGGCCGATGCCGCCAGCTAGGGACACCATGGGTAGCGAAGCACGTCCGCGGACGCGCATCACGATTGTGGGAACGGGGCTCATCGGAGCCTCCATCGGCCTGCGCTTGTGCAGCCTTCCGAACCGTACGTTCGAGGTCGTGGGCATCGACCGCGACCCGGAGCAGATTCGCACGGCGAAGAAGCGGGGAGCCATCGACCGGGAGGCGCGCTCCTTCGAAGACGCGGTCGAAGGGGCGGGGCTCGTGGTGCTGGCGGTGCCGATCCTTGCCGGTCCCAGAGTCATGCGGGACTTGGCTCCCTATCTCTCCCCCGGGGCGGTCGTGACGGACACCTTCAGCACGAAGAACGAGGTGCTGTCGTGGGCCGCCGAATACCTGCCCGAGGGGGTTAGCTTCGTCGGCGGTCACCCAATGGCGGGGAAAGAGGAGAACGGTGCCGCAGCCGCCGACGCCGCGCTGTTCGAAGGGGCGACCTGGGCCATCGTGCCTTCCCCGACGGCCTCCGAGGCAGCCGTACGCACGGTGGTCGGCATGGTGGAAGCGTTGGGCGCACGGCCGGCGTACTTCGATGCGGCCGAACACGATCAGCTGACGGCCGCCATCAGCCACCTCCCCCTCTTCCTCTCGGTCGCGCTCTTCCGCATGGTGCGGGACAGCCCCAGTTGGGAGGATGCGGCCCTCTTGGCGGGGCCAGGCTTCCGTGATACGACCCGCCTTGCCAGCGGGGATCCCGTGCTCGCACAGGGCATCTGGCGGACGAACCGAGAGGCGCTCCTCCACTGGCTCGACCGCTTCACCCTCCAGCTGCGCGAGCTGCGCTCACTGCTGGCCGACCCGGAGCGCGAGGAGGAGCTCGGTCAGCTGGTGACGAAGACGAAGCTCGACCGGGACGTGTTCATCGAGAACCCGCCCCGCCGCGAGCCGCCCAGTCGCGCGGTTGACGTTCCTTCGACCGCCGACGCCCTGGGGCAGTTCATCGCCGGAGCAATGTATCAACGCCTGAAGGAGTACACCGCGAAGCCGCCCCCCATCCGCCCGGATGACCCGGCGCTACGGCGGAAGCTCGGCATCGATGACGACGATTAGCCGTCCCCCTCGTATCCGCGCCCGGCTGCGCGTCCCCTCCGACAAATCGATCTCGCACCGCGCCTTGCTGTTCGGCGCCCTTGCCGACGGGGCGTCGGTGGTCGAGCGGCCGCTGGACTCCGCGGACGTTCGTTCGACGGCGCGCTGCCTCGCGGCCCTCGGAGCGGAGATCGTGTGGCCGCCAGGCAGCGAGCGGGCGAGTATCCGGGGACGCGGCTTGCACGGGCTGAGCGAGCCGGAGGACGTGCTCGACTGCGGCAACAGCGGCACCACGATGCGGCTCCTGGCGGGGATCCTGGCCGGACAGCCGCTCCTCGCCGTGCTAACGGGCGACGCTTCCCTTCGGCGCCGCCCCATGGATCGCATCGTACGGCCCCTCCAGGAGATGGGCGCGACGGTTTTCGCCCGCATGGGTAACAGTCGCCCCCCGCTGGTCGTCCGCGGCGGGAACCTCCACCCTATCTCGTACCGCAGTCCGGTGGCGAGCGCGCAGGTGAAATCGGCGGTGGCGCTCGCAGCGCTCTTCGCGGATGGGACCACGCGCTACGAAGAGCCCTCCCCGAGTCGTGACCACACCGAACGGATGCTGGCGGCCATGGGCGCCAGCATCCGAACCGAGGGCAAGGCGATCGTGATCGAGCCGGCCGACCGGCTCACCCCGTTGACCATCCGCGTCCCCGGAGACATTTCCAGCGCCGCGCCCTGGCTCGTGCTGGCGGTGTGCCACCCGGATGCCGAAGTTCTCATCGAGGACGTCAACCTGAACCCCACCCGGACGGGGATCATCGACATCTTGCGAGCCATGGGCGGCGAGGTCGCGGTGCTTGACCTGCGCCACGAAGGAGGCGAGCCGGTGGGCGCGCTGGCGGCGCGGAGCTCGCAACTGCGCGGAGCCGAGGTGGCCGGCGCGCTCGTACCGCGGGCTATCGACGAGCTCCCGCTCGTCGCCCTGGCGGCCTGCTTCGCCCAGGGGCGGACGGTCGTCCGTGACGCCGCCGAGCTGCGCGTGAAGGAGTCGGACCGCATCGCGATGGTCGGCGCAATCCTCGGTCGCTTCGGTGTCCGCGTCGAGCTGTTCCCGGACGGGTTCGCCGTCGAAGGCCCGCAGCCGCTGCGCGGGGCGCGCATCGACGCGGGAGGCGACCACCGAATGGGCATGTTGGCCGGGGTCGCCGGGGCTCTCGCTGACGGCGAGACACGCGTCCTGAACGACGCCGTCGAGGTCTCGTACCCGGCGTTCTGGCGCGACCTCTCGGCCATCGCCGCAGGGGAGGGGGTGCCAGGGTGAACCGGAAGCCGGTGGTGGTCGTCCTCCACGGGCCCTCGGGCGTGGGGAAGGACACCGTCATCGCGCGGTTGCGTGACCGGCTCGGCATCCGCCGGGCGACGAGCAGCACCACACGGCCGCCACGCCCCGGTGAGGTCGACGGCGTCGATTACCACTTCCTGGACGAGGAGACGTTCCGGCGGAAGATCGCCGATGGCGAGTTCCTCGAGTTCGCGGAGGTGTACGGCGACCTGAAGGGGCTGGAACGCCGGGAGCTGGAGGAGCCCCTTGCCCGCGGCGAGGACGTCATCATCCGCACCGATGTCCAGGGCGCGCGTTGGTGGCGTAAGGTACTGGAGGGCGCGGTCTTCGTCCTGCTGGTACCCGAAGACATCGTCGCCTTGCGGCGGCGCCTCGAGGGGCGGAATTCGGAAGACCCGGAATCCCTCGCGAAGCGGTTGGCGGAATTCGACGCCGAGGTCGCCGACGCGCCGAACAACGACTACGTCGTCGTCAACCGCGAGGGAGCCCTCGACGAAACCGTGGAGGAGCTCGCCTCCATCATCGAGCGGGAGCGGGCGAACCCCGACCGTCCCGTGCCCCGCATCCGGTGGGAAGCCGTGCGGGCGGCTCAGATTTCGCAGAGCGCTAGCGGTCGGTAGCATCCCCCAGGGAGCCTTCATCTCCGGGGGCAGCGGGATGGACCCTACGTTCTGTCAGCTCTTCGACCTGAGGGGCAAGGTGGCCCTCGTCACGGGCGCATCGAGCGGCCTGGGCGTGGCCTTCGCCCGCGGGTTGGCCCGCGCAGGAGCCGACCTCGCGCTGACGGCGCGTCGCCGTGAGCAGCTCGAACGCACGGCGGAGATGGTGCGAGGATTCGGGATACGGGCGGAGGTGTTCCCCGCCGACCTGACCGACGATGCGCAGCTCGAGCGCTTGTTCGGAGAGGTCGTGGAAGCCTTTGGGCGGCTCGACATCCTGGTGAACAACGCCGGTTTCACCGACCGCTCGGGCCTTCGCCACGACCTGGCCAGCCCGAAGCGGATCCGAGCTGTCAT
Organism: bacterium HR29; assembly: GCA_002898215.1. Lineage (GTDB taxonomy): Bacteria > Chloroflexota > Dehalococcoidia > Tepidiformales > Tepidiformaceae > HRBIN29. The sequence continues at coordinate 218,399 of BEIF01000001.1, read as the reverse complement.
CGAGCTTGACCTCATCGCGGTGGCACAGGCGTGCCGTCTGGCCGCGCGGCAGATGCTGCGGCAAGGGGGCGGCGTGATCATCAACGTCAGCTCCATCCTGGGCCGGGTAGGCAGCGAGTTCCGCGCCGCTTCCTACCACGCGGCGAAAGGCGGCGTCGACGCGCTCACCCGCGTGCTGGCCCTCGAATACGCCCGGGAGAACATCCGGGTGAACGCCATCGCCCCCTCGTACTTCGAGGGGACGGAAATGATGGACAAGGTGTTCCAAGCGACGCCGGGAACGAAGGTGCAGGCCGAGACGCGTACGCCGATGGGCCGCCTCGGCAGGCCGGAAGAGCTGGAGGCGGCGGTGGTGTTCCTCGCCTCGCAGGCTTCCAGCTTCATCACCGGCCACATCCTCTACGTGGACGGGGGCTGGACGGCCGGAGGCGGCTACCACCAGTTGGCGCCACCCTGGGAGGCCGAGCCCGGGCATCAACGCGTCGAAAGTCCGAGCTAACGGCGGCCGTTCCGAACCAGGGAGAGGATGTCGATGTACCGGTCGGCTGCGTTCCGGAGCACCGACGCCGTCGACTGTTCGAAGCCGACGACCTCGACCCGAACGCCACGCGCCTGGAGCGCCTCGACCAGGTGCGCGAAGTCGCCGTCGCCGGAGACGAGGACCACGACATCGAGCCGGTCGGCCAGGGTGACGATATCGAGCGCCATCTCGATATCGACGTTCGCCTTGATGGAGCCGTCGGCGAACCGGCGGAGCGGCTTGGTGACGATCTTGTAGCCCTTATCGAGAAACGGCTCCACGAAGCGCTGCGACTCGGGGCTCACCTGCGGGTCGTCGTGCACGGGAGCGTAGGCGACGGCGCGGACGAGCTGCCGGTCGTGGGTGAGGCGGGCGAGCACCTCGCCCCAATCGAGGCGGACGCGCGCCCGCTCGGCTGCGAGCTCGATGTTGGCGACATCGACGAACACCCCCACCTTCGCCGGAGGGGCGGCTGCAACGGGGCGCTCGGCGAGCTCGGCCACGGCGCGAGCCAGCCGGTCGATTTGCCGCGACTGCTCCCGAACGGTCTCGGCGAGCTCGGCGATGCGCTGGAGGAGGGGCTCGAGGGATACCGCCTCGGGCGAGGGCGTGGTGGACGGCGCCTCCGCCGGGGGCGCGGCGGCGGCAGTCCCTGACTTCCCGCCGCCGCGCGACCGTCGCCGGCGTCGTCCGCCCGAGGGCGGGGACGGGTCCGGCGCTTCGGCGGGCGGCGGAGCTTCGGTCGCCGTCGTCTCGGTCGCCGGCACCGGCGCGCCGCCGCCCGCGGCTTGCGCCGTTCGCGGGCGGCGCCGCCTCCCACGCCCGGCAACGGGAGCGGGAGAGCCGTCGGCCATGGACTCCGGCGGGGCAACCGCAGTGGTCTCGGCGGGAGATGGTTCCGATTGCGGAGGAGGCGCTTCGCGGCGCCGGGCAAAGAGGTTGAGAGCCATAGGTTCGGTCAGCTTGCCATCCTTTGCAGAACACTGATCCGGGCAGCGACCGCGCGCGCGAGCGCGTCGAACGCGCGCGCCGACGCCGAATCCGGCTGGGCGACGACGATGGGTTCGCCGCGATCGCCACCCTCGCGGACAGGGATCTCGAGCGGGATCTCGGCCAGGAAGTCGAGCCCGAGCTCTTCGGCGGCCTCACGGGCGCCGCCGTGGCCGAAGATGTCATACCGCTTCCCGGTGTCGGGAGCGATGAAGTAGCTCATGTTCTCGACGATGCCGAAGACGGGCACGCCGAGCTTTTCGAACATGGTGACGGCCTTCATCGCATCTTCGAGGGAGACGGTCTGGGGCGTCGAAACGATGATGGCGCCGGTGATGGGAGCTTCCTGCGCCATGCTCATCGAGGCGTCACTGGTGCCGGGGGGAAGGTCGATGACGAGGTAGTCGAGGTCGCCCCAGGGGACATCGTGGAGGAGCTGGCGGACCGCGCTTCCGATCATCGGCCCGCGCCAGACAACGGGCGTTCCCTTCGGCACGAGGAAGCCGATCGAGATGACCTTGACGCCGTACTTTTCGAGCGGCCGTAATCCGCCCGGCTCCCGAGCGAGGACTCCCGCCGGGAAGCCGAACATCGTGGGGATGTTCGGCCCGGTGATGTCGGCGTCGAGCAGACCGACGCGGGCCCCAGCCTTGGCGAGGGCGACGGCCAGGTTCGCGGCCACCGTCGACTTGCCCACGCCTCCTTTGTTGCTGGCGACCGCGATGATGTTTCGGACGCCTTCCACCGGCCGCTGGCCCCCGCGGGGAGCAGTGGCCCGGACGTTGGCGCTGAATTCGACGGCGACGTCGCGAACCCCTTCGATTGCGACCAGGGCGGCGCGCACGTCGCGTTCGATGGTCTCGCGGAGCGGGCAGGCGGGGGTGGTGAGCTCGACTTGGACGTGGACGCGGCCGTCCTCGACGGCCACATCTTTCACCATTCCGAGGGAGACGATATCGCGGTGGAGTTCGGGGTCGCGGACAGTGCGGAGGGCGGCGATGATGGCGTCGCGCGAGGGGGAAGCTGCCATGCTGCGCTTGATATCCTTTCGCGGGTGCCAGAATCGCCCCCGCGCACTACGATCGTACGGGTTCGGGCGCTCCGGCGGCAACCGCGAGGCAGACGGCCGACGAGCGGGCCGCGGCTTTACCGAGGGTTTGTGCATTTTTGCACAATGTGTGGTAGACTCCGGTCAGCGCGGGGGCAGGCGCTCCCGCGGAGGAAGGAGCCATGAGCACCGGAACCATCGCCAAGGACCGCGCCGGCACCACCTGCCGCCACCACTGGGTCATCGAGTCGCCGAATGGCGAGATGAGCGCCGGGGTGTGCAAGCGCTGCGGCGCGACGAAGGCGTTCCGTAACTCGTACGAGGATTGGGTTTGGGACGCCGAGAACTTCACCCTCAACGGGTCGCGCGCCCGCCGCTTCCGGGAGCGGACGGCCGAGTAGCCGAGCGCGTCCGTTCGCGCGGGGCCCGCTAGACTGGGGCGGGTGAGCACGCTGCGGCTCGAGGTCGACCTGGCTCCAGGGTCGAAGACCGGGCTTCTCCTGAGGAACCCGGTCATGACGGCGTCGGGGACGTTCTCATGGGGCTTCGAGTTCGCGGAACACTTCGACATCGAGGCCCTGGGAGCGATCGTGACCAAGGGAGTGACGCCGCGTCCCCGGGCGGGGAATCCCCAGCCGCGCACCGCCGAGACGCCCCTCGGGATGCTCAACTCCATCGGCCTGCAGAACGTCGGCATCGAACGCGTCATCGAGGAGTTCGCCCCGCGCTGGGCGGCCTGGCGGGTGCCCGTCATCGTGAACCTGGCACCGGACCGGGTCGAGGACTTCGGCACGATGGCGCGAATGTTGGACGGCGTGCCAGGTATCGCGGCGCTGGAGCTGAACATCAGCTGTCCGAACGTCGACACGGGCGGCATGGAGATCGGCCAGGACCCCGAGGCGGCGGCCGCTGCGACCAGGGCGGCGGTGCGAAACACCGACCTTCCCGTCATCGTGAAGCTGACGCCGAACGTGACCGATCCCGTGCCGGTGGCGAAGGCCTGCGAGGAGGCAGGGGCTGCAGCCATCTGCGCCATCAACACCGTCTTGGGCGTCGCCATCGACATCGAGCGCCGCCGCCCGGTCATCCCTCGCGGGCGGGCCGGGCTGAGCGGCCCGGCGATCAAACCCATCGCCCTTCGATTCGTGTGGGACGTCGCCCAAGCGGTGCGCATCCCCGTCATCGGCTGCGGGGGCATCCGCACCGGCGAGGACGCAGTGGAGTTCCTCATGGCGGGCGCCAGCGCCGTCCAGGTTGGGACCGCGACCTTCGCCAACCCGCGGGCACCGCTCGATGTGCTCGAAGGGTTGAAGCGGTGGATGGAGTCGCACGGCGTGCAGGACGTGCGGGAGATCATCGGGGCCGCGCTTCCGAAGGGCGAAGCCTAAGGCCGGGAAACCTGCTACCCTTCCTCAGGGCCGCGCTCGCGGCCGCCGGAACGAAAGAAATTCCGAGAGGAAGGGGTTTTCCGGTATGGCGATTTCGTTCGAAGGACAGGTGGCCCTCATCACCGGGGCCGGCGGGGGCCTCGGCCGCGCGTACGCGCTGGAGCTCGCCCGTCGCGGCGCGAAGGTCGTCGTGAACGACCTCGGCGGCGACCCCCACGGTCGAGGCGCCGACGCCGCACCCGCCCGGAAAGTGTGCGAGGAGATCGAGGCGCTGGGCGGGGAGGCGATCCCGAACTTCGACAGCGTGGCTTCGTACGAAGGCGGCTACAACATGGTGAAAGCCGCCATCGACAAGTGGGGCCGGCTGGATATCGTCATCTGCAACGCGGGCATCCTGCGCGACGTCGCTTTCCACAACATGAGCGAGGACGACTGGGATGCCGTCTTCGCCGTGCACGTGAAGGGTACGTTCACGGTGCTGCGGGCAGCCTGGCCGGTGTTCCGGCAGCAATCGTACGGACGCGTCGTGCTCACCTCGTCGGCCTCGGGAATCTGGGGGAACTTCGGCCAGGCAAACTACGGGGCCGCAAAGACGGCCATGCTCGGCCTGATGAACGTGCTGAAGCAGGAAGGGGCGAAGTACAACGTGATGGTGAACACCATCGCCCCGGTGGCGGGCACCCGTCTGACGGCCACGGTGATGCCCCCCGAGCTCGTGGAGCGGCTCAAGCCGGATTATGTCGTCCCGGCCGTCGTCTACCTCGTCTCGAAGGAGTGCACCGATTCGGGCCTCATCATCGAGGCGGGCGCCGGGCGGTTCAACCGCGCCGCCATCGTGCAGGGGCCGGGGATCAACGCCGGGCTCGAAGAGGTGAAGACGGCAGAATGGGTGCAGGAGCACTGGAAGGAGATCACGAGCCTGGAAGGCGCGATCCTGCGCTGGAGCACGCAGATGACGCTCGACCAGTGGCTCCAGCAGCGGGCCGCGCAGCAGGCGAAGCAGTAGGGGGACCGCTGCGCTTCGAACGACGGGGGAGGCGGGTGCCTCCCCCTTTGTTCGCGTCCGGAAGGGGCGGCTCAGCCGAGCCGGCGGCGGGCGCGGTATGCGCGCCAGGCATCGGCGAACTCCTGCGTCGAATCGACGCTCGGGAGGTCACCTAGGGCTCGCCGCCGGATAGCCCGGACGTCCACGGTCTCGTTCGCCCGTGCGGAAGGCGGGTCGATGACGACGTCTCCGCCCGCCGCGCTGATGAAGTCCAGCGGCCCCCGGAAGCGCTCGCGCTCGAACTGGGTGGCCCGGACCTGCACGGCGATGTAGATAGGCACGCGCTGCCGCCCTGCAGGCTCGAGGGGACGGTTGGCGACAGCGAGGGTGATGCGGTCGGCGAAGCGGACCGCCTGCTCACGGGTGCATTCGAGGAGGACGACGGCGAAACGCTGCTCGTCGAGGCGGGCGAGGAAGTCGGAGGCGCGCGTCACCCGGCGCAGCGTCTCCGCAACGTGGACGGCCGCGCGGCTGACGATGTCACCGCCCCAGCTCCGCTGCAGTTCGTCGGCGCGGGCAAGCTCAATCACGGCTAGGGTGAGGGTCGTGCCATACCGTTCGGCGCGGGCGATCTCGCGGGTGAGCTGATCGATAAGGTAGTTCCGATTCGGCAGCCCGGTCTGCCCGTCGCGGAGGAGGGCGTCGGCTTGGCGTTCGACTTCCGATTCGATGGCCTGTTGGCGTTCGCGCCAGGAGAGCTCGCGGCCGCGTTCCGCCGCGAGGAGCGCGGCACAGGTCGCCAGGAGCAGGGCCAAGCCGGGAATGGGAACGCGCCAGGCGAGGTAGAGCTCGAGCGGGACGGCGAGCGCCAAGAGGGCGAGGGTAAGGGTGTGGTAACGGCGGGCGTGCGTTCCCAGCTCCTCCTCGGGGACGGCCGGATGGATGAATCGGCGGACGGTGTTCGCAGCTCGCTGCAGCATAGGCATCGGCACCCCTCTACCCGATCCGTTCGACGATTATCGGCGCGGCCGCGGAGGACAGCGGGGACACCCGAGTGACGAACGCGTGGGAAGTGCGTGACGTGATGACGGTCACGGAATGCCCGCGGGCAGAGGGGTAGGCTGCAAACCATGAGCATTTCGCCGGGTACCAAGCGCTTCGCCATCATCCTCCAGGCCGGTGCCGAGACGCACGAAGGGATGGCACGGGCACTGCACGCGCTCCTCTACGCGAAGGAGCTGAGCGAGCGAGGGGCGAGGTGCCGCCTCATCTTCGACGGGGCGGGCAGCGAGTGGGCTGCAAAGCTGCTGGCTCCGGAAACCGACCCCGAACGCCGAATGGCGCGGCTCTTCGAGAGCATCAGGGGCCAGGGAATCGCCTTCGAGGTGTGCGATTACTGCTCGGGCGCGTTCCAGGTGCGCGAGAAGCTGCAGGCCGTGGGGGCACCGCTGAGCGGTGCGTACATGGACCATCCCAGCATCGCCGACCTCGCCCTCGACGGGTACGAACTCGTCGTCTTGTAGCCCTCCGTCTTCGGGTGTCCCGAGTGGGGCGGGCCGGGGAGTCCCCCGGCCCACCTCACGTCCGCCGAACCGGCCCAGCGCCCCAGGCGACGAAAGCGAACACCGGGACCGGACGGTCTACCGTGAGGACCTTTTCCCTTCGTGTCCGGAGTGCCCGGAGATTCGTGCAGCTGGCCGGCCTCGACGGCGCGAGCGATGTCGCGCTGGGCCTTGAGCACGCGCGGCGAGCTGCTGTCCGCCCAGACGTAGGTATAGTGGTCCCGCTTCTGGGGGGTCACCGGCGGTGGAGTCCATCACGCTCTTCTGGAAGCCTTGTCCCTGTTGCCCTCGATGCCGTTGCCAAAGACCAGAACTCGGGCGGTGGCTCCCGCTTCGGTCAGACCTGCGATGGCAGGAGCAGCGGTGATGCGCATCGTCCGGGCCGTCAGTGCGCCCGTGGTGTCGGTGACGAGGTACCGGCTGAACGGGAACACCAGTCGCTCCTGCCCGACCAATTCCTCGTCGACGGTGCCCGCTTGGACGGAGTGTCCCTCCTCGCCGTCCACGGACAGCCACCGGTCGTCCCAGCGTGCGTGGTTGAGCACACCCCCGACCGCAGCGCCGCTCCCTGGCGAGGCCGGGCCGACGCCGTGGGCATCGCTGGAGAGAAAGAGGCTCCCGAAGGGGCGTCACCGCTTCCACAGCTCGCACCGAGCGCGGCGACGCCGAAGCGTGCTGCCGCGGCGAGGAAGCGCCTCCGGTTGAAACTCCGTCGCGGGAAGGTGGGACGATCCTCCACCGAGTCCTTCTCGAGAAGAGTTGGGCCGCGGGCATCGCACCGATCATCCCTCGCAGGTCACGCGAAATTCGTCACCGCGCAGGGAAGGACTCGGTGCAGGTGACGTGGATCACGGCCTCGTTCACAGGCGCGAGCTACTGTGAATGAGAGAGAAAATGAAGAGGGAAGAAGCGTGGATTTCGATGCAGCCCTAGGAGCCGGTGCAGGACTTGCAGCAACCGTTGTAATGACCGCCCTCATGGTCATTGCACCAATGATGAAGGTGCGCATGGATATGCCGATGATGCTCGGTACCATGATGATGGACCCAGGCGCGGCGGCGAAAGCTGTCGGGTATGTGGTCCACTTCATGATGGGCATCGTGTTCGGCGTTATCTACGCGGCTCTCGTCTCCGCTTTCGACATCGAAACGAGCGTGGCCGGCTGGGCCGCCATAATCGGCGTCGTGCACGGGTTCGCAGCCGGCGTCATGATGTCGATGATGGGTTCCCTGCACCCACGGATGCGAGCCGCCACACCTTCGGGCGCACACGTTGAAGCGCCCGGCGTATTCGGCGTGCGCTACGGAGCGATGACCCCCATTGCCATCATCGCCTTGCACGCCGTCTTCGGGGCCGTGTGGGGAGCCGTCTACGCTGCCTGAGTGCGCGACACGGACCGCGGCCTTTCCCGGAACTAAAGGTCGGCGTACGATCCTTCCGAGCGTCAAGAGGGGCAGCCGTTCGGTTGCCCGGCAACCTGGTTTCGCCTCCAAGGTGCCAAGATGACGCGGCCTGGCCCGTGAGCCAGGCAACAAAAGGCGGACTCTTGGAGTCCGCCCCTCCACCGAGGGGCGACGGAAGCGAAATCTTCGTCCGCGTGCCCCTCGAGCGTTCGCAGGGGCACGCGGCTTTCTGTCGCGGCCCCGACCACCGGAAGGAGCACGCTGCAGATGGCTCGCCGCCACTTCCTCACGTCCGAATCGGTGACCGAGGGGCACCCCGACAAGATCTGCGACCAGATCTCCGACGCGGTCCTCGATGCCTACCTGGAGCAGGACCCGCAAGCACGGGTCGCCTGCGAAGTCGCCATCACGAACGGGCTCGTGTTCGTGACGGGCGAGATCACGGCCCGGGCCCAGGTCGACATCCCCACCGTGGTGCGCGACACGATTCGCCGCATCGGCTACACGTCGTCGGAGGTCGGATTCGACGCCGACACGTGCGGGGTCATCGTCGCCATCAACCGCCAATCTCCGGACATCGCCGCGGGGGTGGATACCGCGCTGGAGGTTCGTCGCGGCGAGTCGTGGGGCGACGGGCTGAACGTGGGCGCCGGCGACCAAGGGATGATGATCGGCTTCGCCTGCAACGAGACCCCCGAACTCATGCCGCTCCCCATCGTGCTAGCCCACCGGCTTACCCGCCGCCTGGCGGAGGCGCGGAAGAGCGGCGAACTTCCCTGGCTCCGACCCGACGGGAAATCGCAGGTGACGATCGAATACCTGGACGGCCGCCCGCTACGCGCGGAGGCGATCGTCGTTTCGGCCCAGCACGCCCCGGACATCGACCCGGAAACCATCGAACTTGGGATCCGGAAACACGTCATCGACCCCGTGGTGGACGAATCGCTCATCGACGAACACACGAAGATTTACGTCAACCCCTCCGGAAGGTTCGTCCTGGGCGGTCCCCGCGCCGATGCCGGGCTGACGGGGCGGAAGATCATCGTCGACACCTACGGCGGCATCGCTCGGCATGGGGGGGGCGCCTTCAGCGGCAAAGACCCCACGAAGGTGGACCGGTCGGGGGCATACGCTGCGCGCTGGGTGGCGAAGAACATCGTTGCCGCAGGTTTGGCCGACCGGTGCGAGTTCCTCCTCTCCTACGCCATCGGCGTCGCCAAGCCGATGGCCATCGACGTGGAGACCTTCGGGACGGCGAGAGTACCGGAGGAACGGATTCTCGAGGCGGTCCGCAAGCACTTCGACCTGCGCCCCGGGGCCATCATCCGCGACCTCGAATTGCGCCGGCCCATCTACCGGGCGACCGCGGCGTACGGCCATTTCGGGCGGAGCGACTTCGATTTCCCCTGGGAGGACACGAGCCGCGCGGCCGACCTGCGCGCCGCGGCCGGCCTGCGGGACTGAGCAGCGGCCATGGACGCGGTCGTGCTGGCAGGCGGGGAGGGGACGCGGCTGCGGCCGCTGACGCGGACCCGCCACAAGAGCCTCGTGCCGGTGTGCAACCGGCCGGCGCTCGCCATCCTCCTCCAGTGGTTGGCCGAAGGCGGCGTCAGCCGCGCCGTACTGGCCGTGGGACAGGCCGGCGCGGTGCTCCTGGAGGCGGCGCAGCGCCCGGGCTTCTCACCGATTCCGGTCACGGCCGTCGAGGAGCGCGAACCGTTAGGCTCCGGCGGCGCTATTCGGAACGCCGTGCGTGAAGCTGGGATCGAGGGGCGCTTTCTGGCCGTCAACGGCGACATCTACGCGGGTTTCCCACTCGCCCCAATCGTGAGCGCGCACGAGCGGGCCGGGGCGCAGCTCACCATCGCTCTGGTCCCCCTCGAGGACCCGACGGGGTACGGGGTCGCCGAGCTCGATCCAGAGGGGCGCATCCTGCGCTTCGCCGAGAAGCCTCCCCCAGACAGCGTGAAGCGGGGGCTCGTGAACGCCGGGGTCTGGGTCTTCGAGCGGGAGCTCGTGGAGGAGATTCCACCCGGCCCCGCCCGCGTAGAGGAGACGCTTTTTCCGGCACTGGCCGAGGCGGGCCGGCCGATCTTCGGCGTGCAGTGCGAGGGAACGTGGGCGGACTTGGGAACGCCGGAGCGCTACCTCGCACTACACCGGCAGCTCCTCGGAGAGCGGAGCGCGATCGCGGCACGGGTGGCCATCGCGCCCGGGGCAGCGGCGGTGCGCTCAGCGGTCGGAGAGGGTTCGGAGGTGGGCCCCGGGGCGCTCGTGGAAGACTCCGTGCTCTGGGAGCGCGTCCAGGTTGGCGCGGGCGCATCCGTCATCGCCTCGGTGGTGGCAGACGGGGTGTTCGTCGGGGCAGGCGCGCTCGTCCGCGGATGCGTCGTGGGGTCGGGCGCGACGATCGCGCCCGGTGCCGTGGCGATAGGGAGGAAGCTCGAACCTGGAGAACGGTATGATGGCCGAGATGAGGCGTAGCCCCATCCGCTTCGGGACCGACGGCTGGCGAGCGGTCATTGGCGAGGATTTCACCTTCGAGAACGTGCGCATCTGCGCCCGGGCGGTGGCGGAATACTTTCGGGAGACGTACGGCACCGAGCGGCCCCTCGTGGTGGGATACGATACCCGCTTCCTCTCCGAGGAGTTCGCCCTGGAGGCCGCTCGGGTGGCGGCAGCGGCGGGCTTCCGCGTGCAGCTCGCCTCGCGCCCTGCTCCCACGCCGGCGGTGAGCTACCGGATCCTCGAGGTGGGCGCCTGCGGCGCGATCGTGATCACCAGCAGCCACAACCCGTACAAGTGGAACGGGCTGAAGGTGAAGCCGCACTACGCCGGAAGCGCCTCGCCGGAAGTGGTGGCCGCCATCGAAGCGAAAATCCCGGCCCTCCTCGAAAACCCGGAAGGGGTGGTTTCCGCGCCGAAGGACAGCGACGCTATCGAGCGCTTCGACCCTGTGCCGGGGTACCTCGCGGCGGTATCGCGGCACGTCGACCTCGACCGGATCCGCGCCGCTGGACTGCGCGTAGCCGTGGACCAGATGTTCGGTGCGGGGGCTGGTCTCTTCCCGGAGCTGCTCCAGGGTGGTGCTACGACGTGCGTGGAGCTCCACGGAGAGCGGAATCCGCTCTTCCCAGGGCTGCGCGCCCCGGAACCGATCGAGCCGAACCTGGGCGAACTGCTGAACCTGGTGGCCAGCGGCGGCTTCGATCTAGGGGTCGCCAACGACGGCGATGCCGACCGCGTGGGACTCGTCGACGAACGGGGGCGATTCGTCGACCAGCTCCGCACCTTCGCGCTGATCGCCTACTACTTGCTCGAAGTGCGAGGGTTCCGTGGACCGATCGTGAAGTCTCTTACGACCACCGAGATGGTCCGGATCTTGGCCGAGCGATACGGCGTCGAATGCCTGGAGACCCCGGTCGGCTTCAAGTACATCGGACCGCTGATGATGGAGCGGGATGCCTTGGTTGGCGGCGAGGAGAGTGGCGGTTACGGGTTCCGCGGCCACCTGCCGGAGCGGGACGGAATCCTCGCGGGGCTCTTTCTGATCGATATGGCCGCCCGGACGGGGAAGCGGCCCTCGGAGCTGCTCGACGACGTCTTCCAAGTGACGGGTCCCCACTACTACCGCCGCATCGACGTCGAGTTGGAAGCCGGCGAGCAGGCCGAGGTGCGAGCGCGGCTGGAGGGCGCGTCGCCAGCCGAAGTCGCCGGACGGCCGGTGCTCCGTCACGACACGACGGACGGGTGGCGGTTCTTCGTGCCGGAGGGCTGGCTCCTGTTGCGGCTCTCGGGAACGGAGCCGCTCCTCCGCGTGTACTGCGAAGTACGGGACGAGGAACTCGTGGAGCCCCTCCTCGCGGCAGGGCTCGAGCTCGCCGGTGTGCGGCAGCCCGCGCTTTCGCAGGAGCGACAGCAGCCGTAGACTTGACGTATCGGCCAGGGGGTTCGCGGCTTACCGGCCGCGCCCCACGCCTTCGGCTGCGGAGGGCGGGCGCCCGCCCGCGCCGCAGCGGCCGCGACCGAATGGCGCGGCAGGCACCGGCACCCCAAAACTGAGGGGCCCCGCCGGGACGAGCTGGCCGGAGGAAGGTGATCGGAATGGCTCGACTGTCGGGAGCCGAGATCCTGCTGGAGTGTCTCCAGCGCGAAGGCGTCGAGGTGATCTTCGGCTACCCCGGGGGCGTGGTGCTCCCCCTCTACGACGCACTGCCGCGGTACAACATCCGGCACATCCTCGTACGGCACGAGCAAGGCGCGGCCCATATGGCCGACGGCTATGCCCGCGCCAGCGGTCGCATGGGCGTGTGTCTGGCCACGAGCGGCCCCGGCGCGACGAACCTCGTGACCGGGATCGCCACCGCCTTCATGGACTCCACGCCCGTGCTCGCCATCACCGGGAACGTGGCGCGGACGCTGTTGGGACGGGACGGCTTCCAGGAGGCCGACATCACGGGCATCACCATGCCCATCACCAAGCACAACTACCTGGTGATGCGGGCGAGCGACCTGGCGCTCACGGTGCGGGAAGCGGTGCACATCTGCACCACCGGGCGCCCGGGGCCCGTGCTCATCGACATTCCCAAGGACGTCTTCCAGGAGGAGGCGGAGTTCGAGTGGCCCGAAGAGGTGCGCCTCCGCGGCTACAAGCCCACCTACGAAGGCCACGCGGGGATGATCCGCCGGGCAGCCCAGCTCATCAACGAGGCGAAGCGGCCCATCATCATCGCCGGTCACGGCGTCATTTGGGGCGATGCCAGCCGGGAGCTCATCGAGCTGGCGGAGAAGGCTCAGATCCCGGTGATTACCACCTTCTTGGGCATCGGCGCCTTCCCCGAAGATCACCCGCTCAGCTACGGCTGGCTGGGCATGCACGGGATGTACTACGCGAACATGGCGGCCGACAACGCCGACGTCGTCATCGGCGTCGGGATGCGGTTCGACGACCGCGCCATGGGCCGATTCAAGGACTTCAACCCGACCGCGAAGATCATCCACATCGACATCGACCCGGCCGAAATCGGGAAGAATTTCGCCACCGCCGTGCCCATCGTGGGGCACGTGAAGAACGTGCTTCCGAGGCTGACGGAGCTGGTGAAGGAAGCGACCCACGAGGAGTGGATCGCATGGATCGACCGCGTGCGGGAGGAGCACCCGAGCCTGGAGATTCGGGAGACACGGCGGCTCATCCCGCAGTACGTGGTGCGCACGCTGTACGAGGAAACGAACGGCGACGCGACCATCGTGACCGGTGTCGGCCAGCACCAGATGTGGGCAGGCCAGCACTACTTCTACAAGCGGCCCCGCCAGCTCATCAGCTCGGGCGGCCTGGGCACGATGGGATTCGAGCTCCCGGGCGCCATCGGAGCGCAGATCGCTCGGCCCGACGCCGAGGTGTGGGCCATCTGTGGGGACGGTGGCTTCCAAATGACCATGCAGGAGCTCGCCGTCGTCGTCGACGAGCAGCTCCCCATCAAGATCGCCATCTTCAACAACGGCTACCTCGGGATGGTGCGTCAGTGGCAGCAGCTCTTCTACAACAGGAACTTCATGGCGGTCGCCATGACGCAGCCCGACTTCCTCAAAATCGCGGAGGCGTACGGGATCCCCGGCATCCGCGTCGAAACGAAGGCTGAGGTGCGGGACGCCATCCGCACCGCCCGCCAACACCGGGGGCCGTTCCTCATCGACTTCATGATCGACCAGGAGGAGAACGTCTGGCCGATGGTGCCCGCCGGCGCGGCGCTCAAGGAGACGATCGAAGCCCCGCCAGAGGAGCTGGTTCGATGAGCAGCCGTAACGGACGCCGGCGAGTGAACCAGCACACCGTCGTGGCCATCGTCGAAGACAAGCCGGGCGTGCTGATGCGCGTCGCCAGCCTCTTCCGGCGGCGCGGCTTCAACATCGAGTCGCTCACCGTGGGCCCGACCGAAGCACAGGGCCTGAGCCGGATGACCATCGTCGTCGACGGGGAAAGCGCCCCCGTCGAACAGGTGGAGAAGCAGCTGTACAAGCTCATCGACGTGGTGAAGGTGAGCGACCTCTCGAACGAAGAGATGGTCGCCCGGGAGCTCGCGCTCATCAAGGTTCGCTGCAACAACCTGAACCGGCACGAGATCCTTGACATCGCCCAGGTGTTCCGCGCCGACGTGGTCGACATCGCCACGAACTCGCTCATCCTCCAGGTGGTGGGAGACGAGGACAAGATCAACGGGCTCATCAAGATGTGCGAGCCCTACGGCATCCGGGAGCTCGCACGCACCGGCCGCGTGGCGATGGTGCGCGGCCCGAAGACAACGACCGTCCACGAAGAGGTGCCGGAGAGCATCGCTCGGATCCACGCCTCCCAAGGGCGCCGGGTTGAAGGCGTGGAGCTGCCCTTCAGCAGCGATTGACGGCGACACCTCCGGCAACGAACGCGGGGCCGGGGAACGTCCCCGGCCCCCTCATTCCAACGTGAGGAGGACGTCGCCTTCCCGAACGACTTCGCCGGGCCCCACGCGCACCTCCCGCACGATGCCTTCGGCCGTGGCCACCACGCGATGCTCCATCTTCATCGCCTCGAGAACGGCCACGAGGATGCCCGGCGCCACCGGATCGCCCTCGCGCACGGCGACGTGCGCGACCCGCCCCGCCAGCGGCGCGACGACGGCAGCCGCCCCCGAGGCCGTATCGCCGTGTCGCCGAGGAAGGGATGGAGGCGGCACGAGGCGAAAGCTCCACTCCCCCTCCGCGGTATGAACGAGCACTCGCCCTCCCCCGAGGCGCTCCGCTCCCTCCGGGGGAGTCCTCCCGGAGTGGGGGAGCAATGAGACGGCCCGGGTCTCGACGCCATCCTCGGCCCACACGGCCGTCGCTCCGGCTCCGAACCAGAACGGCCGTGCCGTCCAGGGGGAGTCCGGTTCCGCCAGGAGCGACGGCAGTGCGCGGGCAAGGAGTTCCCAGGCCGGCGGCGGCGCGCCGGCGCGGGCCAGGACGTCATCGAGGTTCGCCTCGAGCCAGTCGGTGGTGACCTCCGCCGCCGCGAACGCCTCACAGCGCAGCACCGCCCGGTGGAGCGGCAGCGTGGTCGGAACGCCGGCGATGTCGAGGCGTGCTAAGGCTCGCCGCGCGGCGTCGAGCGCCGCCGACCGGTCCTCGCCCCACACGACGAGCTTGGCGAGGAGGGAATCGAACTCGGCTGGCACACGGTCCCCTGCCCGGTAGCCCGTGTCGAGTCGCCACGAGGGCGCCGGCTCGGCCGCCCAGCCGAACTGCGCCAGCAACCCCGCGACGGGCTGGAAGCCGCGGAACGGGTCTTCGGCGTTGATCCGGAACTCGATGGCGTGACCCGCGAAGCGGACATCCTCCTGCCGGAAAGGGAGCGGCTCCCCGGCAGCGGCACGTACCTGGAGTTCCACGAGGTCGAGTCCGGTCCGAAGTTCGGTGACGGGGTGTTCGACCTGGAGCCGTGGGTTCACCTCGAGGAAGTAGAAGGGGCGCCGGCCGTCGGAGCCCGGCGGGCCGACCAAGAACTCGACGGTCCCCGCATTCCGGTAGCCGACAGCTGTCGCGATGCGCAGCGCCGCCTGCGCCAGCTCCTCTCGGAGCCCGGCATCGACCACCGGTGAGGGTGACTCTTCGACCAGCTTCTGGTGACGGCGCTGGAGCGAGCAGTCCCGCTCGCCGAGGTGGAGGACGGTGCCGTGGGCGTCGGCGATGACCTGAATCTCCACATGTCGGGCTGCCGTCACGAGTTCTTCGACGAACACGCGCCCATCGCCGAAGGCCGCGCCGGCCTCCCGCGCGGCCGATTCGAGCGCCTCTCCGAGCTCGACGAGCGAGCCGACAGCGCGCATGCCCCGTCCGCCGCCACCACCACGGGCCTTCACCATGAGCGGGAAGCGGAGGCCACGGGCCAACCCGAGGAGCTCCTCGGGCTCCCCCTCGGCACCCGGCACGATGGGGACGCCTGCCTCCCGCGCGATGCGGCGCGCCTCCGCCTTGTCGCCTAGGGCCCGTAACACGGCCGGGGGAGGGCCAACGAATACGATTCCGGCTGCAGCGCAGGCTTCTGCCAGTGCCGGCGACTCGGCGAGAAACCCGTATCCGGGATGGAGCGCCTCACATCCAGCGCGACGAGCAGCCTCGATGACCGCAGCGACGGAAAGGTACGTATCGGCCGCCGAGGAGCCCGGCAGCGGCACCACCTCGTCGGCGAGTTCGGCTGCGAGGCTTCCCCGATCGGGCCAGGGCGCCGCGAGCACGGCGCGGATGCCCATGCGGCGGAGCGTGCGGATGATGCGGACGGCGATTTCCCCGCGGTTGGCCACGAGCACGGAACGGAACATACGCTCTCGATTCTATGGCCCAGGCTGTTTCGGGGCGGCTGGTGGTAGGCTGGGCGCATCGCTGTTGCAGGAGCCAGGGGATGATCCGGTCGATCGCGGAGTTCCTGCGCTACTTCGACGCCGTCCACCGCCGCACCATGCGCGACGTTGCAGCGCTCCCACCGGAAGCCGAGGCCTGGCGCCCTCCGCGCGGGCGCGGCGAGGCATCGTGGGACATCCCCACCCTCGTCGGCCACATCGCCGGTTCGCGCCTGTACTTCGTCAGCGCCTACCGCGGCGAAGGCTGGGTGAGCCCGCCGAAGCCGGACACGCGTCGCCGCGAGCGGTGGCTCCCCGTGCTGGAAGAGTCGGCCGCCCAATTGCGGGCAGCCCTGGCGGACACGCCCGACGAGTGGCTCGACCGACGGGTCCGCATGATCGACACCGAGGGAACGCTCTCGGGCTGGCGCATCCTGATGATGATGCTCGAGCACGAGGTGCACCACCGGAGCCAAATCGACGCCTACGCCGGGCTCGAGGGCTGGCCGGTTCCCGACATCTTCGGCCGGAGCGCCGAGGCGATCGCCGCCCGTCAGTCGGAACAGCGGGCTCTGTGGAGGGGAGAGCAGGAAGGAGCGTGAATCCCGAGGTCACCGGCGCGGTGTTGGCGGGAGGCACCAGCTCCCGTTTCGGGAGCGACAAGGCGGCGTTCGCCGTCGCTGGCAAACCGCTCGTCTCTTGGGTGGCCGAGGGCCTTGCCCATTGGTGCAGCGAAGTGATCGTGGTGCGGGCTCCGGGGAGCGCCCCCTGGCCGTTCGTACTCCCCGCGGGGGCTCGCATCGTGTTCGACCCCGTGCCACACTTGGGCCCGCTGGCCGGATTGGCGCGCGCCCTGGAGGAAGCGCGCGGGGAATGGGTCCTTGCCGCTGCCTGCGACGCCCCGCTCCTCCCGAAAACGGTCATTGCCCGGCTGAGCGAGCTGCGGGATGGAGCGGATGCGGTGGCGGGCGAACTCGACGGGAGGGTGCAGCCCTTTCCCGCCTTCTACCGGCGCGAGCCAGCGCTCCAGGCATTTCGAGCGGCGCTAGCGGGGGGAGAACGGAGCGTGCGAGGCGCGCTGCGCAGCGTCCGGCTCCGGCTGCTCCCCGAAGACGAGCTGCGACGGCTGGACCCTCAGCTGCTCACGTACCGGAACGCGAATACCCCGGACGCGGCCGCTGCTCTGGAAGAACTCCTCCTCCGAATGAGCAACAGGCTCTGACCGGAGCTACATCCGGAAGAGGGGCTGGAGCGGCGGCTCTTCGACAGGGTTGTTCGCCGCCGCCGCCAACCCTAGAGCGAGCACCTGACGGGTGTCGGCGGGGTCGATGACGCCATCATCCCACAACCGGGCCGTGGCGAACCAGGGCGACCCTTGCTCCTCGTACTGCTCGAGGATGGGGCGGCGGATCGCCTCCTGCTCCTCGGGGGTGAGCGCTTCGCCTCGGTCGAGCCGCACCTGAACGAGGACGCTGGCCGCCTGCTCTCCGCCCATCACGCTGATCCGGGCGTTCGGCCAGGTCCAGAGGAAGCGGGGCGAATACGCCCGGCCGCACATGGCGTAGTTCCCGGCACCGAAGCTCCCGCCGATGATGACCGTCAACTTCGGCACGGGAGCGGTGGCGACGGCCGTCACCATCTTCGCGCCGTCCTTGGCGATGCCACGGTTCTCGTACTGCTTCCCCACCATGAAGCCGGTGATGTTCTGGAGGAACACCAGCGGGATCCGCCGCTGTGCGCAGAGCTCGATGAAGTGCGCTCCCTTGAGCGCGCTTTCGGAGAAGAGAATCCCGTTGTTGGCGAGGATGCCCACGGGAAAGCCCATGATGCGGGCGAACCCACAGACCAGTGTCGTGCCGTAGCGGGCCTTGAACTCCTGGAAGCGTGAGCCATCGACGACTCGGGCAATGACCTCACGCGCGTCGAAGGGCTGGCGAACGTCCGCGGGGATAAGGCCGTAGAGGTCCTCGGCTGGGTACCGCGGAGGCTCGGGCGGCGCGAGGTCCCAGGGGAGGGCCTGCCGCCGGGGGATGCTGGCGACGATCGCCCGCACGATGCGGAGCGCGTGGGCATCGTCCTCGGCGAAGTGGTCGGCCACGCCGCTGATTCGCGTGTGGACATCGGCGCCCCCCAGCTCCTCCGCCGTCGTCTCCTCCCCGGTGGCCGCCTTCACCAGCGGTGGCCCGCCCAGGAAGATCGTCCCCGTGCCTCGAACGATTACCGCTTCGTCGCTCATCGCGGGGACATAGGCGCCTCCGGCAGTGCACGAGCCCATGACCGCGGCGATCTGGTAGATCCCCTTCGCCGCCATGCGAGCCTGGTTGTAGAAGATGCGGCCGAAGTGGTCGCGGTCCGGAAACACCTCGTGCTGGAGCGGAAGGAACGCGCCGCCGCTGTCCACGAGGTAGATGCAAGGCAGGCGATTCTGTTCGGCGACCTCCTGCGCACGAAGATGCTTCTTCACCGTGAGGGGGTAGTAGGTGCCGCCCTTCACCGTGGCATCGTTCGCGACGATGACACACTCCCGGCCGTGGATGCGTCCGACGCCCGTAACGATGCCGGCCGATGGCACGTCATCGTCGTACACCCCCTCGGCCGCAAGGGGACTCAGCTCGAGGAAGGCCGTCCCGGGGTCGATGAGCCGCTGGATCCGTTCCCGGGCGAGCAGCTTTCCCCGGGCGCGGTGCCGCTCGACGTCGCGGGGGCCTCCGTGCTGGGCGACTCGGGCAAGGCGGCGGCGCAGCTCGGCAACGAGCTCACGATTCCGCTCCTCGTTGGCGCGGAACTCGGGCGAAGCAGGGTCGAGTCGCGATTCGAGGACGGGCAGGTCGTCGAACATGGCAACCTGCAGGGTACACGGCTGTTCGGCGGGCGGGTACACTGCCCAAGGCGTATGAGGGAGCTACTCGACCCGGGACCGTTCGGCGCCTTGCTCGGCATCGAAGTTTCCGAGCAGGGCGAGGGGTTCGCACGGGCGGTCCTTCAGGCGAGCGACCGTCACCTCAACCCCCACGGCGTGGTGCACGGCGGTGCCGTCTACGCCCTCATCGACCAGGCGATGGGAGCGGCGGTGTACACCGTGTTGGAGCCGGAGGAACTGTGCGCCACCGTCGATGTCTCCATCGCCTACCTGGCTCCGGGGCGGCTCGGGGAAATCGACGCGGAGGTGCGGCTCGTGCGCCGCACGCGGCGACTTGCAGTGCTGGAAGGAGAGGCGCGCCAAGGCGACCGGCTGCTCGCCAAGGCGATGGGCACCTACGCCATCTTCGAAGCACAGGCGCCACTGGGGTAGGGAGCCGTCAGCGGAAGGCGAGCGCCAACGCCGTCAGCGAGCTCGCCGCGAGGATGGCGAAGAGCGCCGCGCGGAAGACTCGTTCGCTAACCCGCCCGAAAAGCCGGGTTCCGACCCACCAGCCCAGCGCCAGACCCGGTACTCCGCCCGCGATCGCTGCGAAGGCTCCGCTGCCCGCCTCGCCCGAAGCGAGGAGGACGGGAGCGGCGATGAGACCGCTCCCGAGAAAGAAGGCGGAGATCGTCGCGCGGAAGGTACGAGGGGACATCCCTGTGCTTTGCAGGTAGAGGACGACGGGCGGGCCTGACATGCTCGTCGCCATCCGAAGGGCGCCACTGAGGAGCCCGGCCACGGCGTCGGCAGCGAGGCTAGCCGAGCCGATGCGGAAGCCGCGGGCCACGGCAACGGTGCCGCCGAGCACTGCGACAGCGATGCACACCTGAAGCCACCGGGTCGGCAGCCAGAGGAAGGCTGCCATCCCCAACGGCATCCCCGCGATGGCGAACCCCACGAGACGGACGGCACGGCTCCACTCCACATCGGCGCGCTCTCTCGCCACCATAGCGGCGACGAGACAGGTGCCAAGGACGTTCGAGGCGACCACCGCGTCACGGGGGCCCACGAGGAGCACGAGGAGCGGGACGATGAGGAGGCCGAATCCGAAGCCGCTGAACGCCTGGGCGGCCCCCGCGAAGGCAGCCGCGGCAAAGGCGAGGAGGAGTGCCGGAAGGGGCATGATGGCTGTTGTAGAGGCGCCGCCTGCTTCGGGCAATGCGCGCGGAACCGGCGACGCTTGACCCCCTTGGGCCACGTCGGCGAACGTAGGGCTATGGAAGTTGTCAACGAGCTCATGGTCCGCGGCATCGTCGTCGGCGTGTTCGCCGAAAATTGTTGGATCATCGGCAACCGCCGCACGGGCGAAGCCATCTGCATCGACCCCGGCGACCAACCGGAGGAGATTCTGGCGCTAGCCCGGGACATGGGCGTTCGGATCAAGCTCATCGCGAACTCCCACGCCCATATCGACCACATCATGGGAGTGGCCGGTGTCCACGCCGCGACCGGGGCGAAGTTCCTCCTCCACCCGGGCGACTTGGACCTGCTCAAGAACGGCTGGCGCCAGGCGGCGCTCCGCTTCGGGCTCGACCTTCTGGCGAAGCGACCGCCGGACCCCGACGCCTTCGTTCACGAGGGGGACATCGTCGAGGTGGACGGTGTGCAGCTCCGCGCCATCGCCACGCCGGGCCACACGCCGGGGAGTGTGAGCTACTACACGGAAGGAATGCTCTTCAGCGGCGACACCCTCTTTCGGGGTTCGATCGGTCGAACGGACTTGCCCGGCGGAAACTACGAGCAGGAGATGCGCAGCATCTGCGAAAAGCTGCTGGTGCTGCCGGACGAGACGGTTGTGCTCCCGGGACACATGGAGCAGACCACCATCGGCTTCGAAAAGAA
This sequence comes from bacterium HR29, assembly GCA_002898215.1. Classification (GTDB taxonomy): domain Bacteria; phylum Chloroflexota; class Dehalococcoidia; order Tepidiformales; family Tepidiformaceae; genus HRBIN29. The sequence continues at coordinate 197,405 of BEIF01000001.1, read as the reverse complement.
GCACAACCCCTTCGTGCTGCAGTGGCTCCAGCTTCAGCGAGAGCGCGGCAACTAGCTATCGGAGCGGCGGAAGTTCAGGTGGTACCGGCTCGGGGTGGGCTCCGCCTGGCCCTGGTACTTGCTTCCCAGCCCCGTCGACCCATATGGATGCTCCGCCGGTTCCGTCAGGCGGAGGAATGAAATCTGGGAGACCTTCATCTTGTAGTAGAGGGCGATGGGCAGGTTTGCGACGTTCGAAAGCTCCAACGTCAGGTAGCCGTCCCAGCCGGGGTCGACGTATCCCGCTGTCGAATGCACGAGCAGACCCAGGCGACCCAGCGACGATTTCCCTTCGAGCCGCCCGACGATGTCGTCCGGTAGTCGGACCCGCTCGTAGGTGACGGCCAGCGCGAACTCCCCGGGATGAAGGATGAACGGGGTCTCCTCGTCGATCTCGACGAGCTCGGTGAGGTCGGGGTACTCGCGCTTGACGTCGATGAAAGGGATGCGGGAGTTCCGGAAGACGCGGAACAGCTTCCCCAACCGGAGGTCGACGCTCGCAGGCTGGATGGCGTCGGGCGCGAGAGGCTCGACCACGATGCGGCCGGCTTCGATCTCACGCCGGATGGTGCGGTCGGACAGGACCATCGCCGCCATTATGGGCGAGGGCGGCGGAACGGGCACGGAGGGGGGACGCGCCGAACGACCTTCGCTGGGTGCGCTGCTACGATTCCGCCAGCAACGTTCAGGGAGGAAGCTTGGCATGGCTGGCCCGCTGGAGGGCATTCGCGTCGTGGAGCTCGGCGTATGGGTCGCGGGGCCGTCGGCCGCGGCCATCCTGGCCGACTGGGGGGCGGACGTCGTGAAGGTCGAACCGCCCGAGGGAGACCCCTTCCGGGGCCTCTTCGCAGGCCTCATCGAGCTGGAGGGGAACCCGCCCTTCGAGCTGGACAACCGAGGGAAGCGCAGCATCGCTCTCGATCTGGAGACTCCGGGCGGCCGCGAGGCAGCGTGGCGGCTCATCGAACGGGCCGACGTCTTCATCTCGAACCTCAGGCCGAAAGCGCTGGAGAAACTCGGTCTTACCTACGAAGCGTGCTCGGCCAGGAACCCGCGGCTCGTGTACTGCCAGGTGACCGGCTACGGCCCCGAGGGCGAGGAGTCGAATCGGGCGGCCTACGACGTCGGCGCCTTCTGGAGCCGGGCCGGGGTTGCGGCGAGCCTCATGGCGCCAGGAATGGACCCGCCCCAGCAACGCGGCGGGATGGGCGATCACATGACGGGCGCGAACGCCGCTGGCGCCATCGCCGCCGCGCTGTACGCGCGCGAGCGGACGGGGCGCGGGCAGCGGGTGTCGGTGTCGCTCCTCCGGGTCGGGGCCTACATGATGGGCTGGGACCTGAACACGCAGTTGCGCTTCGGCCTTGTCGGGCCGCCATACGACCGTTACCACGCCGTCAATCCCATCATCAACTGTTTCCGCGACCGGGACGGCCGCTGGTTCTGGCTTCTGCTCCTGCAGGCCGACCGCCACTGGCCGGATCTGCTACGGGCAATCGACGCGCCATGGCTGGCCGAGGACCCGCGCTTCCGCGACATCCCCTCGCGCCGCGATCACGCGCCGGAACTGGTGGCCGAGCTCGATCGCATCTTCGCCCGACGACCGCTCAGCGAGTGGGGGCCGATCTTCGACCACCACAACGTGTGGTGGGCGCCCGTCCAGACGATCGCCGAGCTCGCCGAAGACCCGGTTGCGGAGCAGGCGGGAGTATTCGTGCGTGTCGAAAGCCCCTGGGGGATCGTCCGCCAGGTCGCCACGCCGGCCAGCTTTTCGGACACGCCTGCGGAAGTGCGACGCTGGGCGCCCGAGCTCGGCCAGCACACGGAAGAGGTGCTCCTGGAGCTGGGCTACGACTGGGAGGAGATTTCGGCCCTGAAAGAAGCGGGGGCGATCCCGTGACGGAGGTCTCGGGAGTGCGTGGCCAGCCACGTCAGCGTGCGTCGTGACGCGGCTCCGCAGACGTGACAGGGGGCCGGTGTCTGCCGGCCCCCTGCTCCTGCCGGGAACGTCGAGGCTCAGCCGCGCGGCAGCCCGAGGCCCCGCGTGGCGATGATGTTGCGCTGAATCTCGCTGGTGCCGCCTTCGATGGTGTTCGCGACAGAGCGGAGGTACATGTACTTGATGCGCCCGCGGAACGGCACCTCCGGGCCCGGCGACTTCCCGTCGAGCTGCCCGTAGAGGCCGAGCAGCTTCATCGCCGTGCGGTAGATTCGCTGGTTCAGCTCGGTGCCGTACAACTTGGCCACGCTCGCTTCGTGGCCGGGAGCAACCCCCTCCTTCGCCTGGATCGACACGATCTTCAGGCTGAGCATCTGAGCAACGCCGGCCTCCACGTACCGCTCGGCGAGCTCGTTGCGGACCGCCTGGTTCCAGGCCAGGGTCGTCTTGCCGTCGGTGAGGTGGTCCTTCGCGAACTGGATGAGGTCTTCGATGGTCTGGCGCGCACCGATGGCAGCTCCGATGTTGGAGCGCTCGAAGCTGAGCGTGGTCTGGGCGAGGTACCAGCCTCGGTTCTCCTCGCCGATGAGGTTCTCCCGGGGGACGCGGACATCCTCGAAGAAGACCTCGTTGAACTCGTGCGTGCCAGCCATGTTCCAGAGGGGCCGCACGGTGATCCCGGGAGACTTCATGTCGACGATGAAGTAGCTGATGCCCCGATGCTTGGGGGCATCCGGGTCGGTCCGGGCGAGAAGGATCATGTACTTGGCGACGTGTCCACCGGACGTCCAGATCTTCTGGCCATTGATGATGTAGTCATCGCCGTCGCGGACGGCCCGGGTTTGCAAGGAAGCGAGGTCGGACCCTGCCCCCGGCTCGCTGTAGCCCTGGCACCAGATGTCGTCGCCGCTGAGGATCCCGGGAAGGTACTTCTTCTTCTGCTCCTCGGTGCCGTGGACGATGAGGGTCGGGCCGGCGAAGCCCACCCCGATGCCGAAAGGCCGAGGTGCGCGCGCCTCCGCCAGTTCCTGGTTGAAGATGAACTGCTGCATGACCGTCATCCCAGCGCCGCCGTACTCCTTCGGCCACGCGGGAGCAATCCATCCCTTCGCCGCCAGCTTCTTCATCCACTCGCGGGTCCCCTGCTGGGTGAAGGGGTCGGTGACGCCGGGTTCCGGCTTCGGCGCGTGCTGGCGAATGAACTCCCGCACCTCGGCGCGGAACGCCGCTTCTTCGGGCGTATCGCGGAAATCGACCATGCGCTTGGTCCTTTCCCTCAAGGTGGCGTGATGGCGCCAGTGTACCGCGGGGCGGGCTCGAAGGCGATACGACGTTCGGAAATGGGAGAAGGAAACGCCCGGGGGCGATAGGATGGGCAATCATGAGCGCCAACGTCCACTTCCCACCTCCGCGACGCATCCTGATGGGCCCGGGACCGAGCGGCGCCCACCCGCGCGTGCTCCGGGCGATGACCGAGCCGCTCTTGGGCCACCTCGACCCCGATTTCCTCCGCATCATGGACAGCTGCCGGGAGAAGCTGCGCGCCGTCCTCCGCACCGCGAACCGGGTGACGCTGGCCACGCCAGGCACCGGGACCAGCGGGATGGAAGCAGCCGTGATGAACGCCGTGCAACCGGGCGACGACGTCGTGGTCGGGGTGTGCGGCTATTTCGGCGGACGCATCGCCGAGATGGCGGAGCGGGCCGGTGGACGCGTGACCCGCGTCGAAGCGCCGTGGGGCGCGCCGGTGGACCCGGAGGCCGTGCGCCGGGCCATCCGGGAGCGGCGAGCGCGGGTGGTAGCTATCGTGCACGCCGAGACGTCGACCGGAGTGCTGCAGCCGGTCGAGCCCATCGCGGCCGCTGCCCGCGAAGCTGGAGCCCTGACCATCGTCGACTGCGTCACCTCGCTCGGCGGGGTGCCGGTGGAAACCGACCGCTGGGGAGCCGACATCGTGTATTCGGCCACGCAGAAATGCCTCTCCGCCCCGCCAGGTGCAGCCCCCATCACCGTTTCCGACGAGGCGTGGCAGCGAATCTCGTCCCGCGAGGTGCCGCCGAACAGCTGGTACCTCGACCTCCGCCTCCTGGAGGCTTACTGGGATGAGCGCCGCACCTACCACCACACCGCCCCCATTTCCATGGTCTACGCCCTGCACGAAGCGCTCTCCCTCGTCCTCGAAGAAGGCCTGGAGGCACGCTGGGCCCGGCACGAACGGAACGGCCGGGCACTCCAGGCCGGACTGGAAGCGATGGGCCTGACGCTCCACGCCCAGCCCGGCTACCGCCTACCAGTCCTCACCACGGTCAAGGTTCCGGAAGGGATCGACGAAGCGGCCATCCGGAAGGGGCTGCTCGAGCGTTACTCCATCGAAGTCGGCGGGGGGCTGGGCGAACTCCGGGGGAGGGTATGGCGCGTAGGCCTCATGGGCGAAGCATCGACGCCGGGCAACGTCCTCTACTTCTTGAGCGCCTTCGGGCGGTTGTTGCGAGAGGCGGGATTCCGCGCCGACATCCGCGCGGCCCGCGAGGCGGCTGCCGCCGCGCTCGCTGGATGAGGCTCGTTCCGGCAGCGATCCTCACCGCGGCGATGCTTGCCGCCTGTAGCAACGGGCCGACGCCGGAGGGGGAGCCGTCGGCCCCCGCCGTCTCGGACCACACGGAATTCCCGACGGAACGCCCGACCCCCACACGTCCCGCCAGCGAGACCTCGACTTCCGAACCCCAACCCTCGGCACCCAGGACGCCTCCGGCCGTGAAGTTGTTCCCAGCGTTTCCGGGGCTTCCGCGCTTCGAACGCCCCATCGCCATGGTCGAAGTGCCTGGGGAGGGAGTAATGCTCCTGGCGACCCAACCAGGCCAGGTCTTCGTGTTCGAAGAGCGAGCGGACACCTCGATGGCGGAGCTCGCCCTCGACTGGCGAGCACGGACGCGTCGGGAAGGCAACGAAGAAGGTTTGCTCGGCCTGGCCCTCGACCCCCGCTTCGCCGAAAACCGGTTCGTATACCTGTACTACACGGCAGCAGGCGGTGCCCGCCGGTCGGTAATCGCTCGCTTCACGGCCATGGGCAGCGGAACCGAGCTTCGGCTCGACCCGGCCAGCGAGCAGGTGATTCTGGAAGTGCCCCAACCCTACAGCAACCACAACGGTGGCGCGCTCGCCTTCGGGCCCGATGGGATGCTGTACATCGCCTTGGGCGACGGCGGCGGGCAAGGCGACCCCCAAGGGAACGGCCAGAACCCGGGCACACTCCTGGGAAGCATCCTGCGGCTCGACGTCCGGGAGCTCCCGTACCGCATCCCGTCGAACAACCCCTTCGCTCAGCGCCCGGACGCGCGCGGCGAGATCTGGGCGTACGGCTTCCGCAACCCCTGGCGATTCTCGTTCGACCGCGAGACGGGGGCCTTGTGGGCGGGGGACGTCGGCCAGAACTCGTGGGAGGAGGTCGACCTCGTTCGCCCGGGCGGGAATTACGGATGGAACATCATGGAGGGAGCAGCCTGCTACCGTCCGCCTCAGGGCTGCAACGCTGAGGGGCTGGAGCCTCCGGTAGCCGTGTACCCCCTGCGTGACGGGAACTGCGCTGTGGTAGGGGGCTACGTCTACCGCGGGCGAGCCATTCCGGAGTTGCGAGGCTTCTACCTCTTCGCCGATTACTGCTCGGGCCGAGTGTGGGCGCTCGACGCCGACGCCACCGCGGCAGGCGAGCGAGCCGAGGCGGTACTCCTCCTCGAATCTGGCTTGCCGATCGCTTCCTTCGCTGAAGACGCCGAGGGGGAGTTGTACGTCCTCGCGTTCGACGGTCGCGCGTACCGGGTGGGGGCGGAGTGACGCCAGCGAGGATTGAGCCGAACGAGTAATACCCTCCTTCACAATCATCGGCTACGATGGCGAACGGAACGCGCGAGCGATTGGATGGCACGGGACCGCCGAATTCGGAGCCCGACCGTCATCGGCGGAGCGGTCGCCATCCTTGCAGCAGCCGCAGGGATGGCCATCGTCCTCGCCACCGTCGGCGACAGCACCCAGCTGCCGGCACCACCCTCGGCTCTCGATACCCCCGCGCCATCGCCCACACCAACCCTCCCCGGCATCGGACCCGACGGCCAGCCCCAAGCCCTCACCCCTGAAGACGTCGACGCCCTCCAGCTCCCCGAAGACGCTAACCGCGACGCCCTCCGCAGCGCCGTCGCCGACTCCCAACTCCCGCCCTTCGTCGGCACCCTCGGCAGCGTCACCTTCCTCCCGGAGGGACAAGTCGGAAAAATATGTCTGCCGTCCTCCCGGGAACGACGTGCCCCCAGAGGCGGCCGACGGCACGCCGCTCCACATCCTCGTCCCCTACCTCCCAGGGACCACCGTCGGAGAGGTCGTCGTCGCCGAATGCGAACGCGGCATCTTCTACTCGTACGCCGGTCTCGGTGTAAAACGCTACTCCTCCAGCATCATCGTCTCATCCTCCTGGTCCGTCCGCCCCGAAGTGGGCGTCACGAGAGGCCCCCGGGAACGCCTCTCCGTCGTCCCCGTCCGCGGCGTCGAGGTCGTCGTCCAACACCCCGCCACCGACGAACTCGCCTACAACAGCCGCGGCGCGTACACCTCCTTCACCTACTCCGCCCTCTACTTCGCCATGCCCCACCCCGAAGGCGGCTCCATCGTCACGTACATCTGTGGCCAGGTCCCGCCCGACCTCCTCCTCTCCATCGCCGAGGCCCTCATCCGCGAACGCTCCGGAGGGACGGGCCAGTAACCGAACGGCCCCTCACGGACGCCGAAGGGGGCGCCCCACGCCGATATAGGCTGCGCCGGCGGCCGTGACCACCGCGGGTTCGAGCGCATTGCGGGCATCGAAGACAAGGGGAGCAACCTTCCCCCACTCGAGATCGCGGTAGGCGGCGTGGAGCGCGTGGACAACGGCTGCGTCGTATCCCCGCGGCGGTTCGGGGGCGGGATCGAATCCGAGCGCCTCGATGGCTTCGCGGTCGAGGAGCGGGTCGTGGCCCCACACCTTGGCGCCGCGAGCGCGCAGTTCGCGAAGGAGGTCGAGGGCATTCGTGTGAGCGGTCACGGCGACATCCGGGCGGAAAGCGAGGCCGAGCACGACGATGCGCTTCCCTTCGAGCCCGCCGAGCGTGGCACCGAGCCGCTCGACCGCGTAGGCGGGCATTTCGTCGTTCACGCGCCGGCCGAGGGCGGCGAGGCGGCTGGGGCCCTCCCCCTGCATGAGGAACCGCGGGTAAACGGGGATACAGTGGCCGCCCACACCGGTTCCGGGAATGTGCAGATGGCAGTACGGCTGGGAGTTGGCCGCCCGGATCACGTCCATGACGTCGATGCCGAAGCGGTCGGCTACCTGGGCCAACTCGTTCGCGAGGGCGATGTTCAGGTCGCGGTACACGCCCTCGGCGAGTTTGGAGAGCTCCGCAGCCTCGAGGGACGGCAGCTCGATGATGTCGACGCCCAGAGTTTCGCGGTAGAAGGCGACGGCGCGGCGAGCCGATTCCGCGTCATACCCGCCGACCACCTTCGGATAGGCCGTGAGGTCGCGCAGGACTCGGCCCATGAAGAGGCGCTCCGGGCTGAACGCGACGAAGAGGTCGCGGCCAGGCATCCGCCCGCCCGCAGCCAGTCGGGGGACGAGGACGTTGCGGGTGGTGCCCACCGGGAGCGTGGTGTCGAAGATGCAGAGGCTGCCGGGGCGGAGCGCCGGCGCGGCTGCATCACAGGCTGCCAACAAGGGACGGAGGTCTGCACGTCCCTCGGCATCGACGTCGACCGCCACGCAGAAAGCGACGACGTCTGCCCCAGCAACAGCGGCGGGAGTGTCGGTGGTGGCTCGGAGGCGGCCCTCGCCCACGACGCGGAGAAGCAGGTCCGCGAGGCCGGCTTCGTCCGGGATGGGATTCCGGCCCTGGTTCACGAACTCGACGCGCCGGGCATCGATGTCGCACCCGACCACCGAATGACCCCGGGCAGCGAGCGCGACAGCGATAGGGAGCCCAATCCGTCCGATGCCGATGACGGCGACGTTCATGGCGCTGGCGCCGCGGCGAGAGTTACCGGCTGCCCCACGGCGGCGGAGCGGGCAAGAGCGTCGGCGATGCGCAGCGCCTCTACTCCGTCGGCGGCGCTGACGGGAGGCGGCCCGCCCTCCGCGACCGCCCCGACGAACGCTTCCAGTTCGGCGCGGAGCGGCTCGCGGTAGGGGATCGGATAGCGAGTCATCGGCCCTTCCGTCACGCTCGCAGGCTGGCCTTCGCGAGCGACGGCGGCGTGGTTCTCGTAGAACGTGAGCGTCTGGGCGAGGTAATCGACGGTGTACATGCCTCGCTCGCAGAGAACGCGGAGAGAGCGCTCCTTTGCGGGAGTGAGCCAGTTCGCTTCGAGGAGGGCGATAGGACCCCGACGGAAATGGAGTACTCCGACGAAGAGGTCGTCATGCTCCGTGGCGATGTGGCGCTGCGCTTCCGCGTAGACGCGCTCGACGTCGTCCCCGAGCAGGAAGCGGAGCACGTCGATGTCGTGCGTCGCAAGGTCGTGGATGACCCCAACGTCGCGGATTCGGTGCGGGAAGGGTCCCACCCGCCGGGCATGCACCTGGAGGATTCGCCCGCCTTCGCCGCTTCCGAGCCGACGGGCGAGTTCGGCGACCGCCGGGTTGAACCGCTCTATGTGGCCGACGGCGAGGAGCCGCCCCTCGGCCGCCGCCAGTGCAGCCAACCGCTCCGCATCCTCGGCTGAGGCGGCGATGGGCTTCTCGACGAGGACATGGGCTCCGGAGCGGAGTGCGAGCTCGGCGATGGCCGCGTGCGTCCGCGTCGGCGTGCATATGGTCACGATCTCGGGCCGTACCGCCTCGAGGAGCTCGGCGGCATCCCGGTACGGCAGCGCGCCGGAGCGACGTGCCGCCTGGCGGAGGCGCGCCTCATCGGGGTCCGCCACGGCCGCGAGCTCCACGAGCTCGGGCATATCGGCAAGGACGCGCACGTGGTTCGCCCCCATGGAGCCGAGACCGATGACGGCAGCGCGCAGCGGGGCCACGGAACGAGGGTAGGACGCCGCCGAGTGGGGCGGAAGTCACCTCGTGGCGCGATTAACGGCGTCGACGATCCGCTCCAGGTCGACGTCGGTCAGGGCCGGATGCACGGGGAGCGAAAGGACCTCCTCCGCGGCCCGTTCGGCCACAGGGAAGGATTCCTCCCCGTAGCCGAGCCGCACGAAGAGGGGCTGCCGGTGAATGGGGAGCGGATAATGCACCGCCGTCCCGATGCCTGACGATTCGAGGGCCACACGGAGGCGCTCCCGACCCTCTGGCACCCGGATCGTGTACTGATGGAACACGTGGCGGTCGCCCTCGCGTACGCGCGGGGTACGGACGCCCCGCAGCTCTGCGCTGAGGACGGCCGCGTTGCGGATGCGCCGCTCGTTCCAGGCTTCGAGCTTCGCCAGTTGCGCGAGGCCGATCGCAGCCGCGACCTCGGCCATGCGCCAGTTCAGTCCGAAGATGTCGTGGCGGTAGCGGGACGACTGTCCATGGTCGCGGATCTGCCGCGCCCGAGCGGCGACCTCGTCATCGTCGGTGGTGATCATGCCGCCTTCGCCGGTGGTCATGTTCTTGGTGGGGTAGAAACTGAAACACCCGGTGCCGAACGAGCCGACGCGGCGGCCGTGGTGGGCGGCGCCGTGGGCTTGGGCCGCGTCCTCGATCAGAGCCAGGCCACGACGGTCGCACAGCTCGGCGAGCTCGTCGATGCGCGCCGGGTGGCCGTACAGGTGGACGGCGACCACCGCCCTCGTGCGCGGGCTGAGGGCGCGCTCGACCGCGTCCGGGTTCAGGTTCAGGTCGTCGGGGTCGACGTCGGCGAACACCGGCCGGGCACCGCAGGCGAGGATACTCGTGGCAGTGGCGACGAAGCTGAACGGGGTCGTGACCACCTCGTCGCCGGGCCCGACGCCGTGGGCCTGCAAGGCCACCACCAGCGCCGCTGTCCCGTTCGCTACCGCCACGGCGTGCCGCGTGCCGACGTACTGCGCAAAGGCACGTTCGAAGGCCGCCACCCGGGGTCCCTGGGCAAGCTGGCCGGACGCGAGCACCTCGAGGACTGCCTCCTGCTCTTCGCGGCCGATGAGCGGTTGGGCGATGGGAATGCGCCGGTCTTGGGAGGCGGTCACGAGGCCGACCCCGACGAAGGTGATCCCGAACGCATCGCCAGTCCATCGCCGCACCGTTCGTAGACGCGGCCGCAGGCAGCACAGCGCAGGTCGGCCGCCAGCACGCGGCCGCAAGCGCAGGCCCACCCGACCGGACGGGCGGGAACGCCGGCGACCAGGGCGTGGTCGGGTACATCTCGGGCAACGACCGCCCCCGCAGCGACCAGGGCCCACCGGCCGATGGTGACGCCCGGGAGCACCACCGCCCCCACGCCAACCGAAGCCCCGAACCTCACCAGGACGGGCACAACCTCCCAATCGCTGTCGCGCTTCAACGAACCGTCCGGGTTCACGGCTCGGGGGTACCGGTCGTTGGCGAGAAGCGCCCCGGGACCGACGAAGACACCGTCCTCGAGGGTCGTTCCGCGGAACAGGCAAGCGTAGTTCTGAATCTTGCAACGAGCCCCGACGCGGACCCCGGCGTCGATGTACACCCCCTTGCCGACGATGCACTCCGGCCCGAGCACGGCATCTTCGCGGATGTGCGCGTGATGCCAAATTCGGCACCCTTCGCCGATCGAAGCCCGGGGATCGACGTCCGCCGTTGGGTGAATCAGGCTCACCGCTCGCTCCCCTGAGCCTGCACCGGCTGAGGTGCCGGCTCGCCATCGCCCGGACCATCGAACCGCCGCACGATGAGGTAGATGCGGCGCCTCAGCTCGGCGAGGTCGGTGGCGGCGGCCGCGCATTCCTCGATGAGGCGGAGCAGCTCGCGCTCGTCGACCTCCAGGTCGGCGACGACGCGCATCACCTTGGGATGGTCGGTCGGTTCGAGGCGCTCGAAATCGGCGACGAGCTCCTCCCGCAGCTTCTCACCCGGCCGGGGACCGGTGAATACCACCTGGATATCCTCTCCCGGCTGGAGCCCGCGGAGGCGGATCATCCGCTCGGCGAGTTCGAGGATGCTCACCTCTTCGCCCATGTCGAGCATGTAGACGCTGCCCCGGCCGCCGAAGGCGCCCGCCTGGATGACGAGGCTGACCGCCTCGGGGATGGTGATGAAGTAGCGCATCATGTCCGGATGCATCACCGTGACGGGGCCGCCGCGCTCGATCTGACGGAGGAAGGTAGGCACGACGGAACCGCGGCTGCCCATGACGTTGCCGAAGCGCACCGCCACGAACGACGTGCGATCCGCGGTCCGGGCGAAGGCGGCAACGATGAGCTCGGCGATCCGCTTCGTCGCGCCCATCACGCTCGCCGGACGAACCGCCTTGTCGGTGGAGATCAACACGAACCGTTCCGCCCCGGCTGCACGCGCGGCCCGTGCGACGGCAAGGGTGCCGAACACATTCACGCGGAACGCCTGGTCAGGGTGCTCCTCCATGAGGGGCACATGCTTCAAGGCGGCCGCGTGGTACACGACCTGCGGGCGGGCCTCGCGGAATACCCGCTCGACAGTCGGAACATCGGCGATGTCGCCGACCCAGAGACGGAGCGCGGTCTGGGGAGCCAGCGGAGCAAGCTCGAGGGAGAGGTCGTAGAGGCCGGACTCGTTGTTGTCCAGGAGGTGAAGCTCCCGGGGCTGGAACGCCAGGAGCTGCCGGCACAGCTCGGAGCCGATCGAGCCCGCAGCCCCCGTTACGAGAACGGACTTGTCCCGGACGGATGCAGCACAGCGCTGCACGTCCACCTCGACCGGCTCGCGACCGAGCAGGTCATCGAGCGTGAGCTCCCGCAGCGCATCGCCGCGGCCGCCGAGGACCCAGTGGTCGACGCTGGGGACGATGCGGACGGGAACGTTGACCCGTTGGCAGGCCGCGACGATCCGCCGGATGGCGGAGCCCGGTGCGCCCGGTGTGGCGATAGCCACCATGTCGACGTCGTACTCACGGACGATGCGTTCGAGGTCGGCATCCGTGCCGAGAACGCGAAGGCCGTGGATGCGCGTGTTCAGCTTCTTCGGGTCGTTGTCGAGGAAACCGATGGGCTGGTAATTGGAAGCGGGCCGGTTCTGGAGCTCGCGGGCGAGGAGCTGGCCGGTCTCGCCCGCACCAACGATGAGGAGACGGCGCGAAGCGACATCGCCCCAGGGCAAGTGCGCCACGAGGCGCGTGCGCATCTTCACCACGGCCATCCCCGGAAAGGTGAGGGCACCCGCGGTGAGGACGACCGAGAGCGGGAGGTCGCGCTCATGGACCCAGGCGTTGGCGACGAAGATGAGCAGCGTCACCGCCGCGACGGGCCGGAAAAGGTTCACGACATCGCCAAGGGAGCCGTACGCCCAGACCGTGCGGTAGACGCCGAAGGCTGCATTGGCCGCCACGTACAGGAGCGCGATGGCAGGGAAGACCTTGGCGGTGAAGGCGGCACTCTCCCGCGGCACGTTCCCGTCGAAGCGGAGGAGCAAGGCAACTGCGTAGGCGGCCGCGAGCACGAGCACGTCGAGAAGCACAGCCGCCGCCGCATGGAGCGGCTCGTTCCCGAACGAGCGCGCCAGCCAGCGGCCAGAGCGAACGAGGGCGGAACGCATCATCGTGCTCCCGCTCCCCGCGCGACAACCAGCAGGGTGCGCGCGAGGATGCGCAGGTCGCGCCATATCGACCATGTATCGATGTAGCACAGGTCGTAGGCGATCGTCTCGCTGTAGGTAAGGTCCGACCTTCCGCTCACCTGGGCAAGGCCGGCAATCCCCGGAAGGACGCGGTGGCGTTCGTGGAAGGCCGGTGGGTACTGGGCGACGATTTCGGGCAGCTCTGGCCTGGGCCCGACGAGGCTCATCTCGCCGCGGAGAACGTTCAAGAGCTGAGGAAGCTCGTCGATGGAAGTCTTCCGGGCGAAGGCTCCCAGCCGTGTGACTCGGGGGTCACAGCGGCCCGGCGGCGAGAAGACGAACGTGTCCCAGTCGTCGACGACGATGGGACGCAGTTCGCCGGGGCGCGGGTCGCGCATCGTCCGTAGCTTATACATGCGGAACGGGCGCCCGTCCTTGCCGATGCGCTTCTGCACGAAGAAGGGATTGCCCCGCAGCTCCCACGCCAGCGCGGCCGCCATGAGGGCGGTGAGGGGCACCGCAATTGGGAGCAGCAGGACGGTGAGGAGGACGTCGAGGGCACGCTTCGCCACTGGCCTCTAGGCTACGGAAAGCGGCCCCTAGGGACGACGCGCCGGAGCGGCATGGCCCCGCTGTTGGCAGGCGGGGCAGATCCCGAAAAACGTCACCTCGGCGCGCTCGACGACGAACCCGTGGTCGTCGGAGGGCTCGAGACAGGGCGCCTCGTCGCCAGCGCAGTCGACATCGACCTGGTCGCCGCAGAGGCGGCAAACCAGATGGTGGTGGGGTTCGGTGTTCGGGTCGTACCGCAACGGGCCGGCCATCACGTCGGCCCGCCGGATGAGGCCGGCTGTCGCCAGCGTCTCGAGGGTGTCGTACACGGTGTTCAGCGAGATGGTGGGGAAATCGCGGCGCAGATGCTCCGCCACTTCCTCGGGCGTGGCATGGCGTCCGAGCGCCACAAGGGCGTCGAAGACGCCGAGGCGCTGTTGCGTCACGCGGAGGCCGGACGCGCGCAGTCGCTGGATGAGTTCATCGCGGGTGAGGTACGGCATCGGCTCGTTCTCCATCGCCACCGGTCTGCTCCCCGCGCCCGCGGGAGAGGCACCGCCCGACCACCCGCCGCTGTAGCCGGGAGCAGGGATTCCGGCCCGGCATACGATTCGTTCCTGCCTGCATCGTCTTGCAGGGTACCACCAACCGCAACTTGGGAAGGGGGCCGATCAGACCAATTGCAGAAGCTCCCCTTCGATTTTTCGAGCTCGGCGCAGTTCGACGAGCTTGCCGAGCTTCATGACGCAGTCGGCGACGCCAGGTTCCCCCCGGAGGGTATCGAACTTCTGCATGCCGCAGACGTTGCAGGTGCCGTGGTGGCAGTCCCCCACGGTCTTCCCCTGGAACACCGCTCGCCACTGCCCCTTTAGGTAGGCCTTGGTCACACCGCAGTCGATGTGGTCCCAGGGCAGAGGCTCCTCGGTATCCCACTCCCGGTGGGCATACCAGGCCGGGTCCACGACTGCCGCCTTGAAGGCCTCGCTCCAGATGTCCGGGCGGAAGTAGTCGCTCCAGGCATCGAACTTGGCACCCCGGCGCCACGCTTCGTAGACAGCACGCGCAACCTTCCGATCGCCCCGGCTGAGCACCGCCTCGAGGAAGCTGTCGCGCGGGTCGTTCCAGCTGAACTCGACGCCTGCCCGGCGGCAGCCATCGCGGAGGATCTCATGCTTCACTTCGAGTTCCTCGGCGGTATCCTGCCGCGCCCATTGGAAAGGCGTGTGCGGCTTGGGCACGTGGTTGCTTGTGCTCACCCGAACGCGCGCCCGATTTCCGATGTAGCGGCGCCCGATGTCGCGAACCTTCGCCCCGAGCTCGACGATCCCGGCAACGTCGTCGAGCGTTTCGGTCGGCAAGCCGACCATGAAGTACATCTTGATACTCGTCCAGCCGTGGGCGAACGCGTTTTCGGCCGCCCCGAGCAGGTCCGCATCCGTGACGAGCTTGTTGATGGCGTTCCGCAGCCGCTGGCTGCCAGCCTCCGGCGCGAGGGTGAGGGTGTGTTTCTTCCCCTTCGCCACCGCGTTGGCGACGTCGACGGAGAACGAGTCCACTCGAGTGCTCGGCAAGCTAATTTTGAGGCCCGGAAAGGCGGTCGTGAGCGCCTCCACCATCGGGACGATCTCGCTGTGGTCGGTGGTGCTCAGGGAGAGGAGCGAAATCTCCTCGTACCCCGTATTGCGGAGAAGCTCCCGGGCGGCCGCGACGACCTCCTCCGGCGAGCGTTCGCGGGCAGGCCGGTAGATCATCCCTGCCTGGCAGAAGCGACACCCCTGGGTGCAGCCCCGCTGAATCTCGATAGCCGCCCGGTCGTGGATGGTCTGCAGGTAGGGCACGATGGGGCGGGTGAGCGGGGGCGGAAGCTGCTCCACGATGCGCCTCCGGATGACGGGCGGCGCATCGGGATGCCGAGGCTCCAACCCGGCGAAATGGCCCGCGCTGTCCCACCGCGCTTCGTAGAAACGCGGAACGTACACGCCTGGAACGCGGAGGAGGTCTTCGAGACGCCGTTCACGCGGGGTGCGCTCGCGCGACCAGGCCCGCACAAGCGCGGCCAGCTCGAGGATGACCTCCTCGCCCTCCCCAATGACGAAGGCATCGATGAACGGCGCCAAGGGTTCGGGGTTGAATGCTCCGCTGCCGCCCGCGATCACGATCGGGTCGTCCTCACCCCTCGCCTCGGAGAGCACGGGGATGCCACCGAGGTCGAGCATGTTGAGGACGTTCGTGTAGGTCATCTCGTACTGAAGCGTGAAGCCGACGACGTGGAAGTCGCGGAGCGGCCGCCGGTTCTCGAGGCTCCAGAGGAGCACCCCCTCTCGGCGGAGCTCCGCCTCCATATCCTCCCACGGCGCGAAGGCGCGCTCGCACAGGACGTCGG
Organism: bacterium HR29; assembly: GCA_002898215.1. Classification (GTDB taxonomy): domain Bacteria; phylum Chloroflexota; class Dehalococcoidia; order Tepidiformales; family Tepidiformaceae; genus HRBIN29. Next base: position 181,787 of record BEIF01000001.1, on the reverse strand, counting down.
GCTCGCGGTTCAGGATGTCGTACAGGATGCCCAACCCGAGGTTCGACATCCCGATGTCGTAGACGTCCGGATAGCAGAGCACGAAGCGGACTGGGGTACTGTCCCAGTCCTTGACGACGCTGTTCCATTCGCCGCCCGTGTACCTGGCCGGCTTCGTTACGCGAGCGAGCAGCTCTTCGATGGTCGCGGCCATGTGGGGTACCCTCCTCCTGCCTACACGAGCCGTGCTGCGCGCGGCCATCCACGACTGACGGCCTCGTTCCTCTCTCCCTTCGCCCTCCGCTCACGAACGGCGAACGGGTGAACGGGCCGTCACGCGCTCTTTCCTTCTCACATGATGGCAATTCCGACGTCCGAACGCGAATCCGCGCGAGGGCGGCCGTTCGTTCCGCGGGACTTGCAGCCGCCGTAAGCTTGCGGCATGAACGTCGACGCGGTGGTGGTCGCTGCCGGCCGAGGCGAGCGTTTCGGGGGAGAGGACAAGCTTCTGGCCGAACTCGGCGGGCGGCCCGTGCTGGCGTGGGCACTGGCAGCCCTTGCCCGCGCCCCCAGCGTGGCCCGCATCGTGACCGTGGCCCGAGATGCCCGCACGGTGCTCGTCGCCGCCGACCATGCCGGCCTCGCCGGGGACCCTCGCCTCCAGGTCGTCGAGGGCGGACCACGGCGGCGCGACAGCGTGGCCGCCGGCCTCGCCGCTTGCTCCAGTGAGTACGTGCTTATCCACGACGGGGCGCGACCGTTCGTCTCCGTCGAGCTCATCGAGCGGTGCATCGCAGCATCGGCTGGGACGCCCGGCGCTATCGCAGCGGTCCCCGTGACCGACACCATCAAGGTCGTCGGCGAAGACGGGTTCATCGTCGACCACCCGGACCGGCGGCGGCTCTGGGCGGCGCAGACGCCACAGGTGGTGCGGCGCGACCTTTGGCTGGCAGCAGCGGCCGCGGACGACTCCGACGCGACCGATGACGCCGCGATGCTGGCCCGGGCCGGGTACCGCTGCCGCGTCGTAGAAGGTGACCGGGCGAACCTGAAGATTACGTACCCCATCGACCTGGCCATCGCCCGCGCCATCGCCGCCTGGCAGGAGGCAGCGGCGCGATGATGCGCGTCGGCTTCGGGAGCGACATCCACCGGGTGGACGACAACCGGCCGCTGGTCCTCGGCGGCGTCATCATCGAAGAAGGGCCGGGGCTCGCCGGCCACTCCGACGCCGACGTCCTCCTCCACGCCCTCACCGACGCCATCTTGGGCGCGGCAGCCCTGGGAGATATCGGACAGCACTTCCCACCGAGCGACCCACGCTGGGCCCATGCCGACAGCGCGGATTTCGTCCGAAAGGCCGTGAAGCTCGCCGCAGAGCGGGGGTGGCGCGTGGCCAACGTCGACGCAGTGGTCCGAGCGGAGCGTCCGAGGCTCGCCCCGTACATTCCGCTCATCCGGGAGCGGATCGCCTCGGTCCTAGGAGTGAGCCTCGAGGCGGTGAGCGTGAAGGCCAAGACCGCCGAGGGGCTGGATGCCGTCGGCCGTGGCGAGGCGATGGCGGCCGAAGCCATCTGTCTGCTCGAACGGAGCCGGTAACGCCATTCGGCCGGAGATTGGAAGAGGCAGTCGCGGTATAGTGCGGCCATGGCAACGCCGGAAGAGCTTCATCGCGGGGCATCCATTTTCCGAACCCTCCGCATCAAGACGACGAACCGGGTTGGCGTCCTGGCCCACGTCCTCGCCATCGTGGCACAACACGGGGCCTCGCTCGGGGATATCCGAACCGTCTCCATCAGCCCGCTCCACCGTGTGCGGGATATCGACATGGGCTTCAGTGACGAGGCGGCGGTGGAGGCCACCGTGGCCGCCATCAACGCCTGCGGCGACGCCGAAGTGCTCGAAGTCCGGGACGAGGTCCTCGAGCTCCACGTGGGCGGGAAGCTCGTGGTACGCTCTCGCTACCCCATTCGCGGCGAAGCCGACCTCGGCCGCATCTACACCCCCGGCGTGGGCGAGGTGGCGAGGAAGATCGCGGCCGACCCGGAGCTGGCTGCCCACTACACCATCCGCGCCAACACGGTCGCCATCGTCTCCGATGGGAGCGCGGTGCTGGGATTGGGAAATCTGGGCCCGCTCGCGGCGCTCCCCATCCTCGAGGGGAAGTCGGCGTTGCTCAGCCACCTGGTGGGGGTGTTCGGGGTTCCGATCGCCCTGGCCACGGGCGAACCCCAGAAGATGGCCGAGGCAGTCGCCGCCATCGCCCCTTCCTTCGGGCTCATCCAGATCGAAGACGTCGCAGCCCCCGCCTGTTTCGAGTTCGAGGAAGCGCTGGCGGCCCGCGGTGTGCCCGTGTTCCACGACGACCAGCACGGCACCGCGGCTGTGGTACTCGGCGCCTTGATGAACGCCACCAAGCTTACGGGTCGGAGCCCGGAACGCCTGGAACTGGGATGCGTCGGTCTCGGTGCCGCGGGGAACGCCATCGCGAGGATGGCGATGCGATGGCTTGGCCGGCCCGTGTGGGGCGCCGATATCGCGCCGGAGGCCCTCCGACGGCTCGAGGCGCAGGGAGGGCGTGCGGCGACGCTCGAAGAAGTGATGGCGCGCTGCGATGTCGTCGTCGCCACGACGGGGAGGGCGAGGCTGATCGCTCCCGAGCTGGTGCGGCCCGGGCAGATCATCTTCGCGCTCTCCAACCCCTACCCGGAGATCGAGGTCTCGGAGGCGCTGAAGGCGGGTGCCGCCCTCGCCACCGATGGCCGGGCGACGAACAACTTGCTCGCCTTTCCAGGCCTCTGCCGTGGCGGTTTGGACTGCGGCATCCGTCGATTCGTGCCGGAGGTGTTCCTCGCGGCGGCGCGCGCCATCGCCGAACAGGCTCCGCCCGGAATGCTTCTCCCGCCCCCGCTCGACCCGGCGGTTCACCGAACCGTGGCTCGGGCCGTGGCTTTCGCGGCAGCGGAAGCTGGTGTCGCGTCCCGCCCGGTCGACGAAGACTACCTCCTCGAGGAGCCGCGGTCGCTCGCCCACCGGCTCGCCTGACAGGGACAAGAACGACCGCGCCCCGCCGCTGTTGCGGCGGGGCGCGGGGCATCCGTAAGCCGAACCCCTACTATTCGCCCTCGTCCTCCTGGTCCTCGTCGTCGACGAAGGCTCGGTCCGCCGGCAGCTCGCGCCCCTCGTCGTCGAGGATCGGGAGAGTGGAAGGCCGGCCGAGGCTGCCTTCGCCGAGCATCCGCTCCAGCTCCTCCTCCTCCTCGATGAAGAGGGTCTCCGGAAGCTCATCCTCGATAGCCTCTCGCTTCGGCAGCTCGATCTCGGCGCGGGCGGGGATGAGCTTGCCGATGATGACGTTCTCCTTGAGACCCAGCAACCGGTCGACCTTCCCCTCGATCGCCGCGTTCGTGAGCACACGGGTCGTCTCCTGGAAGGAGGCCGCGGCCAGCCAGGACTCGGTGCTGAGCGAGGCCTTCGTGACGCCGAGGAGCACCGGCTGGGCAGTGGCGGGCTCGCCGCCCTCGGCGACCACGCGATTCACGATCTCCTCGAACTCCCGCCGGTCCACCAGCTCACCCGGGAGGAGGTTGGTATCGCCCGGATGGTCGACTTTCACGCGACGCAACATCTGGCGGACGATGATTTCGATGTGCTTGTCGTTGATGTTGACGCCTTGTGACTTGTAGACCTTCTGGATCTCGTCGACCATGTACTTCCGGACGGCGTCCCGCCCCTGGATGGCGAGGATGTGCTGCGGGTTCTTGGCACCCTCGGTGAGCTGGTCGCCAGCGTTCACGTACTGGCCAGGCTCGACGAGGAGGCGGGCAGCAGCAGGAATCTGGTATTCGCGCTCCTCCCGCTCTTCGTACACCACCTGGATCTTGCCCGGGGTGCCGAGCCGCACCACACCCGGGATGCGCGACTGCACGGCGAGCGCGAGGTCGGTAACTTGCCCGTCGGCAACCGCGTCCGCGGGAGCCGCAAGCGGTGCACCCGAGGCGACGTGCTCGCCGTCCTGCACGAGAAGCGTATGACCGGGCGGGAGGTCGTACTCCTCGACCAACGTATCGACGTTCGTTACGCGGACGACGCGGCGCTCTCCATCCTCGATGACGTCCACGACGCCGTCGATCTCGGAGATGATGGCTTCGCCCTTCGGGGTGCGGGCCTCGAAGAGCTCCTCGACGCGCGGTAGACCGCTGGTGATGTCCGTGGCGCTGGCCACGCCGCCGGTGTGGAACGTGCGCATGGTGAGCTGCGTGCCCGGCTCACCGATGGACTGGGCGGCGATGATCCCCACCGCGGTGCGGAGCTTGACCCGCTCGCCGCGGGCGAGGTCGCGCCCGTAGCACATCGCGCAGACGCCGCGCTCCGCCTCGCAGGAGAGCGGGGTACGGACGTACACCCGCTCGATGCCGAGCTCGTCGATGCGGTCGGCCACACGCTCGTCGATCTCCTGGCCGAGGTCGCAGATGATTTCGCCCGTCTTCTCGTCGACGATGGGGGCAGCCGGGTATCGGCCGATGATGCGCTCACGGAAGGACTCGAGAGCGTCCGCGGAGCGGTCCCGTTCGAGCCACATACCCGCGGTCGTGCCGCAGTCCTCTTCGAAGACGATCACCTCCTGCGCAACGTCGATGAGGCGGCGGGTGAGGTACCCCGAGTCGGCGGTGCGGAGCGCGGTGTCGGCGAGACCCTTGCGGGCCCCGTGGGTGGAGATGAAGTATTCGAGGACGGTGAGGCCCTCGCGGAAGGAGCTTTTGATCGGCAGCTCGATGATCTTGCCGTTCGGGTCGGCCATCAGGCCGCGCATGCCGGCCATCTGGCGGATCTGGGTGATGTTGCCCTTGGTGCCCGAACTGGCCATGTAGTTGAGCGACCCGTACTCCTTCAGGTGGGCCTTGATCGTCTCCTCGATCTTGGCGGTGGCCTCGTTCCAGACCTCGACGGTGCCCTGGTACCGCTCCTCCTCGGTGATGAAGCCCATCTGGTACTGCTCCATCAGCTCGTCGGCACGGCGTTCCGCTTCGCGGAGGATCTCCTGCTTCGTGGCGGGCACCTTGATTTCGTGGATGGCGAAGGTCACGCCCGAACGGGTGGCGTAGTGGAATCCGACGTCCTTCAGCCGGTCGAGCACCTGGGCCGTCCGGTCGCCGCCAAGCCGCCGGTAGCACATCGCAACAACCTTGCGGAGGGTGCCGCGGTCCATGAGGTCGTTCTGGAAGGGGAGCTCGTCCGGCAGAACCTCGTTGAAGATGATGCGTCCGACCGAGGTCTCGAAGAGGAACGGCTTGGGATTTCCGTGCTCGTCGCGTTCGGGTTCGCGGATGGTGTCGCCCTCTTGGACGGCACGGGTCGTGCGAACCAGGATGGGTGCCCGCAGGTCGAGGTGGCCGAGGTCGTGGGCGAGCTTCGCTTCCTCGAAAGAAGCGTACACGCCTTGGGTGGGCGTTCCATTGGAGCCGCGACGGTAGGCGCCCTTCGCCTTGGGGTCGAGCTCCGTCATGTAGTACGCCCCGAGCACCATGTCGAGCGAGGGGGTGACGATGGGGTCACCGCTGGCGGGGGAGAGCAGGTTCTTCGTCGAGAGCATGACCTGTTTCGCCTCGGCCACCGCCTCGCGACTCAGGGGCACGTGGACGGCCATCTGGTCGCCGTCGAAGTCGGCGTTGAAGGCGGCACAGACGAGGGGGTGGAGCTGGATGGCAGCGCCGTCGATGAGGACCGGATAGAACGCCTGGATCCCGAGGCGGTGGAGCGTCGGTGCGCGGTTCAGGAGTACCGGCCGGTCCTTGATGACCTCGTCGAGGACGTCCCAAACCTCCGGCCGCGCCCGCTCGACGATGCGCTTGGCGCTCTTGATGTTGTGGGCGAGCCCCTTCGCCACCAGGGAGTGCATGACGAACGGCTTGAAGAGCTCGAGGGCCATGCGCTTCGGCAGGCCGCACTGGTCGAGGCGCAGCTCGGGACCGACGACGATGACGGAGCGACCGGAGTAGTCGACCCGCTTGCCGAGGAGGTTCTGGCGGAAGCGGCCCTGCTTCCCCTTCAGCATGTCGCTGAGGCTCTTCAGGCGATGGCCGCCCGTGCCCGTGACGGCACGGCCCCGCCGGCCGTTGTCGATGAGGCTGTCGACGGCCTCCTGAAGCATCCGCTTCTCGTTGCGGATGATGATCTCCGGCGCACCGAGCTCGAGCAGGCGCTTGAGACGGTTGTTCCGGTTGATGACGCGCCGGTACAGGTCGTTCAGGTCGCTCGTCGCGAAGCGACCACCGTCCAGCTGCACCATCGGCCGGAGTTCCGGCGGAAGGACCGGCAGCACGCGGAAGATCATCCACTCCGGCTTGTTGCCGGATTCCTTCAGCGCCTCGACCACGTTGAGGCGCTTCGTCGCCTTCTTCCGCCGCTGCCCGCTCGCGGACATGATCTCCTGCTTCAGCTTCGTCCGCAGGGCGTCGAGGTCGAGCCGCTCGAGGACGTCGAGGATCGCCTCGGCGCCCATCTTCGCCGTGAAAACGTGTCCGAAGCGCTCCGAAAGCTCCCGGTAGCGGCTTTCGCTCAGGAGGACGACCCGATCGTGCTGCACCGGGTCGGCGAGCTCCTCCAGATCCTTGATGAGCTCGTCGTACTCCCGCTCGATCTCCTGGCGGAGCTGCTGCTCCTTCTGCCGGAGCGGTTCGAGTTCGCCCGCCAGCGAGGCCTTGGCATCCTCCATCGCCGACTCGATGGCGAGCCGCTCCTGCTCCACCATCTGCTCGGTTTCTTTGTCGAAGGCAGCGAGCTTCTTCTCACCCTCCTTCTGGACCTTGGCGATGGAGGCCTTCGTGACCTTTGTCCCGGCCTCGAGGATGGTGTCGCCGAGGATCGTGATCGGCTGCTCGAGCGTTTTCCCCTGGGCAGCTTCGGCCGCCTGGACGGCGCGCTCCACGGCCGCTGCGAGGGCATCGCGCGAGATCTTCCGTTCGGCCTCGATGCGCTCCTTCCTTTCGGCGAACCGCTGCTGCAGCTCGCGGTGGGCTTCGTCCAGCTTCCGCTCCAGTTGCTCGCGGCGCGGTGAGACGTCGGCAAGCCGCTCGCCGATGATGGCCTCCTTCTCCTCGCGCAGGCGGGCGATCTCGGCCTGCCGCGCCTCCTCGTCCACATGGGTGACGAGGTACTGGGCGAAGTAGATGACCCGCTCGAGGTTACGCGGAGACATGTCGAGCAGGAGGCCGAGCTTGGACGGCGTGCCCTTCACGAACCAGATGTGAGCGACGGGGGAGGCGAGCTGGATGTGTCCCATCCGCTCGCGGCGCACCTTGGCTCGGGTCACCTCCACGCCGCACTTATCGCAGATGATGCCCTTGTAGCGGACCCGCTTGTACTTTCCGCAATAGCATTCGAAGTCCTTCGTGGGCCCGAAAATCTTCTCGCAGAAGAGCCCATCTTTCTCCGGCTTCAGGGTGCGGTAGTTGATCGTCTCCGGCTTCGTCACCTCGCCATACGACCACGAGAGGATCTGTTCGGGGCTGGCGAGGGAGATTCGCACCTGGTTGAAGTCGTTAACTTCGAGCATTGAACACGTCCTCCGATTCGAACCCGGAGAGGTTGATGCCAAGCTCGGGCACCTCGCCACCGAGGTCTTCGCTGAAGGAGACCGCACCTTCGTCGCTCGACACTTCCACGGAGAGGCCGAGGCTCTGCAGCTCCTTCACCAGAACCTTGAAGGATTCGGGGATGCCCGGTGCGGGAACGTCCTCGCCCTTCACGATCGCTTCGTACGCCTTGACCCGGCCCACGACGTCGTCGGACTTGACGGTGAGCAGCTCCTGCAGGACGTGGGCCGCCCCGTAGGCTTCGAGGGCCCACACCTCCATCTCGCCGAAGCGCTGCCCGCCGAACTGAGCCTTACCCCCGAGCGGCTGCTGGGTGATGAGCGAGTAGGGCCCCGTGCTCCGGGCGTGGATCTTGTCCTCGACGAGGTGGTTCAGCTTCATCATGTAGATGTAGCCGACGGTCACGGGCTGGTCGAACGGCTCGCCGGTTCGGCCGTCGTACAGGGTCATCTTCCCGAAGATCGGCGGGGGTACACCCGTATCGTCGTAGGTCTTCTGGGCGAGCTGCTCGAGCTCTTCCGTGGATGCGCCATCTGGCACCGCCACCTGCATCTGCTTCAGCCAGATTTCGAGGCAGGCGCGCTTCGCCGCCCCTTCCACCGGGTTGCGGTAGATGGGGTCGGGGTCGTACCCCTGCTCCTCGATCCAGCGGATGAGCCGCTCTTCGTCGAAGCCGCGGTCCCGCGGGTCGACGTAGTAGACGGCGCCGGCTTCCATCGCCATCCAGGCGAGCGCGAGCGCGTCGTCGATCGCGACGTCGGATGCGCCGTCGAAGACGGGGCTGATGGCCCGGAAGCCGAGCCAGTGGGCAGCCCAGCCGAGGTGTGTTTCGAGCACCTGGCCGATGTTCATGCGGCTGGGCACACCGATGGGGTTGAGGATGATGTCGACCGGGGTGCCGTCGGGGAGGAACGGCATGTCCTCCCGCGGCAGGATGCGGCTGATGACGCCCTTGTTCCCGTGCCGTCCCGCCATCTTGTCGCCCTCGGAGATCTTCCGGCGCTGGGCGACGCTCACACGGACGAGCTTGATGACCCCGGCAGGGAGCTCGGGGTGGTTGTCGCGGGTAAAGACCTTGACGTCGATAACCTTTCCGCTTTCGCCGTGGGGTACGCGGAGGCTCGTGTCCTTCACCTCGCGGGCGCGCTCGCCGAAGATGGCGCGGAGCAGCTTCTCCTCGGCGGTGAGCTCGGTTTCACCCTTGGGCGTGATCTTGCCGACGAGGATGTCGCCCTCGCGCACCTCCGCCCCGATGCGGATGATGCCGTCCTCGTCCAAGTCGCGGAGGCTCTCCTCGCCGACGTTCGGGATGTCGCGGGTGATCTCCTCCGGCCCGAGCTTCGTCTCGCGCGCTTCGACCTCGTACTTCTCGATGTGGATGGAGGTGTACTTGTCCTCCCGGATGAGGTTCTGGCTGATGATGATGGCGTCCTCGAAGTTGTAGCCCTCCCACGACATGAACGCGCACAGCACGTTCTGGCCGAGGGCGAGCTCGGCATTCTGCGTGCTCGAGCTGTCGATGAGGGGGTCGCCCTTGCGAACGCGCTGTCCGCGAATGACCACCGGCCGCTGGTTGATGCAGGTGCCCTGGTTCGAACGCGCGAACTTGATGAGCGGGTACGTCTTCGTGCCGAGCTCAGGATCGTCGTAGCGGACGACCACCTGCAGGCCGTGCGCCTCGATCACCTCGCCGTCGCCCTCGGCCACGACCGCATGGCCGGAGTCGATAGCTGCCCGGCGCTCCATCCCGGTCCCCACAAGCGGAACCTCCGGCCGCACGAGGGGGACGGCCTGGCGCTGCATGTTCGAGCCCATGAGGGCGCGGTTGGCGTCGTCGTGCTCGAGGAAGGGGATGAGCGACGTCGCCACCGAAACCATCTGCTTCGGCGAGACGTCGAGGAAGTGAACCTCTTCCGGGGAAACCTGCCGGAACTGGCTGCGGACACGGGCCTCGACGCGGTCCGTGAGGAAACGGCCGTCCGGGGAGACAGGAGTGTTCGCCTGCCCGATGATGAATCGCTCCTCTTCGTCGGCGGTGAGGTAGACGATTTCATCGGTAACGATCGGCTCGATGGGCACGCGTCGCCCGAGCTCGGCGAGACGGCGCGCCACCTCCTCCGTGACGACCGTCCCCTTGGGAACGATGACGTTGCCCGCCGTGTCGGTGATGTCCTGGCGCACGGTACGCCCGATGACGCGAGGGTCGTCGGCGCTCAGTTCGTTCACGACCCGGCGGTACGGCGTTTCGACGAAGCCGAAGGCGTTCAGGCGGCCATAGGTCGCGAGCGAGCCGATGAGGCCGATGTTCGGGCCTTCCGGCGTTTCGATGGGGCAGATGCGCCCGTAGTGGCTATGGTGCACGTCGCGGACATCGAACCCGGCGCGGTCACGGGAGAGACCGCCCGGGCCGAGAGCGCTCAACCGACGCTTGTGCGTGAGCTCAGCCAGCGGGTTGGTTTGGTCCATGAACTGGCTGAGCTGGCTCCCGCCGAAGAATTCCCGCATGGCGGCCACGACCGGCCGGATGTTGATGAGGGCGCTCGGCGTAGCCTCGTCGGGGTCGGTGATGTTCATCCGCTCCCGAACGACGCGCTCCATGCGGAGCAGGCCCACGCGGAACTGCTGCTGGATGAGCTCGCCTACTGCGCGAACGCGGCGGTTGCCGAGGTGGTCGATATCGTCCGGATGGCCGCGTCCGTTGTTCAGGTTAATGAGCTCGCGGACGATGGCGACGAGGTCCTCGGCGCGGAGGTGCTTCTGCGTTACCTCGTCGAAGCCGAGGCGGCGGTTCACCTTGTACCGGCCGACGCGCCCCAAGTCGTAGCGACGCGGGTTGAAGAAGGTGGAGGTGAGGAGGTTGCGGGCGTTCTCGGGCGTCGGCGGGTCGCCGGGGCGCATGCGGCGGTAGAAGTCGAGGAGGGCGGAATGCTTGTCCTCGACGGCCGCCGACTCCCGCGCGATGGTGGCCCGAATGTATTGGTGGACCTCGTCCGTGTCGACGTCTTCGAAGAGGCGGAAGAGTCGCTCGTTGGTGCCGAGGTCATGCTCGAGTTCCCGGAGTGCGGCATCGCGAGCCCGTTCGTCCTCGGGAGCGCCGCTGGCTTCGGCGCGAGCGCGCGCCTCGAAGTACTTCTGGAAGCGCGGGTTCTCCCTGTCCTCGGGCAGGAGTCCCGGAACGTCGACGGCACGGATGAGGGTGGTGACGGGGATCTTCCGCTTCCGGTCGACCTTCGCCGAAATCACATCGCGATTCGAGGTCTCGAACTCCAGCCAGGCGCCGCGGTTGGGGATGAGTTTGGCGAAGCCAAGCTGGCGGCCGGTCTGGATATCGGTCTCGAGGGTGTAGTACACGCCGGGGGAACGGACGAGCTGGCTGACGACGACCCGTTCGGCACCGTTGATGATGAAGGTGCCGCGTTCGGTCATGATTGGGAAGTCGCCGAAGAAGATGACCTGCTCTTTGATTTCCCCCGTGTCCTTTACATGGAGCTCCACGGTCACGTACAGGGGCGCCGAGTAGGTCATATCCCGCTCTCGGCACTCTTCCTGCGAGTGCTTCGGGGGGCGGAAGAAGTAATCGCGGAAGTAGAGCTCCATACGGGAGCCAGAGAAGTCAGTGATGGGGGAGAACTCGTCGAGGACCTCACGGAGTCCTTCCCGCTTGAACCATTCGAAGCTCTCGAGCTGAACGCGGATGAGGTTGGGGAGCTCGAGGACCTCAGGGATGCGGCCGTAGTTCCGGATCTTGGGGGAAATGCCTCCCCCTCGGACGACGTCACGGGCAGTGGTCATCCTGCGGCGACTCCTTCAGGACTGGTCAGGCGAACTGCGCGAAGGGGTGTGGTGTCGGCGCATGCGGATCGGGGAGACCGGTGGGCACACCAAGCCACGTACGAGCATACCGGCGGCCATCCGCTCCGTCAACCGGGCCGGCGGGACCGTCGAGGGAGAGCGAACGAGCGGCCGAAGGCGGCCAACCGGGCGAACCGTTCCGGCGAGAGGGCGGCGAGTCCGTTTCGGCGGGGAAGCGCTGCGAGCTCACGAAGACGCTGGCCGAACTCGGAGAGGACGGGTGGGCCATGCCCGGGGAACCCGGCCTCTGGGGCGATGGCAGCGAAGGCGGCGAGGCTCCGGAGGTAGAGGCGGTCGTCGGCGTTCGCCATGCGAAGTGGGCGGGTCAGCGTTCCCCCGTGGCTGATGACGAGGTCGCCGACGAAGGCCGCACCGAGCCGCGGCACGAGGAAGCAGAGGGAGCCCGGCGTGTGGCCTGGAGTCGGGACGGCCACGACACCGGGAAGCACTTCCGTCTCCGAGTCGACGGGGCGGTCGACGGGGACGGGCTCCGGGCGGGGGACGACGAGAGAGCCGAGGAAGCGCGCGATGTGGGTTCGGCCGATGGGCGTACGGAGTTCGTAGTGACCGTCGCGGAGGCGGCAATCGCCGCGACCGGCGACCACGAGGGCGCCCGTCGCTTCCCGGAGGGTGGCCGCGCCGCCGGCGTGGTCGAAGTGCCGGTGGGTGACGAGGATCGCGGCGAGCGGCCGTTCGAAGTGGTCGAGCTGCCCGAGGATGGCAGGAGCGCTCTGGCGGAAGCCCGTATCGACGAGTGCGAGGGAGCCGTCGTCCGCCTCGACGAGGTAGACGTTGGAGCCGCGGGTGGAGTGGAGCCACCACACGCCGTCGAGGAGGGGGTCGGGTCCGGGGATCGTCATGGGCGGATGGTGCTGGAGAGAGGGAAGCGGCGCCCTCGCGGAGAGGGCGCCGTTCGGGTCGGGGAAGGGGTGATGGTAGCGGGGGCGGGATTCGAACCCGCGACCTTCGGGTTATGAGCCCGACGAGCTGCCACTGCTCCACCCCGCGGTGTGAGGGAGGGGTGCCGGGGCACCTGCACACTGAAGAGCGAGCAACGCGGTGGGCGATCGGTGGGCGAGCCTTGGACGCAGGTCAAGCCCTCGACCATTAGTACGCCTCAGCTGAGCGCATTGCTGCGCTTACACCTGGCGCCTATCGAACAGGTGGTCTTCCTGTGGTCTTACCCGGTTAGCCCGGTGGGAGGCCTCATCTTGGGGTCGGCTTCGCGCTTAGATGCTTTCAGCGCTTATCCGGTCCGGACATGGCTACCCAGCGGTGCCCCTGGCGGGACAACTGGCACACCAGAGGTCCGTCCACCCCGGTCCTCTCGTACTAGGGGCAGCCCCCCTCAAGCCTCCTACGCCCGCGGCGGATAGAGACCGAACTGTCTCACGACGTTCTGAACCCAGCTCGCGTACCGCTTTAATGGGCGAACAGCCCAACCCTTGGGAGCGACTTCACCCCCAGGATGCGACGAGCCGACATCGAGGTGCCAAACCTTGCCGTCGCTGTGGACGCTTGGGCAAGATCAGCCTGTTATCCCCGGGGTAGCTTATATCCGTTAAGCCACGGCCCTTCCACACGGTACCGTAGGATCACTTTGACCGGCTTTCGCCCCTGCTCGACTTGTAGGTCTCGCAGTCAAGCCCCCTTATGCCAATGCACTCGACGGCTGATTTCCATCCAGCCTGAGGGGACCTTTGTGCGCCTCCGTTACGCTTTAGGAGGCGACCGCCCCAGTCAAACTGCCCGCCAGACGCTGTCCTCGTGCTTGCTCACGAGTTAGAAAGCAGACCAGGGAAGGGTGGTATTTCAAGGGCGGCTCCACCGAGCCCGGAAGCCCGGCTTCACAGCCTCCCACCTATCCTACGCATCCCAGGCCCACTCCCAGCGCCAAGCTGCAGTAAAGCTCCACGGGGTCTTTTTGTCCTGCCGCGGGTCAACCGCATCTTCACGGTCAATTCAATTTCGCCGGGTCCCTCGTCGAGACAGTGCCCAGGTCGTTACGCCTTTCGTGCGGGTCGGAACTTACCCGACAAGGAATTTCGCTACCTTAGGACCGTTATAGTTACGGCCGCCGTTCACCGGGGCTTCGGTTCGGGGCTTGCACCCCTCCCCTTAACCTTCCGGCACTGGGCAGGCGTCAGCCCCTATACGTCAGCTTTCGCTTTCGCAGAGACCTGTGGTTTTGGTAAACAGTCGCCCGGGCCTGCTCACTGCGACCTCCCGCTGCTCCCCGGGCAAGCCGGTTCACAGCCGGAGGCGGTCCTTCTCCCGAAGTTACGGACCCAATTTGCCGAGTTCCTTAACGAGGGTTCTCCCGATCCCCTTGCGGTTCTTACCGCCACCTACCGGTGTCGGTTTGCGGTACGGGCGCCCTGAGCAGTAGCAGCGAGGCTTTTCTCGCCGGCGTGGGCTCAGCTCCGTTGCTTTGACCGAAGTCTCCACTCCTCCCGACCCCTCAGCTTATCCTGGGCCGGGATTTGCCTCGGCCCAGACGCCTACAGGCCAGGAACGGACCATGTCCAGTGGGCCCGCGGAACCTACCCTTCCGGGTCCCCCCTCTGCATCAAGCCCACTCAGGGCGGTGCTGGAATACTAACCAGCTGTCCATCGCCTACGCCTTTCGGCCTCGGCTTAGGCCCGACTAACCCTACGCGGATTGACCTTCCGTAGGAAACCTTAGGTTTCCGGGGGGAGCGGTTCTCACGCTCCTTGCGCTACTCATGCCGGCATTCTCACTCCGCTTCGCTCCACGGGGGCTCGCGCCACCCGCTTCACAGCCGAAGCAGACGCTCCCCTACCGCCGCCCGCCCTTGGCGGACGACCCACAGCTTCGGCGCCATGCTTAGCCCCGTTAC
>BEIF01000001.1:0-162500 GCA_002898215.1 bacterium HR29 | reverse complement strand
AAGCCGACGACAACCTCTGGGTCGCGGTGGTGACGGGTGCGGGCGACCGGGCTTTCTGCGCGGGCCGGGACCTCGTGAAGAGCGCGGCCGACGAAAGCGAAGACTGGAGCCGCGAGCGAAGCCGCACCCGGCTGACGCCCGACGGGATCTGGAAACCGACGATCGCCGCGGTAAACGGCCACTGTCTCGCTGCCGGGCTCGCGCTGGCGCTCGCCTGCGACCTCCGCATCGCAGCGGAGAACGCAACCTTCGGGACGATGGCGGCGAAGCGCGGGATCGTGGCCGGCGGCGGCCAGACGCAGCGGCTGGCGCGCTACGTCCCCTTCGGCAAAGCGATGGAGCTCCTCCTCTTCGGGGAACGGATCGACGCGGCCGAAGCGCACCGCATCGGGCTGGTGAACGCGGTGGTCCCGCAAGGCGAAGCGCTGCCTACGGCCCTCGCCTGGGCCGAGCGGCTGACGAGGAACGCACCTCTTGCCTTGCGTGCGATGAAGCGGGCGGCGTACGAAGGCGCCTTCGAGCTCCCCCTGCGCGAGGGGCTCCGGCTCGAGGCGCGGCTCTACGCGGAGGTGATGCGAACGGAGGACGCCCGAGAGGGTCAGCGGGCCTTCGCCGAGAAGCGGGAACCGCAGTTTCGAGGACGCTAAGGGTCCGGCCCGTCCGTGCGAGGGATGCTGGGCCGAAGCTGCGGCGGTGGACCGCCCTCCGCCCAATGCCCGAACGCCTCCGCATGTTCGCGCAGCACCTCCAGAAGCCGAGGCACGTCGACGCCCCACGGGGAGCCGTCGCAGCCGGCAAGGGCGCGGGCAGCCCGTTGGAGCAGGACGCGCGCACCGTGAGGGTTGCCGCGGCGCCAGTGAGTGTACCCCGCTCCGAGCTGGGCGAGCGCCTTGAAGAAACGCTCGTCGGTGCTCCCCTTCCGCTGCCGCCAGGCTGCTTCCCATGCCTCGTGCGCGGGGAAGTAGTCGCCCCGTTCGAAGGCGGCCAGCGCCAGGGCGTGGCATCGCTCCGCCGGCATCGCGTCGTACTCTTCGAGAACGAGCTGTGAAGGGCTTCCCCAGGGCAAGGGCCGGCCCAGCAGGTCGCGCGGGCGCTCGCGCTTCGCTCCGGGCGGGGGAGGTTCGCTCACCCCTCCATCCTACCGGACGGTGGGACGAGGACGGGGATGGCGGCGCGCGGGACGAGGGCATCGAGACGAACCTGGACGGCGATCGCCGCGAAGGCGACCCCCGAGCGGGCCGCCCGTTCGGCCGCGGCTGCATACCCCGGGTCCACTTCGGCCGCGGCCCGGACGGCGCGGGCATCGTCGCGCTGAACGACGTAGACGACGGCGGCGCGGCCCCCTTCCCGGGCGATTTCGGCGAGCCGCTCGAGGTGGCGCCGTCCGCGGGCGGTGACAGCGTCCGGGAAGAGGCCGACGCCTTCCTCGACGAGGGTGATGTTCTTCACCTCGACCCAGTACGGCCCCTCCTCGTCGGTAAGCAGGAGGTCGATGCGGAGGCCGGGACCGGGGCTCCGTTCCCGCTGTGCTACGTACGGCCGCGCCAGCCGGGGGAGGCCTAAGAGCCCGGAATCGAGCGCTTCGAGAGCGAGGCCGTTCGAGCGCTGGGTATTCACGCCGACGAGGGCACCCCCGGGGGCCTCCATCAGTTCGACACGATAAGGCAGCCGGCGCCCGCGGCCTCCGGCAGGAGCGAGCCAACAGCGCGCGCCGGGGACGGCGCAGCCGGTGAGCCGACCGGAGTTGGGGACATGGGCGAGCGTGGGCACGCCACCGGGGAGCTCCACCGCCGCCGTGAACCGGTTCAGCCGCTCGCGGAAGACGGCGGGGAGTAGGGGTGCCGGAAGCTGCATGGGTCCAGTCTACGCGGAGAGTTCCGAGGTCTCGCGGACGACCTCACGGGGATCGGCGTCGGGGCGCAGACCCAGGAAGACGGGGTTGCGCAGGCGGCCCGATTCGGTCCACCCGGTGAACTCGACCCGGGCCACCAACTCGGGGCGCACCCAGCGGGCATCGGGAGGAGCATCGGGCGCTTCGACGGTGGGTTCCTCGCTGGCCAGTGGTGCGAGCGATCGAGCCAGGCGCACCGCTTCCGCCTCCGAGAGGCCCGTGCCGGCGCGCCCCGCGTACACGAGCCGCCGTCCTTCGGGGGCCGAGGAAGGGGGATCGTAGTAAGCGAGGAGCAGGGCGCCGATGTCGCCGAAGCCCGCGCCCTTCCGGGGAGTCCACCCCACGATCACGAACTCCTGAGCGCTACGGGCCTTCACTTTCCGCCACGAGGGGCTCCGCCTTCCCGGTTCATATGGGCTGTCGGCCCGTTTGCACACGATCCCTTCGAGGCCGCGCTCGACGGCGGCGGCGAAGATCGTCTCCGGGTCGCCCGTGAAGGCCCGGGGCGTCTGCCAGTGAGGGCCCTCCAGTTCGAGGGATTCGAGGAGCCGCCGCCGTTCGCCGTAGGGAAGGGTGAGGGTGCGGCGCCCGTCGAAGAAGAGAAGGTCGAAGATGACGAACACGGCGGGCACGGCTTCGGCCAGCGCCCGGGCGCGCCGCTCCGCGACCCCGAGCCGGGACTGGAGCCGTTCGAAGCTCGGAACGCCCCGTTCGTCGAAGGCAACGATCTCCCCGTCGAGGACCATCGAGGTATCGGGATAGCGCTGGGCGAGGGCTCGGAGCTCCGGGAACTGCGAGCTGATGTCGTTCCCCCGGCGGCTCCGGAAGTGCACGCGCCCCCCTTCGGCGAAGGCGAGCGCGCGGATGCCGTCCCATTTCACCTCGAACGCCCAGCCCTCCGGGTCGTCGGGGAGCGGACCGGGCACGGCCAGCATGGGGCGGAGGTCTCGCGGTAGCGGTTCGCGCCCGGGACCGTCGGTCGAGTCGATCCGTTGGAGGAGCCAACGGTTGCCACCGGTAGGAACGAGCACGTATCGGCCCCGGAGCCGGCCACCGTGCAGGTCGACCATGACCTCGGAGGGGAGGAACTTCAACGGGTCGTACGTGCCGGAGTCCCAGATGCGGATCTCTCCGGCGCCGTACTGGCCCTCGGGGATGCTGCCTTCGAAGGTGAGGTATTCGAGCGGGTGGTCTTCGGTGCGCACGGCGAGGCGCCGTGTCCCCGGCTCGAGGGGGATGCCCTTTGGGACGGCCCACGAAGCGAGGACACCGTCGTGTTCGAGGCGGAGGTCCCAATGGAGCGAGGAGGCGTGGTGCTCATGGACGACGAATCGCGGGCGGTCGGACGGGGGCACGGGTTCGCCGCCCGCCGGCTCGGGCGTTCGGCTGAAGTCCCGTTTGCGGCGATACGCTGCCAGCCGATCGTCGGCGGACACGCACAGCGCCTCCGTGAAGGTTGGCCTATTATGTCGGCGCGGGGCTGGCCGCGCGCCAGCCCGAAGGAGGTCGGCGATGCCGCGCGCAATTTGGTCGGGCACGATCAGCTTCGGTCTGGTGAATGTGCCGGTGAAGCTGTACAGCGCGACGCGCAGCAAAGACGTGCGCTTCAATCAGCTCCACGCGCGGGACGGGTCACGCATCCAGGTCCGGCGCTTCTGTGCGGCGGAAGGCGTCGAAGTTCCGGCGGAGGAGATTGTGCGAGGGTACGAAGTCCGCCCCGGAGAATACGTCACGGTCACGGACGAGGAGCTGGCAGGGCTCGCTCCGGAGCTTACGGAAGGCATCGAGATCCAGGAGTTCGTGGAGCTGCGGGAAATCGACCCGGTGTACTTCGAACACTCCTACTACCTGGCGCCGGACAAGGGTGGACAGAAGGCGTACGCGCTTCTGCGTCAGGCGATGGAAGAATCGCAGCGGGTGGCCATAGGGCGAGTGGTGATGCGCGGCCGCGAGTACCTGACCGCCATCCGGGCAGCGGGGCCAGCGCGGGTCATGTCGACGCTGTACTACGCGGACGAGGTCGTTCCGGTGACGGAGCTCGAAGGGCTGCCGGGGGAGACGGTGCGGGCGACGGAACGCGAGGTGGCGATGGCGCAGCAGCTCATCGAGGCGCTCGCAGCACCCTTCGAGCCGGAGAAGTACCGCGACGAATACCGCGAAGCGGTGCTCCAGCTCATCGAGGAGAAAGCGGCGGGGAAGACGGTAGTACCGATGGCGCCCAAGCGGGCGGAGGCCGCGCCGCCGGTCGACCTCGTGAAGGCGCTGGAGGAGAGCATCGCCCTGGCGAAAGAGCGGGCGAAGCGGACGGCATGAGGCGCCGCAGCATCGTGGTCGCGGTTGACGGCCGCGAGCTCGAGCTCACGAACCTCGAGAAGGTCCTCTACCCGCAGGCGGGGTTCACGAAGGCCGAGGTCATCGATTACTACCGGCGCGTAGCGGACGTGATGCTTCCCCATCTGCGGGGCCGACCGGTGACGCTGAAGCGCTGGCCCGACGGGGTCGAGGCGCCGTCGTTCTTCGAAAAGCAGTGCCCGCGTCACCGCCCGCCATGGGTTCCCGTGGCGCCGGTGAGCAGCAGTGGGAAACGGCCAGTGGTGGAGTACTGCCGCATCGAGGACCTGCCAGCGCTTATCTGGGTGGCCAACCTTGCGGCGCTGGAGCTGCACGTGACCCTGGGCACGGCGACCGCGCCCGAGACGCCGCTGGCGGCCGTCTTCGACCTCGACCCTGGCCCCCCGGCAGGGCTGCGGGAGTGCGCGGTCACGGCGCTCCGCATCCGCCAGGCCCTCGAGGCGTGTGGCCTCCAGGCCTTCGCGAAGGCATCGGGGAAATCGGGGCTCCACGTGTACGTGCCCATCAATGCACCCGTCACCTTCGACCAGACGCGGGCACTCGCCCGCAGCATCGCCCGGAAGCTGGAGGCGGAGACACCGCGCGCTATCACGACGGTCATGCGGAAGGAGCTGCGCACGGGGAAGGTGTTCATCGACTGGAGTCAGAACCACGCGCGGAAGACCACCGTTGCCGTCTACTCGTTGCGCGGGACACCGGAGCCGCGCGTGAGCGCCCCTCTCCGCTGGGAGGAAGTCGAGGAGCTCGCCCAGGGCGACCCGAGGAAGTGGTCGGAGCGGCTTCGGGCCGAGCGAGTTCTGGAGCGCCTCGAGCGGGAAGGCGACCTCTTCGCGCCGGTGCTGGAGCTGCGACAAGAGCTGCCGGCGACGGAACAGTAGGGGCGAGCAACCTTGCCCGCCCCGGCTCGCAACGACTGGAGAGGGAACCGAAGCCGTTGCGAACCCATTGTAGCTTATGTCGCCTCACTCCGGTGGGCGGCGGCGGGCCGGTTCGCTGCGGCGACGCGCGCCCGGGTTTCGGCGAGGAGCCGCTCCAGTTCGGCGGAGTGCCGCACGGGGTACGGCGGGCTGACCGTTTCGAGCGACTTGAGCCGCTCGGGGATCCGCTCGAGGTTGGCCAAGCAGCGCTCCCGGATGCGGGAGAGCGGCTCCGGAGGGAGGGTCCTGCGACCACCTTCCATCACCTGGCGGAGCAGGGGCCGCCCCTCGAGCGGGCCCTGCTCCCCGGCGAGTGCCACCATATCGAATTCGAACACGCCGCCCGCTCCGGCGAACCGGTACACCTGCTTCGCGCCGGGCGCGGTGGCCTTCCGCTCGGCGAGCTTCACCCGGGGCCCACGGGAGTCCTCCACCAGTTTGTAGACACCACCCAGCCAGGGCGCGTCGCCGCTGGTGCCGAGCTGCGTCCCCACGCCGAAGGCATCGACCGGGGCGCCGGCGTCGAGGATTTCGGCGATCCGGTACTCGTCCAGGTCGCCCGAGGCGAAGATGCGGATTTCGGGGAATCCCTCCTCGTCGAGGACACGGCGCACGTCCTTTGCCAGCTGAGCAAGGTTGCCGGAATCGAGACGCACGGCCCCGACCGTGATTCCCTCCGCGGCCAGCTCGCGGGCGACCGCGGCGGCATGGCGGGCGCCCTCGATGGTGTCGTAGGTGTCGATGAGGAGGGTGGTGCCCGGGAAGTCCCGGGCGAAGCGGCGGAACGCCGCGACCTCCGAGTCGAACGACATCACGTAGGAATGGGCCATCGTTCCCGCCACGGGGATCCCGTACAACTTGCCGGCGAGCACGTTCGACGTCGCGGCCGCGCCGGCGATGTACGCCGCCCGAGCCGCCTTGAGCGCCGCGTCGAAGCCGTGGTCGCGCCGAGGAGAGAAGTCGACGAACCTGCGGCCCCGACAGGCGATAGCGACGCGCGCCGCTTTCGTGGCGACGAGCGTCTGGTAGTTGACGGCGTTGAGGAGGAACGTTTCGACGAGCTGCGCTTGGATGCGGGGAGCCGTCACGCGGAGGAGCGGCTCTTCGGCGAAGGCGATCTCGCCCTCGAGCATGGCCCAGACATCGCCCGTGAAGTGGAAGGTTTCGAGCCACTCGAGGAAGTCGTTCCGGAAGGTTCCCAGGCTCTGGAGGTACGCGAGGTCGTCGGGTTCGAAGCGGAGCGACTCGAGGTAATCCAGGACGTCTTCGAGGCCGGCCACGACGAGGAAGTTCCGGTTGCGAGGGAGCTCACGGATGAAGAGCTCGAACGTGGCCGTGTCGTTCATGCCCGCGGCGAAGTAGCTCGCCGCCATGGTGAGTTCGTACAGGTCGGTGAAGAGGGCGCGGTTCGGTGCCTGGGTCATTCGATCCGTACGCCGGCTGCGCGCATCGCTTCGAAGGCGCGCTCTTCGTCGCCTGCTTGGAGGTTCACCGCCCGAACCCCTTCGCGCAAGACCGTGGTCTGGAATCCGAGCTTGGCGGCATCGAGCGCCGTCTCTTTGACGCAGTAATCCGTCGCCAGGCCGATGATGACCACCCGCTCGATCCCTCGTCCGCGGAGCAGCGACTCGAGCTTCGTGGGGCCGACTGTCCCCGTCCGAGGGTCGCGAACGCTGAAACCGGAGTAGCCATCCTCGCCCCCGGTGCCTTTCTGGACGACCTCGCCCTCGACACGGAGGTCGGGGTGAAACTGAGCTCCCCAGGAGTGGGCCACGCAATGGACGGGCCAGATGCCACCGTCCTTCTGGAAGTGGGGCGTCGAAGCTGGGTGCCAGTCTTGGGTGTACACGACGAGAGCGCCCGCCGCCTTCGCGCGTTCGATTTCGCGGTTCGCCACGGGTACCACCGCCTCACCGCCCTTGACGTACAGGCTGCCAGCGGGGTCAGCGAAGTCGTTCTGGATGTCGACCACGATGAGGGCTGTCTTTGCGTCGTATTCGACCATGGCCGCCTCTCCTGGACACTGGGACGAACCTCCCTCGCTCCATTCTGCCAGGAGCACCTGCCTCGTGTACCATGCGTTGCGAACAACGCATTCGGCGGGGCAGCGAGGTCAACATGGTCAACGTCGTTCGCGTGATTCCCTTGCTCGGAGCCCTGGTTCTGTTCGCGCTGTGGGCCGGGAGCGCGGCAGCAGCGTCGGACCGTCCGGTAGCGGCCGCCCCTCCACCCGCGTCTGTCGCCTCGATTCCGGGTGAACCGAGCCTCCGTGCGCCGGAACAGGCGGTCGACGAGCAGAGCACCGAGCAAGCGGCAGCCGAGGAATCGTCCGACGAGCGCACGGCCTGGGCCGTCACCGCGGTGGCGCTCTTCTTCGGGATCACCGCCATCGGGTTCCTCGTGGCGGTGTACGGGTACTCGACCGGTCGGTAGCGCCGCGGCGCGCCGTCTCACTCCATCCAGACGTCCCCCAACGGTTCGCGGGGGACGTCTTGGTGTGCGTTGACCATGTGGAAGGCGAGCGGTCGGAGCCGCTGTTCGATGGCGCTCCGCACCGCTTGAGGGATGCCGGCGGCAGCGAGCGCCTCGGACATGAGGGCGAGCCAGCGCTCGGCTGCTTGCTCATCGATGACGAAGGGGAAGTGACGCCGACGCAGCCGAGGGTGCCCGTACCGCTCGGAGTAGAGGGGCGGACCGCCGAGCCATTGAACGAAGAAGAGCTTCAACTTCTCGCGGCCGGGGCGAAGGTCCTGCGGATAGATGGGCCGAAGGATCGGGTCTCGTTCGACGCGGTCGTAGAAGTGGTCGACCGCCCACTCGATGGTCTCGCGACCTCCGGCGCGTTCGATGAGCGAGGACTCCTGTCCGAGCGTCACGCCCTCAGGATACCGCGCCTCCGCCGACGGGAGCCGGTGCCGTAGCGAGGCCGATGACCCCCCGTTCCGCCAGCGCGGCGATCTCCTCGCTGCCCAGCCCGAGTTCACGTCGGAGTACTTCGGCGGTGTGCTGCCCGAGGAGCGGTGCCGGCTGCATCTCGACCTGCGACTCGCTGAGATGGATGGGAGGAGCGAGCATCGCGAAGGCGCCGCGCACGGGATGGACGACGGTGCGGATCATCTTCCGAGCGCGCAGGTGTTTGTCGTTGAGGACGTCTTCGGTGTCGTAGACGGCGCTACAAGGGACGCCGCGTTCGGCCAGCCACTCCATAGCCTCGAACTTCGTGCGCTGTCGAGTCCAAGCAGCGATCTCCTCGTACAGGGCGTCGCGGTTCTCCGCGCGGGCCTTCGGAGTGGCGAAGCGGGGGTCGGTGCCGAGCTCGGGCTTCCCAATGGCCACGGTGAGGGCATCCCACATGCGGCTGGTCACGACCATGATGAACACGTAGTCGTTCGGTCCGCCGGGAGCGCAGGGGTAGAGGTCGGTAGGCGGGCCGAGGGAGTTTCCGCGCCGCGGCACGGGGCCAGGGAACCGCTCCCGCGTCGACATGGGCATCCGCATGAAGTTGACGATGGTCTCCTGCATGGAGACCTCGACCATCTGGCCACGGCCCGTCCTGAGCCGCTGGATGTAGGCGGCGAGGATGCCCATCGCGGCGTGCATCCCTGTGCCGGTGTCGGCGTAGGTGGCGCCCGGGCGCATCGGTGGGCCGCTCGCTTCGCCGGTGATGCTGAAGGCGCCCCCTGCCGCCTGGGCGACCCAGTCGAAGCACTTGAAGTGCGCGTACGGCCCGGTCGTTCCGAAGCCCTTGATCGTGGCGTAGATGAGCGCCGGGTTGCGCTCGCGGAGGACGTCCCAGCCGAGGCCATGGCGCTCCATCGTGCCCAGCGTGAAGTTCTCGACGACGATGTCGAACTTCGGCACGAGGGCGAGGAAGATCTCGCGGCCCTCGGGCGTTCCGATGTCGAGCGCGAGGCTCTTCTTGTTGTGGTTGAAGCTAAGGAAGTAGAGGGAGTCCTTGCCGTAGCCGTCGGCGGCTCGTCCCGGGTCGCCCACGCCGGGCCGTTCGACCTTGACGACTTCGGCTCCGAACCAAGCGAGGTACTGCGTGCACGTGGTGCCAGCTTCGTACTGGGTGAGGTCGAGAACCTTGACGCCGTCGAGCGCGGGCATGGCCACCCCCTGCAAGGCTGCCGAGGCCGGGTAGCAAGGGCAGGTCAGTTGGCGGCGGCAGCGTCGTCATCGAGGAGGTGGATGGAGCTGCTGGGACAGAGCTCGGCTGCGTCCCGGGCCTCCTCGAGGAGTTCGCCCTCCGGATGCTCGACGAGGACGACGGGGAAGCCGTCTTCGCCTTCGCGGAAGAGACGCGGGTGCATGTAGGTGCACTGGCCCGACCGCAGACACGTCCGGAGGTTGACCGTGAGCCGCATGCGTCCCTCCCTGCTCGCGACCTCGCGTCGGCGGCATGATAGCACGGGGCCGAACGGCGGGCAC
Source organism: bacterium HR29 (assembly GCA_002898215.1). Taxonomy (GTDB): domain Bacteria; phylum Chloroflexota; class Dehalococcoidia; order Tepidiformales; family Tepidiformaceae; genus HRBIN29. The sequence continues at coordinate 152,909 of BEIF01000001.1, read as the reverse complement.
GGCGGGTGCCGAGCGGCGGATGCGCACGCGGAGGCTCCGCGGTACGCTGCCTGTGGCAGCGGGAAGGCTGCCGCAATCGAGGCGGAACGGGTACGGAGAAGATGCGAACCATCGACGTCGCGGAAGTGACGGAGACCATCGCCCGCCTTGCCATCGAGGCGACGCACTTCCTGCCGGAGGACGTCGAGCAAGCGATACGGGCGGCTCGGGAACGGGAACGGTCGCCGCTCGCCGTCCAGATCATCGACGAGATCCTGGAGAACGCGGAGGTGGCGCGGCGGAAGATGCTCCCGCTCTGCCAGGACACGGGTACGGCAGTGGTGTACCTGGAGATCGGACAGGACGTCCACTTCACCGGTGGATACCTCATCGACGCGGTGAACGAAGGCGTGCGTCGGGGGTACCAGGAAGGATACCTGCGGAAGTCGATCGTCGAGCGGCCATTCAGCGCCCGGAAGAACACCGGCGACAACACTCCGGCGGTCATCCACACGGAGATCGTGCCGGGCGATCGGGTACGGATCCGGTTCATGCCCAAAGGGGGCGGCTGCGAGAACATGTCGCGCTACCAGAACTTCCTTCCAGGGATGGGGAAGCGGGCGATCATCGACTTCGTCTGCGAGACCGTGGACATCTCGGGCGGGAATCCCTGCCCGCCGCTCGTCATCGGGGTGGGGGTGGGGGGCACCGCGGAGAAGGCGATGGCGATGGCGAAGCACGCGCTCTTCCGCAAGATCGGTGAGCGGAATCCTGACCCCGAGGTGGCCGAGCTGGAGCGCGAACTCCTGGAAGCGGTCAACGCGCTCGGAGTCGGACCCCAGGCAGTCGGAGGGACGACGACGGCGCTCGACGTTTTCGTGGAAACGTACCCGACGCATATCACCGCACTCCCGGTGGCGGTGAACATCCAGTGCCACAGCGCGCGGACCAAGGAAGCCGTTCTGTAGGAGGAGCGCGATGGGAGCGGCTGCAACCGTACTGCTGCGATTCGCTCGGCCTTCCGATGCGGGGGCCATCGCGGCGGTGGTGAATCAGGCCTACGAAGTGGAAGCGCCGTTCGTTGGCGGGCCGAGGACATCCGCCGCGGAGGTTGCGGCGCTTGCGGAAAGCGGCGACTTCATCGTCGCCGAGCACGGCGGGCGGATCGTCGGGACCGTCTTCGTGGAGGTCGGCGAGGAGCCCGCGGTGGGGTGGTTCGGAATGCTGGCCGTCGCCCCAGATGAGCAGGCCCGGGGCCTCGGCCGGGAGCTGGTGGAGGCGGCCGAGGCCCGACTTCTCCGACTGGGTTGCAGGGAGGCCCGCATCCGCGTGCTCGACCAGCGTGAAGAGCTCCTGGAGTGGTACGAGCGGCTCGGGTACGAGCCGTACGGGGAGCAGCCCTACAGCTTCCCGGAACGGGTACGCGTGCCCGTCCGCTTCATCCTGATGCGCAAGCAGCTCGGCAGGTGAGCGAGATGGAGAGCATCCGGCTGGAGACTCCGCTCACCGACGAGGATGTGGCCCGCTTGCACATCGGCGACCACGTCCGGTTCAACGGCGTGATCTACACTGCCCGCGACGCTGCCCACAAGCGTCTCATCGAGCTGATGCAGCGGGGCGAGCCGCTGCCCATCGATTTGCGAGGGCAGGTGTTGTACTACGTCGGCCCGACGCCTCCCCGCCCAGGACAGGTCATCGGCTCGGCGGGCCCCACGACCGCGATGCGCCTCGACCCCTACACCCCCGCGATGCTCGAGCTTGGGGTGAAGGCGATCATCGGCAAAGGGGGGCGAGGACCGGAAGTGCGTGAGGCGCTCAAACGGCACCGGGCGGTGTACTGCATCGCCGTAGGGGGAACCGGTGCGCTCCTGAGCCAGCACATCGAGAGCGCCGAGGTGATCGCCTTCGAGGACCTCGGGACGGAAGCGATTCGCCGGCTGCTCGTGCGGGACTTCCCCGCCATCGTCGTGAACGACATCGAAGGCCGCGATCTGCTCGAAGAAGGCCGGAAGCAGTACCGCACCAGTGACCGCCCCATCCCCGCCTTCCGCGTGCTGGGCGGGTAGGGACCCGGGCAGCGCCGTTCAGCCAACGCCGGCGCGCCCGGGGGGAGGATCGCCGGGCTGCGGCGGCTGGCAGCGGGGGCACCAGACGGTGAGCCGGACGTCGGCGACCTGCGGCGCCCCGCGGAGTCGTGCGCCGCAACGTCGGCACAGCCGCCCCGCCTTGCCGTAGACGAAGTAGGCGGGCCGCCGTACCCCGGGTTCGAGGCCCGCCGCCGCACGCAGCAGGCGCCGGGCCGTCTCGATGAGGGCGCGCAGGTCGTCATCCCCAAGGTCGCGCACCCGGCGCCAAGGGTAGATACCACAGCGGAAGAGCGTTTCGTGCTTCCAGATGTTGCCGACCCCGGCCATCACCCGTTGGTCCATGATGGCATCGCCGATCGCCAGTCCGGCCAGCGCTGGGTCGCGGAAGCGCCGCAGCGCCTCTTCCGGGTCGAAGTCCTCGGCCAGGAGGTCGGGACCGAGTCCCGCGAGCGGTCGATGGAAGGGCTCGGCTCGGGTTTCGAACAGCTCGACGATGGGGGCGTCGAAGTTGACGACCACAGCCTCTGCCGTCTCGAGAACGAGGCGGGCCCGCTCGGGAGGACGCCTCCAGGGCTGCCCCGGCCGGTACACGTGCCAGGTGCCGTACATGCGGAGATGGCTGCGGAGGGTGAGACCGTTCGCGAACCGAATCAGCAGGTTCTTCCCCACGGAAGTCACCGACTCGACCTGCTGGCCGGCAAGCAGCTCGACCTTCGGCACAGGCCCGGGCCCGCGCGCCTCGGCACGGAGCACCGTGCGGCCCTCGAGCGCTTCGGCCACCTTACGCGCGAAGCGAGCGAGGGCGTCACCTTCGGGCACGGGCGGCGGCCTCCGGCAGGCGAGCATGGAGCACGAGCCCCCGGTAGCCCAGCACGAAACCGGCTCGCTCGAGGATCGGCCGCCAGGGGCTGACCAGCACGTCGTCGGTCCCCACCCGCTCGATGCGCACGGTCCGGCGGGGGATCCGCTCGGCGAGCGAGGCGAGAGCGGCCGCCACGGCTGGAGCGCGCGGGTCGTCGGGGGCAAAGAAGGGAAGGAGGCGGCGCCCGGCGCCACGGTCGACGTAGCACGCGAGCTCCCCGCCAACGATGACCACGTAGGCTCCCGCCGCGCGCTGTGGCGGACCGCCAGCGGGCGTCGGCGGCCAGGGGAGGACGCTGCCGTACGGGTTCGCAGGGTCGAGGGCGGCGAGCACAACCGGGCGGGGATCGTCGGGCGGGAGCCGATAGGCGCGGAGCCGGTCGACGACTCCGGGCTGAGCGAACTGCGCCCCGCCGAGACCGTCGACGAAGTAGCCGCGCCGCACGAGGCCACGCTCTTCCATGGCCCGCAGGAGGGGGTAGAGCGCTGCGAAGCCCCCTTCGATGCCCTCGCCGAGCGCGATCGCGCGGGCCACGAGGCCGTACCGCTCGAGCAGGGCTTCGGCACGCGCCTGGGCTCGACGGGCGCGCGCTTCGACCGTTTCCGCCAGTGAAGGCAGCAGCGACCACCGGCCGGCAGCCTCCGGGGGAAGGAGGGCCGTCCCTGGGCGCACCGGTTTGCGGGGCAGGGGATGCATCAGCGCGCGCACCGGCCCGAAGGTGTCGTTCGTGACGAACCCTGCCCACACCAAATCCCAGAGCGCATCGAGCAGCTCCCGCGGACGCGCGTCGAGTTCGCGGACGAGGTCGGTGAAGAAGCTGGCGCCGCGGCGCTCCAAGGCGCCAAGCAGCGCCACGTGGAGCGGACTCGGCGGGTCGGCGCGTCCCGACGGCGACCATTCGGCGAGCCGGTCGCGAGGGACGAAGGCCACGCGGCCGTCACCGGTGCCCAGAGCGCCGCAGCCGACCCATGCGAACTCGCCGCCAGCGAGGAGCTCGTCGAGCCAACGGGGCTCGTACGGCTGCAGCCGGGCCGGAAGGATGTCGCGTTCGAGGGCCGAGACCGGCAGGGGCACGCCCTGGAGCTGGAGCAGGACCTCGCGGAGGGCATCGGGGCTGCCCTGTCGAGGGGAGTCGACCCCATGCCAGCCGGCGAGGAAACGGGCGAAGGCCGACCCTTCCACCGGCTCGACCGCCCGGCGGAGAGCAGCGACCGCCCGGCGGCGGATGCGGCGGAGCACCTCAGCATCGCAGTACTCGCGGACGGCGCCGCGGAGGGTCCCCGAGACGAGGATGCCGTCGCGGGCGAGACATTCGAGCACCTCGACGATACGCGTCTCCGCGATCCCCCAACGCTGGGCAAGCTGGAGGGGCTCGAAGGGCCCGTGGGTGCGCGCCCATCGCCGAACGAGCTGGAGGAGCGCGTCGGGGACGGGTGCAAGGAACGATTCCGGGGCCGAAGGGGGCGGCGCAACCCCGAGGGCGTCGCGGTACCGCCCCGCATCCTCGCCGGCGATGAACCGCTCTTCGCCGGCGATACGCACCGCCAGCGCGCGCCCTTGTCGCTGGAGGTGGTGGAGCCAGCCGGGTACTGCAGACGGGTCGGCACTCCGGGCTTCGATCTCCGCTCGCGTGAGGTCGCCGAGGCGCCGGAGAAGGTCGTGGAGTGCGTCGGCGGAGCGGGCGCGGAACGGCTCCGCGAGCGCCTGAAGCTCGAGTTCCACCTCGTCGACCGCTTCGGGCGGCAGGAGCCCCCGGAGGTCGTCGTCGCCCAGGAGGGCTCGGAGCAGCGTGCGGTCGAGGGTGAGCGCGTGGGCCCGCCGTTCGGCGAGCGGCTGGTCGCCTTCGTACATGTAAGCGGCGATGTAGTCGAACGCGAGCGAACGGGCGAAGGGCGAAGGTTCCGGCGTCTCGACTTCGCAGACGCGAACGGTGCGGGAGCGAATCTCCGCCAGGAGCTGGCGAAGGGCCGGCAGGTCGAACACATCCTGCAGACACTCGCGGTACGTTTCGAGAACGATGGGAAAGTCCGGGTAGCGCGAGGCGACGGCGAGGAGGTGCGCGGCACGCTGTCGCTGCAACCAGAGCGGCGTCCGTCGGTTCGGCCCGCGACGGGGGAGCAGGAGCGCGCGAGCGGCGTTCTCGCGGAATCGCGCAGCGAAGAGGGCCGATTGACCGAGCCGCTCGAGGACGAGGGCTTCGACCTCTTCGGGAGGCGGGAGGAGGGTCTCGGTGGGCGGGGGTTCGCCGCTCCCAGCGAAGCGGAGGGCAATCCCATCGTCGCTCCAGATGGCCTGGACTTCGAACCCCGCCTCCCGAGCGAGGCGCGCCTCGATGGCGAGCGCCCAGGGGGCGTGCACCTGGGCGCCGAAGGGCGTCAGGATCGCCACCCGCCAGTCGCCGAGCTCATCGAGGTACCGTTCGATGAGCACCAGTCGGTCGTTGGGCACCGCACCGGCGGCCGTGCGCTGCTCCTCGAGGTAGGCGGCGAGGTTCTCGGCCGCGAACTCATCCAGCGCGCACGATTCGCGCAGACGGCGGAGTGTCCCGGTCCGGTCCCGTCGCAGGCCCTCGTCGGTCTCGCGGAGGAAGGCGCCGAGGGCGCGACCGAATTCAGCGGGTCGTCCCGCGCCATCGCCGCGCCAGAAGGGGACGTTACCCGGCTGCCCAGGAGCTGGCGACACGATGACGCGGTCGGCCGTGATCCGCTCGATGCGCCAGGTGGAGGCTCCGAGGATGAACGTTTGACCTGGTCGGCTTTCGGAGACCATCTCCTCGTCCAGTTCGCCGACACGCGGCCCGCCTTCTCCAAGGTGAACGGGATAGAGGCCGCGGTCGGGGATGGTGCCTCCGCTGACGAGGGCGAGGGTGCGCGCCTCCGGGCGAGCGGTGACCGTCCCGGTTGCGCGGTCCCAGACGAGCCGCGGGCGGAGGTCGGCGAACTCGTCGGAGGGGTACGCGCCGGCGAGCATCGCCAAGACCGCTTCGAAGACAGGGCGAGCGAGGTCGGCGAAGGGGTAGGCGCGACGCACGACGGCGTAAAGGTCCTCGACGTGCCACGGCTCGACGGCCGTCATGGCGACGACCTGCTGGGCGAGGACGTCGAGGGGATTCCTCGGCACGCGCAGGGCTTCGATGGCGCCTTCGCGCATCCGCTGCACGAGGAGCGCGCACTCCGCGAGGTCTCCCCGATGCTTCGGGAAGATGCGACCGACGCTCGGGGCATCGAGGGTGTGCCCTGCGCGGCCCACGCGTTGCAGGGCACTGGCGACGGACTTCGGTGACTCCACCAGGACGACGAGGTCGACCGCGCCCATGTCGATGCCCAGCTCGAGGGAGCTCGTGGCGACGAGGCCGCGGAGGGCACCCCGCTTGAGGAGGTCTTCCACCTCGGCCCGCTGTTCGTGGGACATGGAGCCGTGGTGGGTGCGGAGGAGCGGCTCCCCGGCGAGGTCGTTCACCCTGGCCGCAATCCGCTCGGCGAGCCGGCGGTTGTTGACGAAGATGATGGTGCTGCGGTGCGCCCGCACGAGTTCGAGAAGGCGGGGGTAGACGGCGGGCCAGATCGAGAACCGCGCCTCGACCCCGTAACCGCGCTCCACCGCTTCGGCGAAGTGCGGGCCTTCATCGAGGCGGGTCATGTCGGGAACGGGAACGATGACCTCGAGGTCGAGGCGCTTTTCGGTGCGCGCGTCGACGACCTCGACGGGCCGGTCGCCGCCGAGGAACCGGGCGACTTCGTCGAGGGGGCGCTGCGTGGCGGAGAGGCCGATACGCTGCGGGTCCCGTTCGGCGATGTGCGCGAGCCGTTCGAGGCTGAGGGCGAGGTGCGCGCCGCGCTTCGTGCCCGCGACCGCGTGGATTTCGTCCACGATCACGACGTCCACGCTCCGCAGCGCCTCGCGCTGCCGCGAGGTGAGGATGAGGTAGAGCGACTCGGGGGTCGTGACGAGGATGTCGGGTGGGTGACGCCGCAGGTCGCGCTCACGCGGTGGCGTGTCTCCCGTACGGACTGCCGTCCGGATTGCCGGCGCCGGAAGGCCGAGGCTTTCGCAGGCGAGCCCGATGCCGGTGAGAGGGGCTCGCAAGTTTCGCTCGACGTCGTACGAGAGCGCCTTCAGCGGCGAGACGTAGAGGACACGGACACCCGGAGGGCGCTCCTCGCCGGAGAGCTTGGAGCGAACCAGGCGATCGATTGCAGCGAGGAACGCGGCGAGCGTTTTCCCCGAGCCGGTGGGGGCGAACAGGAGCGCGTGTCGCCCGGCCGCCACCACCGGCCACCCCATCGCCTGGACGGGAGTCGGGGAGGCGAAGGCGCGCTCGAACCAGAGCCGGGTCGGGGGCGCGAAGAGGCCGAGGGGCGGATCCATCGCCCCTATTGTGCCGCCGAGCGCCTACTCCTGAGCGGTGCGCCGGGGCTGAACGAACCCGATCCCGCGGCGCTCGTCCATCTCGGGATGGATTTCCACACGGTACACGGTGGCGTACGGCAGGAACACTTGAACCGGGTGCGGATGGTCGGGGTTCACCGTGTGGAGGGCGACCCACTGGTCAGCCACGCCGGAGACCCCTCGGACGTAATGCCGCTCGCCATCGATGGTGAGCAGCTCGACCACGGGCTCCTCGCATTTCGCCTGTTCGCAGAACGCCCGCACTGCCTCTGGGAGCACCCGTTCGAAGAAGGCTCGGTCGAAGGGCGGCGAATTCGGGGGAGGGACGGGCGCAGCCGGGACGATTACTCCCGGAGGGAGGTAGAGGACAGGAGGCCCAACGTTCGCCACGGGGCGAGCCTACTCCGGCGGCACGCGAGCGGGCAAGCGCCCGAAAGGGAATGGTGGATACACTGGGCCTGTGGCGCACTGGGTGATCCGCGGCGTCCTGGCCATCGCGACCCGGCCCGGTTACCGACCGGGAGACGAGCGAGCGGTGGAGCGGCACGAGATCGACCATTGGCTGGAGCGTGTCCGAGGCCAGGGAATCCGATCGATCCTTTGCCTCCTGGGAGACGACCAGCTCCCGCTCTACGACCGAGCGCTCCCGCAGGGCTTGCTCGCGTTCTACCAGGAGCAGGGTTTCACGGTGGCCCACCTTCCCGCCCGAGACGGGATGACGGAGCCGTTCACGCCACAGGAGTACGAGCGGGCATGGCAGCTCTTCCTCGAGCTGCCGAAGCCAGTTCTCGTGCACTGTTCGGCCGGCCACGACCGCACCGGAAGAGTCGTGCGTCACATCCTCGACCGGTTGGAAGGGGAGGCGGAACGCCACCTGCTGGGGGAATCGGCAGCGGGCTGATTCGCGCCTCAGTTCAGAGGGAGCGAAGCCCACTCGTCCTGGCGTTGGAAGAGGAGGTCGTGCATCGGCCAGAACTTCCCTTGCTCGCCGGCGCAAATGGAAGCGAGCGCGGCGTAGGGGGCGTTCGGGTGGACCTGCTGGATGGGGAAGTGAAGGTAAGCGAGCGCGATGTCGTCCCCCAGCCGCTGTCGGAGCGAGGGAAGGTATCGCTCGACCCACTGCTTGCAGAAGGGGCACTGGAAATCGCTGAACTCGGCGATGATGACCTTCGCGTCGCGGCTGCCCTCGATGGGGGCATCGCTGATGTCGGGGACCGAATCGACGATGGCGAAGCGGCCGCTCTCGGCGAGGCGGCGGATCGTGTCGGAGTAGGCGTCGAGGCTGGATGGGCTGCCGCGAAGTTCCGCGGCGATGACCTCGTCGAACACGGCTGCAGGTTGCGCGCCCACGACCTTCTTGTTGTTGATGAAGAACGTGGGCGTCCCCGTCACCTCCAACTGCAGCCCCCGCTGGTACTGGGCGCCGATGACCTCGCTCTTCGAGCCATCGGCGAGACACTGACGGAACGCGCCGGCATCGAGGCCCAACTCGCCCGCGTAGCCGAGGAAGGCATCGAGGAGGGTGCGCGGGGACGCCGAACCGGGAGCGCCGTCCGATGCGTCGGGAGCGATGGAGGTGAACCCCCCGAGCTCGGGCGGTGCGGGCGAACTCTCGTCGCCATCGAGACGAATCCAGAGGACGGCGCCGATGAGAAACGCCCCGATGAGGACCGCAGCCGGAGTGAGGAAGGCCGTCCACAGCGGGAGCTCACGGCCCATCGAAACGGAACTGGCGTCGGGCTGCTCCGGCAACGCCGGCCGCTGCGGGCCGTCGGCCGACTCGTGCTCTCGGATGTCCTCCATCGTATGCATGGTACCCCGACTCGCGCTCATGGGCGCTCGCTGCCGCGGGCGCGGAGGACAGCGAGCGTAAGCGCTTCTACCGAATCGAGGGAGGGGTCGGCGGCCAACGCCTCCTCCACCCACCGTTTCGCCTCGGAGCGAGAGTAGCCGAGGCCCGTGATGGCAGCGATGGCGTCGGCCGCGATCCGTCCCCGTTCGAGCGCCGCAGGGTCGACGGGCTCGGCGATGCGGGCGTCGTGCATGGCCGCTTCGGCAAGGACCTTCCCCCGCAGGGCGGCGATGATCTTGTCGGCCTGCCGGGCTCCGACCCCCGGAAGCTTCGTGAGCAGTGCGCGATCCTCCTGTTCGATCGCGCGGGCGACCGCGCTCACGGAGATGGTGAGGGCCCGGACGGCCTTGGCGGGGCCCATGCCCTCGACCGAGACGAACTTGCGGAAGAAGTCGCGTTCGGCTCGACGGAGGAATCCGACGAGGACGGGGACTGGGTTGTTCGGGGAGGCATGGTACGAGATGTGGAGCGCAATCGGGGGCCGCGCATCCTCGTCTTCGAGGTCGGCCTCGCCCGCGAGGCGTTCGATTTCGGGCCACAGGAAGAGCGGCACGAGCACTTCGTACCGGACGCCGCCCACATCCACTTCCACCGCAGGTCCGGCGACATCCAGCCGGGCGAGACGGCCGGCGAGGTGCGTGATCATCGGGCACAAGTATGCCCCTGCGTTCGCAGCCGCGCAGGCCCAGGCCGTACGCTTAGGGATGTGCCGGAACTCCCCGAGGTGGAGACGATCCGCCGCGACCTCACCAAGCTCGCCATCGGCGAGCGCATCGTCGATGTGTGGGTCGACCCGGCGACCGCCCCCCTGCTCCTGGACGGAAGCCCGGAGGCCTTCCGTGAAGAAGTCTGCGGCCGGCGCATCCTCCGTATCGATCGCCGGGGGAAGTATTTGCTCTTTCGGCTGGACGACGGACGGACGTGGGCCACGCACCTCCGCATGACCGGCAGGTTGGTTTGGCGCCGGTCGGACGCGCCGCCGGAGCCGTACGAGCGGGCTTGGGTGCGTTTCGAGAGCGGACACGACCTCCGCTGGTGCGACCTTCGGAAGTTCGGTCGCTGGCGGCTGATTTCGTGTGACGACGAGGTCCTCGGACAGCTCGGCCCCGAGCCACTCGACCCGTCGTTCTCGGCCGAAGCCCTGGCGTCAATGCTGCGAGGCCGCAGGGCGCCGGTGAAAGCGGTGCTCCTCGACCAACGGCGCATCGCGGGCCTGGGGAACATCTACGCGGACGAGGCGCTCTTCGCCGCCGGAATCCGGCCCGACACGCCGGCAGGGAGCCTCGAGGCAGCCGCTGTCCGTCGGCTGCACGAAGCGATCACGGACGTCATTCGGCGGGGAATCGAGCGGCGAGGAGCCAGCTTCCGAGACTACGTGGATGCCAACGGGGAGGAGGGGGCCCAGCAGATGTACGTCCAGGTGTTCCGGCGGACCGGGAAGCCTTGTTACCGCTGCGGCACGCCGATCTCCCGAATCGTGGTTGGGGGACGGAGCACCCATTTCTGCCCGCACTGCCAGCCACAGGCGGGTCAAGCGGAAAGGGTGCGATGAGCGGTGTCCTCGACGAGGAGGTGGTTCGTCGCGCGCTACGGCTGGGGGCGGAGGCGACCGTGCGCATCGAAGCGGCGGGGCCGAGCCGGGTCGCTCCGCTCGAGATCGAGGTCCGAGAACGGCGAGGGCTGCGGCGGTACATCGTACGGCGGTTCGCCGACTCGGAGGCGGCCGCGAACCACGCCGCCGTGCTGGAGGCGCTCCAACCGCTGCGGCTACCCTTCGTTCCCCGGATCGCAGGTTTCGCAGGTGAGGTGCCCATCGAAATCGACCCCGAGGCGACCCCTGCCACCGGCTTCGCTCTCGGAGTCGAACGGTGGGCGGAAGCTGTCGACGCGCTGGCCCACCTCCACGAGGTCGGCATTCGCGAGGGGCTGCGCTGGGAGCGCACGCCCAGGGAAGTGCTGCCGCCCGCTCCGCCTCCGCTCTATCGTCTCGGGTTCGCGGCCCACGAGCGCGCGCCTGCAGAGCCGCTCTTCGCCGCGACACGGGAGCTCCTGGCCGACACGCCCTTCGGCTTCGTACACGGCCACCCGACAGCCGCGAACGTTCTCTTCGGAGGGAGCGGCGTCGCGGTGGTCGACTACGCACGAGCTGGCTTCGGGGCTCAGCTCCTCGACGTCGCAGCGCTCATCGCCACATCCGGCCTCGCCGCGGAAGAGCGCGCGGCGCTGGCCGAGCGGTACGGTCGACGGCGCGGCATCGCTGCGGCACGTGACCTCGTCGACGTGGCCGCGATCGTCTGGGGCGTGGAGGAGCTGCTCCTCCTTCCGCGGCGTCAGGTCGAAGTGTTCGGGGACGATGCCGCCACGGAGCGCCTGGTGACCGCAGCCCGGCGCATCGAGCGGGCGCTTCGAGAACCCGCCGGGGAGCATCCGCTGGCCGCCGCCATCCGTTCCGCCTTGTGGCCTGCGTAGAATGCGAGCCGTGGGCAAGTACCCAGGCGGACTGAGCGAGCTGGAGTTCCTCCGCGCCTACCATCGGACGACGCTGCGCGTGCCTCAGGTGGCGTCGGATTCGCTGCTGCGCTCCCTGGTGACCGCCGCGGAGGCCGACCGTCCGGTGCTCGTGGCGGCGCTCGGGGCGATGGCCGGCCGGGCGGCCCGCCAGCTCGCGGCCGTCGCGCGGGCCTTGGAGGACCGGAGCCGACCGGTCGCGGAGCGCCTCATGGGTCCGATACCGGGGACAGACGCGTGGGTCGAACTCATCCAGCGAGCCGCAACGCGCGCCCCCGAGGTCATCGCCGGAGACCTCGGCCTGGGCTCGGCGGGGCTCGCCCATGCCGAGCGGCTTCGCGCCCTCGGCGACCTCTCCTGGCTTACGCCGCTCGTGGCGCTGAGCGAACGGGACGGGTTCCTTTTGGGAACGGTGAACGAATGGCGCCATGCTTGGGAAGCCGTTTGGGCGGTGGTCGACGGCGTGGCAGCGCTCGCCTTGCGGGAGGAGGACGCGGCAAACGTCGCCGACACCACCGCCGAGCTGGTGGCAATCGCCCGGGGGTTTCTGGGCGCTTACTTGGAGGGCCGCGGAGGGGGCGGTGACTGACCGCCTGTTCGTTCCAGGGAGGCGGAACGCCATCACCGACGTCGAGGGGATCCGCGTCGGACACGTGACCAAGCGTGCTGCCGCAACCGGCTGCACGGTGATCCTCACCGGCGGCGCGACCACCGCGGTCGATGTGCGGGGCGGCGCGCCCGGGACGCGGGAGACCGACGTGCTGGCACCCGCGAATCTCGTCCGCCGCTGTGACGCGATCCTGCTGGCGGGCGGGAGCGCCTTCGGCCTCGCCGCTGCCGATGGGGTCATGCGCTGGCTGCGCGAACGCGGCGAGGGGTTTCCCACGCGGGCCGGAAAGGTCCCCATCGTGACGGCCGGCGTGCTCTTCGACCTGGGCATCGGACGTGCCGACGCCTGGCCGACTGCCGACGATGGCTATGCGGCCGCGGCCCGCGCCCGCTCTGGCCCCGTAGCCGAGGGGAGCGTGGGTGCGGGAGCCGGCGCTACGGTCGCGAAACTCGCAGGCCCGGAGCGGGCGCTGAAGGGCGGCGTGGGCACGGCCAGTCTCGCCGGGCCGAAGGGGCTGGTGGCGGGAGCACTGGTAGTCACGAACGCGCTCGGAGTCGTGGTCGACCCCGCTACGGGCGATCTCATGGCGGGGCCGAGGGGCGACACGCCGGGCGAGATGTGGGACCTCGAGCACGCCTTGGCGCGGCGCCCCCCGGAGGGGATGTTCGCCCGGGAGGCGACGACGCTCGCGGTCGCGGCAACGAACGCCGCGGCGGACCACTACGTCCTCCAACGGCTGGCGGCGGCCGTCCACGATGCCATCGCGCGGTGCGTCGTCCCTGTGCACACGTTCGGCGACGGGGACATCGCCTGGGTCGCCGCCACGGGCGCCGTGCCGGTCGAGCCCAGCGACGTGCTGACTCTGGCGGTGATGGTGCAGCGGGCCGTGGAGTTCGCGCTCCTCCGCAGCGTTCGGGCTGCGCACGGTCTCGCCGGCGTCCCCTCGGCCGCCGAGTGGGCCGCTAGCGGATCGTGAAGGAGCCCGAAGCGACGGTCTGGAAGAAGCCGGCCCTCTGTGCAGCCTCTACCCGGATGTCGTACCTGCCGGTACGAGCCTCAGTGTAGTAGGCGAATTCGCGCGGCCACGCGAAAGTTCGCCGGTCGCCGTCGTAGAACAAGAATCCAGTGACGGAGTCCCCCAAGCCCTGCGGGGGGTCGACAGTGACCCGAATCCAGACGGGATAATCGAGGCGGGCAAAATAGTCCGTGCTGACCTCGATCTCGAACAATGTGCGGTACCCGAACGAAACGCAGCGTACCTCTACCGTGAAGGGGTGGGCGGCGGGAATCCTCGCCTCCCCTTCACATCGCTCCACGAGGTCGTCGGGCGTAGGGGTAGGGAGGAAGAACGGTCCGCCGGGAGGCGGAGGAATCGGGATACTCCCACCGGCCGGCGGCGGGGGCGGGCGCTGCGGGACAGGCGTTGGGGTGGGCGGAGGTGGCGGCGGGGTAGGGGTCGGGGTGGGCGTCGGCATCGGTGTTTCTGTCGGTGTGGGGGTGGGAGAAGGGGTGGGAGTGGCCGTCGGCGTCGGTGAGGGCGTCGCCGTCGGCGTCGAGGTCGGCACGGGCGTGGGCGTCGGCTCGGCGCTCCCGGCGCGACAGGCAGCGGCGAACCCGAGGAGCAGCACCGAAACGAGGAAGAAGGGTCCAGCGCGGCGCATGGCGCGCAGCATACCGGCCGGCCGCGTCAACCCATGTCGTTTTTCAGAGCGAGCGGAGGAATTCGACCAGCGCGGCGTTCACTTCCTCCGGGCGCTCCTGCTGCGTCCAGTGGCCGCACCCCGGCAGCCAGATGATGTCGCGGAGGTTCGGCACCCACTCGCGCATGGCTTCGGCTGCACCGGGCGCCATGGCGCGGACGACGTCCCGCTCTCCGGAGATGAAGAGCGCGGGAACGGTCACCTTGGTCCCGGCCCAGGGGGCAGAGAGACGCCAGTTCCTATCCATGTTGCGGTACCAGTTGAGGCCGCCACGAAAGCCGCGCCGCCGAAATTCGGAAGTGTAGAAGTCCAGGTCTTCTTTGCCCAGCCAGGACGGTAGGCCGTCCTCACCGGGGTCGACCATGCCGTCGAGGAAGCCGGCCGTCTTCGGCAGCACGGGAAGGATCGAGCGGTCGGGCCCCTCGCCCGATGCCGTGTAGAGCGTCATCCGCAGCGTGCGGCGGACGTCGCGTTCCAGCTCGGCTTCGGCCTTGCCCGGCTCTTGGAAGTAGAGGATGTAGAAGAATCGGTCGCCATAGACCGCCTTGAACGCCTGGGTGGGGGGAACCTGGGAGCGGGGGGTGAACGGCACGCTCATGCCGACGACGGCTCGGAAGCGGTCGGGGCGCCACAAGGCAGCATTCCACGCCACGGGCGCGCCCCAATCGTGGCCGACGATCACCGCGCGCTCCGCCCCGAGGGCATCGAGGAGCCCCACCATATCGCCGACGATGTCGAATTGGGTGTAGGCATCGATGGGGTCCGGGGCATCCGTCTGGCCGTAGCCGCGCATATCGGGAGCGACAGCATGGAAACCGGCGGCGGCGAGGGCGGGAAGCTGGTGGCGCCAGGAGTACCACGATTCGGGGAAGCCGTGACAGAGGAGCACCAGCGGACCCTCGCCGGCCTCGGCGATGTGGATGCGGATGCCGTTCGCTTCAACGAACGGGTGGCGGATTTCGGCCATGGGGTGGAAGCCTCCGGGGATATTTCGTTGTTGGCGAAGGATATGCCCACCGCGCGGCGGCCCGCAACCCTGTTCGGACGGGGTCCCGCCGACCGTTGACAGGCGGCTTCGGGAAGCGCAGGATGGAAGCGCCGTCTATCCGAACGGAAGGCGAGCTTGTTCGACCGACCCGAGACGCGAAGTCCGCCTGGACCCGAGTGGCCGGTACGGACGTGGTGATGCCGCAGCCGTACCCCGCTCGCCGAGCGGGGTTCTCGTTTCGGGCGAGGAGGCGACCCGGCGTGCGGCTGATGCTTTCGGGCAAGATCCATCGGGCCACCGTCACGGACGCGAACCTTCACTACGAGGGCTCCATCACGCTGGACCCCGACCTGATGGAAGCGGCGGGGATCCTGCCCTACGAGCAGGTGCACGTCCTCGACGTGACGAACGGCGCCCGGCTCGAAACGTACGCCATCCGCGGTGAGCGCGGAACGGGCGAGGTGTGCATCAACGGCGCCGCCGCGCATCTCGTCCACCGCGGCGACATCGTCATCATCCTCACCTACCGGTGGATGGAGGAGGGCGAGGCCGCCGCGGCGGCTCCCCGCCACGTGTACGTCGACGAGCGGAACCGCATCGTGCGGGTGACCGCGGGCGACGGCTTCGCGCACCGTCCCGAAGCAGCCAACGTCGGCGCCTGAGGGGGCGACATGTCGCGGCTTTCGATCCACAAGCTGAAGGAATGGAAGGCTCAGGGCCGCCGCTTCGCGATGGTGACGGCCTACGACTACCCGACGGCCCGGCTGGCGGAACAGGCGGGGATTCCGATCATCCTCGTCGGAGACTCGGTGGGGAGCGTCGTCCTCGGCTACGGGTCCACGATCCCGGTGACGATGGAGGAGATGCTCCACCACACGAAGGCGGTCGTGAGGGGGACGGAGCGGGCCATCATCGTGGCGGACATGCCGTTCATGAGCTACCAGGCCAGCCCCGACGAGGCGATGGCCAACGCCGGGCGTCTCCTGAAGGAGGGCGGCGCCACCGCAGTCAAGCTCGAAGGGGGAAGCCACATCGTCCCCCTCGTGCGGCGGATGGTCGAGTGCGGCATCCCGGTGATGGGCCATTTGGGGCTCACGCCGCAGTCCATCAACCAGCTCGGTGGTCACAAGGTCCAGGGGAAGACGCCCGCCGCAGCGGCGAAGCTCATCGCCGACGCTCGGGCGTTGGAAGAGGCGGGCGCCTTCGCTGTTGTCCTGGAGACCATCCCCGCGCCGCTGGCGAAGATGGTCACGGAACGGCTTACGATTCCGACGATCGGCATCGGCGCGGGGCCGCATTGCGACGGCCAGGTACAGGTGCTCCACGACATTTTGGGCATCTACGACGACCAGCGCGTGCTGAAGCACGCCAAGCGGTACGCGGTCCTCGGTGCGGCCATCCGCGACGCCCTCCGCCAGTACGCCGCCGAGGTGGAAGCGGGCACCTTCCCGACTGCCGAACACAGCTTCGAGATGGACGAGGCGACGCTACGCGAGCTGGCGTCGGTGTGATGGAACTTCTCCGTTCTCCGGCCGAGATGCACCGCTGGCGCGCAGGGGTGCGCGGGTCGGTGGGCTTCGTGCCGACCATGGGGTACCTGCACGAGGGTCACCTCTCGCTCGTCCGACTCTCGCGCCAACGGGACGAGGTGACGGTCGCCAGCATCTTCGTGAACCCGATGCAGTTCGGGCCGAACGAAGACTTCGAGCGGTATCCCCGGGACGAAGCCCGCGACCTCGCCTTGCTGGAAGCCGAAGGTGTCCACGCGGTGTACCTGCCGACCGCGGGAGCCATGTATCCCCCGGGGTTCCAGACGTACGTCACCGTCGAGCGGCTTTCGCAGCTTCTCGAAGGAGCGGCCCGGCCCGGGCACTTCCGGGGAGTGGCGACGGTGGTCGTGAAGCTCTTCGCGGCCGTCCAACCGCACCGGGCCTACTTCGGCAAGAAGGACGCGCAGCAGCTGCGCATCATCCGGCGCATGGTGAAGGACCTCGACCTCCCCATCGAGATCGTGGCGGGCGAAACCGTTCGCGAGCCGGACGGGCTGGCGATGAGCAGCCGGAACGTCTACCTCTCGCCCGAGGAACGCGCCATCGCGCCGCTTCTCTACCGAGGGCTGTGTGCCGCCCGGGAAGCCTTCGCCGCAGGCGAGCGTGACGCCGAACGGCTGCGAGCGGCGGTGCGCGAGGTGGTGTCGCAGGAGCCGCGCATCGCCCTGGAGTACGTGAGCCTGGCCGACGACGAGACGCTGGAGGAAATCGAAGGGCGCGTCGAGCGTCCGGCGCTGCTCTCGCTAGCGGCCCGGATCGGCTCGACGCGCCTCATCGACAACGTCGAGCTCGCCCCCTAGCGCCCGATCAGGGGCGACGCCCGAACATTGCCCGCAGTTCGGGCTCGAAGAAGAACTCCGCCTCGCCGAAGGCAGGGCGCAGCTCATCGAGCCAGCACGCCCCCTCGTCCCATTCGGCGAAGAAGGGACGCAACGCCCAGTCTGGATTCCGCGCCTGGAGGAACTGGAGGGCCAGCACGCGCTGACCGCCGGCCCGCGCTTCGCCAAGCACGTGAACCTTGCCCGGGTCGGTGGACATCGACGGCCCGCGAACGGTCCGCGCAAGCCCGCTCACGCTGGCGTAGGCCTCGCGGAAGATCCGCCAGGCGCGGACAAGGGGCACCGCGAAGTAATGCTGGGCGCCGGTGTCGCGGGCGACGAACATGTAGTACGGGATGCAGCCGAGCTCAACTTGACGCTGCCACAACCGCGCCCACACCGCGGGATCGTCGTTGATGCGCCGCATGATGGGCGACTGGGTGCGGATTTCGGCCCCGGTCGCACGAACCCGTGCGATCGCCTCTTCGACCGCAGGCGTCGAAAGCTCCCGAGGGTGGTTGAAGTGGGCCATCACGGCCAGGTGGAAGCCGCGCTGCACGATGCGCCGAAAGAGGGCGAGCACCTCGTCCGCATCGCTGTCGGTGAGAAAGCGGTAGGGCCAGTAGGCGAGAGCCTTCGTCCCGATGCGGATCGTGCGGACGTGCGGAATGTCGGATTGGAGGAGCGGGTCGAGGTAGCGGGCGAGGTTCCGGGCACTCATCACCATCGGGTCGCCGCCAGTGAAGAGGACGTCGGTGACCTCGCGATGGGTACGGAGGTACTCCACGAGAAGCTGCGCCTCGCGCATGGCGAACTTCAGGGAGTCGTCGCCGATGAACTGTGGCCAGCGGAAGCAGAAGGTGCAGTAGGCGTGGCAGGTCTGACCGTTGCTCGGAAAGAAGAGCACCGTCTCGCGATACTTGTGCTGCATCCCGCGGAGCCGCTCCCCGTACAGGTCGGGGACGTTATGTTCGAGCTGTCCGGCAGGGTGGGGGTTGAGGTCCCGGCGAACCTCCGTCACGACGGCCTCGAACTCCGGGCTCCCATCGCCGTAACGCCGAAGCGCGTGCTCGACCCGCTCGAAGTGCTCGGGTCGAAGCATTTCGCGCTGCGGGAAGTTCAGAACGAACATCGGGTCATCGGGCACCGCCTTCCAGTCGATGAGCTCGGAACACACGTAGCTGTTCGTCTTGAACGGCAGCACCCTGCCGACAACCTCGATTGCCCAACGCTGTTCGTCGTCGAGGAGGGCGTACTGGGGAAGTTGGTCGATGTTGTGGAGTGTGTAGGCGCGGTACCGGGCGGGGGCGATACCGTCCCGAACGGCGACCGACGCCCGGGGACGAGTCAGGGTGTTCGTCATAGTGTGCTCCTTGCGAGCGCGGCAGGGCCTAGGGGCCCACGGGGGCGATGAGCTCGTCGTGGCGGCGAACGGCCGCTTCGACGGCGGTGGCGAGGCTCAGGGCAGCGTTGCGGCGTTCAGGGGCCGCCGCGTTCTCACCGTTCGCGACGCGGATGAGGGCATCGAGCAGGGAGAGGATCTCAGCATGGGCCGAGCGGGCGGGATCGCCGGCGCGGCGCTCGCACGCGCCGCGATGGGCGAGTAGCAGGGAACGCGTCTCGAGCGCGGCTCCCAGGAGCTGCCAGCGGCCGCCCTCCGACGGATCGGCCTCGAAGCAGGCCGCGCCCACCGCGAGGCGACCGCGAAGAATGCCGCTCAGGGGGCGGAATTCCCCGGCAAGGGACTCGGTGAGCATGGGTGAACGAGACATCACGCCTCCTTTCCCGTCCGCGCCAGGCGCGGACCGACGCAGGGGAGATCAGGGACGGCGAATGGGGGCTATGGGAACCGCTCGATGTCCCAGCGGACGGCTGTAGCGCCGGCGTCACACATGGGCGCCTCCTTTCATGCGTACGGGCACGGTAGCCCGCGGATGGAGGAGGCCAGGGGTCTCGCCAAGCCTCCCGAACGCCTACGGGGTTAGCTGACGGGTTCGGCGTCGGAAGTCGCCTATGCGCCTCTTGCGCAATTCACCCCATGTGGTGGGTCCCCCGTTCCCGGCGGTGCCGGGATTCGGCAAGAACGTGGTACCACGGACGGGATAGGGGCGTCAATCAACCCCGTGTAAATTCGCATGTGGCGAGGGCCGCTGCGGTAGCATGGAAGCATGAGCGGCGAGACCCTGACCCCGTTCCCCGCTGCCGGGACACCTTGCGCGGTCTGCGGCGAGTCGATTCCCCACGAGGGCGGCGCATACTGCGAGGGCTGCGGCGAACCCTTCCACCTGGCCCAGCGGGCAGGACTGGAGAGCCGCGATTGCGGCCGGGTTTGGATCAGCGAGGAGCACCTGGGGCTGGTCTTCGGCTGCGATCGGTGCCTCGCACCGCCGAGCGATGCGCTCGATGACGTGTTGGACCTGGAAGAGGCGGCGCTGCTGGCTCGGGTGGAGGCCGCCGTGCTCCAAGCAGCGGCGCTTGCCGGGGAGCTGGCCCACCGGCGCACCTCCGGCGGGTCCTTCCTCTTCCTTCGTCGCGACGTGACGGCCTGGGCCGCTCGGCGCGGCAGTGCCTGAAGCTAACGGGAGGGGATGGTAGGCTCGGCCCATGCCGAGCTCGAAGCGCCGCGGCCGCCGGAAGCGGAAGGTCGGGGGAACCGCCCAACCGCAATCACCCCCTCAGCGGACGGCGGCCCTGGAGCGGGCGCTGCGCCCCCTTCCGGAGTGGAAGTGGCGGACCTTCCCGGTGTACTTCGCGTTCTCCCTGGGGGCCTTCGTAGGGCTATATCTGGGGCTCATCGCCGCCGCGGGGCCTGCTTGGCTCGGCACGGCGGTGTTCGTGACCGTCGCCATCCTGCTCGGGCTGGGGCTCTCTCGGCTGACGACGCGATGGCTGGTGACGCGCGACTGGATGCGTCGGCGGGAGAAGCAGAAGACGAAAACGTAGGCGGGGGAGCGTTCGGCTCCCCCACCCGAACGGGCTGGTCCTCCCCGCCTCAGGTGGACGCGAGGCGGAAGCGGCCTGCCTCGGCGCTGAGCGCGTCGGCCAGCTGGCGCATCTGCTTCGCCGTGGCGGCCAGGGCCTGGGACTGGGCCGAGAGCTCCTGCGTCGAGGCGGACACCTGCTCAGCGGCCGCTGAGGTTTGCTCCGAGGCAGCGGAGACGCTGAGGGTGACCTCCGAGACTGAAGCGATGCCTTCGGCGATGGCACGCGCCGTGCGCGCGGTGACGTCGGCCGCATCGGCGAGCTTGTTCTCGAGCTCCACCACGCGCCGGATAGCCGCCACCAGGGCATCGACGTCGCGGGCGATCCGCTCGATCGGCTCGGCCTGCGCCTCGACCTGATGGATGACCTCTTCGAGCGCGCTCGTCACCCGAGCGGTCACCTCGCGGCCGCTCGCGACGTTCCCGACGCCGGTTCTCATAGCCCGGACCACGTCGTCGGTTGCAGCCCGAACCTTCTCGATGAGGGCTGCGATCTCCTTTGTCGAGGCGGAGGAGCGCTCGGCGAGGGTGCGGACGTTTTCGGCTACGACGGCGAAGCCGCGACCCTGCTCGCCGGCCCGGGCTGCCTCGATGGCGGCGTTGAGGGCGAGCAGGTTCGTTTGGCTCGCGATTTCGTCGATGGTCTCGACGATTGCACCGATCTGCTGGCCGTATTCGCCGAGCTGTTCGACGGTGTGGCTGGCCGATTCGACGGCAGCGGCGATGGCCTCCATGGCTGCCACCACCTCGTGCATGGCGCGCTTCCCCTCGCTGGCGATACCGCCGCTCTCCCGCGCCATTTCCGAAATGTGCCGTGCCGCCTCGGCAAGGGCACCGACACGCTCCTCGATTGAAACCGCGTCGTCGCGACCGCGCACTGCGTATTCCGCGCTGGCGACCGAGTGTTCTGCCACCGTTCGGGAGCCACGCGCCACCTCGTCGACGGTGCGAACGGCCCGCTGGGAGGATTCCGCCAAGGCTACGGCCGAGCGCGTCACGTCTTCGATGGCGGCGGCGATTTGGTTGGTGGCCGTGGCCAGCTGTTCGGCCACCGTATCCAGGGTCTCCGAGGCGGAGCGAACGTTTGCGGCTCGCTCGTCCACGGCAGCCACAAGCGTTCGGAGACCGCGCACCATGTCGGCGAGCGCGTTTCCGAGGGCGTCCTGCGGACCTCGGGCGGGCACCTCGACCCCGAGGTCTCCGCGGGCGATGGCTTGCGCGGCTTGCGCAACCCCGCCCAGGTAGGCGTCCACGTCGTTCACGCAGGTGGCGAGCTGGCCGACCTCGTCGCGGCCATCGACGGCGGCTCGGACGCCGATTTCGCCCTGGGCTTGGCGCCGGACGGCCTCCACCACGCGGCGGATTCGGAGGCCGAGGCGCCAGGCGAGCAGGGCAGTGATGACGGCGGCGACGACGGCGGAGACGAGGACGATGAGGAGCACCGATGTGGCGGCCGCACGGCGGGTCGCTCCGGCCTCGCCGATGGACATCTGGCTCACCACCGTCCACCCGAGCCCCTCTCCCAGGACGCCCTCGGCGGGCTGGGCAGCAGCGCGCCACCGCTTCCCCGCAGGGTCGGTGTAGGTCACGACGCCCGCGCGTCGCTCCGAAGCCATCGCGGTGAGGGCGCCCGCGAGCGGCTGCTGGAAGAAGCTCTCGTTCGGGTGGTACAGAACACGTCCTTCCCGGTCGAGAAGCAGCAGTTCGCCGGTGTCGCCGAAACGAGCCTCGGCGAGGCGCGCGAAGACAGCCGTCACGTCGAGCGTCGTGCGGAGGACGCCGACCACCTCGTCACCGTCGTAGACGGGCACGGCGATGTTGACCGACCATACGCCCGTGCTGTCGTCGAACTCGACCGGTTCGACCGCTAACGCGCCCTTGCCGTCGTGGTAGGCGTGCTGCCACCACTCCTCGTCGGACTGGATGTAGTCGGACGTGGGTTCGATTTGGGCGGCGTTCCGTCCGTACTTGTCAGTGAGGAAGACCTCGACGTGCGACGGGAATCGCTGGCGGAAGGCGGCGAAGAGCGACGCTGCTTCGGTTCCGGCCAGGCGGCGGAACTCGGATTCGGCCGCGCCGCCGGAGCTGCCCTTCTGCCAGGCCTTCCACTGCTCGTCGAGAGCGGCCGCCCGGCCCTCGTCGTACGTCCGCGCGGACGCAGCCGCTGCCGTCTCGACGACCACTTCGGAGAGAGCGAGCGACTCGACACGCGCCGCCTCGGCTTCGAGGGTGGCGAGGGCATCCCGAAGAGCGGTGCGAGCTTCGGCATTCAAGGTACCGCGGACCTGGTCGTCGGCCCGTTCCCCCACGACCCGGACGACGCCCGCAAGGATGGCCACCGCCGAGAGCGCGATGGCGGCCACCGAGACGATGGTGAACTTCAGGGCGACGGAGAGATCGTTCCAGCGAGGCATCTCCCCTCCTTCAGGTCTTGGTGCCGCTACTGAGGCCGCTCTCGCACGAGCGTCGGGCCGCTAGCGCGAGTGGGCGATCGGGAGGGTCACGGAGCTTCGGCGGGGAAAACCCTGCTCTTCGAGGGCGCGTTCAGGGTAAGCCGAGGTTGACAGGCGGCCGCCCCTGTGTCAGAGTGGCGGCAAGACTTAGTGTATCGAGTACACTAAGTCGCCTGGAGAGGGGAAGGAGCCATGACCACCACGCCCGCGACGCTTCGCAGCGACCTCGAACCCGTCGAGCTGGTGCAGGGGAGCGACGACGCCTGCCCCGCCGATCAGCTCGGCACCGTCCCGTTGGCGCAGGAACGTGCCTTCGCCGCCTGGCAGCAGGACATCCCGCGTGAGTACCTCCACCTCCCCGCCGAGGAGCTCGACCGCCGAATCCGCCGGGCGCGGGAGAGGCTGGGAGAGCGGTTGGTGATTCTCGGCCACCACTACCAGCGGGACGAGGTCATCCAGTACGCCGACTTCACCGGCGACAGCTTCAAACTGTCGCAGCACGCGGCTGCGCAGGAGCGGGCGGAGTTCGTCGTCTTCTGCGGCGTCCACTTCATGGCCGAGTCGGCCGACATCCTCACCCGGCCCGAGGTGACCGTCATCCTGCCGAACATGTCGGCGGGTTGTTCGATGGCCGACATGGCGGACCCCGACGACGTCCTCGCCGCCTGGGAGGAGATCGCGGAGGTCGTGGGCGAGCACGTGCCGGTCGTGCCGATCACGTACATGAACAGCGCGGCGAGCCTCAAGGCATTCACCGGCCGGCACGGGGGGCTGGTATGCACCTCGAGCAACGCGGCCAAGGCCTTCGCCTGGGCGTTCGAGCGCGGCGAGAAGGTGCTCTTCTTCCCGGACCAGCACCTGGGGCGGAACACCGCCTACGCGCTCGGGGTGGGGCTCGATGAGATGGCGCTGTGGGACTGGCGGCGTCCTCTCGGGGGGCTAACGCCCGAAGCCATCCGACGGGCGCGCGTCATCCTCTGGCAGGGGCACTGCAGCACCCACATGCGCTTCACGGTGGACCAGATTGCGAAGGCGCGCGCCGAGCACCCGGGCGTTCGCATCATCGTGCACCCGGAGTGCCGTTGGGAGGTGGTGCAGGCGGCGGACGATTACGGTTCCACCGAGAAGATCGCCAAGGTCATCTCCGAAGCGCCCGCCGGCACCGTCTGGGGCGTGGGGACGGAGATCAACCTCGTCAACCGGCTGGCGAAGCAGCACCCGGACAAAACGGTGTTCTGCCTCGACCCCGTCGTGTGTCCGTGCAGCACGATGTACCGCATCCACCCGGCCTACCTCGCCTGGGTGCTGGAGGAGCTGGCGGAGGGACACGTCGTCAACCAGGTCCGCGTCGACGACGAGACGCGCCGATGGGCTCTCGTGGCGCTGGAGCGGATGCTTGCGCTGCCGTAAGCGGAATCAGGCGCTCAAGAGGTAGCGCCAACCGGCCGGTACGTGGCTCCACGCGCCGAGGAGCGCCTCGAGCGTCGTCCCGAGGGAGTGGCGCTCGCAGCTCCAGCTGCAGAACGTGAGGCGCAGGTCGGCCGAGGAGCGCTCCCAGCGATACGGGGCCCCGCAGTGGCTGCAGACCCGGAGCGTCGGCGACGGACGAGAGCTCGAGCCCTGCATCGAACACCTCGTGTGCCCGCCACCGGTGAAGAGAACGCACGACGGTCGGCAAAGGTTGCCCGGACCGCTCAGTTGTCGGCACCGAGACCGAAGAACTTCGTCCGCCGGTGTTCTTCGAGGTCCCGCGCCGTTCGCGCCACCAGCTCCCCCACCACGTCGGCGACCGCGACGAGCCGCTCGGCGGGGTCGAGGAGTTCGAGGAGCCGCTGTTGGGCTTCCTCGTCGAGCTGGAGCCAAGGGACGAGAAAGTCGGCGAGCCGGGCAGGGTCCGAGGGGAGCTTCAGCGGTTGGGACCATTGACCGGTGAGGGCCAAGGCCATGCCGAAGTAGCGGGGAAATCCCTCCCGCAGACGTGCCTCGGCCGCTGTGGATTCCGGCGTGGGCCGGTACGGCGGCTCGGCGATGAATTCGACGAGGCCCCGGGGGTAGGGGGCAGGCGGAAGCCGCTCGACCAGCCGGAAGCGCCGGCGTCCGCGGACGGAGACGAGATACCTCCCGTCAGGGGTTTCCTCCACCTCGTCGAAACGAGCAGTGGTGCCGATCTCGAACGTCTCGGCCTCCCCGCCGACTTCGGGTCCACTCCGGATGAGGATGACGCCGAACTCTCCCCCGCTCTCCAACAGCTCCCGCAGCATGACACGGTAGCGCTGCTCGAAAATCTGCAGCGGGAGCACCATGCCGGGGAACAGCACGGTGCGGAGGGGGAAGAGCGGAAGTTCGGCGGCCACGCCGCCAGTCTACGCCGGCCTTCAGCGGGGGCGGGACGCCAACCAAGCTTCCAGTTCGGGCAGGTGTTCCGCGAAATGGCCGGTCCCGGCCGATTGTAGGAGCCGACTCGCGATGCGCGGTCGATTCCGGTCGGGGTCGGTGCCGAACAGCTCCGTAGGGGCAGCTTTGGCGGCGGCGAGGTATTCGTGGAATGCGGCGTCCCAATCGTCGAGCGCTGCCCTGCCGGACTTCGCTTCCGCCGCGAAGCGGCGGTTCCATGCTTCGACGTCGCTCCAGTCGACGCCTTCGGGGCTCGGGCGCTCGCCCCGGCTTATCCGCTCGAGGGCGATGGCCATCTGGCGGTACCAGCCGGCCATGTGAGCGAGGAGTTGCGCGAGGTTCCACTCGCCGAGCCAGACTTCCCCGTACGCCTCGTCGGGCAGGCCAGCGATACGTTCACGGAACGCGACGTACGCCTCTTCGAGGGCCCGGATTTCCTCTTCCTTGCTCACGGCGTGGCTCCTTTCGGCCGGAGTGTAGGGTGAGGCTACACGATCGCGGGGACGGCCGCAGCGGGTTACAGGCTGCGCAGGATGCGGACGCGCTCTTCGATGGGCGGGTGCGTGGAGAAAAGGTTGTTGAGGAAGCTTTCGTGGCCCTTGAGGGGATTGGCGATGTAGAGGTGCGCGGTCGCCTTGTTGGCCGCCTCGAGGGGCTCCGGGTCGGCGGCGATCTTCTCCAAGGCATCGGCGAGGGCGTACGGGTTTCGACAGAGGAGGGCCCCGCTCGCATCGGCGAGGAATTCGCGCCGGCGGCTGATGGCGAACTTCAGGACCTGGGCGACGAGGGGCGCTAGAATCGCCGCCACGATGGCGAGGGCGAGCAGCAGCGGCTGCGCAAGGCCCGCGTTCCTCTCCCGGTACGAACGGCGGCGTCCGGCCCCCCGCGCGGTCCAGCGGAGGGCCACGTCAGCGGCGAGGGCCACAACGCCCACGAGCACCGCCGCGATGGTCATCACGCGGATGTCGTAGTTGGCGATGTGCGAAATCTCGTGAGCGAGCACCGCCTCGAGTTCGGCCGGGGTGAGCTTCTGGAGGAGGCCACGCGTGACCACCACGTGGGCATGCTTCGGGTCGCGGCCCGTCGCGAATGCGTTGGGGGCGGTATCTTCCAGCACCCAGGTGCGGGGCATGGGCAGACCCGCACCGATGCAGAGGTTCTCGACGCGCCGGACGTACTCCCATTCCTCCTCCTTCGTGACCTCGTGTGCGCCGGATACGGTGAGCACGACCCGGTCGGCGGCGAAGTAGGCGAAGAGAGCGTAAAGCGCCAAACTCGTCATGGCGACGATGAAGACGAAGGGGGGAGCCTGGAACGCGTAGACGAACGCCCCCACCAATCCGCCGAGGATGAGGATGAACCCCGCGAAGAGAAGCCAGGTTTCCCGTTTGTTCTTCGCGATCTGGTCGTAGACGAGGATGGAGCCAGGGGCTGCGGCGTCCATCGTCGAGCGCGGTCAGGCTACGTGGCCGAGAAGCTCACGCGCACATCTTGCCGTGCCTCTTCCTCGGCCTCGTAGAACTCGGCAGGCTGGAATCGGAAGAGCGCGGCCACGAAGCTGCTGGGCACCGTCACGATCTTTTCGTTGTAGCGCTGGACGTTCGCGTTGTAGAACTGGCGGGCATAGGCGATCTTGTCCTCGGTGTCGGTGAGCTCCCGCTGCAGCTCGAGGAAGTTCTGGTTCGCCTTCAGGTCGGGGTAGTTCTCGGCCACCGCGAAGAGGGAGCGGAGCGCCTGGGTGAGGACGTTGTCGGCCTGGGCCGCTTCGCGGGCGCCGTGGGCGGTCTCGAGCATTGCCCGAGCCCTGGTCACGTTCTCCAGGACTTCACGCTCGTGAGCAGCGTACCCCTTCACCGTCTCGACCAGGTTGGGGATGAGGCTCGCCCGACGCCGGAGCTGGATGTCGATGCCCGACCACGCCTCCTGCACGCGCAAGCGCGCCCGGGCGAGGCCGTTGTACATCGCGACGAACCAGAGCGCGAGCAGGACGACAACCCCGACGATTACGAGAACGACAATGAGCGTGCTCACGATACCCGTCCTCCATGCGGAACTGCGCGCATGCTATCAGCTCGGCGTCATCGGGGAAGCCCTCGCGCAGCCCAGGATGAGGGCGGTGGGAACGCCGGCGGGTAGGAGCGTGGTCCTAGCTCGAGGGCGGCGCGCCTCGGCTCGCCAAGCGCAGCCACTCCGAGAGTCGGTCGCGTGTCGCGGCCTCGACCCGAACCAGGCGCCGTCCACGGTGCCCGCTCCGCGACGCCAGCTCGACGCACTCCTCGTTCCGCGCCAGGGAGCCGCCCGCCCTGGCTCGATGCCGGGACTACACAGGACCACGAGGGAGACCGTGGTCGCCGCTTCGGCTCCCGAGCCCGGGCGACCTCGCCGAGGAGCCCGGTAGCCGGGGCTCAGGTGAGGACGCCCTCGGCCAACAGGTCGGCCACCTCCTCCTCGGAGAGCCCGAGGATGCGAGTGCAGACCTCCCAAGTGTGTTCCCCGAGGAGCGGCGCGGGCGAGCGGTGGTACCCCGGCGTTTCCGAGAGGCGTGCGACGGGGCCGTCGTACGCGGAACGGCCGGTCTCGGGGTGATCCAGGTACTGGTAGTACCCACGCGCCTTGATGTGAGGGTCGCGCTCCAGGAGGTCCTGCGCATTCTGAACGACGCCGCAGGGCACGCCGTGGGCCTGGAGGAGCTCCATGACGTCCTCCGCCTTGCGCTCCCGCGTCCAGCTCCCGACGAGGGCCTCGAGTTCTTCTTCGTTCGCCTTGCGTGCTGCCAGGGTGGCGAAGCGCGGGTCGTCGGCGACTTCGGGGTGGCCGAAGGCGGCGCAGAGGGCACGCCACTGCTCCTCGGTTCGGCAGGCGATAGCAACCCAGCGGTCGGGAGAGTTGATGGAGTCGAAGTCGTCCTTGCAGCGGAAGGCCCCGTGAGGAGCGGCAGTCGGATGGCGGTTCCCTGCTCGTGTTTGGACGCGCCCGTTGGCCAGGTAATCGAGCACCGCCGTTCCGAGCACATTGACGACCGACTCGATCTGAGGCAGCTCGATGAGCTGCCCCTTGCCCGTCCGCTCCCGGTAGCGGAGTGCGGCGAGGATGGCCACGACCGTGTGGCCAGGGTTCACGACGTAGTCGGGGTAGTTCGTCCCCACGCCGATGGGCGGGCGGTGAGGGAATCCGGAGAGCTCGCTGATGCCGGTGACCGGCGTGAGGACGGCGCCGAAGCCGAGGAAGTCGCGATGAGGGCCCTCGAGGCCCTGCATCGGGGCGTAGGCGGCGATGATCCGCGGGTTCACTTGGCGGATCTGTTCGTACCGGAGGTTCCACTTCTCGATGACGCGCGGGGTGAAGTTCGTCAGGAAGATGTCGGAGCGCTCGATGAGCCGGTACGCGAGCTCCTGACCCTTCTCGGTGTTCAGGTTGAGCTGGATGCTGAGCTTCCCAGCGTTGAAGTTGTTGAAATAGCCCGAGACGTTGTAGCCGGTCTTGTACGTACCGTCCGGGTTCATGGCGAAGGGCTGGACGACCCGCAGAGAGTCGATCTTCGCCTCCGACTCGACGCGGACGACCTCGGCTCCGAAGGCCGCGAGGGTCTGGCCCGCGATCGGGCCCGCGCCGAACCAGGAGAAGTCGGCGACGCGAATGCCGGCGAGCGGAAGGTCGGCCATAACGATCACCCCCTCAGCGGAGCTCGGCGAGGACTTCTTCGGTGTGTTCCCCGAGCCGCGGCGGCCGGCCGATGCGGGCCGGGGTTTCGGACAAGCGGTAGGGCGGGCCGGGGAATTCGACAACTGCGCCGAGGTCAGGAAATTCCACGCTGCGGTACCAGTTCCGAGCGCGTAGCTGCCGATTTTCGGCCAAGTCCTTCGGCGTGGAGACGAGCCCGACGAGCAGCTGGCGGCGCTGCCCTTCTTCGTACGCCTCGACGGCGCCCAGGGTGGCGATGAACGCCTTCACGACCTCGTTGATGTGGACGAGGTGGGGAATGACCGACATGGCGCTCTCGGGATTCATCATCACCTGAGTCACGAACGGCATGCTGAGTTGAGAGCAGAGGCTGGCGTACGGTTCCTGGTCGAGGTCGGCGGCCATTCCCCGCTCACGCATCCAGTCGACGAGGGCGGGGAAATCCTTGCCGGCAGGAGCGAGGACCATGAGCTGGACCCAACCGTCCTTCGCCTTGTAAACGCCCCAGCCAGGAAGCGACACGGGAATCATGCCTTTTTCGCCCGTTCGGACACGGTTCCGCTTCTGCAGGTCCCAGGTTTGCATCGCCGTTTCCTGGGCCATGGAGATGGCTTCTTGGGCCGAAACATCGACATGCTGACCCTTCCCGGTGCGCTCCGCGTACAGGAGGGCGAGAAGCGTCCCCTGGGCGGCATCGATGCTCGCACAGATGTTGGCCTGGTTGCCGACGATCATGTTGGGCGGGTCTTCGGGCTCGCCGGCCAAGGTCATCACCCCGCCCATTGCCTGACCGACGATGTCGCTGTAGGCGTACTGGGCGTGAGGGCCGAACTGGCCGAAGCCGGTGATGGAGGTGTAGACGAGCGACGGCTTCTCCGCGTGCAGCTCTTCGTAGCCCAAGCCACGCGTCGCGAGGTATCCGGGAGGGAAGTCCTCGAGCACGATGTGCGCCGTGAGCGCGAGGCGCCGCGCGAGGGACCGCCCCTCGTCGGTCTCCAGGTCGAGGACGACGGAGCGCTTCGAGGTGTTGTGCACCCAGAACTGGAGGCTGGTGTCGACGCCCTCTTCATCGCGGAAGTAGGGCGGCGTGTGCCGCTGCCAGCCGCCCCCGGGGGGCTCGACCTTGATGACGTCGGCGCCGAGGTCGGCGAGCAGCTTGCCGCAGTACGAACCGATCTCGTCGCAGAATTCGACGACGCGAACACCATCGAGGGCGAGGTCGGTCATGCTCCGTCCCCTGGAACCGCAGTGACCGTCTTCGGCAGACGGTTGGCGAGGATGTCGGCCGCTTCGGTCACCATATCGTAGAGGATTTCCGCCGCGGGACGGCTGCGTGTCAGGAGGCCGGCGATCTGGCCGGCAGCGTTCATGAGGAGTTCGTTCCGGCCGGCACGGCGGATGGAGTACATGAGGTCTTGGATGAGGAGCCCCTGGAGCCCCATAGGGAGGGCCCGGAGTCCCGCTTCCTCCCACTTCTCGATGAGCGGATTGGTGATGTTCCGCATCGGCTTTCCGGAATACAGCCGCGTGACGCGCGTATCTTCTTCGGTCGCAGCGAGGATGCGCTGCTTCTGAAGCTCGGGCTGATTCGCCTCGTCGGCGACAAGGAAGGCGGTGCCGACCCAGGCGCCGATCGCGCCGAGCGCGAGGACGGCGGCGAGCCCGCGGCCGTCGCCGATGCCGCCGGCAGCAACGACGGGCGTCGGCGCCACGGCATCGATGACCTGCGGGACGAGGGGGAGCGTGGCGACGCGCCCCGTGTGACCGCCGGCCTCGGTACCCTGAGCGACGACGATATCGACGCCGGCCGCCGCGACCCGCTTGGCCGCCTTCACGTTGCCGACGAGCGAGATGACCTTGGTGCCGTTCGCCTTCAGCCGTTCGATCCACGGCGCGGGGCTTCCGAGCCCGGAGGCGAACACGGGTACCTTCTCCTCGATGACGACTTCCGTCTGACCGCGGATGTCCATCACGCCGCGGCGCGGGCGAGCCTGCTCGCGAGGCATCTCAACGTATTCGATGCCGAGGTCGGCGGCGAGGCGCTTGACGGCCTCGACCAGCTCCTGGGGGATGAGGGAGCGCGGGTCGGCAGGCAGCCGCTCACCGCCATCGGAGGCGGCCAGGACGTCGGAGGGGAGGAGGAGGTCGACCCCGAAGGGCTTATCGGTGAGCTCGCGGACGCGACGGATCTCTTCGCGGAGGCGTTCGGGCGGGTAGCCGGCGCCCCCGATCATGCCGAGACCGCCGGCGTTGGAAACGGCGGCGGCAAGTTCGGCGGTGGCGACGGGCTCCATGCCACCGGCGACGGGTCCCATGCCAGCGAGGATGACGGGATATTCGATGCCGAGGAGGTCGCACAAGGGCGTGCGGAGGACCGTACGAGCCACAGCGGTTCCCCTTCCAGTGGGTGGCGGTTCGCGACAGGCGAAGTATAGCGTCCGGCGAAGCTCCTCGCGGCAGCCGTTACTCGCGCGGAAGCCCGAGCCCTCGGGTCGCGATGACGTTCCGCTGGATCTCGCTCGTTCCGCCCTCGATGGTGTTCGCGACGCTCCGCAACAGCCGGTACTGGGCGCGGTCGGCAGGAGTGCCCCGCCACGCCGCTTGCCCTTCCATGCCGAACACCTGGAAGGCCGTCTGGGCCACGCGCTGGTTCAGCTCGGCGCCGAAGAGCTTCGCCATCTGTGCCTCCTTCGTCGGAACGAGGCCGCTCGTCTGCATGCTGGCGATGTTGTAGGCGAGTGCCCGCAGCACCTGGACCGCGATGGCGTGGTCGGCCACCCGGTGACGGATGACGTCGGGCGCACGACGGCGGCGCTCGCGGAGGAGTGCGACGATGTCATCGACTATGCGACGGGCGTTGGAGGTGGCGCCGATGGATGAGCGCTCGAAGTCGAGGCCGACGGCCACGTTGTACCAGCCACGGTTCTCCTCGCCAACGAGGTTTTCGGCGGGAACACGGACGTCTTCGAAGAAGACCTCGTTGAACTCGTGGGTGCCCGCCATGTTGACCAGGGGCCGCACGGTGATGCCAGGGCTGTCCATCTTCACCGCGAAGGTGGAAATCCCCTTGTGCTTCGGGGCGTTCGGGTCGGTGCGAGCCGCTAGCCACCCCCAGTCGGCGTAGTGGCCGAACGAGGTCCAGATCTTGTGGCCATTGATGACGTACTCGTCGCCGTCGCGCACGGCCCGGGTTTGCAGGGCGGCGAGGTCGGAACCCGCGTTCGGTTCGGAGTAGAGGGTGCACCAGATGTCGGTGCCATCGGCGATGCGGGGAAGGAAGCGGCGCTTCTGCTCCTCAGTGCCGTACAGCATGATGACCGGCCCGACCCAGGCGACGCCCATGTTCACGTAGCCGGGAACACCGTGGTAGGCCATCTGCTCGTTGAAGATGAGCTGCTCGATGGGCGTGGCGCCCAGGCCGCCGTACTCCTTCGGCCAGGGGAGGGCGAGCCAGCGCCGCTCAGCCAAAAGCTTCATGATGCGCCGCTCGATCGCCATGCGCTCCTCGAGGCTCTCGTGTTCCTCGTTCCAGCCGGGCGGGAGGTCGTGCTGGATGAAGCGGATCACCTCGTCTTGGAAGGCTTGCTGCTCGGGAGTGAGGCGGAAGTCCACGGGGCTCCTCCGATGCTTCGGTCGCGCCTCACGATATCCGCCCCGCGCCAGCCGCGTCCAGGGCACGCGCGCCCCCACCGAGGCAACTCGGTGCCCGGTTCAATGAGGGATTCCTCGCGTCCCCTTCCGCGCACCTGGCCTGTTTTTCCGGTTGTCCGAGTCACCGGCCAGGAGGCTGCTCGAGGACGGGCGTAGGAGGGTCGCCTGGGGCCACAGACCCGAGCGCGCCGCTCGGTTCCGCGCCAAGCTCGTACGTCGAGCTCCAGGGGCGCTGACTCCCGGGAACTCGGCTCGACCTCGACGAAACACTTCGAAGCTTGCTCGAGGTCGACTCACCAACGATGGGGGGGCATGCCACGGCGAGCGTGCAGGCCCCAGGACCACACGATGTCACAGCCTAGTCCCACATCGGACTTCGGTCCTCCGCGTGCCGTCCGAACGCTCCTCCCCGAGGCAAGCGCGATCTCGTACGGCTAGCCCCCGCTCACCTTCGCCACCCGCCCATCCGCATCGATGAGCGCCCGAACCTTCCCCAACTCCTCCTCCGAGAGAGAACGTCCGCTCCACCACCGGCACCTCGATAGCCGGCGCCCCACCCTCCTCGTGCCCGCTCGTGGCAATCGCCACCCCGGCGCCCGCCCCCGCCGCCAGCAGCGTCACCACTGCCGCTCCACGCGTGTACCGCCATGGATTCTGTCATCGTGGAGCTTGCCATTGCGACGCTCGCAAAGCGTTGTCGAGCCCAATGACGACCGTCCCGCATGAAGGTGTTGGGAAGTACATCAAGATCCAGACTCGAGATGGGCGACTATCTGTGTTGCGCAACACGAAGCATGGGCCCACACCCAGGCAGTGATAGTTGTCCGTTTCCTTGGGAGCCCGTTCGGATCGAGCACCTCTTCCCAAAACCGACGTATATGGCATCGCACAGTGGATTCTGTCACGAACAAAGCATCTGCTATTTCTTTGTCGGTGAATCCAAGAGCGACGCCAACGACCGCCTGCGTAGTCCTTGGTGATAAGCGCGACACATGAGCACATGATTCGGAAAGCTGTTGCCATCGACGCCTGAATTCGTCCGCCCCCATCACACATGTCCCTCAATCCAACTCCACCTGGCAAGGGAGAATGAAGCCGCTCGCGCCTTGTCCGTGCAGCAGGGGGAGAAGGTACACCGGCCGGTCATCCCTCGTCGAGCGGAACACGACCACGCCTTCCACGATTTCGTCTGGTCCTCCTCCTTGCCGCAGCGGCAGCTCACGCGCTCCGCACGCTCCAAAGAGCCAAGGCCCCGAGCGGGGGATGCCCTTGTCGAGCCGCAAGACCGCCATCACGCCGACGGGCGCCCCACCCTTCGTAACGAACATGGCCGATTCGACTTCCCATGACCGTTCTCCCGCCAGCTCCCTCAGGCGTGGAATCGTCACGATCGCTTCCAGATACGGCTCTACCGCAGCTGGTCCCAACGCGGGCATCGGACGCTTCGTCGCGAAGGGTACAGGTCCGAGGCTTTCGCTCTCGTCCCGGACAAAATGGAGGAGTGCCACCGCGGCTCCAACCCAAACCACGATGAGCGCGCCGAGTGCGACCGTGACCCGCCGCGCCGGCCATCGGGGCCTCCGCATCTGGAGCGCGTATCCTCGTCGAAGCGCACTGGAGATGAGGACCCAACCGAGAACGATTGCCACTCCGGAAATCGCGACCCAGAGGATCGCCGAACGCTTGTACCATCTCCCGCGCTGCCGATCCCACACGTCGTACGGTCGGCTGCCCGTGCCCCAGTCCGTCAGCACCATCGCGTCGTGCGGCGGCTCTCCGAGCTCCCACGCTTCCTCGACCTTCACCTTCGCCAATGGCTCCACCGGGCCCCGATCTGGCCCCCAAAACTCCCTCACCTGGCCGTTCGGGAAGGACACCACCGCGCCTACGCGGAACCTTGGAGCCTGCCAACCGTAATTCTTGCCTTCGAAGCGAACGCGCAAGCGCGACCCGTCGACCTCGAGGTGGGCATTGCCGCGGATGTCGGCGGGGTCCCACCTGGTGCCGAAGACGGCCGACTCTTTCGAGATGACAGCCCTGACGTTCGCTCCCGGCGCCATCCTCATGTCGAATCCGATGCGCAGGGTCGTCACGCCGCCATCTCCAACAGCATGGATAGGCGGGACGTTGTATGCCTCGAGCGTGATGCGATCGGTTAGCTCGTAGCTTCCGGATGCGTCGTACACGTGGTCGACCATCTTCCACACGAAACCGCCGACTACGTCGTACGGTTCCTGTTCGAGCTGGACCCAAACCACTGGCTCCTCGTTCCAGCGCACGAGGAGGTTGAGGTGGTCCCCCCGGCTTAGGTCTACCTCGAGCTCCGCAACGATCTTGACGCCGTACCAAAGAGGCTCTCCCTGAGAGATGCCTTCCGGCAACCGGAACGTCAGCATCGCTTCCGTCCCGGACCCGTCCACGAGTGCGTCCTCCCGCCACCCCAACTCCGCAAAGGTGTGCCACCCCTCCCCGACGTATGGCACTTCCGCCAATGCCGATTCCCATCTCCCAGCCCCGAGCACAGCCTGTACCCCGACCACTGCCGCCGCAAGGACCCACCTCATCGCACCGTGACGTACGTCGCGTAGCCGTCGCTCTCGACGAAGTGCGCGCTGTCCGCCCAGCGGGTCGGCTCATAGTTGAGCCAGTTCGAAACGTTCGACGCTACGGTCCATCCCGGCACAGCCCTCGCCCGAGCATCGAACCAGGCTTGGGTCGCTTCGGTGCTGTAATATCGATTGTCGCACCAAGAACCACCTAACCACTCTACGTCAAGATGTGCAGATGCAAGAACGTAAAAGCCAAGAACAGGACTGTAGTTCTGGTCCGCATCCGATCGCGCATAGAGCCTGATATGGTAATCCGCCGAGCAGCTACTTCCTGCCTTTCTGCCGCCATCTTGGTCCCAGTATGAGTACCCACTGTCTACCCCAAAGAACGCCTTGCGGGAGCCTGAGGTACCGAGACACGGCGTCATCGACGGGTCACCGCCACAGCCGTCTATGCGATCCTTGACGTAGTCAACCTCTGCATAGCCGGCAAAGAGCCACCTTATCGGCCAGTCGACATTAGCGGCGTACACTGATCGGGAACTGAAGTCGTAATTGTACCACCAATCCTCGCTGCCAGCGCTTACCTGCTGCAGGTTCGAAGCGGTCCAAGCCCTAGCCGACCGCTCACCAGCCAGGGGCGAGAGGCCCGCTGCAACGAAGCCGGTTACGACAAGGAGCACCCCGACCATCAATAATGCAAGATCACTGCGACTCATCTTCGTAACCATCAGGACATTCGAACTCCCGCCCGCCTTTAACGCTCCAGCCCTCCGGCTGATCGAGCACGCGTACCGTTTCCCAGTCATCCTCGCTGGGCTCCGCTTCTCCACCCAGCTCCATGATGGCCCAGTGACCTGGCGCAACACCTCTTATTCTTCCGTTTGTAAGGTCGATCGTTACCGCAACACTGCGGAGATTCTTCCACGTGCTCTCGCCCTCCAGTAGCACAGTCCCACGACATACCGCTCTCATCCACGGACCACGAGTCGTCACCGGTCTCTCCCACACCACCTCCACGCTCACCACCCTGGTCCCATCCGAACGCTCCTCCCCGACGGCAAGCGCGATCTCGTACGGCTGGCCCCCGCTCACCTTCGCCACCCGCCCATCCGCATCGATGAGCGCCCGAACCTTCCCCAACTCCTCCTCCGAGGGAGAGAACGTCCGCTCCACCACCGGCACCTCGATAGCCGGCGCCCCACCCTCCTCGTGCCCGCTCGTGGCAATCACCACCCCGGCGCCCGCCCCCGCCCCCAGCAGCGTCACCACTGCCGCCAAGACCTGCGGCCTCCAAACATACACCGCCATGGCTTCGGTCCTCCTTTCCACCCGGTCCGCTCCTCAGGCTCGAAGCGAGCCGCGACTACCGTACCGCCATGGTGGCGTCCCGCCAATCCTCAAAAACGATAAATTGCCGCTGTTCTTCGCGAAGCGCACGGCCGTTCGGGATCCGCTTCCTCTCACTGCAACTCGAAACCCGAGGAGAAGGGCAGGGTGACCGCAGGGGAAGAGCGCTGGCCTATCGAGGCTCATCTTCAATATCCCCTCGGGCACCGAAATCTTCGTCCCTCCTTCACGCTCCAGCCCGCCGGCTGCTCGATGACCCGCACCGACTCCCAATCCGCTTCGCTCACCGCAATCTCTCCTCAGCCGCGCCAGAGCCTAGGCGAACCCCGCGGTAACCCTTTCGGTCCAGGTCGATGTCCATCGCCACGCTGCGCACGTTCTTCCGTGTGGTCTCGCCTTCGACGAGCCGCCGTCGCCTCCATACGTACACCGTGACGGCTTCCACCCCTGTAGCTGCGTGCCCATGGCTTCGGACCCGGAACGGGAGGGGGATAACTATCCGACGCGGGCTTTCCGCGGACCCTGCGAATGCGAGGATTTCTCGCTCCGCACGCCCATCGCCTCGGACTCGGACGGACGCGCCACAGCAGCGTGCCCGGGAGGCCGGGCGCAAGCTATCATCGGCGCATGGCAGCCGGGGAGCAGCCGCGCCTCGTCATCCTCGACTCGCACGGGATCCTCTTCCGCGCCTTCTTCGCGTTCCAGCAGATGGAACGCCCCCTCATGACCTCGAAGGGGGAGCTCACCTACGCCGTATACGGCTACGCCGAGACGCTCATCCGTGTGCTGTCCGAGCTGCGCCCGACGCACATCTGCGCGGCTTGGGACGCGGGAGGAAAGACGTTCCGGCACGAAGCGGAGGAGGCGTACAAGGCGACGCGACGGGAGACGCCGGAGGAGCTTTTGCCCCAGATGGAGCGAGTGCGCCAGCTCCTGGAGGCGTTCCGCATCCCCATCTACGAAGTGCCCGGGTTCGAGGCCGACGACGTGGCGGGGACGATCGCACGCATCGCGAGCGAACGGGGAATCGAAACGTACATCGCCACCCTCGATACGGACCTCGTGCAGCTGGTTGGCCCGAAGGTGAAGCTCTTCCTCTTCCGGCCCTACCAACGCGACACGGTCATCTACGACGAGCAGAAGGTGATCGAGCGGTGGGGCTTCAGCCCGCCCTACATGGTGGATTTCAAGGCGCTGAAGGGGGACGCCAGCGACAACATCGAGGGGATCCGCGGCGTGGGAGAGAAGACGGCGGCGGAGCTCATCCGGCGCTTCGGGACCGTCGAGGCCATCTACGAGCACATCGACGAGGTGAAGGGGGCGCTCAAGGAGAAGCTCCTGGCAGGTAGGGAGCGCGCCCTGGCCAACAAGGAGCTCGTGCGCATCCGCACCGACGTGCCAGTGGAGTTCGATCTCGAAGCGTGCCGCTTCGGCGGTTTCGACCGGGAGCGCGTCGAAGCGCTCTTCCGCGAGCTGGAGTTCCGTGTCCTCGCCCAGCGGCTGGCAGAGCTGTTGGGCGAGGGCGCCCGCTCGACGGTCGAGGCCGTCACTGGCCCCACGACGTACCGCATCGTGGCATCGGAGGAAGAGCTTCGCGCCCTCGGCACGCGGCTGGCCGAGGCCGAGCGCTTCGCTGCCGTGAGCCTCACCACGGCAGGCGACAGCGCACATCCGCTCCTGTTGGGAGTGGCCTTCGCCCTTCGGCCGGGCGAAGCCTGGTACGTACCGATGGGGCACGCGCCGCGGCTCGACGGCGAGTTCTGGCAGC
The DNA here is from genome assembly GCA_002898215.1 of bacterium HR29. Taxonomy (GTDB): domain Bacteria; phylum Chloroflexota; class Dehalococcoidia; order Tepidiformales; family Tepidiformaceae; genus HRBIN29. The sequence continues at coordinate 114,739 of BEIF01000001.1, read as the reverse complement.
CCTCGGCAGCAGCCTTCCGCCAGGCGCTCGCGCCGGCCTTCGAATCCGAGCGGGTCGGCAAAATCGGTCACGGGCTGAAGTACCTCATGCACCAACTGGACCGCATGGGGATTGCCCTCGCGGGATTGGAGTTCGACACGGACATCGCCCGCTTCCTCCTGGGGTCGACCGCTCCCGACCTACCGACGCTGGCGAACGAGCGGCTGCGCATCCGCCTCACCGACCTCGCCGCCATTGCCGGGACGGGCCGGCGGGCGACGCCGCTCGCCCAGCTCGAGCCGCAGGTGGTGGCGGAGCACGCCTGTCAGCAGGCGGACGTGGCCCTGCGGCTTCGTCCCCTGCTCGAGCACGACCTCCGCGAGCGGAACCAGTGGGCGCTCTTCGCCACCATGGAGATGCCACTCGTTCCCGTGCTCTTCCGAATGGAGAAGGCCGGCGTCGCCGTCGACGTGCGCGTGCTCCGCGAGCTCTCCCGGCGGATGGCCGGGGACATCGCTCGCGTGGAGCGGCAGATCTACGAGGCGGTCGGGCACCAGTTCAACATCGGGAGCCCCCAGCAGCTCAGCGATGTGCTCTTCAACGAGCTGCGGCTTCCGAAGAGCCGGAAGACGGCCTACGGCTACAGCACCGACCAGCGGGCGCTCGAGGCGCTGCGGGGCGCACACCCTGTCATCGACCTCATCTTCGAGTACCGGCAGCTCACGAAGCTGAAGTCCACCTACCTCGACGCTCTCCCCGAGGCCGTTGCCGAAGACGGCCGGATTCACACGGATTTCCAACAGACCGTGGCCTCCACGGGCCGGCTGAGCAGCACCAATCCGAACCTCCAGAACATCCCCGTGCGGACGGAGCTGGGGAGGGAGATCCGGAAGGCGTTCATCGCCGCCGGATTCGACGACCCCTGGCTGGTGGCGGCCGATTACTCGCAAATCGAGCTGCGCGTCCTGGCCCACGTGACCGGCGACGAAGGGCTCATCGCTGCCTTCCTCGCCGACCAGGACATCCACCGGGCGACGGCGGCGAAGGTCTACGGCGTCGACCCCGCGCAGGTCACACGGGAGATGCGCGATACGGCGAAGATGGTGAACTTCGGCATCGCGTACGGGATGGGTGAGTTCGGCCTCGCCAGCCGGACCGGGATGTCACGGGAAGAGGCCGAGGCCTTCATCCGCCAGTACTTCGAGAACTTCCCGAAGATCCGCGAGTGGCAGGAGCGGACGCTCGCCTTCACGCGCGAGCATGGCTACGCCGAGTCCATCTTCGGGCGACGGCGCTACTTGCCGGCGATCACCAGCACGAACTTCCAGGTGCGGAGCGCCGCCGAGCGGGAAGCGATCAACATGCCGATCCAGGGGACAGCGGCAGACATCATCAAGCTCGCCATGGTCCGCGTGGATGCGGCGCTCCGCGAACGGGGGCTGCGCTCGCGCATGATCCTCCAGGTGCACGACGAGCTCATCTTCGAATGCCCCGCGGAGGAGGTGGCCGAGATCCGGTCGCTCTGCGAGGAGCTGATGCCGAAGGCGGCCGAACTCCGCGTGCCCCTGAAGGTGGACATCAAGCAGGGCCGTACCTGGGGGGACATGGAGGAGTAGCCCGCGGGTTCCTACCCGCCCGCGATCGCCGGCAGGATGGCGATCTCGGCCCCGGGAGGCACTGGCTCGTCGAGGAGGTACGACCCCGTTTCGCCGTCGATGGCGACGGCAAGCTCGGGGCGGATGCTGCCCCCCTCGACGAGCAGCTCGAAGATGCCGGGGCAGCGGCGGTCGAGGGCCAGCAGCACTTCGCCCAAGGTGCTCCCCTCCACCGTGACGGCCGTGGCCCCGCCGCAGCGCTCGCGGAACAGCGCTGGGAGCCTCACCGTGGGCACGGGCCCGCTACCCCTCCTTCCCGCCGTACAGCGCCTCGACGATTCGGCGCGGAGAGATGGGGAGGTCGGTGAAGCGAACCCCGATGGCGTCGTAGATCGCGTTCGCGATGGCCGCCAAGGGCGGGACGATGGACACCTCGCCCACTCCACGGACGCCGAACGGATGCGCGGGGTTGGGGACCTCGACGATGACGGTCTCGATGGGCGGCAAGTCGAGGGCAGTGGGGATGCGATAATCGAGGAAGTTCGCGTTCAGCAGGTGGCCCTGCTCGTCGTAGCAGTACTCCTCGTGGAGGGCCCACCCGATCCCCTGTGCCACCCCACCCTGCATCTGACCCTCGACATAGGAGGGATGGATCGCGCGTCCGGCGTCCTGGACGACCGTGTAACGCAGGATAGTGACCTTGCCCGTTTCCGGGTCGACCTCGACATCGACAATTTGCGTCGAGAAGGCGGGGCCGACCCCCCGCGCCACGAGGGAGGCCTTTCCGGTGATGGGGCCACCGGTACGGGCCTGCTGGCGGGCGATCTCCTTGAACCCGATGCGCTTGGACGGGTCGGACTTGCTCTGTACGCCGCCGTCGACGTACTCCAGGTCCTCCTCGGGCAGGTTCAGGATGCGAGCAGCACGGGCGACCATCTGCCGGCGGATGTCCATCGCCGCTTCGTAGACCGCGAGACCGGTGGCGAAGGTCGTCCGGCTCCCGCCGGTGACGTCGTTATGTCCAATCGAGTCCGTGTCCGCCACGAACGGCTTCACGTCTTCGTACGGGATGCCAAGAGCCTCGGCAAGCTGCATGGCGAGCGAGGCGCGGGTGCCGCCGATATCGGTATTGCCTTCGATGAGGTTGACCGTGCCATCGGGGTTGACGGCGACGAGGACGGTCGACTGCATCCCGCCGTTGAACCAGAAGCCGGAGGCGACGCCCCGGCCGCGATTCGGGCCTTCGATGGGCGACCGGTAGTGGTCGGACTCCATGGCTGCGCGGACGCACTCCTCGTGGCCGATGCGCGGGAAGGGCACGCCCGACACCTGGCGTGTCCCTTCGCGCGAGCTGTTCTTCAGGCGGAAGGCGAGGGGGTCCATCTTCAGCGCACGGCATAGCTCGTCGACCACCGACTCCATGGCGAATGCCGCCGCCGGAGCGCCAGGGGCCCGATAAGCCGCGGTCTTCGGCTTGTTCACCACGACGTCGTAGGTGTCGATGCGGAAGTTCTCCACGTCGTATGGGGCGAGCATGCACATCGCGCCGGCGTTGACGGACGAGCCCGGGAATGCGCCCGCCTCGTAGCAGAGCTCCGCCTCCACGGCGAGGAGGCGACCCTCGGCGTCGGCACCAGCCTTGACCCGAATCCACGTCCCACTTGTCGGGCCGGTCGCCTGGAAGACTTCGGTTCGCGACATTGTCATCTTCACGGGCCGCCCGCCGGCCTTGCGCGAGAGGAGGGCGGCCAGCGGTTCGAGGTAGACGGGAATCTTTCCGCCGAACCCGCCCCCGATCTCCATCGGGACGACGCGGACCTTCGAAACCGGAAGGCGAAGGAGCTCGGCCACTTGGCCTCGGACGGCGAATGCCCCCTGCGTGCTGGTCCAGATGGTCACCGTACCGTCCTGATTCCAGACGGCGGTGGCGTTCTGCGGCTCGATGTACCCCTGGTGGACCATCTTCGTCCGGAACTCGCGTTCGATGACGACGCTCGCCTTCGCGAAGGCGGCTTCGACATCGCCGGCCTCGAAGCGGTGGTGCATGGCGATGTTCGACGGCCGTTCGCCCACCACCTGGCCTGCGATGTTCTTCGTGCGCCGCGACTCGTCGAGGAGCGGGGCATCCTCTCGCATCGCCTCGCGGACGTCGAGCACGGGCGGGAGCACCTCGTACTCCACGGTGATCGCCCCGAGGGCTTCCTCCGCGAGATGGGGGCTCACGGCCGCCACCGCCGCCACCGCGTGGCCGTGGTAAAGGACCTTGTCATCGGCGAGGAGGTTGGCGGCGAGCTCGCGCACGTTGACAGCGGTTTCGCCAAGATTCTGGATGCCATCGGCCACCGCAGGGAGGTCCCGGTGGGTCACCACAGCAAGCACGCCAGGCATCCGTTCGGCCGCCGACGTGTCGATGCGAAGGATGCGCGCGTGGGCGTGGGGGCTGCGCAGAACTCTGCCGTAGATCGTCCCCGGAAGGCGAACGTCGGCGCCGTAGAGGGCCCGGCCGGTCACCTTCTCCACGCCGTCGGGGCGGATGGGCCGGGTGCCGATGACCTGATACCGCGGGCGTTCGATGGTCGTCATCGCTGGGGTACCTCCTGGGCCTGGAGCCGCTCGGCAGCGGCGAGAACGGCGCGGACGATCTTGTCGTAGCCAGTGCAGCGGCAAAGGTTGCCGGCGAGCCAATGACGCACGCGAAGCTCGTCGGGATTCGGCTCGCGGTCGAGGAGCGCCTTCGCCGCGACGATGATTCCCGGCGTGCAGATGCCGCACTGGAGGGCCGCCTCTTCGAGGAAGGCCTGCTGGAGCGGGTGGAGTTCACCATCCCGGGCGATCCCTTCGATGGTCACGATGCGTGCACCCTCGGCCTCCACGGCAAGCACACAGCAGGCATTCACCACCCTCCCATCGAAGATGACGCTGCAGGCGCCGCAGTTTCCGTTGTTGCAGCCCTCCTTCGTGCCCGTGAGGCCGAGCTCCTCCCGGAGGACCTCGAGCAGGCTCTGGCGCGGTTCGGCGAGGAACTCGACGGGCTCGCCGTTGATCTCGGTGCGTACGTGAACTTTCGCCATCGGTCAGCTCCCTTCCTGGGCGCGGGCTAGGGCTCCGCGGAGCGCCCGCACGGTGAGGACGCGGGCGAGGTGCCGGCGCTGGAGGACAGACCCGCGGACATCGGTGATAGGCCGGGCCGCAGCGGCCGCGAGTTCGCCCGCGCGCGCGAAGAGCTCGTCGTTGGGCTGCTGGCCGGCGAGGAGCTCGCCCGCCTCCGCCACAAGCAGTGGCGTCGGAGCGACGGCTCCGAGAGCCACCCTCGCCTGGGCGATGCGCCCGTCGTCGTCGAGGCGGAGGAAGGCAGCGGCATTCGCCACGGCGATATCCATCTCGTTCCGCGGGATGAATCGGAGGAACCGTGCACCGGAGCACGGGGGAAGCGGCGGAACCTCGATGCGGACGAGCAGCTCGCCTGGCTGGAGTACCGTCTGCCCTGGCCCCCGGAAGAACCCCTCGATCGGGAGTTCCCGCTCGCCACGAGCCGAGGCGAGGACGAGGCGTGCACCGAGGACGATGAGCGCCGGCACCGAATCGGCCGCGGGACTCGCGTTGCAGATGTTCCCGCCCAAGCTCGCACGGGATTGAATCTGAATTCCGCCGATGAGGGACGCGGCGTCGACGAGGGCGGGCCAGCGGCGCCGGACCTCCGGGTGCTCGTACACCTCGGCGCAGGGGACGGCCGCGCCGATGGCGAGCGTCCCGTCGGGGCGAATCTCGATCCTGCGAAGCTCGGGAATGCGCTTCAGGTCGACGAGGAGATCGCACTCGGCACGGCCTTCGCGGAGCTGGACGATGATGTCGGTGCCGCCGGCCAAGAACCGCACCCGCCGGCCATCGGCCAGCAAGGGAAAGGTCTCGTCGAGGCTGCGTGGCGCAGCGTAGTCGAAAGCTCGCATCGATTACCCTCGGATGCGCTGGTGCTCCAGGGAGAAGTAGAACGGCGACTGTCCGTAGCGAGATGATACCCCACCCGGCATGGGCGTGCGCGTCGCCGGGCTGTGGGTACGATCGACGCCTATGCGAGGGTCGATCCTGCGATGGGGGGTGCTCGTCGCAACCGCTGCCCTGGCGGGACTGGTAGGGGCGGGCTCGGCGGCAGAGCCCGTGCTCGCGCAGGCCGAGGGAGAGCGAATCCTTCAGTTCGACGCGGTCTACGAGGTTCAGGCCGACGGAACCGTCTCAGTGGTCGAGGAGATCGTGGTGGACTTCGGGACGGCCGAGCGACACGGGATCTTCCGCGACCTGCGCATCGAGGCTCCCTGCGCACCGAACCCCGCCCAGGAGCAGCCCTCGCACCCGTGTCCCGCCGGAAGCGAACGCCGCTGGCCGACCATGGTCAGGAGCGTGACGGACGGCGAAGGCCGTCCCCTCAGAACCGAGGAAACGCGGGAAGGAAGCATCCTGCGAGTTCGAATCGGAGACCCGGACAGGACGGTGACGGGCCGCCAGGTCTACCGCATCGCCTACGACGTCGCGGCCGCCCTCGACGCCTACGCCGACCACGACGAGCTGTACTGGAACGCCACCGGTGAATGGCCGCTCCCTGTCGAACGGGCGGAGATACGGGTGCGGGTGGCCGGGCGTGCTCCGGAGCCCCTTGCTTGCTTTCGGGGCCCTGCGGGGAGCCGCCGTACGTGCGAAGCCCGAGCGGACGTCGACGCCGCCGTGTTCAGGGCCGAAGGGCTGGAGCCAGGGGAGCAGCTGACGTTTGCCGCCGGCTGGTCGAAGGGGTGGGTAACCATTCAAGCTCCGGTCTACGCCGACATCCGCACCGTCAGCGATTTCGTCTCCCTCGCTCCATCCGATGTCGTCTGGGCGAGCGCGGGGAGTATCCTCGCCATCGTTGTTGCCGTGTCCATGTGGTGGCGGCACAGCCGTGACCGCCGTTATCGCACCGTCCGGTACCTCACCGGCGACAGCCGAGAGGAGACGGTTCCGTTGTTCGGTGATCACCCCGTCGTCGTGGAGTACACCCCGCCGGAGGACCTGCCCCCGGCGCTCATGGGCGTGCTCATCGACGAACGCGTCGACCCCCGCGACATCGCCGCCACCATCGTCGACCTGGCGGTGCGGGGCTTCCTCCACATCCGCGAGATCGAGCGCCCCTGGTATCTCGGCGGGCGCGACTGGGAGTTGGAGAGGCGCGGCAGTTCGGGACCGTTGCGGCCCTGGGAGCGGATGCTGCTCGACGCCCTCTTCCCCACGGGGAACGTCTCGAAGCTTTCGGACCTCAAAGGGAAGTCGGCTGTCGCGAAGACGGTCCAGAAGGTGCAGAGACGGCTGTACCGAGAAGCGACGGTGGCGGGCTGGTTCCCTCGGCGGCCGGACCGGGAGCGGTCGCGCTGGCTTCTCACGGGTTTCGTTATCGCCGCCGTCGGCGGCGGCCTCGGGTATCTCGCCGGGGCCGGCTTCGGTCGCGCGCTGCTCGCCGCCCCGCTCGCAGCCTTCGGGGTCGCCCTGATGGTGTTCTCGCCCACGATGGTGCGCCGCACCGCCGCCGGCCGGGAGATGCTCCGCCGCATCGCCGGCTTCCGACTCTTCATCGCGACCGCCGAGAAGGAGCGGCAGCGGTTCTACGAGCAGGCGAACATCTTCGAGCGGTACCTGCCGTACGCCATCGCCTTCGACTGCGTCGACAAGTGGGCCCGCGCCTTCTCCGGGCTCGAACGGGTCGAGGGAGCGTCCCGTGGGTGGGTGTCCGGCTGGTACGTTGCCCGGGGGAACTTCGACCTCGGCAGCTTCGCCTCCGGTTTGAACAGTTTCGCGTCCGCCGCGGGCCGAGCGAGCACGGGCGGGGGCTCGGGGGGCGGCGGCAGCGCAGGCGGCGGGGGAGGGGGCGGAGGAGGCGGAAGCTGGTAGCGGGCTCAGCGCAGGGCCGAGAGGTACGCCCGCAGGGCGTGCGGGTAGTTGGTGATGATGCCGTCGGCCCCGCCGCGGAGGGCGCGCTGCCACTCGTCTTCGTGGTCGAGGGTCCACGTGAAGACGGCGACCTGGCGAGCGTGGAACCAGGTGACGACCTCGGGGGCGAGCGAGGCGTGATGGAGGGAGACCGCTTGAGCTCCGGCACCGAGGGCGCGGCGAAGGAGTGCGGGTGCAGCTTCGAGGGTGATGGGCGGGGAAATCAGAGCAGCGGGGATGTGTGGTGCCTTGCGGCGCGCCCGAGCCACGATCCCGTCGGCGAAGGAATGGATGACCGCCCACGGTTCGGCCCGGACTCGCCCAATCACCTCAAGCACCGCGTCGACGAGCCGCTCATCCTCCTCCGGCGCACCCTCGGTGGCCTTGAGCTCGCACCAAACGACGAGGCGGCCCTCCACCAGGCGGAGAACCTGTTCGAGGGAAGGAACGGGTTCCCCACCGCCAGCGTCGGCCCGCTGGAGCTCCGCGAAGGTGACGGCCCGCACCGGTCCGGAGAGGTTCGTGGTGCGGTCGAGGGTCTCGTCGTGCATGAGGACGGGGACACCGTCGGCAGAGAGGCGGACATCGATCTCCATCGCCTCGCAGCCGGCATCCAGACAGGCGCGGACGCCGGCCAACGTGTTGGCCGGCGCCTCGCCGGCGGCACCTGCGTGTCCCACGACGAGCGGCAGCATGGCCGAGAGGATACGATACGACGGGATGGCTGAGGAGCTCACCGGTGCGGGGAGCGCGCTGCCTCGCTACGCCGTGCGGGCGGTGGTGATGGACGAGCAGGGTGCGGTGCTGCTCTTCCGTGCCAACCAGGCCGTCACGCGGACGAGGCGGCCGCTCTGGATGATGCCGGGAGGCGGCGTGAAGCCCGGCGAGAGCTGGGAAGCGGCGATACTCCGAGAGTTGTACGAAGAGACGGGCCGCCGGTTCGAACGGGTCGGACCATGGGTATGGACGCGCCGCATCTCGTTCGCCTACGGCGGAGCTATGCTCCACCAGGAGGAGCGGTACTACCTCGTGCGGAGCGAGCGGTTCCTCCCCGTCCCGGCGGCGTTGGAGGAGGGCGAGGACGCCTTCCTTGAAGACCAGCGGTGGTGGACCGTCGAGGAGATCCGAGCTTCGGAGGACTGGTTCGCCCCGCGGCGGATGGCCGAGCTCGTGGCCGAGCTCGCCGCGGGACGGGTCCCGCCCCGAGCCATCGACTGCGGCATCTGAGCTGCGGCGGAGAGCGGGCCGGCGCGAGCGGCGCCGGCCCGCTCCGACCAGGCAGCCCTGCGAGCGGCTACCCCCTGGGCAGACCGAGACCCCGCATGGCGATGATGTTCCGCTGGATCTCGCTCGTGCCGCCGGCGATGGTCGCGGACACGGTAGCGAGGTAACTCATGGGCGCGCGGGCGCGCATGGGAGCACGTTCACGCTCGGTGACCTGCCCCCACATGCCGAGCATCTTCATCGCCGTCCGGGCGATGCGCTGGCTGAGCTCGGAGTTGTACAGCTTCGCCATCGAGGCTTCGTAGTTGGGAACGCGGCCGGCAGCCTGCAGGCTCACCACCCGATAGCTGAGCATCCTCGCGACTGCAGCCTCGACCCACCGGTCGGCCCATTCGATGCGGGTGGGCTCGGCGAGGCGGACGCCGTTCTTCTTCGCCCACCGGAGGTAGTACTCGATGGCCTGACGCTGGCCGACAGCGTTGCCGATGGACGAACGCTCGAAATCGAGAGTGGTCGTGCCGACGTACCAGCCGCGGTTCACCTCGCCCACCACGTTCTTGTGGGGAACACGAACGTCCTCGAAGAAGACCTCGTTGAAGTTGTGCAGCCCCGCCATGTTGATGAGCGGGCGTACGGTGATGCCGGGGGACTTCATGTCCACGAGGAAGTAGGTGATGCCACGGTGCTTCGGGGCGTCGGGGTCGGTACGGGCGAGCATGAACATCCAGTCGGCGTTGTGCGCTCCCGATGTCCAGATCTTCTGCCCGTTGATGATCCAGTCGTCGCCGTCGCGAACGGCGCGCGTCTGGAGCGAGGCGAGGTCCGAGCCTGCCCCAGGCTCGCTATACCCCTGGCACCATTGCACCTCGCCCCGGAGGATGCGCGGGAGGTGTTCGCGCTTCTGCTCCTCGGTCCCGTGAATGATGAGCGTCGGGCCGATCATGGAGACGCCCATGCCGCCGACCTGGGGAACGCGGGCCTCGGCGAACTCCTCGTTCATGATGAACTGCTCCATGACGCCGAGACCGAGCCCACCGTACTCCTTGGGCCAGGCGGGAGCGATCCACCCCTTCTCGGCCAGCTTTTCGCGCCACTTCTTCAGGACGTCCCCCGCGACACCGCGTTGATAGGGGGCATCCAGGTCCTCGTCGTTGGCCGGGCGGACCTTCGGCCACTCCGTGCGGAGGAACTCGCGCACCTCTTGCCGCCACTTCGCTTGCTCTGGGGTATCGCGGAAGTCCATGCTGTGCCCTCGGTATCGAGAATCGCGCCCGAACGATAGCACAATCGCACCTTCACGTGAAGGGAAGCCTAGGCCGCCGTTTCGGCCGCCTCGCGTGCTGCCGTATGGCTTCGGCCGGCACGGACTCCGGCAGCGAAGAGAGCCGCACCGCCGAGCGCGACCGCCCCAGCGACGGCGAAGGCGACGCGAGCTCCGGCCGCTTCGACGACGCCCCCCAGCACGAAGGCACCAATGCTCAGGCCGAGGTCGTTGCCGAGCGTGAAGGTACTCATCGCCCGTCCCCGCTCGCCAAGGGGCGTGCGGTCGACGAGGAAGGCCATCATCGCGGGCTGGAAGACTCCAGCGCCGAGCCCGTACAGGCCGGCGGCGGCATAGAGCTGCCCTGGTGCATGGGCCGAAGCCAGCAGAGGCATGCTGGCGGCCAGGACAAGGATGCTCGGGAGGATCGCTGCGGCACGAGGAACACGGTCGAGGAAGCGGCCGACGGCAAGACGCACGCCGATGACCGCCGCCGCGTAAACGACGAAGAGCTGCCCAGGGTTCCCGACGCCGTGGTCACGCGCGAAGAGGGGCATGAACGTGACCATCGACGCGAACACGAACGAGCTGGTGAAGTTCACGGCGGCTGGGAAGGCGGCGACGCGCGCGAAGAGGTCGCCCAGGCGGAGGCGGCGGACGGCGGCGCCGGGCGGCTTCGACTCCGCGAAGGTGGCGGCGAGGAGGAGCGCTGCCAGGGCGATGGCAGCGGCCACCAGGAAGAGCGAGGTGAAGTGGAGCTCCCCAGTCCGTGCGCCCGCAAGCCAGCCGGCGCGGCTGGTGAGGGCGGCATCGAAGCCGGCGAAGGCGTCGGCATGGATGATCCACCCGCCCAAGGCAGGGCCCACGGCGAAGGCGAGGCTGTTGGCCATGCCGTAGTAGCTCAGCGCCTCGCCGCGACGGTCGGACGGCGCCACGTCGCTCACGTAGGTGGAGGCGGCAGTGATGAAGGTCGCCAGGGAGGCACCGGTGAGCAGCCGAAGGGGGAAGATAGCGAGCGGGTCCCGGACCAAGTTGTAGAGCAGGCAGTTGAGGGTGAAGAGCGCAAGCCCCCCGACCAACACGGGCTTCCTCCCGGCGGTATCGACGAGCCAGCCGATGAACGGCCGGGAGGCGAGAGCGGCGAGGCTGGACGTTCCGATGAGAAGGCCGATTTCGGATTCGGCACCCCCCAGCCGTTCGATGAAGAACGGCAGAGTGGGAAAGAAGAAAAGGTAGGCAGAAAAGAACAGGAAGTTGAGCACGGTCACGCCCAGAACCGCCCGGGTGAGCGCGGAGCTCGGACGCGCGCCGTGCACTGTTCACCTCACCTGAACGAGTCGCCCGGGCCGATCTGGCCCCATCGGGGTTCGGCCTGTCAAGCGGCGACGGTGGGGAAAGGCGGAAGGAGCCGGGTACAATCCCCTTCCGTATGGGCTGTGACGTGGGTGGCGCAGCCGCGCAGCCGGTGCGATGGAAGGCGACCTGACGTCGGCCGCCGCTCATCTCGCCGTCGCCGCGGGCATCGGCCTGCTGCTGGGGGCAGAGCGCGAGCGGCGGAAGGGGACAGGACCTGAACGCTCGTTTGCCGGCGTGCGGACCTTCACCCTGGCAGCGGTTCTCGGCGGCGCGGCCTGGCACCTCGGCCCGGCTGTGACGGCTGCTCTGGGCGGCGTCGTCGGGGGGCTGGCGGTCGCGGGGTACGTGCTCGGCGACCGAAGCGACCCGGGGATTACGACGGAGGTGGCCCTCCTCCTCGCCTACGTGTTGGGGGCGGTGGCCCAGGAGGAGCCGGCGCTCGCGGCCGGCACAGGGGTCGCGGCAACGCTCGTGCTCGCGTCGCGGACGCGGCTGCACCGGTTCGTGACGGAAGTCCTGAGCGAGCAGGAGCTCGAAGACGCTCTCGTGTTCGCGGCTGCGGCCGTGGTGGTACTTCCGCTGCTCCCCAACGAAGCGATGGGGCCCTACGGCGTGCTGAATCCGTTCCGCATCTGGCTGCTCGTGGTGCTGGTGATGGGAGCCAGTGGCCTCGGGTACGTGGCTGCCCGGGCGGTGGGACCGCAGTACGGGCTAGCCATCGCGGGTTTCCTGGCGGGTTTCGCCTCTGCAACGGCGACGGTGGCGGCGATGGGAACGCGTTCCCGGCAATCGCCGGCGATGGTGAGACCGGCGGCAGCCGGTGCGGTGCTGGCCAACACGGCCACCGTCGTCCAGCTCGCCGCCGTGCTGGGCATCACGAGCCCGGAGACCCTTCGAGCGGCGGCGCTGCCTATCGCGCTGGCCGGAGCGGCGGCCGTGTCGTTCGGCGCGGTCGCGGCGTTCTGGGTAGCGCGGGGCGTCCCGGGGGAGGCCGTGCAAGGGCGGGCCTTCAGCCTGCCTGGGGCGCTGACGGTCGCTGCGGTCATCACGGGAGTCCTGCTCCTCTCGGCGGCGAGCCGCGACGTCCTAGGACGAGGGGGGTTGGCGGCGACGGCAGCCCTGGCCGGATTCGCAGACGCCCACGCCCCGGCGATCTCCGCGGCGGCGCTCGCCGACTCGGGGGCGATCGCTCCGCGAGAGGCTCTCGCTCCGATCGCGCTCGCCTTCACGACGAACACGATCTCGAAGGCTGTCGTCGCCTGGGCGGCGGGGGTGCCTGCCTTCGCCTGGCGGCTCTGGGTGGGGCTCGCCACGGCTGCCGGAGCGATGTGGGCCGGCGTGCTCCTCGCCGCCTGAGCGGAAGGGAAAAGGAAGCGGGCGGAAGCGAAGGCTCCCGCCCGCTGCGACGCGAGCCGTTCGAACCTCAGCCGACCGCGGCAGGCTCCAAGGCCTTCGTGATGCTGAGGCCGTCCTCGCCCTCGGCCCGGTCGATGACCACGGTATCGCCGCGGCCGAACTCGCCAGCCAGGAGCATCTCGCTGAGGCGGTCCTCGACGTTCTCCTGGATGAGGCGGCGGAGCGGCCGAGCGCCGAACACCTGGTCGTAGCCGTGCTCGCCGAGCCAGTCCTTGGCCGCGAGCGTGACCTGGAGAGTGATGCCGCGAGAGGCGAGCTGCTTCGTGACCTGTTGCAGCTCCAGGTCGACGATCTCGCGGATGTGCTCCTTCGTGAGCGGCTGGAAGACGACGGTGCTGTCGATCCGGTTCAGGAACTCCGGCTTGAAGACGTTCTTCAGCTCGGCCAGCACCTTCTCCTTCATCCGCTTGTACCGCTCTTCGTGCGTCTTCGCCTCTTCCTTGCTGGAGACGGCGAAGCCGAGCTGGCTGTCGCGCTTGATGAGGTCGGAGCCGACGTTCGACGTCATGATGATGATGGTGTTGCGGAAGTCGACTTTCCGACCCTTGGCGTCGGTCAGCCGCCCCTCGTCGAAGATCTGGAGGAGCAGGTTGAAGACCTCCGGGTGGGCCTTCTCGATCTCGTCGAGGAGGATGAGGCAGTACGACTTGCGGCGCACCGTGTCGGTGAGCTGGCCGCCGTCGTCATAGCCCACGTACCCCGGAGGCGCGCCGACGAGCCGCGAGACGGTGTGCTTCTCGCTGAACTCGCTCATGTCGAGCTTCAGCATGTTGTCAGGCGAATCGAACATGAACTCGGCGAGCACCCGGGCCAGGTGCGTCTTGCCGACGCCGGTGGGCCCGAGGAAGAGGAACACGCCGATCGGCCGGCGGGGGTCCTTCAGGCCGGCGCGTGCGCGGCGCACGGCTCGGGCGATGGTGCGGATCGCCTCGTCCTGGCCGACGACCTTCGAGCGGAGGTGCTCCTCCATCTTCAGCAAGCGGGCGCTCTCCTCGCTCGCGATGCGGGCGACGGGGATGCCCGTCCACATGGAGACGACCTCGGCGATGTCGTCCGCCGTGACGACCGGGGTGGCCACGCTCTCGGTGTCCCAGTCGCCGAGCTGTTCGATCTTCTGCTGGAGCTTCAGCTCGCGGTCGCGCAGCTCGGCGGCGTATTCGAACTGCTGAGCAGCGATGGCCTGCTCCTTCTCGCGGCGGAGGCTCTCGAGGCCCTTCAGCGCCTCCTTGAGGGAGGGCGGTGTGGCCGCGCGGCGGATGCGCACCCGGCTGGCCGCCTCGTCGACCAGGTCGATAGCCTTGTCGGGGAGGAACCGGTCGGAGACGTAGCGGGCGGAGAGCTCGGCCGCCGCCACCAGCGCCTCATCGGAGATCTTCAGCTTGTGGTGCTCTTCGTAGCGCGAGCGGATGCCGCGGAGGATCTCGATCGTCTCCTCCACCGTGGGCTCCTCCACGAGTACCGGCTGGAATCGGCGCTCGAGGGCAGCGTCGCGCTCGATGTGCTTTCGGTACTCGTCGAGGGTGGTGGCGCCGATGCACTGCAGCTCGCCGCGGGCCAGCGACGGCTTCAGGATGTTCGCAGCGTCGACGGCGCCCTCGGCCGCGCCTGCGCCTACGAGCATGTGCAGCTCGTCGATGAAGAGGATGCAGTTCCCGGCGGCCTTGATCTCCTCGATGACTTTCTTCAGGCGTTCCTCGAATTCGCCGCGGTACTTCGTACCGGCGACGAGCGCACCGATATCGAGCGTGAGCAGGCGCTTCCCCTGCAGCGTCTCGGGCACGTCGCCGCTGACGATTCGCTGGGCGAGGAGCTCGGCGATGGCCGTCTTCCCGACGCCGGGCTCGCCGATGAGCACCGGGTTGTTCTTCGTGCGCCGGGAGAGGATCTGCACGACACGCTCGAGCTCGTTGGAGCGGCCGATGACCGGGTCGAGCTGCCCCGCGCGGGCGGCAGCGGTGAGGTCGATGCCGAGTTGGTCGACAGTGGGCGTCCGCGTGGCCTGGCGAGCGCCGGTCGAGGCAGCGGCCTGCGGCGACGACTGGCTGAGGATGCGCTGGGTCTCGGCGCGCACCCGTTCGAGGTTGACGCCCAAGCTTTCGAGGACCCCGGCGGCGATGCCCTCGCCCTCGCGGACCAGGCCCAGGAGGAGGTGTTCGGTACCGATGTAGCTGTGACCGAGCCGCCGAGCCTCATCGACGGCGAGCTCGATGACCTTCTTGGCACGCGGAGTGAGGCCGATCTCTCCGAGGACGGTGCGGTCCCCCCGGCCGATGATGAACTCGACAGCGGAGCGGACCTTGTTCAGTTCGACACCGAGGTTGGCGAGCACCTTGGCGGCCACGCCGTCCCCCTCCCGGACGAGGCCGAGGAGGATGTGCTCGGTGCCGATGTAGTTGTGGTTGAAGCGGTGCGCTTCTTCCTGGGCGAGGGTGAGCACTCGCCGTGCCCGTTCCGTGAACTTGTCGAATCGATCGGCCATGGTTCGAACTCCGAGCCCGTAGGCTACGTTTCCTCGACAGCGTCGCCGTCCGTCTCCCCCGCGCCCCCGGCGGTGGCCTGCTCCGGCGAGCCATCGATGGGCTCACTACTATTATTACGATTCTCGGCGTCAAGGTGTTCCGAGGGCATCCCCGGAGCTTCGCCCGTCTCCTCCCCGAGAGGAGAGGCCTCGGGCAGGTCGGCCAGCCTCAGGCTGTTGCCCGCTGCTTCGAACGCTTGCGCGAAGGCGTGGGCGATGGCCGAAACCGCCTCCGGCTCCTGGGAGACGGCAGCTTCCACGATCTCCTGGGTGGTGCGGCCCCGCTTCGGCCGTGCCGGCTGTTCCTGACGGGGCGGCAGCCCGAACTCCTGACGGACGTCATCGGGGTAGTCGATGACGGCCCCGTTCGCATCGAAGACGAAGCCCATCGCTTCGGCGTCGTACCGCGCCTGGCGGAGGCTGAGCCCGAGGCGGTGGCGGTCCCGCTCGATTCGGACGAGCTTCACGGGCACCACGTCGCCTTCCTTCACCACCTCGCGGGGATGCTGGATGCGGCGGTTGGTGAGCTCCGAGATGTGGACGAGCCCTTCCACCGGGCCTTCGATGCGCACGAACGCGCCGAAGCTCGTCAGCTTCGACACCCGCCCGATGAGGATCTGGCCGACGACGTACCGGTCCACGATGTGCTCCCACAGCTCGGGCTGCGCCCGCTTGAGCGACAGGGAGATCTTCTTATTCTCACGATCGACCTTGAGGACGTAGGCCTTGACCTCGTCGCCGACCGAGAAGAGCTCGGATGGCTTCTTCCCGCGCTCCCAGGTGAGTTCGGTGACGTGGGCGAGCCCGTCGGCACCGCCGATGTCGACGAAGACGCCGAAGTCGGTGATCGAGGTCACCCGCCCGGTGCGGATTTCCCCTTCCTGCAGCTCCTCGATGACCCGCTCCTTTTGCTGCTGGCGCCATTCGGCGAGCGCGAGCTTCTCGGACAGGATGACACGGTTCCGCCGTCGGTTGAGCTCCATCACCTTCAGCTTCAGCGGCTGACCGACGAGCCCTGCGAGCGCTTCGTGGACGTTGGGGTCGTCACGGCGGACGCTCTCGATCTGCGAAAGGGGAACGAAGCCGTTCACGCCGTCGATGTTGACCACGAGACCGCCCCGGTTCGCCTCGATGACCTCGGCCTCGAAAACCTCCTGGCTTTCGAAGAGGCGGGCGAGCGTGGCCCACCCCTCTTCGCCGCGGGCACGGTCGAGCGAGACGACTGCGTGCCCTTCCGCGGTCATGGGTTGGAGAACCATGACGCGAACGGTGTCACCCGCCTTCAGCTTGGCGGCGCCGGCGACGCCGAGGGACCGCATTTCGTTCGGCGGAATGATCGCCTCGCTCTTGATGCCGACGTCGACGATGACGCCATCGGCCGACGCTCCGAGCACCACCCCTTCGAGGATCTGGCCCCGGCGGAGATGTGTCTGTTGGCCCGCTTCGCTGTCGAGCAGGGCCTGCATGTCCATGGGCTCGGGGGCCTCCTCGGTTGTGGCAGAGATGGACGAGGTGGTGTTGGCGGTTTCGGCGGACATGGGGACTCCAGTGTGCGGGGCGGTCACGGCGAAGGACGCGCCCAGGGTGAAGGTTGGGATACGTGGCGATTGTAGCAGCGGGGGATCGTGCAGGGAAACGCGGCGAGCAATGGATCGCGGGCAACGAAAATTCGCCCGCTTAGGGGCGAATGTCCGGCAGCGGCCTATTTTCCCACCGGGTTGCCCCGGCAGTATCGTCAGCGCTGAGGCGTTTCACGACCGTGTTCGGGATGGGAACGGGTGGGTCCGCCTCGCTCTAGCCACCAGACACCTCTAGTATGATGCGGCGCTCCGCGGTGGGGCAAGGGCGGCGAGCCCTCGGAGCGGTGGTAGACTGGGTTCGTGACCTCCACCGCCGTCCGGAAGCCGGGGGAGTTCCGCCTCGTATCGGACTTCCAGCCCACCGGGGACCAGCCGCAGGCCATCGAACGGCTGGTCGAGGGGATCGTGCGCGGCGACAAGTTCCAGACCCTCCTCGGCGTCACCGGGTCGGGGAAGACGTTTACCATCGCGAACGTCATCGCCCGCGTGCAGCGACCGACCCTCGTCCTCGCCCACAACAAAACCCTGGCCGCGCAGCTCTGCTCCGAGCTGAAGGAGTTCTTCCCCGAGAACGCGGTCGAGTACTTCGTCAGCTACTACGACTACTACCAGCCCGAGGCGTACATCCCCCGAACGGACACGTACATCGCCAAGGACGCGGACATCAACGACGAGATCGACAAGCTGCGGCACGCTGCCACGCGGGCGCTCTTCACCCGCCGCGACGTCATCATCGTGGCGAGCGTGAGCTGCATCTACGGCCTGGGGGAGCCGTCGGAGTACCAGGAATTCGTCCTCCACTTCCGCCGGGGCCAGCGTTTCGCCCGACAGGAGGCGATCCGGCGGATGGTGAGCATGCAGTACGAGCGGAACGACACCAACCTCGTCCGCGGCAGGTTCCGGCTCCGGGGCGACTCGCTCACCATCCTGCCGGCGTACGAAGAGCTGGCCGTTCGCATCGACTTCTGGGGCGACGAGGTGGAGCGGATCCTCGAGCTCGACCCCCTTACGGGGGAGATCGTCGCCGAGCGGGAGGAGATTGACATCTACCCGGCGAAGCATTTCGTAACCAGCCGCGACCGCCTCCTGAAGGCTATCGAGAGCATCGAACAGGAGCTGCGGGAGCAGGTGGCCTACCTCAAAAGTCAAGGGAAGATCCTCGAAGCCGCTCGGCTGGAAGAGCGGACGCTGTACGACCTCGAGTCCTTGCGGGAGACGGGGTACTGCGCCGGCATCGAGAACTACTCGCGGCACCTCCAGGGGCGCGCCCCGGGCTCCACACCCTGGTGCCTCCTCGACTACTTCCCGGACGACTGGCTCCTGGTCGTGGACGAGTCGCACATCACGCTCCCCCAGGTGCAAGGACAGTACCACGGGGACCGTTCACGGAAGGAAACGCTCGTGGAGTACGGCTTCCGGCTGCCGAGCGCCCTCGACAACCGGCCCCTCACCTTCGAGGAGTTCCTCGCCCACATCAACCAGGCGATCTTCGTGAGCGCAACGCCCGGCGATTGGGAGCTCTCCGTCTCGTCGCAGGTCGTCGAGCAGGTGATTCGGCCGACAGGCATCCTCGACCCCGAAATCGAAGTCCGGCCGACGCGGAACCAGATCGACGACCTCATCGACGAAATCCGCCGGGTCGTCGACAAGGGCCAGCGGGCGCTGGTGACCACGCTGACGAAGAAGATGGCGGAGGACCTCGCCGACTACCTCCGGGAGATGGGCATCAAGGTCCACTACCTCCATTCGGAGATCGAGACGTTGGACCGGGTGGAGATCCTCCGCGACCTTCGCCTCGGCGTCTACGACGTGGTGGTGGGGATCAACCTGTTGCGCGAGGGGCTCGACCTGCCGGAGGTCTCCCTGGTCGCCATCCTCGACGCGGACAAGGAAGGGTATCTGCGCTCGAGCCGCTCGCTCATCCAGACCATCGGCCGAGCGGCACGCCACGTCGAGGGCCGGGTGATCATGTACGCCGACACGGTAACGGAGAGCATGCGCCAGGCCATTGAGGAGACGTACCGCCGGCGACGCATTCAAGAGGAGTACAACCGTACGCACGGCATCGAGGTGCGGAGCATCCAGAAGGCTGTCCGCGACATCACCGACCGCGTGCGGCAGGTGGCCGAGGAGAAAGCCAAGTACGACACGCTGCGGGACGCCCCGAAGGACGAGCTGCTGCGGCTGGTGAAGGAGCTCGAATCGCAAATGAAGGCGGCGGCGAAGGCGCTGGAATTCGAGCGCGCGGCCATTCTGCGCGACCAGATCGTGGAGCTGCGGCGGCTCCTGGCGGGCAGTGCCGAGGAGGAGCTGCACGCGTTCGCCGAAGTTGCCGGCAAAGGGGGGCCGCTTCGCTACGGCCGGAGCCAGGCCGGGGGCCGCGACCGAAGGCGGCGGTACCGACGGTAGGACCCCGTTTGTGCCGGTGCCCGACGGCCGCTAGGCTGCGAACTGCACCGATCCTCGACGAAGGAGCCGCCAACGATGCCCAGCCGGCGCGCCGAGATCGCCCTCACGCCCGAAGAGCAGAGGGAGTTCCTGGAGAACGGGTGGACGCTGCAAGTCGCCTCCATCGGCCCCAAGGGGTTTCCCCACCTGGTGGCCATGTGGTACGTGCTCATCGACGGCAAGATCCACTTCACCACCTATGCCAAAAGCCAGAAGGTGCTGAACCTGCGCCGGAACCCGAAGATGGCGGTGATGCTGGAGAGCGGCAAGCTCTACCACGAGCTGAAGGGCCTCGTCATCGAAGGGACAGCGACCATCATCGAGGACACCGCGTTTACGGCCGAGGTGATGGCCCGGGTGGCCAACAAATACCAAGGGCTCCCCATCCCTCTGGAGGCAACGGAGGAACGGCTGCGGGCCGCTGCCAAACGGGTCACCATCCGCGTCGAGCCGGTCGACGTGTACTCCTGGGACCATTCGAAGCTCGGCGGTCGCTACTGAGGCTCCACCGTCAGATGCCTGCTTCGTAGGCCTCACGCAGCGCTTCGACCATTGCCCCCAACGGGCCGAAGCGGAACTCGGGCTCGGAGACGGTTTCGCCCAGTAGGGTGAGCGGGACGCCGTGCGCGCTGGCGAGGGCCCTCAGCCGTTCGGCATCGCGCCGCTCGGCGGCGATGACCGCGCGGGCGCCGCTCTCCCCGAAGAGGGCGGCATCGAGCCGACCGGGGATGGTTGCCGTGCCCGCGAACCCCGCGCTGCCGAGGAGCGCGCATTCGGCGAGCGCGACGGCGAGGCCTCCTTCGGAGCAGTCGTGAGCGGAGCAGAGAAGCCCCTGCTCGTGGGCGGCAAGGAGGAATCCCAGAAGGGCTCGCTCCGCGCCCAGGTCGACCCGGGGACGTCCGGCGACGAGCCCGTGGGCCATCTCGAGGTACTCGCTGCCAGCCAAGGACTCGACGGGCTGCTCGAGGGGTGCCCCGGCAAGCCACACCTGGAGCCCAGCGCGGGGAAAACCAACCTTCGTGTGCCGGGCTACGTCCTCGATGAGGCCGACCATCCCGATGACCGGAGTCGGGTAGACCGCCCGGCCTTCGGTCTCGTTGTAGAGGCTTACGTTGCCACTGACGACAGGGATACCGAAGGCCCGGCAGGCATCGGCGATGCCGCGAACCGCCTGCTCAAGCTGGAAGTAGACCTCAGGACGCTCCGGATTGCCGAAATTGAGGCAGTCGGTGACGGCGATGGGCCAGGCACCGGTGCAGACGATGTTGCGCGCCGCCTCGGCCACGGCGAGCGCGGCCCCTGCGTACGGGTCGAGGTAGCAGAAGCGGCCGTTGCAGTCGGTGGTCAGCGCCAGCCCGCGGTTCGTGCCCGGCACGCGAATGAGGGAGGCATCGCCGCCCGGGGGAATGATCGTGCTGGCGAGCACCTGGTGGTCGTACTGACGGAACACCGGTCGCTTGCTGACAATGTTCGGCCGACGCAGCAGGGCGAGGAACATCTCGGAGGCGCGAGCGGGGTCGAGGTCGGGCAGCGGCGAGAGGTCGCGGTCCCGAAGGGCGAGGATTGCAGGGTCGGGGCGCCCTTCCCGGCGGTACTCGGGCGGCTGGGTCGCGATGCGGACGGGCACGCGAGCCACCACACGCCCGTGTTCACGCACGACGACCTCGTCGCCGGCGGTTACCTCTCCGATGGGTTCGCAATGGAGCTCCCAGCGCTTGAAGAGCTCGCGGACGTCGTCGACGTGCTCCCGTTTGGCGATGACGAGCATCCGCTCCTGGCTTTCGCTGAGCATGACCTCGTACGGCGTCATGCCTGCTTCCCGGCGGGGAACACGCTCCAGGTCGAGGACGGCGCCGGTGCCTGCCCGAGCGCAGCATTCGACGACGGAACTGGTGAGCCCCGCTGCGCCGAGGTCCTGCATGCCGACGATCCAGTCGCGGTGCTCGGCGGCGAGCTCGCAGCACGCCTCCATGAGCAGCTTTTCGAGGAACGGGTTGCCAACCTGGACAGCCGGGCGCATCTCCTCGAAGCGCGCTTCGGGGTCGGTTCGGCTGGCCAACCCGCTGGCACCATGGATGCCGTCGCGTCCCGTATCGGCCCCCACGAGGAGGAGGACGTTCCCCGGCCCCTCGGCGCGAGCGCTTACGAGCCTGTCGGCGCGGGCGATTCCCACGCACATCGCGTTGACGAGCGGGATACCGCGGTACCCCTCCGAGAAGAACGTTTCACCGCCGACCGTGGGGATGCCGAGGCAGTTTCCGTAGCCGCCGATGCCCGCCACCACGCCTTCGAAGAGGTAGCGGCTCTGCGGGTCGGAGGGCGGACCGAAGCGGAGCGAATCGAGGATGGCCCTGGGATACGCCCCCATGGCGAAGATGTCGCGGACGATGCCTCCCACCCCGGTGGCCGCGCCCTGGTAGGGTTCGATGGCCGATGGGTGGTTGTGGGATTCGATCTTGAGGACGACGCAGAGCCCGTCGCCGATGTCGAGCGCGCCAGCGTTCTCCGCGCCGGCGCGGGTAAGGACGCGTTCCCCCTCCGAAGGCAAGAGGCGGAGGAGGGGCTTGCTGTTCTTGTAGCCGCAGTGCTCGCTCCACAGGGAGCCGAACATGCCCAGCTCAACTTCGTTCGGCTCCCGGCCGAGTCGCTCGACGAGAAGGTCGTACTCCTCCCGTGAGAGCGCGACGGCATCGAGGGCGGATTGGTCGACGGGCATCCGGCTTCAGGGTACCCGGCACCCCGGCCTTGCGGTAGGAGTCAGCTCAGGCTGAAGGGCGGGTACTCGTCGACCAGCAGCAGAACGTAGGCGTTCACGCGCGTGTTCCAGCGGAGCACACCGGCGATGAAGTCGTGGAGGCCTCCGGGGACGCGCCCCGTAAGCAGCGCGGCGAACCAAGCGATGACCAGCGCGACCGATTGGGCGAGGGCGAGGAAGTACAGGACGAGGACATGGGGGATCACGAGGATGATCCGGAAGAAGACGGTGAGGCGGTTGCGGTTGTCGGTCCGCTCCTCGGCCAGGAGCCGGACCGGGTAGTCGAGGTCATCTTCGAGGGCGAAGGGTGGATACCGTCCGGTGAGGAGCAACGTGTAGGCGTTCACCCTGGTGGCCCAGCGAAGCGAGCCGCAAACGAAGCGCCAGAGCCCGGTCGGGAACCTCCCCGCGAAAAGGATGATGAACCAGGCGAGGAAAACGACGAACTGAACCGCGAGCTGGAGAAAGTACAGCACGATGGCGTGCGGAATTACGAGCAGGAGCCGGAAGAGGATCGAGAGGCGGTTCTGGCTTTCGGGGGGAGCGACCTCGAGGCTGACAGGATAGGTGAGAGAAGGAGCCTGGGCCATGGCGTTCCTCCACGTCGGACGGCCAGCTTCCGGATGAGCCGTCGACGGATTCTACGCCACCGTGTCAAGCGCGGCCGAGAGGATAGAGTGCCAGAGAAGGTTGCCGTCGTCGCCGCCGAGGAGTGGCTCCGCTGCGCGCTCGGGATGGGGCATCATGCCGAGTACGTTGCCCTGCTCGTTGACGATGCCGGCGATGTTGTGGGCGCTCCCGTTCGGGTTGGCGGCGGGCGTGACGTTCCCTTCCGCATCGCAGTAGCGGAACACCACGCGGCCCTCGCGCTCGAGGAGGTCGAGCGTCGCCTCGTCGGCCTGGTAGTTTCCTTCGCCGTGGCTGATGGGCATACGGAGAACGGCGCCTTCGGGAATAGCGGCGGTCCACGGCGTCGGGCGGCCCTCACGGCGGAGCCAAACCCATTCGCAGCGGAACTGGAGGCTGTCGTTGCGGATGAGGGCGCCGGGAAGCAGCCCGCTCTCACAGAGGATCTGGAAGCCGTTGCAGATGCCGATGACCGGCTTCCCGGCAGCGGCGAACCGGGTCACGGCTTCCATGATGGGCGAGAATCGGGCGATGGCCCCGGCGCGGAGATAGTCACCGTAGGAGAAGCCGCCTGGGAGGACGACCGCATCGAAGCCGTCGAGGCTCGTCTCCCGGTGCCAGACGATTTCCGCCTCCTGGCCGAGGACGTCGCGGAGCGCGTGCTGACAATCGCGGTCGCTCCATGTGCCGGGGAAACGGATGATGGCGAAGCGCACGGCGGGCTCCGTCGAGGGCTCGCTTTCGAGTATGGGCAGCGGAACGCTGCGGCGTCCACCGCCCTCACAGGGTGAAGTCGATGCGCGGTAGCTCGGCGGGTTTCGGCTCGGGTTCTTCGTGGCTCCGTTCCCCGAGGATGGCAGCGACTTCTTCGGGCACCGGTTCGGGATACTCGATGCGCCGGTGGTGGATGGCTCTGAGGCTCGCCTTGAAAGACTCGGCGACGACCTGGAGTTCGCGGAGGGTGATGTCGCACTCGTCGAGCTGCCCCTCGGCGAGGCGCTCGGCAACGACGGAGTCGACGAGCTCGTCGATCGTCCCGGGGTCGCGCTTGGCGGACGCGCGCACCACCGCTTCGCAGGAGTCGGCGAGCATCACGATGGCCGTTTCCTTGCTCTGCGGCTTCGGCCCTGGGTACCGGAAGGATGCCGGGTCCGCGCTCCCTTCCTGGCGGACGGCTTGCCGGTAGAAGTAGGTCACGAACCGGTCGCCGTGGTGTTGCGGGATGAAATCGCGGACGACGGCCGGGAGGCCGTATTGCCGAGCGAGGGCGAGGCCTTCCGTGACGTGGGAGCGGATGATGCCAGCGCTCTCCTCGGGGGAGAGGCGCTCATGGGGGGAAGGCTGGCCATCGAGCATGTTCTCGACGAAGTAGCCTGGGTGCGCGAGCTTGCCGATGTCGTGGAAGAGGGCGCCGGCGCGGGCGAGCAGCGGGTCCGCGCCGATCCGCTCGGCGGCGCGTTCGGCGAGGGCGGCGACCATCATCGAGTGATGGAAGGTGCCGGGCGCCTCTTCGCGCAGCCGGCGAAGGAGGGGATGGTTCACCTGGGCGAGTTCGAGGAGCTGGAGCCGTGTCGTGACGCGGAGGGCCTGTGCCAGGAACACGTACACGGCCAGCGTGAGGAGGGCGGCGCCAGTCCCGCCGAGGGCCGCGGAGATTCCGATCCAGAGGAGCCACGACGGTGCGGAGGCATCGTACAGGAGCCAGAAGACGGCGAGAACGCCGCCGATGCCAAGGGAGGCGAGCAGGGCGGCGATGCTGAAGCGAGCCAGCCGTTCGACCCGATGGGCGCCCAAGGAGCCCGCCAGCCCGCCGGCAGCGTAGGCAGCGGCGAGCTGAAGGGCATCGGTCGCCGCCCGTAGGTTCGCAGCCGGGACGGCTGGTTCGCTCACCACCAGGTAGGCCGAAGTGAGGCCGACAAGCACGGAGATGAGCGCGCCGAATTCGACGCCGAGGAATGCGGCCGCGATCATGCCGGCGGCGCCGACGGGGAGGGCGTACACCAGGTAGCGATGGCCGTCGTCGGGAAGGAGGGGCGGCGCTCCGAAGCGCACCATCGCCAGCACCGCGGCGACGGAGATCGCGACGACGGCCAGACGGCGGCCCGCGGGCGCGGGAACTGAGCCGAAGGCCACGAGGTACCCACCTGCAAGGATGCCGAAGCTGGCCCCGACGAACGCAGCGGCTACCAGTTTCGAGACGTCGAACCCGTCCTCGATGATTCCCGTCTGACGGAGCGCTTCCAGGTCGGCTGCGGTGATGGCGCTTCCTTCGGGCACGACCACTTGTCCACGGGCAAACGTGACGACCTGGGGCGGGACGTTCTCACGGGCGTCCTGCTGTTTCTGTCGCGTCGCTGCCTCGTCGATGGCGACGTTGGGGACGACGAACTTCGTCAGCAGAGCACGCAAGGCCGCTTGCTCGCCAGCTGACGGCGGAAGGTTCTGTGGCTGGCCGAGGAAGCTCTCGACCGCCGCGGTAGAGCCGCCCGGCGGGATGGGTTGCGCCATGATGGCATCGAGGGCGGCGGCAGCGCGTTGGCGCAGACTATCGAACTGCGTCGCCGAAAGAGCCAGGAGGGCCGCCTTCGTCTCTCCGCTCAGGCCTTCCGCCTCGGGGACGCGGTCGAGCGCAGCCAACTTCTCGCCCTGCGTCGGCAGGTCGGAGCGCTGGCGGATGAGCGCCACCTGGTCGAGGAGCGCAGCGAGCGCCTCCCCCTGAGCACGGCCGACCTCCTCGTCGCGCGGGAGGTAAACCGGCTCCACCGCGGCGGCGGCCGTCTCTCGCGCTTCCTCGGTGAGAACCTCGGAAACGTACTGCACGCTGCGCTGGGCCACGAGGTCGCTCGGTGCGATGTCGCCGACGGTGAGGGACGGACGGCCCCAGTCGAGCGGCGCGGCGAGCACCCCGATGATGAGACCGCACCACAATGCGAACGCGGCAGCGGCAACCTTCGGGAGCGGAGCCCGCGGATGAAGATGCATGATGCCTGGGAGGATCATAGCAGCGGGCGATGGCGGCGAACGTCGACCGGCCCCGACCCGAGGAGGTCGCTGACGGCGGCGAGGCGCTCGACGGCCAAGAAGCCTGCGTGGTCGCCGGCCCGCCGATCGCGGACGAGGAGGACGGCCCTCAAACCGGCGGCGCGGGCACCCTTGGCCAGGGAGAGTGAGGCCCCAACGTAGAGCGCCTCGTACGGTTCGATGCCGAGGCAGCGGAGGGCAGCCCGGTACACGGCCGGGTTCGGCAACGGGATCCCGAGGTCGGCCGAGGTGACCACAGCCTGGAGATATCCGCCGATGCCGAGGCGCTGAATCTGCCTGCGCAGCAGCTCGGCCCGGAAGAGGCTGTTGGCGGCCACACCCACCAGGAACCCCCGGTAACGGAGCGAGGGAAGGAGAGCCCTGGCGTCGTCGTACAGCTCTTCGCAGGCGGCGGCTGATTCGAAGAACCGAAGGGCGAATGCTTCGACGTCCCCGGCAGCGGCGGGAATGCCGAGCCAATCGAGAATCTCGGCGGCGAGGCGGTGCACGTCGGGGGCACGCCCCTCCCGTTCGATGCCGTCGAGGACGGCCAGGTAGGCCCGCTCGATGTCGCCGGGCTGCAGCGGGCGCCCGGCGAGGTCCGCCAGCCAGGGCGCGCAGGCTCGGAAGGGGTCGCTGGCCGCCCGGGCGCGTCGCACGAGCGTACCGGCCCAGTCGAAGAGTAGGCCGCGGATCACGACTGGCTCCCGCTCAGCCGCCGAGCAGACGTCGCACGATCTCGTTCACCTGGCGGCCGTCGGCTCGTCCGGCGAACTCCTTCATGAGTATCGGCATGACCTTGCCAAGGTCGCGGGGGCCTGCGGCGCCGGTTTCGGCGATGACGCGGCGCGCAGCCTCTTCGATCTCCTCGGGAGATGCCTGTCGGGGCAGATACCGCTCGATGAGCTCGAGCTCGGCACGTTCCTTGGCGGCAAGGTCGCTCCGGCCGCCGCGTTCGAACTCCGCGATGCTCTCCCTGCGCAACTTCGCCTGCTTCTGGAGGACGGCGATGACGCCGGCGTCGTCCAGTGAGCGTTGTTGGTCGATCTCCGCGTTCCGGATGGCGGCCAGCACCATCCGGAGCGCTGCCTTGCGGGGCTCGTCCTTCGAGCGGAGCGCATCGGCGAGGTCGGCCTGCAGGCGCTCTTTCAGGGTGGCCATGGTCCGGACGCCGTTCAGCGGCCGCGAGCTGCGCGGGCCTCGGCCCGGGCTTGCTTCTTCCGAATCTTGCGGAGGCGAGCGGCCTCTTTCTTCTTCCGCTTCACGCTGGGCTTCTCGTAATGTTCGCGCCTCCGCGCTTCCGAGAGGATACCGTCCTGTTGGACGCGCTTGTTGAAGCGCTTCAGGGCTGCTTCGAACGTTTCGTTCTCGCCGACAATGACCTCAGCCAGGGACGTTCACCTCCATGCGCGAAAGTGCGCCGCCTGCCGGCGGCGTGCCCCCAGTATACCCCTACACGTCGGCTTGGGGCGATTCTCCCAGCGCGGCAGCTTCCCGACGACGTAACCGCTCGAGATGGTATTCGACCCAGATCGTCGGACGCTGCGTCGCGGGACCGGGCGCCTTCGCGTTGAAACGCTCTTGCCGGGCCCGGAGCTGCCGCGCGCAGGCCTCGTAGCGCGCCCGGAACCGCTCGAGGGCGGGCCGAAAACGCCCTGGGTCGGAGGAGGAGGCAGCGATACCGCAAAGCCGCTCGTGCTCCGCTTCGATGGCGCGGAGGAGCTCCTCGTCGCGATGGATCTCCTTCGCCAGCTCCAGCCACTCGGGGAGCAGCCCGTTGATCTCCAGCAGGTGGAAAGCGAGCCAGTTCTCTCCCGCTGCCCACTCGTACGGCCGTGCGGGAAGGGGCTTCCCTTCACCGGGAAGCCCCCGAAAGAGGCCACGTTCCATGGCCTCGAGGATGCGGGATTCCACTACGTCGTCGATGCCCATGGCGGCCCGCCGCCGTCAGTCGGCCGAGGGCAACACCTTCGGCTGCATCAGCTCCATGGGCCGGCCGTCGACCTTGAGGTCGCAGTTTCCCGGCTTGATGACGAGGACCTCGATGCCGGTCTGCTCGTCCTTGTACCGCTTGCCGAGCTGGATAGCCATCGTCACTCTCCCTCCGAGGAAACGGCTATTTCTTCAGTTCGAGCGGAGTGTCGCCGCACATCAGCTCCCCGTCGCCGCCCTTGGTCACGATGACCTCGGAGCCGCACTTGGG
Source organism: bacterium HR29 (assembly GCA_002898215.1). Classification (GTDB taxonomy): domain Bacteria; phylum Chloroflexota; class Dehalococcoidia; order Tepidiformales; family Tepidiformaceae; genus HRBIN29. The sequence goes on along the minus strand of BEIF01000001.1, from coordinate 86,807 downwards.
GCAGACGTAACGTTTCCCGGTTTGTGCAGGCATCCCCAACCCCCTTCGGTTACCGAAGTTCCTCCCCGCCGGACGGCGGGGCGCATTCGATGTATCCAACGGGCGAGCCGATCGTAGAGAGCCCCCGACAGAGGCGTCAACGAACGACCCGCCCGATCGGTCATTCGCTTCGGACGAAGATCCAGGCGAGCATCGCCGGGTGGTAGTCGCAGGTGAGCTTGAAATCGCCCGTGTTCTCGAACACGTAGGTGCGGGTGTCGCCCGGTGCAGCGATGTCCTCCGCTATCTTGTTGCCGTTCACCGTCACCGTATGGAGGCCGCTCTCGTTGACGAAGCGCACCTCGGTGCCCGGGCGGATCTTGACTTTGCCTTCGTTAGGCGTTTGCTCCTGGCCGTCGGCGATGACGGTCCACTCGTACCCGGGCGTGCGATTGGTCGCCCGGATTTCGACGTCCGACGCGAACTCGGCCGGAGGCTCGGGGGCAGGCTGGGGCGTCCCGACTCCGGGTAGCTGCTGGTACACGCTTTCGGGCACCGCGTAGCGCACGCAGGCGGTACCCGGGTTGCGGCTGTCGGGCGGGGCGGTGCCGTACGCGTCCTCGGGCAGCTTCAGCTGCGTGCCGATAGCAACGATGGCGTTCGGGTCGTCGATGCCGTTCGCCTGCGCAAGGCTCTGTGCCGTCACATTGCCGAAGCCTTGGGCGACATCGGCGAGCGACTGGCCCTGGACCACGTACCGCTGCACCTTCGGAAGCTGTAGGACGAGTTCAGCATCGAGCGGGTCCGTCTCGGACTTGCCGGCGAGGCTCTCCCGGTTGAGGCGAAGGATTTCGCTTGCCGATACGTTGTGCCGTTGTGCAATCGCCTCCACGGTGTCGCCGGCGGAGGTGACGTACACCGCTCCGTCAGGCAGCTCCAACTCGTCGCCGGGGAAGAGGCCAGGCACGGGGTTCCCGTTCGAGTCGAACAGCTGCATCTCGCCCTGCTTCCGATCGATTCGGTACGGGATCCCGTTGAGGTCTGCGATGATCGCCGCCCCTACGAACTGCGTCTCGGCGATCTTCTCGATCGACTCGCGCTCGGTCCGAACCTTATAGGTCGCGCCCTTCGGCTCGGCAGCGTTGGGAGGGAGCTTGACGACCGTGCCCTTGGGCAGGAACTCGCCCACCCGGTCGAAGGGGATGCCGTTCAGCTCGGCGAGCTCGGCGACGCCGATGCGGTGCTGCTTCGCGATGGATACGAGCGTGTCGCCCGAAACGACGGCGGACAGCTCTCGGTTCAAGTTCTTCGCGAACTCCAGGGCCTCCACCCACCCCTTGCTGGTGGGTTCACCGAACCGGTCCACGTAGCCGGGCTCCACCGGCGCCGTGATGAGGTTCACGAGGTGCTCGATCTGGCGCTCGTTGAGGGAGCCTCCGTACTCCTTCAGCCACGCCGGCATGAGGGTCCCCGCACGCCCACACTGGATCGTGTGGGTGAGCCAAGCGCGATTCTCGCGGAGGACGAGCGGGTCCTGGTCCTTCAGCTCGGGGCGGTTGAGCGCTGGCCCGACGAACCCCTCCCCTTGGTTTCCGTGGCAAATCCGGCAGTTGTTCGCGTAGAGGAGTGCCCCGCGCCGCACCGACTCCTCGAACTGGTAGTCGCGCTGGGTCTCGGCGCGGATCGGCAGGTCGAACGCCGCGTAGCCCGCGCAGGCGCCGACGAGCATGAAGCTCAGGACGATCATCAGGAAGATCTGCTTCTGCGTGTTCACCGCGCCTCCAGGACTAGGCGTTGTAGGGGACGGCCCGGAGCGGATTGGGTGGGTCGGCCGCACCGCTGGTGATGGCCCGCGTGTTCACCGTGATGGAGCCGTCGTTGTTGACTTCGATGAGGAACGTGTCCATCGAGCGTGGTGCGGGACCGAAGACGCGAACGCCCGCCCGTGAGTAGGTCGAACCGTGGCACGGGCAGCGGAACCACCCGATGATGCCCGGGTAACCGACGATGGCTCCATTGAAGTCGGCGCGCCAGGGGACGACGCAGCCGAGATGCGGACACTTCCAGTACAGCGCCAGCAGGCCACCCGTCCCGCCGACGCCAAGGACATCGCCCTGCGACCCTTCGAGATTCACCAGCCAGAACTTGCCGTCGGTGATGCGGACGGGGTCGGCGCCCGGGGGCGGGATGAGCGAAGGCGGCACGGTGACGGGCGCGCCGAACCCTGTCGGATTGCGGAGGTTGAAGAAGGCCAACAGCCCAGCGATGGACGAACCGAGCGAGAGGATCAGCCCAGCGAAGAAGCTTACGCGGAGGAACGACCGTCGGGCGATGCGACGAGCCTCCGCCTGACGGGCCTGTTCGATGCGCGCACTGCGGGCGCGGCCTGCTGCAGCTTCCGCCATCTCCACTCCCCTCCTAATGACCTTCGCCCGGGATGCCTTCCTGGACGTCGAGCTGCCAGGGCCAGACGAGCTCCTGCCCAGCGCCCCGGAAGGCCGTCCCGGTTACGGTGAGCACGCCGAACACTGCCACGAAGCCGGTGAAGAGGACGATGATGGCGTCACGGCGGGTGTTGACCCAGCCGATCTTCCACAGCGCATAGATGAGCAAGCTGGGAAGGCCGACCATCGCGGCGATTGGGATGGCCTGCTCGACGAGGAAGCCCGGCAGGTCGAGGTAATGGAAGCTCGTGGCGCCGAGCCCCGTGTACCCCTCGTCGAGGATCTTCAGGTCGAACCACAGGTACGGGATGCGATGGCTCCATTCGGGCCACGGAAGCTGCGACTGGAGGGCGCGCACGTTCTCGAGGAAGGCGAAGGTCCGCCCGCCCGAGATGCCGAACCAGTCGTTCATGGCCATGGCGATCTTGCCGGTGTCCCAGAGGATGAGGAGCCACGTTCCGACGACGGCGACGATCGCCGAAACGACCGTCAGGCGGACGGAGTTCTCCGTTCCGAACCAAACGCCCTGCCCCTCGTTGTCCTGGTCGAAGTAAGGGAACGCGGCCATGATGACGAGCCACACGGTGGGAACGATGACGCCTGCCAGCGCCGGCTGCATGTGCAGGAGGAGCTCCTGCAGGTTGAGGAGGTACCACGGCGCCTTGGAAGGGTTGGGGGTGACGTCCGCGTTCGCCTGGTCGAGCAGCGGCGCATTCACCAACAGGGAGAGCGCGAAGAGGGCCAGGGTGAAGACGAGCGCCGAGATGAACTCGATGAACACCAGGTCCGGCCAGACGAGGACCTCCTCGTCGCGGGCACGCGGCTGGGGCCGAGCTACGGGGCGAGCAACGACAGCGGTCGCCATGGCATCACGTTCCCGAATCGAGTTTACAGGGGCCGCGCCAAGCCGCCGTCACGGCGAATCCGCCAGAAGTGGACGGCCATGAAGATGGCGGCGAGGAGCGGCAGCCCGATGACGTGCAGCGTGTAGAAGCGGATGAGGGATTCCTGACCGACTTCGAAGCCGCCCAGGAGCCAGAAGCGCGTCTTCGGGCCGAGGATCGGCGCCGAACCGGCGATGTTGGTGCCGACGGTGATGGCCCAGAAGGCGAGCTGGTCCCACGGCAAGAGGTAGCCGGTGAAGCTGAGGAGGAAGGTCAGGACGAGGAGGATGACGCCGACAACCCAGTTGAACTCCCGCGGCGGCTTGTACGCGCCCGTGTAGAAGACGCGCATCATGTGCAGGAACACGAGGATGACCATGGCGTGGGCCATCCACCGGTGCATGTTCCGCATGAGCTGGCCGAACTGGACGTTCGTCTGAATGTTCTGGATGTCCAGGTAGGCGCGGTCGACGCTGGGCACGTAGTAGAACATGAGGAGGATGCCCGTGACCGTCAGCCCGAGGAACATGAAAAACGACAGCCCGCCTAGGCAGTACGTGTGCGTGATCTTGACGTGCGTACGGTGGATCCGGGTCGGGTGAAGGTGGAGGAAGACGTTGGTGGCAACAATGAGCATCTGATTGCGCGGGGTATTCGGGTACCCCGTGCGGAAGATCGACTTCCAGATGTAGTTATGGAACAGCTTGTCGTAGATCTTGTCGGCGAGCGTGGGGCGGGCGGGCTGCTCGACTGCCACGGGAACCTCCTACTGCTGCCACCAGCGGCCGAAGGCGACCATCAGGCCGAGGGAGAGGAAGATGGTGACGAAGACGAAGACGAGCTCGAGCGTCTCGGCGTAGTCATGCGGCAGGTTCGAAAAATCCACGCCAGGCCAACCTCCCCTCGGCGACGATGGGCACGCGTGTCCGGCCCCGAACTTTGTGAAGCTTGTAGCAAGGCTACTTTATACACACGGCCCTTCGGCCGGTCAAACGGCTTTCCTCGACGTTGACCGCCGCCATCCGGCCCAGCGCATCCGGCAGAGGCCCCGAATGTCTTCCAGGGCGGTTCGGAGAATCTTCACCTTCGTATCTGGGTCCTCCACCCAGCGGACGGGGAGTTCGCAGATGCGGTAACCCGCCCAGTAGGCGAGGATGAGGAGCTCCGTATCGAAGAACCACATCCCGTTCCTCGTTTGCCGAACGAGCTCCTGAGCGACCTCGCGCCGGAGCGCCTTGAACCCGCACTGGGCATCGGTGATGCGGAGCCGGGGGAAGAAGACCCGAATGAGTGCCACGTAACCTCGGGACGTGATCTCCCGTTTCAAGGAGCGCTTCGTTTGGGCGCCGCGGGCAAGCCGGGAGCCAATGGCCACGTCGCAGCCCCGCTCGGTGACGAGACGGACAAGGTCCGGGAGCTGCTCGAGGTCGGTGCTCAGGTCCACGTCCATGTAGGCGACCACGTCGGCATCGCTCGCCAGCCAAGCTTCGCGCAGCGCGAAGCCGCGACCCTTGATGGGCAGGACCATCGCCTTGACGCGGGGCGCGTATTCCGCCTCGAGTTGCCGCGCCAGGTCGCCGGTCCCGTCGGTCGAGCCGTTGTCGGCGATGACAATCCGCCAGCGGAAGCCTGGGGTTCGGTCGAAGAGGGCGAGGGTCTGCTCCACGCTTCCGCGGAGCACCTTTACTTCGTTATAGCAGGGGATGACGACGTCGACGGCAGGCTCGCTGGGCACGGCCGTAGGATGGCCGACGGTGAGGCAAGAGTCCACCGTCGGTCGATGAAGGCGCTACGACTCCGGCTGGGCTTGGGCCGCCTGCTCCTTCGCCTTCCGGAGCGCAGCGGCGAGACGATGCTTCATCCGGTCGGCCTTGCCGGTGTGAATCGCGCCGACCTTGGCGGCGCGGTCCCAGAGGGAGTAGGCGCGCGCGAGGGCGGCTTCGGCAGCGGCGAGGTCGCCGGCAGCGATGGCCTGACGCACGGCGCGGGCGGCGTTGCGGGCGGCAGTACGGCGCGAGCGGTTGCGGAGCCGCCGCTTCAGGGATTGCCGCCAGCGCTTCAAGGCTGACTTCGTGTTGGCCATAGCGCTCTTCGGATGCCTCGACTGGGCGGAAGATTCAGGACACCAGGGTAGGGTGAGGGGAAGCGGCGTGCAAACGGCCGATGGCGCGCAGGGGGCTTGCGGGGAGCGGGCGGCGCGGCTATTGTGGAAGTGTCCAACAGTGCGTGATGGCAGCGTTCGCTGCCGGGTGCCTCGAACGGCGCTGCGAAACCCCGAGCAATCGAGTCGGAAGGTGCAGCGAACCAACGCGGACGTGTTCGCCGCGCAGGAGCGGCAGCGAGCGAGCTGCCGATGAAATTCCCCCCAGAAGTGGACACCGTGACCGAAGACGCTGTTGTCGAAACCAAAGCACCACCGCGGTCCCTGAACATCGGCGAGCTGGAGGCGATGACGCGCGACGAGCTCATCGCCATCGCCAAGGAGATGGGCGTCGAGGGCGCCTCCAGCATGCGGAAGGCCGACCTCATCTTCCGCATCCTGCAGGCGCAGGCCGAGGCCCGGGGCAACATCTTCGCCGGCGGCTTCATCGAAATCAGTGAGGACGGCAACTACGGCTTCCTCCGCGGCGAATCGATGCTGCCCGGACCGCACGACATCTACGTCTCGGGCTCGCAGCTCCGCCGCTTCGGCCTCCGCCCCGGCGATTACGTGACCGGGCAGGTCCGAGCACCGAAGGAGAACGAGAAGTACTACGGGCTGCTGAAGGTCGAAGCCGTCAACGGCATGGACCCGGAAGTGGCGAAGCGGCGGCCCTACTTCGAGAACCTCACCGCCATCTTCCCCTACCAGCAGCTGAAGCTGGAGACGACGCCCGATAACCTGAGCCAGCGTCTCATCGACCTCATCGCTCCCATCGGACGGGGCCAGCGCGGGCTCATCGTCTCGCCGCCGAAGGCGGGCAAGACGATGCTCCTCAAGAACATCGCCAACGGCATCACCACGAATCACCCCGACGTGCACCTGATGGTCGTCCTCATCGGCGAACGGCCGGAGGAAGTGACCGACATGAAGCGGAGCGTGCGGGGTGAGGTGGTGAGCAGCACGTTCGACGAGCCGGTCGAGGACCATACCCGCGTCGCCGAGATGGCGTTCGAGCGGGCGAAGCGGCTCGTGGAGTGCGGGAAGGACGTCGTCATCCTCCTCGACTCGATCACGCGCCTCACCCGTGCCTACAACCTCGCCCTGCCGCCCAGCGGCCGGACACTTTCGGGCGGTATCGACCCCATCGCGCTGTATCCGCCGAAGCGGCTCTTCGGTGCCGCGCGGAAATGCGAGGAGGGCGGTTCGCTCACCGTCATCGCGACCTGCCTCGTCGACACCGGGAGCCGGATGGACGAGGTGGTGTTCGAGGAGTTCAAGGGCACGGGGAACATGGAGCTCCGGCTCGACCGCCGTCTGGCGGAGCGGCGGTACTACCCGGCCATCGACATCCAGGCGAGCTCGACCCGGCGGGAGGAGCTCCTCCTGGACGAGAAGACGTTGAAGGGCGTGTGGCTGCTCCGTCGGATGGTGGCCATGATTTCCCAGAACTCGCCGAATCAGCTCGAAGCGACGGAGCGGGTGCTCGAGCGGCTGGCGAAGACCTCCTCCAACGAAGAGTTCCTCGCCACGCTGAAAAGCGACCTGTGAGCCCTGCAGAGGAAGCAGAGGATGCGACGGCCCGGGGCCTCGTTCCCGGGCCGTTTCGCTGCACAGGCGCGCCCGGGCTTTGGAAAATTTTCGCAAATCCGGCATACGGGGCTGGACCTAAGGGTACCGGCCGGAGAAAATCGGCCGAGTTAGCGATAGCGGGAGAGGGTTGGGTGCGGGAGGCTCGCTAACGACCGACCACGCTTGCCCGTGGGGCGCCCGCCCCCGGGTCGGCGAGAGGTGGGATGGGAAACGGTAACGGCACACGGGCGCGCTCCCACGCGCACGCGCAGCGGCACCGCCGGGTGATGCTCCATCTCCTGGTTGTGGCGATTGCCTTGGCTGCGGTGGGCTTCGCGGCACGCTACCCTTCGACGACGTCGGCGCGGCCGCCGGCGGGCGTGCCGGCGTTTTCACTGTCGGGCGCGATGGGCGTGTACCGAGCGACCGATGCCAGCAATTACCTGAGAGGCGGACCAAGCCACCAGACGCTGCCCTCGCTCTCCCTCGTAACGCGGCCGGCGACGGCGGCGCAGGTCCGGGCGCTGAGCGGTATCTCCCCCAGTTCGGCGATTTCCGCGGGCGTGTCAGCGGCGACGGCGGCGTCGGGGATGAACGGAACGTCGCTGGCCGAGGTGCTGGACCCCTCGAAGCCGTACGTGCTGCACGTCGCTCGACCGGGCGACACCGTCAGCAGTATCGCCGCTGCCTACGGGGTGAGCGTCGGGACGATCCTCGACAACAACCCGACGATTCACGCGCCTGACCTCATCGTGGTGGGGCAGGAGATCCTCGTGCCGCTACGAGACGGGATCCTGCACAAAGTCGGCTACGGAGAAACGGTCGCCTCGATCGTCGCCCAGTACGACAACGTCACCGTCGATGCAGTGGTGTCCTTCCGGGCGAACAACATCACGGACCCGTCGTCGCTGGAGCCCGGTCGGTACGTGCTCTTGCCGGGCGCGACGAGGAAACCGCCGCCACCGCCGCCGCCCGCCCCGCCGTCGCGGCCCAGCACGGGCGGTGGCGGAGGGAACTTCACCCCGCCGCCAAGTGGAGGCGGCCGCTTCGCCCCGCCGCTGGCAGCCTGGCGCGGCGTGAGCGATCCCTTCGGAACACCGCGGGGCGCTGGGCGAATCCACGAGGGGATCGACCTCGACCTCTGGGGGATGCCAAACTCCCCGATCTTCGCCTCGTGCAGCGGGACAGTGGTCCGCACCGAGTGGTGGACGTACAGCTACGGCTACCACGTGGTCATCGACTGCGGGGAAGGGTGGTCGACGCTGTACGCGCACCTCGGCCGAATCGATGTCTCGGTCGGTCAGTACGTGACCCAGGGAACGGTCATCGGGGTCTCGGGGCTTACCGGCTACACGACGGGTGAGCACCTGCACTTCGAAATCCGCTACAACGGCGCACCCGTCGACCCCGAGCTCTACATCAGTTTCCGGTAGGGCGAGGAGCACTCGGCACCGCCTGCCGAGGGGGCGGCGCGCACCCGCGTCCCCGGAGGGCGGGAAGAACCCCCACCGCGTCCCGAGTGAGGCGCACCCCGTCGGGGCGTGCTCACCTAGGCCCTCGAACGGCATCGGGGGCCCCCTTGCCTCCTGAGCGACCGGCGCCCGTGCGGGCAGCGCACACCCCCTCCCCGTAGGCCGAGAAGGACTCGCCACCGTCTCCCGAGCGAGCCGCGACCCGTCGGGCAGCGCGCAACCAGGTCCTCGAAGGGCGAGGGGGAACCGCAAGGAGTCGGCAGGGAACAGCGCGCGAACGGGGCGGAGCCGCGCGTTCCAATCGTCGGACTCGCCAGCCACGCGGCTTCTTCGTTGACGGTGAAGGGTTACGACGTCGCAAAAGGCTCGTATCCATACCGTGAGGCTATCGCTCATTGAGATCTTATACGCGCCTCCTATTGACGATCAGGGGAAACCCTGATAGAAGATCCCGCCAGCCCGGCCGATCCCGGTTCGCGGCCGAGCTATTTCGAAACACGAGGAGGAGTTCTCCCATGCAGGTCGTTCTTGGACGAGTGCGGTCCGCGGGGCTGCTTGCGGCGCTGCTCGCCCTCGCAGCCTGGGCGCTGGTGTGGGCCTCGCCCAGCGCCGAGGCGCAGTCGAACCCGTACCAGCGCGGTCCCAACCCGACCCGGAGCGCGCTCACGACCGACGGTCCGTTCTCCGTCGCCACGTACAGCGTCTCCCGGCTCTCGGTCAGCGGGTTCGGCGGCGGGGTCATCTACTACCCCACCGGGACGACGCTGACCTTTGGCGGCATCGCCATGTCGCCGGGTTACACGGCCGATGCGAGCTCCCTGGCGTGGTTGGGCCGCCGCCTCGCTTCCCACGGCTTCGTGGTGATCGTGATCAACACGAACAGCCGGCTCGACTTCCCCGATTCTCGCGCGAGCCAGCTCTCGGCGGCGCTCAACTACCTCCGCACGAGCAGCCCCTCGGCCGTTCGCGCCCGCCTCGACGCGAACCGCCTGGCCGTGGCCGGCCATTCGATGGGCGGCGGCGCCACGCTGCGCATCTCCGAGCAGATTCCTACTCTGAAGGCCGGCGTTCCCCTCACGCCGTGGCACACCGATAAGACCTTCAACACACCCGTCCCGCAGCTCATCGTGGGAGCCGAGGCCGACACGGTCGCGCCGGTCAGCCAGCACGCCATCCCCTTCTACCAGAACCTCCCCTCGACGACGCCGAAGGTGTACGTGGAGCTGGACAACGCGACGCACTTCGCTCCGAACAGCCCGAACGCGGCGATCTCCGTGTACACCATCTCCTGGATGAAGCTGTGGGTGGATAACGATACCCGCTACCGGCAGTTCCTCTGCAACGTGAACGATCCGGCGCTGAGCGACTTCCGCTCGAACAACCGCCACTGCCAGTAGCCGGAAGGCATCGGGACCCAGCCGCCGGAGCGTGCCGGGGCGCTCCGGCGGCTGCTGCGCGATCTAGACTCGTGCCGCGAACTCTCACCATGGCACGGAGGGCACGATGGGTCACCTCGATGGCAAGACCGCTGTCATTACCGGGGCCGGACGAGGAATCGGCCGGGAGATCGCCCTGCTGTTCGCGAAGGAGGGCGCGCGGGTTGTGGTCAACGACCTCGGGACGTCGGTAGCGGGGGAGGGGGCGGATACTCGCCCCGCCGAGGAAGTGGTGGAGGAGATCCGGGCCTTCGGGGGAGAGGCCATCCCCGATTTCGGCGACGTCTCGGACGTCGACCAGGCAGAGGCCCTGGTCCGCAAGGCGCTGGACGCCTGGGGGAAGCTGGACATCCTCGTCAACTGCGCCGGCATCCTTCGCGACCGCATGATCTTCAACATGACCCCGGAGGAGTGGGATGCGGTGATTCGCGTCCACCTCCGGGGCACGTACGCCACCACCCGCTTCGCATCGATCCATTGGCGGCAGGCGCGTCAGGGCGGGCGGCTGATCAACTTCACATCGGGGTCCGGGCTCTTCGGAGCGCCCGGCCAACCCAACTACGCTGCAGCGAAGATGGGTATCTGGGGCTTCACCCTGAGCTGCGCCCGAGCTCTGGGCCGGTACGGGGTGACGGCGAACTCGATCGCGCCGGGCGCTTCCACGCGGATGACCGACACCGTGCCGCCGGAGCGACGGACGAACCCGGGCCAAGCCATTCGGTCGGACTCGGCGGCGGGAACGGAACGGGACCCGGCGAACGTAGCGGTCCCCCTCGTCTACCTGGCAAGCGACGCCGCCTGGTGGGTGACCGGGCGCTGCTGGGGCATCTCGGGGTACCGCATCACCCTGTACTCGCAGATCCAGCCGCAGATTGTCCTCCAGGGCGTCCGGAAATGGGAGGTGGACGAGCTGTTCGAACGGTTCCCGCAGGTGTTCGGTCCCGCCTTCCCTGAGTTTCAGCAGCAGGCGATGCCGGGGAGTGAGACGGCCCGCCCCGCCGGCTGAGCGCGAGTCCCGCCGAAAGCGAGCTCACTCCCCCGCGGCGGGCCTTGGGAACCCCTCGGGAAGCGAGAGCCCCGCTTCGCCCAGAAGGCGGCCGAGGTCCTCCTCGCGCAGTTCGCCGGCGCGGACCCCGACGATACGGCCATCGCGGTCGATGACGAAGGTGGTGGGCAGACCCCGCACCCCGTAGCGAGCGGAGACCTCGCCGTTCGAGTCGAGGACAGCCGGGTAGCGGCCACCGAACATCTCGAGGATCGCTCGCGCCCGCTCGAAGGGCTCCTGGAGGTCGACGCCCAGCACCACGAGCTCGTCGGGGAGGGCTTCGGCCGCCCGCTGGAGAAGCGGGATTTCGCGCCGGCACGGGGAGCACCAGCTTGCGTACCAGTTGAGGAGGACGACCTTCCCGCGATAGTCGGAGAGGCGGCGGATGGTCGTTTCGTCGCGGACGTCGAGGAGGGCGAAGTCGGGGGCCGGTTGGCCGACCTTCGCCCGGCGGCTATCGAGAGGGCCGGTGCCCGGGAACGCCGTCGGCGTGGGTGCGGGGGTCCCTGCCCATCTGGAGGATTCGGGCGACTCGGGACGGGCGAGCGCCCACACGCCTACCGACGCGAGGCCGGCGGCGGCCGCTGCCAAGGCGGCAATACCCAGGACGTCGCGGCGGGGAAGGCGGCGGACCATCGAGCGGCTCCGGCTTTGCGATGATGGTAGCGCGAGAAGGGGTTCACCGCCCGTTAACGGCTGCAGGGGAGAGTGGCGCCAAGAATGAGCGAGCATCGGAACCAAGGCGCGACGATCCTGGTCGTGGAGGACGACGAAGCGCTCCGCTTCGCCGTGCGCCGGCAGCTCGAGCGGGAAGGGTACACGGTGCTCACTGCAGCGCGCGGCGACGATGGGCTGAAGGTCGCTCGGGAGCGGAGGCCGGACCTCATCGTGCTGGACGTGATGCTGCCGGGCCTCGACGGCATGCAATTCTGCCGTCTCCTGCGCCGGGACCAGCAAACCCCGATCATCATGCTCACGGCGCTGGGGGGTGAATCGGACCGCGTCGCGGGACTCGACATGGGCGCGGACGACTATCTCGCCAAGCCGTTCAGCATGCGCGAGCTTCTGGCCCGCATTCGCGCGCTCCTGCGGCGGACGCGGAGCGCGTCGCGGCCAGCGCCCGCCGAGCAGGCGTCGGAGCGCATCGTTTCGGGCGACTTGGAGGCGCTTCCGCTGCGGCGGGAGGTGCGGCGAAACGGCGAGCCGCTCCGGTTGAAGCCGAAGGAATACGACCTTCTGGTATTCTTCATGCGACACCCGGGGCGGGTATTCACCCGTGAGCAGCTGCTGCAAGACGTGTGGGGGTACGACTACGAGGGCGGCGAGCGGACCGTCGACGTCCACGTGCGGTGGCTGCGTCAGAAGATCGAACCCGAGCCATCGGCGCCGCGGCGTATCAAGACCGTGCGGGGGAGCGGGTACCTTTTCGACGGGTAGCGGACGGTGAGCGGCAGCATCGCCTGGCCGGCGGCCGGTTTGGCCGCTGCGATCGCTGCCAGTGCGTATGCTGCGGGGGCGCTGGTCGGCCACACCGAGGCGAGTGGCTGGACGCAGGCGATCGTCGGGGGTGCGCTGGCCCTCGCCGGCGCGGTCGCAGCGTTCGTCGCCTCCTGGGGGTTGGCCCGCGCCACGGGGTCCGTCGTGCGGACGGTGAGGGCCATCGAAGCCGGAGACGCGGGAGCCCGCGTTCACGATGCTTCGCGGCTGGCAGGCCCACTCGTCCTCCACGTGAACCGGCTGGCCGACCGGCTGGAGGAAGTGATGGCGGCGGCCGAGGCGGAGGCGGCGCGGCTGCGGGCAACCTTCGACGCCGCAGGGGCAGGCATCGTTGCCATCGGGAGGGAGGGAACCATCGCGCTGGCGAACGCCGCCGCCCAGGCGATGCTCGGACTGAAGCTAGGCGCCTTCGAGGGTCGACGATTCATCGAGGCAGTGCGGGACTACGAGCTCGCTGCCCTCGCCGAGGCTGCCCTCCGGGGAAACGAAGAGGCCAGAGTGGTGGCCTTCGGGCCGCATCGCTTGCCCCTGCGGGCGGAGGCCCGCCCCATTCCCGGCGGGGGAGAATGGGCAGCCCTGCTCGTTCTCACCGACCTGACCGAGGTGCAGCGCACGGAGCAGATGCGCCGGGACTTCATCTCGAACGTGTCGCACGAGCTGCGTACCCCGCTGGCAGCGGTGCGGGCCCTGGCGGAGATGCTGGAACACGAGGTCGAGGACCCCGGGGTGAAGGAGGTCGTCGTCCGAATCGTGTCCCAGGTCGACCGGATGACGGCACTGGTGAACGAGCTGTTGGACCTCTCGCGCATCGAGGCAGGTGCCATCCAGCTGGCGATCGCCCCGGTGGCCGTGCGCGAGGCCGCGGCCGAAGCGGCTGCGACCTTGGAGCCTCGCGCAGCACGCGAGGGGAAGGTGCTGGCGTTGGAGGTGGCAGAGGAGGCCGTCGCCGTTGCGGATCGCCAAGCGCTCGTCCGGATGCTGACGAACCTGCTCGACAACGCAGTGAAGTACAGCCCTCCGGGCGGCACCGTTCGGCTCTCGGCTCGGCGCGACGACGGGACGGTAGAGATCGCGGTCGAAGACGAGGGGCCGGGAATCGCGCCTGAGCACCTGCCGCGCGTATTCGAGCGTTTCTACAAGGGGGACCCGGCGCGCGCCAGCGAGGGAGTGGGCCTCGGTCTCGCCATCGTGAAGCACCTGGCACGGGCACACGGCGGCTCGGTGCACGCCGAGAATCGAGCCGAAGGCGGCGCCCGCTTCGTGGTGAGGTTGCCGGCGGCCGATTAAAGCTGGCCGCGGAGCCTGGGGTCCTCCGATTCGTCGGCGATGGAGAGCGCGATCTCCGCCAGGACCTCCGACTGGCGCTCGTACGCCTCGAAGCCCTCGCCGACCGTCTTCCCCTGGAGGTAGCGGTTGTAGATGCCCTCGACGATGACGGCGAGCTTGTAGTAGGCGAGCACCTGGTAGAAGTCGATGTGGTCGACCGACCGGCCGGTGCGCCGGGCGTACTCCGCCGCAAGTTCGGCCCGGGAGAGAAAGCCCGGCTGGGCGGTGATGGAGGCGGCAGGCCGCACGGAGAGGCGTTCGGGAGCGTCGGAGCGGTCCCCCCAGTAGACGAAGGTGTACCCCAAGTCGGCGAGCGGGTCGCCCAGGGTCGCCATCTCCCAGTCGAGGATGGCGAGGACGTGTCCCGGGTCCGCGGGGTCGAAAATCATGTTCCCGAGCCGGTAATCGCCGTGCACGATGGCCGGCGGCTGTGGCGGCGGGATCGCGGCCCGCAGGCGCCGCTGGAGCTCGTAGATGGCGGGGAGGTGACGGGTCTTCGAGCGCTCCCACTGTTCGGCCCATCGACGTATCTGGCGCTCCAGGTAGCCCTCGGGGCGCCCGAAGTCGCCGAGGCCGACGGCCTCGTAGTCGACCGAATGAAGTCGTGCGAGCGCGTCGACGAGGGCGAGGCTGAGGGCGCGCCGCTTTTCCGGGGTGTCGGCGAAGCCGTCCGGCAGCTCGTCACCGATAATGACGCCTTCGACGTAGGTCATCACGTAGAAGGGGTAATCGTTGACGGAGGGGTCATCGCAGAGGGCGATCGTCCTGGGTGCGGGAACATCCGTGCTGTTGAGGGCCGTGAGGACGCGGTACTCGCGCACCATGTCGTGCGCGGTGGGCAGAACGTGACCCAGCGGTGGGCGCCGGAGCACCCAGACACGGTCGCCGCACGTGACCTTGTAGGTGAGGTTCGACCGGCCGCCGGAAAGCAGCTCGAAGCGGAGCGGGCCCTCGTCGGCGCCGGGAACGTGCTCGCGGAAGAAGCGGCTGACGCTCTGGTACCGGATTCCGGGAACTGCTTCGGTCTGCACGAACGGTCAGTATAGCGGGCCGACAGCCCCGCGGGCGTGCCGTAAGCTAGCGATCGATGCGCGACGCGGGCGGGGGCACGCTGGGACGCGTATGGCTGGTGGGCGCCGGGCCCGGCGACCCCGGGCTGCTCACGCTCGCAGGCAGGGAAGCCCTCGAACGAGCCGACGTCGTACTCTTCGACGCCCTCGTCGACGAGCGGCTGCTCCAGTTCGCCAGGCCCGAGGCGGAGCGGCTCTTCGTGGGAAAGCGGGCGGGTGAGGCGTCGGTCGACCAGCAGGAGATCGAGGCGCTCATGGTCCGGTTGGCGAAGGAAGGGAAGCGGGTCGTGCGGCTGAAAGGGGGCGACCCCTTCGTGTTCGGTCGGGGCGGAGAGGAGGCGCTCGCCCTGCGGAAGGCGGGTGTGCCCTTCACGGTCGTCCCGGGCGTCACGTCGGCCATTGCCGCGCCCGCGTATGCGGGCATCCCTGTCACGCATCGAGGGCTCGCGGCGAGCGTCTTCATCGCCACCGGAAGCCGTGGCGGGGACGAAGCCCGCGCGGTCGACTGGCGCGGCGCCGCCGCGGCGGACACGGTGGTGGTCCTCATGGGCGGCCTACGGCTCGAAGCCATCGCCGAGGCGATGATCGCGGCGGGGAAGACGCCCGCTACGCCCGCTGCGGTGATCCAGTGGGGAACGCGCAGCGACCAGCGCGTCGTGCGCGGGACGCTGGCGACCATCGCCGCCGACGCGGCCCGGGCGGAGCTCGGAACGCCAGCGCTCCTCGTGGTCGGCGAGGTTGTTCGCCTAGGCGAGGAGCTCGCCTGGTTCGTGCCGGGGCCGCTCGCTGGCGTGCGGGTCGCGGTCACCCGCTCCCGAACGCAATCGAGCGAGCTGCGGGAGCGGCTGGAACGGCTGGGCGCTCGGGTCATCGAAGCGCCGGCTATCCGCGTGAGGTACGCAGCCGAGGAGGTGGCCGCAGCCCTCGAGGAACGGTGGGAGTGGATCGCGCTGACGAGCCAGAACGCCGTCGAGGCGCTCTGGCTAGCGCTCGAATCCGGGGGCCACGATGCACGCCGCCTGGCGGGCGTCGGGCTGGCGGCCGTGGGCGCGGCGACCGCGCACGCTCTCACCGCACGGGGTCTCCGAGCCGACTTCGTCGCCGATGGCGGGACCGCCCGCTCCCTCGCGGCGGCGCTGCCGTTGCGAGAGGGCGACCGGGTACTCTATCCGGCATCCTCGGAAGCGGGCGACGAGCTGGAGAAGGTCCTTCGGGACCGAGGCGCTTACGTATGGCGGGTCGTGGCGTACCGCCCCGAACCCGCCCCCCTGGACGAGACCACGCTGGCGGCCGTCCGTGAAGCCGACGTGATCACGTTCACGAGCGGCTCGACGGCTCGATTCCTCGCCCGCGCCCTCGGCGGGGCGCCGCTGCCGGAGCATGTGCGCCTCGTGAGCATCGGCCCGAGCACGTCGGCGGTGGTGGCAGAGGTGTTCGGGAGGGTTGACGCCCAGGCGCGCGAGCCCACCCTCGACGCGCTGGTGGAAGCGGTCTGCGAGGCAGCGCCATGGGGCTGATGCTCGAACTGCAGCCCTCACTCGGACCGGTCCTCGTCGTCGGTGGGGGAAAGGTCGCCCTCCGCAAGGCCAGGGCCGCGGCCGAAGCCGGTTTCGCCGTGACGGTCGTCGCGCCTCACATCGCCTCCGAGTTCGAGGCGCTCGGCGTGCGTTGCATCGAGCGTCCGGTGGAGGAGCGCGACCTCGATGACGCGGCGATCGTGTTCGCGTGCACGAACGACCGAGAGGTGAACCGGCAGGTGGGCGCCTGGGCCCGGGCGCGCCGCCTCCCCGTGGTCGTCGCCGACAGCCCAGAGGAGAGCACGGCTTTTTCGCCCGCAATCCACCGAGACGGCGACCTCGTGGTGGGGGTTGCGACGAACGGCGCCTCGCCGCGGCTGGCCCAGCACGTTCGCGACCGCATCGCGGCGGCGATTGGCACGGGCTGGGCTTCCCGGGTGGAGCGGGCGCGCCGCGAGCGCCAGCGCGGGACGGGCCGGGTCGAGGAGGAGGCGGAATGAAGCGCGGGCTGCTGCTGGTGGGCCACGGGTCCCATCTGAACCCCAATTCCAGCGCGCCCGTATACCAGCACGCTGAGGAAATCCGTCGGCGCGGCGTCTTCGACGATGTGCGGACCGCGTTCTGGAAGGAGGAACCGGCGCTCGGGCGGGCCTTCGACGGATGGGACGCGGACGATATCACAGTGGTACCGGTCTTCATCGCCACGGGGTACTTCACCGAACAGGTGGTCCCGCGCGAACTCGGCCTGTCGGGCCCGCTCTCCCGCGTCGGCGGGCGTACCGTGCGATACACCGGCGCCATCGGCGCGCACCCGCGGCTGGCGGACGTCATCGAGCTCCGCGCCCGGGAGGCGGATGCGGGGCCTGACGCCGCCTTGGCAATCCTGGGACACGGAACCCCACGGAATCCGAACTCGGAGCGGAACATCTACCTCCAGGCGGAGCGCGTGGCAGCGCGGGGCGCATTCCGTGAGGTAACGACGGTGTTCCTCGACCAGGAGCCGAATATGCGGGACGTGCTCCGGTACACGAGGGCGGAAACGGTGGTCATCGTCCCGCTGTTCGTCGCCGACGGCTGGCACGTCGACGAGACGATCCCCGAGGAGCTGGACCTGGAGGGGCCGGAGACGGTCCGCAACGGCCGCCGTATTCGGTACGCGGCCGCAGTGGGGACGCACCCCTCACTGGCGGACGTGATCCTCCAGGCAGCGGAGGAGGCGCTCGCATGGGGATGAGCGTCCTGGAAGCGATCGCAGCGCGACGTCCGTTCCGACTCGGAGAGGTGGAGGCCGAGCCGGACGGGGCGGAGGGTTGGGTGGTGCGGGGGCCGGACGGAGGGGAACCGCGCCAGGTGGAGGCGGAAGGGAGCGCAATCAGGGCTGCGGTGCGCTTCGATGCCCTCGGCCGGTACCGGCCGCTCTCCGGGGCCCGCGGCATGCCCGGAGGTTGGTTTGTGCGCTGTCGGAGCCGAGAGGAGCTGGAACAGGTTCTCGAAACGGTCTACCCGTTGGCCCTGGTTCACATCCGGCAACATTCCGAAGGCACGCTTCGGGTGGTAGGACTGGACGCGGTGCTGCGGCGGCAGACGGGGCGGTACGAGGTCGCGGCCGAACTTTCGGAGGAGGGCCGAAGGCTCGCGGTAGCCAGCGTTTGCGGCGCGTGCGTGCGCGTCCCGGTGTGGGCGGGAAGGCTTCCGAAGGAGCCGGAGAGCATCCCGTGTCCGGAACCGTGCAGCGTGTTCGTCTCCTTCTGCCGGGAGGCAGCGATCTGGGAGCGTGAGGGGGCCGTCCCCGGCAGGGACGATCCCTCGGTACCCTTCGCCGACTTCGAAGCCGAGGGGAACGCGCTCCGGAACGCCTACCTGCGGGCGAGGGCGGCGGCACCGGCGGGGGAACAGCGATGAGCGAATCCGCGCTCTGGCGCGAGGCGGCACGACGCCTCTTCCCGGGCGGGGTCAACAGTCCGGTTCGGTCGTTCCGCTCCGTGGGCGGCGAACCGTTCGTGGCCGTGCGCGGCGAACGCGGGCGGGTGTGGGATGCCGACGGTCGGGAGTACGTCGACTTCATCGGAGCGTTCGGGCCGCACATCTTGGGGCACGCTCCGCCGGCGGTCGTCCAGGCGATTGCCGAGGTCGCCGAGCAGGGCACAGCCTTCGGCGCCCTGACGCCGCACGAGGTTGAGCTGGGGCGGCGCATTTCCGAGGCCACCGGCCTCGAGCGTCTCCGCTTCGTGAACTCCGGCACCGAAGCGACGATGACCGCCATCCGGCTGGCGCGGGCAGCGACGGGGCGGAACGTGATCGTGAAGTTCGATGGCTGTTACCACGGCCACGCCGACGGCTTGCTCGTGCGCGGGGGCAGCGGCCTCTCCACCTTCGGACTGAGCGACTCCGCGGGCGTGCCCGAAGCCATCGCGCAGCTCACCGCTGTGCTGCCGTTCAATGACGCCGATGCGTTGAAGGGATGGTTCGACGCCCACGGCGAGGAAACCGCCGCCGTCATCGTCGAGCCGGTGGCCGGGAACATGGGGCTTGTCCCGCCGCGGGAGGAGTTTCTGGAGGTGTTGCGCCGAATCCCGCGGCGGCACGGAGCCCTCCTCATCGCCGACGAAGTGATCACCGGGTTCCGCCTTCGCTACGGCCTCTCGGGACTTTTGCCCGAGGCCGACCTGGTTTGCCTCGGCAAGGTCATCGGCGGGGGGCTGCCCATCGGAGCGTTCGGGGGTCGAGCCGACCTGATGGACTTGCTCGCACCGTCGGGGCCCGTCTACCAGGCAGGGACGCTCGCCGGGAACCCTCTGGCGATGGCAGCGGGCATCGCCGTGCTCGACGCCCTGGCGACCGGGGAGCCGTACCGCCGGGCCGAGCAGCTCGCGCGCCACCTGGAGAACGGGCTCGAGACAGCTGTCCGCAGGGCCGCGGTCCCCGCCTCGGTCGTAAGGGTGGGGTCCATGCTGACGCTCTTCTTTCGGGCGCAGCCTCCGGCGAACTTCGCCGAGGCGAAGGAGTGCGACACGGCCGCCTTCGCGCGCTTCCACCGTGCGATGTTCGATGCGGGGGTGCTGCTGCCGCCGTCGCAGTTCGAGACCTGGTTCGTTTCGGCCGCGCACACCGAGGCCGACATCGACCAAGCGGTGACCGCAGCGCACCGGGCGCTCCTCGAGCTCCACGCAGGGAGCGAGTGATGGGGCGGACGTTGCGCCTCGGCACGAGGGGAAGTGCGCTTGCACGCGCGCAAACCGAGCTCGTGCTCGCCGCCCTGCGTCGGGCCATCCCGGACATCAGCGTCGAGGTGGTGACGGTCGCCACCCGCGGCGACCTCGACCAAACTTCGCCGGTGCGGGAAGGAAGCGGCTGGTTCACCACGGCCCTCCAGGAGGCACTCCGAGAGGGGCGGGTCGACCTGGCAATTCACAGCTACAAGGACCTCCCCACGGCTCGTCCCGAGGGGCTGGTCATCGCGGCCGTGCCTCTCCGTGAGGACCCGCGCGATGCCCTGGTGAGCTACAGCGGGCAGCCGCTCCGCGCACTGCCGGCGGGCGCGCGCATCGGCACCGGGAGCCCGCGCCGGGCCGTCCAACTGACAGCAATCCGCCCGGATGTGGAGGTGGTCCCGATGCGCGGGAACGTGGACACCCGGATTCGGAAGGTGCGAGCAGGCGAGGTGGACGCCGCCGTGCTTGCCCTCGCGGGACTCCGCAGGCTGGGTTTGGAGAAGGAAGCGGCGCAGGTCTTCGGGCCGGAGGAGATGCTGCCCGCCCCTGCCCAAGGGGCCTTGGCGGTCGAGTGCCGTGCGGACGACGACGAGGCCTTGGCAGCAGCGCGCGCTATCGACGATCCGGTGCTGCGCGCCACCGTTGGCGCGGAGCGGGCGTTCCTCGCCAGGCTCGAGGCCGGCTGCAGCTTCCCCGCAGCCGCCTACGCCGAGGTGTTCGGCAGCACCCTGAAGCTGCACGGACTCATCGCCGCGGAAGGGAAGATCATCCGCTCGAAGGTGGGCGGCCCCATCGAGGCATGGGCGGGGCTTGGCCGCCAGCTCGCCGATGAGCTGCTCGCCAAGGCGAAGCGGCGGTAGACCCTTCGCGAGCACCGAAGGTTCGCTAGAATGCGGGCGGTATGAGCGGGGGTCCGCTTGCGGGGGTCCGAGTCCTCGAAATCGGCGGAGGGATCCCGGCTGCCTTCGCGACGCGCTGGATGGCCGGGTTCGGAGCGGAGGTAGTCCGAAGCGAGGGCCCCCCAGAAGCCTTGACCGAGGACGAAGGGATCTACCTTTTGGCGGGGAAGCGGCGCATATCCGTCGTCGAGCCGACGACGCTCCGGAGGCTCGCCCTCGCCGCCGACATCGTCGTGGAGGACCGGAAACCCGGCACGCTTGCCGCGTGGGGCATGGCCCCCGAGGACCTCCGTGCAGAGAAACCCGCGCTTGTCATCGTGTCGATCACGCCGTTCGGGCAGAGGGGACCGTACGCAGGATGGGAGGCGACGAACCTCACCGCGTTCGCGGCGGGAGGCATCCACTCCCTGACCGGCCACCCGAGCCGCCCGCCGCTCCAGACCGGCGGCAGCCAGGCGCTCTACCTCGGCGGACTACATGGGTTTGCGGCTGCGATCACCGCCTACTTCGGAGCGCTCGTCCACGGAGAGGGCGACTGGATCGACCTGGCCATTCAGGAGATTCAGGCGGGGATGCTGGAGCTGTACGGGCCCCGCTCGGAGTACGAGGGCGGGCCCTCGCCGCGGACGGGAAACCACGTACGGGCAGTCTGGGGGCTATACCCCTGCGCCGACGGCTACGCGGGCGTCTGTGCCCTCGAGCGCCAGGTTCCGGCGCTGTTCGCGTTGGTGGGCGACCCCGCTCTCGAGGAGGAGCGGTTCCGCGATTTCACCCAACGAGCGGAACACGACGACGAGCTGCAGGCGATCCTGTACGGCTGGTTCGCCGACAAGACCCGGGCGGAGCTCCTGGAACTCGGCCGAAAGCACAAGGTGCCCATCGGGGCGGTGCTGACCCCGCTGGAGCTGCTGGCGAGCGAAGGGCTGGCAGAGCGCGGATTCTTCGACACGGTGGAGACCAACGAGGGAAGCGCGCGCGTGCCCGGGCGTCCGTTCCTGGGCTTGCCATGGGTACCCGGACGGTGGGAGGCGCCGGGGGAGAGCACGGCTGCCGTGCTCCGCGAGTGGCTCGGTGAGGAGGGAGTGGGATGAAGCGGCTGCCGCTGGAGGGCATCCGCGTCGCCGACCTGACGATGGTGTGGGCCGGGCCCTTCGCAACGAAGATCCTGGCCGAGATGGGAGCGGAGGTTATCAAAGTCGAGTCTCCCCAGGCCTGGGACCTGGTGCGCACCCTCATCCCGATGCCGGGGGTCGAGGAGTTCTGGAACTGCTCGTACTACTTCAACGACTACAACCGGGACAAGAAGTCGGTGACGCTCCATCTCGCAGACCCGCGCGGGCGGGAGCTCTTCCTGCGGCTGGTGGAGCGCTCCGACGTGGTGATCGAGAACTACCGGGCCGACGTGCTGGACAAGCTCGGCCTCGGGTACGAGGTGCTCCGGGAGCGGAAGCGGGACATCATCCTGGTAAGCATGGCCGGCTTCGGCAAGACCGGCCCCGAACGGGAGTACGTCGGATATGGCCCCATCATCGAGCAGATGGCTGGCCTGGCGTCACTGACGGGGTACGGCGACGACGGTGTGCCGTACAAGACCGGCATCTCCTACGGCGACCCGGTGGCCGGCGCAGCCGCGGCCGGTGCGGTGGCACTGGCGCTCATTCGCCGGCAGCGAACCGGAGAAGGGGCGTTCATCGACCTCGCCCAGCGGGAGGTGATGGCGACGCTCATCGGCGAGGCCTTCGTGCGCGCGTCGCTACGGGGCGAAGTGCCGCCCCATCGTGGCAACCGCGACGAGCGGTACGCGCCCCAGGGCGTATACCGGTGCTTCGGCGAGGACCGCTGGGTGGCGATTTCCGTCCGGAGCGACGAGGAGTGGCGGAGGCTGGCACAGGCCATCGGGCGCCCCGACCTGGCGAGCCTCACGCTGCCCGAGCGGAAGGCCCGCCACGATGAGCTGGACAGGGCCATCGAGGCCTGGACGGAGCAGATCCGTCCACAGGTGGCCGCCCAGGTGCTCCAAGCGGTGGGGGTACCGGCAGCGCCGGTCATCGATACGGAGGCCATCCACGACGACCCGAACCTCGTGGCGCGGGAGTTCTGGGTCACGCTGCCTCATCCGCGGATGAAACCGTGGCGCCAGCCCCGGAGCCCTTGGCGGCTCGCGGAGGCGAACCCAACTCCGCGCAGGCATGCGCCGCTCTTCGGGGAGCACAACACGGAGATCCTCGGCGGGCTGCTGGGGCTGAGCCAGGAGGAGATCGCCGAGCTCGAAGCCGCGGGCATCGTTGGAAGAGCGCCGGTAGACGCACGCCCCGGAGGGTGAGCCGACTCGCTTTCAGGCAGGCCCGGCCGCATGATCGGCGGCGGAATGGTGGAGTGGCTGCCGCAGCTCGGCGCGGTACCCGACGACGACGGCGTAACCTTCCGGGTTTGGGCCACCCGTCCAACGCGCGTCGAGCTCCTGGTGGAAGAGCCGGACGGTCGGCAGCACACGGTGCCCATGGAGCGCGAGGGGGCCTACTGGCGTGCCCGGCTCGAGGGCGCCCGCCCGGGGCTGCGCTACGGATACCTGCTCGAGGGCTCGGGACCCTACCCCGACCCGTGCGCGCGCCGGCAGCCGGGGGGACCGGAGGGCCTCTCGCAGGTTGTGGACCCGCGGCAGTTCCGCTGGACGTGTGGCGAGTGGACGCCGCCTCCTGCGCACGAGCTCGTGCTCGGCGAGATCCACGTGGGCACGTGGACCCCGGAGGGAACCTTCGATGCCGCAGCAGTGCGGCTGCCAGAGCTCGCTACCACGGGTTTCACCGCCGTCGAACTCATGCCCGTCGCCACCTTCGAAGGGAACCGCGGATGGGGCTACGACACCGTGCTCCCGTTCGCCCCGTTCGAGCCGTACGGCGGTCCCGATGGGCTCCGGCGATTCGTCGATGCCGCGCACACCGTCGGCTTGGCGGTGATCCTCGACGTCGTCTTCAACCACCTGGCGCCTTCCGCGCGATTCCTCGAAGCGTTCGCCCCGGAATGGTTCAGGCGCGACGTCGAGACCCCGTGGGGACCGGCGCTGAACTTCGACGGTCCAGGATGCGAGCACGTCCGGCGGCACGTGGTCGAGTGCCTCCTCCACTGGGCATGCGAGTACCGGATAGACGGCTTCCGCCTCGATGCAGCGCACGCCATCGCCGACACCTCTCCGCGGCATATCATTGCCGAGTTGCGAGCGGCGCTCGAGCGAGCGTTGCCGGAGAGGCGACCGTACCTCATCGCGGAGACGCCCGAAAACGACGTCCGCTACTTGAAGCCGACGGTCGAGGGTGGCTTGGGGTGTGACGCCGTCTGGGCCGACGATTTCCGTCACGCCGTCACGTCGCTGTTCGACGAGGCGCGGCAGGGACGAACGGCGGGGTTCACGGGCTCCGCCACCGAGGTCGCGCGGACCATCGTCCAGGGCTGGTTGTTCGAAGGCCAGCGCGACCCGGGCTTCGGGGCTCTTCGAGGCACGGTCGCTCGGCGGCAGCCTCCGTACCAGTTCGTCTACGCGCTCGAACATCACGACCACGTGGCCAACCTGCAGCTCGGCGACCGCCTCCCGACGCTGTTGGGGCGGGGCGCCCTGCGCGCAGCGACCGCCCTGACACTCCTGCTCCCGCAGACCCCACTCCTCTTCCAGGGCCAGGAGTTCGCCGCCAACAGCCCGTTCTTCTACTTCGCCGACCCTCCTCCCGAGCGTAGGACGGCCGTGCGGCAGGGACGGCACCGTGAGCTGGCAGGGCTTCGCGGGACGGAGGCGGGACTGGGCGCGCTCCCCGACCCGGACGACCCGCGCGCGTTCGCAAGCTCGAAGCTGGATTGGGGCCAGGCAACGGTGGGCTACGGAAGCCTCCATCGCGAATTCGTCCGCAGGCTGCTTCGGCTGCGCCGCGAGGACCCGGTGCTGACAGCGGCGCGCCACGCTACCGCCCCGCTCGATGCCTGGGCCGAGGGCGAAGTCGTCGTCGTCCATGTGAAGGCCGGCGGAAGCGAAAGGCTCATCGCGGCGAACTTCGGGCATCGGCGCCGTATCGAGCTGCCACCGGGGAGGGCCTGGAAGGTCACGTTCCATTCGAACGACCCCGCCACAGGGGGGAACGGCGCGGCACCGATCGTGGACCCCGACACGCTCC
Source organism: bacterium HR29 (assembly GCA_002898215.1). GTDB lineage: Bacteria > Chloroflexota > Dehalococcoidia > Tepidiformales > Tepidiformaceae > HRBIN29. The sequence goes on along the minus strand of BEIF01000001.1, from coordinate 62,154 downwards.
GAGCAATGCTCCCCGCACGCTGCACGGCCTTCCTGGTTCCCGCCTAACGCACCGGCGCGAAGAAGACGGCGGCGAGGAAGCGAATGTGACGCCCACGGGCAAACCGCCACTCTCCGGGGAACAGGAGCGGAAATCCGGAGAGCGGCTGCCGAATCCGAGTCCGGGAGGCCACTGCCCTCGCGGGAAGACCGTTTCCCGGTCCGAGCGCGCCAAGGCCGCTTGAACCCCTCGAGCGTCTCGAGCAGGCAGTCGGCCCCATGCCCGCTTCCCCACCCGCTCGTCAAGCCGGGGAGGGCGGTTCGGGGCGCCGTTGCGATTTCCGAGCCGCAGCCTCGGAGTGAACCTGTTGCGGGACCAATCCCTGCTCCAGCCTGCGAGTGAGCCCTCGCAAGAGGCGTTCGGAAAACCCGAAGGCGAAGAGAAGCCCGTACACGCCCGGAGGCGCTTCCAAGCGCGAGACGCCACCGCCGATGATTTCGGCTCCCACCAGGGCCCCGAACAGCACATAGCCACCAATCGCCGCGAGGCCCCCGAGCACCGGTGCGAGAAAGAGGGGAACCCAATAGGCCCCGTAATCCGTCGGGAGGCGTCCGGCCGACACCTCTCGCACGAGCCGGGAGAGGCCGCCGCCGAGAAACCCCAACAAGAACGCAACTCCGAAGGACGCTTGCAATGCCGGGAGCTCGAGCGCCGTAAGTACGAAGGCCAGCCCCAAACCGACAACGAGGAGGAAAGTTCCCCGGTTCTGCAAGGCCAGTAGACTGTCGAACTTGTTGTCGCGAGCGTCGAAGTAGTGAGCCAGGAACGAGGCGAGGAGCGCCCGCTGATTCACAAGCGCGTCGGCCTCCCCACTTCCCTCACCAGCCCCCGGTCCTCCCGGCCATCCGCCGTCCCCGAGCGCTTTGACGAGCCACTCCTGCCAGAACGCGGCCAGTTCGCCGTCACCGAACTCGTCCAACTCCGCCTGGGCTTGGAGAAGCCTAACCCGAACTTCTTCCGCGCTCATCAGATGCACCGCCCTTCGCTCCGCCCGGTGCATCAGCCTCCATGCTGCCATCTCGCCGCTACCGGCCCAGACCAACAGCGACAGAAGCTCCGTCGCGCACCGTCTTCTGATGCGCCACCACTCCCTCGTCGAGCCGCGTTGCGCTTCGAGCCTTGCCCCGTTCCCACCCTCGGTGCGCGAGCCAAGGTCTACGCCGAGAAAGCTCGCCGCCTCCTCCAGGAGCAACCGAACACACTCGAGCGGACCTTCCTCTCGCCTCTCCTCCGACGCCCGCTTCCTTGCCCCGTACTCCGCCCAAAGCCCCAAAAGCTGAGCGCGCGCTAGGGCACGCGCCGGACGGGCTATCCCCCAGGCTCGCACCGCTAAGAACACCAGCAGGTAACCGAACAGGAATACGGGAAGCCAGCTCGGTTCCCACGGCTCCTCACGAAAGCCGGGCCATGACCAAACGAACGCTGGCAAACGGACTCCTCCGAGCGGACCAACTGGGCGAAGCGCCGGCAGCAGTCGCCTCGCCGGTCCCCGAAGCGAATGACTTCAGGAACGACGTCACCGGGCGCGCTCCCACGTCGACCACCTCCCGGCTCGACGTCCGTTCCCACCGTTGGCAGGGGACCGCCGACTCGGCGACCCGGCCGCCACCGTATCGTTCATCCGTTGCAACGCCGCTCCACCAACCTTGCCCTCCCCACCGAATGCGGTCGCGAGACCCCCAACCGCAAGCAATTACCCACGTACCCACGCGAGGCCCCTCGATTGCGGGGGGTGCTCCCACCGCCCTACGAGTCCCTCGCCATCCACACACTCGAGCAGGTGCCGGCCCGGCCTCACCGAGTCGCACGCGCGAAGCGGGGCCGGAGCGCGCCACCTCTCTACCGCAAGCGGGCCACCAGGGCCTGGCCGTCCTGGTCCTGGCCGAAGACATAGGCTCTGCCCTGCGCGTCGCGGGCGAGGTAAACCTCGTAGACCCTTGGCCCAAGAGCCAGGTTGAGGTCATGTGGCCCTCCGGTCCCTCCGGGGAAGACCTCCAGCCGGCGCCGGTTGTCGTCGTATTCGAAGCGGGCAAAGCCTCCCTCGAGGCCGTCGAGGAAGAGCAGGTAAGTGGAATTGTCGCCAGGAAGGGTAAGGCGGGCGCCGCTTTCCCTGGAGACCACCTCCCGGGCCATCTGCGAGGCATGGACAGCCTGTGGTCCCACGTCAAAGCTGGAAGGGGCAAACCAGAGGGCAGGGCTCGGAGGGCGAACGAAGTAGACAAAGCGCCCGATGTTGAACCACGCGTCCTCGGCTTCGCTGCAGTACCAGCTCCAGGTGGCCTCGCCGCTTGCGCCGTGGCGGTCGCCGAACCGAACCAGCCAGTCCCGCGCGAGGGAGGCGGTGTCCAAGCTGAGGAAGCCCATACACCCCGCACCGAAGTAGACGTGCTGCCCATCGTAGTAGGCTCCGAAGCTGAAAGGCGCGTAAAGCTTGCCGTCTACCACCTTCAGGGCAGGGGTGCTGGAGGAGTTGTAGAGGCTATAGTCGTCCCCCGGCGTCGTGCAGCCATTCGGGGAGGTGATCTCCTGGAGGTCCTCGGGGCTCGGGTCGTGGAGGGCGAGTCGGGTGGCGGTGCTCCCTGAAAGCCGGTACTTGCCGAAGCGGACCCGATGGATGGTGCGGGACGCGGCGCCGCAAGGGGCGGTCGTCTGCCGGGTCCCGCCGGCGTAGAGGGTGTCCCCCTCCACGGCCAGGGCGGTCACCGTGTAGAAGTCTGGCAGGTCCCAGCGCTGGAGGAGGGTCCCCTCCCGTAGGGCCAGCACCGCCCCCACACCGTTCTTCCAGCCGCCCACGTATACCGTCCCGTCGGCGGCCACGAAGATGTCATATGGATTGACGGGCAGGACAGAGCGCCAGCGCTCCATCCCCGTCTCGGGGTCCAAGCAAACCACGGTGGGGATGCTGTTCCGGTAGTAGTAGCTGCAAGCCAGGCTCCCCTGGGCGGAGAGCTCCAAGGTCAGGCCAGGACCGAGCCGCTTAGTCCAGAGGGGGTTGAAGCGGTCGAGGGGGACCTCCCCGCTCTCCGCTAAGGTCTGGCTCCCCATGACCACCCGGGCGCGCACGGCCTTGCCCAGCTCGTCCAACCCTACCGGGAGGTCCAGCCCAGGAGCGGGAAGGGTGGCCCGGACTTGGTCTCCCTCCACGGTGAAGGTGGCCTTCTCCTCCCATGGACCCCAGTCTCCCCCCTTGGGCCGGTAGCTGAGCTGGAGCCGGAGGGGGGCACTGGGGCTCCCCTGCAAGGTGCCGGTAAGGGTAATGGGCCCATCCTGTCCCACCGCGCTTGCTGCCTCCAAGAGAGGAGTCCAGTCCATGGTCAGCCCGAACCCTTCGAATCCTGCCGGCACGGTGAAGTCGACGGCCTGCCCACCCCGCAGCGAGACGAAGTACGCATCCCACGTCCGCAACGTCGTCAGCGTGTTCGCCGGACCACCGCCGGGGAACCACGCCAGCCATCGTTGACCCGCCGCATCGAACCCGTAGACCGCGCCCAGCAACGGCTGAACGTTCCCGAAGCCCTCCTCCGCGTCCACCGGAACCTCTCGCCCCAGCCAACCCACCAGGTTCCACCCGGGCCAGAGCCTGTACGACACCGTCGGGCCATCGGGAAGCGGCTGCGCCGGTACGCTCAGCTCGACGGGACCCGACCCACGCACCGAAACGAAATACGCCTTCCACGGCTCCAGCTCGGCCAGCGTGTTCGCGGGCCCGCCGCCAGGGAACCATGCCTGCCACCGCTGAGAAGCCGCATCGAACCCGTACACCGCACCGATTTGCCCGGCCACCGCTCCAAACCCATCTCTTCCGCCTACCTCCGTCCTCATTCCCCGCCACGTGATCAAATTCCACCCTGGGGACAACACGTACGCCACCGACCCGTTTGTTGCGCCGTGGCAGGGTCGATGTCGTATCCGCTACCGAAGACGAGAACTGCTACCCCGCAAAGAACGCCCAGCAGCCATGCCCGCAGACGACATTCCATCGGCGCCCCCCTGACAGAAGTCGTCTGCGCGGAACGGTACGCAGCCCAGGAATTGCGTGTCAATCCTCCAGCCCGCAAGCCTGCCGAGCCGTTTCGAAGGCTCGGCCCCCCAGTCCAACACAATGCGTCCACCAAGCGGCGCCGAGCGCGGCACGCGGCCGCACCTCCGCCCCTCCCCTTGCATCGGGGATGCAGCCGCGAAACTACGACTGGCAATCCCGTGACGGTATCGTCTCGTGGCGGACGTGGGCCCCCCGGTGTCCTATCCACGCCCGACGCCGCCTAACGCACCGGCGCGAAGAAGACGGCGGCGAGGGGTGGGAGCGTGACCGCCATCGACGCTGGCCAGCCGAACCGGGGTTCCGGGTCGGCCACCGCGAGGCCGAGGTTTCCGACCCCGCTCCCGCCGTAGACATCGGCATCGGTGTTCAGGATCTCCTGGTACGGCCCGGGAGCAGGGACAGGGATGCGATAGCCGAATCGAGGCACGGGGGTGAAGTTGAAGACGCAGACTACGTCGTCGTCCGCCTCGCCCGTGCGGCGAACGAACGCGACGACGGACTGCTCCCAATCGGAGAAGTCGAGCCAGGCGAAGCCGCGAGGCTCGTGATCGCAGCGGTGCAACGCCGGACGCGTCCGGTGGAGGCGATTGAGGTCCCGGACGAGCCGCTGGACACCCTCGTGTCGGAAGTACGAGAGGGCCTGCCACTCGAGCTCGCGGTCGTGGCTCCATTCGCTGCGCTGGCCGAATTCGCCGCCCATGAAGAGGAGCTTCTTCCCAGGCCAGGCGTGCTGGTAGGCGAGGAGCAGGCGGAGGTTGGCGAACTGCTGCCATTCGTCGCCCGGCATCTTATGGAGAAGCGATGCCTTGCCGTGGACCACTTCGTCGTGCGAAAGCGACAGGATGTAGTTCTCGCTATAGGCGTAGAGCATGGAGAAGGTGAGGATGTTGTGATGGTATTTGCGATGGATCGGGTCGCGGGAGAGGTAGAAGAGGGTGTCGTGCATCCAGCCCATGTTCCACTTGAACCCGAATCCCAGTCCGCCTGCATACGTGGGCCGGGACACGCCTGGCCATGCGGTCGACTCCTCGGCGATGGTCACCGCGCCGGGGACTTCGCGATAGACGAGTTCGTTCGCGCGGCGAAGGAAATCGATCGCCTCGAGATGTTCGTTCCCCCCGTAGATGTTGGGAACCCATTCGCCGGGTTTGCGGCTGTAGTCGAGGTAGATCATGGAGCTGACGGCATCGACGCGAAGGCCGTCGATGTGGAACTCCTCGAGCCAGTAGCGGGCGTTGGAGAGGAGGAAGGAGCGGACTTCGTTCCGGCCGTAGTTGAAGCTGTACGTGCCCCAATCGGGCTGGATGCGGCGGCGCGCGTCTTCGTGCTCGTACAGCCAGGTTCCGTCGAACCGGGCGAGGCCGTGGAGGTCGGTGGCAAAGTGCGCCGGGACCCAATCGAGCAGGACGCCGATGCCGGCCCGGTGAAGCGTGTCGACAAAAGCCCGGAAGTCGTCGGGAGTGCCGTAGCGGCTCGTGGGGGCGAAGAAGTTCGTCACCTGGTAGCCCCAGGAGCCGTCGAAGGGGTGCTCTGCCAGGGGGAGGAGCTCGACGTGGGTGAAGCCGAGGTCGCGGCAGTAGGCGGCGAGGGCCTCGGCCGACTCGCGGTAGGCGTACCAGCGGCCGTCGGGGTGGCGTCGCCAGGAGCCGAGGTGAACTTCGTAGATGCTCATCGGCTCGCGGTAGGGATCCGCTCCGGCGCGGCGCTCCATCCACTCGGCGTCGGCCCAGCGGAAGCTGCTGGCGAAGACGATGGAGGCCGTCTTGGGGCGGGTTTCCTGGAAGAACGCGAAGGGGTCGGCCTTTTCGCGGAGGACGCCGTCAGCCCCGAGCACCGCGAACTTGTACCGCTCTCCCGGGCCGATGCCCGGCACGAAGAGCTCCCACACCCCGGAGCTGCCCAAGACGCGCATGGGATGGGCGTGGCGGTTCCACCCGTTGAAGTCCCCGACGAGGGCAACACCGCGCGCGTTCGGCGCCCACACGGCGAAGGCAACGCCGGGCTCGCCATCGACGGTGCGGGGGTGCGCTCCCAGCACATGCCATGCGCGGTCGTGGCGGCCCTCCGCGAAGGCACGAAGATCGTCCTCCGCGACTGTGGGGAGGAAGCGGTACGGGTCGGCACGTTCCCACTGGTGACCGCCCGCTTCGAAGCGAAGCCGGTACGGGAACGGGGCGCGTTCGCCTGGGAGGGCGAGCTGGAAGAGCCCCTCGGGGTGGGTGCGGCGCATGGGGAGCTCGGGGCCGCTTGGGGGTAGGAAGGTGACCCGCTCGACGCCCGGGGCGAAGACACGAACGGTGAGGCCGGAAGCAGTGGGATGCATGCCGAGGAAGGCGTGGGGGTCGTGACTCCGGCCCTCGAGGATGGCCTGGAAAGCCGCCGGCGTGGGCGTCATGCGGGGCGTTCCGTGGCGTGCTGGAGGATGGCGAGGGAACGCGGGGCAAGGGGGTAGACGGCACCCCCGCGGTAGGTGGCGGCGCCCTCGTGGAGCTCCGGCCGGGCAGAATCGAGGACGAGCGACCAGACGCGACTCTCGGGGGCGGTGGGGAGGTGGAAGGCGACGGCCTTCTTCGAGGCGTTCAGCAAGATGACGAGCGTCTCTCCGGTGATGGGACGCCCCTCGCGGTCGACGAGGTCGGCGGCAGCGCCGGATAGCCAAAGGCCGATGACGTGGCGCTCGGGGTCGGCCCAGTCGGCCTCCGTGAGCTCGCGGCCATCTTCGCGGAGCCAGGCGATGTCCTTCTCTCCGTTCGGCGCAGGGCGACCCTGGAGGAATCCCCGGCGGCGGAGGACGGGGTTGCGCTTGCGGAGGGCGACCAGCCGGCGCGTCCACTCCAGGAGGGAGCGCTGGCGCTCATCCCACTGCCATGGCATCCAGGAGATCTCGTTGTCCTGGCAGTAGGCGTTATTGTTGCCGCGCTGCGTTCGAGCAACCTCGTCACCGTGAAGCAGCATCGGGACCCCCTGCGAAACGAAGAGGGTCGCGATGAAGTTCCGCATCTGCTGGAAGCGGGCGCGGATGATGCCCTCCTCCTCGGTATCGCCCTCGACGCCGAAGTTCTCGCTCCAGTTCGCGTCGGTGCCGTCCCGGTTCCCTTCGCCGTTCGCCTCGTTGTGCTTCCGCTCGTAGCTCACCAGGTCGCGGAGGGTGAAGCCGTCGTGGCAGGTGACGAAGTTGATGCTGGCGTAGGGGCGACGTCCGTTGTGGGCGTACAGGTCGCTGGAGCCGGTGAGGCGAAAGCCGAGTTCGCCCACCTGACCGGCGTCGCCGCGCCAGAACCGGCGAACGTTGTCGCGGTACTTGCCGTTCCATTCCGCCCAGCCGACGGGGAAGTTTCCGACCTGATAGCCACCCTCGCCGAGGTCCCACGGCTCGGCGATGAGCTTCACCTGGGAGATCACAGGGTCCTGGTGGATGATTTCGAAGAAGGCGCTGAGACGGTCGACCTCGTACAACTCGCGGGCGAGGGCGGAGGCGAGGTCGAAGCGGAACCCGTCGACGTGCATTTCGGTGACCCAGTAGCGCAGGCTATCCATGATGAGCTGGATCGCCCGCGGGTGGAGCATGTTGAAGGTGTTACCGGTGCCGGTGAAGTCCATGTAGCGGCGGGGCTCGCCGGGGACGAGGCGGTAGTAGGCCTGGTTGTCGATGCCGCGGAAGGAGAGCGTGGGTCCGAGGTGGTCGCCCTCCGCGGTGTGGTTGTAGACGACGTCGAGGATGACCTCGATGCCCGCCTGATGGAGGGTGCGCACCATCGTCTTGAACTCGGCCACGGCGCTCTCGGGGCCGAAGGCCGCGTAGCGAGGGTCGGGAGCGAAGAAACCGATGGTGTTGTAGCCCCAATAGTTTCGTAGCCCCCGCTTCAGCAGGTGCCAGTCGTCGACGAAGAAGTGCACTGGCATGAGCTCGACCGCGGTGACGCCGAGGGACTTCAGGTACCGAATCGTCTCGCGGTGGGCGAGGCCAGCGTAGGTGCCGCGGAGTTCCTCGGGAAGGTCGGGGTTGAGGTAGGTGAAGCCCTTGACGTGCAGCTCGTAGATGACCGTGTCGTGCCACGGGATTGCGGGACGGCGATCGTCGCCCCAGGAGAAGGCCGATTCGACGACGACCGACTTCGGCATCCCGGGCGCCGAGTCGAGCGTGCTCATGCGGAGGTCGATGGTGGCAGGGTCGGCTTCGTCGGCGGACGGGTCGTACCCGAACATCGCCTCGGACCAGTGGACCGGCCCGGTGACGGCCTTGGCATACGGGTCGAGGAGCAGCTTGTGCGGGTTGAAGCGGAGACCCTCCTCCGGCCGATACGGTCCGTAGACGCGGTAGCCGTAGAGCATGCCTGGCCGCGCCTCCGGGAGGTAGACGTGCCAGACGAAATCCGTCTGCTCGCGGATCGGGATGCGGGCGATCTCTTGGGCGCCGTAGGGGCGGTCGAAGATACAAAGCTCGACATGCTCGGCGTTTTCGCTGAAGAGCGCGAAGTTGACGCCCGACCCGTCCCAAGTGGCGCCGAGCGGGTAGGGCGCGCCCGGCTGAGTCGCGAACCGCTTCATGCCAGAGCCTCCGCGAGGCGCGCGACAGCCGCGAGCGGGATGGACACCCATGATGGACGATTGTCGGCTTCGTAGCGAACTTCGTAGAGCGCTTTCCGAAGCTCGAAGAAGGTGAGGAGCTGCTCGAAGGCGGGCGAAGTGGGGAGAAGGTTGCTCGCGGTGCCTGCTGACTCCCGGTAGCCGGTAAGGAAGGAGGCGCGGAGCGGCCCCTCGTCCGCCGTGGAACCCGCCGACTGGGCGGCCCGGACGAGGTAATCGAACGACCGCAGCATGCCTGCCACATCGGCCAGCGGACTCTGGAGCGACCGGCGCTCCTCGAGGGGGCGGGCTGGCTCGCCTTCGAAGTCCGAGACGTACCAGCGCCGCCGGGAGCGCAGCACCTGCCCGAGGTGGTAGTCGCCGTGAATGCGGATTGCCAGCCCCAGCGAGCCCTCGGGCGGTCGCCAGCGCTCGAGGGCGCGGACAGCTCCTTCGATGGGTGTAGGGTCGTGACCGGCCTCCGCGAGCACTGCCGCGAGGCGGCGGGCCCCGTCGGCCTCGGCCGCCGCCGCTTCGGCGAACCGCTCGCGTCCGGCCGGCTGCGGCGTGAGACCGGGTCCGCGTGCCCGGGCTAATGCGATGTGGAGCATCCCCGTGAGCTCCCCGAGGGAGCGCGCTTCCCGGACGAGGGAGCGGGGCATCGTCCCCGCGGTCCGCAGCCGCGCGAGGAACCATGACCAGCCGTCGGCGGCGCGGGGGAGGAGTTCCTGAGCCACCCAGGCATCGTACGAGCCGCCGGAGCTCTGCCCTCGGCCTGCTCCCAGGAAGCGTGGAGCGCCGGCGAAACCCGCTTCGCCGCCGAGGTAGCGCAGCAGCTCCACCTCCGGGTTGGGGCCGAAGCGGATGCGCCGATACAGCTTTACCAGCGCGCGGTTGCCGAGACGCAGGGAGGAGTTCGATTGCTCGGCTGCGAACGTCCGAGGCCGCAGGGCGGCCGGCTCTGCCTCCCACTCCGACTCGAGACGGAGACCTGGACCTTCGGCAGTCCCTCCGCCGGTGACGAAGCGGGCGATGGCGTGAAGCGCCGGCGACTGGGCCACGCCTTCGACGATTGCGGCCTGAGCGGTACCCGGCCGGGTGAGCCCGAGGACGAGCTGGAGCCAGAGCGGCTCGGGGTCGCCCGTTTCGCAGCGGACCAGGACCACCGCGGCGCGCGCATGCCCGTCGAGGGGGCACCAGCCGGCGATCTCCGCCCGGTGGAGCGTGCCCAACTTAGCGGGGAACCAGCGCTGCGGCGGCAGCCAGCGTTCGAGGGCTTCGACGAGCGGCCGATGGTCGCCGCCGAGCACGCCGTTGAGGGAGGGCGCGCCCGGTACGGCGAGCAGAGAGGGGGTCATGCGGCAGCGTCCGGGTCGGGCTGGAGTTCGAACCAGTAGAAATCGTGGGGGCCGAACGTGAGGAGGTAGGGCAATTCGCCGATGAGCGGGAACGGAACGCGCCCGAACACCTCGAAAGGCCGGTACCCCTTGTACTCGCGCAGGTCGAGCTGGGCGGGCTGAGGGAAGCGGCTAAGGTTGCAGGCCACCAGCATCTTCGTGTGTTCGTCCTCACGGATGAAGGCCAGCACCGACCGGTTGTTGGGGTCGAGGAACTTGATGCTGCCGCGCCCGAAAACGGGGTAGCTCTTGCGGACGAAGATGATGCGCTTCATCCACGAAAGGAGGGAGGTAGGAAGCCGCTCCTGAGCCTCGACGTTGATGCCCTCGTAGCTGTAGACAGGGTCACGGATGGGCGGGAGGTAGAGGCGCTGGGGGTCGGCGCGGGAGAAGCCGGCGTTGCGGTCACCGCTCCACTGCATCGGCGTGCGGACCCCGTCGCGGTCGCCGAGGTAGATGTTGTCGCCCATCCCAATTTCGTCGCCGTAGTAGATGATGGGCGTTCCCGGGAGGCTGAAGAGGAGCGAGTTCATCAGCTCGATGCGGCGGCGGCTGTTGTCGAGGAGCGGCGCCAGGCGGCGGCGGATGCCGAGGTTGAGCCGCATCCGCGGGTCCTTCGCGTACTCCTCGTAGAGGTAGTCCCGCTCTTCGTCGGTGACCATCTCGAGGGTGAGCTCATCATGGTTGCGGAGGAAGAGGCACCACTGGCCGTTCTTTGGCGGCTGCGGGGTGCGCTGCATGATTTCGACGATGGGCTTCGCTTCCTCGCGGCGGAGTGCGATGTAGAGGCGAGGCATCAGCGGGAAGTGGTACGCCATGTGGCACTCATCGCCGTCTCCGTCCCCGAAGTAGGCCACGACATCTTCCGGCCACTGGTTCGCCTCGGCGAGGAGGGCGCGGGCCTCCCAGCGTTCGTCGACGAACTTCCGAAGCTTCTTGAGGAACTGGTGCGTCTCGGGAAGGTTCTCGCAGTTCGTGCCCTCCCGCTCGAAGAGGTACGGAACAGCGTCGAGGCGAAGGCCATCGACGCCCATATCGAGCCAATAGGCAACGATATCGAGGATCTCCTGCTGGACTTTCGGATTGTCGTAGTTGAGGTCGGGCTGATGGCTGAAGAACCGGTGCCAGTAGTACTGCCCCGCCTCGTGGTCCCACGTCCAGTTCGAGCGCTCGGTATCGATGAAGATGATGCGGGCCTGCGAGTACTTATCGTCGGTGTCGCTCCAGACGTAGTAGTCGCGGTAGGGGGAGTTCCGGTCCTTGCGGGCCGCCTGGAACCACGGGTGTTGGTCGGAGGTGTGGTTGAGGACGAGCTCGGTCATGATGCGAATCCCGCGCTCGTGCGCCTCGTGGACCAGCCGCTTGAAATCCTCGATGGTTCCGAAGTCCGGGTGCAGGCTGCGGTAGTCGGAGATGTCGTAGCCCCCGTCGCGCAGGGGGGACTGGTAGAACGGGAGCAGCCAGATGCAGGTGACGCCCAGCGAATGGATGTAGTCGAGCTTCTCGATGAGGCCGGGGATGTCGCCCTGGCCGTCGGCGTTGGAGTCGTAGAAGCAGCGGACCCCGACCTCGTAGATGATGGCGTCCTTGTACCAATCGGGCTGAGGGGTGAGCATGCTCAGGGAGCCTCGAGACGGAAGAGGTGGACGGGCTCGACGTTGGGGTCGAGCCGAACGTAGTTCGCCCGGCCGGACCACTGGTAGCGCGCGCCCGTGATCAGATCGTGCACGACGTAGGCGCTCTCGTCATGGAGCCCGAGGGCAGCGCCGTCGAGCCAGACGGTCGCCTCGTGGGTAAGGAACGGGTCCAGGTTCGCGACGACGAGGATGCGGTTCCCCAAGTCGGGCGTCGCCTTGCTGTAAGCGATGATGTTCGGGTTGTCGGGATTGTGGAAGCGGAGGTTTCGATACAGCCGCAGGGCGGGGTTCTCGCGCCGAATGCGGTTGAGCTGGGCCAGGTAGCCAGCGATGTTCCCCGGCTGGTTCCAGTCCCGCGCCTTCAGCTCGTACTTCTCGGAATCGAGGTACTCCTCGCTGCCTGGGTGGAGGGGAACGTTCTCGCACAACTCGTACCCGCTGTAAATGCCGTACGAGGGCGACAGGGTGGCCGCCAGAGCGGCGCGCACCTTGAACGCGGGGCGCCCACCCGTCTGCAAGTACTCGTGGAGGATGTCGGGGGTGTTGGCGAAGAAGTTCGGCCGGAGGTATTCGGCCTGGTCCGTCGTGGTGAGCTCCGTGAGGTACTCCTCCAGCTCGGCACGGGTGTTGCGCCAGGTGAAGTAGGTGTACGACTGACTGAAGCCGATCTTGGCGAGCTCCTGGAGCAGCTTCGGCCTGGTAAAGGCTTCGGAGAGGAAGATGACATCGGGATGGAGCGCCCGCACCTCGCCGATGAGCCATTCCCAGAAGGGGAGCGGCTTCGTGTGAGGATTGTCGACCCGGAAGATGCGAACGCCCCGCTCCACCCAGAAGAGGACGACGCGCTTCAGCTCGTCCCAGAGGGCCGGGTAGTTCGGACACCAGAAGTCGAGGGGGACGATGTCCTCGTACTTTTTCGGCGGGTTTTCCGCGTACTTGATGGTCCCGTCGGGGCGGCGGCGGAACCACTCCGGGTGCTCACGCACATACGGATGGTCGGGCGAGCACTGGAAGGCGAGGTCGAGGGCGATTTCGATCCCCATTGATTCGGCGGCGCGCAGAAGCCGGGCGAAGTCCTCGAAGGTCCCGAGCTGCGGCTCGATGGCGTCGTGGCCCCCGTGCTCGTTCCCGATGGCCCAAGGGCTTCCGGGATCCCCCGGCGCCGCAATCAGGGCGTTGTTCCTCCCTTTCCGGTTGGTGCGTCCGATGGGATGGATCGGAGGAAAGTAGAGGACATCGAACCCCATATCCCGGATGCGGGGGAGATGACGCTCCTCCACATCGCGGAAGGTGCCGTGGCGGCGCACGTCATCGGCAGCCGAGCGGGGGAACATCTCGTACCAGGCGCCGAAGCGGGCGCGCTCGCGCTCCACCACCACCGGGAGGATGAATTCGGCGAGGGTGAGGTCGTGCCGGGGATAGTACTTGCTTGCCAGGCGACGAAGCTCCGAGTCGGCCGCGAGGCGAACGGCCTTGGCTTGGTCCGCCGCCCTGGCGATGTCCTCTGCCGCGGCCAGCAGCCGTTCGGCGGCCCCGGGTGGCGCCGCGGCGGCCGCCTCCCGGAGGAGCGCTTGGCCCTCGAGCAGCTCGGACGAAAGGTCTCGGCCTGCGGCGTGCTTCCGCTCCACCTCGTCCAGCCAGGTGGCGTACACGTCCGTCCAGGCGGCAACCGTGTACTCCCACACGCCGAGCTCGTCGAGGGAGAGCTCGGCGGCGAACTCGTCCCGCTCGCGGACATACGACATCGGAGCGGAGCGCCACTCCCGTTCGCCACGGCGGCGGTAGCGGACTTCGGCCGCGAGGATGTCGTGCCCGCCTTTGAGAACATCCGCCGTGACAACCAGCGGCTCGCCGGCGACGCGCTTCACGGCGTATCGTCCGTAGGCGAGATGCGGGCGAACTTCGGGAACGGCGATGCGGGGCATGGATTCGAGCGGCCGCTGTGCGCGCACGGACCTACCTTTCGGACCAACGTTCGGATGCCCAGCTTAACAAGGCTCCGGCAGCGATCATGACGGGCGCCGAGCGGGCGTGGGCGGCCGTAGGGGTGGCCGCGCTCGCCGGGGGCGCCGCCCTGTTGGCAGCCGCGCGGGGGGCGGGACCCCTCTGGGGCGAAGACGAGGCGGTGCGCTGGATGCAGGGTCAGCCCGGTTCGGTAACCGTGGCGCGAGTCATCCGCTGGCTGACCTCCACGGAGCCGGTCACCGCGGCAGGGTTGCTGGCCGCCGCCACGGCCCGGATGAGAGGGGCGACACGCCTCGCCATGGTGACCGCGGTGCTGTTCTTCGCCCTGCCACTGGTGCAAACGGGCCTGAAGGAGGTCGCGACCAGGCCGCGCCCCGAGCCGCCCGCCGTCGAGTTGCGGGCCGGGTTCTCCAGCCCCAGTTTTCCGGCGGGTCACGCGATGAGCGGGATGGTCGGCTACGGCTGGGCATGGGCCGTCGCCGCCCGGTCGCCCCTCCCACGAGCCGCGCGGCGCTGCGTCGGCGCCGCCTGCGCCGGAGTCATCGCCGGGACGGCCTGGGCAAACCTGTGGACCGGCGTGCACTGGCCGACGGACATCGCCGGAGGCTTCGCATGGGGAGTGGCCCTCCTGGCATTGGCGGCATTGGCATGGCGCCCAGGGCGACGCCCGGCCCGAGACGGGGCATCATAGGAGCAACCGACGAGTGAGGAGGGGACGTTGGCCGACGAGCCGAAGCTGTTCGAGGTGATGTACACCTGCCGGGCGATGCGCCGGCTGAAGCCCGACCCGGTGCCGGAGGAGCTCCTCCTACGGCTCATCGATGCGGCGAACCAGGCGCCCTCGGGCTCGAACCTGCAGAACGCGCGCTGGATCATCGTCCGCGATCGGGCTCAGAAGGAGCGCTTGGCCGAGCTCAACCGGAAGGGCGTCGAGCGCTATATCCAAGAGCAGCGCATTCCGGAGCTCCCCCACCAGCCGCGCGAAAAGCGGGAGCGGATGCTGAAGGCGGTCCTCTGGCAGGCCGAACACATGGCGGAGATCCCCGCGCTCATCATCGCCTGCCTGGAGTTCCTCGCCCCACCCCCGGACACTTTCGCCGCAGGGGCGAACGCGGGCGGCTCGATCTGGCCCGGTGTCCAGAATCTCCTACTCGCGGCGCGGGCACTCGGCCTGGGGGCAACGCCCACGACGCTCGTCTTCAGCGACAGGCCGGCTGCGAAGGCCGTTCTCGGCCTCCCCGAGAACGTGGAGCCGTTCTGCATGATCCCGGTGGGATGGCCGATGGGCCGCTTCGGGCCCGTGAGCCGGCGACCCGTACAGGAGATCGTCCACTGGGACCGGTGGTGAGGCGGGAGCGCGATGGCGCGCGACGAGGTCTTGCTGGTGACCCGGCGGTGGTGGGAGCGGTACGGCGAGGAGACCGCCTCGCTGGCACGCCAGGCCGGCGGGCGGCTCCTGCCGCTCTTCCTTCCCCATGACCCCGCCGCCCGTCTCGATGAAAGCGAGCGCGCCCGCATTACGTTGGCGTTCTTCTCCGGCGATGTCTACCCGGTGTACTCCCGTTCGTTCTTCGCTGCCGTGCACGGGGCGCCGAACCTCCGCTGGCTGCACGTCTTCAATGCGGGAGTCGACAACCCCGTCTTCGGGCGCATTCTGGCGAGAGGGGTGCGTATTACCACCTCCTCGGGGTCGACCGCTAGGCCCATCGCCCAAACGGCGATCTCCGGGATGCTGCTCCTGGCGCGGCCATGGCGACGATGGCTCGATGCCCGCTCCAGGCGGGCGTGGGAACCTGTCCCCCCAGAGGAAGTCCCGGCCGACCTCGAGGGCCAGACCATCACCGTCGTCGGCTTGGGAGCTATCGGGAGCGAAATCGCCCGGCTCGCGCGGGCCTTCGGCCTGCACGTCATCGGAGTCCGGAGGAGCCCGGCCACCGGCGCGGAGCCGGTGGACGAGCTCGTCCACCCGCGCGACCTGGACGGCGTCTTGCCGCGCACCCACTGGCTGGCCCTGGCGTGCCCGCTCACGCCCGAGACGCGGGGGCTCATCGACGCTCGGCGGATTGCGCTCCTTCCCCCGGGGGCGTGCATCCTCAACGTGGCCCGGGGGGAGGTCGTCGACGAAGACGCGATGATTGCTGCGCTGCAGACGGGCCGACTCGGGGGCGCCTACCTCGACGTCTTCGCTGTGGAGCCGCTACCGCCCGAATCGCCGCTGTGGGAGATGCCGAACGTCTTCATCAGCCCGCACAACTCGGCGGCGGCACAGGGGAACGAAGCGAGGGTGGCAGCCATCTTCCAGCGGAATGTGGCCCGATGGTTCCGGGGCGAGCCGCTGGAGAACGAAGTGGGGGCTGGCGACGTCGGCGGGTGAACGGCTCTGGCAGGACTCGTTCGCGGCCATGGGCACGGAGGTGGACGTCGTCGTCCGCGCGGCGGATCGCCCCGTAGCTGCCTTCGCATCGGTCCGAGCCTGGTTCGGCACGGTGGAGGCTCGGCTTTCGCGTTTCCGAGCGGAGAGCGCACTGGAGCGACTCAACCGGGGAGAGGTCGTCGACGACTGGATTCTGGCCGAAGTGGTTCGAGCGGCCATCGCCGCCTGGGAATCCACCGAAGGGCTCGTGAACCCGCTGGTCCGCGACGCGCTGGAGGCTGCCGGATATGTCGACAGCTTCGAACGGCTGGAGGGGCCCCGAGGGTCCCTCGAGCCGCGGCCGGTCCCGAATCCGGGTGACGCGATCGAGCTGAGCGAGACGCGGGTCCGGCTCCGGGCCGGCCGCCTGGACCTGGGCGGGCTCGCCAAGGGATGGACCGTCGACCGCGCTGCGGAGCTCCTCAGCGAAGACGGGCTTGCCGGCCTCGTGAACGCCGGGGGCGACCTCCGCGCCATCGGCGAAGAGGCGCAGGGCCTCGGAGGTTGGCGGGCGGGAGTCGAAGCACCCGGGAGTATGCTCGCCTGGGAAGGCATCGTCGTCGGGGGATTGGCGACGTCCTCCCTGCTGCGCAGACGGTGGCGCACGAGGGACGCTCGTTGGGCCCACCACATCATCGACCCCCGTACGGGGCTTCCAGCCGAGGGACCCTACGTCCAGGTGACCGTCGCGGCTGCGAGCTGCCTGTGGGCCGAAGTGTGGTCTAAGGCGATTCTCATCGGGGGGCCGGAGACTCTACGCCGTGCGCAGCACGCTGTGGACGGGATTCTCGCGGTCACAGCCGACGGCACTGCGGAGCGAACGGGCATCTTCGCAAAGGGCCGGTAAAGAGCCCTGCAACGCCGCGGCAGCCGCGACCCGTTCCGTCCCTCCCGAGCGATGTGTGAAGAGGAACACAGAAGCCAACGCATGGAGGACCTGCCGATGAACCGCCGTCTCTCGCTTGCTGCCGCCGCGGCTGCGGCGGCGCTCTCGGCCATGGTGATCGGCGTGAGCTTCGCCGCCCTCGCGAACCGGGACGAGGACACCCCGCAGCTAACCACGACAGTCGTCGAGGGCACCAGTGCCATAGCGGCAGGGGATGGCGTCGCAAATGCTGTGGCAGCGCCAGGCTCGGGTGCGGACCTCTCCGTCGCGTTGGCGGAGGACGGCGCCCGCACCTGGGAGGAGCGCGGCCACGAGGACGACGACGAACAGGAGGACGGCGACGACCGTGAGGATGACGACGAGCACGAAGACCAAGACGACCATGAGGACGACGAGCGCCGAGACGAGCACTGAGAGCGCGACCGGAGACGGGATGGCCGGGAGGACGACGAATGAAGCAGAAGAAGCCGAAGGGCGACCGCTTCGCGGCCGATAAAGTCATCGCCGCCTCGCTGACCGGAGCGGCCTTCGGGGCGATGCTCATCGCGGTCGCGAGAGGGGGAGAGCGCGAAACGACGCTGGCAGTCCAGACCGGGCTCCAGGAGGCAGCGACGGCGGACGCAGCAGGCGGCGCGCCGGCGGCCATTGTGCCCACCCCGGTCGGCCAGCAGGCCACTTCGCCAGCCCAAGCGGCTCCGCTGCCCCGCGCGCGGCGCAGCCGCGCTTCCTGAGGGGCTCGTATGCGGTCGGGATGGTATTTCGCCTTCGCAGCCGGGGCGGCAGGCATGGTCGCCGGCTGGGTCGTTGGCAGACCCCTGATGGAGGAGTTCGGCGGCGTGAGCGGGCATGAGGCATGGTACGTCTCGCGCGCGGCCGGCCTCGCTTCGTATCTCGCCCTCGCTGCCTCGCTGGCAGTCGGGGCCACGATGTCCTCCGCCATCGGCGACGGGTTGGTGAGCCGCGCCCGGCTCCTGGCCATCCATCAGGCCCTCGGCGTCTCCGGACTGGCCCTCGCGCTGGCGCATGCCCTGGCACTGCTGTTCGACGGGTACACCGACTTCGACCTTCCGAGCCTCGCCGTACCCTTCGCAGCCTCCTACGAGCCGATGCTCTCGGGCCTGGGGACGCTGACGTTGTACCTGTTCGCGCTGGCTACGGCGACGTTCTGGATTCGGCGCCAGATCGGCATGCGACTCTGGCGCCTCATCCACCTCACCTCCATCGCCGCTTTCGGGGGCGCCTTCGTGCACGGCGTGCTCATCGGCAGCGACACGATGCTCGGGTGGGTCCAGGGTGTGTATCTTGCTGGAGCAGCGGCGGTGGCGGGGGCGCTGGCGGTAAGGCTCACCTATCGCCGGCCGCGCCGCAGCGCAGTCGCACCCGTGCGGGGATGAGATGGACGACTTCGCCCAGCGGCTGCACGAAGCGCTGACGACGAGCGCTCGCCACCCACCGGACCCCGAGCTGATGGCCCTGGTACGCGTAGCCCGCCGCACGAGGGAGCTCCCGCTGCCAACGGCGACCCCGGCGCAGATCGCGCGCATGCGAAGACGCTTCGAGGAGCGAGTCCGAGGGTCCGAAGGCGGGCTCGGACCGCTCGCCGCCTGGCTCGGACTCGGCCCCCGGCCGCGGCCCCTCGTCCAGCGGGTGGCGCTCGGGGCGGCAGCGGCGGCGATCGCCTTCTCGGGCGGGAGTCTCGCGGCAGGCACGACGCCATGGGATGCCGCGGCGCGCGTCGGAACGTTCGCGGTGGACGCCGTACGCAATCTCCGCCCGGGAAACGGTGCCGGGTCGGACGAGGCGGCCACGACTCCGTCGCCGACCGTCGCGCCGTCGACGGCAACTCCGACCCCCGCTGTGGCAGAGCCGACTCCCGACCCCACGCCGGAGGACGAGGAGGACGATGGCCAGCGCGGGCGAGGTGCAGGCATCAGCGGCGGCGACCGGGACCGAACACCGGAGCCGGGCGACGACCGGAGGCCCGAGTGATGGCCGGGTTCGCGAGCGGCGCCTTCCTGCGGCTGGCGGAGGCCATCGGCGCCTCGCAGTCGGCCGAGTGGACGCCGAGCCCGGCAGTGGAGGCGCTCCGGAACCGGGACCCGATTGCCTGGACGCACCTCTTCGAACGGGAGGCGCCGGCCATCTATCGGTACGTCATCGCCCGGGTCGGTTCGCCGGAGGAGGCGGAAGACCTCGTGTCGCGGACGTTCGAGGAGGCGTGGAAGCACGCGGAGGCCTTCGAGGACCGCGGGCTCCCTCCGCGAGCGTGGCTCTTCGGAATCGCGCGCCACCTGACGTCATCGCACCGGCGGCGTCTCTTCCGCCAGCCTCCGGTACTCCGCCTCGACGTGGTGGAACAGGCCGCGAGAGAGCGAGACCCGGAACTCCTCGATCTGGCGAGGGCCATCGCCAGGCTTCCGCGCGCCGACGCCGAGGTGGTCGTCCTACGGTTCGTCCACGGGCTCTCCGCGCACGAGACGGCCGCTGCCCTCGGGACGACGGTCGACGCCGTGAAGTCGCGCCAGGCCCGGGCACTGCGCAAGCTTCGGCACGCGCTCGAAGCGGCGCCGGCGGAACGGGCGGGCCTGGCTGCGAAGGAAGGGTGATTCAGCGGCGGAACAGCCGTGGCAACGGCAGCCGCCGAGCTGGGGCGAGCCGTTCGCGGGCCTCGGGCGTCGCGAGCAACAGCGTCCGGCGCCAGCCCCGGAGCGTCGGCGGCTCGCCGCGGCGCTCCGGGGCTGGCTCGAACCGTTCGAACGGCACCCAGCCGGTGCGGTCGCGGAGCCAGACGCCCCGACCCGCCGCCCAGGCGAGGACGACGCCGGCCGCCACGTCCCACACGCGAAGCCCGGAAAAGACCGCGGCCTGGAACACGCCCGCGGCGACGTAGGCGCATTCGACGGCGGCGCACCCGGTCACGCGGTGGTCCCACCATCGCGTTCGACCGGGTGCGCCGCCGGGCGCGGCCGCCAGTGGGCGCGGAGGGGCAGTGCGCACCGCCGCAGGGTTGCCGTCGAGCGAGAAAGGGCCGCCAATCCTGGCATGGTAGACGCCGGGTCGCAGCTCCGGCGTGACGGAGCACCACACCGCCCCCGCAACCGGCACCCCGTCGAGCAGACAGGCGGCGGCAGCGGCGTAGAGCGGGAACCCCGCGGTGAAGTTCGTGGTTCCGTCGAGGGGGTCGACGACCCAGAGGAAGCCCTCGGACGTACCAGGCTCCGCGCCCTCCTCACCGAGGAAGGCGTGGCCGGGAAATTCCGCTGCGACGAGGGCGCGGGCCTCGGCCTCCACCTCCTGGTCGATTTCGGTGACTGGATTCACGGGAGCCGACCCGCGCGTCCCTTGGCGCTTGTACTCGATGCTCACCTCCCGGGAGGCAGCCGCGGCGATGATCTCCGCCGCCCGCTGGGAGATGCGGACCGCGCCAGCCTCGAGGGCGGCGAGCTCTTCGGCGCCGAGACGCTGTGCAGCAGCGAGCGCCGAGGAGGGAAGGGTTACCGCTGCCGGCGTTCGGGCGGCGCCCATCGGCTGATGTCCTCCTCGCTGGGTTCGGACGAAGGTGGAGGCTCCAGGGCAGGCGCCACCGGCGCGGGGCGGAGCCCAGGCATGCGGGGCGGCGCGCCTCGGGCCTGCCACCGCTGCCACACGTCCCGTTCCGCCGGCGGCGCGAGGCGGCCGTCCCGGAGCTCCTCGATCCTGCCGGCGTATTCGGCCACCAATCGATCATGCGTGCAAACGATGACCGTGACCCCTTCGCTGCGTGCGACATCGCGGAGTAGCTGGAAGATCTCCATCGCCGTCACGGAATCGAGCTCGCCGGTGGGCTCGTCGGCCAGGAGAAGGGAAGGCTGAACGGCGAGCGCGCGCGCGATGGCAACCCGCTGTTGCTCGCCGCCCGAAAGCTCGTAGGGCCGGTGATGGGCGCGCTTGGCCAGGCCGACGAGGGCGAGAAGTTGCCGGGCGCGTTCGGAGCGAGCCCGAGCAGGCCAGCCCGCGATGCGGAGGGGCAGCTCGACGTTCTCCGACGCGGACAGGAGTGGGAGGAGGGCGAAGGACTGGAACACGAAGCCGACGACCCTCCGCCGGTATCGGGTGCGTTCCCGTTCCGACATCCGGTCGACCCGCGCACCGCCGACCTCCACTTCACCGCTGGTGGGCCGATCGAGGCCGGCGATGAGGTTGAGGAGCGTCGTCTTGCCAGAGCCGGAGCGGCCGATGAGCGCGAGGAACTCGCCTGGTTCCACTCGCAGGGAGACGCCCCGCAGGGCCCACACCTCCTCCCCGCCGCGGAGGAAGCGCCGGGTGACATCGCGCACTTCGACCGGAACGCCCGGCATCCCTACGACCCCGAGTCCGGTGGAGGAGGCTGGACGGCGATGTACCCCTCGCCGAGCAGCACCCGCACCCGCTCCCGGATGTCCAGCGCATCGAGGACCTCCCGGGGGAGCTGGAGACGGCCGTGAGCATCGACGAGGACGTACTCCTCGTGAACGGTGGGCGCACGGGAGCCGGGCGAGGGGCGGCGACGGATGAGCTCGTAGCTCGTGCGGCCATCGCGAATGCCCACGACGCGGTCGACCCGGCCAGCGATGTCCGGGTCGTGGGTGACGACGAGGATGGTGGTGCCCAGCTCCCGGTTGACGCGGGCGAAGGTGTCGAACACGGCGTCGGCAGCGATGGCATCCAGCTCGCCCGTGGGCTCATCGGCGAGAAGGAGCGACGGCTCGTTGGCGAGGGCAACGGCGATGGCGACGCGCTGCTGCTCGCCGCCGGAGAGCTCCGCGGGGCGGTGACGGGCGCGCGCGGCGAGCCCGACGAGTTCGAGCAGCTCGCCGGCACGCCGCCGGGCCACGCCAGCTGGCTTTCCGTCGAGGATGAGCGGGAGCGCGACGTTCTCACGAGCATCGAGGTAGGGAACGAGGTTCCGAGCCGTCTCCTGCCACACCATGCCCACTTGCCGGCGGCGGTACTCCACCAGCTCTTCGGGGGTGAGAGCGGCCAGATCGCGCTCGCCGACGTAGACCCGACCGGCACTGGGCTGGTCGAGTCCGGCGAGGATGTTCAGGAGGGTGGATTTCCCTGAGCCCGAAGCACCGACGAGAGCCAGCAGCTCGCCGCGGCGGACGCGCAGGTCGAGGCCACGGAGCGCGACGACCTCGATGTCCGCGACCTTGTAGATCTTGAACACGTCCTCGCAGCGGACGTAGGGCGCGGGGCCGGACGGTCTCAGAGCGCTGCCCTCCCGTTCGGGACTACGCCTCGCCCAAACGCAGGGTGCGGTGGAGGGCGAGACGCGCATACAAAGCGGCGAGCGCCACCATCGTACCCAAGAACACGGCGGCGACGACGGCGTAGAGAGCGGCGACCGCCTGCCAGCGAATCTCCGCGATGAGAGGCGGGACCACCGCTTCGCCCGTCTCGGTAAAGGCGAGGTACTCCACCATGAGCCGGCCCAGGGGGAAGCCGAGCGCGGTTCCCACGGCCAGGCCGGTCGCGATGACGACGGCGTGCTCCCAGAAGAGGGTGACGAACACCTGCGCCGGTGAGAGCCCGATGGTCCGCAAGACGGCGAATTCGAACGCCCGGCGCTCGGCCGCAAGGTAGGCATAGGCAGCGAAGCCGATGGCGGTGAGGCCGAGCACCGAGGCGAAGGAGAGGAAGAGGATGCCCTCCCAGCTCGCGGCGACGAGCGGGTCGGATTCGGCCGCCGCGCGGAGCTCACTCCGGCGGAGGAGGGACTCGGCTCGGATTCCGGGCGCCTCTCCGACAGCCTGCGGCGGCTCCCTGTGGAGCCAGAGCTCGTTCGGGACGGGCACGTCCGCAAGCACGGGCAGTCGGCTAGCCAGCACCCGCAGCGTCGCGAGGTCGGTGACGAGCAAGGGAGGGTCGTCCTCGGGACGGTAGCCCGGGAAGAGGCGGAAGCTGCCGACGATCCGCGCGCGGACCACTTGGGCGTTGAGGAAGAGTTCGAACTCGTCGCCCACACGCAGCCGGGACGTCCCGAGAAAGGCCGAGGAGGCGAGGACCGGGAGCGCGGCCTCCTGGCGGGGCCGGAGCCCGGATATCGGGGTCCCCCCTGGCCCCATGCGCGCCCTGACAAGCACCGCCCGACCGTGGCCCCCCGCCGGCGTGGCGGCGGCGATGGACCCCGGGTCGACCGCGGACGAAACGCCGCCGATCGGCTCGTACATTTCGAGGCGTTCGAAGGACTCGATGACTGCAGCCTCCCAGAGACCGGGGGTGTCGGGGAGACGGCCACCGGCGAGGATCTCGTCGACGTACCACGCCACGGCAAGGGGCGCCTGGAGCACCGTTCCGGGGCGGAGATAGACGGCGTCGAGGAGGAGAGGGGCAGCGTCGGGTGGCGAGGTGCGGACGGCACGCCAGTATTCGGGCCCGGTGCACTCGAAGGAGACCGGGACGACGAAGAGCTGCCAGCCGTCGGCATCGGCCGACCCCACGGGTATCGCCTCGAGCGCCCAGGCACGCGCGTCCGGCGAGCGGAGGCGGACTCCTAGGCGGGCTCGAGGAAGCTCCGGAGGAAGCTTCGCGCGAAGGCCGAGGCACACGGCGTCCGCGGGGATGGGAAGGCCCGCCACCGACTCGACTCGTGCCGCCCGCAGCTCGCCCATGAGGGAGGCGAGGGAACGGGAGGCGAAATCGGAACGCCAGAACGCGAGCTCACGGGCCGCTTCGGGCACCAGCCCCAGCACGGTCAGGTCGGCGTAGTGGAACCGACCGAGCGCGTACGAGGCGTCCGCGCGGATGGCGGGCATGATCTCTTCCGGGCGGAGGGAGAGCGCCACCGCGGCGGCACCGACGACGGAATCGGGCCCGACGCCCAGTTCCGGGCGCAGGCCGACCACACGGGCCGGCGCGGCGGCTTCGTAGGCTGCGCGGTCGTCGTAGCTCCGCTCGAGCGTGGCGCGGAAGCCGGCGGCGAAGACGCCCACCGCGGTCGCGAGCATGAGGAGCAGCATGAGCCGGCTGTGGTGCAAGGGGCGCCGTACCACCTGCCAGAGTGCGAGGGGCAGCGCGACCCCGCCCGCGAACCGGGCGACGCCAGCGGCCGCACGCAGGGCGAGGGGGAGGAGGCGCAGGTCGGCGAGGCCGACGGCGAGCATGAAGAGGCTCGGCGCGGCCAGCAGGACCGGATCGGCGGCAGCGCCGCCAAGGAGCCGCTCGCGGGCGAGCGACCCCTCGGCGCGGAGCTGGTAGGCAGCGGCGGCAGCGATCGCCAGCACGCCCACATCGAGGTAGTAGCGGAGGAACGCGGGCTGCTGCGGCGGCCGCGCGGCCGCTTGGCGGAGCTGCACGAGGCTCCGCCGCCCGGACCGCGCGGCCGGGACGGCGATGGCGGCGGCAGCCACGGCCGCGCCGAGGAGGGCCATGCCCCAGGCCTCGGCGGAAAGCGTGACCTCGAGCGCGCTGCCGCCGGAAAGGGACCGGAAGGCCGGCGTGTAGCCGAGCAACGCCGTGCCAGCGGCCGCCGCCGGCGGCCCGAGGAGCGCCGCCGGGAGGGCGATGAGGGCCGCCTCAGCCCCCGCGAGGAGGAGCACGTGCCGGGGCGAGGCGCCGCGGCTCTGGAGGAGCGCCCACTCGTCAGCCCGCCGGTCGGCAAGCAGGCTCGACACGAGCACCAGGTAGAGGAGGACGATGCCGAGGATCTGAACGACGAGGGCGAAGAGCGGCAGGCGGGTGAAGAAGAGCTTCGTCCGGTAGAGCTCGATGGCCGCGGGAAGTTCCGTATCGACCTGCGTGCGAGGCACCGCACGGGGGAGGTTGGCGGCGAGGGCCCGGAGGCGGTCCGCGAGGCCGGGCGCGTTCCGGCTGTCGATGGCAGCGGTGTCGACGACAGCGATCGTTTCGAACGCGCCGTCGATGCTGGGGAGGTACGCCACCAGCGCACCGGTGACGGTCGCCTCGGGAACGAAGAAGGGGTAGGTGGGCCAGCGGGTGGAGGTGACAGCGAGTCGCTCCTCGCGGCTTCGCCAGGCCCGGTCGGCAGGATCCACTGGTTCGAAGACGCCGACGACCTCCACGTGGACCGGCTCCACGTCGAGAGCCCAGAAGGGGTGCAGGTCGAAGCGGTCGCCAACGGTGATGTCGAGCTGCTGCGCCGCCTGGCTGCTCACCCAAACTTCGACGACGGGCGCACCCTGAGCAGCGGGCGACGCCACCTTCGGCGGGCGGCCGGCAAGCACCCGCACCCGAGCCTCGAGACCGTCGAAGAACTGGAAATGCGCCCGGGGACGATCGTCGTCCTGGGGCACAGGCGCCCCTGGCGGCGTGAGGAAGAAGGTGGCGGTCCGGCCGTACCGGAGGTACTCGGAGGCGACCCCGCCGAGGGCGGAGCGGAGCTGGCGGCGGGTCTCCTCCTCCCGAACGGCGTAGTCGCTCGGGGTAAGACGCTGGCTCGAGCTGTACACCGTGACGTCGAGGGCCTCGGCGGGGTGTTGGCCGAGGGCGTACGCGAGGCCGAGGTCCCGGACGGCGTCGGCGTACACGAACACGGCGGCCATCAGCGCCGCCGCAGCGAGTGCGCCGGCCGCAACGAGCGCCTCGAGGCGGGCGTGGGCCCGCATCCGACGCACGAGGAAAGCGAAGAACGGAGGAGCCATCGCGCCTCGGGGGGAGCGTACACGACCGGCGGCCACACCGGGGGAGTTCGCGACCGGCCCCTCTTTCGCTAGGCTGCGACTGCCATGGTTGGCACCCTCCGCTGGTTGGCAGGCTTGTGGCCGCTCGCCGTTCGGCGAACGCCCGCGAAGGGTACCCAACTCGCGCTGCTGGCCCTGGGGATGACCGTCACCTGCACCCTGCTGGCCGTCGGCCCAATCTACGCCCGGGCGCTTCGGTCGGCAGGCATCGAGTTCGCCGTCCGCGAGGAGGTGAGCGATGCGCCGGGCATCGAGGTGATTGCCGGCTCGGCCCGACCGGCCCAGCCTGGGGGCGGCGAACGGTACGCAGCCATCGCGCAGCGAGCGCGTGACCGCCTGGGATGGCTCCTGAGCGAGGAGACGACCGCCTTCCGGGGTCCCCGTCTCTTTCTCGAGGGGGCGGGGCTGAGCAGCGAACGCCCTCCCGTCCTCGAGCTGCGGGCAATCGGAGGCTACGAAGAGCACGTCACCGTTGTCGAAGGGGAGCTGCCCCGTGGTGACGATGGCGGGGCGCTGCTGCCGCTGGTCATCAGCCGCGAGGCAGCGGCAGCGCTCGGGCTCGGCACGGGCGATCGTCTGCGGCTGGCGGAGGATTTCGACACCTGCGCCCGCATCATCCCGAGCCTTGACCGCCCACCGCCTCCGCCCTGCACACCGAGCGCCTCGCTGCGGTTCGTCCGCGAGGCCGTCGTGGCGGCCCTTGTCGAGCCCCGCGACCCGGAGGACCCCTTCTGGGTCCG
Organism: bacterium HR29; assembly: GCA_002898215.1. Taxonomy (GTDB): domain Bacteria; phylum Chloroflexota; class Dehalococcoidia; order Tepidiformales; family Tepidiformaceae; genus HRBIN29. Next base: position 35,809 of record BEIF01000001.1, on the reverse strand, counting down.
AGGGACCGCCGTCCACTTCGCCCTGGGCCAGCCCCTTCCCGACACAGGACCGGTGGTCCCAGCTTTCGTGCCCCCCGAACGGTACCTTCGGTCCTACCGGGAGTGGTGGCCCGGGTACCTCGCTGAGGCGAGCTTCATCGGCTTCGCCGACCCGAGCCGTGTCGGGTCCGAGACGGCCGCGCGTGCCCGGGAGGAGATCGAAGCTCTCCGCACGGAGCTCGACCCGCTGGGCGGCTTCGTGGTCGCCCCATTGGGCGAGGCTATCGCACGGGCGGAGAAAGCCTCCTCGGTAGCCGAAGGGCCGCTGCTCGTCCTCCTCGCCGAAGTCTCGGCCATCGCGCTCTTCTTCGTGTTCACCGTGGGCGCGGCTGCAGCGGAGCGGAACGCCGAGGAGACCGCGCTGCTGCGCGCCCGTGGCGCGAGCATCGGTCAGGTGTTGGGGCTGGAGCTGCTCACCGCGGCCTGGACGGCCGTCCCGGCCTTCCTGGCGGGGCCGCTCCTCGCCACCGGCGCGGTTGCCCTCCTGGGGCTGACGCCCATGGTGCCCGCCGGCGAGCTGCTCGAGGCGCGGCCGACGGGCCTCTCGTACGTCCTCTCGGCCGGGGGCGCGGCCGCAGGCGCTGTGGCCGCGGCGCTCCCGACGGCGCTCACCGCTCGGCGCGCCGCACGGGAGCGCCGCGGCGCCGCCCGGCCCACGCCCCCGGCCTTCCAGCGGTACTACGTCGACATCGCCTTCGCAGTTGTGGCCGCGCTCTTCGTCTGGGAACTGGAACAGGAGGGTTCGGCGTTCGCTCTCGCCGGTTCCGGGGCCGTCGAGACGGACCCGTCGGCGCTCCTGGCCCCTGCGATCGCGGTCCTGGCCGCCGGAGCGCTCTCCCTGCGGCTCTACCCCTTCGCAGCGCGGGCCGCTCGATGGCTCACCGGATGGCGGCCGGCCGCGGCTGTCGCCCTTTGGCGGATAGAGCGCGAGCCGGCACCGCACGCCCGCCTGGCAGTGCTGGTCCTCATGGCGGCGACGGTCGCGGCCTTCGCCGCAAGCTACGGCCCCACGGTGGACCAATCCCGCCGCGATCGGGCGCTGTTCGCTTCCCCGGTGCCGGTCTCGGGCCAGCTGCCTGTCGCGGCAGGAGTTGGCACGCGTTGGGAGGAAGCCGAGTCCGCGCTCTCCGCTACGGAAGGGCTCACCGCCGCCACGCTGGTGTACCGAGCCACCCATTCGCTGGCGACCGTGGGCGCCGGTGGACCCCAGGTGCACGTGCTCGCCCTCGACCCGGCAGCAGCGAGCGACCTTCTCTGGTTCCGAAGCGACTTCGCGGAGCGCAGCCTGCGGGAGCTGATGCTGGCCATCGCCGGCCCGGCGAGCCTGCCCGGCATCCGGCTGCCGTCCGATGCCGTGGCCATCTCGCTCTGGGTGAACAGCACCGCAACGCGGGAGAGCGTAACCCTCTGGGCGCGCGTCCGGGACCGAGCGGGCCGCTACGCTCTGCTCGAGCTGGGGAAGCTCGACACCACCGGGTGGCGAGAGCTGCGCGCGAACCTCACGGGGCGGCTGGACCCGCTCGAACCGCCGGTCGACGTCGTGGGCCTGCTGATGACGGAGCCGCCGAACCAGTTCAACGCCAGCGACGCTCCGCTCCTCCTCGACGACCTGGGAGCCGTTCGAGCCGACGGTAGCCTCACCGTCATCGAAGGGTTCGAGGGAGGCGTACCGTGGGCTACGCTCCCCAGTCCCCGTCCGAACGCCGACCGCTTCGAAGTCGGGAACACGGATGACCGCGAGGGCCGTGTCGGTGTCTTCCGCTTCCGCGTGGGGCAGACGGGGGAGCGGCGCGGGATCTTCATCCAGGACGTGTCAATCCCCCTTCCCGCAATCGCCACGGCTTCGTTCACCGAGCGGACGGGGATCGGGAAAGGGGGCCGAGGTCTGCTCGCCATCGGCCAGGCGGTGGTGCCCTTCGAAGTGCGAGAGGTCGTCTCCCATTTCCCGACGCTGCCCGCCGAGGACGGCCCCGCGCTCGTCCTCGACCGTGGAAGGCTGCGGGCGTGGACGGACGCGTTCGATCTGAGCGGCCGAAGGCTCGCTCCAACGGAGGCGTGGGTGGAGCTTGCGCCGGGGCTGGGCGAGGCGGAACGTGGGGAGGTCCTCCGCCGGCTGGCGCAGCCGCCGCTCTCGCTCCAGCGCCTGACGGTGCAGGCCGAGGCGGTGGCGCGGGCCGAGCGGAACCCGCTGCTGGCGGCGAGCGGGAAGGGTGCGTTCGCGTTGGCCCTCGGTGGGGCGGGCCTCGTCGCGGCGGCAGGCCTCACGGCGAGCGCCGGAGCGGCGGTGGCGAGACGCCGGACGGAGTTCGCCGTGCTGCGGGTCCTCGGATGCACCCAGTTGCAGGTGACGGCGATGCTTGGCGTGGAGTACGCGTTGGTGCTGGCCTTCGGGCTGGCGGCCGGCTTCGGGATCGGCAGCGCCCTTTCCCGCCACCTGCTCCGCTTCCTCAACGTCAACGAGGGGGGAGAGCCCGTCGAGCCCCCCGCGCGGTTCGTGTTCGATTGGAGCGCCGCGGGTTTGGCTGCCGCCACGCTGGCACTCGCAGCGGGCATCGCCTTGGCCTGGGCGTGGTGGCGCCTCCGCCGGGTCGACGATGCGGCGACCCTTCGGATGGGGTACAACATCGAAGGCTAGCGACGACGAGACAAGGAGGATCGGCATGCAGAAGGCCCAGGTCGGCTCGGTGACCGTGGTCGCCCTTGTCGACAACGTGCAGGCGTACCCGGCGTCGGCGGTGTACCCGAACGCTGGAGATGCGCTCCAGGAGTTCGCTCGCTACCTCGACGCCAACGGGGCCGTGGCCCTGAACTTTGCCGCCTTCCTGGTGGCGGATGGCGACCGCCGCATCCTGGTCGATACGGGGTGGGGCCCCGAGTATCAGGGCAAGCTGCTGGAGGAGCTATCGGCAGCTGGCGTCCGTCCCGACGAGGTCGACACGGTGGTCTTCACGCACCTGCACGGTGACCACACGGGATGGAACATCGACCGGGCGACGGGGCGTCCGCTGTTCGCGCGGGCGCGGTATCTGGTGCCGCGGGCGGATTGGGACCACTACGCCGCCCAACAGCCGCCGCCCGACTCCTTCGTGCGCGACGTGCGGCCTTTGGAGGCGGCCGGCTGTCTCGAACTCATCGAGGGAGAACGCCGGCTGACGGATGCGGTTACGACCGTGCCCACACCGGGGCACACGCCGGGACATACGAGCGTCGCCATCATGTCGGGGGGCGAGCGCAGTTTCATCCTGGGGGACGTGGTGCTGAGCCCCATCGACGCCGAACGGCCGGAGCTGGAGAACAGCTTCGACTGGAACCACGAGATGGCCCGAGCAACCCGGCTGCGGGTAATGGACCGCCTCGAAGCGGAAAGGGCGTTGGTGGGGGCCAGCCACCTTCCACCGCCGGGGCTGGGCCGCTTCGTGCGGGCGGAGGGCCGGCGGGTCTGGCAGGCATTGGGAGGGTGAGGCGATGCCGGCCCCGGCAGCGGTGCCTGGCCGGCCCGCCTGGGCAGGTGCAGCGCTGCTCGCGGGAGGGCTGCTCGCCCTCGCTGCTGCCGCAGCCTTCGTGCCAATCCTCCTCAGCGACGAGTCGCCGCCGCCGCGAGCCGGCCCGTTCAGGCCGCCGGAAGAGCCGTACCGCGTGACGCAGGTGGTCGAGGTGACCGAGAGCGGCCCCCTGCTCGAGGACCGCTCCCTCGACCTTAGGGGCGCGGAGATCGCGCGGGCCGTCCCCCAGCGCATCGCCGATCTACGGCCGGGTGAGGCGATCGTCGTGATCGGCGTTCCCAATGAGGTACGGAACTTTGCCATCCTCCTCATCGCGGTAACCGCCGGGAGAGCGCGCGACGGGGGGCCGCCCCGCGTCTTCGCCGACTTCTCGGGCCACGAGGCTCTCGGCACGAACGCAGCACCGGTGGCGTGGGGAACGATTGCCTCGGTGGAGGGTGAGCGGGTCGTAGTGGAGGGGCCCGGAGGGGAGGCGGAGCTCACCATCGGCGAAGGCGCGCCGCTGGTGCGCTTCGCACCGGCGGATTGGCGGGACCTCGCTCCGGGTGATCGCGTTGCCGCGACCTTCGACGCCTCCGGCAGGGCTCGCCAGGCGATTGCCGTGCCGGCCGCGTATCTGCCGAAGGAGCGGTGAGGCGCGTTGTAGCCCTCGCCGCACGGGGGAAGAATGTGGAGCATGGGCGGCACCGACGACCCCCTCGCACGGGCGCTCGCCGAGGTCGTGGGGAGCGAGCACGTGCTCACCGACCCCGAGCTCCGGGCGGGGTACGAGCGTGATTGGACTGGCAGGTTCCAGGGCCGAGCGCGGTTGGTCGTGCGCCCGGGGAGCACCGCGGAGACGGCGGAGGTGGTCAGGCGGTGCGCCGAGGCCGGCGCCGCCATCGTCCCGCAGGGAGGCAACACCGGACTGGTAGGTGGCAGCGTCCCTCGCGGAGGCGAGGTCGTGCTCTCGCTCGCCCGCATGTCGCGGGTGGAGCCAATCGACGAAACCGCATCCCAGGTGACAGCTGAGGCCGGCGCCACCATCGCCGCCGTACAGGAGGCGGCCAGAGCGAGTGGACTCGAGTACCCTGTCGACCTCGCCTCCCGAGGGAGCGCTACCGTGGGAGGGACGATCGCGACGAACGCGGGCGGGATGTACGTCGGCCGGTACGGGCCGACCAGGGCGCAGGTCGTCGGCATCGAGGCGGTGCTGGCCGACGGGAGCATCGTCTCGCGGATGGGCGGGCTGCTGAAGGACAACACTGGTTACGACCTCGCCGGGCTGTTCTGCGGAAGCGAGGGGACGCTGGCCGTCGTGACCCGGGCGCGGCTGCGCCTGGTCCCGGCACTGCCCCGGCGAGCCGTGGCGGTGGTGGGCCTCGGGTCGCTCGGCGAAGCCGCGGAACTGGGCGCCCTCCTCCGCAAAGAAGTCGAGAGCGTCCTCGCCCTCGAGGCGTTCTTCCCCGAAGGGGCCGAACTGGTACACCGTCACCTCGGCGTGTCGCTGCCGTTCGAGCGCCATCCCGGCTGCTACCTGCTGGTGGAGTGCGGCTCGCGCGAGGACCCCGCACCGGAGCTGGCGGCGGCGTTGGAGCGCCACCTGGGCAGCGAGTGGGCCGTGCTGGGCACCACAGGCCCGGAGCGTGCTCGCCTGTGGCGGCTGCGGGAGGGCCACCCGGAAGCCATCGCCGCCGAGGGAATCCCCCAGAAGCTCGATGTGACCATGCCCCTCGCCCGGCTCGGGCTGTTCGAACGCGAGGTGCGACGCCGCCTCGCTTCGAGCGTTCCGGGAGCACGGCCGATCCTCTTCGGGCACATCGGCGACGGGAACATCCACGTCAACGTCCTCGGTGCCGACCCGAACGACGAACGCGTGGCCGAGGCAGTCTTCACCCTGGCTGCCGAGCTCGAAGGGAGCATCAGTGCGGAGCACGGCATCGGCGTGGCCAAGGTCCGTTGGCTGCACCTGACGCGGAGCGAGGCCGACATCCGGGCGATGCGCGCCATCAAGCGGGCGCTCGACCCTACAGGGATCCTCAATCCCGGGGTGCTGTTCCCGGCGGAGTGAAGGCGCGCTGTTCGCGGAACCAGGCGGCGGTGAGGGCTATGCCCTCTTCGAGCGAAACTTCCGCTCGCCAGCCGAGGACTTCCTCCGCTCGCCGGACGTCGAGCCAGACGGCGCGAACGTCGCCCGGTCGCGGTGGCCCGTGCTCGAACGCTGCCGGCCCCCCAACCGCTGACTCGACGGCGCGGAAGATCTCGAGGACGTTCGTCCCCCTGCCCGTGCCGATGTTGAGGACGGTGCGGGAGCCGCGTTCGAGGGCGAGGAGGTTGGCGCGGACGATATCGCCGACGTACAGATAGTCCTTCTGTTGAAGGCCGTCGCCGTCGATGATGCACGGCTGGCCGCGGAGCATCCGGCCGATGAAAATCGCCACCACGCCCGCCTCACCGCTCGGGTCCTGGCGGGGGCCGTAGGCGTTTCCATACCGGAAGATGGTGTAGTCGAGGCCGAAGGCTCGGGATGCCCATTCGACGTACAGTTCGCCCGCGTACTTCGAAACGCCATAGGGAGAGAGCGGACGGATGGGGTGGTCCTCCGGGACGGGAAGGGTCTCGGGCTGGCCGTACACGGTGCCACCGCTCGAGGCGTAGATGACCTTCCGGGCACCGTAGCGGGCGGCGAGCTCCACGATGCGAGCCGTCCCCGCTCCGTTCACCTCCATATCGTGAACGGGGTCTTCGGTGCTGACCTTCACGCTCGACTGAGCAGCGTGATGGTTCACCACCTCAGGGCGGAACTCGGCGAAGATCCGTTCCGTTTCGCGGGCGTGGATGTCGACCTCGAAGAGGGTCGCCCCGCGGGGCACGTTCGAACGCCGACCGGTGGAGAGGTTGTCGATGACCGCGACCTCGTGGCCTTCGGCCAGGTACCCCTCGACGACGTGCGAGCCGATGAACCCGGCTCCCCCGGTGACGAGGATGCGCATCCGCCTCCCTCCTGGGCTTCCGGGGCCATGGTAGCCGCGGGGGTGCTAACGGTCGCGCAGCCTGGCAAGCGCCCATCCGATGAGCGCGCCGATACCCCCCGCCGTCGCCCCGCCAAGGAGCATCGGCACGACGATGTCGGCGAGAGGGGCGCCGCTCTCCGCCTGGGCCAGCTTGGCGAGGAGCACGTTCGCAGCGAACCCGAGGGCGAAACCCCAGGCCGCCCAGGACTGCTCGCGGGGACTCGGTGGCCCGAAGACATCGGAGAGGAACCGGGCCAGCGGCGTGGGCTCGGGGGGGAGGACGGGCTCACGCGACGAGCGCCGCCGAACCTGCTCCTCATCCAAGAGGGCGAGGAGTTCGTTCAGGAGGTCGTCGGAGACCTCGTCGAGAAGCTGCGTGTAGTCGATTGGCGGCGCCTCCGCGCCGGATGACGCGGGTGCGCGCCCGGCTGCGCGACACGAGCTGCATCGTTGGCGGCCGGCTTGCCACTCCTCGAAGGTCAGGCCTCTGCCGCAGAGGGCGCAGCGAGCGCGGACGGCGACGTCGTCCATGCCTTTACAAGCGGTCGTCGATGGGCGGCGTAGGCGTCGGGCCGCCCTCGCTGGGGATGGTGGGTGTAGGCGTGGGTGTGGGCGTGGGTGTGGGTGTCGTCGGAGGCGTAGGGGTGGGCGTAGGGGTCGACGTGGGCGTGGGACTTGGAGTAGGAGTGTGGGTCGGTGTGGGTGTGGCTGCCGGTCCGTTGCCAGACCCGCCAGCGCTTCCCGAAGACCGAGGTGTGGGGGTTGCCGTGGGCGCCGCGCCTTGCCCTCCGTCCCCCTTCGCGCCCACAGGGGTCGGGGTAGCCGTCGGTCCGGCGGCGGTCGGCGTCGCCGTCGGCGTCGCGCCGTCCTGAGCAGCGAGCACCTCGCTCTGATTCTCTCCCAGGAGTTCGACGCCCCCGGAGCTGCCCCCTTGGAGCTGGGAGAGGAGCTGCGAGAGCCGCGAAGCGCCGGGGGTGGCGCCGCCGGGCGGCGCGGGCGTTGTCGCGTACGGCGAGGGCGCGTAGGCGAGGCACGCGGAAGAGAGGAGCGATAGCAGACCCGCAACAGCGGCGAGGATTGCAGCCCGGCGGCGCTCCATGCCCCGACCGTAGGCCGCACCCGACTCACCGCGCATCGGGCAGGTTCGGTACGGCGCCAAGGCGAATCCCCGATTTCGTCCCGGCATGGAACTCACCGAACGACAACGGAGACGGGCGCGGGCATCTGGAACGTGCCCGCGGGACCCTCGACCACCGCCTGGAGCTCGACCGTGGCTCCCGCGAACTGTCGGCGAGCTGGCCCGGTTATGGCGAGCTCCCACCGCGAGCCGTTCCTGGCGAGGGGGTTCGCGACGGGGTCGGCCTGCCACGTCCTGGCTTCGGCATTCCAGTAGGCACCGTCGGTCACACGGCGCACGACGAGCCGGACCTCCTGGGCCGTTATGGCGCCGGTCGTGACGGCAAAGGCGAGCCGGCTGCGGCCGACAAGGCCGACGGACGGCGGCGGGCTGGCGAGCGCGACCTCAGCCGACGGCGTCGGCGTGCCGGTCGGCGAGGGACTCGGGGATGGAGAGGGGCTGGGCGAGGGCGAGGGACTCGGAGTCGGGGAAGCACCGGCGACCGAGATGGCGAGCACGTTCGTGCCCCCGCTGTTGTACCGCGCGGTGACGGTGTAGCTCCCGGAGACCGTGGGCACGAACGCGACTCCGCTCTGCCCCGCCCCGCAGCCCGAGGCGGCGTCGACCCCGGACACACCTGGACCCGACACGGTGAAGTCCTGGGGACGAAGCGTGGCAGCATTCGAGACCGACCCCCGCAGGCGGAGCGCATCGGCCGGCTGGCGGGCGCCGGCAGCGGCCGTTCCCAGCACATCGGCGGGAACCTCGTCCGTGCACACGACGACCGGCGAACCGACTACCGCCGCGCCACTGGTGCGGAGCAGCCCCAGTTCCTGCACCTCCACGGGAGCCTCGGTCAGCGTGCCGGACTCGATCCCGAGCGCGGACGCGGTGAGGTCGAGGAGGAGGTCGGCGCCGTCGTCTGTATCGGCAGCCGCGAGGACGAGGGTCACGGTGAGCGTCCCTCCAGGCTGAAGCTGTGCGTCGATGCAGGCCGCCGCCGCGCCGAGGTAGGGGGCACCGGCCGTACTTCCGGGGGAGGCTGCGCACTGAACGTCGAGGACGGCAGCGTTCTCGACTTCGGCGGCGACGTCGAAGACGGAGGTTGCTGCCGAACCCACGTTCGCGAGGGACACCGTCGCCGTGAGCGCACCGCCTTCGAAGACCGTGATTCTCGTGTAGGAGACCGACAGTGCCAACTCACCGGAGGCCGCGATCGTTCCCGCTCCCAGGAAGCGGTCGCCGCCATCCGAGGCGTCATCGGGCTGGCCGTCGCCGACCCCCGCCCGGATACGGACCTGGTTCGGGGCGGTGACAGCGTCCGCGCCTTCGGAAACCGTGAAGGTAAGCCTCAGCGGGACGAGGGAACCGGCGACCACCGCACCGTAGTCGCAGCGGACGATACCCGGTGCCGGCACGTTGTCGGCGCAGATGACACCCGGCGGCTCGGAGACGCCCGAGGAGAAGAGGAGACCGTCGGGATAGTCGAACTCGAAGAAGAGGCTGGCGAAGTCCCGAGCCGCCGCACCGGTGATGTCGAAGACCACGTTCGACCCGGGCGCGAGCAGCGCGGGGGCATACGGCGATTGGACGACGGTGAAGGTGATGTCGCTGTCGTTAGTGATCGCCGACGCGGGCGTGCGGGCGAAGGCGGCGAGCAGCAGGAGCGCCGCGGCTCCGGCGGCTAGAAGGGCAGCCGCTGCGCGCGTCACTGCGCCTGCCCTCCCGAGTAGGAGATGGTGACTCCGCGGAGGCGCGTCGCCGGGCCACCCGTGAGGTCGACGACCAGGAAATAGACGTTCGCGGCGTTGTCGACGACGTGGGGGTAGGCTGGAGCGGTCTGGGGCGAAGGGCCAGCCGAGGAGAGGACCTCGGCGAGCTTGTAGACCTGGGCGGCAGCGCTTCCGTTGGCGAGGGGGGTGAAGTCGAGCCGGAGCGCCACCTCGCCGCTCGTCGCGACGAAGTACGCCTTCATGGAAGTGACCACCACGCCGTCAGGGAGGAACACGGGCGCGTAGAAGCGCTGGGACGATGGGTCTGTCGTGACGGGGTACAGCTCGTTGAAGGACTTCTCGTAGAGGGCGAGGTCGCTGGCGGGCACGAAGGCACTGGCCGGAATGGAAACGGTCCCGACGAGCGGGCCAGCGGAGCTCTGCGACGTGGGAAGGACCGCGCCGGGCGCGGTGACGTTGAGCCAGATGACGTCGCCAGGCCGGAGCTGGGTGAGGGTGTTGGCGAAGGCAGGGAGCTCCGGCGCGTACAGCTCGTACTGCTGCAGCACCGCGTTCCAGCGGTAGACGACGTCGTACTTCCCGGCGATGGCGGAGAGGGCCTCCGATGGGGGCCCGGCGACACCGAAATAGGCGACGTTGTTCCACCCCAGCGGGAGCTCTCCCGGCGCTGCACGGGCGGCGCGGCCGGAGCCGGCAACCGGGTAGACCGCTGCGAGCAAGGCGATGAAGAGAGCCAGGGCGCGGAGACGGGACGCCACGACGCACCCTCCTTAGCGGGGAGGTCCGCGCTCCACGCTACCGGTGAGGATCGCGGCGCCACACCGGGAAGAGCACCGATGCGAGAGAGGGAGAAACCCGATGGCAAGCCCGGGGGAACTCCCGATTCTGGGAGAGCTACCGCACCCGCTCGGCGATGACGACGTCGCGGTGGAGGTACTCCCCGGGACCGCCGGGACGAATGGGAACGAACTCGCCGCCGCAGGTGATCAGCGTGATCCACTCCTTGTCAGGCGGCTTGTTGGGGGCATCGATGAGGTCACCGGTAGGGATCTCGTCCACGCGGTACCGCTGTTTGGCGATGACGCGGTAAACGTACTCGGGCCCGCCGTCCATGACGACGATGATCTCGTCCCCCGGGTCGAGGTCTTTCAGGTTGTAGAAGGGGCCGCGGATGTTCGGGTAGTAATCCACGTGGGCCGAGAACACCGCGTTACCGCCCCAGCCGGGCTTGTCCCAGATGTAGTACCAGCCGACGTTGTGTGGGTCCTTGGGTACGTCCATCTCGTTCGTGGGCAAAAGTCCGATCGCCTCGACCGCGGCGTCCACGTTGAAGCGCGGGATCTTCATTCGCGCGACCGTGCCGTCGAACGGGGTGGGCGTGGCCGTGGGTGTCGAGGTGGCCGTGGGGGTGGGCGTTTCGGCTGCCGTCGGGGTCTCGGTGGCACGGACGTCGAAGCCCTCGAAGTCGTCGGCCGGTTTTTCGGAATTGCCCGACGAACACGCCATGACAACGCCGAACGCGAAGACGGCGACGCCGATGGCGAAGGAGGCAAGCGCAGAAACCCTGAGGGCCGAGAATCGCACGATGGCGCTCCGTTCGGGCGGGACGTCGCCCGCCTCGGCTCGATGATACGGGGAGAGCCGGAAATGGCCCAGGAAAGAACCCCTACGGGAGGAATCGGCGCTTCTGCGCCGGGGGCGCAGGGAGCCTCGCTGTGTTACCGTCGCCGGCGCGCGAGACGCCATCCGACGGCGGAGGCGCCGGCCACCGCGAGGGCGGCGCCGGCCGCAACCCACGGCCACACGCCGCCCCCTTCTTGGGCGAGCTCACCTGCGGACGACGCAGCGCCGGGCGACCGCGTGGAGGTGGGAGTCCGTTCTCCGCCGGCACCGGCGACCGAAGGCGGTGGAGCGACGTCGTCGGTGGGAAGGGGCATCAGAGGCGTCGCCGCCGTCTCGGACGTGGCACCCGCACCGGGAGCGGAAGGCGGGGTAGGTGTCGGCGTCGGCAGAGGGATCGGGTCGCCGGCGCCGACGCTCAGGTCCACCTGCTGGGGACCGAACTGCCAGACGGCCGTTTGACGGGCGGGCCGGCCGGCGACCGTGAAGGTGACCGTCTTTCCGGGAGCGCCGCAACCGGGGATTTGCGATTCGTGTACGACGGCGATCGAGTAAGCCGACACGCCCTCGATGGTGACGGTGCCTCGGTACGAAGGTCCCCGCTGGGTGCAGTCCTTCCCATCCACGAACGCAAGCACCTCGGTCCCGTCGGGCACGGGGCGGCCGTCGACCGTCACGGAGCCGTAGAAGGTTGCGGGCACCTGCGGTTGGGCAGCGGCTTGGCCCGTGAGGAGCGCTCCGGCCGAGACGAGAAGGAGGAGGAGCACGCCCCGCATGGAGCGATGGTACGAACCCAGCCGCGCCGAATCGACCTGCGGGTTCGAACGGCGCCTCACGGCAACATCGATGTGCGGTATGCTTCCGCGTGAATTGCAATGGCAACCATCGGCGAGACGCTGCGTGCAGCCCGCGAGCGTCGCGGCCTCTCCCTGAGCGAGGCGTCGCGACTAACGAGGATCGCGCCGCGCTTCCTCATCGCCCTGGAGGAGGACGACTACGCCGCGCTTCCGGCGCCGGTGTATGCGCGGGGATTCCTCCGCTCGTACGCGGCCCTCCTCGGCCTCGACCCGGAACCGCTGGTAGCGGCACTCCGCGCGCACATGGAGCGGCCGCCCGACGTCGTGGGATACGAGGAGAGCGAACAGTTCGCCGCCGGACCGACCCAGGAGCGGGCAGGAAGTACCCGGTGGCGCGCCGCCCCGCCGTCGTCCGAAGAGCCCACGCTCGCTTGGGGAGCCGACGTACTTCGGGAGCGACCTGGGGGCGGCACGGGGAGGCTGTGGGTCGCACTCGTTCTCGGCGCCATCATCCTCGCCGTCGCCCTTTTCGCGCTCGCCCTCTCGCTCTGCGGCAGCGACGCGGAGAGGCAAGCCCCGCCGGCGGCGGCCCTTCCGACGGCAACCCCAGGGGCGACCATCATCGCCGTCGTTCCGGGAACGACCGGGGCAGACGCGACACCCAGCGGCGGAGGCTCGTCCGCAACGGAAGAGCTCGGTGGGACCCCCGCCGGCACGACGGGCCCCTCCTCGGCGAGCTCTCCCACGACCGCCGCGCCCACCACGCCTTCCGGCTCGCAGACCGTGGCTCCCACGCCGACCTCGCGACCCCCGACGGCAACGCCCACGTCCACTCCCACCGCCACGCCCACTCCTACGCCCACGCCCCCTCCGCCCCCCGGTGTGAGCGGCTTCGCCGAATGCCCGCGAGAGGGCGCCTCGGTCCGTTGCCCGCAACAGGAGGAATACCGGGTGGTGTGCTATCCCGGCGGATGGTTCCTCGACCTCGACCCCTACTACCCGGTGCCCGAGGCGCCGGGCTGGCGCGTGGTGTTCCTCCACGACTGGCGCGATGCAGTGGGGCGGGACCCCTGCGCACCCTGACCCTCTACTCGGCCGGTGCCTGACCCGCGCGGTTCACCCGTACGTCTCCGAGATCCTCGAGGCGTGACCGTCACTCCCGGATGCCGAAGGCTTTCGTGGTAAGGAGCTGGCGCGATGCAGTGGGGCGGGACCCCTGCGCACCCTGACCCTCTACTCGGCCGGTGCCTGACCGGCGCGGTCCACCCGAACGTCACCGAGATCCTCGAGGCGTGACCGTCACGGCGCGACTGCGTTGCCCGCCCCGAAACCGTCACGTGGTCGCCGCCCCCACAGCCCGGTAGCCGCCCGGAACGGCCGTCGAACTTCCCCGCGAGGAGCCGCCCCTTCGCGGCGGCCGGACGGGGAGGTGTCGCATGGCTACGTTCGAACTCGGTTGGGTCCGAACGGCGCGGGCGGGCGCCAAGCAGTTCGTCGTCTCGCGGTTCGCACCGCTCTACCTCGCCGGCCTTCTCGCCGGAGCGGGCGTGGGCATCGGCCTTGCGACGCTCGAAACCGGTCCGGAGGCGGAACTCGCATCCCCCGCGCGGGCACCCGCAGCACCGGTGGCGGAGCTGCTGATTCCGCGGGAGGCGCGTCCGAACGCTCAACCGGTCATCTACGACACCGGGCCGGAGCTGTTCCTTCCGCCGGACCTGCCGCCTCTCAGCGCGGAGATTGCGCGCTATTGGGAGGGCATCGATGCCGCCCTCCGCGAAGAGGCTGCCCGGAAGGCCGACGAGGGACCGGCACCGACGATCGCGGCGCCGGCCCCGCCCCAGGCGGCCGCGCCGGCCGCGCCGGCCGCCCCGGCGGCGCCGAGCGCGGAATCCCAGCCGGCGCCCGAAGCGCCGCCGGCGAAACCGAACTTCTACGTGCCCGACGTGCCAAGGGGACCGGCCACCGACCTCGAGTGGCGTCTGTTCGTCGCGGCGAACGCGGAGCGCGAGAAGGCGGGGCTCCCCCCGCTCGCCTACGACCACGGCCTGTCGATCATCGCCCGGACCCGGGTGCAGCAGCTCGTGGACCAAGGGTACTTCGCGCACGTCGACCCGTACGGCTACCGGATGTACGTCGAGCTCCTGGCACTCTTCGGGTACACCTCGTACGCCTGGGCCGGAGAGAACCTGGCGATGAACAACTACAGCGTCGCCGAGTCACCCGAGCGGGCGATGATCGCCCTCATGAACAGCCCCTCGCACCGGGCGAACATCCTCTCCGGCGACTTCAGCCGGGTGGGGATCGGAGAGCTCACGACCCCGGACGGGCGGCACTTCTACGCGATGATCTTCCTCGGATGAGGGCGGAGGTCAGGATTCGGGCGGCAACGCCGGGGGCTCGCCTCCCGGCGTTTCGCCGTCCCCACGGCGGGCGAGGGCATACCCCACCCCACCCCCCACGAGGAGCACGGCGCCCAAGGCACCGAGCACGGCCGCCCAGACAGGGAACCCACCGCCATCCCCCTCCGTACCCGAGAGCGCAGGCGTGGAGCTCGCCAGCCCTCCTGGGCGAGTAGCCACGCCCGTCGGCGAGCCTGTCGACGCCGGCGAACCGCCGGAACTGCTCGGGCCCGTCGGCGATGTCTGAGGCGAGCCGGGGGCGGTTGGAGCGGCGCCGCTCCCGCTGCCTGGGGTTTCGATGGATGGCGGCGTGGGCGTCGCTGCCGGCGTGGGCGTGAAGGTGGGAATGGGCGCAGGCGTCGCGTTCCCGAAGGTGATGTCGTAGCGGATGGGATACCCCGAAGCCCAGGTGACGGTACGGGGGGCGAAGCGGTCGCCGACCTTGATTCGGATTTCGGAGCCGGGCTTCCCGCAGCCCTTCTTCGCCCCCTGCCCATCGCCGTCCGCAAGTACGTTGATGGCATAGACGGTGACGCGGGCCGCGCCCTCCCCCGTCTTTTCCGTCCTCGATTCGCCGCAGAGGAGGTCGCCGATGTAGGCTTCGACCTTCACACCGGCGGGGATGTCACCCTCCGAATCGGTAATCGTGCCGTACACGGTGGCGGGGGGCGGACCGATCTGAGCCCGAGCGGCAGACGCAGCGGAGAAAGCGCCAACGATGACCACGGCAGCGAACAGCCAGCGAACCATGAAGGCGGGCCTCACAGGAAGATCGGCGACGTCTACCGTAGCAAAGCAGCCGCTACAGACACCGCCGCAGTGCGGACGACAGGTAAGAAGCCCGTAATTTCGCCCCCGACCTCAACGCCGCCACTGCCCGGCCGCGAGGAGCGTGCCGCCCCCGGCGGCAAGCCCTACGCCGACGAGAAGGAACGCCAACCCCGAGCTGGTGCGTGGAGCGCGTTCGAGCCCCGTGCCCGCCGCAGGCGGGAGCGGGGTCATCGCCGGACCCGGCGTCCGCTCGCCGGCTACCGCTTCCACCGGCGTCGGCGTAGGCGAAACGGAGGGCGGCGCGACGAACGGGCAGACGTCCACCGCGAATTCGGTCACCGAACGGGGACCGAAGACGGAGACCGTCGCCATCCCACCCGGGGGCTGACGCACCGCGAAGAAGCGACCCTCGCTGCACGAGAGGCCGGTATCGACCCCCAACACCTGACGGACCGTGTACGTCCCATAGGGGAGAAGGATCGTGTCCGAGGTCCCGGGGAAGCCGCCGCTGGCGGCGACGTTCACCCGCGCGACGACGACGCCAGCGGCATCGACGACCTCGAAGGGCCAGCTTCGCGAGGCGCCCTGCACGACGTCGTGGACAGTGAGCTGAATGCGGATGCGGCCGGCGAGGATGGCCTCGACGCTGGCGCTGGCCGTGACGCCACCCGCCGATACACGAAGCGTGACGACCCCGGGGGTATCGCGGCGGACGTAGGCGACCGCTTCGAAGGTCTCGGGACCGACCTGCGCAGGGGCGAGGAGGCCGACGAGCACGCCGCCCTCGACCTCGTATCGGATGTCGAGGGCGGCGGCGTCGGCACCGCTCACGCGCACCACGAAGGGCGCCTCCTCCCCGACGCCGATGGGGGCGTCAACCGGCGCGACCGAGATAGCGAGCTGAGACTGGGCCCTTCCCGTGGGCGTGAGCGGGAGGAGAAGCGCGCTGAAGAGCGCGACGAATGCGGCAGCGAACCATCCGCCGCGCCGGAGCAGCATCGCGTACGGCACCTGGTCTTCCCCTTCTCTCCCCGCCGCGTCCACCGAGCGGCCCCTTCGGTGGACGCAACGTGAATGTACCGCGCCGGCGCGCCTGGAACGATAGGAGGCGCGTTAGAGTCGCCCCGTGGACCTATAACCGATGGGCATCGGTGTCTTGGGAACCATATCGTGGACGGGGCAGATGAGCGGGGCGTACGCTACGAGACGAGCACGCTGCCCCGGAGGCGCCGATGACGCAGCCGCAAACCATCATCGAGAAGATCTGGGAACGACACGTCGTCCACCGTGAGGAGGGAAAACCCGACCTCCTCTACATCGACCTCCACCTCGTGCACGAGGTGACCTCGCCGCAAGCGTTCGAGAGCCTCCGCCTCGCCGGCCGGCGGGTGCGTCGTCCCGACCTCACCCTCGCGACGGTGGACCACAACGTTCCCACCATCGACCGGGACAAGCCCTGGAGCGACCCGCTCTCCGTCCAACAGGTGGAAACGCTGCGCCGGAACTGTGAGGAGTTCGGGATCCCTCTGTTCGGGGTCGAAGACCGCCGTCAGGGCATCGTCCACGTCATCGGCCCGGAGCAAGGGCTCACCCAGCCGGGGATGACCATCGTCTGCGGCGACAGCCACACGTCGACCCACGGGGCCTTCGGGGCGCTGGCTTTCGGCATCGGGACGTCGGAAGTGGAGCACGTGCTCGCCACGCAGACGCTCCCCCAGGCGAAGCCGAAGACGATGGCCATCGAGGTGAACGGGACGTTGGGCCGCGGCGTGACCGCGAAAGACGTCATCCTGGCCATCATCCGCACCATCGGGGTCTCGGGCGGCGTGGGGTACGTCATCGAGTACCGGGGCGACGTCATCCGCTCGCTGTCGATGGAGGGGCGGATGACCATCTGCAACATGTCGATCGAGGGCGGGGCCCGCGCCGGCCTGGTCGCGCCTGACGACACCACCTACGCGTACATGGAAGGGCGCCCCTTCGCCCCCAAAGGCCGCGACTGGGAGCGCGCCCTGGAGTTCTGGCAGTCTTTGCCCACGGACGAAGGGGCCGTCTTCGACCGGGTCGTCGTGCTTCGCGGCGAAGAGATCGAGCCGTACGTGACCTGGGGCACCAATCCAGCCCAGAGCGTGCCGGTGACGGGAAAGGTGCCGGACCCCTCGGAGTTCGCCGACCCGAAAGCCCGAGAAGCGGCCGAACGGGCGCTGCGCTACATGGAGCTCGAGCCGGGGACGCCGATCCAGGAGATCAAAGTCGACCGGGTGTTCATCGGGTCGTGCACGAACTCGCGCATCGAGGACCTGCGCGCCGCGGCCGAAATCGTGCGTGGGCGAAAGGTCGCGCCGTGGGTACGGGCCATGGTAGTCCCCGGGTCGGGGCTGGTGAAACAGCAAGCCGAAGAGGAGGGCCTGGACCGGATATTCAAGGAGGCCGGATTCGAATGGCGGGACGCCGGCTGCTCGATGTGCCTGGGGATGAACCCCGACATCCTCATGCCGGGCGAGCGGTGCGCCTCGACGTCGAACCGGAATTTCGAGGGACGGCAGGGACCAGGCGGGCGCACCCATCTGGTGAGCCCGCAGATGGCCGCTGCAGCAGCGATCGCAGGACACTTCGTCGACATCCGGGAATGGAACTAGGAGGCGGGCGATGCGGAAATTCGAAGTCGTACGGGGGCGCGTGATCCCGCTGATGCGGGCCGATGTGGACACGGACCAGATCATCCCCGCCAAGTACCTGAAGCGGATCGAGCGCACCGGCTTCGGTCAGTTCGCCTTCGAGGCCTGGCGAAAGGACCCCGACTTCGTGCTGAACCGGGCCGAGTACCGCGGGGCGCCCATCATGGTGACGGGCCCGAACTTCGGCTGCGGCTCCTCCCGAGAGCACGCCCCGTGGGCGCTCGAGGACCTCGGCATCCGGGCGATCATCGCCCCGTCCTTCGCCGACATCTTCCGCAACAACTGCGCCAAGATCGGCCTGCTCACCGTGGTCCTTCCCCAGGAGGATTGCGACTGGCTGGGCGCCCGGGCCGAAGAGCTGCCCGAATCGGAGCTCATCGTCGACTTGCGGGAGCAGGTCGTGGCGACGCCCGACGGGGGATGGGTGCGCCGGTTCGAAATCGACCCGTTTGTTCGCTACTGCCTCCTCGAGGGGCTGGACCAGATCGGGTTGACGCTTTTGCACGAAGAGAAGATCGCTGCCTACGAGCGGAACCGCTGGCCACTTTACCCGCGGACGCGGGAGCCAGCAGGCGTGTGACCCGGCAGGCGAAGCATGCCGACGACTGCCGAGCCCGGAGGGACGCGCCGAGCGCCCCCTCTCGCCATCGAGAGGGCCGGTGGCCACCCGCCTCGCGACCCAGGCGAATCGCCGTGGCGATTCGACCCACCGGCCGGACGGGGGACCGTCATCCTCGCCGGTGGCGACTTCGCGCCTGCCACCATCTTGGCAGCCTACCGGTGCGGCTTCTTCCCCTGGCCGCACGATGACCAGGAGTACCTGTGGTTCTCGCCCGACCCTCGGGCCATCCTCCCCTTGGAACGCTTCTCCGTGACCCGGCGGCTGGCAAGGCGGATGCGGCAAGGCCGCTTCCGGGTGACCATCGACGGAGCCTTCGCGGCCGTAGTCGAGGGATGCGCCGACCGCCCGGGAGGCACCTGGATAACGCCGCGGCTCGCGCGGGCGTATTGCCGACTCCACGAGCTGGGATGGGCGCACAGCATCGAGGTGTGGTCGCTCGACGGCGCGCTCATCGGCGGCTTGTACGGGGTGGCCATCGGCGGCCTCTTCGGCGCGGAGTCGATGTTCCACCGGGCAACGGACGCCTCCAAAATCGCCCTCGCCGCCCTGGTGCAATGGTGCGAGGCTCGGGGAATGACGCTCGTCGACGTGCAGCTCCTGACTCCGCACCTCGCCTCGCTGGGCGCCATCGAAGTGCCGCGGCAGGAGTACCTGCGACTCCTCCGCGAGGCGCTCGCCCTTCCGGACCGCTTCCTCCCGGACGTGTCGGCGGTGCCCCCGCCGCCCCTGACTCCAAGCGCAGAAAGGTGAACCATGGGCAGCTTCCGCATTCTGGTGACTCCGGGCGACGGCATCGGTCCCGAGGTGATGGAAGAGGCGCTCAAGGTGCTCGCGCGCGTGGAGCGCGCGTTCGGCCACGAGTTCGCCTACGAAGAGGAGCTCGTCGGCGGCGCCGCCATCGACGCGTACGGGACAGCTCTCCGGCCGGAGACGCTCGAGAAGGCGCGCAGCAGCGATGCGGTGCTCTTCGGGGCGGTGGGCGGCCCGAAGTGGGACGACCCGCGTGCCCCGGTCCGGCCGGAGCAGGCGATCCTCGGCCTCCGGAAGGGGCTGGGCCTGTTCGCGAACCTGCGGCCGGTGCGCGTGCATCCGGCGCTGGTAGCGGCGAGCACGCTCCGCCCCGAGGCGGTCGCAGGCACGGACCTCGTCGTCATCCGCGAGCTGACCGGAGGCATCTACTTCGGCAAGCCGCAGCGGCGCTGGGAGACGGCGCGAGGGCGCCGGGCCGTGGACACCATGCGGTATACGGAGCAGGAGATCCGCCGGATCGTCCAGACGGCTTTCGAGATCGCCCGCAGCCGCCGAAAGAAGGTCACGAGCGTGGACAAAGCCAACGTCCTCGCCACGAGCCGCCTGTGGCGGGAAGTCGCCACCGAGGTGGGGCGCCAGTACCCGGACGTCGAACTGCAGCACCTCCTGGTCGACGCCTGCGCGATGCACCTCATCCGCCGACCATCGTCGTTCGACGTCATCGTGACGGAGAACCTCTTTGGCGACATCCTCACCGACGAGGCGGCCATGCTGGCAGGCTCGATGGGGATGATGCCGTCGGCGAGCCTTGGGCGCCGCCGGCGCGGGAAGAGCTTGGGGCTGTACGAGCCGATTCACGGCAGCGCGCCGGACATAGCCGGACAAGGCCAGGCGAACCCGCTGGGGATGATCCTGAGCGCGGCGATGATGCTCCGCTGGTCCTTCGGCCTCGAGCGAGAAGCGGCGGCCATCGAGCGCGCCGTCGATGCCGTCATCGCCGAGGGGTACCGCACGCCGGACATCGCGGGCGAAGGCACCACCGTGGTGGGAACGGCACGGATGGGGTCGCTGGTGGCCGAGCGCGTGGAGGCGTGAGGCACAGCCGAGGCGAATCAGCTGGGCGGATGGGTCTTACCCCCTCGGGCCATCTATAGTCCGTTCGACCGGGGCTATGGAGATCCTTCGGCCGATGCTACACTGTGGGGGCCGGTTGTATACAATCGGCAGCCGCCGCAGGAGTACCGACCGACGAGAAAGGGGAAGCCGCACATGACGCAGCAGGTGCAGATTGCCCGGGGGTTGGAGGGCGTCTACGTCACGGAGACGAAGCTCTGCCGCATCGATGGTCAGAAGGGCGAACTGGTTTACGCCGGGTACGACATCTTCGAGTTGGCCGAGAAGTCGAGTTTCGAGGAGACGGCGTTCCTGCTCTGGAACTTGCGGCTTCCGACCAGGGACGAGCTGGAGAGCCTCGACCGCCAGCTGAAGTCCGAGCGTCCGCTTTCGAGCCTGAACGAGCGCATCCTCCGGGAGATCGTGGGGCAGATCCGGCCCATGCGGGCCCTGGAGATCTCGGTCCTCATCGCCGGAGCGCTCGACCCGAAGTCGAGCGACCTCTCCCAGGAGCAGCTGCGGGTTACGGCCGCGCGTCTGGCTGCCCGGATGCCAACCGTGATCGCGACCTATCACCGGCTGCGCCAAGGGCTGGAGCCGGTTCCGGCTCGAGATGACCTCGGGCACGCGGCGAACTTCCTCTGGATGCTGCGCGGCGAGGAGCCGAGTGAGCTGGAGAAGCGCGTGTTCGACGTGGCGATGATCCTCCACGCCGAGCACGAGATGAACGCGTCGACCTTCGCGGCCATCGTCACCGCCTCGACGCTGAGCGACATGTACTCGGCCATCGCCTCGGCCATCGGCACGTTGAAGGGCCCCCTCCACGGCGGGGCGAACGAAGCCGTCTTCCGGATGCTGCAGGCCATCGGCGACGAAGCGAACATCGAACCGTACATCGAACAGCTCCTGGCCAGGGGCGAGCGGGTGCCCGGTATCGGCCATCGCATCTACAAGACCACCGACCCGCGGGCGATCATCCTCGAGCGGCTGGGGCGGGAGCTCGCCGAGACTTCGCCGGAGGCGCATTGGTTCCACCTCTCGACGAAGGTGCGGGACTACCTCCTCAAGCGGTTCGAGGGGCGGCCGCTCTATCCGAACGTCGACTTCTTCAGCGCCTCGGTTTACAAGATGCTGGGCATCCCGCACGACCTGTACACGCCGATCTTCGCCATGGCGCGTATCGCCGGCTGGACCGCCCACCTGTTGGAGCAGTACGCCGACAACCGGCTCGTAAGGCCGAACGCTCTCTACGAGGGTGCTCCGAACCGGCCTTACGTCCCGATGGAGCAGCGCGGGTAGAGGCGCACCAGGGGCCAGCACCTGGCGGGGGGCGTCCGGTTCGGGCGCCCCCCGCGGACGCGTGGTAGGATGAGGTGGACCGCCGTCCCTTCGGGGGAAGGAGGAGAGCGATGCTGGGACCGATTGGAGGGCCGGAGCTCGCGCTCATCGCCCTGGCCATCATCCTCATCTTCGGCGTGGGGAAGTTCAGCCGTCTCGGCCGGGACTTGGGCACGTCGATCCGCGAGTTCCGCCGCGCTGTGCGTGAAGACGACGACGAGAAGAAGGAGAGCGCCGCCCCGCAGGTGCAGGCGCAGGCAGCTCCCCCTCCGCCGCCTCCCGCCAGCCAGCCGCCCGCGAGTTCGAGCGGGGAATCGAACCGGCCGAACGTCTTCTAGCGCGCCTCGGACCCGGCTGCGCTGCTCAGCCGCCCGCCACCGCGGGCACGATGCTCACCTCGTCCCCATCGCGAAGGGGGGTGTCCAGCCCCTGGATGAAGCGGACGTCGTCGCCGTTGACGTAGATGTTGACGAAGCGGCGGATTTCGCCCGCGTCATCGAGGATGCGCTCCCGAATTCCCGGATAGGCTGCCTCGAGGCCGTCGATGCAGGCTCGCAGGCTGCCGCCGTCGGCGGTCACGGTCGCCTGGCCGCCGGTGAGAACGCGGAGAGGCTGGGGAATGCGCACGGTGACTGGCATCGCTCAACCTTTCTTCCCGTGGAGTGGTGCAGGGTTAGCCTTCGACGACGTCGCCGGTGATCGGGTCGACGCGGACGCCCTGGGCCTCGGCCCAGCGGAGGCTCCGCTCGATCTCGTCCGGGTCGCCCTCGAGTTCGAGGATGACCCAGCCGGTGTGCTCGTCGACGTCGGCCATGCGGATGTTGGTGATCACGCGGAATTCGTGGCCGAGCCGGTAGATCACCGGCTCGCGAATGAGCTCTTCGGGGAAGGTGAAGCGGACGCGTTTGACGGCCATCAGGCAACCCCCGTGTGAGCGAGCGCGCCGTAGGCACGCTCGAAGCTCTCGAGGCTGGCATCGATTTCGAGGGCCGGCTTCAGGCGCCCGGCGACAGCATCGATCGTCTTGAAGCCGGCGCCCGTGATGAATGCTACCACCAGCTCGTCCGGGTGGATGCTCCCGCGCTCCACGAGCTGCTTGAGGGAGGCGATGGTGACGCCTCCCGCCGTCTCGGCGAAGATGCCTTCCGTTTCGGCCAGGAGCTTCATGCCCTCGACGATCTCGTCGTCGGTCACGCTGCCACAATCACCGTTGGTGTCGCGGAGCTGGACGAGGGCGTAGTAGCCGTCGGCCGGGTTGCCGATCGCGAGCGACTTGGCGATGGTATTCGGCTTCTGGGGACGGAAGTTCATGGAGCGCTCGGCCCAAGCGGTCGCGACCGGCGAACACCCCGCCGCTTGAGCCCCGCTCATCCGGGTGCGCGGCTCGTCGATGAGGCCGACGCGGGCCAGCTCGTTCAGGCCTTTGCGGATCTTGATGAAGAGGGAGCCGGAGGCGATGGGGACGACGCAGTGGTCGGGCGCACGCCAGCCGAGCTGTTCGGCCACTTCGAAGCCGAGGGTCTTCGAGCCTTCAGAGTAGTAGGGGCGGACGTTCACGTTGACGAAGGCCCAGTTGTAAGCCCCCGCTAGCTCGGCGCAGAGCCGGTTCACGGCGTCGTAGTTGCCACGGACCTTCACGAGCGTGGGGCCGTAGATGCTCGAGCCGACGATCTTCCCCTCCTCCAGGTCGGCGGGGATGAAGACGATGGCTTCCATGCCCGCGGCAGCGGCGTGGGCCGAAACGCTGTTCGCGAGGTTGCCGGTGCTGGCGCAGGCGAGCTTCTGGAACCCCAGTTCGCGAGCCCGAGTGGCGGCCACGGCGACGACCCGGTCCTTGAACGACCAGGTAGGATTCACCGTGTCGTTCTTCAGGTAGAGCTGGGGAAGGCCGAGAACCTTGCCCAGGTTCTTCGCATGGATGAGGGGAGTGAACCCCGCGCCGATGTCGATAGCGGCGTCGGCATCGCACGGGAGGAAGTCGCGATAACGCCAGAGGGAAGGCGGACCAGCTTCGATCCGGCGGCGGGAGACGTGCCTCCGCAGCGCATCGTAATCGTACTGGACTTCCAAGGGGCCGAAGCAGAACTCGCAGGCGTGGAGCGCCTGGAGTGGATAGCTGCGATGGCATTCACGGCAGCGAAGTTCGGTTGCAAAGCTCACGAGCTATCACCTCCGGAAGTGGGGGGCGGCACGGCAGAGCCGCAGCGAGGGCAGGGGGAACACCAGTAAGGGATCCGGGGAGCCCCTTCCGCAGGGGCTAGGGCATCGCCATTCGGCCCAACGACGAAACCATCGTGCATCGACTCCTTGGTTCGTTCCGCATGGGCCGGTCGAGGAGCGCTGGCGCTCTCATCTCCCCCCGAAGGCCTCGGGGGCCGGATTTGGCACCTTGCCCCTTCGGGCAGGTTGCCTGGGCTTCACAGGGCCGGGTCCCTCCACCCAATCTCGATAAGGGCGGCCACGTTGCGGTTTGCCTTTCATGCTACGCGTCGGGGACAGGAAACGGAAGCCCTGGCTCAACCACCAGCGCGCCCTTGGCCGAGCAGCGCGAGCACCTCGTCATCACTGGTAGGGCTGAAATCCGTGTAGTAAGCGCCGACCGCCATGAACAGGGGATCGACGACGAGGCACACCACGTCATCGGCCTCGGCCCGGAGCTCCTCGATCGTGGAGGGAGGACCGACCGGGACGGCGACGGTGACCGTGCGGGCTCCAGCCTCCTTCACCGCCCGAACCGCTACCTTCATCGTCGAGCCGGTGGCCACGCCGTCGTCGACGATGATCACGTCGCGGCCGGCACAGCGCTGGAGCGCGGAGCCACCGTAGAGCTCCTCGCGCCGGCGGGCATCCTCGATCTGGATGGCACGCTCCCGCTCGATCGCTTCGGGGGGGATCCCCAAACTCCGGATGACGTCGGGCTCGAGGAAAGTGGCGCCGTTGGCCGCCACAGCGCCCATGGCGAGCTCCGGCTGGCCCGGTGTGCGGAGCTTGCGGGCGACGACGACGCCGAGCTCGCCGCCGAGTCGACGCGCGACTTCGGCGGCCACGACCACCCCGCCCCTGGGGATGCCGAGCACCAGTGGCCGCTCCCAGCGGCGCACGGCGAGGGCCTCGGCAAGGCGCCGGCCAGCATCGACGCGGTCAGCGAAGGGGCGGGCGGCAGAGCCGAAGATGGGCACCGGCCATGCCTCCGCGGTAATGGAGCCATCCTGGCACATGGCCGCGGGTTGGGCGAGGGCCACCCGGTCGCCGTTCAGTCCGAGAGCGAAAGGACAGCGGCGCCTCGCACGCGACCTTCAGCCAAGGCGCGGAGCGCATCGTTCGCCCGTTCGAGCGGAAAGACGTCGAACTCCGTGCGGATCGGGATCTCCGCCGCCAGAGCCAGGAACTCGGCGGCATCGCGGCGGGTGAAGTTGGCAACGCTGCAGATGGAGCGCTCGAGCCAGAGCCAGTCGTACGAGAACTCCGGGACCCGGTCGAGGTGGATGGCGTTGATGGCTACCGTACCGCCGCGCTCCAGCCGGCGGAGCGCTTCGATGACCACGCTTCCGACGGGCGCGAATGTGACCGCCGCATCGAGGGGTTCGGGGCCTGCCTCACCGTAGCCGCCCGCCCACTCGGCGCCGAGGCGGCGGGCACGCTCCTGCTCTTCGGGCGACCGCGTGAAGACGAAAACGCGGCACCCCCAGTGCACCGCGACTTGGATGGCGAGCGTGGCCGAGGCGCCGAATCCGAAGAGTCCGAGACGCTCGCCCGGCCGGATGCCCGACCGAAGGAGGGAGCGGTAGCCGATGACCCCTCCACAGAGCAGCGGAGCGGCAGCCAGGTCGTCGAACCCTGCCGGAAGACGGAGGGCGAAGCGGGCATCGGCAACGAGGTATTCGCCGAATCCGCCGTCGCGGTCCCAGCCGGTGAAGCGGGCGTCCGGGCAGAGGTTTTCGCGGCCGGAGGTGCAGAACCTGCAGGCGCCGCACGTCCAGCCCAGCCAGGCCACTCCGGCCCGATCCCCAACCCGCCAGCCCTCCGTACCAGGGCCCAGGGCGACGACCTCGCCCACGGCCTGATGGCCGGGAACGATGGGGAGGCGGCGCGCGGGCAGGTCACCCTCGGCGATTTGGAGGTCGGTACGGCAGACGGCGCAGGCACGGACGCGCAGGAGCAGCTCGCCCGGGCCAGGCTCGGGCACAGGGAGGTCGGCGAGTTCGAGCGGCGATGCGGTCGCCGGAGCGGTGCGGCGGACGATGGCGGCGCGCATCACTGGCAGGACTCCTCTTCGATTTCGGCCAATGCTTCACGAAGGCGTCGGAGCCAGAGAAGCCGTTCGCGGTGCCAGCGGCTGGCGAGCCCGGACGACGAGGGAATGACCCAGAGGCGGGTCACGCCAGCGCGGCCCTCCAGTCGCTCCGGCTGCTCGCCGTACGGCCGCCGCGCCAACCGGCTGCTCGGAAGTCCGAAGTTCACCCGCGCGAAGTGGGCGTAGATGCCCTTCCCGCTGAACACAGCGATGCGCGGGAGGTGTTCGACGAGCTGCCGGTGCAGACGCCGGGCCCCAGCCTCGATCTCCTCTGGGGTGAGGTGTTCGGCCCGGACCGTGGGCCGCGGGCAAAGGTCGACGAACCCAATCCCTGCCTCGTCCATCAGGCGAGCGTCGTCCTCCGGTCCCACGGGCCGCGAGACGAGGCCGCTCTCGCTGAGCTGGCGCCAGAAGACGTTGCCGGGACGGGCGTAGTAGTGGCCCGCCCGGGCGGAGTAGATGGCCGGGTTGTAGCCGATGAAGACGAGCCGCAGGCCGGGCCGGAGGTAGTGCGGCAGCGTGGGAACCGGGCCCTCGGGCGTTTCGAAGACAGGGCGCGCTGCGACGTCCGAAGTCATGGTGGGTTCAGTTCGAAGCGGACACTGGGGTCGGCGAGGCGAACCGCCTCGGGGACGGAGTCCCGTTTCGGAAGCCGGAAGCGGAGGAGGAGGGTCCGTTCCTGGCCGAGCTGGAACTGGAGCGACGTTTCCGGAATCGCCGGGTCCGGCGGGAGCGCCTCCACCGGATGCCGCTCGCCGCGTACGTCGACGAAGAAGTTCTCCGCTCCGGGGCGCCACGTCTTGTTCGTCCGCACGGAAAGACGCACCTCGAGGATGCGGGTTTCGGGGTCGAAATCGTACCCCAGGAGACGGAGGGTTTTCGCGTCGCCCTGGTAGACGCCCCCCGGGGCAACGACCTCCTCCGCGAAGAAGGTTCGGAGGACCCAGGGGTAGCCGAAGAAGGCCAGCACCGCTCCGACCACGATGCCCAGCACCGCACCGGCGACCAGGCAACCCTTCCCGACCGGTTCCTGTTCGGGCTGGTCGAGGCGGCGCCTGCGAACCGGGGGCGAACTCGTCATCGGATGCGGGAGCGTAGCAGGCTCAGCTCGCGGGTGGGATGACGGTGGCGACTCCCGTGACGACGACCTTGCCGTCCTGGTTGGTGACGGTCGTCTTGAAGCGGGCCCATTTGCGCTCCTCGATCTTCTCGATGCACTCCACGGTCGCCGTGACCGTGTCGCCGATGAAGACCGGCGCACGGAACTGGAGCTCCTGCCCGACGTAAATGGTGCCAGGCCCGGGTAGCCGCATCGCCAGGACGGTGGAGATGAACGAGGCGGTGAGCATGCCGTGGACGACGCGCTGCTTGAACATCCCCTTGGCCGCCTCCACGGCGTTGACGTGGGCGGGATTGAAGTCGCCGCTGATGCCAGCGAAGAGGTAGACGTCCGTCTCCGAGATGGTCTTCGAGAAGGATGCGGTTGCGCCGATCTGGAGCTCGTCGTAGGTGGCCATGGCGAAAGGATGCCCTAGGGCGGCCCGGTGAGGAAGGGGCCCCTCAGCGGAGCTTCACCGCTACGGCGAAATGCCCGAGCCGGCCGAACATCCACCGCTCGTCGGCCCCGAATTCGGCGACGGCGGGCGGAATCGAATCCCCTTCCGGGAGGTCGACGACCAGAGCCCCGCCGGCACGCAGGAGGCGGTAAACGGCCGAGCGCAGCGGCTCGGCGAGGGACGCGAACGGCCCGGCCACGACAAGGTCGTAGGGGCCGTTGAGGTAGGGCACAACATCGACAGCCCGGCCTTCGACGACCTTCAGCTTCTCGGTGAATCCGTGCTGCGTGAAGACGCGCTGGGCGAAGACGGCGTGATGCTCATCGGGGTCGACAAGGTCGATCCGCCCCGTGAGGCCAAGGGCGGCGGCGATGTGGATGGGGGTGTAGGCAGGATCGGACCCGCACACGAGCACGTGGGACGCGCGGGAGAGCCGGGCGAGGACGGCGACGGCCTGCGCGCGGCCCGGCTCCGGGACCTTTACCTCGCAGCGGTGCTCTTCGGCATGTCGGAGTGCGGCAGCGCGAACGTCGGGAAACCGGTCTGGAAAGGGGGGTTCGGGCACGGTGCGATTATAGTCGGCGGCCGCCAGGTTCGAAGCCGGAGCTGCCGCCCGTGAGGCCGCTCCGGCGTCGCAACCGCTCAGACCGCAAGAAGGGCGGTGCTGCAAGTTTCCCGCCGACAACGAGACATTCTCTCCGCGAGGGACTTGCCTTCCACAGGGAGCCGAGACCAGCGCCTCGCCGTTCGGCAAGAGACGTAGGGCAACACCGCGCGTGACGCCTACCAGCGCCTCGACAGGCGCCTCTCCATCCGAGGGAGGCGGCAAGGAGGACGGCCCGACGAGGGGTGGTGGCGTCGGGCGAAGGCCACGCGATGCTCGAAGGCGTGGGCGAGCACGGGGCCGACTACGGTGGCCGCCGCGGCCTCGAATTGCCGAACCTGCTAGCAGAAGGCCCCGTGACGCATCTTCGAGGAGTTGGGTCCGGCTCGAACGCGCGGAGCCGGCTCCGCGCGAAGGCGAGTGGGTTCCTCCCGTCGCGGAGCATCTCCGCCATGGCACTCCGGACGTCTTCCCCGGGCGTGGCCGCGCTCCCTGGCGCGGAGCTCACGCGACGGAGTTGGGGAAAGGGGGCGTGAGGCGGCCCCCCGAGCACGGGCTCCAGCCCCCGGTCGAGCGGACTCCGGGGGCAGCGAGGCCCCCTTCCGAGGCGGGGATGGGCAGCCCGGCGGACGCGCGGGGCACCCCGGGGAGGCGGGTATTGCGCACCCCATCGGTGGCGTCCGCCCAGTAGGCAGGATGGCCTCGCCCCTCGTCCGATGCCCGGTTCGGCCGGGAGCACGCGGGCGCCGGGGGAAGGCGGGACACGGCCAAGCAGAGGGCGAACCGCCCTTCAGCAGGAGAGGGCACCGGCGCCGACGAGCGCCTCGCGGATGCGGTCCCCCACTTCGGGCGCGGGGTCCATCTCGAAAGTCATCACCGCGACCCCGTCCGCGAGGCCGCTTTCCCGCAACTGCGCGACCGTGTCCTGGAAGAGCCTCCATCCGTCGCCAGCCGCGAGCCTGCTCAGGATGGACTCGCTTGCGGAGAAGCCGAGGCGTGCGCCAACGCGTTGCGCCGTCTCCGGCGCGACGATGGGCATCACCATCGGCACGATGCGCAGGTCCGGGACCTCCCGCCGGACGCGCTCGGCAAGCCGCAGGAACGCTTCGAGCTCCACGACCGGCTGGGTTTGCACGTAGGCGGCGCCCGCCTCGACCTTCGGGAGGAGATTGCGCAACACGGCGTCGGACGAGGGGGCGTACTGGTTGAGCGTCGCGCCCACGGTGATTTCGGGTGCGAGCTGTCGCATCAGTGCGATGGTCTCGCGGATGCGGAGGGGACGGGCCGGCTCCCGCTCGACGGCATGGTCGCCGAGAAGACAGAGGGCGTGACGGACGCCGGCTGCCGCCGCCCGTTCGATGTCCGCGCGGATGTCCTCCTCCTCCCGGCCCCGAGTCACCAGATGCCAAACCGGCTCGAAGCCGTGGCGAAGGAGCTCAATGGAGGCATCGAGGCTGGGCAGCCGGTCCGGCCTCTGGATGACGTTGATGGTGCGCACGCACTCGCCCAACAGCCGCGCGCGGCGAAGGAGGATGCCGCGAAGCATTCGCTTCGGCGGCGTGATCTCCAGCGAGACGGGAAAGGCTCCGGTTTGCAGGTCGACGGCGAACGGCACGTGGTTCAGGGTGCCGCCGCTTGCCGCAGGCGTCCAGGTCCCGCACCCGTCGAGAGCCCGGGTACCGGTGCCGAGGATCAGGGCGTGAGCGAGAGAATCCGATTGCCGCCCGGGGCGGCTGTCCTGCTCGTGCTTCCCGACCCCACCGCCCAGGCGGTGGCGCGCGTGCTCGAAGACGACCCTCCAAGGCTGGCGATCGAAGCGCCGCCGCTCGACTGCCGGCCCCAGGAGACGGTCACCCTCATGTTCGGACCACGAACGGGGCGCTACGCCTGCCGGGCCACCGTCGCCGAAACCTCGACTGCCCGTTGGGTCCTCCACCGGCGCACACCGTGGGTTCGGTTCGACGCTCGGCGGAGCGCGCGCTTTCCGGTCCGAGGCACGGCCCAGGTCGTATGCGAAGGCCGCACGGTGGCCGCCCGGCCGCTCGACATCTCGGAGGGAGGCTGCGCGGTAGCGGTCGGACCCGAGGCTGCGCCTGCCCCAGGGAAAAGCATCGACCTCGCCCTCCAGCTCTTCGGGTACGCGGCCCACCTGCGTTGCACGGTCGTGGGCACATCTCCGGGTCCCGATGGGTCCGTGTGCCTGCACCTGCACTTCGAGAACTTGGCCCCGCACCAGCGGGCGTTCGTGCGAGCGGTGGTAGCCGCCGCAGCGGAGGAACTGCGGGCCGCCTCGTAGCGAACATCGGGCGATACTAGGAACGTGCGAGCCCTGGTACTGGCCGATGGGGAGTTTCCTTCGCCGCAGCTCCTCCGCGAGCTGGCGGAGGCGGCCGACGTGGTAGTCGCTGCCGACGGCGCGGCCGACAAGGCGCTGGCGGCAGGCATCGAGCCGGACGTGGTTATCGGCGATCTCGATTCGGTGTCGGGCGAGGCTCGGGCGAGGCTCGGGCCTGACCGCCTCCTGGAGGACGACGACCGGTACCGCACCGATTTGGAGAAGGCGATAGCCTGGGCGATCGGCCGCGGTTGTACCGCGGTCGACGTGGCAGGGTTCGGGGGAGGCCGTGCCGACCATGCCCTGGCGAACCTTTCGGTGCTGGTCCTCTTCCGGGGACAGGCGAGCATCCGGCTCGTCGATGACCAGTTCGAGGTGAGGCTGGTGGACGGGGAGGCGCGAGTCGAGGCGGAGCCAGGGACGGTGGTTTCGCTCGTGGCCATCGGCACCTGCCGCGGTGTAACCACGGAGAACCTGCGGTGGAACCTTCACGATGCGACCTTGAGGTTCAGCCCTCTCGGTGTTCACAACGAGGTGGAAGCCTCGCCCGCATCGGTCCGGGTGCGGGAGGGCGACCTCCTCCTTTTCCAGGGGCGCTGGGTGGAGCGCCACGAATGAGTCCCGACCAGCGGCAGGGAGTACAATCGTCGGGAGCGAGGAGCAGCGAGGAGAGAGCCATGCGTCCGCTGGCGCGGTTGATGACGGCGATGGTGACGCCCTACACGCCCGATGGCGCGGTCGATTACGCCCATGCGCGCAGGCTTGCGCGCCACCTCATCGCCGCGGGCAACGAGGGGGTCGTGGTCACGGGGACGACCGGCGAGGCACCGCTCCTGAGCGACGACGAGAAGGAGCGGCTGTGGGCAGAGGTGAAAGAGGAGCTCGGAGACTCCGCGACCGTCGTGGCCGGCGCGGGGACGAACGATACCCACCATTCGGTCGCGCTCGCCAAGCGCGCGGAGCGCGCCGGGGCCGACGCGATCCTGGCGGTGGTGCCGTACTACCTGCGCCCGTCGCAGGAGGGCATCTACCAGCACTTCCGAGCCATCGCCGAGAGCACGTCGCTCCCGGTCATCGTCTACAACGTGCCGAGCCGAACCGGCGTGAACGCGACCGTCGAGACGCTCCTACGCATCGCCGAACTCCCGAACGTCGCCGGTGACAAGGAGGCGAACGGCGATTTGGCTCACAGCGCCCAGCTCATCGAGGCCGCGCCGGAGTTCAAGATCTGGAGTGGGAACGACAACGACAACTTCCCGCTCTGGTGCATGGGAGCGTACGGCGCCATCAGCGTCACCGGACACATCGTCGCGGGGCAGCTTCGGCGGATGCTCGAGCTCGTTACCGCGGGGCAGGTGGCCGAGGCGGCAGCCATCCATCGGCGCCTCGTGCCGCTGACGAACGCCTGCTTCGCCAACGGCAACCCGAGCACCATCCGCTACATCCTCCGGCGGCTTGGCTTCGAGATCGGGAAGCCTCGACTACCGATCGTCGAGCCAGACGAGGCGCTCGGGGAACGGGTCATGGCGGAAGTTCGGAAGCACCAACTCGACGTACCCGTGGCGAGCGGGTGAGGCGGCGTTCCCTGTCCCCTCCGCAGGGGGAATGGTACGGTAGTCGTTATCCTGAGGTTGTCATGGGCGAGCTAGGCTCTACGCTCCGCCGGGCGCGCGAAGCCCGCGGGCTGACGCTTGAGGACGCCGAGCGGGACACGCGCATCTCGCGCCGGTACCTGCAGGCGCTCGAGAACGAGGAGTTCGACATCATCCCCGCCCCGGTTTACGCGCGGGGCTTCCTGCGTTCGTACTCGCAATACCTGGGGCTCGACCCGCAGAGGATGCTGGCGCTCTTCCCGATCGAGAACGGCCCCGCCTCGAGGTACGCTCCTCCGCGTGCGGCCGCCCGGGAAGCCGAGTCGCCGCCTCCTGGGCGGCCCCAGTGGCGGAGGCCTACGCCGGAGCCGTTCACGCCGCCGAGCCGCGGTGTCCGTCCCCTGCGTCAGGGCGAGCGACCGGGCTCGTCCCAAGGCTCCGGGAAGTACGAGCCGATGATCGGCGTCGACATCGGCGTGCCGCGCCGCCCCATCGAGGTCGGGAGCGCAGCGCCCGCTCGAACCGCTATCGCTGCGGCCGCGGCGATTGCCATCACGCTCTTCGTGCTGGGGCTGGCCTTCATCATCGCGCAAGTTGGCGGCGGCGACAGCGCCGCGCCCCCGCCCACGGCCACGGCGACCGCAACTTCGGACTCCTCCAGCAGGAAGGACACGCCAAGTGCCACGAGCGGGCTCGAGGTGACGCCGGGCGTGGTGCCGAACGTCATCGGCCAGCCGGTGGAAGTGGCTCGGCTCGCCATCGCCGAGGCGGGCTTCGTCCCCTCGGAGCGGGTGGAGCCCAGCGACCGCCCGGCCGGCATCGTCATCGACCAGGGTCCCGCGCCGGGGGTGCGGGGGGAGCCTGGTGATACCGTCTTCATCGTCGTGAGTGGTGGCCGGTGATGGCGGTCGCGAAGACGTACCATCTGGTGACGCTCGGCTGCCCGAAGAACGAGGTGGACAGCGAGCACTTCGAGCGGCTCCTCGTCGGCCATCTCCAGCCCGCCGCCGACCCGGAATCGGCCGACGCCATCATCGTCAACACCTGCGGCTTCATCGAGGCGAGCCAACGGGAATCGCTGGAGGTCATCCGCACGCTGGCGGCGAAGAAGCGGCCGGGCCAGCGGCTCATCGTCGCCGGGTGCCTCACGCAGATCGCCGGAGACCGGGTGCGAGCGGAGGCGCCGGGCGTCGACCACGTTTTCGGCGTCGGACAGTGGGTCCAGGTTGCCCGGCTGCTCGAAGTGGACGCGGAAGCCGTTTACGACATCCCCGATACGCCCGCACGCCTTCGCGGGCCGAGCGCGTACTTGAAGGTGGCCGACGGCTGCGATGCCCCCTGTACCTTCTGCGTGATCCCCCGCATCAAGGGGCGCTTCCGCTCGCTGCCCCTGGGGGCCCTCGTGCGCGAGGCGCAGCGTCTCGTCGAAGCCGGGGCCCGCGAGATCGTGCTGGTAGCCCAGGACACCACCGCGTGGGGCGAGGACTTCGGGTTCGCGCCGGGCAAAGGGTTGCCCGGACTCCTCCGGGCCTTATCGGAAGCGGTGGGCGAGGACGTATGGCTTCGGATCATGTACGCGTACCCGAGCCGAGTGACCCCCGAGCTCGTGCAGGCCATGGCCGAGCTGCCGAACGTCGTGAAGTACCTGGACGTGCCCCTCCAGCACGGGTCACCGGCGGTACTCCGCCGGATGCGGCGGCCTCATAACCTGGAAAAGACTTTCGCGATGGTCCGGATGCTGCGGGAAGCGATGCCCGACATCGCCCTTCGGACCTCGCTCATCGTCGGTTTCCCGGGCGAGACGGACGAGGAGTTTGCAGAGCTCGAACAGTTCGTGCGCGCTATCGAGTTCGATCACGTAGGAGTGTTCACCTACTCCCGACAGCCGCACACGCCGGCACACGACCTTCCCGACCAGGTGCCGGAGCGGGTGAAGGTGATGCGGCGGGAACGGCTGATGCGCATCCAGCGCCGCATCGCCGCCCGACGCGCCCGGACGTTCATCGGCCGCGAGCTCGACCTGCTGGTCGAGGGAAGCGGGGAGGACGAGGACGGGCGCCCGGTGGTGGCGGGACGAACGTATCGTGAGGCGCCTGAGGTCGACGGACTCGTCATCGCGTACGGGCGGGCCGAAGCGGGGGAACGGGTGCGCGTGCGCATCGAGGCAGCCGGCGACTACGACCTGTTCGGCCGCCTCGCGGAGGAGAGCGCCTCGTAACACGCTCGAAATCCATGGGAGGTACCCTGGCCGTTCAAGGCCAGCGAACCCGACATCTGAAGGAGGAGCTGTGACCGATTCCGCCAGCTACGTCATCTCGGCCTGCAAGGAACACGATGTCAAATTCATCCGTCTCTGGTTCACCGACATCATCGGCTCGCTGAAAAGCTTCGCGATCACCGTCGAGGAGCTCGAGAAGGCCCTGGAGGACGGGATGGGCTTCGACGGCTCGTCGATCGAGGGGTTCGCCCGCATCGACGAATCGGACATGATCGCCAAGCCCGACCCGACGACCTTCCAGATCCTTCCCTGGCGCCCGAAGGAGCGGGCGGTGGCGCGGATGTTCTGCGACATCTATCACCCCGACGGGCGGCCTTTCGAAGGGGACCCCCGGCGGGTGCTCCGCCGGCAGCTCGAGCGGGCGGCAGCCCTCGGCTTCACGTTCTACGTGAGCCCAGAGATGGAGTACTTCTACTTCAAAAGCCCTAACGCGCCCGAGCCCCTCGACCATGGTGGGTACTTCGACACGACATCGGACGCGGCAGCCGACCTGCGGCGGGAAACGGTGCTCGCCCTGGAGGCGATGGGCATCGAGGTGGAGTACAGCCATCACGAGGTAGCCCCGAGCCAGCACGAGATCACGCTTCGGTATACCGACGCCCTCACCATGGCCGACAACGCCATGACGTATCGGCATGTGGTGAAGGAGATCGCGGAGCAGCACGGGGTGTACGCCACCTTCATGCCGAAGCCGATCGCGACGGTGAACGGTAGCGGCATGCACGTCCACCAGTCGCTCTTCCGCGGCGAGCGGAACGCCTTCTTCGACCCCGAGGCCCCGGACCATCTGTCGGCCATTGCGAAGGGGTACATCGCGGGGCTGCTGAAGCGCGCCCGCGAGATGACGCTGGTGACGAACCAGTGGGTGAACAGCTACAAGCGGCTCATCCCCGGGTTCGAGGCCCCCGTCTACCTGAGCTGGGCCCACCGGAACCGGAGCGACCTCATCCGCATCCCGGAGTACGAGCCCGGGAAGGAGCGGCACATGCGGGTGGAGTACCGGTCGCCCGACCCCGCCTGCAACCCGTATCTGGTCTTCGCGGTCATGCTCGCCGCGGGCCTCGACGGCATCGAGCACGAGTACCCGCTCCCGCCGCCGGTGGAGGAGAACGTCTACGAGATGACGGAGGAGGAGCGGAAGCGACGGGGGATCGAGACGCTGCCGGGCAGCCTCATCGAGGCCATCGAGATCGCCGAGCAGTCGACGTGGCTGCGGGAGACGCTCGGCGACCACGTGTACGAATCGCTCCTGAAGAACAAGCGCATCGAGTGGGACCGGTACCGGAAGCACGTCACCGACTTCGAGCTCCGGGAGTACCTGCCCATCCTCTGAGGCGGCCGCTCGCCTCACCGAGCATCGGGGCCGGGAGCGATGCTCCCGGCCCCGAACTTCTCCCGGATCGCGAGCGAGAGGTTACTCGTCGTACGAACCGACGCCCCCGAGGCCGCGTCGCGGAGGCGGAGGCGGCTGGGGAGGGCCGTCGCCAGGTTCGGTGCGCCGGGTCCAGCCGCGGCTGGCGCCGCCGAAGGGCTGGCCGCGCGGCGCCGACTGCTGTTGACGTGGGGGTTGCTGCGGCTGTCGCGGAGGCTCGCGGCGAGGCTGGCCCCCTCCGCCACCGCCCCCGCGGGGGCGGTCGGGGCCGCGCCCGCCGCCGCGCCCGCCGCGCCCGGGGCCGC